>CAVYDK010000009.1:0-190592 GCA_963767315.1 uncultured Acidobacteriaceae bacterium | reverse complement strand
CGAACCAAGTCTAACAGCCTGTGGTGCGAGAGCCAATCCGGAAGGCCAAGCCATGTTTCGAGCAGGCGCGGCACAGGCGGCGAGGGAGGAGTTGTCTGAAGATTGCAGAGTGCGCTCACTTGGCGCGTGACGCGGGCAGGATTCATGATGGGCGGGGATGGGGGGTGCGGGGGAGGGGCGAGGCAGGTTCCGGGGAGGCGAAGCAGGGCCAATAATCTTTGATTTGGCGTCTGCGATCGCTTATGGTTGGAGCGGCTGGGTTTGGGCGAGGAGCATGGCGCAAGAGGGCGGAGCGGCGGCATTCGGCGAGGAGTTGCGGCGGGCTCGCGAAGAGCGCGGAGTGGCTGTGGAGGCCATCTGCGCGGCGACCAAGGTGCCGGCCAGGCATATTCGCGCGCTGGAGGCGGGAGCGCTGGGGGCGCTGCCGGGGGGCGTCTTCCGGCGGGGATTTGTGCGCAGCTACCTGGGCGCCCTGGGGCTGGAGGAAGACGCCTGGATGCGGCGTTTCGAGGAGAGTTGCCGGCAGAGCGGGGTGAGCGAGCCGGCCGGGACGGAGTGGGCCGAATTCGCGGAAAACGTCAAAAACAGCCGGGTTGTGCTGCGCCGCCGCATGGGCATGAGGTGGGTGAGGGTGGGGGGAGTGCTGGCGGCGCTGGCGCTGGCGGGGTGGTGCGGATGGCGGCTGGCCACCCACCGGGGGCTGATCCCCGCGATACCGGTTTGGAGGGTTTTGAAGTCTTCTGTTGACAATGCCCCCTCCAGGTAATTTACTGTTTCCTCGATTGAAATTGTCTGTTCGCTCGCGCTGAGAATAATTTTGCCACTGCGCGTTGCATATACGGCACGACCGCTCTTCGGCGTTTGTGTGTACCGAGGCCCGGCGAACTGAAGGTTAACGCAGATTAAAAAGGCCGGCAAAGCCCGTTGGATGTAAGGCAAGTAGGTTTTTCAGGAGATGAAGATGACGCTGTCTAGACGCTGGGTTCGCGGTGCTGTGTGGGTTGTACTGTTGATGGTGGGTTCGGTCCTGGCCCGTGCGCAGGAGGTCTCGGGGAGCATCAGCGGGACGGTCATGGATGCAACGGGGGCCAGCGTGAGCGGCGCCGTCGTGACCCTGACGAACACCGACCGGGCATACGTGGAGCGGTCCCTGAAGACCGACAAGGTTGGCTACTACATGGCGAGTTCGCTCCCCTTGGGGAATTACTCCGTGACCATTGCCATGAAGGGGTTCAAGACGACCACCGTCTCGGGGCTAGTCCTGCACGCCAACGATGCGCTGAAGCTCGACCGGAAACTGGCGGCCGGCAGCGCCAGCGATACGGTCTCGGTGGTTGCAAACCGGGCGGCGTTAAACCTGGAAAACGGCATGAGCGAGGGGCTGGTCTCGGGCACGCAGGTGCGCGAGCTGCCGCTGGTGACGAGGAACTATGAGCAGTTGCTGACCCTACAGCCCGGCGTGTCGTACGGCAGCGACACGAAAGACCAGTTGTATATGGGTGGGTCATCCCCCTTGGGCATGACGGACCTGGCACTTTTCTCGATTAACGGGCTGCGGCCCACAGCCAACAACTGGACGATTGACGGCGCGGACAACGTGAATCGCGGTGGAGCGTCTTCCATCTCAGGGGCAAACATGACGCCTCTGGCGTATCCCAGCGTGGATGCCATCTCGGAGTTTGTGACCCTTCGCGGCACCTACGAGGCGGAGTATGGCCGGAGCGCCAGCGGGCAGATCAATGTGGTGACCAAATCGGGCACCAACGCCTTCCACGGCGGAGCGTACGAGTACTTCCGCAACGACGTGTTCAACGCGAACAACTACTTCAACAAACTGACCCCGCCCATTACGCCGACGCCCCCGCTGCGCTACAACGACTTCGGCTTTACCGTGGGCGGACCGGTGGTGATTCCGCATTACTACAACGGCAGGGACAAGACGTTCTTCTTCTACTCGCAGGAGTTCCGGCGGGTGGTGCAGTACCAGAGCTTGACGTCGTATGTGCCGACGGCCGGGGAACGGGCTGGCGACTTTACCAATGCCTATCTGACAAACTCGAGCGGACAGTATACGGGTGGAACCGGCCCTGTGGCCGTGTGCGAGGCCCCCAACACAGGAGCCTGCGCTACCTACGTCACGACCTTCGCGGGCACCACGGGCTTTATTTCAGCGACGTCGCAGGCCTATGTCAACAGCATCTACAACAGCGTTCCCCTGCCTCCCAGCGCGGCGGACATCTCGGCCGGTCTCGACCCGCATACTTTGATCAGCAACCTGCGCAACATCTTCCACGAAACGCAGGAGATTGTGCGCGTCGACCATGCGCTCAACTCGAAGACCAACATCTTTTACCGGTATATGAATGACAGCATACCCACGGTCGAGGGCGCCGGGCTGTTTCCCGGCAGCAATCCAATGCCTGAGATATATGCAAACGGGTTAGCTGGGGTATCGGAAACATTTACCAAGTCGCCGGGCATCCAGCAGGTGGGGCACATGACGATTGCGGCGCGTCCGTCGCTGCTCTTCGATATGGGCTACGCCTACAGTTTAGGCAAGGTCGTCAGCACTCCGGTCGGAGCCGCTGCAATCTCCGGCATCGCACCGACGCTTCCGTACCCCGCTGCGGCCGGCGTGGTTCCGTCCCTCACGTTTTATGGGATCAATGGGCCGAACATCGCCAGCAACGGCATTTATAACGACCGCAGTGTCAATCACAACGTATTTGGCAGTATGACGAAGATCAAAGGGCAGCACACGCTGAAGTTCGGCCTGACATACAACCACTACCAGTCGGAGGAGAGCGCCACCGGCACCAACAACCAGGGCAGTTATACCTTTCTTGCCGCGGCGACGCCGTCTTCCACCCAACTGGCCGGGCTTGGCACGGGCGTGGTTGCGCCCAGTCCGTTCGATTCCCAGTTCGCGAACTTCCTGATCGGCAATGCGGGTGGAGGCTTTACGCAGGCGAGCCAGGCGACGGTTGCAAACCTCAATGAGAACATGATCGAACTGTATGGACAGGACGACTGGAGAGCATCGCGGCGGTTGACGGTGAACCTGGGCGTTCGCTACAGCTACTTCGGTCAGCCCTACGACCTGGGCAATGAACTGAGCAACTTCAGTCCGGCGGCCTATCGGCCTCTAAACGCGGAGACGATTGCCAGCACCGGCTACCTGTGCACGATGGCCGGTCAGACGACGCCGTCGTATTCGTATACCACGACCGGCGTGACGGTCGTCTACACGCTGGCCAACTGCCCCAATGTGAATGGGTTGAATCCTTACCAGCCGAATATGATTGCGGACCCATTGGATGGCATCATCCTGGGCAGCCCGGGCTTTATCTCGGCCGAGAACGCTCCAGGGGTAGCCTCCCTGAACTTCCCGTTCAAGGAGCCATCGGGAGCGCCGCCGATCGAGCAGCATGGTTCTCCGTTCGGCCAGGAAGTGGGGCAGGCGGAGAAGCACGACTGGGCGCCGCGCGTTGGGTTCGCCTATGACGTCTTCGGGAACGGCAGGACGGTGCTGCGCGGCGGCTACGGGATGGCGTTCGACGATTCGTCTGTCCACCAATACGAGATGGAGGTGTTCAACAATCCGCCGTATGTGAGTACGGGCATCTATTTGACAGCAGTGTTGAGCCCGACTTACTTTTCCTCCGGTGGCGCCAGCGCTTTGGTCAGCGGGGCCCCACCTTCGCTGTACGCTTCTCCGGTGATCTACAAGACGCCATACGTTCAGCAGTTCTCGCTGGATGCGCAGCAGGCGATCACGCCTACGATGACGCTGGACGTGGGCTACTTCGGGGACCACGGGACGCATCTGCAGGGCGCGGTCGACGTCAACGAGGTGCAACCGGGCGCGTTCACCCAGACGAGCATCGGTTACAACCAGGTCTCTGGCTGCAGCGGGTTCAGCAACGCGCTCTGCGAGGCCCCGTTGAACCAGATCCGTCCGTACCTGGGCTACACCGCGATCAACACAATGCTGAACATCTTCAACTCGAACTACAACTCGCTGCAGGCGAAGATGACCAAGAAGTTCAGCGGCAAGAGCTTGATCGATGTGAACTATACATGGAGCCGCGGCCTGACCAACGCGCAGGACGACTCTGCCACGGCAGCGCAGAACACATACAACCTGGCGGGTGAATACGGTCCCAGCGCTTACAACCGCAACCAGATTCTCACGGTCGACGCAGTGTGGGAGCTTCCCTGGATGAAAGAGCAGAAGGACCTGATGGGACGCGTCCTCGGCGGATGGGAGCTGTCCGGCATCTATTCGGGAAGTTCCGGTCTTCCGCTGACAGCCACCATGTTGGCTGGCGGCACGGTGAACTATGGCGGGCTGACCAGCACATATAACGGTACGACCAACGGCGGCGTGGTAACCGATGCAGCAGGCCTGGGAATTCTTGGGCCGAGTTTGGCTAATCTGCGTCCAAACCAGGTGCTGAATCCGAGCAATGGCTACGGTAAGTTGAATCTCAAGACTATGGGGCCTTCTGGGTTCTGGTTCAACCCGACGGCCTTCGTAGCTCCCCCGGCCTCCAGCTTCCAGGTGGGCAATGAGAAGCGCGGAGTGGTGGAAGGCCCGGGCTTCAATCGAGTGGATGTGGGTATCTTCCGCAACTTCAACCTTGTCCACGGCATCACCTTCACGCTGCGCGGCGAGGGCTTCAACGTCCTGAACCACGTCAACTGGGGGTCGGTTGGAACATCGGCAACTACCAGCACGTTTGGCAGGGTTACGTCGACGCGCGACCCGCGCATCCTGCAGGTTGCCGGCAAGATCAACTTCTAACCCAAAGCAAGGGAACGGCGCCTGCCCTCAGCGGCAGGCGCCGTTTTTATTTAAGCGAAGCGGGGAGTGCGGCGATTTGGTCTGGTCCGCGATTGGTGCGACTGCCGGACTGGCGCAACTGCCAACCGATTGCCAACCAATGCAGGATCTCGCGGTTCGAGGGCCGGTTCTCGCCGGAGGAGGTCGAAGTTTTGCCGCAACCGGGGTGCGAGGGTAAAATTGCAGGGTTGCAGAAAATCTGAACTTGATGCGATGGAGGTGTTGTTTTGGCGAAGCGCGACCGATTTTTGTTTACCAGTGAATCCGTGACCGAGGGCCATCCGGACAAGATGGCGGACCAGATCTCGGATGCGATTCTGGATGCCTGCCTGGAACAGGACCCGTTCAGCCGGGTGGCTTGCGAGACGCTGACCTGCACCGGGCTGGTGGTGGTTGCGGGCGAGATCACGACCAGCGCGTATGTGGACTTCCAGGGCGTGGTGCGCGGGACGGTGGCGGCGATCGGCTACGACAGCGCGCTGTACGGCTTCGATGCGAACACCTGCGCGGTGATCTCGACCATCAACAAGCAATCGCCCGACATAGCGCAGGGCGTGGACACGGGCGGCGCGGGCGACCAGGGCATGATGTTCGGCTATGCCACCAACGAGACGCCGGAGCTGATGCCTGTGCCGATCTCGCTGGCGCACAAGCTGACGCGGCGGCTGAGCGAGGTGCGCAAGAGCGGGCTGATGTCGTACCTGCGGCCCGACGGCAAGAGCCAGGTGACGGTGGAATACGACGCGAACCACAGGCCGGTGCGGGTGGACGCGGTGGTGATCTCGACCCAGCACGCCGAGAGCGTGGGCAACGAGGAGCTGCGGGCCGACATTCTGAAGCACGTGATCCAAGCGGTGATTCCGGCGAACCTGCTGGACGCGGGAACGAAGTACCACATCAATCCGACGGGGCGGTTTGTGATCGGCGGGCCGATGGGCGACACGGGACTGACGGGGCGCAAGATCATCGTGGATACATACGGCGGCATGGGGCGGCATGGCGGCGGGGCGTTCAGCGGCAAGGACCCAACCAAGGTGGACCGCTCGGCGGCGTACATGGCGCGCTACGTGGCCAAGAACATCGTTGCGGCGGGGCTGGCGGAGCGCTGCGAGGTGCAGTTGGCATACGCCATCGGCGTGGCCGAGCCGGTGAGCGTTCTGGTGGATACGTTTGGCACGGGCACGGTGGACGAGGACAAGCTGGAGGCGCTGGTGCGGGCCAACTTCGCGCTGACTCCGAAGGCCATTATCGAGAGCCTGAACCTGCGGCGGCCAATCTACAAGGCGACCGCGGCGTATGGGCACTTTGGGCGCGAGAGCAAGGACTTCACCTGGGAGGCGACGGACAAAGCAGCGGCGCTGAAGGCCGGCGCGGCAGAGGCGGTCGCAGCCAAGTAGGACATTTCGGGAATTAATCGACGGGCGGACTCGGTTGAGTTCGCCTGTTTTTATTGGTGGAAGAATTGCGGGGGGGGGTAAACTGCTTGGGACTTCCAAAGGAGAGTTCCATGCGTTCGGGCCTTGCGGTTGTGGTGTGCGGTCTTGTTTTCCTTGCAGGGTGCGGCGGTTCTTCCAGCCCTTCATCCACCCCTACCGCGAAGGCTCCGGTGGCGAACGCGGGTGGGCCTTATACGGGGACGGCGGGAACGGCGGTGAGCTTTAGCGGTGCGGGATCGAGCGACCCGCAGGGCGAGACGCTGACGTATGCGTGGAACTTTGGCGACAGCGGAACTGGGACGGGCGCGACGCCGACGCATACCTATGCGGCGGCTGGGACGTACACGGTGTCGCTGACGGTGACGAACACGAGCAACCTGACGGGATCGGCGACGAGCAAGGCGACGATTGCTGTGGCTCCGCTGTCGGATGTGGCGCTGACTGGGCTGGTGTATGGCGGGGCGACGCCGATTGCGGGCGCGCATGTTTACCTGTTTGCGGCGAACACGACGGGGTATGGGGGCGCGGGACTTGCGGCATCGAGCAGCAACGCTTCGGTGTCTCTCCTGAGTGCGGCGGAGACGGGGACTTCGGACTCGGTGGGCGCGTATGTGGCGACCGGGTCGGGTGGAGGATTCAGCCTGACGGGAGACTACACATGCACCAGTGGACAGCAGCTCTATCTGTATGCGCTGGGCGGTGGGAATGCTGCGGCGGGGCTGATGGCGGCGATTGGGAGCTGCCCCGCGAGTGGGAGTCCTGCGATTTTCGCGACAGTGAACGAGGTGACGACCATTGCGGCGGCGTACTCTTTTGCGGGGTTTGCGACGGACGCGACGCATGTGTCGAGTTCGGGGACGGCGCTGGCGCAGGTGGGGATTGCCAATGCGTTTGCCAATGCGGCGAACCTGGTGAGTCTGTTGAACGGCACCGCGCTGGCTACGACTCCTTCCGGCAACGGATTAGTTCCGCAGACGGAGATCAATACACTGGCGAATATTCTGGCGAGCTGCGTGAATACAGCATCGTCGTGCAGTACGCTGTTGGCGACTGCGACGGCGGATGGGACTGCGACGGGGACAAAGCCGACGGATACAGCAACCGCGGCAATCAACATTGCGCACCACCCCAGTGCGAATTACTCGACTCTCAATTCACTTGCTTCGTTAGCCCCAATCTTCTCGCCCACCAGTGGGGGGTATGCCGGGGGGAATGACAACTTCAGCATCATTCTTGTCTACACTGGTGGCGGTCTGACTGGTGGGTTGGTTACCATCGACGGCTCTGGCAACGTGTGGATACCAAATTCGGGCTTCGCTTTGGTTCCTGGTGAAGCTGGCACATCTGTAACGAAGCTGTCCAGTTCTGGTTATTTCCTTTCAGGAGCCAATGGATACACAGGAGGTGGTCTTGAGCGGCCTCGGGTAGCTATTGATGCTACCGGCAACGCATGGATTACAAACGAGTCTGGCAATAGTGTCACCGTGATCTCTGGCACGGGTTCCATTCTTTCAGGAACCAATGGATACACAGGCGGCGGATTGAGTGATCCTGTCGGTATCGCCATCGACGGCTTGGGCAATGCCTGGATCGGCAACTATTCCGGCAATAGCGTCACCAGGCTCTCTAGTACGGGTTCTCCTGTTTCTGGTTCTCCGTATACAGGAGGCAATTTGAGTGTGCCGATGCATGTTGCCATCGATGGCTCTGGCGACGCATGGGCCGCTAACTATGTCAACAACAGCGTCACCGAGTTCAACAATTCGGGTACGATCCTTTCCGGGGCCAACGGATACGCCTCCGGAGGCAACGGTTCCCAGCCCCTATCTATATCAACCGAATGGGATTGCCATCGACGGCTCGGGGAATGCCTGGGTTTCAAATCTTAATCAGGCCGAAGTGACAAAGATCAGCAGTTCAGGGGTTGCCAATGACTATCCCGCAGGAGGCATTGCACCCGTCGCCCTCGCGATTGATGGCTCGGGCGATGTCTGGGTTTCAACCTCGAATGGTTTTGCAGAACTCTCCAATTCGGGCTCTACCATTTCGACGTTTGTCGAATATAACGGCTCCGGTTCATTGATTTATAACTGCAGCATAGCCATCGACGGCTCCGGCAATACATGGCTAGGATGCAACCACTATGTTGTTGAGGTCGTGGGTGTGGCGACACCGGTGATTACGCCGATTGCGGTGGGGGTGAAGAACAATACGCTGGGGACGCGGCCTTAGGCGGCGGTAGAGGCGGTACGGCGAGGGCAAGGGCAAAAGCAACGGCAAAGACAGAAGCAGATTCCTCCGCTGCGCTGCGGAATGACAAGCTAAGAACAGGCAACGGCAAAGGCAAAAAGGCAAGGGCAAAGGCCAATACGGAGATTCTGGCTGCGCCAGAATGACGACTTGTGGCGAGGGAAGGCCCGGGGCTAAAGCCCTTTTCTCAAGGGACGATTATTCGCAGGGCTGAAGCCCTGCGCTCCCTCCGAAACGGCAACGGCAAAGGCAGAAGCAGATTCCCTTCGGGAACGACAAACCAATAAGACAGGCAACGGCAACGGCCAATGCGGGGATTCTTCGCTGCGCTCAGAATGACAACTCATTCTGGCTGCGCCGGAATGACGAGGCGTGGTGGAATGACGACTCGTAGGGCTGCGCTCCCTTCGCTGAGCATAGAGGGCTGCATTTAGCCGGGATGCGGTATGGTGGATGGATGGGCAATGGAGCGGGGAAGCGGCGGCAGTTGCCGCCCTGGGCGATGGGGCTGGCGATCGCGCCGCTGGGGTTCTACTACGGGTTTGTGTCGACCGCGCTGCCCATCCTGCTGCGGGCGCGGGGCGTGTCGGTGGGGCGAATTGCGTGGGTGTCGGCGGTGGGGTTCTCGCCGACCTTCTGGGCGTTCCTGCTGTGCCCCATCCTGGATGTGAAGTTCAGCAAGCGGGCGTATGCGCTGACGTTCGCGGCCGTGGCGGCGGTGTGCCTTGGGGTTTCGACGATGCTGACGGGGAACCTGGTGGCGTTTACCGCGGTGGTGACCGCCGGGTGCGCGTCGATGGTGATGTTCGGCAACACGCACGGCGGATGGATGCCGGACGTGATCGAGGACAAGCACTACTCGCAGGTGGGCGGGATGAGCAACGTGGCGAACCTGGGCGCGGCAGGCGTCTTTGCCACACTGGCGGTGGTGCTGGTGCGGACGATGGCCGCACCGCTGGCGGCGGGGTTGCTGGGACTGACCGTGATGGCGCCGACCGTGCTGCTGTTCTTTATCCCGCTACCCAAGAAGAAGAGGCGGGGAGCGCGCGAGACGTTCAGCCATTTCTTCGGAGACCTGTACCGGGTGTGCCGGCGGCCGGGATGCATCCTGGGGCTAATCTGCTTCGTCTCGCCGACGGCGTGTTTTGCGCTGACCAACCTGTTCTCCGGCGTGGGCTCGGACTTCCATACGCCGGAGCGGTGGGTGACGGCGCTGAATGGGCCGGGCATGGCGATTGCCTGCTCGCTGGGGTGCGTTGGCGGGGATCTGGGTGTGCGCGCGCTATGTGCGCCGGACGGTGTACATCCTGACCGGGTTCGGCGGAGCGGCGGCGGCGCTGGGGTTGATCCGGACGCCGCATACGCTGTTGTTTTATGCAGCGGGCGTGCTGATGTACGACTTCTTTACCGGGATCAACTACACGGCGTTTACGTCGCTGGAGTACGAGATTGTGGGGTCGGGGAATCCGCTGGCTTCAACCCAGTTTGCGCTGCTGTCGGCGAGCGCGAACCTGCCCATCAGCTACATGACGGCGGTGGATGGGCACTTCCACACGACGCATGGGCTGGGTGGAATGCTGGCCGTGGATGCGCTGTCGAGCGTGGTGGTGGGGACGTCGCTGCTGCTGGTCTTCCACAGGATTGGGGCATACCAGGAAGAAGACGGAGATTGCGGTTGCGGGCTAGGGATGAATTGTGGGGGCCAGGTAGTGGGTCTGTTTGCCTGTGACTTTCCCTCGGGGACTAAAGTCCCCCATGATTTATGGGCGTTACGGACGGGCTGAAGCGACTGCGGAAAAAGGCTTGATGCCGCTACGAGCAGAAGGCCCGGGGCTAAAGCCCCTTGATTCGATTGGCCTAATTCAGGGGGCTGAAGCCCCCTGCTCCCTCCGAAAGACAAAAACAGGTGTTTTTCCGCAGCCTGTGAAGCCCGTCCCTTTCAAAGCTGATGCAAACTGACCCACTACCGAGGCGGTCGGCGCGTTGACTCGGGGCTGCGGGGTGGGATAATCTGGAAGCTCGCGCAGTCCCGCGAGCTGCACGCCTGTGGCATGGTTTGCCCGGTTGTGGGTAGAGCTTGTCCAGTCGATGCAGCAGGATGGGGCGGATCGTGGTGGAGACCGGGAGCAGCCTGCACGCAAGGCTGTCCTGAATGCCCCCACAACCACAGGCAATGCTTGCACAGGCAATGCGCGACTTCCAGGCGGTGAGGGGTTTCCGCGTTTGCGCAGGGAGCGAGGTTTGGCTCCGATCTGCGTTTCGCTGCGCCGTTTGCGCTGGAGCAATGAAGATTGGCGTTCCGCCGATGGGATTGGCGGTCCGCATGGAGCTTGGCAGATTGGCGTTCCGCCGCGAGGGTTGGCGGAGTGCATGGAAGTACAACGCAGGGCTCAGCCAGCACTCTCTTCCGTACGACGCCGGGCTGGAGAAGGAAGACGGCAGAACCAGGGAGTAACGCGAGTTTATGAACAACACCACCAAGGTACCCAAGGCCAAGGAGATCCAGCGCAAGTGGTATGTGCTGGACGCCGCGGGCAAGACGCTGGGCCGGCTTTCGACGCAGGCGGCGTCGATCCTGTCGGGCAAGAACAACGTGATGTATACGCCGTACATCGATGTGGGCGACCACGTGATCGTGGTGAACTGCGAGAAGATTGTGCTGACCGGGCTGAAGTCGGACAAGAAGCTGTATCGCCGGTACACGGGATTTCCCGGCGGGCTGAGGGAAGAGTCGTTTGTGAAGCTGCTGGCGCGGCGCCCGGAGGCGATTGTGGAGCAGTCGATCAAGGGAATGCTGCCCAAGTCGAAGATGGGCCGGCAGATGGCGACCAAGCTGAAGGTGTACAAGGGGCCGCACCATCCGCACCTGGCACAGCGGCCGGTGGCAATCTAAGAGCAGGGAACAGGGATTAGGGAACAGGGAACAGGAAAGACGGAAGGATTTAGGAGATTTATGGCGGATTTGGTTCAGTACTACGGAACGGGGCGGCGCAAGTCGTCGATTGCGCGCGTATTCCTGCGTCCCGGCAGCGGCAAGTTCACGGTCAACAAGAAGGAGTGCGACGCGTACTTTGTGACCCCGCAGCAGCGGGCGGCGGCGCGGCGGTCGCTGGGCATCGCCGACATCGGCGAGACCTTCGACGTGATCACCACGGTGCGCGGCGGCGGCGTGATGGGACAGGCCGACGCGGTGAAGCTGGGCATTGCGCGCGCGCTGATGGAGTTCAACCCGGAGCTGCGCAAGACGCTGAAGGCCGAGGGACTCGTCACGCGCGATTCGCGCGGCAAGGAACGCAAGAAGTACGGACAGAAGGGCGCGCGAGCGCGGTTCCAGTTCAGCAAGCGGTAACGCGTTCTACGTTGTATGTTGTACGTTGTACGTTCCCGAGTGAAACGAGCATCGGAGTACGAACAACGAGCAACGGCTATTCGCATCACCCTCCGAAGAAATTCAATCGGAGGCACGGAGTCAAATCTCCCGTACGCGGGATAAATCCAGCCGGCCGGAGAGACCATCGGGCAGGCTTCACCAAGGAGACTGAATGGCAAACATAACGATGAAGGAACTGCTCGAAGCGGGCGTCCACTTCGGGCATCAGACGAAACGGTGGAACCCGAAGATGAAGGAGTACATCTTCGGCGAGCGCAACGGGATTTACATTATCGACCTGCAGAAGACGCTGAAGATGTTCAAGGAGGCGTCGAAATTTATCACCGAGCTGACCAGCACCGGCAAGCTGGTGTTGTTTGTCGGCACGAAGCGGCAGGCGCAGGACGCGGTGGCCGAAGAGGCGAACCGCTGCGGGATGCCGTACATCAACTCGCGCTGGTTGGGCGGGCTGCTGACGAATTGGATCACGGTGCAGAAGTCGGTGAAGCGCTTGCAGGAGCTGGACGACATGTCCACCGACGGCCGCTACGAGCTGCTGACCAAGAAAGAAGTCATCAAGCTGGAGCGCGAGCGCAAACACCTGTCGGTGAACCTGTCGGGCATCAAGACGATGAAGCGGCTGCCGGACGCGCTGTTTGTGGTGGACTCCAACAACGAGGCCATCGCGGTGGCGGAGGCGCGCAAGCTGGGGATTCCGGTGGTCGCGGTGGTGGACACCAACTGCGACCCGACACTGGTGGACTATGTGATTCCGGGCAACGACGACGCGCTGAGGGCGATCCGGCTGTTCACGTCGAAGATTGCGGACTCGGCCGCCGAGGGCGCGCAGTTGGTGTCGGAGAAGGCGTTCGAGAGCGAGGTTGCGGACGTTGAGCAGGTCGAGGTGGCGCCGGAGTACATCGGCGAAGAGGGCGAGATCGATGCGGCTGAGGTCCACGAGTCGGCGGGCATCGCGGCGGAGTCGGTCGACGACGTTGCGGACGACGAGAACGTCGATCTGGAAGCGGTGCTGGGCGGAAACATTCGCAAGGCCCCGGCGGCTGCCACCGAGCCGGAGGCCGAGGCGGAGCCGGCACATATAGCGACCGGCGCGTAGGACTTCATTATCTCAAGAGAGAGCGTGGAGGCCGGCGTTATCCGCTCCACGCTCTTTCTGTGTGAGGCGCTGAACGTGCGGCAGGATTTATTTACGGATCTGTCGATTAGGAGAAGAAGAGAGCAATGACGACTGGAGCGGCTGTGAAGATCGATGCGAAGCAGGTGAAGGAACTGCGCGAGAAATCGGGCGCGCCGATGGGCGACTGCCTGAAGGCTCTGCAGGAGGCGAAGGGCGAGATGGAGGCCGCGTTCGTGGTGCTGCGCAAGCGCGGCATGGCGACGGCGGCCAAGAAGGCAAGCCGCACCACCAACGAGGGCGCGGTGGGATCGTACATCCACGCGGGGGGAAAGATCGGCGTGCTATTGGAGCTGGACTGCGAGTCGGACTTTGTGGCGCGCACCGACGACTTCCAGGAGCTGCTGCGCGACGTGGCCATGCACATTGCGGCCAGCGAGCCGCGCTTTATCGGCCGCGACGAGGTGACGCCGGCGGACATCGAGCGCGAGAAGGAGATCTATCGCGCGCAGGCCGCGGCAACCGGCAAGCCGCCGGCGGTGATCGAGAAGATTCTGGAGGGCAAGCTGGGCAAGTTCTACGAGGAGTTCTGCCTGCTGGACCAGCCGTTCATCAAGGACCAGACACAGACGATCGCGCAGATTGTGGCGGGCAAGGTGGCCAAGCTGGGCGAGAACATCACGGTGCGGCGCTTCGCGCGCTTCAAGGTGGGCGCGGCGGATTGGAACGTGGCGCAGACCAGGGCGGCAGGCGAGGCTCCGCAGGGGTAAGGCTTTCTGACGGTTCAGTAAAGCACGGGCTCGGACGAAATCGTCCGGGCCTTACTGTTTCTATACGCAATTTGATTTAGGATTTGTGCGTAGACGGTGCGTGGGATACTTTTGGCGCATCTGAGATAGGGGCGCACCGAGTTGGTGTGCATGGCGAAGGAGAACGAACAACGTCGAGATTTGTGTGAGAAATTGGCGGGTGTCTGTGGACGGCGAAGTTTATCGGGTCCTTCGACTCCGCCTCCCGCGATGAGACTGCGTGAGGCTCCGCTCAGGATGACGGCTTATAAATACTTTGGAGGGGCAACATGGAACTGGGAATGATTGGGCTGGGGCGGATGGGGGCGAGCATGGTGCGGCGGCTGGCGCAGGCGGGGCACCGGTGCGTGGTCTACGACATGTCGGCGGAGGCCGTGGCGGCGGTGGTGAAGGTGGGTGCGGTGGGGACGGGGTCGCTGGCGGAGTTTGTGAAGACGCTGGAGAGGCCGCGAACGGTGTGGCTGATGGTCCCGGCGGGGGTGGTGGATGCGACGCTGGCGAAGCTGGCGCCGATGCTGGAGCCGGACGATGTCGTCATCGATGGCGGGAACTCGTATTATCACGACGACATTCGGCGGGCCGCGGAGCTGAAGGCGAAGGGCATCCATTATGTGGATACGGGGACCAGCGGCGGAGTGTGGGGCGCGGACCGCGGCTACTGCCTGATGATCGGCGGGGAAGACGCTGTGGTGGCGCGGCTGGACCCGATCTTCCGCTCGCTCTCTCCGGGGATGGGGGAGATTGCGCAGACGCCGGGTCGCAAGCGACTGAGCGGGACGGCGGAGCAGGGCTATCTGCACTGCGGGCCGAGCGGCGCGGGACACTTTGTGAAGATGGTGCACAACGGGATCGAGTACGGAATGATGGCCGCGTACGCGGAGGGGTTGAACATCCTGCGCCACGCCAACGAGGGCAAGCAGGCGACCGCGCTGGATGCGGAGACGACCCCGATGCGCAATCCGGAGTTCTACCAGTATGAGTTGAACCTGCCGGATGTTGCCGAGGTGTGGCGGCGGGGAAGCGTGATCTCGTCGTGGCTGCTGGACCTGGCGGCGCAGGCGCTGATCGACAGCCCCGACCTGGCGAAGTTTGCCGGGCACGTGTCGGACTCCGGCGAGGGGCGGTGGACGATCCGCGCGGCGATCGACGAGGCGGTGCCGGTGCCGGTGCTGAGCGCGGCGCTGTATGAGCGGTTCAGCTCGCGCGGCGCGGACGACTTCGCGGACAAAATGCTGTCGGCGCTGCGCTACCAGTTCGGCGGGCATCTGGAGAAAACCGGCGACGAGAAGGAGAAGGGTTGATGGCTGGAACGCGTTCGGACGCGCTGGTGGTCTTCGGAGTGACGGGCGACCTGGCGCATAAGCAGATCTTTCCCGCGCTGTATGCGATGGAGAAGCGCGGAGCGCTGAAGGCGCAGGTGATCGGCGTGGCGTTTCCCAAGTGGAGCGTGGAACGGCTGCGGCGGCGCGTGGCAGACAGCATCCGTCATGCGGCGGGCGGGGCCGCGCCGAAGAACAATGGGGACCGGCGCGCGCTGGATGCGTTGCTGTCGCGCATTGAATATGTGAGCGGGGACTACAAGGACCCGGCGACGTTTGCGGCGATCCGCCAGGCGCTGAATGGCGCGCGGAGGCCGGCATACTACCTGGCCATTCCTCCGTCGCTGTTTGAGACGGTGATCCGCGGGCTGGGCGCGGCGGGGCTGGCGCGGGACGCGCGCGTGATTGTGGAGAAGCCGTTTGGGCGCGACCTGGCGTCGGCGCGCGAGCTGAACCGCGTGGCGCACGCGGTCTTTGCCGAGGACTCGATCTTCCGCATCGACCACTTCCTGGGCAAGGAGGCGATCATGAACATTCTGTACTACCGCTTCGCCAACTCCTTCCTGGAGCCGATCTGGAACCGCAACTATGTGGCCAGCGTGCAGATCACGATGGCGGAGAACTTCGGCGTGAAGAAGCGCGGCGCGTTCTACGAGACGGCAGGATGCCTGCGCGACGTAGTCGAGAACCACCTCTTCCAGATTGTGGCGCTGCTGGCGATGGAGGCGCCGGCGACGCGCGACTTTGGAGCGGTGCAGGCGGAGAAGGCCAAGGTCTTCGAGGCGATGCTGCCGCTGAAGCCGGAGGACCTGGTGCGCGGACAGTATGCGGGCTATCGCAAGGAGCAGGACGTGGCGCGCGACTCGGACGTGGAGACCTTCTGCGCGCTGCGGCTGTTTATCGACTCGTGGCGATGGGCGGGCGTGCCGTGGTTTCTGCGCTCCGGCAAGTGCATGGCGACGACGGCGACGGAGATCCTGGTGGAGTTGAAACCGGCGCCGCAGCGGCTCTTTGCGGACTCGATGCCGAAGCATGGGCGGGCGAATTATCTGCGGTTCCGCCTGTCGCCGGACGCGGCCATCGCGCTGGCGACGCGGGTGAAGACCCCGGGGAAGGAGTTCGTCGGGCAGCAGCAGGAGCTGTTCCTGTGCGAGGAGTTGGCAGGGCAGGAGATGCCCTACGAGCGGCTGCTGGGCGACGCCATGCGCGGCAATGGGGCGCTGTTTACGCGCCAGGACGCGGTGGAGGCAGCGTGGGCGGTGGTCGATCCGGTGCTGAAGAAACACGACCCGGTGCACGTCTACAAGCGCGGAAGCTGGGGGCCGAAGGCGGCCGACGCGCTGCTTGGGCCGGGAGGGAGCTGGCACAATCCGGGGGCGGATGAGTGCGGATGCTGAGGGCGGGTCAGGGAGGGAAGGGGCGCGCTATCCCGCAGCGACGAGGCGGCCGGCGCGGCTGACGATGGAGAGGCGCTCGCTGCTGAGGATGCTCTTGGCCTGCGACTTGGCGTGGTTGGCCCAGGGGCCGACGGGGTCCAGCCGGACGTAGGTGAGCCAGTGGCGCAGCGAGCGGCGGCGATGGCCCTGGCGCTCGTAGGCCAGCGCCAGGTTGTAGTGCGCGTCGGCGTACTGCGGGACTAGTGCGATGGCGCGCTGGTAGGCGGCGATGGCGTCGTTGAGGCGCTTCATCTCGTCGAGCACATTGCCCAGATCGAAGAAGGCGAGGGCGTACTCGGGGTCGGCCTCGGTGGCGCGGCGGTAGAGCTGCTCGGCGAGGGTGAACTCGCGCTGGTTGTAGTGGATGGTGCCCAGGTTGATGGCGGCGGCGGCGTAGCCAGGGCGCATGGCGAGGATCTGGCGATAGAGCTCGGCGGCCTTGGAGATGGTGGCGGGAACCTCCTCCAGGCGCACCGCGCGCTGGAAGAGCTCCTGCAGGTCGGGCTCTGGGCCGGTCGCGTGAGTAGAAGAGCCGACGATGCTGAGCTGGCGTTTGGTTCCTGCCTCGAAGTCGAAGGCGAGCTGGCGGGTGACGGGATCGACCAGCGCTCCGTTGTGGCGGAAGCTGAGATGCGCTCCGTGGCTGACGGCAGAGGCTTCAGTAAAGGGGTTGCCCATGCCGGCGGCGCGGCGCATGGCTTCAACCGACTCGCGGATGCTCTTGGCGGAGATGCGCGTGGCGCGCAGCGCGCGCAGGGTGCGCAACTGGGCCAGGTCTTCAAAGGAGTATTGTTCGTTGGCGGGAATCAGCCCCGCTTGCTCCCACGCGGTCAACTGGCGCGCTCGCAGGTGCAGGATTCGAAGGACGTCTTGACGGCTGTATCGGGTCACGTATTGGTCTCGACAGGAACCGTTCCCATGCATCTGTTGCGAGTATGCAAGCTGCGCGCGCGACCCGCAAGGGCGTTCACGGTAAGTTCATCAAATACTCGTGGATATCGTGTACCAAACGAGGTTCCCCCTGGAATGATCTGTGGATATCGATGGCTTGTGATAGCTTTCTCTAGTGACTCGACGCAAGCGGACGACAGAGACCCATGAAGTTATCGAGGCGTACCTTGGCGGCAAGCGCAAACTCCCCTTGCTCAAAGAGGAGGTCTGGCGGGACGAGGCGGGAGCCGTGTCCCGGTACAGCGTGGCCTATATTGATCCGGAGACGTTTGCGGGAGACAATGGACGTGTACTCGGTTATGACAACGCTCACGGCTACCACCATCGGCACTACTGCGGCGAGCAGACGGTTTTCACGTTTCGAGGCTACGAGCGATTGCTGAAGCAGTTTGAAGATGAGGTTCGCAGTTTGAGGAGGGCGAGATGAAGCACAAGGTCAGCGTTGTGGTTGTGGAGGACGGCATGGACGAGTTCTTCAAGCGCGCGCACAAACATGCCCGGATGCTGGATCGCGGAGAGGCGCTGCCCGGTGAGACGACCATCATTTTTGAAGATCCGGTGCAACTTCTTGGGATGCTGACGGTGGAACGGAAGCGGCTGCTACACACGTTGCGCGATGATGGGGCAACTCCGATTACTGCTCTGGCGGAGCGGCTAGGACGGGACAAGCGCGCCGTGAGCAGGGACGTCTCGGCGATGCGGGAACGCGGGATGGTGAAGACCAAGTACGTCTTCGATGGCGGGAAGAAACGCAATATGGTGGTGATGCCCACGGCGAAGCGGCTGGAGTTGAAAGCGGCGATCTGAATTTGAATGAACGCTCACTTGGGATAGCTGGCTACTTATACTCTCGCTTTTCCATAGTCGGTCAATGGCCTCTTCCATTCCCCTGTTTGCAGAACCACAGAGTCAGGATCGCCATATCGCAGGTCTTTAGTGTTTCGGAGATGTAGGACACGTTTTCGAATGCCTAGTTTTGGGGCAAGCTGAATGTTGGAGCCATCGCTTTCGCAAATCGCCGGGAAAAGCAAATATTCCCCGCTCTTTTTGAAGGAGTCTTTGAATAGCGATAGATACGGCGATTCCGGCGTTGGATTCATACGGTTTAGCCGACTGATTGTTGCATAGAATTCTACATTCTCTAGCTCCAGTCCAGCCTGCCTATATCGCTTTAGGGTATTCTCCACATCTACTCCAATGTGGACTGTATATCCAGGATCTTCTCCGGATACATCGCCCTCCACGATAGCAATTCGGAGTTCCTCAAACTCATCACAAGTTCCGTATCGGTGGTGCCACTCACTAAATATTTGCTCTGCCGGTTCCTTGTTCAGAAAGCCAATTCCGAGCATCGGTGGATAATTTGGCCGATTTGCAAAAAACGTGGCACGCCATTTTGCCCTATCCCAGAGCTCAACGTCGATTGGGCCTTCAATGTATGCAAGAAGATTAGTCTTAACCTCCTTCTTGGGCATCGCTTGGCGCTTACCGAGAGGAGGCTTGTCTGCGACGGGAATTCCAAGTATTCGATTGTAAAGTCGGTCGTAACCCTTTTCCGATTCAACGCTAAAAAAACTTGCCCCCTGTAGGGGAACAGGAATAAATTTACGATCACTATCTCGCAACACTACAGGGATAAACTTACGATTATCTGATCCAGAATTATAAAGATGCTGATAAATGATGTTGCCTTCCCATTTTACACCATTACCTTTATCAAGAACCTCCCGACCCATTATGCGATTCAGATATGGCTCCGTGCAAATCACTAATACCAAGCAGGCATCTGCTATCTTCCGATCCATCCAGCGCGGCCATCCTTCTGGAGGCGACACTTCATATTGATCGATGATGCAGTCGATTCCATCTGCTCGCAGACGATTCGATAGCTCCAGAACATTTTTAATGTGCTCTTCGCTATCCCAACTGTAGCTAATAAACACTTCACCGGAACTCGGCGCCGTTGTGTGTGGATCGATCATTGTTGTCCAGTATAGAACTCGCTGCGCTTGCGGCTGTAGAGGATGTAGATGACGAGGCCGATGGCGAGCCAGATGAAGAAGCGGAGCCAGGTCTTGGCGGGGAGGCCGGCCATCAGCAGGATGCAGAAGAAGACGCTGAGGATGGGGATGACGGGGCCGAAGGGGACGCGGAAGCCGCGCGGACGGTGGGGGTCCTTGTAGCGCAGGATGACGACTCCGGCAGAGACAAGGACGAAGGCAAAGAGGGTGCCGATGTTCGACATCTCGGCGAAGGTGCCCACGTCGAAGAGGCCGGAGGGGATGGCGACCAGAAAGCCCGCGACCCAGGTGGCGAAGGCGGGCGTGCGGAAGCGCGGATGGACGCGGCTGAAGACGTCGGGCAGCAGGCGGTCGCGCGACATGGAGAACCAGACGCGCGCCTGGCCGAGCTGAAAGACCAGGATCGACGAGACCATTCCGACCAGCGCGCCCAGCAGCACGGCGAGGCGGACGAAGTGCAGGCGATGTCCGCCGGGCAGCAGAGAGACGCGACGCAGTGCGTTGACCACGGGCGCGGCGTCTCCGGCGACCGAACGCCACGGAACGATTCCGGTGAGCACCACGGCGACGCCGACGTAGAGCAGCGTGCAGACGATGAGCGTGGCGAGGATCCCGATGGGCACGTCGCGGCGCGGGTCCTTGCACTCTTCGCTCGCTGTCGAGACCGAGTCGAATCCGATGTAGGTGAAGAAGATGATGGAGCCGCCGGCGAGAACGCCGGTCCATCCGTTGGGCGAGAAGGGGTGATAGTTCGAGGGATGGATGAAGCTGGCGCCGAAGGAGACGAAGAGCAGGATGGCGGCGATTTTAATCAGCACCATGATGTTGTTGGTGCGCGCGGATTCGCGGATGCCGCGGACGAGAATGACGGTGAGGATGAGTACGACGAGGAAGGCGGGAATGTCGAAGCCGGCGTGCCATCCGGGAGTGTAGATGGTGTTGCCGGCGAGGTCCTGCAGGCCGAGCGGAAGGTAGGCGGGGGAGAGCCATTTGGGCGAGAGATGCAGGCCCAGCCAGTCCAGCAGATCGACGATGTGCGCGGCGAATCCCACGCTGACGCTCATGTTGGAGAAGGCGTATTCGAGAATGAGGTCCCAGCCGATGATCCACGCGATCAGTTCGCCCATGGTGGCGTAGGTGTAGGTGTAGGCGGAGCCGGCGATGGGGATCATGCTGGCCAGCTCGGCGTAGCAGAGGCCGGTGAGCGCGCAGACGATGGCGACCAGCACCAGCGAGAGCGCGATGGCCGGGCCCGCGCCGGGACGGCCCGCGACGGCGCCGCCGGTGTGATGCAGCAGGCCGAGAATGAGATCGACGACGGGCGAGTCGGCCCACTTGGCCAGTGCGGCGGGATTGCCGCCGATGGCGACTCCGATGACGGTGAAGATGCCCGAGCCGATGACGGCGCCGATGCCGAGGGCGGTGAGCGAGACCGGGCCGAGCGATTTGCGCAGGGCGCGGTCTGGCCGCTCCGATTCGGCGATCAGCTTGTCGATGGACTTGGTGGCGAAGATTTGCCTGGGCAGCGTCGAACTCCTGCAAACGAAGTCAGCCGTGAACAAACGTCAACGCAAATGCATTCGCAGAACGCTAGCGCTTGGTCTTGCCGCGTGCGGCCTTCTTGACCTTGGACTTGTTCTCGCCGCGCGCGCCAGTGCGCTTGCCTTTGGGCGGGGCGGCCTTGCGCGCCGCGCGCTTCAGCTTCTTGCGCTCGATCTTGTCGGTGATGCTTTTGGTGTCTGCCATGAGTGGTCTGTGCTTTCCTGAAGATAGGTTAGAGGCGACGTTCTCCAGACGAAGTGGCTAGAGAGCTTCGAGCTGGGCAAATTTTTCCACCAGCTTTTTTACGCCGTGCTGTTGAAATTGTACTGTAATCTTCGCGTCGTCCCCATCGCCTTCGCGGCGAAAGACGGTGCCCACGCCGTATTTGGGATGGCGGACGCGCGAGCCCTGGCGCAGGCCGGTCTTGCCGGTGGGGGCGGGGGTGTCAATCTTGGGACGCGAGAAGCTCTGTCCGCTAGGAACCTTTTGCCCGCGCGCGGCGAAGAAGCTGGCGATGTTATCGATGGAGTTGCCGGTGGAGGCGGTGCGAGCGATGGGGCGCGATCCGGGAGCGATGCGCGTGGTGGAGAATTTGATTGCCGCGGCGCGGGGGTTCGCGGCCGACTGGTCTTCGTCCTCGTAGCTGTAGTGGCGCTCTCCTGCGGCGGCAAGACCGTTGGAGCGGCCGAAGCGATTGCGTTGCGGGTAGGGCGTGGCGTAGGCGGAGCCGGAGAACTGCGGGCGCGGCAGTGGGCTGCCCAGGTCTTCGATGAGGCGCGCGGGCACCTCTTCGAGGAAGCGCGAGGGGATGCTAGCGTCGGGCATCTCGGAGCCGTAGCGGCGGCGGTAGCGGGCGCGCGTAAGAACGAGCGTGTCCATGGCGCGGGTCATGCCGACGTAGCAGAGGCGGCGCTCCTCTTCGAGGCCGGTGGGGTCCAGCAGCGAGCGCGAGTTGGGAAAGAGGCCCTCCTCCATTCCGGCGAGGAAGACAAGCGGGAACTCGAGGCCCTTGGCGGCGTGCAGGGTCATCAGCGTGACGCGCGCGTCGGCGGAGTAGGAGTCGGTGTCGGAGACCAGCGCGGCGTGGTCGAGGAAGTCGGAGAGGGATTCGCCGCGCTCCTCGGCGTCCTGCGCGGCGTTGGCCAGTTCGCGAAGGTTCTCGATGCGGGAGAAGGCCTCGGGCGTGGCCTCGTCTTCCAGCGCGCGTATGTAGCCGGAGCGGTCGTTGAGAAACTTGATGAGTTCGGGGAGGGTTGCGGCGTCGCCGGGGGCGCGGAAGGCCGCATCGCTGGTCTCTTCGCGGATGCCAGGCTCGGCTTCCGTGTGCATCTCCACTGGGCTGGAGTCGAAGCTGAAGTTGAAGCTGGTGTCCGGAGGCGCGGATTCATCTGTAGCAGATTCGGTTGCAGACGCTGAGCTGGAGTTGTCTTCGGGGGCGATGTCTGCGGCTAGTTTGTTGACGAAATCGGGGCCGAGCATGGCACGGGCGTCTTCGATGAGGCGGCGGAATTTGCCCAGCGCGGCGAGGGCACGCGCAGGCAGCAGGCCGTCTTCGGTGGCGCGCGCAATAGCGTCCCATGTGCTGATTCCGGCGGTGAGCGCGATGCGTTCCAGCGTCTCCATGGTGGTTTTGCCGATGCCGCGCGGGGGCGAGTTCACCACGCGGCCCAGCGCGATGGAGTCGTGCGGGTTGAGGACGAGCTTGAGGTAGCTGAGGATGTCCTTGACCTCGGCGCGGTCGTAAAAGGAGAAGCCGCCGACCATGCGGTACTGGATCTGGTAGCGGCGCAGCGCCTCTTCAAACAGGCGCGACTGCGCGTTGGTGCGGTAGAGGACGGCGCAGCGAGGCGCGTTTTCAGTGGGGCTGGAGTCGGCGGCGCGCAGGTATTGCTGGATGCGGTCGGCGATGAAGAGCGCCTCGTTCTCGCCGTCGGGGGCCTCGTAGAAGCCAATCAGCGAGCCGCCCTCGCGCGTGGTAAAGAGCGTCTTGCCCTTGCGCAGGGTGTTGTTGGCGACCACGGCGGAGGCGCCTTCGAGGATGATCTGCGTGGAGCGGTAGTTCTGTTCGAGGCGGATGGTGCGGACGTTGGGGAAGTCCTTTTCGAACTCGAGAATGTTGCGAATGTCGGCGCCGCGCCAACTGTAGATGGACTGGTCCTCGTCGCCGACGACGCAGACGTTGCGCGCGGGGCCGGCAAGGAGCTTCATCAGCTCGTACTGCGGGCGGTTGGTGTCCTGGTACTCGTCGATGAGCAGGTATTTGTAGCGGCGGTTGGTTCGCTCGCGGACCTCGGGGACGGCCTTGAGCAGGCGCACGGCCTCCAGCAGCAGATCGTCGAAGTCCAGCGCATTGGCCTTGAGCAGCTCCTTGCGATAGATCTCGAAGATGTGCGCGATCTTTTCTTCCTGGGGATTGGTGGAAGCAAGAAAATATTCCTGCGGGTCAATCATGTGGCTTTTTGCCCAGGAGATTTTGCCGAGGGCGACGGATGGCTTGAGCTGCTTGTCGTCGTGGCCGAGGCGCTTGAGCGCGGCCTTGACGACGGCCAACTGGTCGGCCTCGTCGTAGATGGCGAAGGTGCGGGTGAGGCCTGTGCCCGCGCCGCCGCTGGCCGACGGAATGCGCAGGGCCTCGATGTCGCGGCGCAGCACGCGCACGCAGAAGCTGTGGAAGGTGGAGAGCAGGGGCTTGGCCAGCGAAGTGTGGCCCAGCAGGCGGTCGACGCGCTCGGACATCTCGGTGGCGGCCTTGTTGGTGAAGGTGACGGCCAGGATGGAGTCGGGGCTGACGCCGCGCTCCTCGATGAGGTAGGCGATGCGGTGGGTGATGACGCGCGTCTTGCCGGAGCCGGCCCCGGCCAGCAGCAGCACGGGACCGTCGACGGCCTGGATGCCTTCCTGTTGCTGCGGATTCATGTGGTCGAGAAGGCGGGACACGGGCGAGACTCCAATGTCTATGTTAATTGCGAAGGCGGTGGATAGCGAATTGCGGCGCGCGCGGAGTATTTGCGATTCTGCGGAACCGGAGCGGGGCGTGATGCGTAGAGATGAGTGCGGCCCATTTCCATGAACCAGGGCAGGGAATTCGGCCACCAACTTGATATACGAGGTCACATACATGCCGAGAACCACACGCACAATTGCTCATTCGCTCGCTGTTCTTCTGGTTGCCGGAGCCATGGCTCCGGTTGCCGCCAACGCCTGGCAGATGGGCAATAAGACCAACCCGGACACAACCGCGACGCAGACCCAGAAGAAGCTCATCAGTGTCCAGGTCTACAACAAGGGCCAGACATCTCAGGACTTGAAGGTGGAAGGGAAGGTCTACACCGTGCCGTCGCACCAGACGCTCACCATCAAGGCGCCGCTGGGAACGGCCGTCTACGTCGACAGCACGGGGGGTGAATATCAGAAGGGCGAGGTGCTGTTTACGTTCATGCCGGCGATGAAGGACGCGACGGTCAAGTTCAACTGAACCAGCGATGCACGGGGGTGGGATAATTATTGAGATGCCACCCCCGAGCGCCGTCTCTTCAACCGTTGTTTCTCCGATTAAAAATGTTGCTGTCTTCTGCGCGTCGGCCGATGGGGCCGATCCGGTGTACCGCGCGGTCGCCGAAGAGCTTGGGCGCAAGCTGGCCGAGCGCAAGATTGGCGTGGTGTATGGCGGAGGCAGGGTGGGGCTGATGCATGCGGTCGCCGAGGGCGCGCTGGCAGCGGGCGGGCGCGTGGTGGGAGTGATTCCGACCGTGCTGGTGGAGCAGGAGGTGGCACACGAGGGGCTGACCGAGCTGCATGTCACCGACACCATGCACACGCGCAAGGCCATGATTGGCGCGCGGTCGGATGCGTTCATCGCGCTGCCGGGCGGATATGGGACCTTCGAGGAGATGTTCGAGGCGCTGGCCTGGCAGACGCTGAAGATTCACGCCAAGCCGGTGCTGCTGTTGAACACGAATGGCTTTTACGACACGCTGCTGGCGTTTCTGGACGAGTGCGTCGCGCAGGGAATGCTGACCCAGGAGAAGCGGGAGATTGTGCTGGTGGCGCGAACGGTGGATGAGGCGCTGGGGCTGCTGGGACTATAGTGCGCGCGGGTCAAGGGCATGTCCCGGGGGCTAAAGCCCGTATCTTTGCAGCCCCGGAATGCCAGGGCTAAAGCCCTGGCCTATCTCATGAGCAAAGGCGTTTCGGGAGAAAGAGCTCTCAGGCGCAAATACGTTTCAGGCGCGACGAAGTCTCAGGAACTGCGCGGCGGGTTGCAGAGGGGGCACTGGCAGACGCTGCGCAGGTAGGTCCAGGAGTAGATGCCGGACTGGTGGCCGTCGTTCCACTTGAAGCTGAGGGCGTAGCGGCCGACGGGGGTGACCTCGTCGGGGCGCGGCGGGGCCTGGTAGAGGGCGAGCGGGTCCTGCGGCTTTGGTTTGGGCCCGCCGGGGGCGCGGCCCGTAGTCTCGCGCTCGGCGTTGCACGTGGCGCAGGGGCAGGCGTCGCGCAGCCAGCGGAAGCTCCAGGAGCTTTGGTGGCCGTCGCGCCAGTCGATCTCGACGCCGGTGCCCTCTGATTTTTTGACGCGGACCTTGAGCGGCGTGACTGCGTCGGCGGGGAGGCCCTCGCCCTGGTGGGCGGCGGCCTGCGCGGAGTCGCGCAAGACTTCTTCGGCGCTGATGAAGCGGATTCCTTCGTGGCTCATGGGTGGAGTTCCTCGGTTGGGTGACGGTCGAACCGCAGCTTGAGAAGAACGACGCTCATGGAGAGAAACAGGTTGGCGGCGTTGCAGGCGATGATGGGCCTGGAGCCAGTGTAGAGGCCGTAGAGCAGCCAGAAGAAGACGCCGAGGGCAAACATCAGGAAGGTTGGGAGCGAGATGTCGCGGGCCGAACGCAGACGCAGGACGCGCACCAGTTGCGGGACGTAGGCGGCGGTGGTGAGCAGGGCGGCGGCGTAGCCCAGGTCGTCGATGCGCGCGCTGGTGAGGTGCATTGCGGCGGTTTGTAGAACAAGGCTCATGGCTGACTCCAAAGGCTCAAGGCTGTCTCCAGAAGAAGTATGCGGCCATGGTACAGCCGATGAGGACGACGATGGCGCGCAGCACGTCTGGGTCCATGCGGCGGGCGTACTGCGCTCCGGTGTATCCTCCGATGGCGGCGGCGACCATGGAGACCAGGCAGTAGTGCCAGACGATGGCGCCGCCGCAGATGAAGGTGACGACGGCGCAGAAGTTGGCGAGACATGCGCCCAGGACCTTCAGCGAATTGACGGCGTTCATCTCCTCCACGCCGAAGAGGGAAAGCACGCTCATGGCGAGGAAGCCCGCCCCCGCGCCGAAGTATCCGATGTAGAAGTTGACCAGGAGGAGCGCAAGGAACAGCGGGACCATGGCCGGAGCATGGGCGGCGTGCGGAGTGTCGGAACGGCGGCGCAGCCAGCGCGAGACCGGGCCGCTGATCCAGAAGAGCAACGACGCGGCAAGCAGCATCCACGGGACTATATGCATGAATGTGCGCGGGCGCGTGTTCAGCAGGACAACGGCGCCGCCGATGCCGCCGAGGATGGCGGCGGAGACGACAACGGTAAGCAGGTCGCGGCGGAGATCGGTGCGCAAGGCCCAGATGGAGGTGAGCTGGCCCGGCCAGAGAGCGACGGTGTTGGTGGCGTTGGCCTGAATGGGCGGGACGCCGATGGCGATCATCGCAGGAAAGGAGATGAAGGAGCCGCCGGCGGCCATCGCGTTCATCGCACCGGCGATCAACGAGGCCGCGACCAGCCAGAGGTAGGGAAGATGCGCGCTGAGGCTGGGAACCATCTTCTCTTCATTGTAGCGAGTCGGCGAGACAGCGGTCAGCGAGTCCGCGAGTCAGCGGCGGACGGAAACTCGGGAGTGGCGGCGATGAGCTGGCGGGTGTACAGGTTGCGCGGGGCGTCGCAGACCTGCGTGCAGTTGCCGAGCTCGACCAGGCGACCGCGCTGCATTACGGCGACGCGGTCGCATAAATATCGCACCAGAGGCATCGAATGCGAGATGAAGAAATAGGTGAGGCCGAGCTTGCGTTGCAGATCGCGCAGCAGGTTGACGACCTGCGCGCCCACCGAGACGTTGAGCGAGCTGACCGGCTCGTCGAGGACGAGGAGGCGCGGGCGCAGGGCCAGGGCGCGCGCGATGTTGATGCGCTGGCGCTGGCCACCGCTGAACTCGTGAGGATAGCGCGGCAGGGCGGATGGGTCGAGGCCGACGGAGTGGAGCAGTTCGCGGAGGCGCGCGGGCAGGCCCTCCGCGGGAGGTTCGCGGTGGATTCTGAAGGGCTCGGCGAGAATCTGGCTGACCGTCATGCGCGGGTTGAGCGCGGCGTAGGGGTCCTGGAAGACGATCTGCATGCGGCGGCGCAGCGCGCGCATGGCGGCGGATGAGGCGGGCGGCAGCGGCTGGCCCTCGAAGAGAACAACGCCCGCGGTGGGTTCGATCAGGCGCAGCAGGATGCGCGCGACAGTGGTCTTTCCGCAGCCGGATTCGCCCACCAGGCCGAGCGTCTCACCGGGCTGGATGGCGAACGACACATCGTCCACGACGCGGGCGACGCCGCCGCGGCGCGCGTACTCCTTGATGAGGCCGCGGGCCTCGACGAGCGGGAGCGGAGCTGCGCCGGCCTGGGCTGCGGGGCCGCCGGAGAGTTGGGGCATAGGCGAAATGGTAGCATTCCTATGGTGCCGCGCAGCGTTCTGCGGGCGCCGTGAATATTTCAGATCATTTTTTCTTATTAATTTTGGAGAGATGAGTCATGCCGGATGCAATCAGCCTTGCGGGAAAGACGGTCCTAATCACCGGGGCCAGCTCGGGGATCGGGTGGGCGGCGGCGCTTGCGTTCGCGGCCAAGGGCGCGAACCTGGTGTTGACGGCGCGGCGCGAAGAGCGGCTGCGCGAGCTGTGCGAGACGATCAAGAAGGCCGGCGGCGAGGCCGTGTTTATCGCGGGCGACGCAAGCGACGAGGCGACGGCCGAGGAGTGCGTGGCGCTGGCGGAGAGCGAGTTCGGGCGGCTGGACATCCTGATCAACAACGCGGGGGCGGGTAACTACAAGAACCTGGTGGACACCAGCGTCGAGGAGTACGACGCGCTGATGGACTCGAACATGAAGAGCAGCTTCCTGTTCGCACACTACGCGGCGCCGGGGATGATCGCGCAGAAGAGCGGGGAGATATTGTTCATCTCGTCGGTGGCGGGGTTGCAGGGCTACGCGGGCGAGGCGGTGTACAGCGCCAGCAAGTTCGCGCAGATCGGCTTTGCGCAGGCGCTGGACGCCGAGCTGCGCAAGTACAACATCAAGGTGGGCGTGATCTGTCCGGGCGGCGTGAAGACGGAGTTCGCCGTGGGCCACGGGCGCACCGAGGAGGGCGTGCAGAACTCGACCATGATGGAGCCGCACGAGATCGCCGACGCGATCGTCTTCGCCTGCTCGCAGCCGCCCAATGCGCGCATTCTACAGATGACCGTGCGGCACATGGGCGGCGCAGCGAAATAAATATTCAGAACGTCAACCAGAATTGGAGTGATTGCCATGAATCGATTTTTCTCACTCTTGATGTTACTCCCGCCGATTGTTTGCATGCCCACCTCTCGAGCGCAGGAACAGATTGCTGCGCCTTCCGTGGCACCAGCCCAAAAGTTCTGTTTTTTCATGAAGCTAGTCCCTCCGCGCACGACCTTCCCTGGCGACATCACTCCCGCTGAGGCGAAGCTGATGCAGCAGCACGAGGAGTACTGGGAGGCCCAATTCGCGACGGGGAGTGTGTTGATCATTGGGCCGGTGCTCGATCCGAAGGGTGCCTTCGGTATGGCGGTGCTTGAGACTGCGACGGAAGAGGAGGCGCGCACGCTCGCGATGAACGACCCCTCGGTCAAGGCAGGGCTCAATAAGGTTGAGATTTCGCCGATGCATGTCTTCCTGATGAAGAAGTAAGGTTCGGCGGCCTAGATGTCGAGGTTCTTGACGTCGAGGGCGTTCTCTTCGATGAACTTGCGGCGGGATTCCACGTCCTCGCCCATCAGCGTGGTGAATATCTCCTCGCAGGCGGCGATGTCTTCCAGGCGAACCTGGAGGAGCGAGCGGCGGTCGGGGTCCATGGTGGTCTCCCAGAGCTGAGGCGCGGTCATCTCGCCCAGTCCCTTGTAGCGCTGGACCTGATATTCTTTTTTGCCCTGCTCGATGACGTACTCGAAGACCTCGCGCGCTGTCTGCTTCTCCACCGGGTCGTGCGAGACCCGGCCACCGCGGCGGGCGGGCT
The DNA here is from genome assembly GCA_963767315.1 of uncultured Acidobacteriaceae bacterium. GTDB lineage: Bacteria > Acidobacteriota > Terriglobia > Terriglobales > Acidobacteriaceae > Edaphobacter. The sequence goes on along the minus strand of CAVYDK010000009.1, from coordinate 161,197 downwards.
TGGCCTCGACGATGGTGGCGGGAAGGCTGGCGGCTGCGTCTGACTCTTCGCTGCCGTCTTCGGCGGCGATCTCTTCCGGCTCTTCCTCTGCTTCGGCCTTGGCGGTCTTGGCGGCGTATTCGATGAGGAATGGCGCCTGCATGCGGTCCTTGAGCTGCGCGTGCTTGGCCAGCATCTGGCGGCTCTCCACGGTGGAGGCGAGTGCCCAGTCGATCTTGCGCACCGCGCCCTGCGAGTCGGTGAAGCTGACGGAGTAGAGCTTCTTCTCCTCGTCGAAGAGGATGTCGCCGACCTCGCGGAAGTGGAAGGGCTTGATGAGTTCCTTGAGGCGGCGCTGCATCTCCTTGAGCTTTGCGGGCGACTCGAAGTCGACGCGGCGGGCGGAGTCTTTGCCCTCCTGCGCGAAGATCTCGGCGAAGGCCTCGGTGACGGGCTGGTTGCGCAGGCGCTTTTCCACCTTGTCGAAGAAGCCGAGGTAGTCGTTGAGCTGCGAGATGAATTTGGTGAGCGCCTCGCCCTCGATGCGTGCGCCGCCGTCGCCGTGGCGCAGGACCATTCCTTCGGAGGCGCGCTTGACCATGACCTGGACGTACTCGCGCTCGTCCTTGATGTACTGCTCGAAGCGGCCCTTCTTGATCTTGAAGAGCGGCGGCTGCGCAATGTAGACGTGGCCGCGCTTGATGAGCTCGGTCATGTGGCGGAAGAAGAAGGTGAGCAGGAGGGTGCGGATGTGCGAGCCGTCCACATCGGCGTCGGTCATCAGGATCAGCTTGCCGTAGCGCAGCTTGGTGACATCGAAGTCGTCCTTGCCGATGCCGCAGCCGAGCGCGGTGATCATGGCGCGAATCTCTTCGTGGCCGAGCATCTTGTCGTAGCGGGCCTTTTCGACGTTGAGGATCTTGCCCTTCAGCGGAAGGATGGCCTGGAAGCGGCGGTCGCGGCCCTGCTTGGCGGTGCCTCCGGCGGATTCGCCCTCGACCAGATAGAGTTCGCAGCGGTCGGGCTGGCGCTCGGAACAGTCGGAGAGCTTGCCGGGCAGTCCTCCGCCGTCGAGCGCGCCCTTGCGGCGGGTGAGGTCGCGCGCCTTGCGTGCAGCCTCGCGCGCGCGCGCCGCGTCGATGGCCTTGTTGATGATCTTGCGGGCGACGGTGGGGTTCTGTTCGAGGAAGGCGCCGAGGCGCTCGTTGACGAAGGCCTGCACGGTGCCCGCGATGTCGGAGTTGAGCTTGCCCTTGGTCTGGCCCTCGAACTGCGGCTGCGAGAGCTTGACCGAGATGACGACCACCAGGCCCTCGCGCACGTCGTCGCCGGAGAGGTTTTCCTTGACGTCCTTGAAGAGGCCGAGCGATTGGCCGACGGCGTTGATGGTGCGGGTGAGCGCGGTCTTGAAGCCGGAGAGGTGCGAGCCGCCGTCCACCGTGTTGATGTTGTTGGCGAAGGTGAAGATGGTCTCGGAGTAGGCGTCGTTGTACTGCAGCCCGATCTCCATGGCGACGCCGTCGCGCTCCGCCTCCATGTAGATGGGCTTGTCGTGGAGGACTTGTTTGCCGCGGTTGAGGTGCTTGATGAACTCGGCGATTCCGCCGGCGTACTTGAAGAGCTGCTGCTTGGATTCGCCGGTCTTGGGGTCGGTGGTGCGCTCGTCTGTGAGCGTGATCTCCAGGCCCTTGTTGAGGAAGGCGAGTTCGCGCAGGCGCTGCGCCAGCGTGTCGTAGTTGAACTCTGTGACGGCGAAGATGGAGCGGTCGGGCAGGAAGTGGACCTTGGTGCCGAGCTGTTTCGACGGCTTCATGCGGCGCAGCTTGCCGATGGGCGCGCCCTTGGCGTAGTCCTGCTCCCATGCGAAGCCGTCGCGCCAGATTTCGACGTCCAGCTCCTCACTGAGCGCGTTGACGCAGCTTACGCCCACGCCGTGCAGTCCGCCGGAGACCTTGTAGTTGGAGGCGTCGAACTTGCCGCCGGCGTGCAGCTTGGTGAGCACCACCTGGACGGCGGGCATCTTCTCGCCGTTGGTGACCATGTCGTCGACCGGGATGCCGCGGCCGTTGTCCACCACAGTGATGGAGTTGTCGACGTGGATGGTGACGTTGATGCGCGTGGCGTATCCGGCCAGCGCCTCGTCGACCGAGTTGTCGACTACCTCGTAGACCAGGTGGTGCAGGCCCAGCTCGCCGGTCGAACCGATGTACATGGCGGGACGCAGGCGGACGGCTGCGAGGCCTTCGAGTACGGTGATATTTTCCGCGGAGTACCCGCTGCCGTCCCTGTGTTCGGGTGCGGAAGACGGGGTCGCGGGGGTGGGTTTTGCGTCCCGATTGAGCGCGAGCAGTTCAGGCTCAGGGCTGATTACGGTCGATGCCATTCACACTCCATGCGGCGGTGGCGCTGCCGCGAAAATCAGGGTCCGGAAACGAGGGCCGGAAGCCGGCCCGAAGATTTCACAAAAGGCGCGCCAAATCAGTGTTTTCAGCGGTTTCTTAGCCTTCTGATCCCTAGCTAATTATAGCACGTTTCGGGGGTGATTCTGGGGGTGAATTTCGGTGCAAAACGAGGGATTAACAGGCTGCTAAAGGGGTTGTGGCGGGGGTGGAAGAGCTGACCTCAGTGGGCTGTCGCGCTTCGATCAAAATACGGAGATTCTGGGCCTTCGACTTCGCTCAGGTTCTGTCAGGAGGATGACTCCGGGCCGGTTCGCCAGGCGCGCCGGAGCAGCAGCCAACCCGCCGGATAAACGGCCAGGGCGATCCAGATCACCGGCCACGGGTCGAAGAACATCAGGCCCCATGAGAGCGAGAGGTGCATTGCGAGGAAGAGCAGAGCGGCTGGGGTGGAGGCGAGAGAAGCTCTCGCCGCGCCCATCAGAATGGGCATTGCAACCAGGAAGAGCGGCCAGCTATAGAAGTACAGGCGCAGGAACGATTCCCCGAGCAACGGGGTGAGAACGAACGAGGCGACGCCGTAGAGGAGACAAAAGCGCAGGAAGATTGCATCGCGTCCGGGCCGATTGGCCGGCCCGATGCGCAACCGGCGCAATTGGAAGAGCAGCAACGGGAAGAGGCCGAAGCTGGCCAGAGCGGCGGCGATGGCACGGAGAGGGTAGCTGAAGTCGGTGGTGCAGAATCCGATTGCGTGCAGGGGCCCCAGGTGCAGGGGGACCTGCCATCGGGGCACTTCGCATGCGCGGTAGACGTTGGCCCAGGGATTCAGGCCCAGCACGTTTTTGAGGAAGTTCCAGGGCATCTTCGCCACCATGTAAAACATGGGCGAGATGTGCTCCCGGTTGGGCATCGCGTCCCGTGTGAGGCGATGGACGATCGACATTCCGGCAGCAGTTGCCAGAATTGACGCGGCGGCCTCGCGCAGGCGGAGGCGGCGCCCTCCGGCGATGAGGAAGCATGCGAGCGTCAACAGCGTCGATTCGCGCGTGACCATCAGCGGAAACATCATCAGCGCGGCGAGCATCCTGTGCCCGCGCCACAGCAGAAGCAGAAAACAGCAGAGCAACGCCGCGTAGAGAAGATCGGGCAGCGCCAGGTCTTCGAGCTGCTGGGTCCCAGAAGAACAGGCCTGCGATCGCCGGGAGCATCCATCGCGGTGCGCCGGAGCGGACCAGAAGATAAAGGACTGTGCCCAGAAACACGGCGAAGCTCAAGGCCCCTTCCAGGAAGAAGCTATGTGCCATCGACAGGTGCAGCAGATGTGCAAACGTCTGAACGATGAGGACGCCGAGTTGCCGGGAGGCGAACGGCAGCATGACCAGGTTATTCCGATGGTTCGCCATGGCCAGATACTGATTCGCATCCGGCTCCCGGAAGACAGATCCCAGCTTCCAGGTCAGGGCGACGGAGAACAGCGTAGCGCCTGCGAATGCGAACCAGAAGGCACGGTTGCGCTGGCGACCGCTCCAAAGACGCATCGAGAGGACCAGGTCTGACATGAATGCCTTGTGCCGTGACGCAAAAACCACGATTCGTCTACCGGACGGCGACCTGACCGTAGTTGGAAGCCGTCCATGAGGTCGCGGTGATGGTCTCAACGGGAGCGGTGCTGCCGGTTTCGTCCGGCGTGAAGACGTCGATGGCCAGTAGGTTCGTCGTGGGAGCCAGGGTGACCACGTAAAGGTTGTCGAGGGCATCGACCGCCAGGCCGGAGAGGGAATAGGAGGCGACGGCGGTGAGCGTGCGTGTGGGGGCGGCATTGCCGGTGGCGCCGGGAGCGAACTCCAGGACCAGCGAGGAGTTGCTGGGCTGGTTGAACGACGCCACGTAGAGGTCCCCGGTGGAGTCGAGCGCGACGCCCAGCGGCGCGCTGATCTGGGTTGTTGTGCCGGAGAGGATGCCGGCGGGCGCGACGTTGCCGGTGGCCGTGGAGGAGAAGACCAGGACGTTGTTGCCGGCGGTGTTGGCCACATAGATGTTCTGCGCGCTGTCCACGGCGATGGAGCTGGGGGAGTTGAGCAGGGTGTGGGCGCCTGAGATGAGCCGCACCGGCGTCGATGTTCCGGTGGCGGATGCGGCGAAGACGAGGACCGAGTTTCCGCTGAGCGCATAGATTTCGCCGGTGGCATCGACGGCGATGGCGGTTGCCGGCGCGGTGAGGCTGGCAGAGGTCAGTGTGCGCATTGGCGTGGCCGAGCCGGTGGCGGCGGGCGCATAGACCAGAATCTCGTAGAGCATGGGCGGAGCGGTGACGACGCTGGCGGAGACGTAGAGATTGCCCGCGGTGTCGACGGCCAGCGCCTGGAACGAGGTCTGCATGGGGACGGAGACGGTGTTGGCCGGATTGACGAGCGCCTGCCAGGTCTGCCCGTTGAGCAGCGGCAGCTCGATCACGCTGCTGCCCGCCACGCCTGTGCTGTTCTGCACCACATAGAGGGTGAAGGAGGGCCCTGCCTGCCGGATTTGGCCGCATCCGATCGCCAGCAGTAGCAGTGAGACTGCAGCGATGGGAAGAAAGCGATTCAGGGGCACGGTGTTCTCCTTGGAGCTTGTTTCATTGCATCTGCGAAGGGCCTGTCGCGGCGGTGGACGGATTCTTCCATTACCTTACGCTGCGCGGGAGTGGTTCGCAATTAATTTTCAACTTGGATTCTCTTGAAAGTACATGGCTTGCGTGTGGTTCGGAGAGGATGGACTCAGGCGGGCGCGCAGGGCGTGTCCCGGCGTGCGCAGGCGGGCGAAGAGCTATCATTCCGGCGCGGAATCGGCTACACTTGAAGGGTTGTCCAGAAAAGCCAAGGAAACACAATGCCAAAGTTGAAGACCCATACGGGCGCATCCAAGCGCTTTACCAAGACCGCGTCCGGCCTGTTCAAGCGCGGGCAGTCGAAGACGCGCCACATTCTGACCTCGAAGGAGACCAAGTCCAAGCGCCACCTCGGCAAATCGGTCCTGGTCTCCAAGGCGGACACGCCGAAGGTGGCACGGATGCTTCCCTACGCCTGAGGTTTGGGCGCGAGTTTCACTGAGTCTTTCAAGTCGAGCCGCTGTCCGGCAAGCTGAAATTAAGCAATCCGGGAAGCAAAGGGCCAGGTCAATGCGTTACGGCCCCTGGGAGTTGCGTTAGCGAATCCCACCGAGACTTGGAGTTGCATAGCCTGTGTGAAGAGGAACCCTTTCCTCCAGCCGGGCGTAACCAAAATGGCGCAAGAGCGCCGTGATGTACGCAAAAGGAGAACGACAATGCCCCGTGTAAAGCGGAGTACAAAACGCAGCGACCGGCGCAAGAAGATTCTGCATCGCGCGAGCGGCTACTACCTGACAAAATCCAAGCTGTACCAGTCGGCGCAGGAGGCCGTGGAGCGCGGCCTGAAGTTTGCCTACAGCGGGCGCAAGCAGAAGAAGCGGCAGTTCCGCGCGCTGTGGATCGTGCGCATCAACGCGGCCTGCCACGCCAACGAGATCAGCTACTCGACGTTCATCAACGGGCTGAAGCTGGCGGGCAACGCGCTGGACCGCAAGATCCTGGCGGAGATTGCGGCGCACGACGCGGCGGGCTTTACCACTCTGGTTGGCACGGCGAAGGCCGCGCTGGCCAGCGCCAAGGCCGCGCGCGAGAAGGGCAAGAAGTAAGTTCAGCGTTGGTTGATTCGACAAGAGACACGGCCCTTTGGGGCTGTGTCTCTTTTGCGCTGCGGGATTTCGCGGCAAATGCGGGAGTATTGGGAGAAAGGTGCGGGCGTTTGCGGAGGCGCGAAATTCCTCGGGGTCCTTCGACTGCGCAGCTCGCAAAGAACGTGAGCTGCTCCGCTCAGGATGACAGCTTCGTAATTGTGCGCGCCAAACTCCGCTCAGGATGACAGCTTCGTAATTGTGCGCGCCAAACTCCGCTCAGGATGACAGTTTCGTAATTGTGTTCGCCAAACTTCGCGCGGGATGACAGCGTATTGGTTGGTGGAATTATTGTGCGCCGCGGCGCAGCAGGATGGTCTTGATGGTCTCGAACATGATGAGCAGGTCCAGGCCGAGCGACATGTGCTTGATGTAGTAGAGGTCGTACGCCAGTTTTTCCTTGGTTTCGGCCAGCGTTGCGCCGTATCCGTAGCGCACCTGGGCCCATCCGGTGAGGCCGGGGCGGATGAGCGTGCGCAGGTAGTAGAAGGGGACCTCCTCGGTGAGCCATGCGACGAACTCGGGGCGCTCCGGGCGGGGGCCGACGAAGCCCATCTCTCCGCGCAGGATGTTCCAGAGCTGGGGGACCTCGTCGATGCGCGTCTTGCGCAGGAAGGAGCCGACCCTGGTGACCCGCGGGTCGTCCTTGGTGGCCCACTTTGCGCCGCCGGATTCGGCGTCGGTGAACATGGTGCGGAACTTGATGACGTTGAAGATGCGGCCGCCCATGCCGACGCGGGGCTGGCGGAAGAAGAGCGGGCCGCGGGAAGAGAGCTTGACGGCGAGGGCGACGAAGGGAAAGACCGGCAGAAAGAGGAGAAGTCCGAGCGCCGCGGCGGTGAGGCTGATCAACTGGCGTGTGAACTGCAGCGAGGGCGACAGGCGGAAGCCTTCGCTGTAGAGGAAGCTGGAGGGGCGCAGCCCTTCGAGCTGGATCTTGCCGTAGAGACGCTCGCGCAGGGTCCTGTCCTCCTCCACTTCGATGCCGCGGAAGCGCAGCAGAAGGAGCTCCTGGACGGGCAGTTCTCCGCGTTGGACCTCCATGGCGACGACGATGCGGTGCACCGGGGGATCGGCCTTGGCGATGCGGTCGAGGACGGAGATCCAGAGCTGTTTGCGCTGGGAGGGTTCGAGATGCACGTCCTCCCAGAAGACGACCTCCATGCCGATGCCGGGTTGGGAGCGGATGGCCTCGACGATGGAACGGGCGTACTCCCCTGCGCCGAGGACGTAGACGCGCTCGCGGAAGAGCTTCTGCGCGCCGACCCACTCGTAGCCCCTGCGCAGCAGGATGAGCGAGGGCGCAAGCAGGGCGAAGCCGAGGGTATAGACGAAGGGGCCGATGGCGACCTGGGGATCGAAGAAGAGGAAGGCGGAGAGCAGGAAGCAGTCGAAACCGAGCACCAGCAGGATGCGGAAGTAGATTTGCTGGCGGGCGGAGAGGATGCGCGGCTCGTAGAGGTCGAAGTAGTAGGAGAGGACCAGGGTGACCAGGGTGATGAGGGCGATCTTGAGCAGGCCCTCCTGGTACTCCAGCGCGATGAAGGCGTCCGGGCCGAGCATGATCCAGGTGGCGGCCAGGAAGCAGCCGCAGACCACGCACGCCTCCGCAAGCAGAAGAATGATGGTTCGCGTGGGATAGTAGACGTTCAAGAAGCGGATCATTGACTGGGGCGTTTCCGGTTATTCTTCAATCTTGTCGTATCCGTCGTAGCCATAGTATCCCCCGGTCAGGGGAGGGTCTTCGACTGCGTTGAGGACAAAGCCAAGGACCTTGGAAGCCTTGAGTTCGGCGAGGGCGCGCTGGGCGGCCTGGTACTTGGTGGCGCCGCCGCGCGCAATCAGCAGAACGCCATCGCAGGAGCGTGCGAGGTTGACCCCGTCGGAGACGAGGTTGACGGGCGAGGAGTTGACCACGATCCAGTCGAAGTGGGGCGAGGCCTCGGCGATGAGGCGGCCGAAGCGGCGGTTGCCGGAGAGGTCGGCGGCCTTGTCGCTGGCGATGCCTCCGGGGATGAAGATGAGCGAGGCCAGGCCGGCGGGCAGGGGATGGCCGGTGTCGCCGGGAATGGGGCGTTGCATGATTTCGGTGAGGCCCGCCTTGCCGGCCAGATACTCGGTGAGGCCGGGGCCCAATGGCGCGCCCAGCAGCTTGTGCAGCGATGCGCGGCGCATGTCTCCGTCGATGAGCAGGACGCGGGCGGCCTTGTGGCGGGCAAACGAGATGGCCAGGTTGGCGGCGACGAAGCTCTTGCCCTCCTGCGGCAGGCCGCTGGAGACGAGGATGGACTTGAGCGTGTTCAGGTCGCGGAACTCCTGCATGCGCGAGCGCAGGCTGCGGAACTGCTCCACCGCGGCGCCGCGCTGGTCGAGCGCCGGGAGCTGATGCAGCGAGGGGAGCCATCGCACCTGGGCAATGTTCGGCAGATCGAGCGCGGAGTCGGCATCGAGCGCGGCGGCGGTCCTGGCCGCGGCGATTGGGATGGCTGCGGGAATGGGCGCAGCGATGATTGGCGCGACTGGAACGGGCGCGACGGAGATCGGCGCGGTGTCATGAATGAGCGCAGCAGCGGCGGGGCCGGCGATTGAGATTGGTGCGGCAGGGGTTGGCCCGGCGGGTTGTGCTGCGGGAATGGGCCCCACGGCAACGGGAATTGGCGCGGCGGGGATTTGCGCGATTGGAACAGGCCCTGCGGCGGGCGCGGACTCCGCGGCAACGGGAGTTGGCGCGGCGGATTCAGTAGCCGGAGCGAGTTCAGTGGCCGGGGCGGGTTCGTCGGCGGGGCGGTTGGCAGACTCCAGCGCTGCACGGCGCATGGCTTCGTAGATATTGCTCATCTCTCGTCGCCTCCTTCCTCCCACCGCGTGTGCTTCAGCGAAGCAGGCGCGCGGTCTGTGGGAGTTGCGAAGCGCGAGGAGTAGACCATGTAGGACTGGGGGTCGAGGTCGAGGTCGCGCACCACGGCGTGGATGAGGGGAGCGGGGACCTGGTGGAGCTGTTCGACGTAGGCCAGGATGAGGGCCTGCTCGCAGATGAGGTTGATGATGCGCGGGATTCCGCAGCTTGCGCGATGGATGGCGGCGACGGCGTCGGGAAGGAAGATGGGATCGGAGGAGCCGGCGACGAGCAGGCGCTGGGTGATGTACTCGGAGGTCTCGTCGGCGGAGATGGCGTGGGTGCGCGCCCAGAGGGCGATGCGCTGGCGCAGTTGGCGCAGGTCGGGCGCGCTGAGCTTCTCTTCCAGTTCGGGCTGGCCGGAGAGGACGATCTGCACCAGCTTGCGCGTGGGGGTTTCGAGGTTGGTGAGGAGGCGGACCTCTTCGAGCTGCTCCCAGGTGAGGTTCTGCGCCTCGTCGATGACGATGACGCATGTCTCGTCGTGGCGGAAGCGCTCGACGAGCCAACGGTTGAGCTGGATGAGCATTCCGGACTTGGTGCGGGACTGGGGGACGATGCCGAAGTCGGCCAGGATGAATTCGAAGAAGTCGAGGACCTCCAGGCGCGGGTTGAAGAGGAAGGAACTGAAGACGCGGCCGGGTTCGAAGGAGGCGAGAGCGGCGCGCAGCAGGGTGGTCTTGCCGGTGCCGACCTCGCCGGTGAGGACGATGAAGCCCTTGTGCGCGCCGATGCCGTACTCCAGCGTGGCGAGGGCCTCGCGGGTGTGCGCCATCCGCACCAGGAAGCGCGGGTCGGGGCTATCGGCAAAGGGCGTGCTGTCGAGATGGAAGAAGCTCTTATACATGGTTATCCCCGGGCATCGGCGAGTGGGGCGTCTTTGGGCTTGCGTCTGAAGGGCCGCTTCAGGCGGGCCATCTTGCCGGGCTTGCGGTCTGCCACGTCGCCCGACCAGGCGATGACGGCCAGAGTGGGCAGTTTGGTGAAGGCCCAGACGTCGCGCTCGCTGCGCAGTGCAGTGTCGCGGTACTCCAGCAGGGCGGTGAGCAGCAGGCCGAGGACCAGGCCGCCGGCGAGACCTCCGGAGGCGAAGATCCTGCGCTTGGGAAAGGTGGGGCTGTCCGGCAGATTGGCTTCGTCCAGCAGGCTGAAAGTCTCTCCTTCCTGGCGGTGCTCAAGGTCGGTGGCCATCCGGGACTGGTTCAGCTTGGTGAGATCGCTGTCGTACAAGGCCTGCGAGGTTTGGGTGTCGCGGGTCAGCTCCTTGAACTCCGCCTCCACCTGCGGGCTGGACTGGATGCGCCCCTGGTAGGAGCGGATCTGCTTGTTGAGCTGCGCCTGTTCCGCGCGCTTGGCCTGGATTCCGATGTCGGCGGCGCGGATGCGAGCGCGCAGGTCCTGCGCGGCGGCGGAGTCGTTGCGGCCTGGGGCGGTGCTGGGTGTAGCGGACGATGGGGTGGCGGGCGACTGCGCCATCTTGGCGCGCAGGTCGGCGATCTTGCGGTTGATGGCGACGACGTCGGGGTAGTTCGCGGAGTAGCGGGAGGTAAGGTTGGCCTGCTGCGCGAGCAGGTCCTGCAGCTCCTTATCGTCGCTCTGCGGAGAGGCCGCGCCGGGAGAGGATGCGGACTGCTGAGCGAGCATCGTCTCCATGTAGGACTTGTCCTGCTCCATTCGGCTGAGGGCCTGGGTGGATGCATCGAGCTGGGTGTTGAGGGTGCTGAGGATGTTGATGTTGCTGGCCTCATCCTCGGGCAGCATTCCGAAGTGCTCGCGCTGGAAGGCGGCGAGCTTCGCGTCCTGGTCGTCGAGGGTCCGCTTGGCGCTGTCGAGCTGCTCCTTGAGGAAGTCGGTTGTGCCCTCGGCGGCCTCCGAGCGGGAGCGGAGATTGGCCCCGGTGAAGAGCGTGGTGATCTCCGCGCAGACCTCCTGCGCGGTGTGGGCGTCGCTGGCGGTGAAGAATATCTTGAAGCCGGGAAGTCCGTTGGAGCGGGCGATCTCGCTAGTGATGGGCTGGATGTCGATGTTCTTGCGCGCCAGCGTGATGCGGTCGTCCATGGAGAGGCGCTGATCGGCGTAGAGGTCGAACTTCTCGATGATGGGCTGAATGCTGGAGCGGCTGAGGATCTGCTCCTTCATGGAGGCCAGGCGGCTGTTGATGTCTTCTGTGACGACCGAGGGGACAAAGTTCTCGGGGACTTTTTGCTGGTCGATGAGGACCAGGGTCTGCGAGACGTACTGCGGAGGGATGTAAAAGGTGGCGACCACCGCGAGGACCGGCACAATGAACGTGGGAATGGCGATGAGCCACCAGTGGCGCTTGAGGATTGCCATATAATCTTCGACGTTCAGTGCGCGATGGCCAAGCATTTCTATCTCCTTACGAGTGTCCGCCAAGACGGACCGCGGAGGGCGAGAAGGTGAGCCCGAAGCCGGCCACATTGGAGAGGCCGCTGAAGAGATCGACTGCGGCGGCCGTTCCCTGGTCGGACTGCTTTTGCAAAGTGTAGCTGGCGTAGGCGGAGAGTGTTCGGGCCAGGGCGCGCGAGACCTGCACGCCGGCGACGGTGGTGTGGAATGTGAAGGGAAGAGTGACGGCCGAGGGCAGGTCCGATGTCTGGGTGTAGGCCGCGGTGAGCGCGACCAGCCAGACGCGGTCGACGACGCGGCCGGCGGAGAAGGTGACAGAGTTGGAGATGGCGCCGCCGACCACGCCGAAGCCGCTGTTGGTGCTGCGCGAGTAAGCGAGCGAGGCGTGGGAGAACTCTCCCGTGTAGCTGGCCGAGAGGTTGGCGAAGAGGCTGAGCGCGGGCGTAAGGCCCGGGCTGTCGATGCTGGTCCACTGCGGGCCGGCGGCGAGGCTGGTGGAGAGCTTGCGGGTGAACTGATGGGTGACCTGCAGGCTGGCGGTCTGGCTGGAGAAGGCGGGCTGGCGGATTCCGGAGCTTGTGCCGGAGTAGGTGTTGCGCGCGTAGGCGAAGTTTCCGGCGAGGGAGTTGCGCGCGTCGATGCGATGGCTGAGGCCGGCGCCGGCGGAGTCGCCGTCGCTGTCCAGGCCGGCGGAGCTGGGGACGGTGGTGCTGCCCGAGTTATTGAGGAAGCGGATGAGGACGTAGGAGCCGGAGGCGTTGAACGAGGTCTTGCCGGTGAGCTGGCGCTGCAGGCTGAGCGAGCTGGTGTTGGTGACGCGTGTGGAGAAGCCGGAGAGCACTCCCTGGCCGGGGTTGGCGCTGGTTGGCGCGGGAGTGGGGCCCGGTTGACCGGGAGCGGGGCCTGTCTGCACGGGGTTGACGCCTGTCGGTCCGGGGTTGGCTCCCGTCGGCACAGGAGTGACGCCGAGATCGCCTGCGCCGGGAATGCCGGAGAGTCCGGTGGAGGCGGTCTGCGGCATATAGTTGACGGCGTCCGAAAGCGAGAAGTTCCAGCGATGCGTGTTGACCGCTTGAGAGAGCGAGAGGTTGAGGAAGTTGTAGGAGGGCTGGTTCGAGGTACTCCACGAACGCCCGCCGGTGAAGACCGCGCTGAAGGGGTCGCGCGAACTGCTGGTGATGAAGGCGAGGTCTCCCGTCAGGTTGGTGAAGGAAGCGACGCCTGAGTTGCCGAGGTAGTTGGAGGTGATGCTCTGCGATGCGCTGAGGGCGTACTGCAGCGTGCCCGACGTGCTAGGCAGCGAGAAGCCGGTGGAGATGGGCGAGGCCGAGGCGGCGGGCAGCGCCTGGGCGCCGGAGATGGCGGGAAGCGCCAGCAACGGCAGAAGCAGAAGGAGGGTTGAGGCGGTCTGCGGAGCGGTCTGGGAGGACTTGATCATGGGACCACGATGGTGTCTCCGGGAACGAGCGAGACGCCCTGCATGTCTCCCTTCTTGACGGCCAGGGTGTAGTCGAAGGGAATCTTCTGCTGCCTGTCGCCGCGCAGGATGTAGATGTGCTTCTTGTTGGCGTAGGAGGTGAGCCCGCCGGCGGTGGCGATGGCCTGTAGCACAGTCATTCCTGGAGAGATGGCAAGCGGGCCAACGTGCATGACTTCGCCGATCAGGTAGACGCGCTTGCTGTTGACGGCGAGAACGCTGACATCGACCACCGGATCGGTGACGTACTGCTTGAGGCGGTTGCCGATGTCGGCGGCGAGCTGCATGGGGGTGAACCCGGCGGCGGCGATGTCTCCCAGCAGCGGCAGCGAGATCTTTCCATCGGGGCGCACGGGGAGGGCGGGAGTGGAGAGGTTGGGCTCCTGCCAGACTGTGATCTGCAGGGTGTCTTCCGCGCCGATGATGTAGTTGGAGGCGACGTTGGACGGGCGTGCGGCGGTGGAAGCGGCGGGGGCTAGGACGCGCGGATGAGGAGGAGGTTGCGGGGTGGTTGATGGCGGGCGCGGCGGCGGGTCTGGCGCCGGGCGCAGGCGTGTTGACTGTCTGCTGGGCCAGGCCTGCGGCAAGCGCCGGAACAAGGCAGATCGAAAGCAGCGCGCAGCGCAGGGAGGCCATGGTTCCTGCCGATTCGTGCGCGTCGCGGAATGTAGCCGCCTGAAACCGGCTTCGACGCTCGCATCGTGGCCCGTTTCGAGGGGCTATGGCCGCACCCTGCCGGCCCATCCTTTGGGAACAGAGATCCATGGCAAACCACCTGTTTGGGCCGCTTCGAGCCCACGGGCCCTTCTTGAGCCGCACAACGCGCCCGAGGCAATTTTACACTCCTAAGGTGTGCCATTTGGCGGCCTTGCGCACCGGGGTACCTCGAAAGACGTAGACCGCGAAGGTACCTTTTGCGTGCGATAATCCGCTGGGCCTTTGAATTGCCTTAGGATTACTCTGGGATTAGTTCCGGACTTGCTTCCGGGATTGGTTCAGGTGCTGCGCGTGAAGTCGAACCCGATGCACACGGCCGCCGATGCTGCGATGCCTCCTGCCCTTGCTGCGAGCGGGCCGCTGCTGCTGGTTGTCGCGCTGCTTGTGCTGCTGTACCACGGTATCGCGGTGAAGCTGGTGACGGACTGGACCCAGCTTCCGGACTTCTCGCACGGGTTTCTGATTCCGTTTTTTGCGGCATTCCTGTTATGGGACAAACGGCGCGAACTTCAGGGCACGGCGATTGCGCCGAGCTGGGCGGGGGCGTGGCTGGTGGCCTTCGGGCTCTTTGTGCTGTTGCTGGGCGTCTTCGGCGCGGACCTGTTCCTACAGCGCACTTCGTTTGTGCTGCTGGCGGCGGGGCTGGTGTGGACGCTGCTGGGCCGCCAGATGCTGGGCCGGGTGAAGTTTGTGCTCTTCGTGCTTCTGCTGGCGATCCCGCTGCCGACGATTCTGTTCAACCAGATCACGTTTCCCTTACAGATTCTCGCTTCCAAGCTGGCCAGCGCGCTGCTTCCTCTGGCCGGGGTCCCGGTGCTGCGCGAGGGCAATGTGATCCAGTTGCCGGCCATGCAGTTGGAGGTGGCCGAGGCGTGCAGCGGCATCCGGTCGCTGATGAGCCTGTTCACGGTTGCGGTGATCTACGGCTACCTTCTGGAGCGCAAGACGTGGCGGCGTGTGGTGCTGGCGCTGGCCAGCGTTCCCATTGCGGTGGCGGCCAATGGGGCGCGGATCTTCGGCACCGGGCTGTGCGTGCAGTACTGGGACCCTGATAAGGCGATGGGCTTCTTCCATGAGTTCTCCGGCTGGCTGATGTTCCTGATCTCGCTGGGGTGTCTCTATCTGGTGCATCGCGCGATGGAGCTGGCGGCGGGGAAAGGCAGGCACACGGCATGAGGAGCGCGCGGCCCTGGTCTTACCAACTCTGGTTTGCGGTCCTGCTGATGCTGTCCGCGGCGCTGCTGCTGCACCTGCGCGGAGATGTGGACCGCGTGCCGCCCAGCAGGCCGTTGAGCGAGTTTCCGATGACGGTTGGGACGCGAACGGCCACCGAGATCGTGATGGATGAGGATGTATTGCAGAACCTGGGCAAGGGGGAGTTCCTGAACCGGGTGTACCATCCGCAGCCTCCGATCGAGGGCAGCACCTCCCCGGAGAACGCAGACATAGACAGCCGCGCGTCGATCGGGCTCTTTATCGGCTACTTTCCCACCCAGCGCACGGGGCAGTCGATCCACTCGCCGCAGAACTGCCTGCCCGGCGCGGGATGGAACTTCGAATCGTCCTGGATCACGACACTGACCAACGCCGCAGGCAAAAAGTACCAGGTGAAGGAGTTTCTGATCTCGAACGGGACCTCGACGCAGGAGGTCCTGTACTGGTACCAGATGCATGGGCGCGTGATCGCGGGCGACTATGCGGCGAAGCTGTATACATTGGCCGACTCGATCCGCTACGGGCGCACCGACGCTGCCCTGGTACGCGTCATCACGCCCGTCGAGCCGGGCGAGGACAGGCTGCAGGCGCGCGCGCGCACGATGAAGTTTGCGGAGCAGATCGCGCCGCTGCTTCCAGCCTATATTCCCGATTGAGGAAGCCGCCGCTCCGCTGCCGGCGCTCGCCTGGCCCACGGCGCGAAGAGCAGGTTTGCAAGAGACGGCATGAAAGAGAAGAATTGAAGGGAACGGCAAGAGAAGATGAGGAATTCGCCAATGTTCAAACTACGCAAGGTGCAGGTTGCCCGGGCCGCGGCGGTGGTGGTATCGCTGGCGCTGGTCTTCACCGCCGGATGCAGCCGCGACCCCAACGTGCGCAAGCAGAAGTACCTGGAGAGCGGCAAGCGGTATGAGGCAGCCGGAAAGTACAAAGAGGCCACCGTGCAGTTCCTCAATGCGCTGAAGGTGGACAAGAACTTCGGCGACGCGCACTACGAGATGGCCAAGACGTATCTGAAGATGAACACTCCGATGCTGGCCTACACGGAGCTGATGAAGACGGTGCAGGTGAGTCCGGGGAACGTGCAGGCGCACATCGATCTGGGGAACCTGCTGTTGGATGGACGCGCCACCGACCGCGCGGAGGCGCAGGCCAACGCGGTGCTGGCGATCGACCCGAACAACGCGGACGCCTATGCGTTGCTGGCCGGCGTGGCTCAGCGCAGGGGCAACAACGCGGATGCACTCAAGCTGATCCAGCGGGCCTTGCAGCTCGGTCCCAACCGGGCCAGCTTCCATACCGCGGCGGCGCTGTTGATGACGGCGGACCCGGCGAACGAGGCCTCGGCCGAATACGAGCTGGGCAAGGCGGCATCGCTGGACCCCAAGGACGCAACGCCGCATCTTGTGCTGGCGGAGCTGATGGAGAAGAAGGGCGATCTGCAGGGCGCGGAGCAGCAGTACACGGCGGCCGTCGCGATTGCGCCGGACAACCTGCGGGCGCGCGCGGCGCTGGCCGGGCTCTACTTCCGCGTGGGCAACAAGGACAAGGCGGAGCAGACATTGCATCAGGCGGTGGTGGATCTGCCCGAGAACGAAGAGGCCGCGACGCTGCTGCGCGACTACTACGCCAAGACGCAGCAGTTGGACCGCGCCGAGGCCGCCTTTGCGGAGCTTGCCGCGAAGTTTCCCAAGAGCTTCGCCATCAAGATCACGTACGCGCGCGTTCTCTTCGACAGGAAGAACTATGCCCAGGCGTCGTCGGTGGCAGCCGTGCTGACCAAGACCTATGCAGGCAATCCCCAGGTGCAGGTCCTGAATGCGCTGCTGTTGGTGAGCACGGGCAAGATTGACGACGCAATTGCGCTGCTGAAGAAGGCGGTGAAGGACAACCCGAACGACGTGCAGACACGGCTGCTGCTGGCACAGGTGGCGTCCGGCAAGGGAGACCTGGCGACCGCCGAGGCGAGCCTGCGCGAGGTCGCGAAGCTCAATCCGGGGAACCTGGATGCGGCCAGCGGTCTGGCGCAGATCGCGGCCGTGCGCAACGACGCCAGTATGCTCTCCGAGGTGGCGGACAAGACGATCCAGCAGCACCCCGACTATGTGATGGCCTATCTGTGGCGTGGGACGGCGGAGGCCAGCCGCAAGGAGTACGACAAGGCGGAGGCGGACTTCCAGGCGGTCTTGAAGGCGAGTCCGGACAACCCATCGGCGTACCTGGAACTGGGCCAGATCCGTATTGCCCAGGGGCATCTTCCCGAGGGCATGGCGATGCTGCAGAAGGCGCTGGACAAGGACCCGAACTCGGACCGCGCGCTGGGGATGCTGGCCTCCTACGACCTCAAGCAGAAGCAGCCGGCCAAGGCCCTGGCGCGGGTGCAGGCGCAGATCGCCAAGGAGCCGCAGAATGGCAACTTCTACTCCGAGCTTGCCGCCGTTCAACTGCAGACCAAGGACTTCAAGGGCGCGCAGCAGAGTTCGCAGAAGGCGATGCAGTTGAACCCGTCAAGCCTCGACGCGGTCGATATCTATACCCAGGCCGAGATCGCCCTGAACGACATCGATCCCGCGATCGCAACCTGGCAGGGTTGGATCGGTTCCCACCCCAACGACGCCCATGCGTGGCAGATGGTGGGATCGTTGCAGGAGGCGAAAGGCGACGTCTCGACGGCGATGGAGGCGTACAAGAAGGCGCTGCAGATCGACCCGAACAATGCAATTGCCTCCAACAACCTGGCGTATCTGATGGTGGAGAACGGCCAGAATGTGGATGTGGCGTTGACCCTGGCGCAGGCCACGCGGCGCGCCATGCCGGACTCGCCGCATACCGCCGACACGCTGGCCTGGGTCTACTTCTACAAGGGGAACTACTATGCGGCGCGGGACCTGCTGGAGGAAGCGCTGCGGTCGGCCCCGGACAACGCTTCGATGCATCTCCACCTGGGCATGACCTACGGCAAGCTGAACGACAAGTCCGACGCCGTACTGCATCTGAAGAAGGCCGCGGCGCTTGCGCCCAACAGCAAGACGTCGAGGGACGCAAGCGACGAGTTGGCGAAGCTGGGGTAGGGGTGGCGCGGCGTTCTTGAGTCAGAGCGCCGAGGCGGCCCTCTTCTCTTTTTCGGCGAGGTACCAGGCCACGGTCTTGCGCAGGCCCTCGTGGAAGCGGGCCTTGGGCTGGTAGCCAAGCTCCTTGCCGGCGCGGCTGATGTCGGCCAGCGAGTGGCGAATGTCGCCCGCGCGCGGCGGGCCGTAGAGCGGCTTGCCGGTGAATCCGAGCTGGCCGGCGATGGCGGCGTAGACCTCGTTCAGCGTGTGGCTCTCTCCGGTCCCGATGTTGAAGACGCGGCCCGTGGCCACCGTGCTGGGCGCCTGGCAGGCGAGCAGGTTGGCGCTGACCGCGTTGTCCACGTAGTTGAAGTCGCGGCTGGTCAGGCCGTCGCCGAAGATGGTGGGAGTCTCGCCTGCCATCATCATAGTTGTGAACTTGGCGATCACGCCGGAGTAGGGCGAGTCCGCGGCCTGGCGCGGCCCAAAGATGTTGAAGTAGCGCAGGCAGACGCCTTCCAGCCCATACGTCCGGTAGAAGGCCTGGATGTAGTACTCGCAGGCCAGCTTCTGCACGGCGTAGGGCGACAGCGGAAGCGGCAGCATCTCTTCCTGCTTGGGCTGGGTGGGCTGGTCTCCGTAGGCCGAAGACGACGCCGCGTAGACGATGCGCCTCACACGAGCGTCGCGCGCGGCCAGCAGCAGGTTCAGGGTGCCGTTGATGTTCGACTCATGCGAGGTGAGCGGGTCCTTCACCGAGCGGGGAACCGAGGCCAGCGCCGCCTGGTGCAAGATGAAGTCGATGCCCTCGCTGGCGGAGCGCATCCCGGCGGCGTCCTGCAGGTCCATCTGCTGGAAGTCGATCCGGTTGCGAATGCCGGCGAGGTTCTCGAGGCTTCCGGTGGAGAGGTTGTCGATGCCGCGCACCTCGTCTCCCTGCTCGAGGAGCGCGTGGGCCAGGGTTGAGCCGATAAAACCTGCGATTCCGGTAATCAAGTAACGGGCCATGGATTCTCCACTCAGAATATTTTTCTGAGTTGTCGAGCCATCTTATCGCAAACCCCAAAAACGTCGCGCTTGCAGGTCTACGCAGGATTAATACTGGGGCGCAGCAATTCCAACTATATCGGGCGTAAGGTTGGATGCGATAATCGGGAGCATGTTGAATCCCAGCCAACCAAAGACCAGCCAAGTTTTGAATCCCAGCCAAGTCGTTCTGCCGCGGATTGCGCGGGAGCGTCTCGATCGCATTCAGGCGCGCAGCGCACGGATCGGAGTGATCGGGCTGGGCTACGTTGGGTTGCCGCTCTCGCTGCTTCTGGCGGAGGCGGGGTTCAAAGTGACCGGCTTCGACATCGACGCAAAAAAAGTGGACGACCTCGAAGCCGGCCGCTCGTACATCTTTCGTATTGCGGTCGCGGAGATCGAGGCTGCGCGACGGAAGGGATTTAGCGCGACGACGGACTTTGCGCGTCTGTCGGACCAGGACGCGATTATTCTGTGCGTCCCCACTCCGCTGACCGAACACCGCGAGCCGGACCTCAGCTTTGTGGAGAATACGGCGAAGGCCGCCGCGCCGTGGATTCGCGATGGTCAGCTCGTCGTGCTGGAGAGCACGACCTATCCCGGAACCACCGAAGAGTTGCTGATTCCGCTGCTGGAGGCGGGCAACACCGAGGGGCTGAAGGCGCAGGCGAAGGGCGCGGCGGCCGAAAGCGGCGTCTTCTATGTGGCCTTTTCGCCGGAGCGCGAGGACCCGGGCAATGTGACGGTGGCGCGGCGCGATATTCCCAAGGTCGTCGGCGGCCACGAGGCGATTGCCACCGAACTTGCGGCCACGCTCTACGAGGGGATCTTTGCCCGCGCGGTGAGGGTCTCGTCCACCCGCGTGGCGGAGATGACCAAGCTGCTGGAGAACATCTACCGCTGCGTCAACATCGCTCTGGTCAACGAACTGAAGCTGCTCTCGCTGCGCATGGGCGTGGACATCTGGGAGGTGATCGACGCGGCGGCAACCAAGCCGTTCGGCTTTCAGCCCTTCTATCCGGGGCCGGGGCTGGGCGGGCACTGCATCCCCATCGACCCGTTCTATCTGAGCTGGAAGGCGCGCGAGTTCGACTTCAACACGCGCTTCATCGAGCTGGCCGGCGAGGTCAACGAGGCGATGCCGGCGCATGTGGCGCAGTCCGTCGCGCAGGCCCTGAACCGGCACGGCAAGGCCATGAAAGGCGCGCGCATCCTGATGCTGGGAATGGCCTACAAGAAGGACATCGACGACCTGAGGGAGTCGCCCTCGCTGACCGTAATCGAGTTGCTGCGCGAGCAGGGCGCGGAGGTGCTGTACAACGACCCCTTCTTCCCGGCGGTGGGCCGAGGACGCCACTACAACCTGAATATGAGGTCCACTCCGCTGGCCAATCTTGCGCAGTACGACTGCGTGCTGATTATGACCGACCACACGGAGTACGACTACCGCGCGATTGTGGACCAGTCACGGCTGGTGGTGGACACGCGCAATGCCACCAGGGGGATTGCGTCCGAAAAGATCGTTCGCTGCTAGATCGTGTGCAGCCAAGCGGCGTAGGCTGGATGAGGCCATTTTCCGGGCTGCGAAGGCTGGAGGGGTTTGCATGCAGGATGTGAGGACGATCAACGACGCGTTCCTGAAGATGAGCGGGCGCGGCGACAAGGTGGTCTGGCGCTGGCTGGATGCGAGCGCGGGGGTGGATGGGACATGGAAGCCGATCGCGTCGGCGGAGGCGTATGGACGGGTGCGCGCGCTGGCGGCGCGGCTGGCGGCGTGGGGAGTGGCCAAGGGCGACCGCGTGGCGCTCATCAGCGAGAACCGCTGGGAGTGGCCAGTGACGGACTTTGCGGTGCTGGCGCTGGGCGCGGTCGATGTGCCGCTGTATATGACGCTGACTCCGGAGCAGGTGGGGTACATGCTGCGCGACTCCGGCGCCAAGGTTGCGGTGGTCTCGTCGTGGGAGCAGATGGAGAAGGTGCGTGCGGCGGGCGTGCTGCCCGCGCTGGAGCATCTGGTGGTGATGGATGAGATGGAATCGGAGCAGGCAACTGTTTCGTCTCCCACTCATCCCACCCCACCAGCGAAGCTGGCGGGGACCCCGGATCGCGATGAAGCCGCGATGAATGGGGCCCCCGGCGTGTTCGCGGTGGAGAGCTTTGCCGAGTTGATGAAAGATTCGGTTGCAATGCAAGAACGCGATGCGCAGTTCGACGCGCGCGCCCGCTCGGTGCAGCCGGAAGATCTGGCCACCATCATCTACACCTCGGGTACCACCGGCGAGCCCAAGGGCGTGATGCTGACCCATGGAAACCTGGCGAGCAACTTCACCATGTCGACCCGGCCCTTCGGGTTTACCGAGGAGGACAGTTGCATCTCGTTTCTGCCGCTCTCCCATGTGACGGCGCGCCACCTGGACTACGCCATGATGGACCAGCGGGTGACGCTGGCCTATTGCCCGAAGTTCGACCGGATTGCGACGGCGATGAAGCAGGTGCGGCCCACGCTCCTGGTGGCCGTGCCGCGCGTCTACGAGAAGATCCGCCAGGCAGTCGAGGGCAAGTCGCACGGGGCGAAGAAGTGGATTCTCAACTGGGCGCTCAGCGTGGGCAAGAAGCATCGAGAAGAGACGCTGGCGGGCAAGGCACCGCGCATTAATCTAAAGCCGGAGTCTTCACTGACATTGACATTGGTGGCCTGTCTATTTTTTTTATCGTTGCTCTGGGGGAGCTATTACGCCGCAGAAAGGTCGCATCGACAGTGGAGCCTGGAGGTTGGCGAGCAGTTGATCTTCTGGGCCATCTATGGAGTGATTTCCATTAGCATCGTGATGCGCTGGGGGATTGCGTTCAAACTGGCGGACAAGCTGGTCTTCTCCAAGATTCGCGCGGCCTTTGGCGGACGCGTCAGGTTCTTCGTCTCCGGCGGCGCGCCGCTGGGGATGGACACGGCGGGCTGGTTCGCGGACGTTGGAATCCGCATTCTGGAAGGCTATGGGCTCACCGAGACCTCGCCGCTGATTGCGGTGGACAATCCGCAGCAGCATCGCATCGGGACGGTGGGGCCGGTGCTGCAGAACGTCGAGGTGCGCTTCGCGCCGGACGGCGAGCTGGAGGTGCGCGGGCCGTCGGTCTTCCACGGCTACTGGAACAAGCCCGAGGAGACCGCGGCGGCCTTCACCGCCGATGGCTGGCTGCGCACCGGAGACATCGGAATGATCGACGCCGACGGCTTCCTCTCCATCACCGACCGCAAGAAGGAGATGCTGAAGACCAGCGGCGGAAAGATGATCGCTCCGCAGCCCATCGAGAACAAGCTGAAGGCGCGCATGCTGGTGGCGAATGCCGCGCTGGTGGGCGACAAGCACAAGTTTGCCTGCGTGCTCATCTCGCCCAACTTCGCGATTCTGGAGAGCTGGGCGCGGGTGAAGGGCGTGGTCTATCCGGCCGGCGACCGCAAGGCGCTGGTCGCAGTGCCGCAGGTGGTGGCGCGCTACCAGCGCATCGTCAACGAGGTGAATGCGACGCTGGCGCCCTACCAGACCATCAAGCGGATCGCGGTGGTGCCCGACGAGTGGACGGTGGAGGGCGACGAGCTGACCCCCAGCATGAAGCTGAAACGCCGCGTGGTGGAGCAGAAGTACGCCACCCTGATCGCGGAGTTCTACCAGGACGAGGCGACCTCGTCGCGCTAGGCGGCGTGTAGCGTGAGTGGAATCCGATCACGCGCAAACAATGTGTATGAACGAGTCTCGAACTGCCTGTCCGGCCTACTCCACGCCCAGCACCTTCACAATGACGCGCTTGCGGCGCTGTCCGTCGAATTCGGCATAGAAGACGCGCTGCCATGTTCCCAGGTCCAGCCGTCCATCGGTCACTGGCAGGGTCGTTTCGTGATGCAGCAAGAGCGACTTCAGGTGCGCATCGCCATTGTCTTCGCCGGTCCTGTGGTGCTTGTACTCCGGCCGCGCGGGCGCCAGCTCCTCCAGCCACTTCCCGATGTCCTCGATCAACCCGCTCTCCAGGTCGTTCACATACACCGCCGCCGTGATGTGCATCGGCGATACGAGGCATAGGCCGTCGCGCACTCCGCTGCGTCCAACAATCCGCTCCACTTCATCCGTGATATCGACCATCTCTCTGCGCTTCTTCGTCTCAAAGACCAGGTACTCGGTGTGACTCTTCATCTCGTCCTCAACTCGCGATTCTCGGTTTGCAATCAATTCAGCATCCTGCGGGTGATGTTGCCGTAGGCGTCGATGCGGCGGTCGCGCAGGAACGGCCAGTGCTGGCGCGTGGTTTCGACCAGCGCGGGGTCGAGCGTGGCGGTCACAATCTCTTCCTGGTTGTGGCTGGCCTGCGCCAGGATGCGGCCGAAGGGATCGGCGATAAAGCTGCCGCCCCAGAAGTCGATTCCCGATTTGCAGCCGCCGTCGGAGCTGTGTTCGCCGGGGCCAGGGATCGAGATTCCATCCGGGGCTAAAGCCCCAGATCTATTGGGCACCGATGCGGACGAGCTGAAGCCCGTCCCTTTCAAAACAACCGATTTCTGCAATACTACTGGCGAGTCGAGGATGACGTCGCCGTGCTCGTGGCCGACGCGGTTGACGGCGCAGACGAAGACGCCGTTGGCGATGGCGTGGGCGCGCTGGATGGCCTTCCAGGCGGAGTACTGGGCTGCGCCGAACTCGGACTTCTCGCTGGGGTGCCAGCCGATGGCGGTGGGGATGAAGATCGACTGCGCGCCCTCCAGCGCGGTCAGGCGCGCGGCCTCCGGGAACCACTGGTCCCAGCAGATGAGCGCTCCGATGGGGCCGTGCGATGTGGGGATGGCGCGGAAGCCCAGGTCGCCGGGCGCGAAGTAGAACTTCTCGTAGAACAGCGGGTCGTCGGGGATGTGCATCTTGCGGTAGAGGCCGGCGATGTGGTCCGGCCCGGCCGATTCGTGGTCCAGCACGGCGACGGTGTTGTGGTAGAGGCCGGGGGCGCGCCGCTCGAACAAGGACGCGATCAGCGTGATCTTCTCCTCTCGCACGACCGCGGAAAGACGCGCAGTCGAAGGCCCGGGGATGGGCTCGGCCAGGGCGAAGAGGCGATGGTCCTCGCGCTGGCAGAAGTACTGCGCGCCGAAGAGCTCGGGCAGGCAGACCAACTCTGCGCCGGCGCGCGCGGCCTGGCGGACGAGGTCCACCGCGTGGTCGAGGTTCTGCTCGATGGAGGGCGCGCAGGCCATCTGGATCAGGGCGACGCGGACGGGATCGGCGGGCATGGAGTCTAGTCTAATCCACGAGTCCGAGGGCAGCTCCGGCGGCGTAGCCGATCGTGCAGAGCGGCGCCCAGACGCCGACCAGCAGGCCGTCGCCGCCCATCAGCCCGCTGCCGCGATGGATGCTGAAGAAGGTGCGCCACAGCTTCTCGGCCGCTCCGCAGCCCTCGCAGAGACCGTCGCCGGTGGGCAGGCCGAGCACCCAGACGCCGGCGGCAAGAAAGAGAAAAAGGCCGGAGATCCAGATGGCACGCGCTGCCCGTGCCTGCTCGTTGCCGGGCAGAATGCGGACGATGACGAAGCCGCCGGCCATGGGAACGAGGAAGGCCAGCGCGGTGGCGAAGACCTTGGACGCGGCGGAGGCGGGATCGGGATGCGCCAGCGTCATCAGGCCGAGAACGACAGCCAGAATGGCGATGGCGGCCAGCGTGTGCAGGGCAAACCAGAGTGCCTCGCGGGCCAGTTCGCCGGTCGATCTGTCGCGCCGCGCTGTGGTTGTCTTCGCCATAAGAATTGCCCGGTGAGCTAATCCTAAATGGAATCCGGATGCAGCAACGCCGATTAGTTGCGAAGCTGCTTCATCCGTTGCTCGAGAGCGGCGCGCTGGATGCCCGTGGGCGGAAGCTGCGGAAGGCGCGGCAGGCCGCCAAAGTAGCCGTTGAGGTCGCATGCGAACTTTAGACTGCCGGGTGTAGCTTCAGCCAGGCGGGCGGCCTCATGCAGGCGGGCCTGTTTTTCCTCGGCGAGGGGCTGGTCGTCGTCCTTCCATGCGGCGAAGACCTCGTAGCAGGCCTGAGGAGCGCAGGCGGCGAATGCGGGAGCGGCCCCGATGGCCCCGGCGCGCAGGGATTCGAGGATTGCCTGCGTATCGCCGGCGAGGACCTGGAAGCCGACGGACTTTGTGCGCGTGCGCAGGGGTGGCGTCGGCGGCGTTTCGGCGGCTGCGGTCGCGGATGCGGCCCGGTCTGCGGCCAGCGAATCCGCGGAGACGAGCGTTGCGGGCGCGCGGCCAGCGGCGATTTTCATGCGCGCGGTGACGGCACGGAAGACAGTGGTGACGGTGACTTCGCGCTTGATCGTCGCGGTGCGGCGAAGGACGGCTTCGATCTCGGCGGGGCTGGCCGCGCCGTCCAGCAGGCCGAGGATGTTGGGATGGGCGGCGAGCTCGACTGTGGCATCCAGGGGAATGCGGTGGTCGCGGTTGCTGAATAGAACGACGGGCAGCGGGGAGCGGTCGGCAATGGTCTGGAAGTAAAGCGGGAGTTCGCGGCGCGGCGTGGATCTGGATTGTTCGCTTGCGGCTGCGGCCGCGGCCGGATGATCGAAGGCGAAGATCGAGGGGACGCCGACGAGGATGGCGTCGTAGTTCTGTTCCGCCGCGAACTCGGCGAGGGCGAGTGTCGCGCGGACGCTGTCGCGGAAGATGCCTGCGAGGAGGACCTTTTCCGGCGCGGCGGCCTGCGCTGCGGCGCGCAGCAGATCGTGCGTCTCTTCGTCGGTGAGCAGCGTGGGCTCGCCGCTGGCGCCGAGTACGACGAGCCCGGCGGCGGGTGACTTCGAGCGGCGCGCCACGTTGGCGGCCAGCTTGGGCAGGTTGAGGCGGCCATCCGGGTGGAAGGGGGTGGTCAGCGGGATGTGCAGGCCTTCGAGCAGCATTGGATCGTCGATCGTTGTGCGTTATTCGTTGTTCGTTGAACTACCGAGATTCCGGCTGCGCCAGAATGACGAGCGTCGTTTTTATGCGGGCGCGACGGAGGCGGGATAGTAGACGGGCCAGCGCTCCTGAGCGCAGCGCGCGAGCAGGGCGGGGCTGGGGTCGATGGGGAAGGCGCGGCAGGCGATGGCCAGCATGGCGGCGTCATGGATGGAGTTGCCGAAGACGGCGTCGGGCCGCGCGATGCCGACGCGGGCCAGCGATGCGACCTTGGCCTCGTCGGTGGGAACGTCGATCAGGGTGGGGGTGACGAAGCCCTCAACCACGGCGACGCGCGTGGCCAGGATGCGGCCGGGGGGAATCTCGAAGCGGTGCATGCCCTCCTCGACGACCCAGTTGCAGGTGGAGCTGACGGCCCAGATCGCGGTGCCGCGCGCCTGCAGCTCGCGCACCAGGGTCTGCATCTCTGCGAACAGGTTCGGCTCGATCTGCGTGGCGAAGAACTCAGCGGCGGCGGAGCGCATCTCGCTCTCGCGCAGGCCCTGATATATCTGCACCATCTCGCCGCAGATGGCCAGCTCACTGACCTCGCCGCGCAGGTAGGCGCGGTAGCGGTCGTCCAGCCAGCCGATGGTGTCGCGCGAGAGCAGGCCGTTGTCGATGGTCCAGCGCATGAAGCCCACGCCCGCGTCGCCCGACCAAAGGGTGCCGTCACAGTCGAAGACGGCAACGGCGGGCGCGAGCGCGTGGACGGCGGCGTGGAATTCAGCGGTGGTCAGGATTTTTGGCTTTGCGGCGGGGCTCACTGGAGGCGCTGCTCTTCTGCACGGACCGTCGTGCGCGAGAAAACCGGATTATATTCCCCAATTTTACATCGGAACCGCGCGTCTAGATGGGCGGCTGCGCCGCGACGATGGGGATTCCGGGGGGTGGGGTGAAGATGAAGTCGGCGGGCGGCAGCGCAATGTCTTCTTCGATCCCGCTGAAGGTGAACTCGGTGGTTGCGCCGTCCGTCTCTTCCAGCTTCATGCGCTGGATGGCCCCATTGGGAGCGACAATGAGCGTCAGCAGATGGACGCGCTGGGCCATGCCCTTGGGGACGCCTGTGATGCGGAAGTTCGCGCCGTCGGGTTCTGAGGCGATCTGCTCCAGTTCCTTGGCGAGCTGGGTGTGGCCCAGCAGCAGGCGCAATGGCGATCGCAGGTCGTCCAACTGCTTGGCCGGGGCGCGCGAGACCTGCGCGTCGCCGGGCGTGTAGAACCACGCGTACTTTCCATCCAGCACAAACAGCTTGCCGCTGGGCGCATCGTAACTCCAGCGCATCAGGCCGGGCTTCTTTAGGGTAAGGGTGCCGGATTCAGTCCGGTCCAGGCCCATCCCGGTGTAGTGCTCGGTGTAGCGCGCGCGCAGGGTGTGCAGGTGGTTGTAGTGGCCGTCCACGCGGCGGATGAGGGCGGTGTCCTGCGCGGCTTGTGCGGCGAGATTCGGCGCACACAGCAGCGCAAGCAGAAGTGGGAGTACAAGCGAGATGCGGGGATTCTTCCCCTTCGGCAAGCTCAGGGTCAGCATGACAGGCTCAACAGCTACTGAAGGGACTGGGTGCAGTTGGTGGCTCCCGTGGGGTCGATCTTGACGATGTTGTTCTCGTCGGAGCAGTAGCCGTTGTCGCCTGTCTTGCCCACCGACTGGGGCACGCCGGTCACCTCGTACGAGTTGTACACGTCCTGGTTGTTGATGGTGACCTTGGTGCCGCAGGTGACGGTGAAGGTGTAGCCGGACTTCTGTCCCGTCGCCGCAAGCACCGGGTCGAGGACCTGGGCGGAGGTGGCCGAGGGCGCGCCGGACTTGGGATCGCCGCCCAGAGCGGCCAGCGGACAGGCGTATCCGTTGTACGAGGAGTTGTACATCGTCTCGGCCTGGCCGATGGTGCGGATGGTCTGCGCGGCCGAGGTCTCGTCGGCGTGCTTCTTCAGCTTCAGCATCTGCGGCACCGCCAGCGCCATCAGGATCAGCATGATGGACATGACGATGAGCAGCTCGATGAGGGTGAATCCGAAGTCGCGATGACGCTGGGATGGGGTGATTTCAAGATTGGTTTTCATGGTTCCTCTGCGGCGAGATGTGCGTTTCGATCTCGTTTGAAACTGTATCAGGGCGCGGCTCAACATGCGAGGGCTTCGCGCGTTGCGTCGAGTGGGCCGAAGTTGCCGAGAACGGTCAGCGCGATGGCCTCGGGGCGGAAGAGCCGGCGGGCCAGCGTCCGGATCTCCGCGGTGGTGACGGCCTCCACCTCGGCGGTGATCTCGTTGACCGGAAAGAAGCGGCCAAAGTACATCTCCTGCCGCGCCAGGTTCGACATGCGGCTGGAGGAGCTTTCCAGGCCGAGCACGATGTTGCTCTTCAGTTGGTCCTTGGCGCGCCTCAACTCTGCCTCCGGGACGGCGTCGTCTTTCAGACGGCGCAGCTCTTCGATGGTGAGCCGAATCACCTCCGGGGTCTTCTCGGCGGAGGTCCCGGCGTAGATGCTTAGTGCGCCGGTGTCGCGGAAGGGGCTGGTCTCGGAGTAGATGGAGTAGGCCAGCCCGCGGTCTTCGCGGATGGTCTGGAAGAGGCGCGAGCTCATGCCGCCGCCCAGAATCGAGTTCAACAGATAGACGGCGTAGCGCGCGGGCGAATCCACGGGCGGGGCCGGAACGCCCAGGCAGAGCTGCACCTGCTCCAGCGACTTCTTGCGCTTCAGCGTGATGGAGGCGGAGGTCGCCGGCGCGGCTGGCCTGGCGGGCGCAGTTCCGCTGCTGGCCGCGAGGCCCATGAAGCGCTCGGCCACCTGCGCCACGAAGCATTCGTGGTCCAGGTTCCCGGCGGCGGAGAAGACCATGTTGCGCGGAGTGAAGCGGGCGTTGTAGAAGTCGAAGACGATTGGCTGGGTGAAGCTGGGGACGCTCTTCAACGTGCCCAGCGTGGGCCGCCCCAGCGCGTGGCCCTTCCAGAAGTTCTGCGTAAACGTCTCGTGGACCAGGTAGTCGGGGCTGTCCTCGTCCATCTTGATCTCCTCCAGAATCACGCCCTGCTCGCGGCGGATGTCCTCGGGCGTAAAGGTAGGGTGGAGAACCAGGTCGCTGAGAAGTTCAAGCGCCGGAGCAATATTCTCATCCAATACTTTGATGTTGAAGCAGATGTTCTCCTTGCCAGTGAAGGCGTCCAGGTTCCCGCCGATGGAGTCCACTTCGCGCGCAAACTGCCGTGCGTTGCGCGTCGTCGTTCCCTTGAAGAGCATGTGCTCCACAAAGTGCGAGATGCCGTTCAGCTCCAACGGCTCGTCGCGCGAGCCGGTGCGAATCCACACGCCCATGGAGACGGAGCGGACGTGAGGGATGCTCTCGGTCAGCACCAGTAGGCCGTTGGGCAGCACCGTCCGGCGGATGTTGCGGGCCGGCGATTCGCGGGGGAGGGTCGCGGGCGTGGCGACTGGGACGGAAATTGGCATCGGTTCCATTGTTTCACGACTGCGACGGCGCAACATCGTCCTCGTTGGCGGAGACGATGGTGCCTTGGTGATAGACGACGAGCCAGCCATCAGGTGAGTGCCGCCAGATGGTGGCGCGGCGGCTGAGTCGAGGGCCCTGTTGCAGATTGTAAGTGAGGAGATACGTGTCTGGGCCAAGCCGCCGGAGGGCGTGACCGGAGGCCTGCCAGCCTGCTGCGCGAGCGTCGACAGGAGGGGTTTGCCGGAAGTTGCGCAGGATGAACTCGCGGCTGTAACGCCGACCAGAGGCGCCCACCTCCCAGTAACCGGGGGACATTCTTCGTTGGAAGTCAGCCGGCGTGGTGCCGAACTCCGCTGTGTGAAAGATGGGTTCGAGACGGATAAGTTCATCGAGTAGGCGAAGCAGATCGGGTTCGGTGTATGTGAAGACTCCGCAGGTGGGCATGGGGCGATTATAAGAGCGGTAAACTGCAAAGATGGAGTCACGCGCGCTATTCGGAGAGGGCCTGCCGGAGTTGACTGAGCTGATGGCCAGCCTCGGGCAGTCGAAGTATCGCGCCGCGCAGTTGGCGGAGGCACTCTATAAGCAGCGTGTTGAATCGCTCGACGAGATCACTACGTTTCCCGTGGAGATGCGCCAACGGCTCGTGGCCGAGGGATACACCGTTGGTCTGCCGGAGATCGCGCAGACGGCAAAGTCTATTGACGGCACCGAGCGCTACCTGATGCGCATGGCCGACGGCGAGACCGTCGAAACCGTGTGGATGCCCGATGGCGATGGCGGCGAGCGGGGCGACGGGAGCCAGGCCGCCGCCGAAGAGGAGGGTGAGGACGAATGGGATGCCCAACCCACCCATCGCTCTGTCACCCCAACGAGCCAAGATCGCTCGCCGGGGACCCCGATCGCTGCGAAGGATGGGCCACTCGGCTCCGTGGGAGGCTACAAGCGCGCCACCCTCTGCATCTCCAGCCAGGTGGGCTGCGCGGTGAACTGCCGGTTCTGCCTCACCGCGAAGCTGGGAATGCGACGGAATCTGACGGCGGGCGAGATCGCCGGGCAGGTGGCCGCGGTGCTCAACCGCCAGCGCGTGCGCATCGGCAGCGGGCGCGGCGTCGAGACGCCCTCGCGCATCAACCTGGTCTTCATGGGCATGGGCGAGCCGTTCCTGAACTACGACGCCTTCATCGAGAGCGTCCACGTGCTGCGCGCCATGGGGATTCCCGAGTCGCGCATGACGGTGTCCACGAGCGGGATTGAGCCCGCGATCCGGCGGTTTGCCGAAGAGGCGGTGAGGCCGAAGCTCGCTCTCAGCCTCAACGCATCGAACGACGAGGTGCGCCGGCAGATCATGCCGGTGACGCGCAAGTGGAATATCGCCGCGCTGCTGGATGCGTTGCGCTCGATCCCGCTGGGCAAGCGCGAATACGTGACCTTTGAGTATGTGTTGCTGGGCGGCATGAACGACCAGCCGCAGCACGCGCGCGAGGTCCTGTCGCTGCTTGCCGGAATGAAGGCCAAGGTGAACCTGATCGTGTGGAATCCGGGGCCGGGGATTGACTTCCGTGAGCCTGCGCCCGCCGATGTCGCCGTCTTCCACCGCATGTTGATCGACGGCGGCATTCCCACCTTCACCCGCAAGCCCCGCGGCCGCGACATCTACGCCGCCTGCGGCCAGTTGAAGCGCACCGTGGATGCGCCCGCCGCGTTGGTGGAGATTGCAACAAGTTAGCTCAGTTCCTCTGAATCCGACGGCGGCGTGGATGGGTTTTCCTGCGAATCGGCGCGTCGTATCATAGGAGAGAAATGCCGTTTCCCATCAAAACCTGCGTGGTGTGTGAAGAGGAGTTCGAACTGAAGCCGGACAAGCCGGGCTTCGCCAACCGCTGTCCCAAGTGCAGCGCGCCGGAGGCCGAGGGGCCGAAGAGCAAAGAGCGCATGGACGCCGACGAGCTCAAGAGCGTGCGCGAGGCCAACGCTGCACGGCGGCAGGCAATCAAGGACTTGCTGTATAGCCGGAAGTAGCGGCGCGAACCCACATCTCAACGTCGAGATGCGGGTCGCCCGATGGATGTTGCACTTCGGAGAGATGCGTGTGAGCGAGAGGGTTGAGAGGATCGATGCGCACCACCACCTTTGGCGCTACTCGGCGGCGGAGTATGGCTGGATCGAGGAAGAGATGGCCGCGCTGCGCCGCGACTTTCTGCCCAGCGATCTGAAGGACGCCATGACGTCTGCGGCCATCGACGGCACAATCGCCGTGCAGGCGCGCCAGTCGCTCGACGAGACGCGCTGGCTGCTCGATATGGCCGACGCAAACGACGCAATTCGCGGCGTGGTGGGCTGGGCGCCCATCGCCGGCGAGGACTTCCCCGGCGTAGTGGAGGAGTTTGACGGACGCGGGAAGCTCAAGGGCCTGCGCCACGTCATCCAGGACGAGCGCGACCCGCACTACATCCTGCGCGAGGACTTCAACTCCGGCATCCGCACCATGGTGGACAGCGGGCTGGTCTACGAGATACTGATCTTCGAGCGCCACCTGGAGGACGCCATCACCTTTGTGGACGAGCATCCGCGGCAGCCATTTGTGCTCGACCACATCGCCAAGCCGCTGATCGCTGCGGGCCAACTCGATCCGTGGGCCACGCGCATGCGCGAGCTGGGCCGCCGCGAGAATGTGTGCTGCAAGCTCTCCGGAATGGTGACGGAGGCGGATTGGCGTGCGGACCCGACCGCTGCGCGCTCGCTTGCGACGCTCAAGCCGTATCTTGACGTAGCGGTCGAGGCCTTCGGCCCGATGCGGCTGATGGCCGGCTCGGACTGGCCGGTCTGCCTGCTTGCCACCGGCTACGCACAGTGGTTCGATCTGCTGCGCAGCTACTTCGCCGGCTTCAGTGAGCCGGAGCGCGCCGCCATCTTCGGCGGAACGGCAATCGAAGTCTACGGACTGTAAACGGTGGTTGTTCGTTGTCCTTTGATGCGTCGCTGATTCTAGAATAATGCTATGGCGAAGAAGCTGAAGACGCTGCGCTGTCCGACCTGCCGCACGATTGTGCTGGCCGGGACGGAGGACTTTCCCTTCTGCTCGAACCGATGCCGCATGATCGACCTGGGCAAGTGGGCCAGCGGCGGATACGTCATCAGCTCGCCGATTCACGATCCCGATCTGCTCGACGAGCTGGACGGGCTGCGCGACCGCCAGCGCTCCGATTCCTCCGGCGGCAGCGGGGAAGTAAACTGATGGCGCGCGCGAATGGTGCGGACGGCGCGCGCAAGACGCGCTGGGCGTGGGTGCTCGGGACCTTCTTCGGCGCGGGGCGGATGAAGCCCGGTCCGGGGACGTATGGCTCGCTGGCTGCGCTGCTGCTGTGGCTCGGCGCGGCGCATCTCTTCCATCCGGACCGTCTTGCGCTGGCCCTCGCAACCGCCGTGGCCGCGTTGCTTGTTACGCTCATCGGTATTCCCGCCGCCACCATTGTCGCGCGCGAATCGGGCCGCCGGGACCCGGGCTTTGTGGTGATCGACGAGGTCGCCGGGCAGTGGATCGCGCTGATCGCAATCCGTCCCGACTGGCAGCACGCGGCGCTGGCTCTCCTGCTCTTCCGCCTCTTCGACATCTGGAAGCCGTGGCCCATCCGCCGGCTGGAGACGCTGCCCGAAGGCACGGGAATCATGCTGGACGATGTGGCGGCGGGGTTGCTCGCGCTGGCCGTGGGCTTGCTGTTGGCCCGCTGGGTGTAGTTTGCGCTGCGGCGCAGGGCGGGCTAGGCTGAGGGTGGGATGAGTCCTTTACTGCATCACGGCCCGAAGACAGATGCGCCGCGGCTGGTGTCGCTGAGCCCGCCGGCGGCGATGCCGGGCTGCGAGGTGGAGCTGCGCGGCCCGGGGATGCAGGACGCGAGCGCTGAGTTGCCGCGCGTCACGGTGGGCGATGCCGAGGCGGTGCTCTCGTTGAGCAGGCCGGACCGCGCTGTGCTGCAGGTCCCCGAGGGGACAACCTCCGGACCGGTGGTGCTCGTGCGCGGCGGCGTCGCCAGCAATGCGCTCGAGCTGCGCGTTGCCGTGCCCATGGCCGAGGGTCTGCATCCGGTGGCCAACCCGGCGGTGGACGCCGAGGGAAACGTCTATGCCACCTTCTCCGGCGCGCGCGGCCAGAGCGTTCCGGTGTCGATCTTCTCCGTTGCGCGGGACTTCGAGATGCGGCCGTTTGTGCGCGGCATTCTGAACGCCACCGGGCTGGCCTTTGACGCCGACGGCTATCTTTACGCCAGCTCGCGCGCCGAGGGGACGGTCTATCGCATCTCGCCCGCAGGCGCGGTCACCACCTACGCCGAGGGCATGGGCATTGCCACCGGCATCGCATTCGACCGTGACGGAAACCTCTTTGTCGGCGACCGCTCGGGCACCATCTTCAAGGTTGGGCCGGAGCAGGGGCACACGGGCGCGAGCGGAGTTCATCTCGGCGCGGAACAGACTGCCGGCGAGCTGGGCGACCGCGAGATCTTTGTCTACGCCACGCTGGAGCCCAGCATCGCGGCCTATCACCTCGCCTTCAACGACGAGGGCACGCTCTTTGTCACCGGCCCCACCACCTCCAGCAACCAGTCCATCTACGCCATCGACCGCGACGGGCGCACCACGGTCTTCTATCAGGGACTGGGCCGCGCGCAGGGCATGGCATTCGACGTCGCCGGCAATCTCTACGTCGCCGCATCGCTCGCTGGCCAGCGCGGAATTGTGCGCATCACGCCGCAGCGCGAGGCCTCGCTCGCCGTCTCCGGGAACAATCTTGTCGGCCTCGCGTTTCTGGACGATGGCTGCGCCGCGCTGGCCACTCGCGACGCGCTCTACCATGTTGCGCTGGATATTGAAGGGCGGAGGCTGGTGTAGGGCGACGGGACCTTAAGCAGTATTAGGTTGACCGGCTGATTCTTTCCCGGAAACCGGCTTGTCGGTACACAATTCCTCTCGGTTCAGGAGTTTCTTAGTTTCACTTTGTTGAGGATGTGTTAGCTGTGAAGGCTGTTGCATTAATTCTGATCACATTCGAAATTGTCTCAGTCTGTTCCTTCGGGCATTGAATGTCGAAGCTGCCGTCGGGAGATGCAAAACAAACGCTCGATTGAAAATGGACACGGATTTCGTATTTTCCGTTAGGGTAGAGTGGGGAAGTATCAAACTGTGGCGCAAGTGTGCCCAGCGTGAAATCCCCTTCGGCTGTATGGCCCGGCAGAATCGGGGTTTCGAAATAGACGTTTGAGTTGCATGCCATCAGGCGGGATTGAAGTTGCTTCCACTCGCCATCATTTGTGCGGTATTCCGGGATGATGCTGTCGTCGCTACAGGTGAACCTGCCGTTCCGAACGGGACGGTCGCCGAGATTGCGAATTGCGTAGTGGAACACAGTGCATTCCATACTGTTTCCCGGGTCCGTGGCGCACCGGGCGCCGATACGCTTTCTCAACTCTGCGGCTTGCTGTTCTGAAGCAACGGAAATCTCGAATCCCAGCTTTAGAGTACCGAGGTCAGGTATCGTCGGAGAATTAACTTCGATTTCTTTCGAGACGATATCAACCCACGGCTGTCTCTCCACCTCACCAATTGGTGGTAGATCGCCCCATGCGGGATTCACTTCCATGACTTGAAGGGGAGCGAGGCAATCAGTCCCTTCTGGTTCTTCGGTACAGCCCCATAACATCCAGTGAATGCGAACCGTGTAGGAGCGAGGTGCGATAGGCGCTTCCGCTTGCCGGTTCTGTGCGACAAGTCGGGTTTTGTATTCTGTCGTTTCGCCAGGCCGAAGGCGGAGGTTCTCATAATTCCAGGGAGTGCAGCGAGGCCGCGAAACCTGGCTGATCGGCCACCAACCGCTCGTGGAATTTGGGTCCTTCATTTCGAAAGTAACAACTGGTTCCTGGCAGGCGATTCGGCTCAGATGCACCGTATGCACGCCGACATTCTTGAGAGAAATAACAAAGGCCCTACACGTCAACGTGAGGGCAGCTTCGCCTCCGCATGCCGGACCCAGCGGCAGCGAATTGGCGGAATCTTCGCGGACAGAAACCACGAAACTCCCAGCATCAGGCAGCGGCAGCGCCGCCAACACGGAATCCAGAAGGGAAAACGCAATGGACAAAACAAGGGCAACGGTACGGAACGTGCGCATCGGAAATCTCTTTCGTGCAGGCTCAATCGACCCCGAATTCTAATGGGTCACACCAGTGTTTGACTGTGAGCACTTATACGTTACACCCATATTATGCTTTGGCTTGTCGCGACGACGACGCATTCTACAACCGTAGGAAGAATTGATACCGCCAAACGCGCCTCGTAACACGAATTTCGTTGCTTCTGAGAATGATGGATTGCAGGAAGGACTAGAGCAAGGTGGGGTTGACGGCGTAAAACTAAGGGATGATTGCTGAGATTATTGCCGCCGGGTCGGAGATGCTGACGCCCTTCCGGCAGGACACCAACTCGCTCTACCTGACGGCACGGCTCAACGAGCTGGGCGTCTCCGTTGCGTTCAAGACCATCGTCGGCGACAACCTCGAAGACCTGACCGGCGCGGCGCGGGTTGCCCTGGAGCGCGCGGACATTGTGATCTTCTCCGGCGGCCTCGGCCCCACCGAGGACGACCGCACGCGCGAGGCCGCTGCGGCGGCGCTGGGCGTGGGGCTGCGGCGCAACGCGGAGATTCTGACCGCGATGTACAAGCGATTCGCCGCGCGGCGCATGGCCATGCCGGAGAACAATGCGCGCCAGGCCGACGCGATCGAGGGCGCGGAGGTGATGCCGAACGCCAACGGCAGCGCGCCGGGGCAGTACATCGACACGGTGGTGGGAAGGCACCGCAAGATCGTCATCCTGTTGCCCGGGCCGCCCAAGGAGCTGGAGCCGATGTATGCGGCCGAATGCCGCCCGCGCCTGGCGGCCACGCTGCCCGAGCGCCACATGGCGCGGCGCATGTTGCGCATGGCGCTGCTGCCGGAGTCGAAGGTGGATGCGCGCACCGCGCCCATCTACAAAAAATTCAAAGACGTTGAGACCACCATCCTGGCCGGTGCAGCGGAGATTCAACTCCACTTCGTCTGCACCAAGCCGACCGAAGCCGAGGCGCAGGCCCGCGTGGACGAGCTGGCGGAGAAGATCGAACAGGAGATGGGCGAGGCCATCTTCTCGTCGCACGGCGAGTCGCTGGAAGAGGTTGTGCTGCTGATGCTCGGCCTGCGCCACATGACGCTGGCCGCGGCGGAGAGCTGCACCGGAGGACTGCTGGCCCAGCGGCTCACCGCGGTGCCGGGCAGCTCACGCTACTTCCTGGGCGGCGCGGTGGTCTACGCGGACCGCCTGAAGACCGTCTTCGCCGATGTCCCCGAGGAGCTAGTGCGCGACCAAGGTCCGGTCAGCGAGCCGGTGGCGCGCGCCATGGCCGAGGGGATTCGCCGGCGCACTGGCGCGTCCGTGGGCGTGGGAATCACCGGAATCGCGGGGCCGGGGCCGGGCGCGCCGGGGCCGGACGCCGCAAAGCCGATCGGCCTGGTGTATGTGGCAATCTCGTTTGCCGGCCTCAGCGGGGGAACGTCGGTGACGGAGCTGCATATTACCGGGGACCGCGAGCGCGTCCGCTTCTGGGCCAGCCAGCACGCGCTGGAGCTGCTGCGCCGCAGCCTGCTGGAGCGGATGTGATCGCGCGCGGACGACCGCAGTACAGCATTCTTCCCTGGCTTGATAGACTCTTGTAGGAGTAAGGCTCGTGCGTTGACCATGAATCCCTGGGTTCTCTCCATCTCGATTGCGTATCTGCTGGGGTCGATTCCCTTTGGCTATATTCTGGTGCGGCTCTTCCGCCGTGAGGACGTGCGCCAGCAGGGAAGCGGCAACATCGGCGCCACCAATGTGGCCCGCTCGGGCGGTACGAAGCTGGGCGTGGTGACGCTGCTGCTTGATATTGGCAAGGCCTATGCGGCAGTGGTGATTGCGCGCCATCTCGCGCCGGGAGTCTATGACGTGCAGGTGGCTGCGGCGGTCGCGGCCGTCGTGGGCCACATCTTTCCCGTGTGGCTGGGATTTCGCGGCGGCAAGGGCGTGGCCAGCGCGCTTGGCGTCTTTCTTGCGCTCACCTGGCCGTCGGCCGTGGGGATTCTGCTGGTCTTTGCAGTGGTCTTTGCGCTGACGCGCTACGTCTCGCTGGCGTCGATCGCAGGATTGGCGACGTTCCCGCTCTTCGGCTTCTACTTTGTGGCCCAGCGCACGCCGATGGTGTTCTTCGGATTTCTTTTTATTCCTCTGTTGATCATCGTGAAACATCATGAAAACATCCGGCGTCTGCTGAGCGGCACGGAGAGCCGCTTCAGGGTTGGCTCCGGATCGGGAACCGGTACGGGAGAGGCGGAGGCATGAGCCGGATTGCGGTATTGGGCGCGGGTGCGTGGGGAACTGCGCTGGCGATCTCGCTGGCGCGACGCGGCGGGCACTCGGTTGCGCTGTGGTCGTTCCTGCCGGAGCTGGCCGAGGAGATGCATGAGACGGGAGTCAACTCCCTCTTCCTGCCCGGCCACACGGTGCCGGCCGGCGTGCTCATCACTGCGGACCTTGCGGTTGCGGTGAAGGACGCGGAGATCGTCCTGTGCGTCACTCCGTCGGAGCACCTGCGCGGCGTGATGAAGCAGATTGCGCCGCTGCTCACGCGCGACCAGATTGTGGTGAGCGCCACCAAGGGGCTGGAGGAGAAGAGCCTGCTGCGCATGTCGCAGGTGATTGCGTCGCTGACCGCGAACCCATGCGGAGTGCTGAGCGGGCCGTCGTTTGCGGCGGAGGTGGCAGCGGGGATTCCGACGGCGGTTGTCGCGGCGGGGACGCCGGCGGTGGCGCAGACAATCCAGCGGGAGTTCAGTTCGCCCACGCTGCGCATCTATACCAACGAGGATGTGACCGGCGTGGAGCTGGGCGGAGCGTTGAAGAACGTGATTGCGCTGGCCGCTGGCGTGGTGCATGGACTGAATCAGGGGAATAACGCTGCGGCTGCGCTCATCACCCGCGGCATCGCGGAGATCACGCGCCTGGCCATGGCCTGCGGCGGGCGCAGGCAGACGCTGGCCGGCCTTTCCGGACTGGGAGACCTTGTGCTCACCTGCACCGGCTCTCTCTCGCGCAACCGCATGGTGGGCATCGAGCTGGGCAAGGGCCGGCAGCTTGCCGCGATTCTTGAGGGGATGAACGGCAAGGTCGCGGAGGGCGTGCTGAGCACGGCGGCGGCGCTGGGCCTGGCCGCGCGCTACGGCGTGGAGATGCCCATCACCGAGCAGATGGACGCCATCCTGCATCGCGGCAAAAGCCCGAAAGTGGCCATCCACGAGCTGATGACGCGTCCCGGCAAGGACGAGTAGAAGCGGCCCGCCGTCTCCGGTTGATAAACTAGACTCCACATGGCTTTTTCTCTCTTTGGCAAGCGCGCGTCGGGCCCCGGGCCCACAGACGAAGGCAACGATTCGCAGTCGCACGGCCTCCTCGACCGCATGAAGCAGGCAGTCGCGCGCACGCGCGACTCTTTCTCGGAGTCGATCGGCTCGGTGCTGGCGCTGGCCCGCGAGGTGGACGAAACCTCGCTGGCCGAGCTGGAGACGGTGCTGCTGGCCGCCGACATCGGCAGCGCGACCGCGCGCAAGATCATCGAGGACCTGCGCCAGCGCGGCCTGCGCCAGGGGATCGAGGGCGGCGACGAGCTGAAGCGGCTGCTCAAACTCGAACTGAAGTCCGTGCTCGACGCAGTCGCAACCCTGGACGCGCCTCCCGCCGCCGCGCCCGAGGTGGTGATGATGGTCGGCGTCAATGGCACCGGCAAGACCACCTCCGCGGGCAAGCTCGCGGCATTCTACGTTGCGCAGGGCCGCTCGGTACTGCTCTGCGCGGCAGACACATTTCGCGCGGCGGCCATCGAGCAGCTTGAGGTCTGGGCCGCGCGCTGCGATGTTCCCATGATTAAGACCAAAACCGGCGGCGATCCCTCGGCTGCGCTCTTCGACGCATGTACGGCGGCCAAGGCGCGCGGCAGCGATGTCCTCATCGTCGATACGGCGGGCCGCCTGCACACCAAATCCGACCTGATGAAGGAGCTGGACAAGATGCGCCGCACCGCCGGGCGGCTGGTCCCCGGCGCGCCGCACCAGACGCTTCTGGTGATGGACGCCACAACCGGCCAGAACGGCCTGCAGCAGGCGCGCCTCTTCACTCAAGCCGCGCGAGTCACCGGAATTGTGCTGACCAAACTCGACGGAACCGCCAAGGGCGGAATCGTGCTGGCCATCGCCACCGAGCTTGGCCTGCCGGTGAAGTTCGTCGGCGTGGGCGAGAAGATGGAAGACATCCTGCCCTTCGACAGCGCCGCCTTCGTCGAGTCGATGGTGAAGTAGAGCAGGTGCGAGGTACAAGGTCCGAGGTACGAGGTGTTGGGGAGGGTACGACGGACGATCAACGTGAGATCGACGAGCGGTTCATGCAGCGGGCGCTGGAGTTGGCGCGTGCGTCGCTCGGCCTTGCGTCGCCCAATCCGCAGGTGGGCTGCGTCGTGGTGCGTGACGGCCAGATCGTTGGCGAGGGTGCGCACATCTATGACGAAAGAGACCACGCGGAGATCGTTGCGCTGCGGCACGCGCGCGAATGCGGCGCCGATCTCTCCGGCGCGACCGCATATGTCACTCTGGAGCCGTGCAGCCATCACGGTCGCACCGGCCCCTGCGCCGATGCATTGATTGCAGCGCGTGTGCGTCGCGTCGTCGTCGCCACCGTCGATCCCAATCCGCAGGTTGGCGGGAAGGGAATTGCGCGTCTGCGCGCCGCGGGAATTGACGCTGCAGTCGAAGTGTTACAGCCGGAGGCGCGCGCCATCAACGACGCCTTCGCGCGCTTCATCCGCGCGGGCCGTCCGCTGGTGACGCTGAAGGCCGCGCTCTCGGCGGATGGAATGCTCGCGCCCCCTGCCTCTGCGCGAATCGGGAAGCAGCCGCACTGGCTCACCGGCGCAGAGTCGCGCGCCGAGGTGCAGCGCATGCGCCACTCCGCCGACGCACTGTTGACCGGCATTGGCACGGTGCTGGCCGACGACCCACTGCTCACCGATTGCAGTGGACTGCCACGGCGACGGCCACTGCTGCGCGTGGTCCTCGACTCGCGCCTGCGCACGCCGCTCGATTCGCAGCTTGTGCGCTCGGCGCGGGGCGATCTGTTGATCTTCTACGGCACGCACGCAGAGCCGGCCCGTGCAGCCGCGCTGCAAGCTGCGGGCGTCGAGGTCGTTCAGCTCGCGCCCCACTCCGGGCGAGTTGCGGACAAGCTCGAGCGGACCGCGCCGCAGCACGGCCGTCTCGATCTCGACGTCGTGCTCGCGGCCCTCGCATCGCGCCAAATCATCTCCGTCCTGCTGGAGTGCGGCTCCAAGCTGAACGGCGCCTTCCTCGCGCAGAATCTTGTGGACAAAGTTGTGCTCTTCCATGCGCCGGCGAAGCTGGGCGAAGGCGCACTTCCATTTGCCACGGGATTTGGCCCACCGTCTCTGCTGGCGCAATCGCTGAAGGGAACTGCGCGGACTAACTTCGGCGCGGACACATGCGTAGCGGGCACGCTGCGCGATCCCTGGGCCGCAGTTCTCGACTGACGAGACTGCAACGGGTGAGTGAGATTTGTAGCAGCATGTAAAACCTACATCTCAATATCGAGAGATGGGCGCCCACTATCAACTATCCACTACTCACTACCCACTGTCTTTAGGGAATGCCTGCACAAGTGTTCGAGATTCCCTCGGCGGCTAAAGCCGCATTGGAAATAGGCCGCTTGCGGCGGGACTAAAGTCCCGCCCTTTCAAAAAGTGGACTTGTGCAGAGATTTCTTACGCCTTGGAGATCTGCATCAGGTGTTCCTGCGCGCTGAAGGCCGGGCCAATCCGCGGCGCGCGCGCGTAGCTTCCGTCG
Organism: uncultured Acidobacteriaceae bacterium; assembly: GCA_963767315.1. Lineage (GTDB taxonomy): Bacteria > Acidobacteriota > Terriglobia > Terriglobales > Acidobacteriaceae > Edaphobacter. The sequence goes on along the minus strand of CAVYDK010000009.1, from coordinate 119,968 downwards.
GGCTGCAGCAGTCGCGCTTTGCTGTTGTCGGCCAGATACGCCGCCAGAATCTCGTTGCGCAGACGAGCTGAGAGCGTGGGATCGTCCACCGGGAAGACTGCCTCCGATCGCTCCACCAGGTTGCGCGGCATCCAGTCCGCGCTGCCGCAGAAGACCTCCGGCTGGCCGCCGTTGCTGAACCAAAAGATGCGGCTGTGCTCCAGAAATCTTCCCACAATCGAGCGCACGCGGATGCGTTCGCTATGGCCCTTCACGCCGGGGCGCAGGCTGCACATGCCGCGCACGATGAGGTCGATCTCCACGCCCGCGTTCGATGCCTCGTACAGCGCCTCGATGGTCGCGCGGTCCAGCAGCGCATTCATCTTGGCCACAATCGCCGCTGGCCTTCCCGCCTTGGCGTGCGCCGTCTCGCGCGCAATCAGCCGCAGAATGGCCGGCGCCAGCGTCAGCGGAGCCACCAGCAGCGGCGCGTAGCTCTCCACGTCGGACTCGGCCGTCAGGTAGCGGAAGACGGACTGAATGGCGGAGGTGATCTCCGGCCGCGCCGTCAGCAGGCTGATGTCGGTGTACAGCCGCGCGGTCACCGAGTTGTAGTTGCCCGTGCCCAGGTGCGCGTAGCGCCGGATGACGCCGTCGGGATCGCGCCGCACCATCAGCGCCAACTTGCAGTGCGTCTTCAGCCCCAGAATGCCCAGGAAGACGCCCACTCCGGCGTCCTCCATCTCGCGCGCCCAGCGGATGTTCGATGCCTCGTCGAAGCGCGCCATCAGCTCCACGATGACGGTCACCTCCTTGGACTGCGCGGCCTCGGTCAGCGCGGTGAACAGCGGCGAATCGTCGCTGGTGCGGTAGAGCGTCTGCTTCATGCTGATGACGGCGGGGTCCTTGGCCGCAGACTCGATGAACTCCTCCACCGTGGCGTAGGAGTCGAAGGGATGGTGCAGCAGGATGTCGCGGCTGCGCAGCTCGTCGAACAGGTTCTCCGACTTGGGCGCGAGCTGGGTTCGGCGGCCATGGAACTCGCGGTACTTCAAATCGGCCCGGCGCACCAGGCCGGGAAGAGTCATCAGGCGCGACAGGTTTACCGGCGCGTCGGTTTGAAAGACCTGCCAGCGGTCGAGCTCGAAGTTGGTGCGCAGCCGTTCCACAATCTCCGGCGTGGCCGACGACTCAATCTCCATGCGCACGGCGTCGCCCTTGCGCCGGTTATACAGCTCCGCCCGGACGCTCTCCAGCATACTGCGCGATTCTTCATCCTGCAGGTAGAGGTTGCTGTTGCGCGTCACGCGGAAGGCCGACCGCGCCAGCACCCGGTAGCCGCGGAACATGCGTTCCACCTGCGACTCGATCAGCTTGTGCAGCAGGATGAAGTCGAAGCATCCCTCGTTGCTGGGAAGCGGCACCATGCGCGGCAGAGCGCGCGGCACCGTCACCACGCCCAGCGCGGCGCCGGGCCGGGGCACGGCCCTCACCCTGCGCTTGGAGCGCAGCAGAAGGGCGATGCACAGGGCCTTGTTCAGCACCCGCGGAAAAGGGTGCGACGGGTCGATGGTCACCGGCGTCAGCAGCGGATCGACCTCCGTCTCATAAAAGTTGAGCGCATAGGCGCGCGCGCGTTCGTCGAGCTGTTTCCAGTCCAGGATGCGGACCTTTTCGGCGGCCAGCGCGGGCCGCAGCTTCCGGCCCCAGCAGGCGTACTGCGCGTCCACGTAGTCGTGCAGCACCACGCTCAGCCGGTCGAGCCGCTGGCTGAGCGTCAGGCCACCCTCGTCGGGGCGCTGCGGCTGGTCGTATCCGTCCTCAATCCGCTGCAGCAGACTGGCCACGCGGATCTCCACAAACTCGTCCAGGTTGTTCGCCGTAATGGCCAGAAACTTCACCCGCTCCAGCAGCGGATTGCCCGCATCCTCGGCCTCCTCCAGCACGCGCTGGTTGAAGAGCATCCAGCTCTCGTCGCGGTCGAAGAAGAGGCTCTCCGGCGCGGGCGCGGCTGTCTTCTTCGCGGGCGCTTTCCTTACGGATGCCTTGCGCTCGGCGGGTCTGTGCGCGTTCTGTTTATCTAGAACCGGCTTGCCGGCACGTCTGGACTTCGCGGCGGATGGTTTCTTCTCAGGCATATACGGCTCTTTGAGACTACCGCACCCGCGGCGGGAAGAAAATGACACTCCGGTCAATTCTCCCTCGCATGAGGGAGATAGAGGTGGCTTGGAAGGTTCCCTCAGCGGCTGAAGCCGCAGCAGGAGACACAGCGCACAGGCGAGGAGATGAGCTAGGCTAGAGCTATGTTTACCGGACTGGTGGAGAAGACGGGCGAGGTGATCGCGTTTACCCCGACCGAGGGGGCGGCGCGGCTCACGATTGCCGCGCCGGGGATCGTCCAGCGGCTGCATCTGGGCGACAGCGTTGCCGTCTGTGGCGTCTGCCTCACGGCGCTCACCATCGAGCCTGGCGCCTTTCCTCCGCGCTTCTCGGCCGACCTGGCCGCGGAGACCATCGCGCGCACCACGCTCTCGCGCCTCCGTCCCGGTTCGCTGGTCAACCTGGAGCTGCCCACCGCGGCCGGCTCGCCGCTGGGCGGGCATGTAGTCCAGGGGCATGTCGATGGGACAGGAACGCTGCTCTCGATTGAGCCGGTCGCAGCGGGAAGCCGGCCAGAGCTCGCCGAGAGCGGCTGGACCTCGCAGCCGGACTCGTCGCAGGCCGGTAGCGGGCTGACGGATTGGGTCATCCGCCTGCGCCTGCCGCAGGAGCTGATGCGCTATGTGGTACTGAAGGGGTCGATCGCCGTCGAGGGCATCAGCCTGACGGTCGCGGGCATCGAGGGCTCGGAGATTTGGATTGCCATCCTGCCCCATACCTACTCGGCCACCAACCTGCACACGCTCGGGCCGGGAATGGAGGTGAACATCGAGGTGGATGTAATGGCAAAGTACGCCGAGGCCCGCGCCTTGGCCGATGCGTCGAAGCGCGAGCTGACGGTGGAGTCTCTGCTGGCTAACGGCTACTGACCGCGCCTTCGCGTGAGTCTTCGGTTTCGACGCTAGCTATTCTTGATGATGAGGTGCACATGGCTGCAAAACAATCCATTCAGCTCGGCACGGTGCAGGAGACACTGCTGGTCCCGCTCTACGCCCGCGCGGTCGACTCGCGCAGGAAGCGTCCGGTCCTGAACGATCGCAAGGCCGTCGAGATGGTCGAATCCATCGATTGGGACTTCCAGAGGTTCAACCAGAAGTGGCGGATCGCGGCGGCCACCCTGCGGACCGCCATCTTCGACGTGCCGGTCAGGGATTTTCTCAGCCGCCATCCCGAAGGCACCGTGGTCGAGATCGGGGCCGGGCTCAACACCCGCTTCGAACGGCTCGACAACGGCGCCATGCACTGGTTCGACCTCGATCTTCCCGACTCCATCGAACTGCGGAAGAAGTTCTTCACCGATAGCGAGCGGCGCACGACTCTAACCGCATCGGTCCTCGATCCCGGTTGGATGGACGCGGTGCGCCAGAGCCCGGGACCGTATTTCTTCGTCGCGGAGGCAGTCCTCATCTACCTCACAGAGCAGCAGGTCAAGGCCGCGCTGGCACAGATCGCAGCCAACTTCCCGAACGCAACCATCGCCTTCGACAGCATGCCCCTCAATTCGATTCGTAACGGGAACGAAGACCACGAGCGCCAGAAGTTCGATGCCCGTTTCACGTGGGCATGCGAAGACCCAATCGAGATCGAGCGCTGGAAGATCGGGCTGCGACTGCTGGACTCCCGCTCCATGTTGGACATCCCCGGCCCTCTGCGGGGGCGCCTCTCCCTGCCGACGCGGGCCGTCCTCCGCATCCTTCTCAAGTTCCGTCCGCAGATCGCGAATATCTGCCGGCTCAATCTCTTCACCGTGCAGTCCGAAGCCTGACCGGCAGAGAATGGAGGCACCGGCAAACTGCGCGCATCCTTACCATAGACACGCGATGCCGCAGGGTGGATGTTTTCCTCGACTCTCGATTTCTGCACTTCGTCGCATCCGCCCGCAGAATCACTGGCGAACGGATGCAGCGAATGCTCTAGGAAGTAGTGCTCTCCCAGTCGTAGCCCTGTTCTCCGTGCTGCGATAGATCGAGGCCCTGTTCCTCTTCGTCCTGGCTGACGCGCACGCCGACCAGTAGGTTCACGACGAACAGGATCGCCAGCGTGCCCACAATGGCGAGTCCCCATGCAATGCCCGCTGCGGTCAACTGGTGCAGCACCTGCGCGGGGTTGCCGTCCACCCAGCCCGTGGGTCGTGCGATGGCCAAGCGCGTCCTTGCCGAAGATGGGGTTGATTGCGCTCGATGCAAAGACGCCGGTCAGCAGTGCGCCCATCGTTCCGCCGATGCCATGCACGCCGAATGCGTCGAGCGAGTCGTCGTAGCCGAACCAGCCCTTCACCTTCACCACCATGAAGAAGCATCCGGCCCCGGCGATCAGCCCGATCAGCACCGCCGAGAGCGGTTGCACGAAGCCCGCTGCCTGGGTGACGGTGGCCAGTCCCGCCACCGCGCCGGAGACCGCACCCAGCGCGCTTGGCTTGCCGCTGCGGATCCACTCGGCCGCGCCCCAGGCGATGGCGCCCGCCGCCGCCGCGAACTGCGTGTTGACGAAGGCAGAGGTGGCCAACGGGCCCGCGCCCAGCGCGCTTCCCGCGTTGAAGCCGAACCAGCCCACCCACAGCAGGCCGGCGCCGATGAAGCAGAGAACCATGCTGTGCGGCGAGATAGGCTCCTTGGGGTAGCCAAGCCGCCTGCCGAGATAGAGCGCGGTGACCAACGCAGAGACGCCCGAGGCGATGTGGACCACGGTTCCGCCGGCGAAGTCGAGCGTGGGGAAACGCCCGCCGGCCGCGTTCAGCAAGCCGCCGACGCCCCACACCATGTGCGCGATGGGACTGTAGACCAGCAGCGCCCAGAAGATCGAGAAGAGCAGCATGGCGGAGAACTTCATGCGTTCGGCGAAGGCCCCGGCGATCAGCGCCGGCGTGATGATGGCGAACATAAGCTGGTAGATCATGAAGCTCTGCTCGGGAATGGTGGGCGCGTAGGCCAGGTTCGGCGCCAGTCCCACGCCGTGCAGGAAGGCATTGTGCAAGCCGCCGATGAACGCGTTGCCCGGCCCGAAGGCCAGCGAATAGCCGCACACGAACCACAGCACCGTGATGACGGCCATCATGGCGAAGCTCTGCATCATGGTGCCCAGCACGTTCTTCTTGCGCACCAGGCCGCTGTAGAACAGCGCCAGGCCGGGGCCGGTCATCATCAGCACCAGCAGCGCGCTGGTCAGCACCCAGGCGTTGTCGCCGGCCGATTGCGCGGTGGCCGTGGCGGCCGCCGCGGCTGTCGCGGAGGCTTGCGCGGAGGCCTTGTTCTCGGCCACCTGCCGCTCCAGTTGCGCGATGCGGTCGGCAGCGGCGATGCGGTCGGCTGTGACGATGTGGGGCGCAATCAGCGCCCGGCTGGTGGTGGCGAAGCATGCGACGAGAAGGAGGGAGACGAAGATTGCCCGAAGGCTTTTTACGGAGAGAAGCTGCATGGCCGGAACGCTCACTGATTGATTGAATGACGACGGATGCGGGATGCAGCCGTCGCTGGAATTGTAATGAATCTGCGCCCTTTTGTATCTATTCGAAAAGGCTACCGGGGGTAGCCTGAGGGTGGCAGGCTGGGCGGGCTGTCGGCTGAGGATGCGGAGGGCGTTGCAACTGCGTAGTTTGCGTGCAGGCCCGAGCTGGCGGAGTTGGCCAGGTGGAGAACGGCACCGGGCAGAATGCCGAGCAGCAGCGTGGCCGCGGCGGTGAGGGCAAGTCCGATGCCCGCGGGCACGCTGACGGCAGGAGCAGGGGCGAGAGTTGTTGCTGACGCCGTCTCTTCGGGCTTTGTGTACACCGAGCTGAGCAGCCGCAGGTAGTAGAAGCAGGCAACGCCGCTGTTGATCAGGCCGATGACGGCGAGCCATACGTGGCCAGCCTGGATGGCGGCGCTGAAGACGTAGAACTTGCCGAAGAAGCCGCCTGTGAAGGGAATCCCGATCAGCGAGAGAAGGAACAAAGCGAGTAGCGCGGCCATCACAGGACGGCGCAGGGCGAGGCCCTGGTAGTCCTTGAAGCTGCGCAGCGTCTCCCTGTATCCGCCGATCTGCGTGATGACGGCGAAGGCCCCGACGTTCATCGCGGCGTAGGCTGCGGTGTAGAAGCAGGCGGCGCTGATGCCCGCCTGCGGAAAGGCGGTGAAGGCCGCCAGCAGGTATCCCGCGTGCGCGATGCTGGAGTAGGCCAGCATCCGCTTCACGTCGGTCTGCTTCAGCGCGCCCAGGTTGCCGATGGTCATCGAGAGCGCGGCCAGGCCCCACAGCAGCATGGCCCAGCGCTGCTGCATCAGCGGGAACCCGCAGAAGGTGATGCGCAGCAGCACGGCGAAGGCGGCGGCCTTGGGCGCGGTGGACATCAGCCCAACGACCGGCGCGGGCGCTCCCTGATAGACGTCCGGCGTCCATAGATGGAAAGGCGCGGCGGAGACCTTGAAGCCCAGGCCGACCAGCATCATGGCCAGCGCAAGAAACGCCATGCGCGGCGTGGCGCTCGCGCCCAACCCGGCGGCGATGGCTGCGATGCCGGTGGAACCCGTCGCGCCGTAGGCCAGCGCGATGCCGTAGAGGAAGAACGCCGTGGCGAACGAGCCGAGCAGGAAGTACTTGATCGAGGCCTCGACTGCCGTGCCCTCGCCCTTGCGGAAACCGGCCAGGATGTAAGTTGAGATAGACGAAATCTCCAGTCCGATGAAGACCATCAGCAGCTCGACCGAGCAGGTCATCAGCATCATTCCGGCCGCGCCGAAGAGGACCAGCGCAAAGTACTCGCCCGCATGGCTGGCGTGGCCGTCGAAGTAATCCAGCGAGCCGAGCAGCGTGGCCACCACCACCGCGCCGATCAGCAGGTGGAAGAAGATGCTGAAGCCGTCCACCTGGATATTGCCGCTGAAGGCGGTGAGCGTGCCGAGGCGAAGCTGGTAGACACTGATGAAGCCCGTGGCCGTGGCGCCTGCGATGGCCAGCCAGCCCAGCGGCTTGCGGCTGGTAGCGGGCTTCAGCACTGCTTCGATCAGCATGACGAGCACGCCGGTGACGATGAGAACGGTCTCGGGCAGCAACGCGCTAACGGAGGCGGGAAGGTTCATCGCTGCGCGCCTCCTGATGTCGTTTGAAGCGAAGTCGCATGAAACGCTGCGGAGTCAGCGTGCGGCGTTGCCTGCGTGGATGCAAGGCGATCGGCGGCGGGAGCGCCGTAGGTGTCGATGGCTCGCATCCAGAGTGGCGAGAAGAGGCCCATCGCAAGGAAGAGCGCGATCATGGGCCACAGGGCGATGTGCTCGCGTGCGTCCAGGTCCCATCCCGCAACCGATTGCGGCTTGGGGCCCACGTCGCAGTAGAAGACGCGCTGGACCATGCGCAGCATGTAGGCCGCGCTGAGAATGACTCCAGTAGCTGCTACCGCGGTCCACAGATAATGGTGCGCGAAGGTGGACTGCATGGAGCCGGTCAGGATCAGGAACTCACCGACAAAGCTGTTCAGCATGGGCAGGCCGATGATGGAGAGCGAGACGAGGAAGAACATCGTGGCCACCCAGGGCAGCTTCTGCGCCAGACCGCCGTACTGGCGCATGTCGTAGGTGCCGTAGCGTTCGTAGAGCAGGCCGAGGAGCATGAAGAGGGCGGCGCCGGCGAGGCTCTCGTTGAGGACCTGGTAGATGCCGCCGTCCAGTCCCGCAACGGTGAAGGTGAAGACGCCGAGAACGATGAAGCTGAGCTGGCCGAGCGTGGAGTAGGCGGCGAGTTTCTTCAGATCGTTCTGCACCAGGGCGAGCAGCCCGCCGTAGACGATGCCGATGGCCGCCAGCAGAATCATCAGCGGCGCGATGCGGTGCGACGGTCCGGGGAAGATGGCAAACGAGAAGCGCAGCATGGAGTAGAGCGCGGTCTTGCCGGCCAGAACCATCACGGCCGCGGTGGGCGCTTCGGCGATTGCGTCCACCAGCCATCCGTGCAGCGGGAAGATGGGCACCTTCACCGAGAAGGCAATGAGGAAGCCGAGCGAGGCGATCCATAGCGCGGCGGCGTTGGGCGAGATTGCGTGCACGGCGGCGAGAGCGGCCAGCTTCGGCAGGTCGAAGGTGCCGGTCTGCGCGTAGAGCCACAGCATCGCAACCAGCAGCAGTCCGGAGGGGATGAAGGCGTAGAGGAAGTACTTGATGGCGGCGCGGCGGCGGCGTTCGCTGCGGCCAAAGGTGGCGATCAGCACCGTCATCGGCACCAGCGACATCTCCCAGAACGCGTAGTAGAGGAACATGTCGAGCGAGACGAAGATGCCCATCATGGCAACCTGCTGCAGCAGGAAGAGAACGTAGAAGAGCTTCTTGCGCTGGCCGATGGCGCGCCACGAGATCAGCACGCCGAGCGGCGCCAGCAGTCCGGTCAGCGCCATCAGCCACATCGAGAGGCCATCCACGCCGAGGTGGTAGTGGATGGCGGGCGTGGCGATCCAGGGAATATTCTGCTCGAACTGGAAGGCACCGGGCTGGCCCGCGTACGAAAAGTGAAACGGCAAGTGAAGCGTCAGCCCGAAGGTGATCAGCGTGATGGCGAGCGCTGCCCACTGCATGGTCTTGCCGCGGTCGGGCAGCAGCGCCAGCAGCAGCGCGCCGGCCAGCGGCGTGAAGACGATGAGGGTCAGAATGATGTGGTCGATGTTCATCATAGGTGACCCCACAGCGAGTTGCCGAACACCATCACCGCAATCACGGCGGCGGCGCCGATGGCGAGCCATCCGGCGTAGGAGCGGATGTTGCCGGAGATCTGCTTGCGCGTGAGCCACGCCAGGCCGCGCGTGGTCGCGCCTGCCGCCTTGCCGGAGCCGTCAACGACTCCGCGCTCAAAGACCAGTTCGAGGACGCCGCGCGTAAACATCAGCAGCGGAGTAATCAGAGATGCGTTGTAGAACTCGTCCACCCAGTACTTGTTCTTGACCAGGTTGTACGCGCGCCGGTTGCGCTCCGCAAGCGCGGCGGCGGTTCCCGGTTTCTCGCAGTAGAAGATGTAGGCGATATAGAAGCCGGCGAGTGCAACCAGAACGGAGATGAAGGCGAGGACGAGTTCGAGGCCGTAGCCGGTTGTCGATGCGACGGCTTCGCCGGCCGCGCCGTTTGCGAAGACGGGACTGAGGAAGCGTTCGATTCCGTTGTTGCCGCCCAGCGCGGCGGGAATGCCGATCCATCCGCCGGCGACGGAAAGAACCGCGAGAACGACCAGCGGCAGCAGCATAATCCACGGGGATTCGTGGACGCCTTTCGCTCCGTGCGGTTCGGCGGTTGCGTTCTGCTCGATGCGCGGCTCGCCGAAAAAGGTCTTGAACCAGAGGCGGAACATGTAGAACGAAGTCATTCCGGCAGTGGCGAGGCCGATGAGCCACAGAACGATGTGCAGCGGATTGTTCGAGGCGAAGGTCTGGTACAGGATCTCGTCCTTGGAGAAGAACCCGGCGAACGGAGGAATGCCCGCGATGGCGAAGACGCCCGCGCTCATGGTCCAGAAGGTAATGGGAGTGCGCGTGCGCAGGCCGCCCATCCGGCGCATGTCCTGCTCGCCGGAGAGCGCGTGGATCACCGAGCCCGCGGCGAGGAAGAGCAGCGCCTTGAAGAAGGAGTGCGTCAGCAGATGGAAGATTCCCGCGGCGTAGGCCCCCACTCCGCAGGCCAGAAACATGTAGCCGAGCTGCGAGATGGTGGAGTAGGCCAGCACGCGCTTGATGTCGTGTTGCACCATGCCGATCGACGCGGCAAAGATCGCCGTGGCCGCGCCGATGCAGGCGACCACGGTGAGCGCAACGGGCGAGCTGTCGAAGAGCACGTGACAGCGCGCGACCATGTAGACACCGGCGGTCACCATCGTCGCCGCGTGGATCAGCGCGGAGACCGGCGTGGGGCCCTCCATTGCGTCGGGCAGCCAGATGTAGAGCGGAATCTGCGCGGACTTGCCTGCCGCGCCCAGCACCAGCAGCAACGCGATGGCAGTGAGGAATTGCGCGCCCTGCCACTCCGGATGCTGCGCGATGGCGCCGAAGACTTGCGTAAAGCTCAGGCTGCCGAAGTGCGCGACCAGCAGGAACATTGCCAGCAGGAAACCGAAGTCGCCGATGCGGTTGACGATGAAGGCCTTTTTGCCGGCGTTGGCGGCGGAGGTCTTCTTGAAGTAAAAGCCGATCAGCAGATACGAGCAGAGGCCCACGCCCTCCCAGCCGACGAACAGCAGCAGGAAGTTTGCGGCCAGCACCAGCACCGACATGAAGAACATGAAGAGGTTGAGATAGGCGAAGAAGCGCCAGTAACCCTCTTCGTGGCCCATGTAGCCGACCGAGTAGATGTGGATGAGGAAGCCGACGCCGGTGACCACGGCGAGCATGATGAGCGTGAGGTGATCGACGGTGAAGGCGAAGTCGGCGTGGAAGCCGGTGATGGCGATCCATTCATGTCCGTAGGGACGAAACACCGACTCGATTGCGGTGGGTGCGCTCGCGGCACACATCGTCATCCACAGCCACGCGACGAGGGCGGCGGGCAGCGCGGTGAACAGCAGCGCCACTGTGCCGACGAGGGCGCGCGGCAGCCTTCGCCCCAGCGTCCCGTTGATCAGGAAGCCGGCGAAGGGAAGCAGCGGAATGAACCAGAGATAGCTTGCGGGCATGGGGTTCATGATTTCATCAGGTCGATCTCGTCGACGTTCAGCGTCTGGCGCGTGCGGAAGATGGAGAGGATGATGGCAAGGCCGACGGCGGCCTCGGCGGCGGCGACCACCATCACGAAGAAGACGAAGATTTGCCCGCTCACCTGATGCCACATGTGGGCGAAGGCGACGAAGGTCAGGTTGACGGCGTTGAGCATCAGCTCAATGGAGATGAAGATGGTAATGACGTTGCGCTTGATCAGGAACGCGGCGATGCCGATGGAGAAGAGCATGGCGGCGAGGATGAGGTAGTACGCGGTGGGCACCATGCTATTGCTCCTTCCGGGCGAGCACGACTGCGCCCAGAATCGCTACGAGGATGAGAACGGAGGTGACCTCGAAGGGGAGCAGTTGCCGGGTGAAGAGCATCGCGCTGACCTGGGCGATGTTGTCCACGGCATTGCCGAGGTCGCCGCCGATGTTGGAGGCACCGAGCGCGCCGCGCTCGGACAGAAAGACGAAACTGAGCAGGCAGAAGATGGCCGCGGCGCCGGGGAATCCAACTGCGTATGCCGCACGGCTGCCCCGCGTGCGCTCCTCTTTGCCGGCGTTCAGCAGCATGATGACGAAGATGAAGAGCACCATGATGGCGCCCGAATAGACGATGACCTGCGCGGCAGCGAGGAACTCCGCGCCCAGCGACCAGTACAGGACGGCCAGCGACATCATCACCACCACCAGCGACAGCGCGCTGTGGATGGGGTGGCGCTGGAAGAGCAGGTTCAGTGCTCCGCCCAGTGCCAGTGCGCCAAAGAGGATGAAGAGTGCCAGTTGCATCGGGTTCCGTCGAGTCCTTCGTTGCGGCGCGCAGAGACGGTCCGTTTCCGCGCCAGAGTCAGAAGCTATCGGGTGTCTACTGATTGTAAAGCAGTGCGAATTCAGCCTCGCATTGCAAGGACAAAGCTGGTGACGATGATGTTGGCCATGGCGAGCGGCAGCAGGAACTTCCAGCCGAAGCCCATCAACTGGTCGTAGCGGAAGCGCGGCAGCGTGCCGCGCACCCAGATGTAAAGAGCGAGAAATGCGAAGACTTTAGCGATGAACCAGCAGACCGGAAAGATGGCGTTCCATACCGGCGTACTAAGAAGGCCGTCGAAGATGTGCCCGAAGGGACTGGCGGCGCCGCCGAGGAAGAGCAGCGTGGCAACGCAGCTTACCGTGATCATGTTGGCGTACTCGGCCATGAAGAACATGGCGAACTTCATGGAGCTGTACTCGGTGTGGTATCCGGCGACCAGTTCATTCTCGGCCTCGGGAAGGTCGAAGGGCGCGCGGTTTGTCTCGGCGTAGGCGGCCATCAGGTAGATGAAGAACGCGACGGTCTGGAAGCCGCCGAAGATGTTCCAGGAGAGCGCGCCGTGAGCGGACTGGCTGCCGACGATGGTGCGCAGATTGAGCGATTGCGCGCGCAGCACCACGCCAACCAGCGAAAGGCCGAGCGCGAGCTCGTAGCTGACGACCTGCGCGGTGGAACGCAGCGAGCCGAGCAGCGAGTACTTGTTGTTCGACGACCAGCCGGAGAGCGCGATGCCGTAGACGCCGATGGAGGTGACGCCGAGGATGACGAGCAGGCCGATGTTGACATTGGCGATCTGGAAGAGGTCCACGCCACCGACCCGGGTGACCGCTCCGAAGGGCACCACTGCAACGGAGATGAGCGCGCAGCCCAGGGCAAGGATGGGCGCGAGAATGAACAGCGGGCGCTCGACGGCGAGCGGGTTCATGTCTTCCTTGAGGAAGCTCTTGGCGCCGTCGACCAGCGGCTGCAGCAGGCCGAACGGGCCGACGCGGCAGGGGCCCCAGCGGTTCTGTATGCGGGCGAGGAGCTTGCGCTCCAGCAGCACGGTGTACGCAACGCCCAGCAGCGTGATCACCAGCACCACCGCGACCTTGAGCACGCTCAGAAGCAGAAAAAGTTCGAAGTTGGTCAGGTGGGTCAAGGTCTCTCTCGGTCTTTAGTTGGATGTTGTCTGTTTGTCGATCTGGATAAGGGGTTGGCGGGGTTGGTAGCGTTGCAGGTCGTTGAGGACCGAGGAGTAGCGGGTGAGCGAGCCGGAGGTGAAGAGCGTGTCGTTGGCCGCGAGCACCAGGTCGCGGCGGTTTGTGATCTGGATGAGCCCCGCTTCGTCGCGGATGGGCGCGGCCGCGGGCGAGAGATGCTGGTCGTTGCCGGAGAGCAGTTGCGGGCGCAGCAGGTTATAGCCCGGCACCAGGCGCTGAATCTCGTCGAGAATCGCCGATGGATCGAAGGGGCTGAGGCGCGGCTCCAGGTTGTTTGCGGTCAGCCAGACGGCGTGGCGGTCGGCCTCTCCCGACTCCGCGCCGCGCGACTGGCCCATGTCGGCGCGCACTCCGGCGCCAAACGGAACGAGCCTGCGCAGCTCCGCTCCCATCTTGTCGGCGATGCGGACGATCAGCTCGAAGTCCGAGCGCACGCCGGCGAGGTCGGCGGCCTTCTTCACCTGTTGCAGGTCGCCGTAGCTGTTGGTCACTGAGCCGGACTTTTCGTACAGGTTCGCAGCGGGCAGAATGACGTCGGCCAGAGCGGCGGTCTCGGTGAGGAACATCTCCTGCACCACGACGAAGGTGTCTTTAAGCGAGGCGGGATCGACGCCGTAGCGCGCAACGGGGTTGGCCCCGACGACGTAGAGTGCGGAGAGGCTGCCGGCGGCGGCGGCGTCGAAGATCTGTAGCAGATCGAGGCCGGGCGTGGTGGGAGATTTGTATTCGAGGGCGATGCGGCTGCCGGGGTTCCCGGTGTCGATGGGGCCGATGGGCGTGTATCCGGGAAGCATATCGGGCAGCAGGCCCATGTCGGCTGCGCCGCGCGAGTTTGCGTAGTCGGCCATCAGCGCGAACCTTGTGCCGGGCAGCGTGAGGCCGAAGTCGATCAGCCGCTTCAGCTCCGCTCCGCGCAGCTCGTTGCCAATGAGGATCAGCAGCGACTCCTCGCTCCTGACTGCGTCGCGGAAGCCGGCGAGTGCGGCACTGTCTGCATTGACGGCGTTCGCCGAGGAGTCGTCTCCCGCGAGGAACGCGGCCAGCGCGCCGTAACCGTACTCCGCAACCTGCAGGAATGCCCTGGCCTGGCGGCGCAGCTTGATCTCCGCGGTGTTCGCAATGTAGAGCTTCGCTCCATTGAGTCGAACGTTGGTGCGCAGGTTCCACGCGGTGGCGGGGCTTTGATTCGTCGGATCGCCGCCAACCAGCAGCACTGCCTTGGCGGTGAGCGTGTCGCGCAGCGACGCCGCGCGGCCTGTGCTGCCGGCCAGCGATTGCGCAAAGGCGACGTAGTCCGCCGTGCGATGGTGGTCGATGTTGTTGGTGTGCAGCACGGAGCGCGCAAACTTCTGCAGCAGGTACGCCTCTTCGTTGGTTAGGCGGTTTCCGCCGATTACGCCGAAGCTCCTGCCGCCGCGCGCGTCGTGCAACTCGGTAAACTTGCTGCCGACGCGGGTGAGCGCCTCCTCCCAACTCACAGCCTTCAGCTCGCCGTTGGGCTGGCGCACCAGCGGCTGCGTGATGCGCTTGCTGCTGTTGGCGAAGTCGAATGCGTAACGTCCCTTGTTACATAAAAAGTCGCCGTTGATGCCCGACTTGTCGCGGTTGTCGCCGCGCACAATTTGCGATCCGTCGGATGTAGAGCGCACGCCCAGCGTTGTCTTGCATCCGTCGCCGCAGTGTGTGCAGATCGTTGCAACGTGGTTCATCTCCCACGGTCGCGTCTTATATCTGTAAGTCCCGCTGGTGAGCGCGCCAACCGGGCAAATGTCGATGCACATGCCGCACTGCTCGCAGTCCAGGTGTGCGCGATTGTCCGGCGTGAGCTGCGCCGGCACATTCGGCACAATGATGGACGACGAGCCGCGGTTCTCCACCGCCAGCGCGAAGACGTCCATCCCTTCGCCGCAGACGCGCACGCAGCGGTAGCACAGAATGCAGCGCGGCCGGTCGAAGTACACCACGGGCGACCACTGCTGCTCTTCGCGGTGGTTCTTCGGCTCGGCGTAGAAGCTGTCCGCCGCGCCGTACTTGAAGGTCATGTCCTGCAGCTCGCACTCGCCGCCCGCGTCGCACACCGGGCAGTCCAGCGGATGGTTGCCCAGCAGCAGTTGCAGCGTGGCCTTGCGCGCCTGCACCACCTCCGGCGTGTCGGTGAAGAAGACCTGCCCCTCGGCGATCTGCGTGGTGCATGCGGTCTGCAGCTTGGGAACTTTTTCCTGGCGGACGACGCACATGCGGCACGCGGCCTGTAGCGATAGGCCGGGGTAGTAGCAGAAGGCGGGGATCTCGATGCCCGCGTCTTGCACACCTCAATCAGCAGCGTACCCGCCGGTGCGGTGATCTTTTTGCCGTCTACGGTAATGGTTACGTCAGCCATCAGAGAATCTCCACCAGGTCATGCTCTTTCGTCATCACCGGCGTTCCCGCCTTCCTGCCCTCGATGTACTCTTCAAACTCCTTGCGGAATTTCTTGACGAAGCCCAGCGTGGGCATCGCGGCGGCGTCGCCGAAGGGGCAGAACGTCCGGCCCATCATGTTTTCGGCGATGTACTGCACGGTGTCGATGTCCTTCTTCGCGCCGCCGCCCTCGTACACGCGGGTCAGCGTCTTCTTGATCCAGTCGGTTCCCTCGCGGCATGGAATGCACCAGCCACAGCTCTCGTGTTGGTAGAACTTGATGGTGCGCAGCGCGAATTCGACGATGGAGACCGTCTCGTCCAGCACCACAATCCCACCTGACCCCAGCATCGATCCCGCCTTGGCCAGTTGGTCGAAGTCCAGTCCGATGTCGATCTCGTCGGCGCGCAGCACCGGGCAGGACGCGCCGCCGGGGACGACGGCCTTCAACTGCTTGCCGTCGCGAATCCCACCGGCGACCTCGTAGATCGCCTTGCGCAGCGGGTAGCCCATGGGCAACTCATACACGCCGGGCCGTTCTACATGGCCGCTGATGCCAAACAGTCGCGTGCCGCCGTTGCGCTCCGTGCCCAGCCGCGCGTATGCCTCGCCGCCCATCAGCAGAATGTGCGGCACGTTGGCGATGGTCTCCGCGTTATTGATGATCGTCGGGCCGCCGTACAGTCCAACGACGGCGGGGAAGGGCGGGCGGATGCGTGGCACTCCGCGCTTGCCTTCGAGCGACTCCATCAGCGCCGACTCTTCGCCCACCTCGTACGCGCCCGCGCCGGTCTGGGTGATGATGTCGAAATCAAGCCCCGACCCGAAGATGTTTTTGCCCAGGAAGCCGCGTGCGTAGGCGTCGGCGACCGCCCGCTCCATGATGTTGAGCAGATACCGATACTCGCCACGCAGATAGATGAAGCCGGTCTTCGCGCCGATGGCGAGTCCCGCGATCATCGCGCCCTCGATGATGGCGTGCGGGTCTTCGCGGAAGAGGACGTGGTCCTTGCACGTTCCCGGCTCGCTCTCGTCGCCGTTTACCAGCACGTACTTCGGCTTGGGCGAGGACTTCGGCACGAAGCACCACTTCATCCCGGTGGGGAAGCCCGCGCCGCCGCGCCCGCGCAGCCCGCTGGCCTTCATGGTGTCGATGATCCATCCCGGCATCGCATCGGGGCCTTGCGCGATGGCCTTCTGCACAGCCGCGTAGCCGTCCAGCTCGATGTACCGGTCGATGTTGGTCGCGCCCTGGCCGAAGCGCCGCTTCAGGACGATGACTTCATCGGGATGGGAGACAAGTCGCGGCATTACTTCCCGTCCTTTGCAGCGTCGATAGGAGTCTGCCCGGCTGCGTACTGGTCGAGAATCTCGTCCATCTTCGCCGGCGTCAGCTCGTCGTGGAAGTCGTAGTTGACCTGCATGGCGGGGGCGGAGCAGCAGTCGCCGATGCACTCGACCTCTTCCAGCGAGAACTGGCCATCTGCCGTGGTCTGCTTGTTCTCGATGCCGAGCCTCCGCTTGCAGTGGTCGAGAATCTCGTATCCGCCGCGCAACATGCAGCTGATGTTGGTGCAGACCTGCACGTTGTATTTGCCCGCGGGCTTCGTCCGCAGCATGGAGTAGTAGCTCAGTACCGAGCGCACATCGAGGTCCGTGAGGTCCAGCCGCTGCGCGACCTCCTGAATCGCCGCCTCCGAGACGTAGCCCACCTCATCCTGCGCGTACAGCAGCATGGGAATGAGCGCCGAGCGCTTCACCGGGTACAGCGTCACCAGCTTGTCAAAGCGTGCCGCAAGCTCCGGCGAAAAGATCGAATTGGCAATCGTGCTCATGCGATGTGTCCTACCTCATACCTCAGGGGCTAAAGCCCTTTTCTTCTGTTCATCATTACGGCACGGCTGAAGCCGTGCCCTTAAGCAAAACACTGTCGATCAATTACTCGTCGTCATCTGTCGATCTCCCCCAGCACAATATCGATGCTTCCAATCACCGCAACCACATCCGCGATCAGCCGTCCCTTGCACATCGTCTCCAGGGCCTGCAACGTGGCGAAGCTCGGGTTGCGCATGTGGACGCGGTAGGGCTTGGCGGTGCCGTCGGAGACGACGTAGTAGCCCATCTCGCCGCGCGGGCTTTCGACGGCCTGGTAGACCTCACCTGCCGGTACTGCAAAGCCTTCCGTCACGATCTTGAAGTGATGGATCAGCGCCTCCATCTCAGTCTTCATCTTCTCGCGGTCGGGCAGCACGATCTTGGGCGCGTCGGCGCGAATGGGGCCGGTCTTGCCGGCCAGCATCTGCATCGCCTGCTGGCATATCTTCACGCTCTCGCGCATCTCCAACATGCGTACGACGTATCGCGCCCACACATCGCCGTCGTTGGAGACGGGCACATCGAACTTGAACTTTTCGTAGCCGGAGTAGGGCATGTCGCGGCGCAGGTCCCAGTCCACGCCGCTGGCGCGCAGCGGCGGCCCGGTGACGCCCAGCGCAATCGCGTCCGCGGCGGAGAGTGTGCCCACGCCCTTCAGCCGCCCCATCCAGATGGGGTTGCCGGTGAGCAGGCCCTCGTACTGGTCGATCTTGGAGGGCATGTCGTCGAGGAAGGCCTGGACCGTCTCGAAAAAGCCCTTCGGCGGCTCCAATGCCAGACCGCCGATGCGGAAGTAGCTGGTCATCATGCGCTGGCCGCTGACCGCCTCGAAGATGCGCAACGTGGCCTCGCGCTCGCGCCAGCAGTAGAGGAAGATGGTGAGCGCGCCGATGTCCATGGCGTGGGTGCCCAGCCAGACCAGGTGCGACTCGATGCGCGTGATCTCGTTCAGCAGCACGCGCAGCAGTTGGGCGCGCTCGGGGATCTCCAGGCCGAGCAATTTCTCCACCGCCAGGCAGTACGCCAGGTTGTTGGTCATCGGGCAGAGATAGTCGATGCGGTCGGTCAGCGGGACGACCTGCTGGTAGAACTTGGCCTCGCAGGTTTTTTCGATGCCGGTGTGCAGGTAGCCGATGTCGGGGGCCAGCGAGACGACGATCTCGCCGTCCAGCTCCAGCACCATGCGCAGCACGCCGTGCGTGGACGGATGCTGCGGCCCCATGTTGAG
Organism: uncultured Acidobacteriaceae bacterium; assembly: GCA_963767315.1. GTDB lineage: Bacteria > Acidobacteriota > Terriglobia > Terriglobales > Acidobacteriaceae > Edaphobacter. The sequence goes on along the minus strand of CAVYDK010000009.1, from coordinate 101,673 downwards.
CACCATGGAGTGCTCGCCCGTGCCCGCGTTGCCGTGGCGCGCGGCGCCGGCGACGACGTCTTCCACTCCGGGGGTGATCCTGTCGGGTGCGGCGCTGGGTGCCATCTGCGGTGCCTGCCTTTGCCTCGAACCTTGTACCTTGAACCTCAAACCTGTCTTACCGGTAGCCTTCGACGGGGTAGTCCTTGCGCAGCGGATGGCCCTGCCAGTCTTCCGGCATCATGATGCGGGTGAGGCGTGGATGGCCGGGAAAATCGATGCCGAAGAGGTCGAAGACCTCGCGCTCGTAAAAGTTTGCCGAGGGCCACGCCGCGGTGATCGACGGAACGCTGGCGCTGGCTGAGCCGACCAGGACGCGCAGCCGCACCCGCCGGCGAAGGCTGTGCGAGACGATGTGGTAGGAGAGCTGGAAGCGCGGCTCCTGCGGGATACCAGTCGACTGCGGTGAGGTCCTCGAAGAAGTTGTATCCGGCGGCCTTGACGGCCTCGCAGGCGGCGACGATGTTCTCGCGTGCGACGGTGATGGTCAGCTCGTTGCGGTCGAACTTTGCGTCGGTGGCAAGCTCGGCCAGCGCCACGACGGCGGGTTCCTCCGCCATCGCTTCGAAGACGGCGGACTTGCCCATGAGCGCGCTTGCCGGGTTGTACATATTAGAGGTCACCCTTGTCGTACGACCAGTTGAGGATGCCCTTCTTCCACACATAAAAGAGGCCGACGGCGACAAAGCCGAGGTAGACCAGCATCTCCCAGAAGCCGAACATGCGCGAGCCCGTTATGGCTGGCAGACGGCGGAAGATCACCGCCCAGGGAAGCAGGAAGACCGCCTCCACGTCGAAGAGGATGAACAGCATCGCAACCATGTAAAAGCGAACGGAGAAGCGGCCGCGCGCGTCGCCCACCGGGTCCATGCCGCACTCGTAGGGGTCCAGTTTGATGCGGTAGTTGCGGTGCCTGCCGATGAAAAAGGAGGCGGCCACCATGCCGGCGGCGATGCCCAGCGCGCACACGATATGCAGCGCCAGAGGAAGGTAGTTCCAGATGTAGGGGGTTGTCTGCATCACCAACATTGACTCTAGAATCGGGGCGGTCGAGTGTCAAGCAAACCGCCCAATTGCATACGAATCAAGTGACGACGATCACCATCCCGCAAACCTAGGACCGAAGGTTCGGCCTATACCAGCATGGGGCGCAGCCCCATGAAGAGGTCCGGATGAAGACAAAGGGCTGAAAGAGGGTGCTGAAAAAGTCGATGTGTCGCCTTAAACCTGCCCTCAGCGGCTAAAGCCGTATTGCAAATAAAGCATTTTACGGCACGGGTGAACCCGTGCCCTTAAGCAAAACGGAGTTTTTCAGCATCCTCTAAAAGCCCGACCTATAGCACGCTCACCGCAACAGCCCCATGTACCAGACGATGATTCGCGGCCCAAAGAGAGCCGCGAAGAGTCCTCCGGCGGCGAGGAAGCTGCCCAGCGGGAGTTTGGTGGCGCCGCCGGCCCGCCGGCGCGCCATCAGAACGATGCCGTAGACGCTGGCCGTCAGCACTCCGGCAAACAGGGCGAGCAACGTCTGGCCGAAGCCGAGGAACGCGGCAATCATCGCCAGCAGCTTCACGTCTCCCAGCCCCATGCCGTCGCGTTTGCGCAGCGCCTTGTAGCCCCAGCGCACCGTAAGCAGGACCATCGCCGCGCCCGCGATCGCAGCAATGCGGCCGAGGATGAGGGTTGATGGGCTCTCATTGGGCAAATGGAAGATCGCCTGTACGCATGTGAGAGCGAAGCCGATGGCGATCCCGGTCAGCGTGAACGCATCCGGCAGCCGCTGCGTCTGCCAGTCCATCACCATCAGGCCAATCAGGAGAAAACCGAGGATGGCCAAGGCGAGAAGGTGGATTAGCAGTGCGGGGGCGAAGAGAATGATAAGGAAGAAACCGAAGAAGCCTAAATTCCCGGCAGGGATGGCAGGGATAGGGATATGGCGAACGATCCCCAATATCCACAGGCCCACCGCCAACTCAATCGCCGGGTAGCGCCACGAGATCCTCGCCTTGCAATCTCTGCATCGTCCTCGCAGAACAATCCAACTCAGCACCGGCAGATTGTCGAACCAGCGGATGGGATGGCTGCAAGCCATGCAGTGCGAGCGCGGCTTCACAATGGACTCATGCGCAGGTAGCCGCGAGATGCACACGTTCAGAAAGCTGCCGAACAGCAGTCCGAGAACAAATCCGAGCAGTTCGAAGACGTATGCCAAGGTCACGTTTGAAGTATACGTTCCGCCAACACGCTTGCCTTCAACTAAAACCTGCAACTTACAACTGCATTTCAGAAGTCCACATGCATCCTTACCGACTCCACCAGCACCGGCCCGCGGTCCTGGTTGTAGCCGGGGTGGGCGATGTACTGCGCGTCCAGCGCATAGCTGAGGCCGCGCCAGGTTTGCAGGGTGTAGTAGCCCTCCAGGATGTCTTCGCGCGCGTAGTTCAGCTTCCCATCGCCGATCAGATATCCCAGCCCTCCCAGCTTCAGATACGCCTGGTGGTCTCGCTTGATCGCGTTCGAGATGAACGCCACTCCCACCTTGTCGTTGGCGCGGCCCCAGCGCCTGCCCGCAAAGTCGCCGCCCAGCTCGATCGTCTGATCGACCTCGGTATAGACATAGGACTCGTGTTGCCCCTCGTTCCACCCGAAGCGTCCAAACATCCGCAGGTTGTCGCTCAGCTCCTGCTCCATATTGGCCCCCACGCCATACTTCACCGTGCTCTGTAGCGGGTGCGCGGTAATCTCCGGTGTTGGCGTCAGGCCCTCCAGGTATTTAATGTTCTGCTGCCGGTAGTCGCCCATGTTGCCATGGTTGACGTAGCCTAGCAGGCGCATTGTTCCCTTGCGCTCGGGCGGCAGCAGAGTCCCCAGCAATCCATGCCGCCACTCGACTTCCATATTCTGGCCGCTGGCGCGCTTCAGGCTCCAATCGAAGTTGATGCCGTTGGCCACAGTCGGCATGGTGGCAAGGCCGTAGCGCGCGGACCAGTTCTTGTCGTCGTACTCCGCGACAGCGGCGTAGGTGTAGCCGCGCGTGTCTGCGGCGTAGTCCCACGCGCCGTTGTTGTCGGTCGTCCAGTTCATGAACTGCAAGTGGCTGTCGGTGCCGATGCTGTTGAGGTCGAAGAAGTCCGGCAGCCCCATCTTGCCCACGCGCAGCTCCAGCCGCCGCTCCGGAACCTCGGTGGCTAGCCCGAACGGCCCGCGCGCGGAGGCCGCGGTTTTGCCGGTGAAGCCAATCGTCTGATGCAACTGCACGCGCGCCATATAGGGAGTTGGGCCGAGGCTCGGGTTGCGCACCACGTCCAGGTTGGTGAATCCGGCCAGTCCCAGCGCCTCGCTGATGCCGCGCCCGCCCGCCGACTCTTCGTCGTAGATAGCCTCAAGATGGCGCGCCGGATTGCGCACCAGTTCCGCGCCCATATACAGCGTGCCGATCAGCGACGTCTTGTACTCCCCGCGTCCCAGCAGGCTGTTCGTCCCCTCGTACGGCGAGTGGAAGGGGCCATGCGCCTGGAAGATGATGTTTGCCTGCCCGGCGATGAAGTACCGTGTGTCGTCGGGGTGGGGAAACATCGTCGGTGCCGCCGTCTGCTCGGCTGCAACTTGCGCTATGGGCCGGATGCGGGCCGGCCGCGCCGCATCCGCCAACACATGATTCACCGACTGCGCCGTGGCCTCGCGCACGATGCCGAAGACCGCGGCCGCCATGCATGTCGCGGTCAGCCATTTGCCGCGCCACGAGGAATGAGTCATGTAGTTGCGATAATCGCAGCCGCGCGTGAATGGCGCAAAAATTCTCATGAGTAAGGTTATGTTCCGCTACCGGTCGAAGTTCCGGCCCGAGCCACTCCAGCAGCGTCCGATCTCTTTGATTTAGGCTGACCTAATTAGGTATACCTAAATTTGCAAGACCGGTCAAACTGAAAGAGAGTTTGGATGTCCAGCATCTCACCATGCTGGCCCGTGAATGGCAACGCCGGTTATCTCCCCCTTGCAGCAAAGGTGCGCCGGAAGAGATGCAGTGGAAGAGAGAACGCGCCCGCACTTGACCCCAACCGGCGCGCTCGCGTACGCTGCATCTACACGGGAAAGGAGGATGGTCCAGCCTATGAAAATTGACAGCAATAGTAGCAAAACGCATCGTGAGGTGACTGAGGCTTAGAGCGTCCTGCTCTTGGCTGTGCAAGTAGTTCGGCGATACCGCAATCCTGCGCCGAGGGCCGTCCGGGCAAGGACGCCTCAGGTCAATCTCAACAGATCGCCGCCGCAAAGCCCGCGCCCCACCGGTGCGGGCTTTGTGTTTTTGTAGTGGGCTTTGTGTTTCCGCTCGCAACTGACAACCTGCAACCTGCAACTGTAAACTGTCTCTATGGAACCTCTCGTCATTGCAGGTCGCGCGTTCAAGTCTCGTCTCATTGTTGGAACAGGGAAGTACAAGGACGGCCCGCAGACGCGCGCCGCCATCGAGGCCTCCGGCGCGGAGATGGTCACCGTCGCCGTGCGCCGCGTCAACCTCGACCGCAGCTCCGAGTCGCTGCTCGACTTCATCGATCCCAAACGCTTCTTCCTTCTGCCCAACACCGCCGGCTGCTTCACCGCCGACGAGGCCATCCGCGCCGCGCGCCTCGGCCGCGAGGTCGGCCTTTCCGACTGGGTCAAGATCGAGGTAATCGGCGACAAGGCCACGCTCTACCCAGACATTCAGGCCACGCTCGAAGCCACGCGCGTTCTGGTGAAGGAGGGATTCACCGTTCTGCCCTATACCTCCGACGACATCGTCTACGCCCGCCGCCTCATCGACGCGGGCGCCGCCGCCGTCATGCCTCTCGGCGCGCCCATCGGCAGCGGCCTCGGCCTACAGAACACCGCCAACCTGCGCATCCTCCGCGAGCTCATCCACGAAGTTCCACTGATCGTAGACGCAGGCGTAGGCACCGCGTCGGACGCGACGCTGGCGATGGAACTCGGCTTCGACGGCGTACTGATGAACACCGCCATCGCCGCCGCGCAGGACCCCATCCTCATGGCCGAAGCCATGCAGCACGGCGTCCTCGCTGGCCGCCAGGCCTTCCTCTCCGGCCGCATGGCCAAGCGCCTCTACGCCACCGCCAGCTCCCCGCTCGAAGGCATCTCGAAGTAGGTCTGTAGACGCAACGAATTCTGCCTCCGCTCTTCCTGTTCGGCAGCGGCGGTGCTACACTTTTTCGTTCTTCGGCGTTTCGGAGTTGCTTCTCGATTGGAATGAGCGATTGCGAAGGAGGCTATGTGGCAAACAGCTTTGGAACAGACATCCTTATCCAAACACCGGAACCGGCCAGTGCGGCATCTTTCTATGTTGGCCAACTTGGATTCACGATCACAGGCCAAGCGCCCCATATGATCAGCCTCCACGGCGAGCACATAAACCTGTTCATCGAGCGAGGTCCTGCGTTAGGGCCAGTTCTGGAAATCACCGTTGCGAGCGTCGAGGAAGCCAAACTCCGGCTTGTGAAGAGAGGCTGCCAGATCGTCAAGGATGAGCCGGATGTTCCGCGATGTTATGTCAGGGACCCGTTTGGATTGATTTACAACCTGACAACCTAGAGGCTTGCGGTTCAGGGAGAGGATTCATTCTTGGAGCAACGTCGTGGCGAACCGCCCTCACTATCCCAACCTTGTAGTCCATGCGATAGACTTCCCTCATGCGGGCGTTTGGCATTGATTGCGGCACGGAGTTCACCGGCTACGGCGTGGTGGAGATGGACCACGCAGCGCGCGCGCCGCGGCTGATCCACGTCGCATCGGGGACCATCCGCCTCAACAAGAAAGAGAAGACACCGCTACGCCTCGCGCAGGTCTACGCCGAGCTGGTCGCGCTGATGACGCTGCACGCGCCGGACTGCGTAGCGATTGAGGAGGTCTTCTTCTCCGCCAACGCCAAGTCCGCGCTCAAGCTGGGCCAGGTGCGCGGCGTCGCAATGCTGGCCGCCGCAACCTGCGGCCTGACGGTTGCGGAGTACGCCCCGCTCTCCATCAAGTCGTGCGTCACCGGCTACGGCCTCGCCGCAAAGGAGCAGGTCCAGTTCATGGTGACGCGCCTTCTCGCGCTCGATGCCCCACCCGACTCGCCCGACGCGGCGGATGCGCTGGCGATTGCGATATGCCACATTCACACTGCGCAGACGCTCCTGTTGCAGGGAGCGGACCGGTGAGCCGAATCCATCGCAGCGCAATCTTCGCCGCACTCGTTTTGCCGCTGCTTTTCTGCGGCCAAATCCTGCGAGCGCAGCGGTCTTCGGAGACAGCGGCTGAAGTCAGCTTTGTATTTGAGCGGGCGGGCCTGCCGGTGCCGCGGTTCACCCTCGCGGTCGACCAGAATGGCCGGGGGACCTACAAGGGAGACCAGGCCGAGCCGGGGGTTCGCAGCGTTTTGGAGCAGCCTGCGACCGTGGTTTTTGAGCAAAAGTTTGAGCTCTCCATTCAGACCACACGCAGAGTCTTCGCGCTGGCCGATGAACTCGACCACTTCAATATCGCCTGCGCCTCCAAGGCGAAGAACGTGGCGGATTCTGGCACAAAGACGCTCACCTATGCTGCTCCCGGAACCACTCATTCCTGCACCTACAACTACACCGGGAACAAGAGCGTTTCCGATCTCACGGACCTGTTTCAGGCGATTGCCGAGACGATGGACCATGGGCGCGAGCTGGAGCACTTGCATCGTTACGACCGCCTCGGCCTGGACGCCGAGTTGGAGAGCTTCACTCGTGAGGTCGCCGACGGCCACGCCATCGAGTTGCAAACCATCGCGCCAGCCCTGCGTTCGATTGCGCAGGACGCGGACCTGATGCAACGGGTGCGAACGCAGGCGCGCGCGCTGCTGGCGATGGTTCCCGCGGACGCGCGCTAGGCGGGAATGGCGCTGCGGCAATGTGCTGCGCGCTGCTTATTCTGCGTCTCGGCGAAGCGGGCCGAGCGCGCGGTAGAGCGCGGCCAGCGGCTCCAGGGCGAGCGATTCGGCGCGGGCCAGCGGTGGAATCGCTGCGGGCCAAGCCGCGCGCAGCTCACCCGCCGTATAGCCGCGCGCGCCTGAGGGCCCGGCGGCGCGCAGATTGTTGGCCAGCGTCTTGCGCTTCTGCGCGAAGCATCGGCGCAGAAACGCGTCGAAGCCCGCTGCGTCCACGCCTAGCTCGCTGAAGCGCGGGGCAAACTCCAGCCGCAGCACCGTTGAGAAGACCTCTGGTTGCGGCGAGAAGGCCGCGGGCGGCAGCGTAAACAGCCTCTCCACGCGGGTATTGATCTGCGTGGTGGCAGAGAGCAGCCCGTACTCGCGGCAGCCGGGCGCGGCGCTCAACCGGTCCGCGACCTCGCGCTGCATCATCACCACGGCGCGCGCCAGCAGGCCGCTGGCCCCGGCGGCAAAGAGGCGCATCAGAATTGGCGATGTGATGTAGTACGGCAGATTGCCGACGACATCGGCGGTTTCGCCTGGGAGCACAAGGGCCGCAAAATCCACTTCGAGAACGTCGGCCTCGACTACCTCAACCTGCGGAGCCGCGCGAAAGCGGAAGCGCAGCTCCGCGGCCAGCGCTGGGTCGAGTTCGATGGCGATCAGCCGCCGGCAGCGCGCGGCCAGAATTGCTGTAATTGCGCCGTGGCCCGGGCCGATCTCGATCACCGTGCGAGCGGAGACATCTCCCAGCGCGTCGGCGATAGACTGGCGCGCTGCATCGTCAACAAGAAAGTTCTGGCCGAGTTTGGGCTTCTTCACAAGGACGAGTGTAGAGCATTGCCGGCAGCAACGAAGGCTGGAGGTGGATTCTCCGATTAGAAATAAAACCTCTCATCCGCCCATTCGAAGGAAGCTGAGGGCCGCCGGTTGCGGAGTAAATAGATGTTGCGATGCTCGAAGGGCATAGCGTAGGGGTCGTCCATGCGGCCGACGATAGTTACGGATTCGTATTTTTTTGCGAGTTGCTTCGGGGAGTCGGAGATGACGGCGATGACGAGGTTGGTGTCGCATCCGTGCGTGCCCCAGAGCCAGTAGTTGTTATGGCCGCTGATGGCAGGGGGCAGATGCGGGTCCAGACGCGGGCCGAGCAGGTCGATTGCGCCGGCCTCGCCGTAGTTGCTGCTGAAGATACAGACGCGGCGCTGATCGGAGGGGGTAAGTGAGCTGAAAGCCCGGACAACGATGCCGACCTCCTGGTCCCAGCCAAAGCGGTCGGCGTAAAACTGCGGGAGCGGGCCGGTAGCGGCGGTCTCCATCTTGTCTCCGTGGAGATGGAGTGCCGTGGTGTAGCGGACCCAGGCAGCGGGAGGCAAGACGGGCGAACTCATGGGAAGGATGATGAGGCCAGTGATGAGCAGGATGGATTCGAAGAGGGGGAAGGCTGCGATGCGGTTACGCTGGATTGCATTTGAGGCGGCAAACCGGTGCTCCCAGGCGACGGCGCCGGCGGCGAAGAGCATGGGATAGATCGCGGCGAGGTAGTAGTCCTTTGCGTGCAGCGCGAACATGAAGAGGTAGAAGATGAGGTAGGCGAGGCCGAGCCAGTGCGTCTTGCGGATGGACTTGGCGCGCAGCAGAGCGACTGCGCCGGGGATCCAAAGCAGAGCGTTGATCGGGCCCAGGTTGGCGAACTGCGCAAGGAAGAAGCGGAGTGGGCCGAGGACGATGTTCTTGTGGTTGACCTCACCGTTGTGCAGGAACTCGTAGGTGGGCCAGTGGTTGTGGATCTGCCAGAGGAGGTTAGGCAGTGGGATGGCCAACAGCAGAACGATGCCCACTGCGGCCCAGCGCGATCGGAGTATCCGGCGCTCGGGCGTGAGCAACAGGCCCAGAGCGACTGCTACGAGGAAGATGGCCATGGAGGGTTTGTTGAGCAAGCCGATGCCCGCGGAGATTCCGAAGATAGGCCACCAGAGGCGCTGCGAGAAGCCCCGTAGCAGCAGCAGGAGAGCGAGCGCGCAGTTCATCCAGAAGACTGGCTCGAAGGAATTCATGGATAGGTAGCCGTCAGTGCCGATGAATTGCGGGCAAAGGATAAGGCCGAACATAGCGAGGGCTTGTGCAGGACGGCGGCCACCGAGCACCCAGGCGAGGACGCCGGTGAGGAAGACAGTCGCGGCGCCGGCTGCGGCGGAGAGGATGCGGATGGCGAAGACGGAGTCGCCGAAGAGAAGTTCGCCGACCCGGGACTGGAGGGCGACGATGGGGCCGTGGTCGACGTATCCCCAGGCGAGATGGCGGCCGCAGGCCAGATAGTAGAACTCGTCGCGGAAGTAGCCGTAGCCGATGTGCTCGGTCCAAAGGGTGAGGGCGAACTGGAAGGCCAGCTTGACGACTGCGAAGAGGAGTGCAAGGCGCAGAGTTGAAGTGAGTGAGGACTGAGGGCCTTGCGGGGCGGCGATGGCCTGGCGCGCGGGCTCGTCGATGAGGTAGTTCTGGCCGAGTTTGGGCTTGCGCATCATCTTCCGTCTGCGCTAAGGATAATCGACGCGGCGGCCCGTGGAGCGGCTAGTGTGCTGGAGCCGCAGTGGCAGTGGGCGCTGGGGCTGCTGCCGCGGGCAGGCCGGTGACGTTGGTCGAGTCGGTGACCTTCACTGCGCTGCCGTCGGCGAAGGTGAACTTGTCGTCGGAGAAGCTCCAGTCCTTGGCGTCGGCGATGGAGCCCGCGCTGGCGGCCTGGATGTCGATGTGGTCGAACTTGAAGTCGGTGAGCGGTGCGTCCTTGTAGGCCTCCACCGAGAAGGCCCGCCGCGCGCCGGTGGCTTTGATGTTCCAGATGTGCACGCCGGAGAAGTGCGGCCGGCCCTGCGCCTCCGGGACGGGCGTTGTGAGCGGCACCCAGTAGGGGGGCATGGTTTTCATGTCGGTGCCCGGCGGCAGCACGGCGTAGCTGTAGGCGGGGTTCCAGTTCATCGTCATCGAGATGGGAGTGGCGACGCCGGTGAGCGTGAGGTCGTGGATGCGGATGTCGGTGGCCGTTCCGCCGCGGGTGTGGGCGCTCTTGAAGAGGACGCCGTTGGGGACGCCTGCCTCGGCGGTCAGGTTCCACACCTCGATGTTGTGGAATCCGCCGGAGGTCTCGCTGCCGATGGTGACGGCGGCGGCGCCGCGACGGATGACGGAGTCGTGGACCTTGATGTTGTAGGTGGGGCGGTTCACGCGCAGCCCATCGGAGTCGCGGCCACTCTTGAGGCACAGCGCGTCGTCGTTGGCGTCGATGTCGGCGTGGGAGACGTCGATCCCGCGCGACGAGTCGATGTCGATGCCGTCTGTCGATGGCCCGCGCCCGCCCTCGTTGTTGCGGATGGTGACGCCGTCGATCACAACGTCGTGCGAGTAGAGCACCTGCACGGTCCAGAAGCCGGAGCGCTTCAGCGTGATTCCGCCGCCGAAGTGGACGTTATACGAGTTCTGGATCAGGCTGAGCCGCACGCGCTTGGCGTCGTAGTCCGAGGCCCAGCGCAGGCCCTTGGGCGTGTACACGGCGCGCAGGTCGTTGTAGACCTTCCACCACACGGCCCCGTTGCCGTCGATGGTGCCCTTGCCGGTCAGCGTCACGTCGTGCGCGTCGCGGATGTTGATCATCGCCGTGGGCCACGTCATCTCAATCCCCGCGATGCGCGTGGGCAGCTCGGGGTAGTCCTCGATGTGCTGCGAGCCGGTGAGCGTGACGCCCTCGGGAACGTCCAGCGTTACACCGGACTTGAGGAAGATCGCCCCGGTCAGGTAGGTTCCCGGCTTGAAGCTGACGATCTCCTTCTTGCGCGCGGCTTTGTCGATCGCCTTCTGGATGGCGACGGTATCTAAAGTAGTACTGTCACCTCGGGCTCCGAAGTCGTTTACCAATAAGGTCTTCTGTGCGGCGTGAGCAAAGGATGTGGCGGCGAGGGCAAGAGTGAGAAGGATAAGGAGCAGCCTACTGACGTTTTTCAACCCACCCTTCGCAAAGAGCGCGAAGGATGGGGCACCCGGATGGATGGTTTGCTGCGTGCTGTTCATTTGGTCTCCGTGGTGACGAGGTGGACGGGGCCGAGCAGACCGGAGGAGATGGGCGCGACCAGGTTGAGGTCCTGCATCTGGAAGCGGTCGCCGTACTTGGCGATCAGCGGCTTGTAGTCGTGCGGCGGCAGGGCAGACCAGGCATTGAGCGCGGTGTTGTAGACATCGATCTCGATGTGGTTCACGCCCGGCTTGAGCAGTTTGGAGACGTTGAGCCGGTAGGGCGGATGCCACAGCGCTCCCGCCGATCTTCCGTTGATGGTGACCAGCGCGGCTGCCTGCACCGGCGGATCGTAGAAGGCGTAGGAGTGCGCCGCGCGAGCGGGAATTGGCGTCGCATTGCCGCCGTCAACCTCAAGGAAGACCGGCCCGGTGGGCGCGGCGGCCAGCGTGAAGTTGCGTGTGTAGACGGCCTCGCCGGAGTAGTGGACCGTCGTGGGATCGGCGGTCCAGTCGGTGGGCGTGGCTTCATCGACGCTCTTGTTGAGGCCCGTGAAGTCGACCTTCCAGTCGTTGCTCAGGTCGGCGAGCTGCTTCTCCGGGGTGGGCGCGGGCTTGGCGGCAGACGGCGTATCGCTGAAGACGAAGACGCGCGAGCCGTAGGCAACCAGTTGGATGGGCTGCGCCGTTGCCGAGGCAGCGGAAGCCGCCGCCGTGTCGCCATCCCACTCTGCGGCGAACTTGTGGCTGGTGGCGAAGGTCGCGGAAGTATCGATGGGCTGGTTGGATGTGTTGACCACCAGGTAGATGTCGGCGTTAGCCAGCTTGCGGCGAATAAAGCCGAGATGAGTGACGGTTGCGTCGTCTGTGGCGCTGATCTGGAAGTCCGGCTTGGCCGCGTTATGCAGCGCCTGGGCGAGGCTGGCCTCATCGGGAACAAGAATAATCTCGGAGGTGTCCGCACCCGCATCGCCCAGCGGCTTGCCATCGGGGGTGAGCGTGGGCAGGTGGCCCACGGCGATGGCACTGCCGCCGGACTTGACGTACGCGGCGATCTTCTTCAGCGTTTCGACAGGAATGCGCTCCATGTTCGGCAGAATGAGGACCTGGTGCGAGCCGACGCCAAGCTTGTCGATGGCCTTGGCGTCGATGTAGTCCACGTTATAGCCCGCCGAGAGGATGGTGGACATCATCGCCGGAGTGACGTAGCGGCCCATGTCCGCGGTCACCGAGGTGCGTGCCGGCGCGAAGGTGGCCCACGCGTCGTCGGTGGGCAGCAGGATGGCCACCTGGTTGGCGGGCTTGCCCTGGCGCATCAGGTAGCTCATTCGCCCGATGTACGCCGTCACGGCGGGCATCACCGGGTGCCACGGGTTGTGGTTGTTGAACGACGCCGCGGCGTAGAGGCTCCAGCCCGGCTCAGGCACCTCGCCCGGAGGCGCGGAGTAGCCCCAGCCGTGGCAGATGATCTGGTTCTCGCCCATGATGAAGTCGATGTCCGCCTCGGTCTTCATGTCCAGCGGAATGGCGCGGAAGACCGGCGAGTGCAGCCACGTGAAGGTCTCGCCGGAGGTGACGACGTGGTTGTATACGTGGTTGGCGGAGGTGGCCCAGCGCAGGGTGGAGAAGGCGCGCCACTGCGGGCCCTCGCCCTCCGCCAGCGACGCCAGGTTCTGGCTGGAGAAGTCCACGGCCGGTTCGCCGTAGGTCTGCGAGCGGAACCTGGTGTGATGCGCCACCGCCCAGGCGGTCATCTGCGTCAGGTAGTTCTCGTCGATCAGCTCGGTCAGGGTCTTGCCGTAGTCGTGGCGCACGTTGTCTGCGGCAACGCTGCCTCCGGCGGCCAGCTCCGGCAGGTGGGGGATCAGGTCGTAACCGCGCCGCTTCTGGAACTCGGCGGGAAGGTTCGGGGTCCAGTCCGCGCCATAGGCTTCCAGCGAGTCGGAGAAGATGGCGTAGGGCGGCGTGGTTCCAAACGCGCCGATCAGCGGCCCGCCGACGTCCTTCAGGTAGTCGGCCACCGCAACATGCGAGAAGGGATCGAGCACGTAGCCCTCCGCCCCCACGGCGGCCCGCTTCACCTGCTGCTTGGTGTGGCCCAGAATGAAGAACAGTGCGGTGCGGGGCTTGTCGGAGGGCGTGACGGCGGCGCTCGTGCCAGTGACGACGAGTGGCTTGGCGGAGGCAGCGTCATACGCTGGCGGAGGCGGGCCTGCGGTGCGTCCTCCGCGGCCGGCAAATGTTCCTGCGCCGCCCGGTTCACGGGCAGGCGCAGCGGCAGGAACAGCCGGCGTTGCGACGATCTCGGCGATGTCGGTCGCGATGAGCGACTCACCCTCGGCGAGTGAAGGCGCGGCGACCGAGCTTGCGCCGGCGGGCACCGCGACCTGTGCCACGCGGATGCGCGTCACCGCCTCGGCCAGCGTCGTCTTGGGGCCGCCGTACGGCCAGCCGGAGCAGAGCGTCAGGTCGATGCGCAGCCCCAGCTTGCGTCCCTCCGCCTGTGCGTAGGCCACGTCGTCCAGCATCTCCGGCGAGAGGAAGGGCAGGTTCTTCAGTCCCTTGGCCGGGTCGTCGAGCACCTGGGGATACTCGAAGGCCAGTTCGGCCCCCTGAATGCCGTCGGCCTTCATCTGCTGCAACTCGCGCAGTATCTCCGGCTTCACCACCGCCGTGCCGAACCACCACCAGCGAACCATAGGCCGCGCCTCGTTCGGCGGATTGGCGAACCCCGCGCGCAGGGAAGCGATGGACGGCGCGCCAGTCTGCGCCACCGATGCCGATGGCTTCTGCGCGGCGGCGGGCTTCGCCGCGGCCTGCGCGCTGCACGCGGGAGCAAGCACCAGCGCGAATGCGATAGAAGTTAGCAGAGAGGCGAGCAGCGTGCGAGTGGCGAGGGTGCGCATGGATTGCAGGAGCGAATGCTGGTTCATGGGGTTCTCCAAGCTGGCGGTTGGGACGGTTGCAAACTGGATCGTCGGTTCCTGTGCGGCGGGGTTCGATTGAGAGACGGCTGCCGCGCGTGGCGAGTTTCGCCGTGGCCCATTATTCACGATTGCCGGTGGTCTTGTCTCTGCTCCGGCCGCCGAATCACGGTAGTCCATTGGGGCCGCATCTTTCAAGGCGTATTCTGTTGCGAGGAAACGAGTTTTTCAGAGTGGGGTGAGGGATGCGGGTTGGCTTGATAACGCGGGAGTATCCGCCCGATGTGTATGGCGGCGCGGGCGTGCATGTGGAGTACCTGGGCCGCGAGCTCGCCCGGCGCATCGAGGTCGAGGTCCACTGCTGGGGCGCGCAGCGGCTCGACGCGGGCAACCTGCATGTTCGCGGTCAGATGCCGCCGCCAGAGGTCTCGGCGGGGTGCGATGCCAAGTTCACCGCCGCCGTCGATGCGCTGGCCCTCAACCTCTCGCAGATGAAGGAGCTGGGCAAGATCGACATCGTGCATACCCACACCTGGTACGCGGCGATGGCTGGCTTTCTGGCCAAAAAGCTCTATGGGATTCCCTTTGTGATGACAACCCACTCGCTGGAGCCGCTGCGCGCGTGGAAGGAGGAGCAGCTCGGCTCCGGCTTCGCGATGAGCTCCTGGATGGAGCGCACGGCGATCCTCGACGCGGACGCGATCATCGCCGTGTCGAATGGGACGAAGACAGACATTCTACGCGCCTACCCCGAGGTGGACGCCTCCCGCGTGCATGTCATCTACAACGGCATCGACGTGGCCCAGTACCGCAAGACCTCGGCGACCGAAGCGTTGGTCAAGTACGGTGTCGATCCGTCCGTGCCCTACGTTCTGTTCGTCGGCAGGATCACGCGCCAGAAGGGCGTGGTGCATCTGGTGGACGCAGTGAGGCATCTGCCCGCCGGAATGCAGGTGGTTCTCTGCGCGGGCTCGCCCGACACCCCGGAGATGGAGGAGGAGATGCGCGTGCATGTGGAGGCAGCGCGCGCCGCGGGCGGAAATATCGTCTGGATCGAGAAGATGGTGACCAAGGAAGAGGCGATCAAGCTTTACTCCAACTGCCGCGTCTTCTGCTGTCCCTCGGTCTATGAGCCGTTCGGCATCATCAACCTGGAGGCGATGGCCTGCGGCGCTCCCGTGGTGGCCAGCGCGGTGGGCGGGATTCCGGAGGTGGTGGTCGATGGCGTCACCGGGCGGCTGGTTCCCTTCGACGCCGATCCAGTCACCGGCTTCCCGCTCGACGCAGACCGCTTCGCCCGCGATCTGGCCGCGCGCATCGCCGAGCTGATGGCCAACCCATCCCTCTGCGCGCAGATGGGCGCAGCCGGCCGCAAGCGCGTCGAAGAGACCTTCGCCTGGGAGGCAATCGCCGCCCAGACCGTCGAGCTGTACCGCTCATTGGTGGGGTCTCAGAAGTGAAAAGCCCCACGATAGGCGCAATGAGCTGCGCAGATCATGGGGCACTCGTTTTGATGCATACCTCTGGCTGACGATTATTTCAGGTTGGCCTGCGGGATTTGCGTGGGGTCTTCCTTCCTCTGCGCAGGCGTGGGAGGCAGGTAGAACGTGGCAAACGGGTCGGGCTTGGCGGGATCGAAGACCGGCACCGCGGGATCGAGGTGCGCGGCGATGTACATCTTGTTCTCGCGGATGCCGTTGACGATGCAGCGCGCCAGCTCATACGCCCCATAGCCGTTGAAGTGGGTGTTGTCGGCGTAGGCGTTGTTCTGGCCGGGGAAGGTATTGGCCGGGAAGTACATGAAGGCGTGCTTGCTGCCCTCGTCGCCCATGGCTTCGAACAGCACCTCGCTCATGGCGGTCAGGTCGATGAGATAGGTGTGGGTATCGGCGGCCACCTGGCGCGCGGCGGCGGGATAATCGCCCAGCGAGTTGGTGATGTGGCCGCTGGCGTCGAAGCTCCTGCGGTGCTGCGCGGTCACAATCACCGGTATGGCATTCTTGGCCCGCACCTGGGTGACGAAGTCGGTGAGGATCTGCTTGTACTTGTCCAGCGGCACGGCGCCGGGCTTCTGGTCGTTGTGGTTGAACTGCATGAAGAAGAAGTCGCCGGTCTTGATGACGGACATGATCTTGGCGAAGCGCTGCTCGCCCTGGAACGACGCGGAGGTCTCGCCGGACTCGGCGTTGTTGGCGATCACCACGCCGGGCTGGAAGAAGCGCGGAAGCTGCTGCCCCCAGGAGGCCCAGGGCTCGCTGTCCTGATCGACCATGGTGGAGTCGCCGGCCAGATAGACCACGACATCGTCATGGCTCTCCAGAGGCGTTATGGAGAAGGCGTGGAAGCTGGGGTTGGCGCCGTTGAACTCCAGGGTGAGCTTATTGTCCCAGTTCAGGTTGCCAAACTCGCGCTGTTTGAGGCGGACGCGGTTGGGGGTGCCGTCGGGGTTCTTGAACTCTGGTACGCGGACGTTGACGTCGAAGTCTTTTTCCAGCGTGGAGTTGGCCTTGACGGCAACCTTTTCCAGCATCAGCCGGCGGGCCTCGGCGCGGACGGTGACGACCGTCTCCGCCGGGCCGCCGAACAGGATCTTCACGCGGTAGTTGCCTTCGGGGACCGGGATGGAGAAGAAGAAGGGCTTGTCGGACGAGCAGGTCCCGTTGTCCACCTTCGGAGCGGGCCCCAGGTTCCGGTCCCAGCCGGCTGAGGTCTCGGAGTAGAAAGTGTCGGCGAAGAGAGAGATCCCCCCGTTCTTCCCTTGGCCGCAGGCGAAGGTCACCGTCCCCTTCAGCGCCGGCGGGATTGGAAACGTGGGTTGCTGTGGCGGGGCAGGACGCCGTGGCGCTGCCGGCGAGGCGGGCGCGGCTGCCGGTGGCGCGGGCAGTGCGGCCGATGGCGCGGTCTGGGCGCGCGCGACTGGGAGTATGAGAGCAAGGGCGAGAAGAGGGCCGGTGACGCTGCGCATGGGTTTCCTTATGGTGTGGAGTTAATCTGTTTCAACCGGAAAATCGTAGCACCTGTTGAGCAACATGGTCGAGGCTGCCTGTGTCTTGCGGCTTCGCGCAGCTACTTTGTGGCGGCGCAGGCGCAGGCGGCGAAGCTGCGTGCGCTGTCGTGCTCCAGTGTGCAGGCGTACTGCGGCCACGCGAACTGGATTGCCCGCGAGATGTCGCCGGGGAAGTAGTTGCGCAGGGTTGCCTGGCTGGCCGGGGATTTGGCAGAGGGGTCGGACTGGAAGCCGCGGATCAGCTTTGCCAGCGAGGCTGCGTCGAAGGCCCGCTGGTGGTAGGTGGTCGAGTAGGTGTACTCCGGCGCCCATTTGGCGGCGACGCCGCTGAGGTTCGATGCCATGAAGACGGTGTAGTCGGCGAGCGTCGCGGTGGCGGGGTCGATGGAGGCCAGCGTGAAGGTGGGCCGGTTGCCGTTGACCGGGCTGATGGAGGCGACAATTTTGACCGGGACGCCGGATATCGCTGTGATTCGTGCCTGCGGGCCATCGTCGGGCGTCAGCAGGCGCATCTCGTCGTCGTGGGTGTGGCCGAAGAGCGCCAGCCGGACCACGTCGGCGTTGCGCGCCAGCAGCTCGGCGAGCGATTCGGAGGCGAGGAACATCCGCGGCCTGGCCCCGGCGCAGACGTTGGCGGAGTTGCGCGCGGTGGAGTAGAGATCGACGCCGGGAGGGATGTGCCCCATCACCCAGACGCGCTCGTTGTGCTGGCGCGCGGAGGAGAGCTGCCCGGCGAGCCATGCCAGTTGCGCGGCTGCCGGTGCGTGGTCGGGCTGGCCGGAGCAGGTGGAGTAATTGGCGGAGAAGAATAGGTCGTCGAGGACAAGCAGGCGCGTATGCGGCACCCCGGCCAGCGGAACGCTGTAATAGCCACCGGCGGCGAAGTCGCTCAGAACGGCGGCGCGGTCTTGATCGAAGAGGCTTGCGGAGAGGGATTCGGCGACGACCTTGGCGGTGTAGCCGAGGAATGCGTCGTGCGCGGCGTCGAGCTGATAGTCGCCGCAGCCGGAGTCATTGTTGCCCATCGCAAGGTAGAGCGGAACGCCGGGCAGCGCCGCGCGCAGCGTGGTGACGATCGTGCGCACAGTCTTTTCGGTGAAATCAAGAAACTGGGCGGGAGTTGCCGTGGGCAGCAGCGCCTTGTACTTGCAGTCGAAGGAGTGGGCCAGCAGATCGCCGCTGAGCGTGATGAACCGGGCGCGCGCGGCGTCGGCGCGAATCGCCGTCAGGCCCGACTGCCACAGGACATACGGTGTGTCGATGCCGCGCGTGGGGCAGGCCTCTTGCAGCGCGGCGATCTCCTTCGCCTGCGTGGGCGAGTCGGGCGCGGAGAGGATCGCGGGCCACTCGGTGGCGGGCGCCGCGTTCAGCCTCGCAGCCTTGCCCGGGTCGGCGAAGGGATCCAGGTGAATGTCTGATAGGAAGAGTGCAGGAATCTTCGCGGGCGCAGCGGCTGCGGCTTTGCCCGGGGCAGGCGACTGGGCGATGAGACCAACCTGCGCCGTGAGTGCGCTGGCGGCGAGCAGGCTGAGCAGGCTGCGGCGAAGGATTTGCATGGGGATGGGTTGCCTATTCCTTGACGGGTTGCAGGAGCGATTCGTAGGCTTCGATCTGGCCCAGCGTGAAGGCGTGCATATCGGCCCCGGCCTGCCATGCGCGGGTCCACTGCACGATCCATTCCAGCGCGGTCTCCAAGCGCAGGCGCGGCGTCCATCCCAGGTCGGCGCGGGCGCGGCTGGCGTCCAGCTTCAGGGTGCCCGCCTCGTGCACGCCGGGGTCGGGATCGAGAATCCATTTCGCTCCCTCGCCCCAGAAGCCCGCCATCTTCCCGGCGATCCACCCAACTGGCCGCGCGTCGTCGTCCGATGGTCCGAAGTTGTACGCCGTCGCGTACCGCGCGGCCTGATCGCGCTTGGGCGCAAGGAGCCGCTCGGCCAGGCGGATGTAGCCGTGCAGCGGCTCCAGAACGTGCTGCCAGGGGCGGATGGCCTGCGGCCGGCGAATGCGCACGGCCTCGCCGGCCAGGAAGCCGCGCACCAGGTCCGGAATGAGCCGGTCAGCCGACCAGTCGCCTCCGCCGATCACATTTCCAGCGCGCGCGGTGGCCAGGGCGGTTGAGTGGCCGCCGGGCTGGCCCAGCTTTGCAACAGGGAAGTACGACTGGCGATAAGCCGCCGCCACCAGCTCCGCGCATGCCTTCGAGCTGGAATACGGGTCGTAGCCGCCCAGCGGATCGCTCTCGCGGTAGCCCCAGATCCACTCCTTGTTCTCGTAGCACTTGTCGGTGGTCACGCAGACCACGGCGCGCACCGTCGGCGTGCGCCGGATGGTATCGAGCACGCGCGCCGTCCCGATCACATTCGTTTCGTAGGTGAGAATGGGATCGTCGTAGGAGAGGCGCACCAGCGGCTGCGCGGCCAGGTGGAAGACAACCTCGGGAGCAAACGAGTGCAGCGCGGATTCCAGCGCGGCTGCGTCGCGGATGTCGCCGCGCACATCGTCCAGCCCCGCGCCGGCGCGCGCCACGGTGAACAGATTGGGTTCGGTCGCGGGGTCGAGCGAGTAGCCGCGGACCTCGGCCCCCAGCTTGGCCAGCCACAACGCGAGCCATCCGCCCTTGAAGCCGGTGTGTCCGGTGAGAAAGACGCGCTTGCCGTGCCAGCAGAATGAGGGCTTGTCGGTCATTTAGACAGGATAAACGAAGCTGCGTGAGAAAGGCTTAACACCGTAATGCTTAACACCGATTTGCACCGGCAAGCACCGATCAAGAACAAGAACGGATTTAAGACAAAGAACAAGGACAGTCGAAAGACAAAAAATATAATAGACAAACAATTTTCAGTTGTGATTCACACAGATGACTGAGAAAAATGCCCCATCCTAGTTTCTTTTATCGATTTTGTTTCAATCGGTGCTTGCCGGTGTAAATCGGTGTCAGGCATTGGAGGGACGTGTCGCCTAGAACCGGACCTCCTCGCGCGCGATCTCCCGCCGGTCTTCCGCTAGAATGGTTGCCCGCTCCAGCACGTGGGCCAGCTCGCGCACATTGCCGGGCCAGTCGTGCTCCATCAGCCTCGCCGCCGCGCCGGCCGAAAGCCGCTTCACCGGCATCTCCTTGCCCAGCTTTGCGAGCAGGTGCGCCGCCAGCGGCAATACGTCCTCCATCCGCTCGCGCAGCGCCGGCACCGCGACCGGAAAGACAGCCAGCCGGTGATACAGGTCCAGCCGGAATGCGTGTTCGTCGACGCGCTGCTGCAGCGGCTCGTGGGTCGCCGCAATCACCCGCACCTCCACGCGGATGAGCTCGTTGTCGCCCACGCGTTGCAGCTCGCCCGACTCCAGGAAGCGCAGCACCTTGGTCTGCAAGCCCAGCGGCATCTCGCCGATCTCGTCCAGAAACAGGGTCCCTCCGTGGGCCGCTTCAATCCTCCCGGTGCGCGACTGCACCGCCCCGGTGAATGCGCCCCGCGTGTGCCCGAAGAGCTCAGCCTCCAGCAGGGTCTCGGGAATCGCCGCGCAGTTCAGCACCACGAACGGCTTGTTGGAGCGCGTGCTCAACTGATGCACCGCGCGTGCCACCAGCTCCTTGCCCGTGCCCGTCTCGCCCTCGATCAGCACCGTCGACGTCCGCGGCGCAACCAGCCGCACCAGTCGCGCCAGCTCCAACATCAAGGGACTTTCGCCCACCATCTCCGGCAGCGGCATTGGCAGCGCGCGCGGCACGATCTCCAGCCTCTCCTCGTCGAAGACGAAGGTCTGCAGCGGCCGCTTCGTCGCAACCATTGCGGGGCCGTCTGTCTTGTGTCCAACCTTTGCCGGCCGGATTGATTTCGGGCCAGCCGTCTTTAGTCCAGCCGCTTCCGGCCTGGCCACTTCCGGCCTGGCCATTCCCAGTGCGTCCTCTTTCATCCCGGTTGTGCGCCAACTCGTCTCGATCCACGCCGCGTTGCGCGACCGCAGCACTGCTGCCACCTCCTGCGCGGCGGCCGCGCGCCTGTCCCCTGGGGCCAGCCGGTCTGCGGCGGAGATCTGCGGCACCGCCACCGGTGACAGCGCCCACGCCGCGCTCTCGCCCGCGCCGCGGGGGCCATGTGCGTCCTGCTGTGCCTGGCGCAACGCGTGCAGCAGCTCGTTTCTGCGTGGGCTGCGCCCTCCCGCCTCGTCCACGATTCCATCCATCCGCAGCAGCTCCATCACCGGATGCCGGATGCGCATCTCTGAGGCGAACTCACTCACCTCCAGATCGGGCAGCGCGCTGTCCAGCACCATCGCCTCCGCGCCCTCGGCCTCCAGCAGCGCCATCGCCTCCGCGCCGCCTGCCGCCTCGCGCACCTGCCAGCGAAGCGCCGTCAGCTCCTGCCGCAGACGCGCCCTCAGGTCTGCATCCGCGCTGGCCAGCAACACTGTCCTCACCGCTGCCTTGTTTCCGATGTTCTCTCTGCCCAGTCCATAGCCCATAAACGCGACCCGAAGTTTACTGCTCTGTGTTCCGGCCATGCGGGAATCTCATGTTGCTCAGGCAAATTCGCCGTAGTCCCTGCCTCCGCTCACCCTCAATCCTGCCTCCGCCCGCCCGCGATCGAACGAAAGCAAGAATTCGAAGAAGGAGTTTGAAAGAGAAGGATGCCGCGCTCTCTGTGGGCGAGCGTAGCGTCTATGCGTACGCGGGCCTGTGAACAGGGCACGACTGGCCGGTCGCCCGCGTCGCGGGATTGCGACTCAGGCCTCCCAGCCTGTATCCCATTCCGCGCACCGTCTCGATCAACTCCGCTTGTGCATCATGAGCTTCTCCTCCATCCAGCTTGCGCCGCAGGTAGTTGATGTACACATCCACCACATTCGTGCCCGACTCCGCCGGCATCTGCCACGCCTCGGTCAGCAACTGGCCGCGCGAGACAGCTTCGCCGCGATGCAGCATCAGGAACTCCAGCAGCGCAAACTCCTTCGCCGTCAACTCGATCGTCCGCCCTGCGCGCGCCACCGTGTGCTCGATCCGGTGCAGTTCCAGATCGCCATGGCGAAGCACCGGGTCGGCAAACTGCTCCCTCCGCCTCAGCAACGCCCTGCAGCGCGCCGTCATCTCATAGAAGCTGAACGGCTTCAGCAGGCAATCGTCCGCCCCCATATCCAGGCATTCGACCTGCACATGGAGATCGCTGCGTCCGGTCAGCACCAGCACCGATGCGTCGTCATGCCGCGCCCGCATCTCCGCCAGCACCTCCATGCCATCCAGTTTCGGCAGACTCAGGTCCAGCAGCACCAGCTCCGGATGCTCTGCCGCGGCCCATGCCAGCGCGGCCTCACCGTCTTCCACCCACTCCACCCGATGGCCTTCCGTCTCCAGGCCGGACTTTAGAAATGCCCCCAATGAACGATCGTCTTCCACAACTAGCACTCGCATAAAATCCCCCCCAAACCCTGTCCAGCAATCCACGCTCATCAGACCCAGGGCTACAAGATGGTTCTCTGCGACCGTCTAATAAGCACTCAGATCGGTCTGATGTGTAGAATCCACCTTGCGGGACTACTTTTCCACAGATTGATGCAACATTATTGGTGCCAATCTAGTGTCCAGTCCCGAAAAGGGAATTCAAAATATGCAAGATGATTTCCAGTGAGCAATATTGAACACACAACTTCCCCCTGAATTTGCTTGGAAGTACCGAAAACACTGACGCTATCAGTAGCTCCGCCGCCCACCTGAGACAACAATGGCCTCGGCAGTTGTCCCCAGCGCCATTGCACTGAAGTCGATCTGCGAGGCCATTGCTACAACTAAAGCAGCATTGCGCCGCCTCTATGGATAGCGGTACAGCGTCACCCGCACGATGTTGTTGGGACGCAGCACCAGGATCTCTCCCTGTGCGTCGTCGTCGCCGGCAATCTGCCGTGTCACTACGAACTTGCCGTCGACAAACTTGCCCTCCTGCACATCTCCCAGGCCCACATTGCCGGGGCCGGGCGTGGTGGGCGCGAAGTCCACGCGCATTCCGCCGCCGCCGAAGTAGTACTCGTCGGGGCCGGTTGCAATCAGCACGGCCGCGGCCTCCGGCGGGGCTTCATTGGGGTTCACCGGCGCGGCGCCCGGCGGCGGAGGTGAGCCAACCGACTGTCCGCGGGCCTGCGGCGGAAGCCGCGTATTCCGGCCCGTGTAGGTGAACGTCAGCGTGTAATTGCCCAGCTTGATGCTCTTGGGCGCGTCTCCCTGGCTCATGCGCACCGCGGTCACGGCGTCCGTGCCCTGCCGCGCTAGGATCATCGGCGCAAGCTGCTCCAGCATGGAGTAGGTTCCCGCCAGGTCCGCCCCGATCGGCCGGTTGCCGTCGATGCCGAACGGCGAGAAGCCGATGGTGTTGTACTTGCCCACGGCAACAATCGCATTGGCCGGGTTGGTGCTCGTCTCGGGAATGAACAGCGGGTTGCCGCTGCGCGTGAAGCGTTCGCACACCTCGTCGAAGTACTCCAGATAAAGATCGGGCGCCAGGATGTCCACGCTGGGCGCGCCCGCCCGCCATACGTCATGCACCTCCGGCAGAGGCCCGCCGCTGGGGAAGCTGCCCGGCCACGCGTGATTGGCCTGTTGCAGCCATCCGTTCACGAACATCGGAATGTTGTACGCGGCCTTGCCCGTCTCCACCACCTTCTGCAGATAGAGAGCATAGTTCCACGCCATGAAGATCTCGTCCGACGGCCAGTGCAGGCTCTGCCAACTGTTCTGGTGTTCCAGCGCACTCATCGGCGGGCTGGTGGTCTGGATGGGAATCACCACGTCCGCCGGCTTGCCCGGCCCAAAGACCTCCTCCCATGTGCCGGACTTCTTATATCCGTTGGCCGCCCACACATCGCGGAACTCCGGGATGAGCGAATCCTTGTGCGCTTCCATATACTGCATCAGCTTTGCCGGGACCGGCCCGGCGAAGGCGCGGTTGGCCGCCGGAGACCGGTCGCGCGTATCGCGCAGCACGCCCACCTCGTTCTCCACCTGGACCATCAACACCGTATGTTCGGTCCCATCCACCTCGCCGACGTGCTTCATCAGCGCGCCGAAGGCCTTTGCGTCCGCGTCGCGCGTCTCGTCGCCGAAGGTGCTCAGCAGCTCCAGCGGCCCGGAGAGGGAGACGGTCTTGCCATCATTGATCTGGATCCGCGGGAACCGTTGATAGTCCTTCTTCACCCAGTACGGCGCAAAGCTGGACGTGCCGTTCTTCCAGCTCGCGAACCAGATCAGGACCACGTGCATGTGGTTCTCTCTGGCCTTGGCGATCACGCCATCCAACTGCACGTAGTTGTACTGGCCCTCCACCGGCTCGAACTGCGCCCACGTCACGCCAATCAGCGCCGTGTTCAGGTTGCCCGCCACCAGCTTCGGCCAGATTGTGTCCATGTTCTCCAGGCTGGTCGCGGCGTTGTTGCTCAGCTCGCCGCCCATCGCCAGGTACGGTTTGCCATCCACAATCAACTGCGTCGCATTCCCCTGCCGTTGCAGGTGGGGAACGCCGCCGGCGTTCTGAGGGGCCGCGGCAGCCTCTTGCGCCGCGCAGGGAAGGGTCATTGATGCAACGCACAGCAGTACAGCAAACGCAGACGTCAGTCTCAAACGCATATCTCGCCACCTTCTGTCGGTTCCTTGGATTTGGTTCTCTCGATTCCTTGGATTTGTTTCTATCGTTTCCGTCGAACTGGCTGTTGATTGGGCCAGTCGTCGCCAAACCACGTTTCCAGCCGCGAGCCATTCTACCCCCGAACGCTCCGCAAGCAAATAAAGCGGGATGCAATCCTGTTGGAAAGCCAGCGAATCCGACTGGACGACCGTCTTCACCGCTCCACTGCAAACTCCAGATGCGAGGGCCACTTCGCCGAGCCGTAGATCGTCACCGTCTCCGGCTTGTACGCGCTCTTCGGCGCGACCATGATGTTCGGCACAAAGGTCTGCGGATTGCGGTCGTAGAGCGGAAACCAGCTCGACTGCACCTCGACCATGATCTTGTGTCCCTTCAGAAATGTGTGGTCCACGCCGTGCAGGCTCCAGCGGAACTCGTTGACCGCGCCGGGAGTGAGCGGCGCGGGTTGCTCGAAGCTGTGGAGATAGCGGCCGCGAAATATCTCGTCCGCAACCATCAGTTGATAGCCCGCATTCGACGCGGGCGAGCTTGCTCGCTGGGGTGGGGTTGAAGGAGTTTCCGGCGAGTTTGCTTGCTGGGGTGAAGCAGGCGGGTCGTCCGGATAGACATCGATCAGCTTGACGATCCAGTCGGCGTCGCTTCCCGTGGTCGCCGCGAAGAGGTCGGCCACAACTTCGCCGGTGATCGTCACGTCGTGGTCGAGCGCGGGCAGCGTGAAGCGCGCCACGTCCTTGCGCCCGGTGACGAAGCTCTGGTCCTCGACCAGCCACGTGCTCCACTTCGAGCCCTTCGCGTAGGTCGATTGGATCGGCCGATGGCGATAGGGAACTGGGTCCGCCGGGTCCGCCACATACGCCGCCGCGACCGCATCATCCTTGGCCGTGGGAGCAGTAAAGCTCAGTTTCTTTCCCGCTTCCAGATAGAGCCGCGCAGGCTCAAAGCCAGCCACCGGAGGCCAGACTGAGTAGCGCTCCCACTGGTTCACGCCGGTGCGAAAGCTGGCCGTATCGGCGAGGTCGAAGCCCGGCCTGTCCTTCAGTTCCTCCCCAAACCACGCGTCGTACCGTTCCCACCGATTCACGCCGGTGCGAAAGCTGGCCGCGCCGGCGAGGTCGAAGCCCGGCCTGTCCTTCAGGTATTTCTCGAAGAAAGGGGCCTCAAACCTCTTGCGAAACTCGTTCCCGGTCGGCTCGCCGAAAGTCCAGCCTGCCGAACTCCGAACCCAGCCGCCGCGCCGCGCGCTGCCAGCCGCCGTGGTCCCAGGGCCCGAGCACCAGGAAGACCTGGTGCTCGTGTTTCTTCAGCGCGGTGTACTCGGCCTGGGTGCCCCACATGTCCTCCTGGTCCCAATAGCCGCCGACCTCGAGCGTCGGGACTTCAACCCCGCCGAGTCGATCTTGCACGGCCATCGCCTGCCAGAACGCGGTGTACGCGGGCTGAGTTAGAAAGGCCTTCACCGTGGGCAGATCGCTCATCTTCGGGACCGTCGCCACTGCCCCGGCGAAGTTGACGTGGCGCAGAAAAAAATCGATACGCGTCCTGCTTCATGTCCACCCGCGCATCGGTCTTCTGCGCCTCCATCTCCTGCACGTAGTCGAAGCCGTAACTCTCACGGAAGGCGCCGTTGTGGAAGAAGTCGTCGCCCATCCACACGTCGGTCATGGGCGCCTGGGGCGAGATGGCCTTCACCGCGGGGTGCGCGTCGATGCCTGCCATCATGGCCAGAAATCCGTCGTACGAGAGGCCGAAGACTCCGACGCGACCATTGTTTCCCGGCACATTTTTCAGCAGCCAGTCGATGGTGTCGCGCGCGTCGGTGGTCTCGTCCACATCGCGGTTGCCGTTGTGCGCGACGATGGGGCGGTTCATCACGAAGCTGCCCTCCGAGCCATACCGCCCGCGAATGTCTTCGTAGACGAAGATGTAGCCGCTGGCAGCCAGCTCGGGCTTGTCATGGTTGACGCTTTCGGAGTCGAAGTCGTCCACGCCGTATGGTGTGCGGGCGAGGAGGAAGGGAAGCGACTCGCCGGGCTCGATATGAGCCGGGCGCAGAATCACCGCATGGAGCCGCACGCCGTCGCGCATGGGAACCGTCGCCTCCTGGCGCGTGTATGTGCGGGGCAGAGTGGTCCGCGACGCCGCCGTCTGAGCAGACCCCGCGCTTGCAGACAATACAGGCTGCTGCGAGCACAGAGTCCTCGAGCTGAGACTCAACGCCACCAGAGCGGTCAGAAGAGGCATTGCACGGCGACACGGCCGCACAAGCGGAAGCAGCCGCGCAAGCGCGTTTGGAAGTGTCCAATTGCTCACGGGATTGAGATCACCTATACCTTAGGCCGGAGGCGTACTCGGCCTGGGTGCGCTCTGGAAGTCGATCCGCTTGTGCGCGCCGTCGCAGAAGGGGCGGTTCTCACTGGCGCCGCATCGGCAGAGGAAGACCGCGGGCTTGCCGGCAAGGTCCCATTGCTTGCCGTTGGCGTCGGTCAACGCAATCGCTCCCTCGACCTGCAGCGGGCCGTTGGGTCGAACGGTAATCTTTACAGGTTCAGACATAAATTGACTCACTCCTCGATCGGATTGGGCCGGACAGCGACAAGCCCCAGCATAGCAGCAGAGACCGTCTCACATCCGACGGTCACGTGTGCTTCCAGAGTTGCACGGACCGGAGCGGAGTTCGGTTTTGGCGAACGAATCTACATCAGATGGATCGCGTCCACGTCCACGATGAGGTTGCGGCGAGGGACGGCCTGGCTCTCTGCGTAGGCGAGCAGAGCGCGCAGCGCGCGGCCGAGTGCATCGCGCCGCTCGGCCTTCAGCACGAAGTGGAAGCGGTAGATGCGCTTCAGCCGCGCGATGGGAGCGGCTGCGGGGCCGAGAACGCGGACCTTATCGAGCGGCGTGGAGGCGAACCAGCGGCCCAGCGTGGCAGCCAACGCCGCGGCCTCTTCGAGCGTCTGCCCCTGCACGATGACATTGGCAAGCACGCTCGATGGCGGGTAGTGCATCCAGCGGCGGAACTGCATCTCCTTGGCGACGAAGCCGGCGTAGTCGTGTGCAGCGGCGCAGCGGATGGCGTAGTGCTCGGGGTGGTACGTCTGCACCAGCACGCGGCCGGGAAGCTCGCCGCGGCCGGCGCGGCCGGAGACCTGCGTCAGCAGTTGAAAGACGCGCTCGGCGGCGCGGAAGTCGGGCAGGCCGAGCGCGGAGTCCGCGCCCACCACGCCGACCAGCGTGACGCCATGGACGTCGTGTCCCTTGGCGATCATCTGCGTGCCGACCAAAAGATTGATCTCGCCTGCGTAGAACCGCGTGAGCAGGCGCTCCATATCGCCGCGCCCGCGCACGGTGTCGCGGTCCATGCGTCCGATGCGCGCGTTGGGGAAGAGTTCCTGCAGCCGCTCCTCGCCCTGCTGCGAACCTGCGCCGAGGTAATAGAGATGTTCGCTCCCGCACTTCGGACAGAGCTTCGGGACCGGCCGCCGAAAGCCGCAGTAGTGGCACTCCAGCCGGTCGCCTGCATGCGCGTGCAGGTCCGTCTCGGCCGACGGCTTGTGATAGGGCTGTTTATGGAACGTCATTGCTATGGCGCAGTTCTCGCACTCGATCTTCTCGCCGCAGCTTCGGCAGAGCACGGTGAAGGAGTAGCCGCGCCGGTTGAGCAGAATCATCACCTGCTCGCCGCGGTCAAGCGTGGCCTGCGTCTCGGCGACAAGCTGGCGGGAGAAGATGTCTTCGCGGCCGGTTTCGCGGAATTCGATTCGCATGTCTACCAGTTCGACGGTGGGCAGCGGGCGGTGCATCACGCGGGTGAGCATCTCGATGCGCGCGTAGCGGCCGCGTTCGCTATTGGCCCAGCTCTCGAGCGATGGCGTGGCTGAGCCGAGCACGACGACCGCCTGGTTGAACTTGGCGCGCATCACTGCAACGTCGCGTGCGTGATAGCGCGGCGTCTCCTCCTGCTTGTAGCTGCCGTCCTGCTCCTCGTCGACGAGGATGAGACCGAGGTTGACCATCGGCGCAAAAACAGCGGAGCGCGTGCCGACGACGATTCGGGCTTCGCCGCGACGAATGCGATGCCACTGCCCGGCGCGTTCGTCCGGCGTCAGACCGGAGTGCAGCAGCGCAACTTGCGATCCAAAGGCGGCGAACATCTGACCCGCCATCGCGGGCGTGAGGCCAATCTCCGGAACCAGCAGAAGCGCGGACTTGCCCGCGTCCAGCGCGCGCTGCATGGCGGCGAAGTAGACGGTGGTCTTGCCCGAGCTGGTGATGCCGTAGAGAAGCATTGGTCTAAATCCGCCCTGCGCCATTGCGGCTGCGATGGATGAGAGCGCTTCCATCTGCGCTTCGTTCAGCGCGTGTTCGTGCGCGTTCTTCTTGCCGTCGGCGGGAAGGCCGCCGAGATGAAAGTCCTCGGGTACCTCTTCGATCGCGACCAGGCCGCGCTTGACCAGCGTCGCCAGCGTCGAGGAGGGAACGCCGAGTTCGCGCAGCGCCAACGACTCGCGCAGATCGACTACGCGCATGCGTCCGCCCACGGCGGCGATCTCGGCAAGAATCGCAGTCTGGTTCTCATTCAGCCTGGGAATGCGCGCGTCGGGGACCAGCACCGCGATGCGCTCGGTGCGGCGCGCGTCGCGCTCTTCGGCGAGGGCTTCGCGGGTGAGCCACTTCTTCTTCACCATGCCGTCGAGCAGCGCCTTGTTGGCCTTCGTTGCAGAGCGCACCGCAGAGGTGCGGGCAGCTTTGCCGTCGGCCAGATAATGGAGTACTGCAAACTCGCGGGCCTGGTCCTCCGCCGACAATTTAGAACGGTGCGAACCTCCCTTCATCGACCCATCGAGCAACATCGCGCCATCGCGCAAGACGCGTCGGCCAGCCTCGACGATGCTGTAGACGAAGTGGCGGCGCAGCTCGGCGGCCAGCGGCAACATGCCGCGCAGCACCTCGCCCAGCGGCGCGACGTAGTACTGTGCGATCCACTTTGCCAGATGCATCAGCTCATCGGGCAGCAGTGGCTCGTCGTCCAGCACCTGCTGCACCGGCTTGATCGTCGCCGCGTCCGTGGGCCGATCATCATGCACGCGGACGACTACGCCCATCAATCGCTGCCCGCCGAAGGGAACCAGAACGCGCGCGCCGACCGCGGGCACGGCCTCGTTTACCGCGTAGGTGAAGCAGCGGTCGAGCGGCACAGGCAGCGCAACGTCGCAGAAGTCAGGCATCGCATCTGAGAGTACAGCGCAGCGCGGTGCAACGCCACGCGCAGAGGATGCGCCAGTCAAAACCACCCCGCGCGATGCTATTCTAGTAATGGTCTTCAGGGCTTTTTGCGGACAATCAATTCGACAATCGAAGAGGTGTTTGGATGGCGACGGCGACGATCGATAAGGCGGTTCTGGCTGGTGCGGCAGAGTACAAGGTCGCGGACATCGGCCTGGCGGAGTTTGGCCGGCGCGAGATGGACATCGCCGAGCAGGAGATGCCTGGGCTGATGGCGATCCGCAACAAGTACGCCGCTGGCAAGCCGCTGGCCGGAGTGCGCGTGATGGGGTCGTTGCACATGACCATCCAGACGGCGGTGCTGATCGAGACCATGGTGGCGCTGGGCGCGAAGGTGCGCTGGGCGAGCTGCAATATCTTCTCCACGCAGGACCACGCGGCGGCGGCGATTGCCGCGGCGGGCGTGCCCGTCTTCGCGTGGAAGGGCGAGACGCTCGAAGAGTTCTGGTGGTGTACCAATGAGGCGTTGAGCTTTCCCGACGGCAAGGGCGGACTGCTTGGCCCGCAGCTTGTGATCGACGACGGCGGCGACGCGACCCTGCTCATCCATAAAGGCTACGAGATGGAGAACGGCGATGCGTGGGTTAACTCGCCCTCGGACGCGACCGAGGAAGATGTGATCAAGAGCCTGCTGAAGAAGGTCCACGCGGAGCATCCGTCGCGCTGGCGCGATGTGGTGAAGCAGTGGCGCGGCGTCAGCGAGGAGACGACGACCGGCGTGCATCGGCTGTACAAGATGTTCGAGCAGGGCAAACTGCTGGTGCCTGCGATCAACGTGAACGATTCGGTGACGAAGTCGAAGTTCGACAACCTGTACGGTTGCCGCGAGTCGCTGGTGGACGGCATCAAGCGCGCCACCGACGTGATGGTGGCGGGCAAGGTCGCGGTGGTCTGCGGATACGGCGACGTGGGCAAAGGCTCGGCGGCGTCGCTGCGCGGGATGGGCGCGCGCGTCGTCGTCACCGAGATCGATCCCATCAACGCGCTGCAGGCGGCGATGGAGGGCTACGAGGTCACAACCATCGAGGAGACGCTGGGACGCGGCGACATCTATGTGACCTGCACCGGCAACGTGGACATTATCACGGTCGAGCACATGAAGCGCATGAAGGACCAGGCGATTGTGTGCAACATCGGCCACTTCGACAACGAGATCCAGATGGAGAAGCTGACCGCCGTGCCGGGAATCAAAAAGCTGACCATCAAGCCGCAGGTGGACAAGTACACCTTCCCCAGCGGCAACAGCATCTTTGTGCTGGCCGAGGGACGGCTGGTGAATCTGGGCTGCGCGACCGGACATCCGAGCTTTGTGATGTCGAACAGCTTTGCCAATCAGACGCTGGCGCAGCTCGACCTGTGGAAGAACAAGGACACCTACAAGGTGGGCATCTACATTCTTCCCAAGAAGCTGGACGAAGAGGTTGCGCGTCTGCATCTGGAGAAGATCGGCGTGAAGCTGACGACGCTGACCAAGAAGCAGGCCGAGTATCTGAGCGTTCCCGTGGAAGGGCCGTATAAGTCGGAGCATTACAGATACTAAGTTTCCCGCGCTGCGACAAGGGTTTATTTTTTCGATGCGAACCTTTGTTGATAGACTGAATCTTCCGAACTCATTCCATCCAGAGAACTCAATCAAAGGAGACTCCTTGAAGCTGGTTGCTTGTCTGCTGCTTCTCTTCGGGATTTTTTATAGTGCTCGCCGCCCTGGTGATGCTGACCTCCCTCGCGCAGCGGTCTGCCTTTGTTGCGGCTGGATTTGGCGTCGAGGTTCTCGGCCTGTCCCTGCTGACCCATGCATATAAGACCATGCGGAGGGAGCACCGATGAACCTGGAGCTGGGCCTGTTCTCCATCATGTTGGTCCCTTTTGCGGCGGCTGGGCTGGCGCTGATCCACCAGGGACTGGGACGCTCGCGCAGCGCGGCCCACGCCATGCTGGCGAGCCTGTGCGCGCTGGCGGTTTCGGCGATTGTTTTTGTCCTCTTCGGCTCGGCCTGGGCAGGTTCCGCGGGCGCGGCAACCCACTCGTTTACCCTCTGCGGCGCGCGCTGGGACTGGCTCGGAGCTGCTCCTTTCTTTGCGCGCGGCATTAGCTTCGATGGATCGGATGCGGCTGGGTTGGGCCGGTCGCTGGTGCTGTGCCTCGAACTCTTCGCCGCCGGACTGGCGGCAATCATTCCGCTGAGCGCGGGGACGGACCGCTGGCGGCTGGGGCCGATCTGTCTCTGCAGCGCGTTGCTCGGCGGCTTCATCTTTCCCATCTTCGCGCACTGGGCGTGGGGCGGGGGATGGCTGGCGCAGCTTGCGGCGAACTTCGGAATCCCAAACTTCACCGACGCGGGCGGCGCGGGCACGGTGCAGGTGGTGGGCGGCCTGGCGGCGCTCTCGGTGGCGTGGATCGCGGGGCCCCGGCGCGGCAAGTTCTCCGACGACGGCATGGCGGCTGCGATTCCCGGACACAACATCGTGCTGGTGCTCTTCGGCTGCCTGCTGGCGCTGGTGGGCTGGACCGGGCTCGACGCGGCTGCCTCGATTCTGTTCTATGGAGCAGGGCCGCAGCAGGTGGTTGGCGTGGTGATCAACGCGATGCTCTCGGCCTCGGCCGGATGCCTTGCGGCGGTTGCGGTCACGCGCTCGCGCTACCACAAGCCGGACGCGTCGTTGAGCGCCAATGGATGGATCGCGGGGCTGGTGGCGGGCAGCGCGTCGTGCGCGATGATCTCGCCTGTGGCGGCGATCGGAATCGGGCTGATCGCGGGCGTGCTGGTGACAACCATGATCGAGATCTTCGAGCTGCGGCTGCGCGTGGACGATCCGGGCGGCGCGGTGTCGGTCCATGCGCTGGCGGGCATCTGGGGGCTGATCGCGCTGGGACTCTTCGGGCATTTTTCCGCAGGCACACGCGGCGGACACATTCTGGCGCAGGTGGTGGGCATCAGCGCGCTGCTCGGCTTTATGCTGCCGCTGGTCCACGCGGGCAACCTGCTGCTCAACCGGCTGTTCGACCTATCGCGTGGACGACGACGGGCACTGGCACGGGATGGATGTTCGCGAGCTGGGTGCGGGCGCGTATCCCGAGTTTGTGATTCACGCCGACGAGTTTGTGCCGCGATAGAACGGGTTCAGGCTGCTTCGAGCGGGAGTTGCCGATATTTCGCCTTATATTCCATATTTATTCGCCCCCTCCCCCTGCCATCCCCCCCTGGCGGTGGATGGGTGCGTAAGTTGATTGTTATGTGGAGGCCAGAGGGAAAAATTACATAATAAACGATTTAGGTGCAAGCGGTTTGGAATCAATTGGTTGTGCTGGTTGCGACTGGCCAAAAGATTGATTTGTGGAGAGTTGCGGCTAAAAGATTCATGGCATAAGGGTTAGGGGTGAAAATTGCGGATTTTGCGCGGGCGGCTCCGGTAAAATATTCATTCGCGGGGAGATGCGGCTAAAATATTGATTCGGCGCGGCTTATTCGGTTGAGAAAGAACTGTGCGAGCGGGCGGCGGAGGTCTATTTCCGCACGGTCGAAGCTGCCCCTCGATGGATTTGATCCATATGTTAAGTGTATCAAGCGGAGCATAACTACTATGCCAACTATTTTTCGGAGGGAAGTGGTTGATAGGGTGTGAGTTATGGGGATTTTTTGGCGTCAAGGGGCTTGACATGGGGATTTACGGGGAAATTCGAGGGAAAAATCTTCGGGAGTGGGAGAGTTGGCGTTAGAGCAGCCGCCAGGGAACAGGGGTCAGGAGATCTGCCCCCACCCATGCGCGATGAGACTGCGCATGAATGGGGCACCCAAGGTGGTTTTGTGGGTGGGCCACCCGCCTGAAGCCCGTTTCTTCGAGGGGATGGATTCAGGGGCAGACCCTGGGCTACGAGGCCCCTGCTCCCTCCGAAAGACAAGAGCAAGTGCAAATACGGAGACTCTGGCTGCGCCAGAATGACGAACAAAAACAGACAAAGACAACTACGGAGATTCTGGCTACGCCAGAATGACGAGCCAAAACAAACAAAGGCAAATGCGGGGATTCTTCGCTCTGCTCAGAATGACAGGCGGAAAACAAGCAACCGCCGGTCACTTCGACTCGGCGCTACGCTTCTCGCTCAGGATGACAGCAAGAACAGGCAACGGCGTCGTTTGCTACCGCAAACGATAACCCACCCATGCGCAACGAACGCGCATGAATGGGGCACCCGGTTTTGTGGTACCCGAAATCCCACTCATGCGCAAAGAACGCGCATGAATGGGGCACCCGGTTTTGTGGCACCCGAAATCCCACTCATGCGCAAAGAACGCGCATGAATGGGGCACCCGGCTTAGTGGTGGTGGGCGACGAGGAGGAGTAGGAGGAGGATAAGCAGGGGGATGACGACCAGGGTGGCGACGAGGAGGTTACGGTGGGCGGGCGGCGACTCCTTGCGCTTCCAGGTGGAGGCTTCGGTGCGGTTGGCGACGCCGACCTCGTCCTGGTGCTCCAGGTCGTGGGCGAACTCGCGGGCGCTGGCGTAGCGGTTTTTGGGGTCTCGTTCGAGGGCGCGGTAGAGGACCTCCTGGAGCTGCGGCGTGATGGATGGCTCCAGCGTCATCGGCGGCGGCGGATAGTTGAGCAGGCGGTCGTTCATGACGGCGAAGGGATTGGCGCCGGTGAAGGGGACGGAGCCGGTGAGCATCTCGTAGAGCATGACACCGAGGGAGTAGATATCACTGCGCGCGTCACCGCGCTTGCCGCGGACCTGCTCCGGCGAGATGTAGTCCGGCGTGCCGAGGCCCTGGGAGAAGTTGCCGAAGGTGAGGCGGCGGGCGCCGGCGTTGGCCGCGATGCCGAAGTCGATCAAGCGGATGTTGTCGTCGTCATCAACCATGATGTTTTCCGGCTTCATGTCGCGGTGGACGACGCCGTTGGCGTGGATGTACTCGAGGGCGCGGCAGATGCCGACGGTGAGCTTGACGGCGCGGTCGATGGGCAGCTTGGGCTGCTGCTGGATGACCTGGCGGAGAAGGCGGCCGGGGACCCACTCCATGACCATGTAGACCTGGCTGCGGCCGGGGTTGGGGAAGACCTTCATGACGGCGGGATGGCTGAGGCGGGTGCCGATGTCGGCCTCGCGCTGGAAGCGCTCGTAGAGGGCGGGGTCGCACTCGACCTCGGGGTGGGGGATTTTAATTGCGACCTGGGTCCCGGTGCGGGTGTCGATGGCGCGGAAGACGGTGGACATGCCGCTGGTGGCCACCAGCTCTTCGAGGCGGTAGTGGTCGAGCTGGTCGCCGGCGTGAATGGTGAGATTGGGAGCGAACATTTAGAGCAGCCGGTACGGGCGTCCACGGTAGAGGCCCATGCGCTCTACTGAGCGTACACGAACCAACTGGACGCTGACATTATCGTACCCTCCGGCGGCGTTGGCTGCGGCGACCAGCGAGGCGGCGGCCTGATCGAGCGAGGGCGCGGAGGCGACGATCTGCTGGATCCCGGCGTCGGAGACGTAGCCGTGCAGGCCGTCGGAGCAGAGCAGGAGGACGTCGCCGGGCATGATGTTGACGGTGATGGTGTCGGCGGCGACGAAGAGTTCGCTGCCCAGGGAGCGGGTGAGGATGTGGCGATTGACGGCGGAGGCGGCCTCGGCCTTGGAGAGGAGGCCCAGGCGGACCTGCTCATCGACCATGGTGTGGTCGTGGGTGAGGGCGGTGAGATTGCCGTTGCGAGCGAGATAGCAGCGCGAGTCTCCGACGTGGGAGACGACGGCGGAGTCGAAGCGCAGGGCGCAGAGAACCAGAGTGGTGGCCATGTGCGTTCCGCCGGGAAGGATGGCGCCGCCGGGATCGGAGTAGCGGGCGTCGGAGTGGTGCGGGGCGGCGTTTCCCTGGTCGAAGATGGCGTGGTTGGCCTCCTGCACCAGGCGGGGGAGAAGGGAGACGTGCATGATGCCCTTGGGAATCTTGCGGAAGCCGGCCTGGACGGTCTCGACTGCGAGGCGGGATGCGACTTCGCCTCGTTCCTGACCACCGACTCCGTCAGCCAGGGCGAAGAGCCATCCCTGGGAGTGGACCTGCGCGGGCGAGTCGGGGAGAACGTGGCCGAGGAAGTCCTCGTTGTGGTCGCGGGTCAGGCCGGGATCGGAGAGTTCGGCGAATTCGAGATCGAGCATAGGAGACCGGCCGGTTGGTCGGTGGGGTGTGCGGGGAGAAGAGATGGGCGTCCGGCGAGGCAGCGTGCGCTTCGCCGGACGCCCCTAGTTTATGCCGCGGGACGCTGCTCCAGCA
This sequence comes from uncultured Acidobacteriaceae bacterium, assembly GCA_963767315.1. Lineage (GTDB taxonomy): Bacteria > Acidobacteriota > Terriglobia > Terriglobales > Acidobacteriaceae > Edaphobacter. The sequence goes on along the minus strand of CAVYDK010000009.1, from coordinate 65,609 downwards.
GGGTCGGTTTGTTGTGGAGCTTGCCGATCTGAACGAAGTGGAAGGCCCCGTAGAGCGCCCAGACAACGGCGATGCCGAGGGCAAGCAGAGGCTCCATCTTGGTGCCGTATCCCATGAAGGGGCCGATGAGGTAGAAGGCCATGCAGGCCAGGTTGGCCAGCAGACCGAAGACAGGAATGATGCCGTGGCGAAGCAGGCTGTACTTGGGGTGCTTCACGTAGGCGACCATGCATGTGGCGCAACTGAGGCCGTAGAGCAGGAAGGTGCCGAAGTTGGAGGCAAGCGTGACGGTGAGCAGGGAGTTGGGCAGGGCGGCCATCCGCTCGTGCGTGGTGTAGCCGACACTGGACCAGAAGCCCTGCGGCAGGGCGGCAATCGCCGTGGCCGAGGGCGCGGCGCCGTCGCCAAAGGCAAGCACGACAGCGATGCATCCGATGACGGCGGAGATGGTGGCCAGCGTCCAGATGGCGCGGTGCGGAGTGAGGTTGGTGGTGTGGAGGCCGCCGAAGTTGCCGCCGACTTCCTTGTCCTTGCCCATGGCGTAGGTGACGCGCGCGCCGGTGTTGATGCAGGAGAGGGTGGTGCCGATGAGCGCCAGGAAGACGGTGAAGGCCTCGCAGAGCATGAAGGTGCGGCCATGGCCCTGGCCGAAGAGCGCGTCGCCGACCACGACCATCATGTCTCCGATGGGCGCGCCGGAGGCGCTTGCGGAGGTCATGGGATAGCCGCTATTGAGGAAGTAGTTTGCGGCGAAGTACTCAAAGCAGTAGAAGACCGCCCCCTGCAGCAGAAGCGAGGTGATGACCGCAATGGGGATGTCGCGCTTGGCGTTCTTGGCCTCGCCGCCCATTGCGGTGACGGACTCGAAGCCGACCAGGATGAGAATGGCGACCGTTGCCTGAATGAACATCCAACTGATGTGGTGCGGGCTGATGACCGACTTAGCGTTGGGGTGAGCGAGGAAGTTGCCGGAGGCATCGGTCTGGTCGTAGTTGATGCGGTAGGGGACGATGTTGCCGGCCGCGTCCTTCTTGGGCAACGGCACCTGGCTGGAGTCGCGAACGACGGTGTCCACCGAGACGCCGTTGGTGACGACCGGGGTGGTCTGGAACTCGTATGTGTAAGCCTCGCCGCTGGTGGGGTCGAACTGGAAGGCGACCGAGCCGGCGGGGTGGCTGGCGCGGTACTGCAACGCGAGAACGGCAAAGACCAGCAGCGCGAAGACCTGAATGCCGTTGATGGCCAGGTTGACGGCCGTGGAGCTGTTGACGCCGCGATGAGCGATGTACGCGATGGCAAAGGCATAGAAGATGGCGCCCGCCATCATGAAGAAGAGGCCCGGGTTGGAGGCGCTCATGAAGTTGGGATAGAGCGTGCCGACGATGTAGCCGGTGAATATCCCCATCACGCCAACCATGACGCCGGGATAGATCCAGTAGTAGAGATGGGAGGCCCATCCGACGATGAACTTGGAGATGCGGGCGTACTTCCATGCCTTGTCGTGGTTGAGGAAGGACTGCTCGGCAAAGTAGTAGGAGCTGCCCGTGCCGGGATAGAGCTTTGCCATCTCGGCGTAACAGACCGCGGTGGCCAGGCAAAGCAGCAAAGCGCCGAAGACGCCCGCCCACATGGCGGGCCCCGTGGCGCCGGTTGCGGCCTGGATGGCAAAGGTAAGCCAAAGAAATGCGCCCGGAGCGATCAATGCCATCGCATTACTGGTGAGTCCGGTAAGGCCCAGCGTTTTTTTCATTTCGCCTGTCGATGTTTCTGCCATGTGCTCTCCTAAGTGGGTCAATATCTCCAGCGGAAGCCGCCGGGTTGAAGAAGTTGGTACTGCTGTTGCGGGCCAGAGGTGCAATCCCGATTCCAAACGCTAGCCTGGGGACTGGGGTCCGATGCCAGCGCCCCGACCCGGCTATTTTGTGATATTGCTGCCGAAGATGAAGCCGAACTCAAGCGCGACCCGGAATTGGTTCGTGTCCGTTCCCGCCGGGCCAAAGACATCTCCCTTCGTGGAGTTGAGTGCATCCACCCACGCGAGATCGGCGCGAAGGTATGTGCCTCCCTTTTGGTAGGTTGGCGTTGCGGTGAAGGTGGTGCCTGCGCTGCCCGATCCAAAGCCCAGCAAGTTGAGCGATCCGTCGGTTGCACTTCCCGAACTCGTCAGATACTCCCAGCGAACGGGAAGCGAGAAACCGCACTTGAATGCGTAGCTGACATTCACCGCGCCGCCCGTTGCGGATGTGGCCTTGGGGACGCCGACCTTCAGGTTGGCCGGCAGGTTGCCGTACTGGAAGTACGGCTGAACGATCCATGGGCCCTTGGTGTAGGTATAGATCACCGCATGCATATAGCCGTTGTTCTGCACCGGTGTATCTGTCGTTTGATAGGCGGTCTGCCCGAGGTTCCCCATCCCGTCGTACACCAGGCTATGCGGCCCCTTCGTAAGGGTCACTGAGCCCGAGAGAAACGAGTAGCGGTTGGAGTAGTAGCCGTCGTTCCAACTGAGCGATGCGGAGAGGTATTTCCCCAGTGTTTGATTCACCTGGATGCCGCGATTGATGGCATTTTCCTGATTCCAAACGATACCGCGCTCAATGTTGAAGTTCTGATAGGTAAACGTGGACTCGGCGCCCATCAACGTGGGCAGGGAGCCGATTTCGAACTGTGTGGTCTTTCCTGCCAGTAGCTTCGCAAAAGCCACGGGGACAGGCCCGTAGAGGTTGTTCACGGTATTTTGGGCGTTAACAAACGGCACACTCAGCGTCGGCAAGGCATAAGCGCCCGCCTGGACGTAGTACTGAAGCTTCCCGTCCGGCTTCTGAATGAAGATCTGACCGTTGGTCAGAGTGGCTTGCGCCTCGTGGTCCGGAGAGACGGAGTTGTTCTGGAACTGCGCGAAGCCGGTAATGATGCCGTTGACGGAGAGCTTGCCCAATGGGCCGGCGTCGAAGGTCGCCGGCGGCAGCCATTGCAGCGGACCGGTGAGAACGAACGTGGAGAGCGGGGCTGGCGCGGCAGCCGGCGCAGGCGCAGGCGCGGGTGCGGCAGCCGGAGGCGGAGCAGGCGTGGATGCCTGCGCTTCCTGCGTATCCGCCGGCGCGGTGGAGCTTGAGACGTCTCCGGCGGCATAGGACGCGGCGGTGAAGGTTGCGAGGACGGCGAGAACTGCAACGTGGCGAAGAAGGCGTCGTGAATTCATTGGAATAGTAATGGCAGGCTCTCTTTCATCTGCGATCGAAGTCGATGCAGGGGTCGGTCAGGGGCCAGTCAGTCTCGACGAGGAACCGAGCTTGAGTCTGAATCTGAAACCTGAGTGGAAAGATCCATGATTTGCAGTAGCTACCCGGATATATGCAATCATCATGCCAAAGCTGTAAGAAGTCCGTATGTGTATGAAGGGTTTGTAATTGGCACAGATTGCTGGCGAATGGGGAGGCTGTGGATGTTCCAAAGACGACAATTTTACTGAATTTTGTCGGAAAATGGACGGAATGAGGCGGTTCTGTCGTATATACGACAGAACTCCGACAGCTATTCGGTGAAATTGTGGGTATTAGTCGGCTGCGGGAAGTCGCGGCAGGAGTGCAAAGCTGACCTCAGCGGCTAAAGCCTTGTTGAATACGAAGCACTTATGGCACGGGTAAACCTGTGCCCTTAAGCAAAACATGGCTTTTCCACAGGCTGTAAGGGTGAGCCATCAGCGAAGCATGGAAGTTCCTCGGTGGGCGAAGCGCACCAATACGTCACGACCGATTCAAGGCAGGCGGCAGAGCTTGACGGCGGAGTTGGCGAAGGGACAGTCGAAGCGGGTGGTTGCGCCCGCCTGAAGAACCAGCCACGTTACGCCCAGCGGCTGGAGCGCGACCAGGCGCTGGGCGTCGGTGGTTGAGGGGGCGCTGAGGGCTTGCTGCGCCGCCTGGCCGCGCACCCACTCGGCGGTGAGCTCGGGCGCGATGGAGGCCTCGCCTCCGTCCTTGGAGTAGTCGGGGAGCGCGCTGCGCTGGGCGATGGCGCGGAAGCACTGCGCGTCTTCGCCGGGGGCGTTGATGTAGTCGGCGTCAAGGGCGAAGAGCGCGTCCTTCGGGGTGTGGCCGCGGACCCAGAGGAAGGCCTGCACCCACGGGTTGCGCGGCGCGAGGCCGGGAAGCTCCAGGTGGTTCGAGTTGGGGAAGGCGGTGCGCCCGGCGGTGAAGCTGATGCCGCCGAGGAGAAGGATTGTGGCGGCCCATCGCCAGGGGATGTGGCGCAGAAGGCGCTCGCCAAGAGTTGCGCCGAGCGCGAGGGTGAGAACGAGGTAGACGATCTGAAAGGCGCGCAGAGGCTGCAGGCGCGCAATCAAGTGGGTTGTGGCCGCGGCGCGGGCGAAGAGGAGAGCGATGAGGCAGGAGGTTGCGCCCACGGCGAGAGCCATTCGCGCCAGCGCGCGGCTTGCTTCATTCGCACCATCACCGGTTCGGCCCATATGTTGAGACGCTAACTCCCACCCATTCCGCAAGGAGCGCGGAATGGATGGGGCACCCGGCTTGCGGAACGCGAAGATCGACAGGATGGCCAGGGGCGCGGCGAGTCCGAGCAACTCGTACCAGCGCCACTGGGCGGGAAACCAGTAGGTGCGCGTTAGCGCGATGCGGATGGTGGCTGCGGACTCGGGCTTTGCGACGGCTTGCAGGCAGGCCGCAAGCGCCAGCGCCGAGGTTGCGAGGGCTGCCGTTGCGCAGGGCCGCAGGGTGCGGTTCGGCGAGCGCGCGGCGAGCAGCATCAGCGTGGCTCCGAGGGCGTAGGCGGCCATCAGAGGATGCATTGCAGCAGCGACGGCGAGGCTTGCGGCGCAGAGGAGAATGCCGCGCTGTCTTTTCTTTTTGCGAGATTGAATGGACTGCCGCGCGCTGTGCTGTCGAGCGCGGCGGCGAGCGCAAAAAGCATTGCGGGGGTGGAGAGGCTGCGCGCGGTAGCGTATGGGTCCATGAAGAGCAGCGCGGTCCCGGCAATGGAAGCGCGAGCCAGCAGGCCAGCAGAACTACGGCCCCGGCGCGCGCGGGGCGGCTGGGCCAACAGCGCGACGCGAGCATCCATGCGGCGAAGAGCGTCAGCCAGATGCTGGCCAGATGGAGCGCGAGAAGAACGATTGGAGAGGCTGAGGCGGGTCAGCCGCACTGCGGCGGCGACGGTGGGGGCGAAGAGGGAGTGGCGCATCGGCTCCAGCACAAAGGCCGTGCTGTGCGGGTAGAGCGCGGGGTCGAGCAGGCGCTTGACCCCTGCCATGTACAGGCCGCCGTCTTCGGCGTAAGGATGGTAGCCGTTGATGGCGACGGCGAAGAGGGTGAGCGCGCTGACCAGAAGCAGGGGGAAGGTGCGTTCGCACGGCGGGGCGTCGCACTCGATTGGATGCGAGGCGGAGTGCGATTCAAGTTCTGCCAGCGATGTCGCCAAGGCCTGCCACTCCGTTCGCGGGGACCAAAGCTGCCTGGCCTCTGCGTTCCACACTCCATGCTAAACGCTGCCGGGAGATGGTTGGCGCGCCCTGGCCGCCCGCGCGGCTGAAGGAAAGCGCGTGCGTGGCGGCGGGCGAAGATACAATCAGAGTTGCATGTCTCCAGCTCCCCAACCAACCGACACGCTGCCCGCTGACGGCGCGCCGCCCGATGGCTTGCCGCCAGACCCCAAGGCGCACGGGCCATTCGCAGCCATCCGCCGCGCCCTGCCCGCGGGCGAGGTAGTCCGCTTCCTGATGGTCGGCGTGTCGAACACGGTGAGTTCGCTGGCGATCTACTCCGCGTTCGTACTTCTGTTTGGCCACATGCTTCCCCACCGCGGCAAGCCGCTGATTGCGGACATCGCGTTCGTCGTCTCCACGCCCATCGGGATTACCATCGCGTTTCTCTGCTATAAACACTTCGTCTTTCGCACCCACGGCAACTACCTTTAAGGAGTGGCTGCGCTGCTTCGCGGTCTACAGCGTCACATTTCCCATGGGACTGGCCATTCTGCCCGCGGCCACCAATGTCTTTCTGCACCTCGCGCTGACGCGTCCGTATGCACCGTTCCTGGCGGGCGTGGTGAACTCCTTGATCATCGCCTGCTACAGCTACTTCGGGCACAAGAAGTTTTCCTTCCGGCGCTAAGCCCGTTCGCGGCTGTCAGTGGGTCGTCCGCGCTGTCTCTAGTAGACTCATCAGTACGCATGGTTCGCACAGTTCAGCTCGCGCTTCAGGCACGCATCCAGGCCATTCTGCTCGCCAGGTACGGGACCACGCCCGCGCAGATGGGCGCGGCGCCGTTGGTTGTAGAACAGCCGCCGAATATCGCTCTGGGCGATCTGGCGTTGCCGGTGGCGTTCGAGCTGGCCAAGCGGCTGCGCAAGGCCCCGCGAGCGATTGCGACAGAGCTTGCCGCCGAGCTGAACGCGCTGATTGCGAGTTCGCCCGATGCGCTCGCTGGGGTTGCGTCGGTGGAGGTCGCGGGCGCGGGCTACCTGAACATTCGGCTGGACCGCGCGGCTGCGGTGCGAGCGATTGCGCGCGACGAGCACGCGGAGATTGGCGGCGATGGATTTCGGCTGGTGGAACACACCAGCATCAATCCCAACAAGGCAGCGCACATCGGGCACCTGCGCAACGCGATTCTGGGCGACACGTTTCATCCGGTTGCTGCGACCGGACGTACAGCGCGGCTATCAGGTCGGGGTGCAGAACTACATCGACAACACGGGCGTGCAGGTTGCCGATGTTGTCGTGGGGCTGGTGCATCTGGAGGGGAAGACGCTGGATGCGACGCGCGCGCTGCTGGCTGAACTGAGCGCGGCGGGCGAGCGCATCGATTTCTATTGCTGGGACCTGTACGCGCGGGTGAGCCAGTGGTACGGCGGGACGGGTGCGGACGACGCGACGCCGCCCGCGCCCAGCGAACTTGCGCGGCGCAAGCAGATTCGGCTGGACACGCTGCACGCGCTGGAGGCCGGCGGAAACGAGACGGCGGCGATTGCGGAGCTGATCTCCACCGCCGTGCTGCGGCGGCATCTGGAGACGATGCAGCGGCTGGGGATTGAGTACGACTTTCTGCCGCGCGAGAGCGAGATTCTCAGCCTGCACTTCTGGGACGCGGCGCGCACGCTGATGCTGGAGCGCGGCGTGCTGTACCAGGAGACGGCGGGAAAGAACAAGGGCTGCCTGGTGATGCGGCGCGCGGGGTCGGCGCAGGAGATCGCGGTGGAGGATTCCAGTCTGCCCGATGAAGACGCGAAGGTGATTGTGCGCTCCAACGGGACGGTGACGTACGTGGGCAAGGACATTGCGTACCATCTGTGGAAGTTCGGGCTGCTGCCGGGCAAGGACTTTGGCTACGCGCGGTTTCATGAGTACCCCACGCACACCTGCTGGATTTCGACGGCGGGGCGAGCGATGCGGCCGCGCCGGCCTTTGGACGGGCCGACACGATCTACAACGTGATCGACTCGCGGCAGAACGATCCGCAGAACAACGTGGTTGCGGCGCTGCGCGGGATGGGATTCACGGACGCGGCGGACCACTATACGCACTTCAGCTACGAGATGGTGGCGATGACTCCGCGCTGCGCCGAGGAGCTTGGCTACACGCTGTCGGAGGAGGACAAGGCGCGGCCGTTCGTCGAGGTGAGCGGGCGCAAGGGATATGGAGTGAAGGCGGACGATCTGCTGGACAAGCTGACCGCGGCGGCGCAGGCCGAGGTGGACACGCGGCATCCAGAGATCGACGCAGCCGAGCGCGCGCGGATTGCCACGCAGATCGCCGTCGGCGCGCTGCGCTACTTCATGCTGCGCTTCACGCGAAACACGGTGATCGCGTTCGACTTCAAGGACGCGCTGAGCTTCGAGGGCGAGACCGGGCCGTACATCCAGTACGCGATTGTGCGCGCGGCGAACATCTTTCGCAAGGCCGGGACGACGGAAGAGGCTGCGCTGGCCGCGGTCGCCGGGCTGGATTTATCCGCTCTTGCCAGCGAAGAGGGAACCAGCCTGTGGGAGACGTGGCTGCTGGCCGCGCGGCTGACGGCGCTGATCGAACAGGCGATCGCCACGGCGGAGCCTGCGCACCTGGCGCGCTATGCGTTTCAGTTGGCGCAGCAGTTCAACAACTTCTACCACCGCTATCACATCCTCACCGAAGCCGATGCCACGCGCCGCGCGCTGTTGATGGCGACGGCGGCAGTGGCGCACAGGGAGATGGTGCGCGCGCTTGGGTTGCTGGGCATCGAGGCGCCGCCGGTGATGTAATCATCCCTGGGGGATGAAGCTGCGGGGATTTTGGGACTTGATTCTGGCCAGCACCCAGGGGCGGCACTCGGGCTGGAGAAAGTCGAAGGCGACCCCGGCCCTTTTCTGTTCGGCGTCAACCCAGACCACCGTGCCCTGCGCATCGAGACTCAATCCCTCCCGGGCGAAGCGGACGGAGAGATCGACCGGCGATTCTTCCTTCAGGGGAAGATCGCAGGCCACGCAGCAGCCGCCGCGTCCCAGAGTGAAGACGCAGGCGGCGGCGGCCTCCTTCATGCCCTCCAACTCCAGCACAATTCGCTGCGCGATCGGCTGCGGCGAGGGAGTCAACCATTTTTCCGCGGGGTCCATCAGGCAGCGGGCCAGCGCATCGAGCAGGATGGGCCTGCTCAACGGCTTGTCCAGCAAGGCCTCGACTCCCAGGCCGAAGATCTCGCGGCGCGAGAAGTTGCCATAACCGGTGACGAAGATGATCCTGGGCGGCGGCGTCTCCATCCGGTTGAGATTCCGCACCAGGGCCACGCCGTCCATGATGGGCATGCGAATGTCGGAGAGCAGCACATCCACCTGCCGCGCCTGGAGGACCTTCAACGCCTCCGCTCCATTGGGGGCCGTAAAGACGCGGAAGCCGCTGCGCCCGAGCCAGGCCGAGAATATCTCCAGCAACTCCAGTTCGTCGTCCACCACGAGAATGCTGGCCCCATCGGTCTTCATGCGGAGGCGCCCTCCGTTTGATGAGGAGGCAGCAAGGGCAGGGTGAGGCGGAAGCAGGTGGGGCCCTCGGCATCCATCAGTACCAGAGTTCCGCCGTGGTCTTGGGCGATGGTTTGCGAGACGCTGAGGCCGATACCAATCCCCGCGCCCCTGGGCTTGGTGGTGAAGAAGGTCTCCATCAGGCGCGCGCGGTTCTCCGGCGATACTCCGGGGCCTCCATCGAGCACATCGATATGCACTGCAGCAGCGCCGCAAACCGCCTCCCCGCCGCCGTCTGCATCGGACGCCGGCTGCATCGAGACGCGCACCTGCACCCAGGGCCGGCTGCGCGCATCGCCGTCGATGGCGTCGAAGGCGTTGTTGAGCAGGTTGACCAGGACCTGCTCGATCTGCACCTCGCGGCACACCAACATCGGCAGACCGTCCGGGACCACCGTTTGCAGCTCGATTCCATGGGTGGCGAAGCGCGTGTGCAAGAGCTCCACGGCCTGATCGATGAGCCCGCGCACGCTGGTTTGCTGCATGGGATCGTGCGATCCCTCGTGGGCCAGCGCCTGCACTCCGCGAATGACGCGGATGGCGCGCTCGGTGGTCTTTACAATGCTGTCGCAGTTCTGCGCCACGACCTGGGCCGGCAGCGCCATCCCCTCAACCGCCAGCTCGGAGAGGTCGCTGGCGCGCGCGTGAATGATCGCCAGCGGGTTCTTGATCTCATGGGCGAGATCGGCGGCCAGCCGGGCCAGCACCTCGATGCGCTGAGCGCGCAGTTCGCGCTCCTGCTCCAACTCGCGCTCCAACCGCTTGCGGTCTGTGACATCGCGGACCACCGCGGTGACAAACAGGCCGGCCTCGGTCTTGACCGGGCTGAGGCCGATCTCGGCGTGGAACTCCGTCCCATCCTTGCGCCGGACATACAGGTTTTCAACGCGCTCTCCCATGGGACGGGGAACCCGGGCGAGGACAAACAGGTCCCGCTGTTTCGCATGCAAGGCGCGGTATGCCTGCGGGACGAGCAGGTTGACATTGCTGCCGAGCAGATCGTCGCGGGTATATCCAAACATGCGCTCGGCGGTGCGGTTTGCAATGACGATGGTCCCCCGTTCATCGACCTGGAGAATGGCGTCCGGCGCGTCCTCGATCAGTTCGCGGAAGCGGCTGTCGGCAAGTTTGCGGGGGACCGCGAGGATGTCCGGCGTGATCCGCAGCAGCACCACCAGGACGATGATCAGGGCCGCCGCCGAGGAAGCCTCGATGGCGATGCTTACCCAGAAGACCGGACGCCACTGGGTCAGCACCTCCATGCCATAGGTCACCCCACATGCCAGGATGGAGGCGGCAAGGAAGAACAAAACGCGGTTGAAACGAAAGCCGCGGCGCGAGCGCACAATCCGCAGCAGCGCGATCGAGATGGGAAAACAGGCCAGGGCAATCAGCGACTCGGAGACAAGGTGCAGCCGCAGCAGTCCCGTCACTCCCATAGGACCGAAGCCATGAGACAACCCCAACTGTCCGAACATCGTCAAGCCGCCTCTCAAACTCTGCCAGGCACGTCGATCCGGCACAGCCGGAGTCCATAGTCTAGACCACCGAGGCGCGAAGGCCTCAGGTCATTCCGCGGAATAGCTTCGCACCCATTCCAGGATGGAGCGCACAGCCACGCCCGACGGCCCATAGGCGATCCACGGCTTCTTCTCCTCGTTCCAGGCGCAGCCGGCGATGTCCAGATGCACCCACGGCGTATCGCCGGCGAACTCCTTGAGGAACATTGCGGCGGAGATTGCGCCGCCCCAGCGGTTCTTGCCCGTGTTCATGATGTCGGCGATCTCGCTGGCGATCCGCTCGCGATAGTCGTCGGTGCAGGGAAGTCGCCAGAAGTTCTCGCCGGAGACGGCGAGGGCGTTGACGAACTTCGCGCAGGCAGCCTCATCGTTGGAGAAGAGGCCGGCGTTGAGGTTGCCCAGCGCGACGACGCAGGCGCCGGTCAGCGTGGCTGCATCGATCAGGCGGGTCGCGCCCAGCGTCTTGGCGTAATGCAGCCCATCGGCCAGCACCAGGCGGCCCTCGGCGTCGGTGTTTACGATTTCGATGGTAGTTCCACTCATCGCCGTTACGACATCGCCCGGCTTTACGGCGCGGCCGCCGGGCATGTTCTCCGCCGCACAGACCACGGCGACGACCTTGACCGCGGGCTTCAGCCGCGCGATGGCGTGCATCGCGCCGATCACGGCGGCGGCGCCGGCCATGTCGTACTTCATCTTCTCCATGCCGTCGGCGGGCTTGATGGAGATGCCTCCGGTGTCGAAGGTGATGCCCTTGCCCACCAGGCCCAGCACGGGCGCGCCCTGGGCCGCGCCTGCCGCAGGCTCGTAGGACATTACGATGAGGGCTGGGGGCTCGGCCGAGCCCTTGGCGACGGCCCAGAATGCATCCATCTTCAGCTCGCGAATCTTCTCGGAGGAGTGGACTTCGCAGGCGAGGCCGGACTCGTCGCACATGGCCTTGGCGCGCGCGCCCAGCTCAGTGGGGGTGAGGACGTTGCCCGGCTCGTTGACCAGCGCGCGGGCAAAGTTCTGCGCGGCGGCAACGAGCAGTCCCTCGGCGAAGCCAGCCTTTGATTGCTGTTCTGTTTCCTCGTCCGCGACTTTAGAAACGATTGTTAATTCATTGATATTGCTATCTTTGCTGTCACTTCGATAGGTGTCCCAGTCCAATTCCGCCAGCACCGCGCCCTCCGCCAGCGCACGCGCCGTCAGCTTGGCGGAGAGCTTCTCGATCAATTCACCCACATGCTCGTCCGATCCCGCGGCCGCCTCCGGGAAGGCAATCGCCAGATCGCGTACGCAGCGCGACTTGGCCGCGCGCACGGCGGTCCCGGCGCCCTTGCGCAGCCTGTCGAGCGAGAGGTCTTTTGCCTTGCCCAGGCCGACGAGCAGCAGGCGTTCCGCCTTGAGGCCGGCGGACCTGAGGCCATCGGTGGCGTGGAGCAGCGCGGTCTCGCCCAGACCGGCCTTGAACTCGCCCGGCGCCAGCACGCGCTGGGCCGCATCGGCCAAACTGCCCGACGAGGGCAGCAGCAGGGGACACGGCTCCGTATTCTTGCCCGTCGCCAGGTCCACCGCGAAGAGCGCCAGCATCGGCGTCGAAAGGCCGACAGCATCGGCAAACAACAGTTTCGTATTCATCTCTCTATGGTATCCCGCAATGGCCGCCGGCCGAGGCGAAGGGGACTCAGTCGGTGCGGGGGGAGAGCATGATGTGTTCGACGACGCTCTGTTCGAGGACCGTTTTGCCGGGGTTGGACTTCTTGTAGCGGATGTGGACCCGCTTGTCTTTCATCAGGCGGACGAAGGCGTCTGCATCGGCCTCGGTGGAGAACTCGTGGACGTACGTTCCGGTGCGGTACTCGCGGACGAAGTAGGAGTAATTCAGAGTGGCGTGGAAGTACGATGTCCTGCGGACCCGGGTCACAGTGCCGTTCAGGATGACGCCATCGACCATGGGCCAGCTCTGCGCGACGCGTTCGCGGTGGCGCTTGATCCATCTGCGGATGAAGAGAGCGCCCCATGCGGCGACGAAGTAGGATGCGCCGCGAAAGATGGATTTGCAGAGACGTGCGGTGCCGGGGGTCATACGTCGTACGGTAGCACGAAGGGAGCGGCTTTTCGCGAAGAAATTAGTGGACGCGCTGGAGGCGGGCGATGAGTTTTTCGGCGAGGGGCTTGCCGGACTCGGCCCAGAGCAGGCGGCTGCTGATGCCGCAGTTCTTCTCCACCAGGAGGGTGAAGGCGAGGAGCTTTTCGACGTTCTGCTGGATGTGGATCTGCGCGGTCTCGTCGAGGGCCTCGTCTTCCGGTGTTTGCAGCGTGGGTGAGGAGAGCGGGGGGTTGGGGACCCAGGGGGAGTCGATGCCGAAGTTGACCAGCAGGTGGCCGTTCTGCTCGTATCCGGCGACGTTGAAGCTGGGGCCGAAGCCGAGGATGCGGACGGTGTGGGCGCGCAGCCGCCATGCGGAGCCGGGGGGGCCGGGGGAGAGGGCGTCGAGATCGGGGTCGGCGTCGTCCTCGTCGCGGCTGGAGGCGAAGCCAAGGCGGCTGAATGCCGGCTCCTGGTCCTCGGGGTCCAGAGCTGCCAGCGCATCTCGAACTCGTATGCCATGTCGTCGTGGAGCTGCTCGGTGGCCTCGGCGACGGCGGCATCGATGAGTTCGTCGAAGGTGTCGGCGGAGGGATCGATTGGGACGGTGGGGTCGAAGTGCGCGGGGACGGGATCGGCGTAGATGCGCTGGTAGGTGGGCGGCTCGGTGAAGTTGATGGGATAGGCGGAGGCGGCGGAGACACGCTTGGCTCCGACCTGGGCGAACTGGCGCAGAACGCCGGCAAGCGCGTCGGGCAGGGACTCCAGGCGGAAGTTGGGATACCAGAGGCTGAGATAGAGGCGGTCTGCCATGGAGGATCATTCTAGAGCATTTTTTCTGGGCGCATGGATGGAAATCGTTTGTATGAGTATTCAGCCGAATGATTTCTACTCCACGCACACTATAGGGCGGGCTTTCAGCCCTCGTGGGCTTGTGTGGGGCTGCACCCTAGGGCTTCGCCCCAGGCTGGTATAGGTCGCGCCGTTGGCGCTATTCCCTCGAGGCTGGGAGGAATGGGCGCGCATTGGGTGGCCGCGGATGAGAAGATGGAGGGGGCGGACGGATGCGCAATCGGGTAGAGAGACTGAGGGTCTGGTTGCTGGGGAGCGCGGGCTTCCTGCTGCTGGTGATTGTTGCGTTTGTGGGGAGTGCGCACTTCCTGGCTCGGCGCCGGATGGCGCTGCCGGCACGGCTGGGCGTGAACATCGTGCGCGAGACCAATGGGTTTAGCTACTCCCAGACGGTGCAGGGCAAGACCGTGTTCACCATCCACGCGGCCAAGGCCGTGGAGCATACCGACGGCAAGATTGCGCTGCACGATGTCTCGATCCTGCTGTACGGCGAGAAGCAGGAGCGCAACGACCGCATCTCCGGCGATGAGTTCGAATACGACCAGAAGGCGGGGGTGGTGCGCGCTACAGGGCTGGTGCACTTGGACCTGCAGGCTGCGGAGGCTGCGGCGGCGGTTGGCGAGAAGGTTGTGAATCGCGCTGCCACTGCGGCGAAGATGGTGCATGTGACCACCAGCGGACTGGTGTATCTGAAGGACCTCGGCGTGGCCGCGACCAATGAGTATGTCGAGTTTCAGTCGGGCGCGATGACGGGGCACGCGACGGGGGCCAGCTATAGCAGCGACACGGGCCTGTTGATGCTGCACTCGGCGGTGAGCATGAGCGGGATGGCGGGCAAGCGTGCGGTGACGGTGACGGCGGCGACGGCCGATCTCGACAACCCCAATCGGGAGATCTTTCTGACCCAGGCGAGGTGCGTCACACAGGAGCAGACGGTGGAGGCCCAGAGGACGACGCTGCATACTCGGCCCGATGGAACGCTGGCGCGGGTGGAGGCCGAGGGCGATGTGACGATGGCGGCGAACGGCGCGACGGTGATTTCGCAACGGGCCGACGTGGCGTTGAATGCAAGGAGCCAGCCCCAGTCGGCGCTGCTGACGGGTGGGGTGAAGTACTCCGGCGACCAGCCTCTGCGCCAGATGCGGGGAGAGGCCCAGGAGGCGACGATCGCCTTCAATGCGCAGGCGAAGCCGCAGCCGGAGGATGCGGTCTTCGGCGGCGCGGTCCACCTGACCGAGCGCACAAGAGCTACGCAGGCGGCGCGGGAGCCGTGGAGCACGCGCGATCTGACCGCCGCGAAGGTGGATGCCAGGCTAGAGCCGGCGAGCGCAGGCAAGGCGCAGTTGCGGGATGTGGAGGCAACGGGAAGCGCGCGTCTGGTGGTGGTCGGCAACGGAAGCATGGCGAGCGCTCGCGGTGTGGGCCGGACGGAGTTGTCGGCGGACGATCTGAAGGCGCACCTGACCGACGCGAAGGATGGGAGGCAGCCGCCACAACTGGATACGGTTGCGGGGCGCGGCCATACGCTGCTGCATCAGGTGAAGGCGGATGGGACCGACGAGACGAGTTCAGGGGATTCGCTGGATGCGAAGTTCCGGCCGGAGATTTCTGGCAACACCTCTTCGAGTACGAGCTTGAGCAAGGCGAACGCGCGGTTGAGCGCTGCGAAGACGCGGCCCGCGGAGGTTGCGGTTGCGGTCCCGTCACGCGCAGGGTCGGCTACCGCGATGGGCGGTGAGGGGGTGGACGATCTGCTGAGCGCGGTGCAACAGGGCCACGTCACGATGACGCGGCGCGCGCCGGCGGCGAGTGGGGCGAAGGCTGGGGGTGGGGCGTCGGGCAGGACGGGGATTGCGCGGGAGGACTTCCTGCAGGCGACGGCGGAGCGGGCGGCGTACGACGGCGATCTGGACCGCATGACGCTGACCGGCGGCGTCGAGGTGAGCGAACGGGCGAGCGCGCTGTGGGCGAACCAGGTTGCGCTGGACTGTGCGAGCGGCGACGCGCACGCGGCGGGCGCGGTGAAGGTGAATTATCTGGCGCAGGCGAGTGGGAATAAGCCCAGCGGGTTGCGCGGGACGGCTCCCGGAGCTACTCCTCCGGGCAATTCCGCACCGCCATCGACTCCGGTTGAGCCTACGCATGTGGTTGCTGCGAGCGCGGACATGGTGCGTGCGACTAAGGTTACGACCTTCTATGGCAAGCCAGCGAGGCTGTGGCAGGCAGGATCGCAGGTGCAGGCCCCGGTGATTCAACTGCAAGGCGTCGAGCAGAGCGGGACGTGGGGGCTATCGAAACTGATTGCGCACGGAGATGCGACGGGCCCGGCGGGACAGGTGCGCACGATCCTGGTTCACGCCGCAGGCCTACAGCCCAGTCCGGATAAACTCGGCACAGCGAAGCCCCGCTCCGCGAAGACGGGCAAGCCCCTGTCCTGTAGCGTGAAGTCCGAAAGCACGAAGCCCTCAGCCGAGAAGAGCCAGCGGCTGCCGAGCGTAGTCCGCATCGCCAGCGGCCAGCTCATCTACTCCGGCGATCTCCGCCAGGCCGAGTTTACCGGCGGAGTGCGCGCCGAGACACTCGACGGCACCATTCGCGCTGCTCAGGACACGGTCTACCTGCAACCCGACGCAAAAGGCATCGCGGGCAAGGTTGAGCGCATGATCGCCACCGGCCAGATTCAGATCGATCAGCCGGGCCTTCGTGCCACCGGCGGGCGTTTGGTCTACACTGCCGCCGACGGCCTCTTTGTCTTGACCGGAGATGGCAAGACGCTGCCCCGGCTGGTGGATTCGGCCCGGGGTACGATTACAGGCGCTGCATTGCTGTTTCATGCGGGCGACGACAGCGTTGAGGTGACGAGCGTCGAGCCGGGCGGCGCGGCGGAGGGCCAGAGGGTGCGGACCGAGACACACGCGGGCAAAGATGCGACGATGGGGAAGGGAAGATAGGGAGTACGATGCGTACGCTTGAGACGGAAGAGATTGGCAAGGCCTACGCCGGGCGGCAGGTGGTGCGCGGCGTGAACATGCAGATCGGGCAGGGCGAGGTGGTGGGTCTGCTGGGGCCGAACGGCGCGGGCAAGACGACCTGCTTCTATATGATCGTGGGGCTGGTGCGGCCGGACGCGGGGTGCATCGTGGCCGACGGCGACGACATTACGCGGTTGCCGATGTACCTGCGCGCGCGGGAGTACGGCATCAGCTATCTGCCGCAGGAGCCTTCGATCTTCCGCAAGCTGACGGTGGAGGACAACATTCTGGCGGTGCTGGAGGCGCAGCCGTTGAGCCGGGAGGAGCGGCGCACGCGCACGGAGAAGCTGATTGAGCAGTTCAGCCTGGGCCACGTGCGCAAGACCATGGGCTATGCGCTGAGCGGGGGCGAGCGGCGCAGGGTGGAGATTGCGCGCTGCCTGGCCATCGAGCCGGCGTTTATCCTGCTCGACGAGCCGTTCTCCGGCATCGATCCGATTGCCGTGCTGGAGTTGCAGGAGATCATCTTCGGGCTGAAGAAGAACGGGATCGGAGTGCTGGTGACCGACCACAATGTGCGCGAGACCCTGTCGGTGACCGACCGCGCGTACATCATCAACGAGGGCAGGATCTTTCGCTCGGGAACTCCGGGCGAGCTTGGCCGCGATCCCGAGGTGAGACGCATCTACCTGGGTGAAAAGTTCTCCATGGAATAATGCGCGGGAGAGCGCCTTTGCGTGGCGGGGACGCGTGCGGTCGTGGGCGCAGCGATTGCGTCTAAGTTGGCATTGCCTACGTCTATAAGTCCATACAGGCAATGGCCGCAGGTGTTGCGCGTGCGCCGGGGCGTGGTTGTTCCGCGCCGCCGCACGAATGCCGCGCGGCGTGTAGACTGTGGCCAAGTTGCCAGGCGGATGAAACCTTGGCGGGTTGTGCGGTTGGTCCACTTCGCGCGAAGAGCGCGGAGCCAGTAAGCGGGATGAGGTTGAAGATTTGTTGCAGCCGAAGCTAAATCTGAGGGTATCGCAGCGCCAGGTGCTGACGCCCGGGCTGGTGCAGATGGTCAGCGTGCTGGCGCTGAACAAGCTGGAGCTGAAGGAGCTGATCAACACCGAGCTGGTGGAGAACCCGGTATTGGAGGAAGTTGAGGAGTCCGCGGTGTCGATCGAGGAGATGGCGGGACGCGAGGCCGACCGCGAACGTTCCGCGGAGGAGATTGCGAGCGAGCACGAGCGGGTCGGGAAGGACCCCTTCGACGAGATCGACTTTGGCAGCTACTTTCAGGACTACCTGGACCCGGGATATCGCACCGCGTCCAGTTTCGAGGAGTACGACCGGCCCTCGTTCGAGAACTTTCTGTCGCAACCGAGTACGCTGAGCGACCATCTGGAGTGGCAGTTGGGCTCGATGGTTTTGGCCCCCGAGGTGCGGATGGCCGCGGACCTGGTGGTGGGCAACCTGAACGAGGACGGGTACCTTACGGCCACGGATGAAGAGCTGGTGGAGGCGTTGCTTGAGATGCACGGCCCGGCGCGCGCGGAACCGATCCCATTCGAGCGCGGGTTGAAAGGACGGCCCGCGTGGGAGGCGCACAACTCGGCGAAGAACGCGGGGCTTGAGGCCGCCGGCACCGGCGCGGGGCCGAATTTCAACGGCGCCGGCCGCTTCGGCGAGCGTGCAAAGGCCATGGCGACGGTGCAGGAGGCGCGCGCGATCGTCAACAATCTCGATCCGCTGGGGGTTGGCGCGCGCGATCTGCGCGAGTGCCTTCTGGTCCAGATCGCCGCCCATCGCCGCGAGGATGAGATGGTGCGGAAGCACGCTGACGCGCGGACGGCCCTCCCCGCTGCCGGGCTGTCACAGGACATAGCGCACGCCGAGGCGGAGGAGATGGACCGGGATGCGGGGCCGGTTTCACACCCGGCTGGGCATGAGGCCGTCAATGGCCCTGCATCCCGCAATGCAGCGGCGCGGAACGGTGCGGCGGGCGATATTGCGGCGCGCAATGGGAGCGGCGACGGCAATGTCGTCGAGATTGCGGCGCACATCGTTGCCAACCACCTGGCCCTGTTGCAGAAGAAGGACATGCGCGAGTTGACGCGCAGTTGCGGCCAGGGCATTGAGGAGGTGCAGGCTGCGGTGGATTTCATTCGCACGCTCGATCCCCGCCCCGGCCAGCGCTACAACCTGAGCGAGACGCGGTTGATCGAGCCGGACGTTGCGTTCGTCAAGCGCGACGGCGAGGTTGTTGTCGTGATGAACGAGGAGGAGATGCCCACGCTCCGCCTGAGCCGGGCGTATCGCAGGATGCTGCGCGAGAAGACGACGGAGAAGGACGTGCGCGAGTACGTGAAGGAGCGCTACAAGTCCGCCATTCAGTTGCTGCGCAACATCGAGCAGAGGAAGAACACGATCCTGCGCACCTGCGAGGCGATTGTGCGCCGCCAGGCGGAGTTTCTGGAGCGCGGCGAGCAGGGCCTGAAGCCGATGATGATCAAGGAGGTGGCCGAGGAGATCGGCGTGCATCCTTCGACCGTGAGCCGGGCCGTGGCCAGCAAGTATGTGCATACGCCGCAGGGCGTCTACGAGCTGCGCTACTTTTTCACCGAGGGGGTGAACGGGCCGGAGGGCGGCGACCTGCCTCTGTTGCTGCTGAAACGCAGGGTAAAGAAGCTGATCGAAGACGAGGACCCGCGCAGGCCGCTGACGGACGAGCAGATTGCGGCGGAGCTGCTGCGGCAGGGCATCCGGGTGACGCGCAGAACGGTGGCCAAGTACCGCGAAGACATGCAGATTCCAAGCACCCATCGGCGCCGCGTACGCTGATGGGAGATGTGAGGACGGTCGATGTTGAACGCAGCGGGCCGGGTGCGCCGGGCCGGATGCGGCGAAAGATGCATCCAACCGGATGGAACGGAACGGATGAGGTGAACGGATGGTCATCGAATACACGGGAAGACAGACGGCGGTTACGCAAAAGTACAAGGACCTGGCCGCGGCGGGCCTGAAGCGGATCGACAAGATGGTGGGTGAGCGCGCGACGGCGCACGTTGTGCTGACGGCGGTCAAGTACCGCATGATTGCGGAGGTCACGGTGACCCAGGGGGGCCAGAGCATGGTCTCCAACTGCGAGTCGGCGGAGATGACGACGGCGCTGCGCGATGCGCTGGCCAAATTGGAGCAGAAGGTCATCCGCCAGAGGCAGAGGACGTTCACCATCAAGCGGCACCCGCGCGCGGAAGAGAAGACGGCGGAAGAGGGGAATGTGCTGGGGGCTGCCGCGGCAGCGGAGGAAGGCTGATTCGTCGTAAGCAGGGGAACCGGCAGCACCAACCTGCCGGACCTATAAGCATCTTTGCGGGCGGAAGCACCATGCTTCCAGCGAAGACCGGTGCGCTAAGTCGTTCGCAACCTATCAGCCTGGTATTCCTATTAGTGAGTATCAATAAAGAACCGGGGTGGTGCCCGGTTCATTCTCGGACTGTTCTGCTCCAGGTGTCCTACTCTGGGCTGTCCCACTCTGGGACAGTGCGGTCCCATAAGCTTGCACCGTGAAAAAATAATTCATAAGTGGGCAGTGGCCTGCAAGCCATAGAGAGGCCTCGCGCCCTATCGAAAAGGGGGCCGGTTTCCAGTGTGGTTAGTGGAGGAGAGTTACTTTCTCCCTTCTATTTGACGATGGAAATAACAGGTCTGCCAATTATGATTATCCGTAATAATGCATTTATTCTTCTCCCCGTCTTACTGCTGGGTTTTCCTCTTGTTTCGCGCGCGGATTCCTTTCCTGGAGATGCGAGCGCGTACAGGCTGATAGCCCTCGGCTATGGAAATAACCTAGGAACCATCAACCTCGGCTCCGATACCGGCGGGCGGATTGCCGCGGCGCATAAGGTGCAAAGCGCGCCTGGGATGGGTAAGCTGCCGATCGGCGGCCCGTTCGCACCACTGGCCGATGACTCGCCGGCGAGCATGGGGGCATCGCCGATCGACTTCGACAGCCTGGGCGCGCCGCTGGATGCGGAGGGCCTCTATCTGGGCTCGCTGTTGACGGTCGGCGAGGTGCTGACCGCGGGGCAGCCCGGCTTTCCCAGCGGCGCGGACCCATCGTGGGTGGTGCTCTGCGGCAGCAGCGATTTCGTGGACATATTCAACATCTCGGCGGCACAGTTTGCCAGTGCGGACCACCCGCTGGACATCGAGGTCCCCAGCGGCGCCACGGTGATACTCAATGTGGCGGGGACGCCGGATTCGCTGGGCGGGGGCATAAGCATCAATGGCGTCCAGCCCTCCCAGGCGGGCGCTGCGGCGGCGGATGTGCCGGTCCACTTCGCCGGCGCGGCCTCGGCCTCGCTGGACGGACAGTTTACGGCGTCCCTATTGGCCTCGCTCGCCAGCATGACCGGTAACCCGCCGGTCCATGGAACGATCATCGTGCATGCCATCGCCGACAACGGCGTGGTCCGCAATGCGGAGTTGCCCGGGGACCTTCCCAGTCCTCCCACGGCGGTTACGCCCGAGCCTGGCAGTCTGTTGCTGCTTGGGAGCGGCACGATGGGGATTGCGTGCCTGGCGCTTCGGAAGCGAAGCATGGGGCGGTTTGTCTGCTGAAACAGCCGATGCGGGCCGGCCAGCGGGGCTGAAGCCCACGTTCCCCGAGAAGAACAGAAGACAGTGATTTCCGCGGCCCGTCTAACCGGTTCTGCTGTGTTGCCGATAAGGGATGCAGGAGAACCTGCATGAGTGCCGAGAGCCAGGATCGGGGGTCCGACGAGGCCGAGCGCGAGTTACTCTCACAGTCGTTTCCAGCGCCTCACGGGAGTTTGCCAGTGGCAGATTTCGCGCAATCCGGTTCCTGCGGCACACCGCATGAGTGGCTGGAATCGCTGCCCGTGACTGCTTTCATCGAGCGTGACGAAGAGATTTCGGCGGCCAACGATCTGGCGCGGCGTTTTATCGGCACCAGCGACAGCATCAAGGTGGACCAGGTATTGCTGGGCGCCTATCCTGCGGCCGGCGATGCGGGCCGGCAGCGCTTTGAGTGTCTCTTTGCCCCCCCCGGCAGCGCTGCCCGAATGGTATCGGGCGCGGTGCAACCCTTCCCGGCTGCCGGCGACGGGGCCCGGCTGGTGCTGCTGATGGAGCCGCTGGAAGAGGACGCGGCGAGCGTGGCTGGCGACGACAGCATACAGCGGTGCGGCTTTCTGGAGGAGCTCTTCGACACGGCGTCCGAGGCCATGGTCATCACGCAGGGCGACCGCATCCTGCGCGCCAATCGTGAGTTTTTGCGCATCTTCGGATATCCGAAAGAGGCCTGCCTGGGAAGCAATCTGTTCGATCTGATTGTGCCCGAAGGCCGGATGCACGAGACCGAGATGATGGAGCACATGATTGAGGCGGAGGGCCGGGCGACGATCGAGACAGTGCGGCATACCAGCTCGGGCGAAGCGCTGGATGTGTCCATCGTCGTCATGCCGGTGCAGCTTGGGGCCGGCAGGAGCGGCCACGCGGCGACCTATCGCGACATACGGCAGGAGAAGCAAGCGCAGGCCAGGCTGCAGCATTCGGCGCTGCACGACCCGTTGACAGGACTGGCGAACCGTGTGCTGTTCCTCGATCGGCTGACGCTGACCATGGCGCGGCTGCGGCGCAGGCCGGACCGCAACTTTGCCGTGATCTTCCTCGATCTCGACCGCTTCAAGCAGGTCAACGACACCTGGGGCCATGCGGCGGGGGACACTCTTCTGCTGACGGCTGCCGCTCGTCTGCGCGCCTGTCTGCGGCCGCAGGACACGGTGGCGCGCTTTGGCGGGGACGAGTTTGCGCTGGTGCTGGACGAGGCCGGCAGCATGGAGGACATTGAGTACCTGGCGCGGCGCATTCAGAACGAGCTGCAGCAGCCCGTCGAACTTGGCGGCGGCGAGGTCCGCGTCTCGGCCAGCATGGGCATTGCGCTGGGCTCCACGGAGTACAACGACGTCGAAGACATCCTGCGCGACGCGGACGCAGCCATGTACCGCGCCAAGGAGAAGGGCAGGGCCCGCCACGAATTTTTTATGGTGGACGCGAGCGCAACGCCGCAGCAGGGAACGCCGTCTGCCGTGAGGTCTGTCTCCGAGGCGGCGTGAGACGGTTTTTTGGCTGGTCTGTAACAAGCGGGGTGCTAGGATTTCAGCATGACCGCGAAACGCGTTGCGAAGACGGGGAAACCTGCTCGCGAGCAGGCCGGCCGCACCGAGGCTGGCGAGCTGGTGATCCTGACCGGCATGTCGGGCTCGGGCAAGGAATCTGCGCTGAAGGCGTTCGAGGACCTCGGCTACTACTCGGTGGACAACCTGCCGCTGGAGCTGGTGCCACGCTTCGCCGATCTGGTGAGCCAGTCGGCGGAGATCGAGCGCGCGGCGCTGGTGGTGGATGTGCGCGAGGGCATGCGGCTGGAACGCTTTCCGGCGATCCTGAAGCAGGTGCGCAAGGCGCTGCCGACGCGCGTGGTCTTTCTGGAGGCAAGCGAAGACGCTCTGGTGCGGCGGTTCTCCGAGACGCGGCGGCCGCACCCGATGGGCCGCACCGAGACGGTGGTGCATGGCATTCGCGCGGAACGCAAGCGGCTGGACCCCATCCGCAATGTTGCCGACATCGTTCTAGACACCACCAAGTTCAACGTGCATGAGCTGCGCGAACACATCAACGCGCAGTTTGAGCGCGGAGCGGGCGAGCGCGGCATGACGATCTCATTGTCCAGCTTCGGCTTCAAGAACGGCGTGCCCGGCGAGGCCGACCTGGTCTTCGACGTGCGCTTCCTGCCCAATCCGCACTTTGTGCCGGAGTACCGCAAGCTGACCGGGCGTCATGCCAAGGTGGCGAAGTACATCCGGCAGTTCCCCCAGACGAAGGAGTTTCTGGACAAGGCGACGGAGATGCTGAAGTTCCTGCTGCCGCACTACATCGAGGAGGGAAAGAGCTACCTGACGGTGGCCTTCGGATGCACCGGCGGACAGCACCGGTCGGTGTTCATCGCCGAAGAGATGAAGAAGCGGCTGGAGGCCGAGGGCTACCGCGTGAAGACGTCGCACCGCGACATGCCGCGGTAAGGGTTGCTCTCTTGCACTGCTGCGATTGCGAAGCAATCGAAGCGGAGCGGTATGAATGAGTGCGCTCTTCGGCATGCGTGAAATCACCCCAGCGAGCAACGACCGCTCACCGGGGACCCCGATACGCGTGCCCTTCCGAACCTCCGTAAATGCTGGACGCTGTATTCCTGTCCGCAAAAAACAATAGAATGGCTGGATGCGTGTGAAGGGCGAGAGAAACCGGGGGTTGATCGCATGAGGCGCGTCTGGCGGCTGCTGCGCTATGCGCGCCCGTACGCGCTCTATTCGCTTGCGTCGGTGGTGCTGATGGCGGTGGTGGGCGCGATGGCCGGGCTGCGCGTCCTGCTCATCAAGCCCATCATCGACAACGTGCTCAGCCCCAGGGAGTCGCCCAACCAGGTGCTGGTGTTCACGATCCCGCACACGCACAGTGTCGTCGATCTGCAGTTCCTCATTCCGCACCATTTTCACAATGCGTGGACCGTTGTTGCGGTTGCTCTTATTGGTTCGGCAGTCATTAAGTCGATCTGCGACTACCTTGGCACTCTGCTTGCCAACAAGGCCGGGTTCGGAATGATCACGGACCTGCGCAACGACTTTTACGACTCGATCCTGCGCCGCTCCACCGCGTTCTTCCAGCGCCACACGTCGGGCACGTTGATCTCTACGCTCATCAACGACGTGGAGCGGGTGCAGACCGCTATGGCCAGTATTCTGAGCGATTTTCTGCAGCAGTTCTTTACCCTGGCGGTCATGATCGCCGTGGTTGTGATTACCGGCGGAACGATGGCGCTGGTCCTGCTGCTGTTCGTCCCCGTTGTGATCCTCTCTTCGCGCAAGGTGGGCCACAGCGTGCGCACCACCACCCGCCGCGGACAGGACAAGCTGGCGGAGATCCAGAACATTGTGCAGGAGACGATCACGGGCAACGGCATTGTGAAGGCCTTCGGAATGGAGCATTGGGAGATGGTCCGTTTTCGCCGCGCGTCAGACCGCCTGCTCAGCGCAAACATGCGCTCCGTCGCGGTGCAGGCCATCAGTTCGCCGCTGATGGACGCGCTGGGCGCGGTGCTGCTTGCGCTGCTGCTGCTCTACGGACGCAATATCATCCTGCATGGCGTCAGCGCGGGCACTTTCATCACTTTCCTGGGGGCGGTCATCATGCTCTACGATCCGCTGCGCCGAATGCCGGTCTACTACAACAACTTTCAGCAGGCGCTGGGCGCCAGCCAGGAGATATTCCGCTTCATGGACGCGCAGGACGACGTGGTCGAGAAGAAGCGCGCGACCGTGCTGCGGGGCTTCAAGGAGTCGGTGCGCTTCGAGCAGGTGGACTTTGCCTATGCCAGCGGCGGCGAGGTGACCGAGGTACTGCACGGCATCGACCTCGACGTGAAGCGGGGCGAGGTGATCGCCATTGTGGGGCCCAGCGGGGCGGGGAAGTCGTCGCTGGTGAACCTGATTCCGCGCTTCTTCGATGTGACGGGCGGACGCATCGCGATCGACGGCCACGACCTGCGCGACGTCACCATTGCCAGCCTGCGCAGGCAGATCGGCAAGGTGACGCAGGAGACCATCCTGTTCAACGACACGGTGCGCAACAACATCGCGTACGGCCAGCCCGACGTTCCGCTGGGCCGCGTCGAGGAGGTGGCGCGCATGGCCCTGGCCCACGACTTCATCCTTCGCATGCCCGAGGGCTACGACACCATGATCGGCGAGAAGGGCGTGCGTCTGTCGGGCGGCGAGCGGCAGCGGCTGGCGATTGCGCGCGCCATCCTGAAGGACGCGCCGATCCTGATTCTGGACGAGGCGACCTCTGCGCTGGACACCGAGAGCGAGGCGTATGTGCAGGCCGCGCTGGCCAACCTGATGCAGGACCGCACCGTCTTTGTCATCGCGCACCGCATGTCCACCGTGCGCCGGGCCACGCGCATCGTGGTGCTGGAGGACGGGCGCATCACCGAGACCGGAACACACGAGGAGTTGATGCGCCAGTCCGGGACATACCGGCGGCTCTACGATCTGCAGTTCGATGCAGCGCAGTTCGAGGGCCCTGCGGCGAGCGAGTCCGAGTTTGCCGAATCGGAGGCTTTGTAAGAAATACCATGAGCAAACAGCAAGAGACGACCAAGCAGACGCGCCCCATTTATTCCATGACCGGCTACGCCAGCGCGCAGTCGGCGAGCGAGGACGACCTCGCCTTTACGCTGACGCTGAAGAGCGTGAACCATCGCTTCCTCGACCTCAGCCTGCGGCTTCCCGGCGACTGCGACGCGCTGGAGGTTGCGCTGCGGCGGCTGATCAAGGAGCGCGTCCGGCGCGGGCATGTGGACGTGACGCTGCATCCGGACCGCCGCGCGCGCGAGCAGGCGGTGACGATCCAGCTCAACCGCGAGCTGCTGGCGGCGCACATGCAGGTCTTTCACGAGGCGGCCAAGCTGCACCACTTCAACGTGGAGCCGAACCTGAACGAACTGTTGCGCATGCCGGGCGTGCTCTCGTCGGATGGCGCGGCGGCGCCGGATGCGGAGCGCGCTGCGGCGCTGGAGGCCGCGGTGATGGCGCTGGCGCCTTCGCTGCTGGACCAGTTGAACCAGATGCGCGCTGCGGAGGGAGCGGCGCTGGCGGCAGAGCTGCGCGCGGAGATGATGCGGCTGCGGGCGCTGGCCGAGGAGGCCGCGGAGCTGCGCGCGGGCGCGCGCGAGGCCCACTACGAGCGGCTGCGTACGCGCATCGGCGAACTGTTGAAAGCCGATGAGGCCGCGGCAGCTCAGGCAACGGAATCGCGAGTGTTGGCCGAGGCCGCGCTGCTGGTCGAACGGTCGGACATCGAAGAGGAGCTGGTGCGGCTGCGCGCGCACATCGAGAGCTTTGTGGAGATGCTGGACGCGGGCGGCGAGCTGGGCAAGCGGCTGGACTTCCTGTTGCAGGAGCTGAACCGCGAGGCCAACACCATGCTGTCGAAGACCACCGGCGGCGATCCGGGGCTCGGCCTGCGACTCACCACGCTCGGCCTCGAGATGAAGTCCGAGATCGAACGCGCCCGCGAGCAGGTGCAGAACCTGGAGTAGACGGCTCGTCAAGTCTGACTATTGCTAATTTGGCGCACGCGCCGCGCGGCTCGGATACGGGCAGACAGTTTATGATGCGAATGTCCGGCGAATCTTGTCCAGGAATGCGATGATCTTGGCCTGGGGATCGCCGGAGTCCAGGGCCTCAAACGGAAGATAACCGCGGTAGCCGGAGCGGTCGATGATTGCCTTGATCTTGGTCAGGTCGGTGGGCTCGCTCTTTCCGTCGCGACCCACCTCCTCCTTGATCTGCCACGAGACCGCGTAGGGGACCATCTTCTCGATCTCGGCGTACGGGTCCGCGGAGCGCAGGCTGCCAATATCCAGGATGCAGGCGAACCAATCCGAGCCGACGGCGTCAATCAGACGAATCTCCTCCGCGGCTGTCTTGATAAAGTCGTTGTGCTGCTGGAGCCCAACGATCACGCCATGCTCCTTGCCAAATGCCGCGCATTCCTGGAGGTCGGGGACCATCCATGCGAAGGTCTTCTCGAACTCTGCGGCGGGACGCGATGAGCCGGAAAAGACGCGAATCACGGGGGCGCTGAGCTTGCTTGCGACCACAATCCAGTCCTTGATGAGCTGGACATCCTTCTTGCGCGCCGCCGGGTCCGCCACGGCGAAGTCGTTGTGGACGCCCGTGCCGCTGATGGCGACTCCGTTCACAAACGCGACACGCTTCAAGGTGTAGATATATTCGTCGGTTGGCACATTGGGATAACCCGAAAAGTAATATCCAGTCGCGTCCAGCGCATCCACTCCCTGCTTCGCGCAGAAATGGACGACATCGGCGAGGCCCATGGAGCCTTCGCGAAGCTGCTTGTTAAACGAGTAGGCGTTGAGGCCCAGTTTGAGTTTGACACCCGCTTCGCGACGGATGGTCTCCGTCTCTGCAAAGGCCGATGCAGGAATGGAAGCCACGGCTGCAAGACGGACGGAACTGGCGAGAAACGTGCGGCGATCGAGTGTGAACATGCGGGACCTTGCCTTTCGATGCTCCCACGGTACTCATCGGGTCAAGGACAAGTCAACGGGGCTTCATATAGTTCTCATACCGCGAGCGGGTTACACTGCTTGTAAGTATGGCAGGCATCCTGTTTATCATTTCGGCGCCTTCGGGTTCGGGCAAATCGACGCTGGTGGCGCAGGTGCGCACGCTGGTGGAGGGGCTGGAGTTTTCCATCTCGTACACGACGCGCGCGCCGCGCGGCTCCGAAGAGAATGGCCGCGAGTACCACTTCATCAGTCGCGCGACCTTCGAGCGAATGATTGCCGCGGACGAGTTTCTGGAATGGGCCGAGGTCTTCGGCAAGGATTACTACGGGACGGCGCGGACGGCGCTCAACCACGCGCGGGCGGCGGGCAAGGACCTGCTGCTGGACATCGACGTGCAGGGCGCGAAGCAGGTGATGCAGCGGATGCCGGAGGCGGTGTCGATCTTCATCCTGCCGCCCAGCCCCGAGGTGTTGGAGATGCGTCTGCGCCATCGCAGCGAGGCCGAGCACATGACCTCGGAAGAGGAGATCGAGCGGCGGCTGCAGCAGGCGCGCAGCGAGCTGGAGCAGGTGTGGGAGTACAAGTACGCGCTGGTGAACGACGTGCTGGACCAGGCGACGGCGGAGATGCGCGCGATCGTTCTCTGCGAGCGGGGCGAGGGCGACGGCGCGGCGGCGATGGCGGCGAGTTGCCGGACGGATGCGCGTTCGCCGCGGCTGCGCGCCGTGCTGCGGAGCTTCCACGTCGGGTGACAGGACAAATTGGCGCGGTTGGGGTAGATTGAAAGCATCCCACGCGAGGTGCCAACGATGTCGAATGAAGATCCTCTGCACAACAAGTACAGCCTTGTGAAGGGCGCGGCGCGCAGGGCCCGCCAGTTGCAGTCGGGCGCGCTGCCGCTGATGGCCACCAAGAGCATGAAGGCCTGCCGCGTGGCGCAGGACGAGATCAACCAGGGATGTGTGACCTACGTCGTCACGCACAAGGCGGAGCCTGTGGCGCCTGAGCCGCCGGAGCAGGACCAGTAGCCGGCGCGATGCAGGGCGAGGGCGAACAGCAGGTGCGCGCGTGGGTGGAGTACTTCCGCGACCTCGGCGTTCATGACTTTTACCGACGCGGCGGGCCGGCGCCATCTGCCGCAAGCGAGGCGGAGTCAGCTATCGCAACGCCGGACGCAGCGGTGGAAAGCGGCAGACCGTTTGTGAACGAGACACCATCCGCGCCGCCGATTGTCGAGACGATTCTTGTGCCTCCAGTCAGACTGATTTCGTTCAACAACCTTGCTCCGATTCCTTCGGAGGCGATTCCGGCTGCGGAGCGCGAGGCTGCGCTGCGCGCGATTCAGGAGGAGATTGGCGACTGCACGCGCTGTCCGCTGGCGTATGCGGGACGGCACAAGATCGTCTTCGGCGATGGGCCGGCAACGGCGCGGCTGATGTTTGTGGGCGAAGGGCCGGGCGCGGACGAGGACGCGCAGGGGCTTCCGTTTGTCGGCAAGGCAGGGCAGTTGCTCAACAATATGATTGGCGCGATGGGCCTGGCGCGGGCGGAGGTCTACATCGCAAACATCGTGAAGTGCAGGCCGCCGGGCAACCGTGTGCCCGAGCCGGCGGAGGCGAACACCTGCTCGCAGTTTCTGCTGCGCCAGATCGACGTGGTGCGGCCGGAGGCGATCGTCGCGCTGGGAGCGACCGCGGCGACCTATCTGCTGGGCGTGAAGCAGTCGCTCGGCTCGCTGCGCGGGCGGTGGCACCGCTGCCGCGGCGCGAAGCTGGCCGTGACCTATCATCCGGCGTTTCTGCTGCGCGATCCGCGCCAGAAGGCGGAGGCGTGGAAGGACCTGCAGCTAGTGATGCGTGAGCTTGGGCTATCGCCGCCTACGCCAAAAACAAAAACCTAACGCCGGTCCGCACCGGCGAGCACCAATAAAAAACATTGCCAATGCGGGTTAGGTTTTCGAGAGAATTTCTGCATCCGGGTGCAAACACGTATCATTAAATAGTTCCAGGTGGGTCGGTGGTTACTTTGAGGAGAGTCGCTTTGCGTTTGTCTAAGAGCTTATGCAATGTCCGGCGAGTGCCGGGGAAAGTTCTGGTTGTCGCGCTGGCCGCCGCACTTGCCGCGCTCACGGCAGGATGCAACAAGAAGGCGGCTCCTGCTGTCGCTCCTGCGATGCAGGTGACGCCGGTGCTGGTGCAGCCGGTGACGCTGACCGGCGTGCCCAGCACGGACAGCTATGTGGCGACGATCAAGGGCCGGCGCTCGGCGACCATGCAGCCGCAGGTGGACGGCAACCTGACGAAGATCCTGGTGAAGTCGGGCGACGCGGTGAAGGCCGGCGCGGTGCTGATGCAGATCGACCCGGTGAAGCAGGAGGCGACGGTGGCGGCGCAGCAGGCGGCCGAACAGCAACAGAGGGCCGTCTACCAGTACAACGAGACCGACCTGGCGCGGCAGACGCAACTGTACAAGGACGGAATTATCTCCAAGCAGGCGTACGACCAGGCGATGCAGGCGTTCGCCAACGCCAAGGCGGCGCTGGATTCGGCCTCGGCGCAGACCAGGACGCAACGCGAGCAGCTTGCGTACTACCAGATTCGCGCGCCGTTCGACGGCATCGTGGGCGACATCCCGGTGCATCTGGGCGACTATGTATCGTCCACTACGACGCTGACTACGGTGGACGAGGCGAAGGACCTGGAGGCGTACATTTACGTTCCGACCGAGCGCGCGGCCGAGGCGCGGACAGGGCTGGCGGTGGACCTGCTCGACGCAAGCGGAGCGGTGCTGGCGCATACCAGCCTGGATTTTGTTTCGCCCGAGGTGGACAACAACCTGCAGGGAATTCTGGTGAAGGCGCCGGTTCCCAAGTCGTCGCAACAACTGCGCAATGGGCAGATATTGAACGCGCGGATTACATGGAGCACGGCGCAGACGCCGACCGTGCCGGTGCTGGCGGTGACGCGCATCGGCGATGAGAGCTTCGTCTATGTGGCGGCGGCGCAGGGCGCGGGATACGCTGCGCACCAGGTCCCGGTGAAGCTGGGCGAGCCGCTGGGCAATCTGTATCCCGTGCTGGGCGGGCTGAATGTGGGCGACCGCGTGATCCTGTCTGGGATCCAGTTCCTACAGGAGGGCATGCCGGTTGCTCCGATACAGGCGCCCGGGCCGGAGGCGCACGCGGGGCATTGAAGGGTTGAGGTCTTGCCCTTGCGCAGGACAGGAAAGGTAGAGAGTTTTGGTTGAGTTTTTTATTCGCCGTCCCATCTTCGCCACGGTGTGCGCGCTGTTGATCGTGCTGGCCGGGGCGGTGTCGTTGCCGGGCATTCCCATCTCGCTGTACCCGCAGCTTGCGCCGCCGCAGGTGATGGTGAGTTGCAACTACATCGGCGCGAATGCGCAGGACGTCGAGTCGGCCGTCACCATCATCCTGGAGCAGGCGATCAATGGCGTCGAGGGGATGCGCTATATGTCGTCGTCCTCGTCCAACGACGGCAGCTCGACGATTACGATTACGTTTCAGACGGGTTACAACCTCGACATCGCAGCGGTGGACGTGCAGAACCGCGTGGCCGCCGCTCAGGGACGGCTGCCCGCGACGGTCAACAGCACGGGCATCTCGATCACCAAGGCGAACTCGAACTTTGTGCTTCTGGCCGGATTCATCTCGCCCGACCACTCGCTGTCGCCGGACTTCATCCAGAACTATCTGGACGTTTACGTCTCGGACGCGCTGAAGCGCGTTCCCGGCGTGGGCGCCGTGATGAGCTTCGGCGGGGCAAATTATGCGATGCGCATCTGGCTCGATCCCGCGAAGCTGGCGGCGCGCGGGCTGACGCCGCTGGATGTGACCAACGCGCTGGCGGAGCAAAACGTGGAGGTCCCTGCCGGGCAGCTCGGCGTTCCGCCGGCCGACCCCAAACAGTCGTACCAGATGGCGGTGCGCGTGGCGGGGCGGCTGAGCGATCCGCAGCAGTTCGAGAACATCATTATTAAATCGAACGCAGCGAGTTCAAGCAGCGGATCGAGCAACTCAAGTACGCAAGGCAACGCTGCCGCGACTCCTCCTTCCAACGGCAACGGCGTCGTGCTGCTGAAGGACGTTGGGCGCGCGGAGCTGGGCGCGGAGAGCTACGGGTCGAGGCTGAAGTACTCCGGCGGCGATGCGGTCGGCCTCGGCGTGCAGCAGCTTTCAAACGCCAACGCCATTGATGTGGACACGCGCTGCAAGGCGGTGCTGGCGGAGCTGCAGAAGTCGTTCCCGCCGGGACTGCAGGGGTTTGTCGCGGTGGACACAACCACAGTGGTGCACGACTCCATCGTGGAGGTGGAGAAGACGCTGGCCGCGGCCATCTTTATTGTGATCCTGGTGATCTTCCTGTTTTTGCAGGACTGGCGCGCCACCATCATTCCCGCCATCACGATCCCGGTCTCGCTGATCGGGACGTTTGCGTTCATCCGGCTCTTCGACTTTTCCATCAACTCGCTGACGCTCTTCGGGATTACGCTGGCCACCGGGCTGGTGGTGGACGACGCGATCGTTGTGATCGAGAACGTGCAGCGCCACCTGGAGGGGCAGACCGTCGCGGGTACGGACGAGTGCGTGCACGACCCGCACAAGGCGACCATTATTGCCATGGCCGAGGTCACCAGCGCGGTGATAGCGACCTCGCTGGTGCTGATCTCGGTCTTTGTCCCGGTGAGCTTATTCCCCGGTACGACGGGGATTCTGTACAAGCAGTTTTCGTTGACGATTGCGTTTTCGATTGCCATCTCGGCGTTCAACGCGCTGACGCTATCGCCCGCGCTGGCCTCTGCTTTCCTGCGACCGGAGACGCGTCCCAGCGGGCTGATGGCGGTCTTCCTCGACCCGGTGGAGGCGCTCATCCGCAAGACCATCCGCGGCTACGCCATCGCAGTGACCTGGGTGGTGAAGTGGCGCTACGCGTTTCTGCTGCTCTTTATCGCGGGCCTGGGCGCGACGGTGTACATGTACAACCATGTGCCCACGGCGTTCGTTCCGGCGGAGGACCAGGGCTACTTCATGGTCCTGGTGCAGACGCCGCCGGGCGCTTCGTTGAGCTATACGACGGACTTCGCGGACCGCGGCGCGGAGATTGTGCAGCAGGACCCGGATGTCTACGGGACGTTCGCGGTGATGGGGTTCTCGCTCTCCGGGGGAAACTCGCCCAACTCGGGAATTATCTTCGCCCCGCTGAAACCGGTGGCCGACCGAACGAAGCTGGGGCCGGGGCACTCGCAGCACGATGTGGTGGTGCGGCTCTCACAGAAGCTGTTTGCGGTCCCGGGCGGAATCCTCTTTGCGGCGGAGCCTCCGGCCATCGAGGGGATCGGCAGGGTTGGCGGCTTCCAGTTCATCCTGCAGGACGGCGGGCGCAACTCGTTCGCGGACATCGACCGCGTGGCGCATACGCTGGTTGGGGCGGCGCGCGATCCCGCGTCGGGACTGTTGAACCTCAATACGACGTTTACAGCGAACGATCCGCAGCTCTCGGTGACCATCGACCGGCAGAAGGCGGAGGCGATGGGCGTGCCCATGTCGCAGATCACCTCGGCGATGGGGACGTTCATGGGATCGAGCTATGTGAACGACTTCAACTTCAACAACCGCTCGTACCGCGTGTACGTGCAGGCCGACGATCAGTTCCGGCGCAATGCGAGCGATCTGCGGCAGTATTATGTCCGTTCCAACGCGGGGCAGATGGTCCCGCTGGACAACCTGGTGGCGCTCGCGGAGACCGCGGGGCCGCAGGTCATCAGCCACTACAACATGTTCCGCTCGGCGGAGATCGATGGCTCGCCGGCCGAAGGGTTGAGCTCCGGGCAGGGCTTGCAGAACATGGAGCGGCTCTTCAACAAGTACAAGCTGCCGGGGATGATGTTCTCGTGGACGGGCCTCGCGTTGGAGGAGCAGGAGTCGGCAGGCAAGACAATTCTGATCTTCGGGCTGGGGCTGCTGGTGGTCTACCTGACGCTCTCGGCCCAGTATGAGAGCTTCTTTCTGCCGTTCATCATTCTGCTGGCGGTGCCGATGGCGGTGCTGGGCGCGCTCGCGCTGGTCTCGGCGCGCGGCATCAGCGACGACGTGTATGTGCAGATCGGGCTGGTGATGCTGATCGGGCTCTCGGCCAAGAACTCGATTTTGATTGTGGAGTTCGCCGAGCAGCAGCTTCATCATGGGCGGTCGATCGTCGATGCGGCGATCGTTGCCGCGGAGTTGCGGCTGCGGCCGATCCTGATGACCAGCTTCGCATTCATTCTGGGCATGCTTCCCCTGTGCTTTGCCAACGGCGCGGGAGCGATGGGACGGCACTCAGTGGGCACGGCGGTGGTGGGCGGAATGCTGCTTTCCACTATCCTGAACCTCTTCTTTATCCCTGTGCTGTATGTGCTTTTCAAGACTGGGCTTAGGCGGTCTTCGGGGAAGCAGGTTTCGCCAGGGCAGCCTCCGCTCGCGGTGGGCTGAGCGCTGCGCTCACACGATCAGCGACCTATTGGGTCGGTGATCTCTACAACTAAGGTGGTATGCCCGGGGACTTTGGTGGGATGGGCTGCGCGTGAAGGAGACGCGATAGTGGAAGTGCCGGTGTATCTCTACACGGACGAAAGTTGAGACGACGACAATGCATGACGCGATGTTGACCCTGCTGTTCATGGTGATCGCGATGTTTCCCTTCTTCCTGTCGATGCAGACCCCTGAGTAGGATGGTTTTCGCGGGGTTTGATCGCATTGGGAAGATGGTGTAGCGCGGATTTATCGGGTAAAACTGCGCGGAAGTGTTTCGGTTTGCCATGAGCTGACGGCGCTTGTGGTTCGGCAGCGGCAATAGGATTTTGCGGAGGGACAAAAAGACCCGCATCTCAACTGAGACGTGGGTCTTTCTGCGTGTGGCGGCCAGAAGAGGAGCCAGAGGCCGAGCTGGCGCTGGCGGGTGGCGGCGGCGCCCTGCGTGCGGCGGGTTTTTCCGGGGTTTGCCATGAGACTCCTGGATGGTCCTGCTTTGCGGTTATGTCGTGCTGTAGGTTTTTTGGGGGCAGGGCACAAGGAAAAGCCACCGAAAGTATCCAGGTCCTTGAAAACAGGTGGCTTAAAGAGGAAACCCACGCAGCGCGGTGGGGGCTGTTGCGTGGGTATTCCGGTAAAGCAACGAAGTGGGTGGACTTCGTTGTGACTGACTCAACCCGAAGGGAGTCTGGCCACACACTTAGCGTAGTGCGGAATTGGATTGGAGTCAAGGGCAAATGGTGGAAAAATATACCACAATGGGAGTGTCCCCTGTGCGCTGGGGAGACTTTGTCGCGCGGGCGGGGGCGGTGGCTATGGGTTGCGCGGAGGGTTTTGCCGTAGACTTTTGCTTAGGCCCCATGCGACTGCTCACAATGATGACCAACAAACTTCACGAGCGACCGCGCTCCTCTTCGCGTCTCTCCTGGTTGCTCCGGCCGCGCCTGCGCAGAAGGTTTCCGCGGATGGGGCGATGCAGACATTCAACTATTTGTCGGAGCAGTTCTTCTCGCAGGTTTACTTCAAGTTCTCGCCAACCAGCGGGACGGCGGCGGGGCTGCACCAGTACGACGCGCAACTGGAGGACTACTCGGCCGCGGGAGTGGAGCGCGAGGTCGCGGCGCTGCATGAGTTCGAGAAGAAGGTTGCGGCGATCGACCCCAGCGCGCTGGACGCTCCAGTGGCGGCGGACCGCGAGATTCTATTGAACAATATCCGCTCGGAGTTGCTGTCGCTGGAGGTGATTCGCGGGTGGGAGAAGAACCCCGACAGCTACTCGTCGGGGATCACCAGCTCGGCCTTCGTGATTATGGAGCGGCCCTACGCGCCAACGGACACGCGGCTGCGCGCTCTGGTGGAGCGCGAGAAGAAGATGCCGCAGGCGCTGCTGGAGGCGCGCAAGAACCTGAAGAACCCGCCGCGTATCTTTACCGAAATTGCGCTGGAGCAGATCGACGGCGACATCAGCTTCTTCCAGAACGACGTGCCCAGCGCATTCTTCAGCGGGACGGATGGGGCGGAGATCGCAACCGATGCGGCGACCAAGGCGGAGTTTGCCAAAACGAATGCTGCGGTGGTTGCGGCGCTGAAGAGCTATGGCGCGTGGATGAAGACGGACCTGCTGCCACGCTCCAACGGCGACTTCCGCCTGGGCGCCGAGACATTCCAGAAGAAGCTGGCCTACGACGAGATGGTCGACATTCCGCTGGACCGTCTGCTGGCGATTGCCTTCGACGATCTGCACCGGAACCAGGCGGAGTTTGCCCGCGTGGCGAAGCTGATTGATCCCACCAAGACGCCGCAGGAGGTTCTTGCCGAGCTGGCGGTGATCCATCCCGCGCCGGGCGATCTGCTGAATGCGTTTCATGGGACATTCGATTCGCTGATCGCGTTTATTCGCGCGAACCACATCATTACCATTCCCAGCGATGTGCAGCCGACGCTGGAGGAGACCCCGCCGTTTGAGCGCGCGACGACCTTTGCGTCGATGGACTCTCCGGGGCCGTTCGAGACGCACTCCACCAAGGCGTTCTTCAACGTGACGCTGCCGGAGAAGGACTGGATCCCGGAGCATGTGGCCGAGTACATGGCGAGCTTCAACGTGGGGACGATCGTCTCGACCAGCGTGCACGAGGCATATCCGGGGCACTACATCCAGTTCCTGTGGACGCCGCGCTTCGGCAGCACCATCCGCAAGCTGCTGGGCGCGAACACAAACATCGAGGGCTGGGCGCACTACTGCGAGCAGATGATGCTGGACCAGGGCTACGCGGCTGCGCCCGCCGATGCGACGCCGGAGCAGGTGAGGCAGGCGCGGCTCATCCGCCTGGGGCAGATTCAGGACGCTCTGCTGAGGGACGCGCGCTTCGTCAACTCCATCAAGCTGCACACCGGCGAGGGCGAGCCGCAAGGGAAGTGGACCATCGAGCAGGCGGAGGACTTCTTTGTGAAGGAGGGCTATCAGTCGCGCGCGGTGGCCGAGGTGGAGACCAAGCGCGGGACGGGCGATCCGACGTATCTCTACTACACGCTGGGCAAGCTGGAGATCATGAAGTTGCGCGAGGACGTGAAGGCCAAGCAGGGCGCGGCGTTCAGCCTGCAACAATTCCACGACGACTTCATGCGCCAGGGATTCGCGCCCATCAAGGTGGTCCGCAAGGCGATGCTGGGCAACGATTCGCCGGTGCTGTGAGATGAAGATGTCACGCAAGATTCGCGCACGGATGGCTTGGGCGGCTTCATTCCTGAAGCGCCAGTGGGACTTCAAGGATTACCCTCTCGATTACGTTGACCAGGGAGAACGCGACCCGAAATTGCCGGAGAGACTTCAGCACAAGCGGTGGCGCGCTGACCTGATCAATTGGCCCGCAGTTTCGGGCTTGGGCGAATCGAAGGAAGAGGCCCTTGCCGACGCGAAGGAGAAGTTTGCCGCCCACGAAGCAAGCGGTGAAAAGATGTGGCGGCCGGGAACCGGCCCAGAGATTGCCTTCGCTTCACGGGAGAAAGTCGATCGTTATCCCGCCCTTCGCGATGACTTCATCCACAATGTCCTCGGCTTCGAGTGGGCTTGGGTATCCGATGAGTCATCGCTGTGGGATTTTCACGAAAAGGCCGATAACGGCGACTTATACCTCAAGATTGGCGAAGTTTATGGTGTTGACGTCTCGCACGTGGAAGGTGCCAACCTCGCAGCAATTTTCGCCGAAATTATGAAGCGTATTGGCACGTTTCCGGAAGATACGAGTGTGCGGGCGGTCAGGCTAAGTAGAGATGCGAGCGATAGGTACAATCAAGGACTACCTGAGCGTCCCTGGAATCCCTATGCACCTAGTTATGGACACCGGCGGCCTATCCCGCTTTGAACATCTGCTTCATGCCGCGCAGCGCCTGGCGGGTGCGCTCTTCGTTCTCGATCAGCGCGAAGCGGACGAAGTTGTCGCCGCGGTCGCCGAAGCCGATGCCGGGGCTGACCGCAGTCTTTGCATCGATCAGCAACTTCTTTGAGAAATCGAGCGAACCCATGGCGCGGAACTGTTCGGGAATCTTCGCCCAGACAAACATGGTTGCCTTGGGCATCTCCACCGGCCAGCCCAGCTTGTTGAGCCCCGTGACCAGAACGTCGCGCCGCGATTTGTAGTTGGCGACAATATCCAGCACGCACTGCTGCGGGCCGTCCAGCGCGGCGATGGATGCGACCTGGATGGGCGTAAACGTCCCGTAGTCGAAGTAGCTCTTGATGCGTCCCAGCGCGCCGACCAGCTTGGGACAGCCCACCATGAAGCCGACCCGCCAGCCCGGCATGTTGTAGCTCTTCGACAGCGTGAAGAACTCCACGGCGATCTCCTTAGCGCCGGGGACTTCGAGGATGCTGGGCGCGCGGTAGCCGTCGAAGACCAGGTCGGCGTAGGCCAGGTCGTGGATGATGTAGATGCCCAGGTCGCGGCACAGCGGCACAAGGCGCTGGAAGAAGCTGAGCTCGACGCACTGCGTGGTGGGGTTGGCGGGGAAGTTGAGGATCAGCAGCTTGGGTCGCGGGTTCATGCGCGGCAGCTCGCGCTCCAGGGTTTCGAGCAGCGTGGCCTCGTTGGTGTCGTCGAGCGCGATGCTCTGGATTTTGGCGCCGGCGATGACCGGGCCGTAGATGTGGATGGGATAGCTGGGGTTGGGCACGGCGACGGTGTCATCGCCGTCGAGCATGGCGAGGCAGAGGTGGGCGATGCCCTCCTTGGAGCCGATGGTGACGATGGCCTCGGTCTCGGGGTCGAGCGGCACCGCGTAGCGGCGCTGATACCAGTCGCAGATGGCCTTGCGCAGACGGGGCACCCCGCGCGAGAGCGAGTAGCGATGCGTCGCGGTCTTCTGCGCGGCCTCGATCAGCTTGTCGACGATGTGCTTCGGTGTCGCGCCGTCGGGATTGCCCATGCCGAAGTCGATGATGTCTTCGCCGCGCTTGCGCGCCGAGGCCTTCAATTCGCCGGTGATGTTGAATACGTACGCGGGCAGCCGCGTCAGCCTTCTGAACTCTTCCATTCGTCTTCCGCCCGTTCTATTTGCAAAGCTGCAAACTCCATTGAAACAGCACTAGCCTGCGTTCGCAAAGCCAATGCACGCACACGGTACATGCTACGGCAACACCGTTTCGGTTGCGTTATTTCGCGGTGAAGACGATCCTGACCGGAAGCGTCTTTGGCGGGTAGCAGGAGGCATTGTCGCAGGCCTGATACTTCAATGTTCCGTCGATTGCATGGTCTCCCGCCGCGGCCACGACGGACAACCGGATGATGAAGTCGCCCGCGTAGACATCGAGCTTGTCGGCGGGATCGAAGGCGAAGCTGTAGGGCACGCCGGCGGGGTACTGCGGCGCGCCGAGCTTGACGCCGGGCGCGGGTTGGAGGGTGAGCGCGGTGGGGATGAGGAACTGGGAGTTGGGCGTGTGCGAGTTGATGTGGAAGCCCGGGACGATCTGAAAGCGAAGCTCCAGCACGGCGCGGCGCGCGGCGGGAACGGTCTGCGGCTCGGCGGCGTAGAGGACGGCGGCGCGGGGCTTGGCGGGCGTGTCCATGCCGAGCTGGGCGTGGCCGAGGTGCGCGGCGGTTGCAAGGATGAAGACGAGAGAGACGATGGGCGCGAACGTGTGTCGAGTCCGATTCAGCCAAGTCGCTTTCATTGGCCACCCGATGCGATGGTCTCTTTCACCATGGACTCCAGTTCCTCTTTGGAGCCGAGGCCCGCGGTCACTTCGATTACTGTTCCTGTTTTGTCGATGTAAAAGGACATGGGCAGGGCATCGGTGCCGCTGAGGTAGTCTTTCTCCGCCTTGGGGGTGGAGAGCAGGATGGGGTAGGTGACGCCGAGCTGTTGCGCGTCGCGGGCGATGGTGTCGCGCCCGACCTCGGAGTCGTATGTGATGCCGACGACCTGGAAGCCGTCGGGCACGTACTTTTTGCTGAACTCCTCGAGCCAGGGCATCTCGATCTTGCAGGGCGCGCAGTAGGTTCCCCAGAAGTTGACCACCAGCGGGCGGCCCTTGAAGTCGCTGAGCGAGACTTTGCGGCCGTTCAGATCGAGCAGGGTGAATGCGGGGGCGGGCTTGCCGCGGAGCTGGGACTGGCCGGCGGAGGAATCGCCGGCGGCTGCGGAAGACATGCCAGGCATGAGATCGACGCGGCCCTGCGGCTGGGCCTGCATGGCGCTGCGTCGCTGGCTCCAGTTTTTCCAACCAGACCAGACGACGAGCGCGAGGCCCGCGGCCATCATCAACAGCAAGATCGCTCTTCGCATCAAGTCTCCGGGCGGGCGGTTCGCTCACCGCCGTTCTACAAGTTTAGCGTGTGCGCGGAGTTTGAGGGTTGTGCGACGCGTTCTCCTGCTCCTGCGACATTCTCCAGGCCTCGTAGAGGATGTCGCGTTCGCTCGCGCAGGGCGTGAACTGGGTGATGCAGGAGAACTGGAAGTCCATCAGCGCGGCCCGCTCGGCGGG
Organism: uncultured Acidobacteriaceae bacterium; assembly: GCA_963767315.1. GTDB lineage: Bacteria > Acidobacteriota > Terriglobia > Terriglobales > Acidobacteriaceae > Edaphobacter. Next base: position 25,523 of record CAVYDK010000009.1, on the reverse strand, counting down.
GTCCTCCTGCGGTGTAAAGCTGACGACCATATAGCTGTTTGTGTGCAGGACCGTGCGGTTGGGATGCGAGAGCGGGGTGTCATTGCCCGGCGCGCGGAACTTGTAGCTCTCGCCTGAGAGGACCGACAGATACGGGATGTAATTGTTGGAGAGACTCCAGTCCTGCACCGGCAGGGTCACCTGCTCGCCGAACCACTTGGCGGAGACGGCGCCGTGCTCGACGGTGAACCCGGCATGGGCCGCCGTACTGCGCAGGCCGAGGTCCTGCGCGATCTTTGGCAACCAGTTTTTAGCTTCCGCGCCGGGATCGCCGGCCAGAAACGGCGGAAGCGTCTGAACGATGTTGATGCGATAGTTGCAGGAGTCCGGCGTGCATGCCCCCGCGGGGGCGCTCCACTTGGCCCATCGCCGCATGATGGGCTGCACGTCGGCCCATTGGCTGCGATCGACGGTGAGCGCGCGGACATCGTCGAGCAGGCGCTCGGCGCGCCAGCGGAGGAGCCATTGCTGGGCTTCGACAGTGGCCCAGGCGGCGAAGAAGAGAAGGATGATTGCGAATAAGAGTTGAGTTGGCCCGCTCCGTGTTTTGCTCATGTATAGCAGTAGAACACCGATGGCTTTGGGCGCGTCAACCGGATTCCGCCCGCGGGCGGACTCGATGCGAAGACGAACCTCTGCTAGCATCGGAGAGGTCCGGGAAACGAATGGCGATCAACCATCAAACAGAACGCACGCAGTCGTCGGAGGTGGTTCGCACCGAGGCGCGCGCTCTGCTGGAGTTGGCGATGCGGCTGGACGGGCCGATGGCGGCGCCGTTTGCGCGCGCGGTCGAGCTGCTGGCGGAGGCGGCGGGACGCGGCGCGCGCGTGGTCCTGCTGGGGATGGGCAAGAGCGGGCTGATCGCGCGCAAAATTGCGGCGACGTTGTGCTCCACCGGGACGCCCGCGTGCTTTCTGCATCCAGCGGAGGCGATGCACGGCGATCTGGGAGTGGTTGCGGCGGGCGATGTGGTGGTGGCGCTCTCCGCCAGCGGGGAGACGGAGGAGGTGCTGGCGCTGCTGCCCGCGCTGGCGCGGCTGGGCTGTTCCCTCATCAGCCTGTGCGGGGAGGGCAGCTCGACTCTGGCGCAGGCGAGCGCGGTTTGGCTCGACGCGGGCGTGACGGCGGAGGCATGCGCGCTGAACCTGGCGCCGACGGCTTCCACCACCGTGATGCTGGCGCTGGGCGACGCGCTGGCTGTGGAGGTGGGCCGGAGTCGGGGATTCGCAGTGGAGGACTTCGCCGAGCTGCACCCTGGAGGACGGCTTGGTCGTCGACTGGCGCGCGTGGGCGAGCTGATGCACTCCGGCGACGCGCTGCCGCGGGTGGCGGCGGATACACCGATGGCGCAGGTCATCCACGAGATGTCGCACAAGAAGCTGGGCATGACGACGGTTCTGGGTGAAGGGAACGCGCTGCTGGGAATGATCTCGGACGGCGATCTGCGGCGTCTGCTGGAACGCGATGGGGGGAACGCGCTGGCGCACTCGGCGGGCGAGATCATGAACGCGCGGCCGGTGACGATTGCGCCGGAGGCCTTCGCGGGCGAGGCGCTGGCGTTGATGGAGGCGCGCAAGATTACGTCGCTGATCGTGGTCGCGCCGGGCGGCGAGGCCCTGGGCGTGGTCCATCTGCACGATCTGTGGACGACGGCGCGGACGTAGAGAGCGAGCGAGTCGGCGAGTTAGCAAGTCAGCGAGTCAGGGCTTGCTCCATTTGGGTGTCAGGAAGAGGTCGCGGGGGCGGAGATTGTCGGGCATCGAGGCGGGGACGGCGTCGAGGTGCAGTACCTGCCAGCCGCCCGTGGCGTTGTAGACGGGCCAGCGGGGAAGCCCAGCTCCGTTGGGGTCGCCGGTGCGGGCGAAGTTCGTCCAGTACTGCATCATCCGATCGGAGAGCGCGCGGTCTTCGGGGCGGATGTCCATCTCCGGGCGCGAGTCGAGCGTGCCGAAGACGTACTCGATCTCGTCGGAGTGGAATGCCCCCTGCGCGACGGTGTGATTGCGGTCGCCGGGCGAGGGGAGCGCGAAGAAGTAGCGATAGACGGGCGCGCCGCCTGTCCTGACCTGCGCCTCCAGCCAGGCCCAGGTGGAGAAGGCGATGAAGCGGTCGCCGGCGAAGTCGTTGGCCGATTGCAGCGCCTCGGCGTCGCTGGCGGCGGGATAGACGGCGAGGAAGGCGGGCGCGTCCGCGCCGAACTCCTGCTGCGCCTGCGCGGTGAAGCTGGCGGCGGTGGTGTTGGCGGGGGCGCGGCCCTCGTTGGCGTTCCATCCGCCCAGCACGGGGATGTGCGCCTGCTGGCCCGCGGCGTAGATGTTGGCGACGGAGTCCGGTAGGAAGAGGCCGTCGATGTCGGGCTGGAAGCGCGGGGGCTGGGTGGTGCGCGCCATGGCTTTGTCGAGCAGCTCGTCGGCGGTGATGGTGCGCAGATAGAAGAGGCGGCTGGAGCCGAAGGCGCGCTCGGCCCAGGCTGCGTCCGCCTGCTCGGCCTGCTGGCGCGTTGGGAGGGTCATGCTGAAGCTATCGAAGATCGCGCCGCTCTCGCCGATGGCTTTACTGAAGAGGCCTTTGGCGATGGGGGACGCCATCTGCGCGCTGACCGACTGCGATCCGGCCGATTCGCCGAAGATTGTGATGTTGGCTGCGTCGCCGCCGAAGGCCGCGATGTTGCGCCGCACCCAGCCGATGGCCGCGGTCTGGTCCATCAGGCCGTAGTTGCCGGAGGCGTTGTTGGCACTCTCGGCGGTCAGCTCCGGCAGGGCCATGAAGCCGAAGACGCCCAGCCGGTAGTTCATGGAGACGACGATGACTCCGCGATGGGCGAGGAACTCCCCCGTCTGGCGGTTCTCCGATGTGCCTCCGGTGGTGAATCCGCCGCCGTAGATCCACACCATGACGGGCAGCGGCGCGGGATGTTTGGGCGCGGGCCTGGCGGTGGAGGCAACGGGCGCCCAGACGTTGAGGGTGAGGCAGTCCTCGCTGGGGCCGGGGTCGTGGAAGACCATGTCCGGGTAGGAGCCGGACTGGACGCAGTGGTAGCCGAAGTTGCGCGCGAAGAGAATGTGCTTCCAGCGGCCTACGGGCTGCGGCGGACGCCAGCGCAGATCGCCCACCGGCGGCGCGGCGTAGGGAATGCCCTTGTAGGCGATGACCTTCTGGTCGGGGGTGAGAACGCCGAGGAGCTTGCCGTTTTCGATCTGCACGGGGCGCGCCTGGTGCGGCTTCTGCGCGGAGGCTGCGGCGGCGGAGAGGAGGAGGGCCAGGGTGCAGATCGTGGGGTGGAGCTTGAGGCGGCGCGGATGCATGGGCGAGTCTCCGATGGCAAAGTTACCACAGGATAGGGCGGGCCGGTTCAGCGGCGCCAAAATGACCCACAACCTTTTTTCTCTGGAACTTGCCACGGGAGAGCGGGATTCCTATAATCAGCAACGAGTGTGTCGCATCTGTCCCTGCGGCGAAGGGGCAGATATGTTTCACGCACCAAGCTGAGAACCATCTTGACCCCCCGGGAGCACCGGGCGGCAGGCAACTTTAATTGATTGAGGAGTCTTGAATGAAGAAGGTCGTCTTAGCCTCTCTCCTGGCGTGTGCCGTATTGACATTGGGTCTGACTACGGCGTACGCCCAGACCCCCGTACAACTTGGATCGCAAGCGGCCCCGGTGCAGATGCCCGACGCCGAATACACGGTCTACAACAATGCAATGACGCAGACCAACCTGCAGGCCAAGGCAGCGGCGATCGAGGACTACCTGACCAAGTACCCGAACTCCAGCGTGAAGCAGGACACACTGGTGACGCTGATGACTGCATACAGCCAGTTCAATCCGCTCGATCCGGTCAAGACGCTGGACGCCGCCGACCGGGTGCTGCAGCTCGATCCCACGAACCTGCGCGCGCTGACCTTCGAGGCCTATCTGCGCAAGCAGAACGCCGACTCGCTGACCGATCCGGCAGCCAAGCAGGCCGCGCTGGACGCCGCCGCCGGCTTCGCGCAGAGGGGGCTGGCCGCGCCCAAGCCCGCATCCATCTCCGATGCCGACTTCAAGGCGCTGCAGTCCGCGGCCTTCCCCGTCTTCTACAGCATCATCGGCTTCGCGGCCTTCAATAAGAACGACAACGCGGCCGCCATCGACGCCTACAAGAAGGAGCTTGCGCTGGTCCCGCTGGCCGCCACCAAGACGCCCGGTTCCGTTCTTATGGACACCTTCTACCTTGCCGAGGCATATTACCAGTCCACCCCGCACGACTACCTCGACTGCACCTTCTATGCCTCGCGCGTAGTCGCCTACGCCCCGGAAGCATTGAAGTCTCAATACTCCCCGATCGCCAATTATTGCTACAAGACGTACCACGATGGCATGGATGGATACGATGCGGTCCTGGCCGCAGCCACAGCCAATCTGAACCCGCCCGCGGGCCTGTTTGCATCGATCAAACCCGCACCAACCAAGGCGGAGAAAATCCACGGCTTCATCAGCACTACATCCGATTACGCCACGCTTGCCACCGAAGACAAGGAGTTGGTCTTCCAGTTTGGCTCGCCGGACGACGCCGCGAAGGTTTGGGATTCGATCAAGGGCAAGTCCGTCCAGATACCCGGCGCACTCGTCATCAGCTCCTCGCCAACCGTGCTGAAGGTCGCTGTCACCGACGACGCCAAGCAGTCCAATCCCAAGACCGCCGACTTCACCTTCAACATGGCGCCGCCGGAGACGATCGATGAGCCGACGGCCCCGTCGGCCAATGCAACCCCCGCCCAGAAGGCCGCCTACAAGACCAAGCTGGCCGCCTATAACAAGGCAGTCGATGCGGCCAAGACCAAGGCGGATGCAATCGCCGCGGCCACCGCCGTCGGCCAGACCGTCACCCTCACCGGGACCTACGATTCCTTCACCCCCAACCCAATTCAGATCATCATGAAGGATGGCGTTGTGATCCTGCCCAAGGCGGCCAAGCCGGCTGCGGCCCCGGTGCACCACACCGCCGCGCACCCCGCGCACAGATAGTCTGAGGCGAAATACAGCAGACGAAGAGGCAGCCTCCGGGCTGCCTCTTCTGCGTGATGGCCCCAATCAATCGGGTGCCCCATTCATCGCGGTTGTATCGCGATGAGTGGGAACCTAGCCCCTACACTCCGCCCGTCAGCCAGCGCAGCGTGTTGGCCAGAAAACGCTGTTGCATCACCGGGTGCATCTCCGGCACGCGCTGGTAGACGATTTTGCCCGCGCCGAGCCGCGTGGTGAACGTCCCCGCGCCGATCAGCCGCGAGTGGTCGCGTGAGTACGCCGCGACGATCTCGACCTCCGCGCCGCCCGCCGCGCGCTCCACCAGCAGGCCGTTCGACTCGCGTCCGCGCGCCTGGTAGTGGATGCCCATCGCCTGATCTACGGGCAGGCCATCGTAGAGCGCGTGCCTGCGCACGAAATACCAATTTCCCATCCACGGCGCGCGCAGGTCGCCCACTGCGCCGTTGTAGGTGAAGGCCCCGGCGGCGGCGAGCTGTTTTGCAACTCCTTCAGACAGCGCGTCCGTCTGCGGAATCGCAAGCAGCGGCGTGCCTGCACGCACCGCATCGAGAATGCCGTCTGCGAGCGCGCCCGTCTGTTGAACTCTGCGCACCGCGCCGCCCGGCTGCGCCTCCAGGTCCGTAGTCTCGCCCGCGCTCTGCGTGGTGGCCGCGCCCGTCACCACGCCGGAGGAGATAATCACGTCGTACTTCTCTCCGGGTTTGAAGTCCTGCACGATGAGTTGAAACTCCGGCTGCGACAGCAGCTTGCGCAGGACCGGAGAGATGCCGGAGAGGCCGATCTTCAGCGGAGGTTCGGCGGTGCAGTCGCAGGGCAGGGCCGCAACCCAGATCTCTTTCGTCTGCGTCGCCAGCGGCGCGGAGCTTAGTGCGAACTTGAAGCGGTACATGCCGACTTCGCTGAGCGGCGGCGTGGTGAATGCTTCTTTGACCAGATACGAGAAAACATCCGGCGATTGCGCGGGGGCAGGGAACTCGCCGAGGTGGAGCAGCTTGCCGTAGGGCGTAACGGCAGTCAGGGTGAGTGTACCGGTCGCTGGCTTCGATGTGTCGTTCAGCAGATAAAGGTCGAAGGTTGCGGGCTGGTCCAGCGCAATGCACATGGATCGCTGCTTGGCGACGGGCCGCACCGGCAGCAGCGTCGCGGCGAGGGGCGTGGGGTCGCTCTTGAAGTTGCGCAGATTGTCCACGATCCCGGAGTGGTTCTCGATCGCCGTCGTCTCCCAGCCGGAGATCGCCGCAAAGTCCAGCTCGTCGCTGATGCGCGCGTTCTCCATGTAGTTCTGCCATGTGTCGTAGCACTTCTTTCCCAGCGAGAGCCACAGCTTCTCGGTCGCCGGAAACGCGCTGCGGAATCCCCACTTATCGAGAAACGCGTCGTACGCGGCGAGAATCTCGCGGTGGTCGGCGAGGTCGTAGCTCGCATTCGCAGGCTGGTTGCCGATCCCCGTGCCGCGCGGGTCCGCCAGCTCATGCAGCATCAGCGAGTGGTTGTCCGGCGTGGCGCATCCCTCCATCTCGCCGAACTCACTGATCGCCTTGCGCTCCGGCGACTTGTAGGTGAAATCCGTGGGCGATTTATAAAACTCGTCGTACCACTGGTCGCCCGCGCCCTGGTGCTGGTTCCACCATCCGCCCCACTCCTCCTCGTCGCTGCGGTGCAGCTTCGGGTCCCACGGCGCGAACCAGGCCTGCGCGGCGCGCGTTGGCGGCGCGACAAAGCCGTCGTTCAGCACGATGCAGCGGCTGGGGTCCTCTTTGCGCATCGCCTCCAGAATGGCGATCGTGTCGGGGTTCGTCAGGTCCGCGCCGATCTCGTTCTGCACGCAGTACTCGATCACCGACGGGTGCGAGCGGAAGGCCTTCACCATCTCCACGCACTTGGTGAACATATATCGCTGGGCGAATTTGTCCGCCGGGTCGGTGGGCCGCTGCATCACGATGGATGGGCCGCTGGCCTGCGCGCTGGTCTGCACGCTCGCCGGCAGCCGCCCGATGGCCATCTTGCCTGCGCCCGGCTCCATGTAGCGCAGCAGGCCCAGCCGGTCGTGCGCGCGCAGCACCTCCTCCTTGGCCAGGTTGCGATGGAAGTTGAGGCAGTTCAGGCCGAGCTTCTTGGCCTGCGTGACTTCCTTTTCCGCAAGCTCGGGCGTGGGCCACATCCCGTTCAGCCCCCAGTATCCCCACGATATCGCCGTATAAATCTTCATCCGCCGCCCATTCAGCCGGAAGATCGCATTCGTCCCCAACCCCTCCGGCGCAAACCATCGAAAGCCGAAGGGAACGACGCGGGTTTCGGTGGAGTCTCCCTCCACCCTGAGGGTTAGCCGCAACCAATAGAGCTTTGGATTCAAAATATCCCATATGTCCGCTGATAGCGCACCAATCTCTTGCTCGTAAAGACCAACATCGCAGCCGTCAGTCGCACCCTTCATATTGATTGTTTTGCCGATTACTTTGCCGTTTGCAGGATCGATAACCTCAAACAAAACAGTTGCTGAACCAACCGCCTTTCCGTTGGCCCTGTCGAGAATGACATAGGCCGTTGCCAACTGGCCGCTCGGCTTGTTGAGCACCCAAGCGTCTTTAATACGAATCTCGCCATGTGCCGAGATCGTCATCCCGCGATCCAGCCCCCCGAACCCATGCGACCGATACAGCTTGACCGCGCCCCACTGCGCGTTCAGCCCATCCACCCAATCGAACCGCCCAAACGGATTCGTAATTCGGATCGCCAGCACATTCTTCCCGCCAGGCTTCGCCGCCGCCGTCAACTCCGCCTCGAACGGCAGCTCCTCCATGATCGAGTAGCCCACTAGCTTCCGGTTCAAATACACCTCAGCCCTTAGCCTCGCTCCGCGAATGTGCAGAAAGATTCGCTTGCCCTGCATCGCCGCCGGAATCTCAATCTCCCGCCACCACCACGAGACGCCGAAGTACGCGCCATTTTGCGGCGCAGGATCGTCCGCCGCGTAGCGATACTCATCCGGCGTATACGACCGCGGCTTGCCATCATCCCCCGCGCCATACTTCCCCCAGAAGTGCTGCTCCACAGTTCCCGGCAGTGTCACCCCAATCCCCGCCGCATTACCCAACACTCCCCACCCGCCTGTCGGCGCATTTACTGGCAGCGGCTTTCCCGCGCCCAGCAGCGTTCCCGTGGCGTCGCGCGTGAAATCCTCCGGCAGAAAGATCGCGTCCTGTTTCCACTCGGCCTTCTCGTCCACCCACAGCCGCCAACCCTCATCCGGAATCAGCGTGCCGTTCTCCGGCCATTCTGCTGCGTGCTCGTGCGCCATTGCCGCATCCTGCGCTCCGGCAAACTTCATCTGTGCCGCAATCGTCGCTGCCGCCGCTGTCCCTAGAAATGCTCGTCTGCTGACCCGTGTCTTCTTCATATTCCGTAGCCCTGGTCATATCCGTCCTCGCACTTGATTCGCGTTTATCCGTCAGATCGGTGTAAATCGGTGTTAAGCCGTTTTGTAGGTCGATTCTTATTCGCCGAGCAGGATGCGCCGGATTCCGCTGGCGCGGCCGGTTCCGCCGTCGCACTCGATCAGCGTGGCGCACATCTTGGGGTTGCCCTTGGCGGGCTCGAACTTGCCTGGCATTCCGGTCAGGAATCGGTGCAGCACCAGCTCCGTCTCCACGCCGATCACCGAGTCGAACGACCCGCACATGCCGACGTTGGTCTGGTAGGCGGTGCCATTGTGCAGCAGGCGCTCGTCGGCGGTGGGAACGTGGGTGTGCGTGCCCAGAACGGCGGTGACGCGGCCATCGAGATACCAGCCCAGTGCCACCTTCTCCGAGGTGGCCTCGCCGTGGAAGTCGACGAGGATGACCTTGGCGGCGATCTTCGCCAGCAGCGCGTCGGCCATGCGGAAGGGGTCGTCGCACGTGGACATGAAGACGCGGCCCTGCAGATTGACCACCGCATACGGCTGGCCGGTGGGCAGCTCGCCCTCGTAAACGCCGAAGCCAGGCGTGCCAACGGCGTAGTTGGCCGGGCGCAGCACGCGGCGTCCGCGCCCATGCGAATCCTCGGGCACGGCCATGTACTCGAAGATCTCTTTTTTGTCCCAGATGTGGTTTCCCGTGGTGATGACGTGCGCGCCCATGTCGAAGATCTCCTCGGCGATTGGCGGCGTGATGCCAAAGCCGCCGGCGGCGTTCTCGCCGTTGATGACGAGCAGATCGACCGCATTGGTCTCCATCACATGCGACAGATGTTCGCGTACGATGCGGCGTCCGGCCGGGCCAACGATGTCTCCTACAAAGAGAATGTTCACTTGAGAAGGCTAGCACGTCGGGGCTGCGATTCGCAGCGGACGCGCGCGGGTTGGTGCAGCAATGGAACGCAGCTCGATTGCGATGGGAGCTGTGCGATTCCGCGCAGCGCCGATCTCGCCGGTAGTCGGGTTGGGCCCTCGTGTGTTAGCTTGCTGTGCATGGCAAAGAGCGGTCGTTTCGGGCTGAGTCTGAGAATTTTGATGGTGTTGGCCGCGCAACCGGAGACAATGCAGCCCTCGGCTGTGATTGCGGAAAAACTTGCCGAGAGCGCGGTGATGGTTCGCCGCTGTTTTCTGCGGTTGCACAAGAGGGGCCTGATCGAGCAGCGCAAGGGGCCAAACGGCGGAGCGAAATTGAAGCTGCCGGTCAAGCAGATCGGGCTGGGCGACATCTACGCCGCCAGCGAAGACAACTGGCTTGCGCTCGACGAACCGGCGATTGCGGGGCTATTGCGACGCGCGCGCGAGGACGGCGTGCAGGCCATGAACGAGGCCACGCTGGCGCAGGTGATGAAGCGCATCCGCAAGAATGCGCCCGCTGCGAAGGCCGCGGACGGCGCGGCCCTCAAGACAAAGGCCACTGCGTAATGCAAACGCAGCGTGCAGATGTGCGCCGCTTACTGCACGATGAGCGTCAGATTGATGTTGCGGGTAAGCCCTACGCAGGTCGCGGAGACGACGATGTTATAGGTCCCGCTTGGCGTTGGAGTCGCGCTTGTTCCGCCGCTGCTTGAACTGCTCGGCGGAACCAGGCGCGAAACTGCGCATCCCGCAATCAGCAGGATGCAACACAGCATTGTGAGTGCGCGCAGACGCCGTGCGCGGCGACGGCCCAACCCAAGCAGCCCCAGAGGCAGCAGCGTAGCGAGCCAGATCGGATGCTGCTTGCCGGGAAGCCTCGGCCAACGCAGCTCCGCACCGGCCACGCTGGTCGCAACCGTGACGGTGACGGTCGTTGTCGCTCCCAGCGCCGCCGTCGCCGGGTTCACCAGGCAGGTTGCATGGGCCGGTATCGACGTACAGGCAAACGCGGCTGTTCCCGGCACGCCGGCCGCCGAGGAGAGGAGCAACGGGTACATTGCTTCGCCGCCGGCGGAGATTGTCGCCGTGGTGCTTCCGTTCGCGTTCAGCGCGAAGTTGACGCCGGTGCCGGTCAACTGTAAGCTCTGCGGCGACGACGCGGCGTTGTCGGTGACGGTGAATGTGCCCGTGCGCGCAGCGGCCCCGTTGGGCGCAAAGACGAGCTGTAGCGTACAGGCAGCGTTTACGGCCAGAGTCGAACCGCAGGTATTGCTGCCTGCAACGATGGCGAAGTCGCCGGTCACCGAAATGTTGTTAATTGTGAGCGGAAGCCCGCCGTTGTTGGTCAGCGTCACAGTCTGCGGCGCCGTAGTCATTCCTACGCCGGTGGGTGCAAAGGCGATCGTCGAGTAGGGCGAGAGCGACACGCCGGGAGGCGCGACGCCGGTCCCGCTCAACGCCACGGTCTGGCTGCGGAACTGGTCCGAGACAGTCAGTACGCCGGTTCCCGCGCCGACGCTCTTGGGCACATAGGCGACCAGCAGAGAGCAGGTCGAGTGGCCGGCGAGCGAGTTGCCGCAACTGTTCACGACGGTAAAGTCGCCGTTGGTAATCTGCGCCGCGATCAGCAGCAGCGCGGCATCGCCTGCGTTGGTCAGCGTCAACTGCTGGGTCGCGCTCGCCGTGTTCAACTGCTGCGCTGCGAAGGTGAGAGTCAGTGGTGTGAGCGTGTCGGTGGCTGGAAGAATGCCGACGCCGGTGAGCGATGCGGTCTGCGTGCCCACGCTGTCGGTGATGCTAAGAGTGCCTGTGCACGTGCCCGAGGCCGTTGGCTGGAACTCGATGCCGACGGTGCATCCGACGTTGGACGCCAGCGATGAGGTGCATGTGTTCGCCGAGAGTGTGAAGTCGCCCGTCACCACTGGCGATTGCAGCGTGGCTGAACTGCCGCCGGTGTTGGAGATCGTAATATCCTGCGCGGCACTGGCAGCGCCGACGTTGGTGGAAGTGAAGATCAGCGTGATCGGGTCGAGAACAATTGTCGCCGCGGTTGTGCCGACGCCGGTAAGTGCTGCTGTCGCTTGTCCGCCGGCGACGTTGCCGTAGATTGTCAGCGCGCCGGTGCGCGTACCGGTCTGCGTGGGCAGGAACTCGACCTGAACGGTGCAGGTTGCGCCGACAGCGATTGCCGGTCCAATGCAGTTGCCGGTCTCGTTGAAGTCTCCGGATGGCGCGATCTGCGTGATGGTGAGCGGCGCGTTGCCGGAGTTCGTCACTGTAATGCTCTGCGCGGCGCTTGCCGTTGCGACTGCCTGCGCCGCGAAGGTCAGGCTGGTGGGACTCAGCGTCATCGCGGGCGCAGCCGGACTCGCCGCGGTGAGCAGCGGAATCTGCCAGATTCCGCGCCCGTAGGTGGCGGCGCGCAGCTCCCCGTTGCGTCCATCGCCGGTGGCAAGGCCCGCGGAGGCTTGCAATGCGACAACCGGCGCATTGGGCAAGCTAGTTCCGTAGACGCTCCAGCAGCTCACCGTCGCGGTTGCGCAGGTCGTCACCTGTGTGGTCGCGTAGATGCCCGTGTCCATCGCCACATAGATTGTGTTGGCGTCGTTGGGATCGACCAGCAGGCTGTTTGCCGGGGCGTTGGGCAGGTTGCTGCTGATGTTGGCCCAGTGCGCGCCTCCGTCGAGTGAGCGGTAGACGTGCGCCGCGTTGATGCCGTTGCCGGCAAAGCCCATCACGGTCGCGTAGACCGTCTTGCCGGTTGCGTCGTGCGGGTCGGCGACGACGGAGGAGATGTCGAAGCTGCCGGGATTGAAGGCGCCGCCCGTAACATTGGTGACCGGCGACTTGGCGATGTCCGTCCAGGCTGTGCTGCCGTTCGCGGTCCCGGCCGCGGTGTTGGCGAAGATGTGGCCGCCGAAGTTCGCTCCGCCATCGAGCGAGCCGGCGAGGCCCGCGTAGAGGACGGTCGAACCGGCGTTCTGTGCAGCGGACGCACCGCTCGCCGGGCCGCCCGCGCCGAGCGAGCGCACCATCGCGTCGGTTGCCGCGCATGTGGCATTATGCGAGCCGTCGAACGCGGGGCTGATGTTGTTCGACCCAGGCCACGCCGAGGTGCTATCGGCCAGCCCGCGCCAGACGCGGCATGTGCCGATTAGTACATCGCTGGGCTGCGCGGGATCGAGCAGGAACGGCGAGGCGATCAGCGACGCGTCGTTCGAGACCTGCGTGGCGCCGATGGTGGGCGGGCCGATAAAGTTCGACGCCGCGCATGTATTTCCATCTCCGCAGGTGCGGATGCTGACGCCCGCCCCGGTGGAGACGGTCCAGTTCCGCGGATTGGATGGGTCGATGGCAACCGTTCCGCCTTCTCCGGTGGCGATCTGCGGCCAGGCTGTTGCGGTGGTTGCGGCGCTCGTGGCGGCTGTTCCGTTTGCTCCGAGGCCTACCAGAAGAGTTGCCGGGTCGGTCGGGTCCTGGGCGAAGCTGACGACTTCGGCCAGCGAGCCGAGGCCGGAGTTCAGGTTCTGGAAGTGGGTTGCGTCGTCCGTCGAGCAGGGAGTCTGCTGCTGGTTCACGCCATCGAGCGAGCGCCAGAGGCCGCCGTCGTTGCTCACATAGAGCAGCGGCAGCGTGCCACCCGTTCCCGCTCCCGCCAGCGTTGCAATCGCGTGTTGCGCCGGGGAGACCATCGCCGGGGCATTGCATCCATTGGTTGCGTTGGTTGTGTTGCGCAGCACGCATCCGGCGGCCAGCGAGCAGCGATAGAGGTTCACCGTGCCGGCGAAGAGCAGCGTGTCTGCGGACGAACCGGTCCCTGTCGCCACGGCTGCCAGCGAGAGGCTGTAGTCCGCCTGCGGGATTGCGGTCGATCCGCTGCCTGCCTCCAGCGGAGTCGAGGTCAGCTTCTTGTTGAATGCGATCTGGGGGGTTGCGCAGCCCGATCCTGTGAGCGCGCAGACATCCTGAACCAAACCCTGGTCGAGATTGTTGCCGTCCACGGTCAGGGCGAATGTGTCGCCGGTCGCCGGCTGCACCGCAAGCGCGCCGCGAAAGATGGGGCACGTCGCGTTGCCGACTCCATTCGGATTGGTGGGGCACGCCGTCATCGTCAAAGTTGTGCCCGGCTGGTTTGTCAGGCGCGTCCACAGGATGCCGTCGGGCGACGAGTAGTAGCCGTGATAGCGCACCGCCGCGTAGAACATCTGGCGCACGGGGTTCCAAACCACGGCGGTCGCGGCGTTGCCCGGATAGATTGCCGTCGCGGCTCGCTGCACGTACTGGCCGGTGCCGTCCTCGATGGTCCCCATCTGCCAGGTAACGCCCGCATCCTGCGAGTAGTAGAGGCCCATGACGCTGTAGGTCGTGTCTGGAGCGTTCACCAGAACGCCCTCCGCCGACTGCGAGAGGGCCGCGACCACCAGACCGGGCGTCGAGCTACTCCACGCGAAGCCGGCTACGCCGAGGCCGACGAAGGAATGATTCGCAGCCGGCGAGTCCAGCGACTGCTGCGCCAGCGTCCAGGTCTCTCCGCCATCTGTCGAGCGCAAAATCCCTTCGCCGTAGTACGAGTCCAGCGCGTCGTTGGGGTCGCCCGTTCCGGCCAGCAATACGTCGGTCCCGCTCGCCATACTTACGCTCACCGCGCCGATGCTCAGCGACGGAATCGCCGCCGTTCCCGCGTTGGCGCTGAAGACGGGAAGCGTGTCGGTCAGCGGCGCAAAAGTCACGCTGGCCGCCGGCCCCGCCGCGTTGATTGACTTCCACACGCCGCCGCCGGTTGTGCCGAGATAGACCGTGTTTCCGCTCGTGTCCGCCGGGTCGATTGCCACCGCGGTCACTCGCCCGGTGACATTGCCATAGCTCTGGCTGGCGATCTGGGCCGGCCCCACGGCCTGCCACGCGGCGTTCAGGGAACTCTGGGAATGTGCAATGGCCACCGGACTGGCGCGCGGCACGGACGCTGCTTCGTTGCTGTCAGCAGCAGTCTGTTGTGCGAATGCGCCGATGGGTCGGGGCCCCCACAGGATTGCCAAACAGATTCCCAGACAGCACCGCCCAGCCCAACCCGCGGCCCGCGGCATTTGCGTCTCTCGACAACTCCCTACTGGACTGCGTACGCGCATGGCATAAGCCCTGGGCCTGGCCGCATCCTGCCTGGATCAGCCAGCGAAGCCGGGTAAATCAATGCAGAGAAGGAATGAGATTTCTGCCGATCCAGAAGAATCATCAGGAACATCCAGGGTGTTCTCTGCGGTTGCCCTGGGAGGCCTCTGGTGCCTGAATCGGCAGAGGGCCGTTGCTGCACTGGCAAGCAGCGAACGGTTTTGCGGCGGGACCGGCCCTGCGAGGAAGCGAGCGCGCGCGTCGCGCTTCCAATCTAACACTGGACGCGACTGCATGAAACAGCCGTCTTTGGCAGGCTTTGCGGGAGGGCCTTGTCCGGAGATTGGAAGACGTTTACCGGCCCGGCGGGGCTACTCGATGGGGTGGGCGATGACGCCGAGGTCGGCGAGGCCATTGACGAAGTACTGCGCGGCCAGCGCCACCAGCAGCAGCCCCATGATGCGGACCAGGATGCGGATTCCCGTCTCGCCCAGCAGGCGGACCACCTTGTTGGAGTGGCCCAGGATAAGGTAGCAGGCGGCCGCAGTGATGGCGATGGAGATGAGGATGGCGGCCATCTGCCAGAGCGTCTGCGCCTGTCCCACCAGCACCATCACGGAGGTGATGGCGCCGGGGCCGGCCAGCATGGGCACGCCGAGGGGAACAATTCCCGCGTCCTCCTTCTGCGCGGCGGCGGCGGTGTCTCCCGCGACCTCCTGCGTCGCCGAGCGCCGGGCCTGTAGCATGTCCAGTCCGATCAGCATCAGGATCACTCCGCCGGCGATCTCGAACGCAGGCAGCGTGATGCCCAGAACGCGGAAGATGGCCTCGCCCGCGAAGGCGAAGGCGGCCAGCACGATCAGCGTGGTCAGCGCTCCCTTGCGCGCGATGCGGCGGCGGCGCGCGGCGTCGGAGCCTTCCGTGATGGCCAGAAATGTGGGCAGCGCTGCGAACGGGTCCACCAGAAAAAAGATGGAGCTGAGCGCCAGCACACTGAAGCGCACATACGCCGAGTGTTGCAACCCGTACAGGCTGACGAGATGGGAACCGAACGTCACAGGCTTATTGTCGCACCGTTGCTTTTTTGCCGGGGCCGGAATGCACGCCGGTATAATGGGGTATTCACAGATCAGAAACGGCTGGAATCCTGGATTTGCAGGCGGAGGAGTAGATATGGCGTTTGAGACGACGAAGAATATCTGGCGCAACGGGCAGATGATTGCCTGGGAGAAGGCCCAGGTCCATGTGATGTCGCATGTGATCCACTATGGGTCTTCGGTCTTCGAGGGGATGCGCTGTTATGCGCAGCCCAAGGGCGCGGCGATCTTCCGCCTGCAGGACCACATGCGCCGGATGCTGGACTCGGCCAAGATCTACCGCATGCCGCTGGGCTACACGCTGGAAGAATTGTGCTCGGCGGCGGTGGACCTGGTGGAGGCCAATGGCGTGGCGCCGTGCTACATCCGGCCCATCGCCTTTCGCGGCTACGGCGAGGTCGGGGTCAACCCGCTGAACTCACCGGTCGAGGTCTACATCGTGAACTATCCCTGGGGCAAGTACGTCTCCGGCAGCGGCGGCGCGGTTGTCTGCATCTCCAGTTGGAACCGGCTGGCGCCCAACACCATGCCGTCGCTGGCCAAGGCGGGCGCCAATTACATGAACTCACAGCTCATCCGCATGGAGGCCGAGATCAACGGCTACTCCGAGGGGATCGCGCTGGATGTCAACGGCTATCTCTCCGAGGGTTCGGGCGAGAACCTCTTCCTGGTGCGCGATGGCGTGCTCTACACCACGCCGCTGGCCAACTCCGTGCTCAGCGGAGTGACCCGCATGTCGGTGCTCACCATCGCCCGGGCGCTGGGCATTCCCATCGTCGAGCAGGCGCTGCCCCGCGAGATGGTGTACATCAGCGACGAGGCCTTCTTCAGCGGCACGGCCGCCGAGGTCACCCACCTGCGATCGGTGGACAAGATCATGGTGGGCGATGGCACGATGGGCCCAGTGACCACGGCCATCCACGACGAGTTCTTCGCCATCGTCAACGGCATCAAGCCCGACCGCTACGATTGGCTCACTCCGGTGCGCGTCCCAGTGACAGAGCCGGTGGGAGCTTGATAGCAGGGGTAAGGAATAAGTAAAAGACAGAAGAGGCGGCCTCGCGGTCGCCTCTTTTTGGGAAATTATGTACTTGATTACCTGACGGTAGTAAGATGCTGTGCTGAGGCGGATGATGTCATATGGGCGAGAGCGTCAAGAATTATTTACGAAAGCATCACTGGGGCATCGTTCAGGGTGTATCGGGTGTTTACTGTGCGTGGTTTGCAACATGGGAGAGGTTTCATCCTTCTCAAGCTGCAATCCCGCAAGTCCCAGTTAGCGTTGGTACGTCAATGACCCCGACTTATTCAATGCCATTTTGGCTATGGATTGGAATTGTAGTTTTAGCCCTATCGGTAGCAATTCCCGCGATCATAGGAATATTCCGCAAGCATAAATTTCCATCGAAATCTGATGAAGTACTAACGCCTCTTCAACGCGATGCGTTTCGTCTTGCTCAAGAACTAGTACCTTTAGGCCGATGGCCCGGAGGATCGCTGGCCGCGTTTATTGCAAACACCATACTTCCCGATCCGAAATATAATGAGTGGCAACAAAAAGTTGTTAGCACTTACGCTTTGGACTTTGCCCATCGAGTAAAAAATATCGCCCTAAGGTTCGGAAAAGAAGGTTTGAGCGAACCTGGGTTAGAACAATACTATACGTCCATACCAAATGCAAAATATCTCATCGAAATTCAAGGTAGAATCGTTAGTTTAGCTTGCCGAATAAATGGAATACAAGTAGAGCCCAGGGTGTCTCAATGAAACACGAATACCACGAAGGCCCGGAAACATTGAAGAGATTTGAAGACGGCATGAAGAAGTTGTTTCAAGCACCTAAACCTAAAAGCCGGGTGCCCAAGGTCTCGCTTCTGAGACCTGGGGTCTTTGTCTTGCCAGTGCTTTTCGGAGGGAGCGTGGGGCTTCAGCCCCACGAATAAGGCCAGCCGATTCACAGGGCTTTAGCCCCGGAGGGATAGTTCACTCTACAAACTGATCCACTGATTTTATTTTCGTGCGCGATTTGCGGACCCACGATTCCGCTCATCGAACGATGCGCAGCGTGCGGTTCCAGCGCGCGAAGTGGAGCAGTGAGCCAGCCGGTTCGTTCAGCGAGAGATAGATCAGGAATGGTTTGCCGACGATGGCCGCGCGCGGGACGAGTCCCCAGTAGCGGCTGTCTTCGCTGTTGTTGCGGTTGTCGCCCAGCACGAAGTAACTGTCCGGCGGAATGGTGAGTTCGCCATTGCTGACCAGCGAGTGCATCTGCACCCACCAGCGCGAATCGACTGCGGGATCGGCGTGGTCCATGCGCGGGAAGTTGTCGCGATAGCTGTCTGGCGCCGAGGGGATATAGACGGCGTAGGGTTCGCTGAGCGCGTGGCCGTCAATGTAGACGCGCCCGTCGCGCAGGCGCAGCCGGTCGCCCGGCAGACCGATGACGCGCTTGACCAGATGCAGCGAGGGATCCGCCGGATAGTGGAAGACGATGAGATCGCCACGGCGGATGAGATTCGCCGGCGCGAGGGCAGGGAAGCGGCCGGTGGAGACATCTTTATTGACCAGAAGAAAGTCCCCCACCAGCAGCGTGGGCTCCATCGACGCGGAGGGAATGCGAAAGGGCTGCGCGGTGAACGTCATAATAAATAGCGCGACCACCAGGACATAGAGCAGCGATTGGAAGGCATGAAGCAGGCTGTGGTGGTGATGAGTTGTGGCTTCGCCGCCGGGCCCGGGCGCGAGACTCATCGCGCAGCCTTCGCTTGCGCAGTGTCGTCGGCGGGCGCGGGAATCGCTTTCGCCCTCGATCTCTCGCTGGACTGCGCCTTCGGTCTCTCGTTCGATTGCGCGGTGGAGACGAGGCTGGCGAAGGCGAGGCGCGCGGCCTCCTGCTGGGCCTGCTTCTTAGTGGTGCCGTCGGCGCTGGCCAGGGTGAGCGGCGCGCCGTCGGCACCCGCGACGCGCACCTCGATGCGGAAGCGCTTCTGGTGGTCGGGGCCGGACTGCGCGGCGAGGATGTACTGCGGCTGGCCGTGGCCCGCGGCCTGCAGCCGCTCCTGCAGTGCCGATTTGTAGTCGCCAACCGCTCCCGAAAATGGTTCGCTGGAGTGCAGCACGCCGACGAGGCTGTCTTCCGCCGGTTCAATGATGTGGCGATGGATGAACTCGCGCGCGGCATCGAGCCCTCCGTCGAGATACAACGCGGCGATGACGGCCTCCAGCGCGTTGGCCAGCAGGGCGGGCTTCTTATGGCCTCCGCTGTGTGCCTCTCCGCGGCCCAGCAGAAGCATGGGGCCGAGCTGCATGCGCTGCGCCACCTGCGCCAGATGCCGGCTGCTGACCAGCGAGGCGCGCAGCCTCGTCAGATCGCCCTCGCGCAGCGCGGGCACGCGGCGGTAGAGCGCCTCGGCGGCGACCAGCCCGAGCACCGCGTCGCCCAGGAACTCCAGCCGCTCGTTGTCGCTTCCGGGGTCGGGCGTGCGTTCGGGGTTGCTCTCGTAGGCCAGCGAGCTGTGCGTCAGCGCCAGCGTCAGCAGCCCGCGGTCCTTGAACGTGTAGCCGAAGAAGCCTTCGTCCGTCGTGGCGATGGGAGTGGATGGCGTCGAAGTCGCAGCCGCGGATTTTTCCGCGGGGCCGTCGGAGCGGGCTGCGGGTGGCATGGATTGCCGTCGCGGCGATTTGCGCGAGGCAGCGTTGGTTTGGCGCGTCGTCAATGGCCCCCCTGACGGTGCATCTGGGCTTTCAATCTTCAGTTTAGCGGTCTTTCAAACTTCAGTTTACCGGAGTTGTCTGCCGGATGGCGTGGTTGCGCCGGGGCCTACTTGGATGGGGTGGGGCGGTAGGCTTCCTTCTCGGCTTTGCCGGTGGGATCCAGGGGGGCGGCGTTGTCTTCCTGGTCGGAGGAGGACGCCGTGCGTTTGGGCAGGGCGAAGGGCTGTTTGATGCCTGCCTCGGCGGCGGCCTTGGTGTCTGGCTGGCTGTCGCGGCTGGCCAGCGCGGCGCGATACTCGGCCAGCGCCTTCTCGCGCTGCGGCGTCTGCGCGATGTCGTACATCCGCCCCAGGTAGATGTGCGCCCACGCCACGGTGCGCGGGTCGTGCGATAGCTTGACGGTCTGCGTCAGCCGGTCGAGCGCCTCGTCCGGCTCGCCCTGCATCAGGGCGATGCGTCCCAGCAGGTAGAGCGCCTGGGCGTTCGCGGGGTTGGCCTTCAGCGCGGCATCGGCGATCTCGCCTGCGCCGTCGAGGTCGCCCTTCATCAGCTTGCTCTCGGCCAGGTCCAGGCCGGTCAGCGGGCGCGGCGCGCGGCGAATCGCGTCTCCGCCGGAGCCCGTGGGCAGGAAGGCGATCTTCTGGTCGCGGCTGCGTTCGCGCTCCACGTCCATGCCGTAGACCATGGGGCCCATGTTGTCCTTGATGCTGGTGCCTTCCTTCTGCATCAGGCCGAGCTGGTTGTAGAAGTAATCCACCAGCACCCAGCCCTGGCGCATCTCCAGATCGACCCGGCGCCGGCGCACCACCTCGGCCTGGCGGTTGTACTCGGACATCTGGGCGTCGTAACGCTCCTGGTCGGCGCGCTCCCTCAGCGATCCGGGCTTCACCGGCAAGGGAATGCCAACGTCCATGGTCTGCGCCTCCACCGCCTTGATCAGGCACTCGGTCACCAGCGCCACGATGTCGCTCTTATAGGTGAACTCCAGCGGCGCCTTCTGCACCGGCTTCAGCAGCGGCAGCAACCGGTTGATGGAGCTGGTGCGCGTGTACACCAGCGGCTCGATCAGGAAGTGCAGGTAGGTGTGGCGGATCAGGTCCACCGGTACGGTCTCCGGCGTGCCCGCGCGCGGCGACACCACCACCACCGAGTCCACGCCGTTGTAGCGCGCGTTGGTCTCCTCCGGCGCAAGCATTGGCTCCAGCAGCACCAGGAAGCGGCGTCCGTCGTAGGTGCTCACCGGCAGGCGCAGGAAGATGTTGGTGTCCAGCACCATCTTGGTCAGCGGATCGTGGACGCCCTCGATCAGCGCCTCGTACTCCGGCCGGTCCTCGAACCAGATGGCGTTCAGATGCACCGCATCGGCGAAGGCGCGCAGCAGGGGAAGAATCTCCACCACCGGCGCGGCCTCCGGCGGCAGATCGGTCAGATCGACCGAGGGCGCAAGCTCCGGCGCGGGCGTCAGGTACAGCGAGAGCGAGATGTACTGCGCAACGTCGCGGCCTGTGTCGCTGAGCGCGTGCTGGCGCAGGAAGAAGCACACCGCGTCGCGTGCGTCGCGCGCCTGCGCGGAGGCGGCCAGCTCCTGGTTCATCTGATCGCGCACCTTCTGCCGGACGGGGTCGGAGTCGGCCAGCCCCGCGTCGTAGCCGCAGGCGTTCAGCGCGGCGGCCAGCGTGAACAGCGGCTCGCTGGTCTCCAGCGTGAAGGCCGAGCCGCCCGCCTCAGGCTGCGCAATGCGCGGCACCGGCGTCGTGTCCACGGCCTGCGACTCCGGCGTGCTGGAAGATGAACTGGAGCTGCCGGGCGTCTGCGCCACCACCGCCGGCGCGGCCACAAGTCCACCAACCAGCAACGCAACCGCAGCGGTGGCAATTGGGAATCGTCGCGCCGCAAACAGCACGCGGCACGGAGTGGGCAGCAGCCGTCGCGCGGCGAGGAGGATGCGGAGCGGAGCCATCAACAGCCGTCGCGGGGCGATTGGGATGGTCCGGGATCGGGAGGGAAGCTTCAGGCGAATCACAATAAGGTTTCGACGCTCCCACCGAGTTTAAGTGACCCACAAGGTGATAGCAAGGAGGGCGTGGTTCCAGATAGTGTCTGAGATGTGCGTAGGCCGGAAACAGGGGGATTTCGAGGGTGTTTTCGTCAATCTGGACAGATACCGATTAGGACCAGAGGAACAGCGGGTACGCCCCGTCCTTCGCGTATGAGGTTGTAAAGTTCACCTTCGTAATATCCGATGCCCGACGACATCTGCTGCTGCAGGCTCTTCATGGGTAATATCTCGACCCCAACATCAATCACTTTGCCGATGTAGTGCGCAATGTGCCGTGCAAGAAGGTCATAGATGTTCAGATGGCGCCTTCCGAACTGGAATTCGACGCCCACTCGGGATTTCGCAAGGTCTGAGTCTCCGAACCGTCCTGGCTTCCAGCCTCGGTTGGTCAGCACTTTTCCGATTTCCGCTTTAATGTGGGTCGCCGAGCTGGGTTGGCTATTGACGGCGGCAATTGCCGACTTGAGTTCCGTCCAAGCGGCAGGCTGGTGAACCTGGATGTATTCCAAGCCGCCCATATGGGAATGAACCTGTGCGATTTTCATTGGTGGTTTGTCCCTCCATGCATTTGTAGCTCCGCTCTATTCATTGGCGTCCCTCGGCTACGCGCATGTGCCAGTCCAGTACGTTGGAATACTCTAGAAAACTCGTAAGTTCGGCAAGTCCGCTCTTTTTGAAGGTAGGCCGAAATAGTTGGCGTGAGAACAGGGCGCGCCTAGTCTCGTTCGAAACGATAGAGAATCGAGAAACCTTTGGGTCAGTGAGAAGTACGTCGTTGAAGCGCAGGAGCCCCGAGTAAACAGTGGTCGAGTGTTCCACTTCGAAGAGTCCTTCAATTGTCTCGCCTCCGCGTGCCGTCCATATCACGTCAACCTCAGAAAGTATTCCTCGGACTTGGTCGAATCCGGACGGTATGCTGCCCCTCAGATTGAATCGCTGCGTCAAGCTCCAGTCCAACCCGCCGGCGTCGTGTTCCGGTACGTATACCCCATAGTTTTTGAAATGTCCGATACCGGCGAGCAGTGTCTGCACTTGTGCGTGCGTGAGGTTATGCGCTTCGCGCAATAGTGTCCTGTTGAGGCTGCGGGCGATGGGTTCAAGTCCCACATAGCCCTCGACGTTGAATCTCCCTTGGCGGGCGATATAGAGTTCGAGCCCATCGTCGCGTGATAGCAGTTGTACCTTGTATTGGCCGTCGCTCGCAGTTTGCGCGCTCCGAAAAATCTCTTCGAAGTCCGCATATGGCACAAACAACGGCGGTGAACCATCATCGAGCAGGAAGCAGAGGAATGAGTTGTGTCCTTCGAGTTGTCGTAGATCAGCCTGGCGGAGTCCGAAAAAAGTGCGTCCATGGGGATGTACTTTCGAGTAGCGGACATAGATGCGCGCCGCATCTTCGCCGATTGTGAATAGCGACTCGCTCCCTCTTAGCTTGTGCAATTCGCCGAAGCGATTGCGAAGCGTTTCGAGGATTCCGAATTTGTGTAGGTTGGGCACGTCTTCCGGGAATTAGCTGGCTCTCTTGAGATACAACGACTACCGAAATTTAGATCGGGGCGAGCGGCGTGATTTCCCCATCATCGACGTGATTTCCGACTTGCCAGCACAATGATCCCCTCGGATGGAGCAATCTGACACACTCGGAAATCACCTCTCGCTGTTGACTAACGTATTCCTTGAGAGAGGTGCGTCGTTCGTAGGATTTACCAATGTTGTACGGGGGCGAGGTGACAATCAGCTTCATACTCCCGCTTTTCATTGGGCGCATGAACGTTATATTGTCGGTTGGTTCAAGCGTGGCATCTTCGTAATCGGGCCACGGTAGCACGCGGGCTGCCGCCATTTGTTCGCCTCTGTATCAACTATTGCATCAACGGGGGCGATGATCAACCTGGAAAAGTGGGTACATAACTCCACGTGCCGATTTGGTACTGACTTCTGGCCGGGGGCCCCATCCATAAGACAAGACGCGGCGACAGGTTCTCGTCGAACAGGAGCTTCACGCCGCCACAGTCTCCGACTTCCGTTCACGGTCGGCCGCGAACGCCAGACAAGCGCGAATGTCCTCTTCCGTCAGGTAGGGAAAATCGCGCAGTATCTCCGCGTGGGTCATTCCCGACGCCAGGTATCCGAGCACATCCCCCACGGTGATGCGCAGTCCGCGAATGCACGGCTTGCCGCTCCGCTTGCCCGGCTCCATCGTGATGATCTGCGAATAGTCCATAGACGCAGACTAAGCCATCGCCCAACTCCAGTAAAGGAAAATGGAAGAGACGGACGGACAGTTCACAACCCTCAAAAAAACCGGCAAATTCGCGTGCCAAGGCCCTCGTCGCCGGAAAAACCAATAACCCACGCCGCACCAATCACTTACCCAGAAAAATACTTGGCATAGTAGTTATGCTCCAACCGGTACAATTAAAGTATGGGGAAAAACAGGTGTAACACGGGCCATCAAGCAAAGCATTGATTCCAGAGATTATAAAAAATATGCCCCTGGAATCAAAACATTGGCCCCGAAGTCCAGACTGAGTCCAGACTCAATCCAGACAAGTCCAGACTTAACATGCCTTTTTTGAAGACTTTGATACTTTTTCGCACACAAGGGGAGAATCCGCATGACCGAAGCAACCGAAACCAGACGCATCTTCGCCTTTACTACGTCTCACGCGCTTAGCGCGAGCTTAACCAGCATTTTATGAATACTTTACGCTACCCCACCGGGGGGGGGTACACAGCATCAAAGAAATCCTGCGATTGCCGTCTAGCCGTGGACGGAGATGCCGGCGAAGGTGACCACGACGCGGCCGCGCACCGGGACGCCGAAGGCGCTGGCGGGCTGGTAGACGCTGCCCAGCAACTGGTTGGCGACCTGGGTCCGCACGGCGTCGTCCTGCGGCCCGCTGACGATGGTGTAGTCGTAGACGCGGCCACGGCTGTCCACCGAGGCCTCCACGATGATGGTGCTGTCGTGGCCGGTGACGATGGCCCCGGGCGAGGCGGTGGAGTAGAGGTAGTGGGGCGCGGTGAGGGCGCCCAGCGGCTCGTCGTTGGCCAGCACCTGCTGCGGCGCGGCCGCCACGCCCAGCAGAAGCGCGGTGCCGCCCAGCAGCGCGACCGAGCCGACCAGCCCGCCGGTGACCTGCAGCAGCATGGGACGGACGGCGTTCTCCCAGGCCAGCGAGAGGCGGTCCAGCAGGCGGGAGTTGTGGCGCGCGCGTTCGCGCGAGATCGCCACGCGCAGGCGCAGGGCGAGGTCGGCGGGGGCGCGCGCCGGGCCCAGCGAGGAGATAGCGTCCTGCGTGGCGCGCCATGCGGCAAGCTCGCGCGCGCAGTCATCGCAGCCGATGGTCCGGAAGCCGTCGATGTCTTCAAAGCCCTCGATGTGGTGCGCGATCTGCTGCATCCGCAGGCCGCTAATGGCGCCGTCGAGATAGTCGGAGTAGGAAGCTCGAATTGCTCTGCATGGAAGAGACTTCATCGCGATACCTCCAGTTCGGAGTCCAGGCTGCATGGTTCGGAGTCCAGAGCGGAATTGGGAAGGGAACTCAGCCGCTTCGCCGGCGGATGCGGATGCGAGGCGCCGTGAGAGACAGCGGCCTGCGGGCTGTCTGCGTCGGGGATGAGCACGGCGCGCAGTGCGGCGCGGCCACGCATCAGCCGGGACTTGACGGTGCCGAGGTTGACGTGCAACAGGTCGGCGATCTCGTCGTAGGAGAGGCCTTCGATCTCGCGCAGCACGAGGACGGCGCGGAATGCAGTCGGTACCTGGCGGAGTGCGGCTTCGACGCGCTCGCGGACCTCGTGCTGGGCGGCCTGGTCGAAGGGCGACGAGCCGGCGTCGGCCAGCGTGGAGCCGAGTGAGTGCGCGCCGGCGGCTGAGTCGGAGGCGCAGCGCGAGGAACTGGGAGCGCCCAGGTCGATCTCAGGGCGCTTGTGGCGCGACCACCAGCGGCGCTGGTTGGAGGCCTCGCGCAGCGCGATGCGGTAGAGCCAGGTGCGCAGGCTGGACTCGCCGTGGAATCCGCGGATGTTGCGGAAGACCTTGAGGAAGACCTCCTGGGTGATGTCGGCGGCGTCGGCCGGGTCGTGCAGGCTGCGCGCGATCAGCGAGTAGAGCGGCTGGTGGTAGCGGTCGATCAACTGGGCGAAGGCCTGCTCGGAGCCGCT
>CAVYDK010000008.1:0-138208 GCA_963767315.1 uncultured Acidobacteriaceae bacterium | reverse complement strand
TGTTTGTCGGGCGAGGCGGGAAGAGGGATACTGGGGCTGCGCCGGATATTGCAGTTCCTCTTGCAGTTACACTGGCAGCTTCAGGGCCGGGCCGGGAGCGCTGCAGCCTTGCCGTCGAGAATTTCTGCCCTATGGGTCCCACGTCCACCAGTTCGCCGAAGCGCCGCTTCCGTCTGCCGAAGCGCCGCGCGCGTCCGGCGAAGCGGAGGGAGACGACGGCGCGACTGTTGCTGCGGCGCGTTCTGGGCATGGCGCTGCTGGCGGCGCTGGGGTGGTTTGGCTGGCTCACGGTCGAGATCAACGCGGTTGCGGGGAGGGACGAGGCGCGGCCGGCGGACGCGATTGCGGTCTTCGGCGCGGCGGAGTACGGCGGACGGCCGTCGCCGGTGCTGCACGCGCGGCTGGACCACGCGGTGGAGCTCTACCGCGAGCAGATGGCCCCGCTGGTGATTACGCTGGGCGGCGGCAGCGATCTGGACAAGGGGAAGACCGAGGGCGGCGTGGGGCGCGATTACCTGCTGGCGAACGGCGTTCCGTATGACCGGATCGTGGCGGAGACCCACTCGGTAGACACCGAGCAGCAGGTGCGGCGGCTGGCGGAGATCGCGCGGCAGAGGCATCTGAAGCGCATTGTGGTGGTGAGCGATGGGACGCACCTGTTCCGCGTGCGCAAGCTGTGCCAGGACGCGGGGCTGATTGTCTACACCTCGCCGCGCGGGACGCTGGGAAACATCGACGACTACGACCTCATGCTGCGCTACTTCCACGAGATGCTGAGCTATACGCTGCTGCGGCTGCATGTGAACATCGGCTGGCTGCACGGGAGGGCGGACGCGTAAAGACAGTTGTAAGTTGTGAGTTTGAGTTGCGAGTTTGAGGCGCGGCGGGAGTGGTTTTGCCGGCGGCGGGCGCGCAGGGGGGCCGGGTTGATTTACAATCGAGGCTTGAGCGCAGTCAGCATCGGCGGGAATGTGGGAGCAGGTTTGCATCGAGCAGAAGCGCAGTCGGCAGAGATTGGGAGACGGGGCGGGATTCGGAGGACGGTGCGCGGAGCGGCGTCATTTGGGCGTGCGGCGGCGGCAGCGGGGCTGACCGCATCGCTGGCAATGATGGCCGGGTGCGGGAACGCGTATCGGCCGGTGGTAAGCGCGATCGGCGTGGTGGGGCCGGCGGCGCAACCGACCAAGTATGCGATTGCGGTGTCGAGTCCGAGCGCCACATCGAACGGACTGATGACGATGGTGGATTTTTCCGGCGACACCGTGCTGGTAACGGCGGAGTTGGGGGTGAATCCGTACTACCTGGCGTTGAACGCGAACGGGACCAACGGCTATACGCTGAACAGCGACAAGACGGTGACCTCGTTCGACATCAACACCTCGCTGATCTCGAGCCAGGTGTTGCAGACGACACTGCTGGCGGGGGCAAACCCGGCGAGCCTCTTCACGACGTCGAATACGGCCTACATCGCAGACCCCGGGGTGAACGGGATCGATCAACTGCTGGGAACGCCGCCGGCGCTGAAGCAGGAGCTGCCGGTTGCGACCGGTTTCACGCCGGTGTATGTAGTGGGCCAGGCGGGATCGACGCGGTTCTATGGCATCAGCCAGTCGGCCAGCGGCGGGCCGGGGCAGGTGGAGGCGATCGAGAACGCAACCAGCTTGACCTCCACACCGACGATCTCGGCCACGCTTCCGGTGGGACGCGGGCCGGTGTATGGGGTGATGACGATCGACACCCGGCGCGCCTTCATCCTGAACCAGACGGACGGGACGGTGACGGTGATCAACGCGCAGACCAACGCGCTGGACACGCCGGTGAGCACGATCCCGGTGGGGGTGCGTCCGGTGTGGGCGGACCTGGCGTCCGGCCTGGATGAGCTGGTGGTGGTCAATGAGGGGACGGGCACGTCGAATGGCTCGGTGACGCTGATCAACATTCCGCTGTGCATGGCGACGGCGCTGCCAACCAACCCGAACTGCGATCCGACGAACCCGGTGGACGCGACGACCTTCGGGCAGGTGGTGACGACGATTCCGGTGGGCGTCAACCCGATCATGGTGTCGGTGCTGAGCGACTACTCGCGGGCGTATGTGGCCAACGCCGGGGTTGCGGGACTGCCCTGCGCGGCGGTGGCGGTGCCGAACGTTTCGACGACCTGCACGGTGTCGGTGGTGAACCTGACCACGCAGACGGTGACGGCGACGATCCCGATCAACGGGCATCCGGCGTGGATTGCCACGGCCAACGCAACGCCGACCGGCAAGGTGTATGTGGTGTGCAAGGACTCGCAGGTGATGACGGTGATCGAGACCGATACCGACACCGTGGACACCACCATTCCGCTGCAAGGTTACGGCGTCAGCGTGCGCATGACCAGCCCATAAGGCGCGTCTCCGATTGATCCGACTGCCAGGCCGTGGGAGTAGACTGTGGCTATGAATCTCGCGCTCAACGAATCCGGGTTGCCGGTGCGTCTCCGCTTCGACCGTCCCATGACGGACGAGGAGTTGATGCGCTTCTGCGCTGAAAATGAGACGGCCCGCGTGGAGCGCGACGCCAAGGGAGAGCTTATCGTGATGTCGCCGCCTGGAAGCGAAGGCAGCGGTTGGAACTCGGAGATTATCACGGACCTGAACCTGTGGGCGCGACAGGATGGGCGGGGCAAGGTCTTCGACTCCAATGGCGGATTTACGTTGCCTGACGGCTCGATGCGCGCGCCCGACGCAGCCTGGGTCTCCTTGCGGCGATGGAATGCGCTGAGCCACGAGGACCAGAAGCGGTTTGCGCCAATCTGCCCGGAGTTCGTCATCGAGGTGCGCTCGGAGACGGACCGGCTGGCGGATTTACAGGCCAAGATGGAGATGTGGACCGCCAATGGGGCCGAGGTCGCGTGGCTGATCGACCCGCTGGAGAAGGCCGTCGTCATCTACCGCCCCGGTGAGCAGCCGGAGGTCCTCGCGCAGCCTACCTCCGTCCAGGGCACCGGGCCTATCGCCGGGTTTGAACTGGTGCTGGCCAGGATTTGGAACTAAGCGATAGGATCGACGCGTGAGAATCTATCTCGACGCCTGCGCCATCAACCGCCTCACCGACGATCAGCTTCAGGCGCGAATTCTCACTGAAGCCGAAGCAGTCGAGCAAGTGCTTGATCTTGTTTCGACGGGCAGAGGGCGTTGGATTGCCAGTTCCGCCCTGCGCGACGAGTTGGAACGCAATCCGAATGAGACAAAGCGCGCCGTTTCTCTGGCTCTTCTCGACTTTGCTTCGGAGTTTGTCGAACCCGGAGAGGCTACTTTTCAACGTGCTTCGGTCATCGCCGCGGATGGCTTTGGTTCCTTCGATGCGCTACATCTCGCGCTCGCCGAAGAGGCACAGGTGGAGTATCTGCTGACGGTCGATGATCGCTTCATCGCATGTGCTGTTCGCACCCGCAACAATCTCTTGCCAACGGTGCTGAATCCGATAGACTTGTTGAAAAGGAGGGTGCAATGGCGACTCCAGCCAGAATCGACCAGATGACCGATGAGCAGTTCGAGCGGCAGGCCTTCGCCGTGATCGTCCGCGAGTTCGGACTGGGCGGCCTTGCGCGGTTCATCCGCCTGCACCACTCCGGCCCCGGAGACTACACCAGCGACCGCGCCCAGTGGCTCGCCGGAGTCACCGTTGAGCAGATCGCCTCCGGCCTGAAGCACTAACCTCCGTCCAGGGCACCGGGCCTATCGCCGGGTTTGAACTGGTGCTGGCCAGGATTTGGGCGTAGGGTGTGCCCCTAAAAAGGTATGTCCGAATCGTGAACCAAGGCCGGTGTTTTGGCCCCACCAATTGCTGCGCTGGAATATGATGTGGACACCGGGGGAGGACTCGAACCTCCGACCCCCACCTCGACTCGGGCCAGGTTATCTTCCTTGGGAGGGAGACCTGGCCTCTGTTGCTTGTGGCGCTCTATCCGGACTGAGCTACCCGGTGATCCTGTTGTCAGACGCTCCTGTTTCTGCCTTTTGACAAACTCTCTTTGAGACAAACCCTGTAGTGCTGCGATTTCCAGCTTTGCGACAAGTCCCGTCAGTTCAAACTTGCGAACTTTGGGCTTACCCTCAGCAGGCGCACTCGGTTTCAATCTCTTTATAAGACCCTTCCTCTCCAGTACCTCCAGCCGCCTTTCAACGGTGCGTCGGGTGACCCCCATTCGCTGGGATATTAATGCTGGCGAAAGAAACGGTAGGTTGTGGGGTCCCCACCAGTGGAGAGAGAGATTCAATAAAATAACAACGTCCGTGGAATCAAGCCCTAGATGCTGCTGCGCCCGGAAGAGGACGTTTGGTACGACCTGAAAGCCTGCTCGGCCAGCAACACCCCACTTTTTGAGTTGCGAGTCGTCCGGAGCAGCGGAAGGCGTCACTTGCTCGACAGGCACGAGTTTGGAAGTAAGCACCGACACTCCTCCACTGTAAACCAAAAACAGCACCATTCATACTATTAATACTAATACTGCGATGCTACCGTCGCATTTTATTATTGACCCCTCGCAAGCGAGATGGGCCGCTCTACGGCTGGGATAAGGGATGACCACGATGAAGACAACGGCGTTGGACGAGAGTCTTGATTGACGCCCGCGGCGGTTTCCGGCATACTGAAAAGAGTGTCTCCGCCTCGTGCGGGGGCCAGTCACATGCACCACGGCCGAACGGCCCATCCAGCCAGCAGTTGAAGAACAGCAATTCCGGATGGGTTCAGCGAGAAATTGCGCTGCGGGGTTCGCGCGGTGGGAGACGAGGAAATATGGCAAGAAAGCTGTCCAAGAATATGGTGAAGGCGCGCGCGCTGGTGGAGCGGCGGCCCTATACCCTGATCGATGCAGTCCCACTCATCCAAAAGGCCAAGTACGCCAAGTTCGACGAGACCGTCGATCTGAACATCCGCCTGGGCGTCGATCCCAAGCACGCCGACCAGATGGTGCGCGGCACGGTGGTGCTGCCGCACGGGCTGGGCAAGACCAAGGTGGTCGCAGTGATCGCCTCCGGCGACAAGGTGGCCGATGCGCTGGCGGCGGGAGCGGAGTTTGCCGGCGGCGATGAGCTGGTGGAGAAGATTCAGAAGGAAGGCTGGACCGCCTTCGACGCGCTGATTGCCACGCCCGACATGATGAAGTCGGTTGGGCGGCTGGGCAAGGTGCTGGGGCCGAAGGGCCTGATGCCGAATCCCAAGACCGGCACCGTGACGACGGATGTGGTTGCCGCGATCAAGGAGATCAAGGCCGGCAAGGTGGAGTTCCGCACCGACAAGACGGCGCTGGTGCATGTGCCGGTGGGCAAGCTCTCGTTCGAGCCGAAGAAGCTGGTGGACAACGCGATGACGGTGATCAGCTCGGTGCTGAAGGCCAAGCCCGCGGCGGCCAAGGGAAGATATGTCAAAGGGATGACGATCAGCTCGACGATGGGGCCGGGCGTGCAGCTCGACGCGGTTGTTCTGGAACTGGCAGGCAAGGTTTAGAGGCAGTTTTTAGAGGCAGTTTATAGATAGAGGCCCACTCTGGCGCGTGAGCGAGGAGCGGGCGGCGAAAGCGAAGAGGATTCAGTCATGGCATTGACCAGAGCAAGGAAGACGGAGAAGGTGAAGGCGCTCGCCAGCAAGCTGGAGCACTCGACTTCGGCCATCGTGGGCACATTCACGGGACTGACCGCGGCCAAGGACTACGGGCTGCGCAAGGCGGTGCGCGGAGCAGGCGGCAGCTACCAAGTGGTGAAGAACACGCTGGTGGCGCGCGCCGGCGAGGGGACCAAGATCGAGGCGGCGCTGCAGGGGCTGAGGGGCGTCTCGTCGGT
Source organism: uncultured Acidobacteriaceae bacterium (assembly GCA_963767315.1). Lineage (GTDB taxonomy): Bacteria > Acidobacteriota > Terriglobia > Terriglobales > Acidobacteriaceae > Edaphobacter. The sequence goes on along the minus strand of CAVYDK010000008.1, from coordinate 132,383 downwards.
GGCGTACACCTCAGGCGACCCGGTGGCGCTGGCCAAGGCGCTGGCGGGTTGGGTGAAGGACAACTCGGAGTTCTTACAGCTTCAAGCTGGGAATCGTCGAGGGCAAGGTACTGAGCGTGGAGGAGATCAAGGCGCTGGCCACCATGCCGGGCAAGGAAGAGCTCTTCAGCAAGCTGCTCTTCCTGATCCAGTCTCCGGCGCAGCGGCTGGCCACGGTGATCAACGCGGCGGGACGCGATCTGGCCGTGGTGGTCAACCAGGGTGTGGAGAAGGGCAAGTTTGCCGGAGCGGCGGTTGCTGCGGTCGCCGAAGTGGCTGCGGATAAAGCAGTTGCAGCAGAAGCTCCAGCGGCAGAAGCAGTTGCAGCCGAAGCTCCGGTTGTTGAAGCGCCGGCGGTTGAGGCACCGGTTGAGGAGGCGCCGAAGGCAGAGGGCGCATAGAGTTTGGCTTTGTCCCCCTGGGGGCGCTTGGCGGATTGCTGGTCTGGGCATCCTCCCCGCGCAACGGAAACCCGGAGGGGGTGGGGCGGCCGAAGAGGAATGGATCTTCGGAGATGGAGACGCAAACGTAGCAACCAAGTTTCTGAATCGAAATAGTTTAGGAGAGAGAAAAATGGCGGACATTCAGCAGTTGGAAGATCAGATCGTAAGCCTCAGCCTGCTTGAGGCTTCGGCGTTGGTGAAGAAGCTGGAAGAGCGGCTGGGAGTGTCGGCGGCAGCGGCCGTTGCGGCACCGGCGGCGGGCGGCGGAGCTGCGGCAGCGGCCCCGGTGGAGGAGAAGACCGAGTTCACCGTGATCCTGAAGGATGCGGGCGCGAACAAGATCTCCACCATCAAGGCTGTGCGCGAGGTCACGGCCCTGGGCCTGAAGGAGGCCAAGGACCTGGTGGACGGCGCGCCGAAGGCCCTGAAGGAGAACATCTCGAAGGAAGACGCGGCCGCCATCGCCAAGAAGTTCGAGGGCGTCGCGACGGTCGAAATCAAGTAGTTAACTCTTCGACTTGCACCCCGGGACAGAACGCGGTATCCTAACCAATGGAGAACCGCCTCTGCCTTGGTGTGCTAGTAGGCAGACAGCGCTTCCGGACACCTCGGCAACTTAATATTGGACAATTCGGCAAACCGATGCTTCGGCATCGCAGGCGATTTAAGCAACTTTGGCAATCCAGCTAAGGCTGGTTCGGCATCGCCGGAAACAGTGGCATCCAGCCAAGGCTGGTCTGGCATCAACATCTACGGCAACTCTTCCGGTCCATCCCGCGAGCGCGGGCTACGGGGCCGGCCACCTGCAAGTCTGGCGGCGGACATGCACGGTGACACGGGAACAGCAGCGGCAGCAAAACCTTGAGGCTAGGCGAGCTTCAAAGGGCGGCAGGCATCCAGTTTAGACATAGAAACAGTGCACAAGACGGTATTTGCGCTCACGGGGCGTTCTGTCCCTGCGAGCGCATTTCTGCGTTTTTCCGCCTTCCCCACGGAGGCGAATGCAATCCAGCTTACGGGGACTTTATAGCAGTTCCAGCAGTCCAGCGATAGTTAAATTTTTCTGCTGAGCTGAAAGATTGAGACGAAACCAGGTACAGGCGCACAGGCCAGACCGCATCGAGGGTGGGGAGGCGAAACAAGCGTAGACGGAACAGATTTCGGAGGGCTGCACTGCGGCTCTCCACCTCCGAGCGCGACCGGCGGGCACCCCGCACCGGCAGCGATCCACGGAAGGCCTCGAACAGAAGTTTTCAGGAGAAGAGCATGTCCAGCGAAATGCGCGCGGTCCGCAGCCGCCTCGATTTTTCCAAGATTTCCACCTCCATCCAGATCCCCAATCTCATCGAAGTGCAGCGCCGTAGTTATGAGCGCTTCCTGCAGATGGACAAGCTGCCCCAGGAGCGCGAGGACAACGGGCTGCAGTCGGTGTTCACGTCGGTGTTTCCGATTACGGACTTCCGCAATATTTCGGAGCTGGAGTTTGTCGACTACTCGATCGGCAACTGGGAGTGCAAGTGCGGCTACCTGAAGGGGCTGAACCATCTGCGCACGGCGTGCTCCAACTGCGGCCACATGGTGATCACCGACCCCTTCCATCCGGGAGACGTGCTGTGCAGCTTCTGCGGGACGTACAACAAGAACACGCCCGGACTTCTGCACCAAGTGCGGCGACCCGGTTGGGTTGCAGTTGAAGTACGACCAGGCGGAGTGCGAAGAGCGCGGCATGACCTACTCGGCGCCGCTGAAGGTGACCATCCGCCTGAAGGTCTACGACAAGGACCCCGAGACCGGCGTGAAGAGCCTGCGCGACATGAAGGAGCAGGAGGTCTTCTTCGGCGACATTCCGCTGATGAGCGCCAACGGCACCTTCATCGTGAACGGCACCGAGCGCGTCATCGTCAGCCAGTTGCATCGTTCGCCCGGCGTCTTCTTCGAGACGGCCAACAACCGCACCTACTTTCTGGGCAAGATCATCCCGTATCGCGGAAGCTGGGTGGAGTTTGAATACGACCAGAAGAACACGCTGTATGTGCGCATCGACCGCAAGCGCAAGTTCCTGGGCACGATCTTCCTGCGCGCGCTCGGCCTGCGCACCGACGAAGAGATTCTGAAGACCTTCTACACGGTGGACACGATCCACGTGAAGGATGGCAAGCTGTACTGGAAGGTGGTTCCCGAGACCCAGTCGACCAACCTGCTGGGTACGCGCCCCGCGCTGGGCATCACGGTGAAGGGTGAGGAGCTGGCACCGGCTACGCGCAAGATTTCGCCGCACACCTTGAAGCTGCTGCGTTCGCACAAGATCGAGTCAGTCGAGGTGGAGACGAGCGAGTTCGACGGCGCAATGACTGCGTCGGATGTGGTGGATATGACCACCGGCGAGCTGCTCTATGAGGCAAACCAGGAGCTGACCGCCGACAAGCTGCACAAGGTACTGCAGGCGGGCGTGACCTCGATCGAGGTCTTCTTCCCGGAGCGCGACGATGTGGGCAACATCATCACCAACACGCTGCGTCGCGACACGGTGCGCAAGCCGGAAGAGGCGCTGATCGAGATCTACCGCAAGCTGCGTCCCGGCGACCCGCCGACGCTGGACACGGCGAGTGCGCTCTTCGAGGGCATGTTCTTCGACCAGCGCAAGTACGATTTTTCGCGCGTGGGCCGGCTGAAGTTCAACATCAAGCTCTACGAGAACCAGGACGCCAGCGGCCTGGACAAGCGCACGCTGACGCCGGAGGACTTCTATGGGACGATCCGCTACCTGCTGAAGCTGCGCAAGAACATCGGCATGGTGGACGACATCGACCACCTGGGCAACCGGCGCGTGCGCGCGGTGGGCGAGCTGATGGAGAACCAGTTCCGCATCGGGCTGGTGCGCATGGAGCGGGCGATCAAGGAAAAGATGAGCGTCTATCAGGAGATGTCGACGGCGATGCCGCACGACCTGATCAACGCCAAGCCGGTGATGGCGGCGATCCGCGAGTTCTTCGGATCGAGCCAGCTCTCGCAGTTCATGGACCAGACCAATCCGCTGTCGGAGATCACGCACAAGCGCCGTCTCTCCGCCCTCGGGCCGGGCGGTCTGTCACGCGAGCGCGCGGGCTTCGAGGTGCGCGACGTCCATCCCACGCACTACGGGCGCATCTGCCCCATCGAGACGCCGGAAGGCCCGAACATCGGACTGATCAGCTCGCTCTCCTGCTTCGCGCGGATCAATGAATACGGCTTTATCGAGTCGCCCTACCGCAGGGTGAAGGACGGGCGCGTTCTGGACTTCTTCGCGGTGGTCAACGCAGGCGAGAGCTCGCTGCGCCAGGGCGACCACATCGAGGCCAACGAGCTGCGCCGGCTGAACGAACGCCTGCGCAAGGAGAAGAAGCGCCAGGTGGAGGTCGAGCCGTACAGCTTTTATCTCTCCGCGTGGGAGGAAGACCGCCATACCGTCGCGCAGGCCAACATCGAGCTGGACGAGAAGGGCAACATCGTACAGAACATCGTCGATGCGCGCCGCCAGGGCAACTTCGTGATGGTCAACAAGCCCGAAGTGGACTACGTTGACGTCTCGCCCAAGCAGCTTGTTTCGGTGGCCGCATCGCTGGTCCCGTTCCTGGAACATGACGACGCCAACCGCGCGCTGATGGGCGCCAACATGCAGCGCCAGTCCGTTCCCCTGCTGGTCAGCGAGGCTCCCTACGTGGGCACCGGCATGGAGGGCGTGACCGCGCGCGACTCCGGCGCCGTGATTCTGGCCAAGCGCAACGGCATTGTGGATTCGGTGGACTCCGAGCGCATCATCGTGCGCGTGGAGGGAGAACACCACCCCACGCAGCTCTCGCGCGAGGTTGGCTCGGACATCTATCAGTTGACCAAGTTCAAGCGGTCGAACCAGAACACATGCATCAACCAGAAGCCCATCGTCAGCCAGGGCGACCGCGTGCTCAAGGGGCAGGTGATCGCCGACGGGCCTTGCACGGAGCAGGGCGAGCTTGGCCTGGGACGCAACGTTCTGGTGGCGTTCATGCCGTGGCGCGGATACAACTTCGAGGACGCGATCCTGATCAGCGAAAAGCTGGTGAAGGACGACTACTACACCTCCATCCACATCGAGGAGTTCGAGATCGAGGCGCGCGACACCAAGCTGGGGCCGGAGGAGATCACGCGCGACATTCCCAACGTCAGCGAGCACGCGCTGCGCGACCTGGACGATTCGGGGATCATCCGCATCGGCGCCAGCGTCGGGCACAACGACATTCTGGTGGGCAAGGTGACGCCCAAGGGCGAGACCCAGTTGACGCCGGAAGAGAAGCTGCTGCGCGCCATCTTCGGCGAGAAGGCGGGCGACGTGCGCGATGCATCGCTGACCTGCCCTCCGGGCATCGAGGGGACGATCGTTGACGTGCGCATCTTCAGCCGCAAGGGACAGGAGAAGGACGAGCGCGCCAAGCAGATCGAGCAGGAGCAGATCGAGAAGCTGGAGCGCAACCTGGCCGACGAGATCCGCATTCTGACCGACGAGCGGCTGAAGCGGCTGGAAGGGATTCTGGGCGCGCGAGAGGTGCTCAGCGACCTGCACGACGAGCGCACCAACAAGAAGCTGCTCAGCAAGGGCGACATTCTCGACCGCGACACCATTGAGCTGATTTCGACGCGCAACCTGAAGCGGATTCGCTATGCAGACAAGGACCCGCGGGTGAACGAGCAGATCGACGAGATCGAGGAGATGACCTCTCGCCAAATCGATGTGCTGCGCAAGATCACCAACGACAAGGTCGGCAAGATGCAGAAGGGCGACGAGCTTTCGCCCGGCGTCATCAAGATGGTGAAGGTGTACGTCGCCATGAAGCGCAAGCTGTCGGTGGGCGACAAGATGGCGGGACGGCACGGCAACAAGGGCGTGATCGCGCGCATCCTGCCCGAGGAGGACATGCCGTACCTGCCCGATGGAACGCCGGTGGAGATTGTGCTGAACCCGCTGGGCGTGCCTTCGCGAATGAATGTGGGGCAGATTCTGGAGACCCACTTGGGCTGGGCCGCGCACGAACTGGGCAAGCAGATCGCCGAGGCCGCCGCCGAGATGGAGTCGGCGAGCGAGGTGCGCGAACTCTTCAAGGCGCGATTTGCGGGAACGGCGGCGCTCAGCCAGCTTCTGGACCTGGACGACGCGCAAACCATTCGCGCCGCCTCCGGAATGAAGCGCGGCATCTGGTTCGCCACCGCGGTCTTCGACGGAGCGCGCGAGACGGAGATCAAGGCGTTGCTGAAGGCGGCGGGACTGCCCAGCTCGGGCAAGACGCAGCTCTACGACGGCATGGTCGGCGAGCCGTTCGAGCAGCCCGCGACGGTCGGCTACATCTATATGCTGAAGCTCTCGCACCTGGTGGACGACAAGATCCACGCACGCTCCATCGGGCCGTACAGCCTGATTACGCAACAGCCGCTGGGCGGCAAGGCGCAGTTCGGCGGACAGCGCTTCGGCGAGATGGAGGTGTGGGCGCTGGAGGCATACGGCGCGGCCTACATCCTGCAGGAGCTGCTCACCGCAAAATCCGACGATGTCTTCGGCCGCACCAAGATCTACGAGGCCATTGTGAAGGGCGAGGCGGCGATCGAGCCCGGCGTGCCCGAATCGTTCAACGTACTGATCCGCGAGTTGCAGTCGCTGTGCCTCGACGTCGAGCTGATCAAGCAGATCGACCAGAAGAAGGTACCGCTGCCTGAGCTCGCATTAGCCGACTAACGCAAGAGGGAAGTGGAGGCCGGCTTTCGTGCCCCCTCCGCTTCCAGCAACACCACAATCGAAATAAGCAACAGCACCAGAAGCAAAGGCATCGCGATGCGCCTGATGAAGTCATCGCGGAACAGATAGAGCAACCGCAGCCAACCCGCTGCATCCTACGGAGACGCAGACTATGTTCCGTTCCAGCCCCTTTGAACTCACCGGACCGATCCTCGACTTTGACGCCATCAAGATCCAGCTTGCCAGCCCGGAGAAGATCCGCTCCTGGTCGCATGGCGAGGTGACCAAGCCGGAGACGATCAACTACCGCACCTTCAAGCCGGAGCGCGACGGGCTGTTCTGCGCGCGCATCTTTGGCCCCATCACGGACTGGGAGTGCCTGTGCGGCAAGTACAAGCGCATGAAGCACCGCGGGGTGATCTGCGACAAGTGCGGCGTCGAGGTGACGCTCTCGAAGGTGCGCCGCGAACGGCTCGGCCACATCGAGCTGGCCAGCCCCTGCTCGCACGTGTGGTTCTTCAAGGGACTGCCCAGCCGCATCGGGCACCTGCTGGACATCAGCCTGCGCGAGCTGGAGGCGGTGCTGTACTTCGAGTCCTACGTGGTGGTGGACCCGGGCGATGCGCCGGTCAAAGAGCGCGAGGTGATCAAGGACGAGACCCGCTTCCGCGAGCTTGACGACCAGTATCGTCCCACCGGCTTCAAGGCGATGATGGGCGCAGAGGCGATCAAGGAGCTGCTGAAGAGGGTGGATGTCACCGAGCTCTCGCTGGAGCTGCGCGAGCGCATCAAGACCGAGACATCGCTGCAGAAGAAGCTGAAGTACTCCAAGCGGCTGAAGATCGTGGAGGCCTTCCGCAAGTCCGACAACAAGCCGCAGTGGATGATCCTGGACGTGATTCCGGTGATTCCGCCCGAGTTGCGCCCGCTGGTGCCGCTGGACGGCGGACGCTTCGCAACCTCCGACCTGAACGACCTCTATCGCCGCGTCATCAACCGCAACAACCGGCTGAAGAAGCTGATGGACCTGCACGCGCCCGAGGTGATTGTGCGCAACGAGAAGCGCATGTTGCAGGAGGCGGTGGATGCGCTGTTCGACAACGGGCGGCGCGGCCGCGTGCTGCGCGGCGCCAACAATCGGCCGCTGAAGTCGCTCAGCGACACGCTGAAGGGCAAGCAGGGCCGCTTCCGCCAGAACCTGCTGGGCAAGCGCGTGGACTACTCCGGCCGGTCGGTGATCGTGGTCGGCCCGGAGCTGCAACTGCACCAGTGTGGCCTGCCCAAGAAGATGGCGCTGGAACTCTTCAAGCCATTCATCTACCACCGGCTGGAGCAGACCGGCCACTGCACCACCATCAAGCAGGCCAAGGAGATGGTGGAGATGCAGGAGTCCATTGTGTGGGACATCCTGGAAGAGGTGATCAAAGACCATCCCATCCTGCTGAACCGCGCGCCCACGCTGCACCGCCTCGGCATCCAGGGGTTTGAGCCGGTGCTGGTGGAGGGCAAGGCGATCAAGATCCACCCGCTGGTGTGCACCGCATTCAACGCGGACTTCGACGGCGACCAGATGGCGGTGCATATCCCGCTCTCGCCGGAGGCCCAGATCGAGGCGTCGGTGCTGATGCTGGCGTCGCACAACATCCTGTCGCCGGCCAGCGGACAGCCCATCACCGTGCCCACGCAGGACATGGTGCTGGGCATCTACTACCTGACCAAGGCCAAGGTGAACGCGATCGGCGAGGGCCGCGTCTTCGCCAACATCGAAGAGGTGCTGATGGCGCTGGAGGCCAAGCAGATCGAGACGCTGACGCCCATCCGCCTGCGCTACACCGGCCCGGTGCTGGACATGACCACTGCCTACGACGACCAGGACCTGAACCACACCGAGGTGGTGCACTTCAACAAGCAGTTCCTCTCCACCACGGTGGGCCGCGCCATCTTCAACGACGCGCTGCCCGATGGGATGCCGTACGTCAACGGCCTGCTGAAGAAGAAGGGAATCGGCCAACTGGTGAACTACTGCTACCTGAACCTGGGCCTGGAGACGACGGTCAAGACGCTGGACAGGATCAAGGACCTGGGCTTCCGTTACGCCACCAAGTCCGGGCTCTCGGTCGGCCTCGACGACATGGTCATCCCGGACTCCAAGTACAGCCTGGTGGGCGAGGCGGAAAAGAACGTCCTCGCCATGCAGCAGCAGTACCTGGACGGTGCCATCACCAACGGCGAACGGTCGAACAAAGTGATCCAGATGTGGTCTGGCGTGACCGAGCGCGTGGCCGATGAGATGTTCAACAACATGCGCAGCGCCGACAAGGAGGGGGCCATGAACCCGATCTACATCATGGCCGACTCGGGCGCGCGCGGATCGAAGCAGCAGATCCGCCAGCTCTCCGGCATGAGGGGCCTGATGGCCAAGCCTTCGGGCGAGATCATCGAGACGCCGATCACGGCGAACTTCCGCGAAGGGCTCACCGTGCTGCAGTACTTCATCTCCACGCACGGCGCGCGCAAGGGCCTGGCCGACACCGCGCTGAAGACCGCCGACTCCGGCTATCTGACGCGCCGCCTGGTCGATGTCGCCCAGGACGTCATCATCTCCGAGCACGACTGCGGCACGGTGGAAGGCATCTACGTCACGCCGATCATCGAGGCGGGCGAGGTGATCGAGCCGCTGCGCGACCGCATCATCGGGCGCGTCTCGCTGGAAAAGTTGAAGGACTTCGAGGGCAAGACCATCGTCGAGGTGAACCAGGAGATCGACGAGGACCTGGCATCGGCCGTGCAGGCAGCGGGCATCGAGCGGGTCAAGATCCGCTCCGTGCTGACCTGCGAATCGAAGCGCGGAGTCTGCATTCTGTGCTACGGGCGCAACCTCGGCTCGGGCAAGATGGTGGAGATGGGCGAGGCCGTCGGCGTCATCGCGGCGCAGTCCATCGGCGAGCCGGGCACGCAGCTCACCATGCGCACCTTCCACATCGGCGGCACGGCCAGCCGGGTCACCGACGCCTCGCACATCGACGCCAAGAACGCCGGCACCGTGCGCTTCATCAACCTGGTCACCGTGCGCTCCAAGGACGGCGGCCTGGTGACGATGAACCGCAACGGGTCGATCGCCATCGTCGACGACAAGGGACGCGAGAAGGAGCGCTACGCCATTGTCTACGGCGCCAAGCTCAAGGTGGAGGAGGGCGTCAAGGTCACGCAGGGCGACATCCTGGGCGAGTGGGACCCCTACACCTTCTCGCTGCTGACGGAGATCGCCGGCACCGTCCACTTCCGCGACCTGCAGGAGGGAGTCACGCTGAACGACGAGGTGGACGAGGTGACCGGGCTCAGCCGCCTGGTGGTGGCCGACTCCACCGACGAGAAGCGCCAGCCCGCCATCCTGATCAAGGGAGTCAGCGGCAGCAAGCGCTACCTGATGCCATCGCGCGCCCACCTGATGGTGGCCGACGGCGACGAGCTCTTCCCCGGAGACATCCTGGCCAAGATCCCGCGCGAAACCACGCGCACCAAGGACATCACCGGAGGCCTGCCGCGCGTGGTCGAGCTCTTCGAGGCGCGCAAGCCGCACGACCCCGCCATCATCAGCAAGATCGACGGCGTGGTGCGCTTCGGCGAGGTCGCCAAGGGCCAGCGCAAGGTCTACGTCACCGCCGACAACGGACAGGAAGAGGAGTACACCGTTCCCCGCGGCGTCTACGTCAACGTGCAGGAGGGAGAACGCCTGCGCGCCGGCGACGCGCTCATCGACGGCCCGCGCAACCCGCACGACATCCTCGATGTCCTCGGCGAGCGCGCGCTGCAGATGTACCTGGTCAACGAGATCCAGGAGGTCTACCGCCTGCAGGGCGTCGCCATCTCCGACAAGCACATCGAGACCATCGTCCGCCAGATGCTGCGCTGGGTCAAGATCGAGGAGGTCGGCGACACCACCTTCCTGCTGGAGCAGCAGACCGACCGCTTCCGCTTCAACGAGGAGAACCAGCGCGTGCTGATGAACGGCGGACGGCCCGCCATCGGACGCTCGCTGCTGCTGGGAATTACGAAGGCGTCGCTCTCGACTGATTCGTTCATCTCCGCGGCCAGCTTCCAGGAGACCACGCGCGTGCTGACCGAGGCATCGATCAACGGCTCCATCGACACCCTGCGCGGACTCAAGGAGAACGTCATCGTCGGGCGGCTGATCCCGGCGGGGACAGGCATGGAGTACTACCGCAACGTCCAGCTCTCGCCGGAGTTGGAGGAAGCGGCAGCCCAGGTGCAGAGCGAAGTGTCAGCCGCCATCGAGGCCGAAGAGCGCGAACTGGAACTCATGCGCATGGAAGGCGAACAGGAAGAGATGGCCGCCGAGTGACTTCGTTCGGAAGGGCACGGCTTCAGCCGTGCCGCTAAAGGCCCCTCAATATAAAACAAACAACGGCAGGGCTTCGGCTCTGCCGTTTCTTTGTGTCTTCAACTTGACATAGTTATCATCCAGTAATAACATTGAAAGATGGCGGTTCGCGACCCCAGCCTCGACACGCTCCTGCTGCTCGATGGAGAGAGCTTCGTGGTGGACGCGAATGGGAAGTGCTGGGTCAAGTTTGTTGTGAAGCAGTGCGCCGTCTCGCCGGAGCGGCCGCATGGACTGGATTACTCGCTGACGCTGCACGACGAAGACGGCGAGCGGTTGCTCGGCTTCGACAACGCGCACGCCGTCCGCGAGAGTGCCGGGCCGGGAGCGCGCACCCGCATCGAGTACGACCACAGGCATTCCGGCCAACGGGCCCGCTTTTACACTTACGCAGATGCCGCAACGCTGCTCGCGGACTTCTGGTCAGAGGTGGAAGCCATCTTGCAGAAAAGGAGTACGCAGCCATGAACACACTGAAGGTCGGCATCGCAACGCTGGAACAGTACAAGAAGCGGACCATGGACATCGCGCGCGGCGAGTACGTTCCGGCGCGCAACGAGCCGAAGGTATGGTTCCAATCGCTGGAGACCATGTCGCAGGTGCTCTCGGACCGCAACCGCGCCCTGCTGGCGCTGATCGTCAAGACACAGCCGCAGTCGCTCACCGAGCTGGCCGAGACCACCGGACGCGCCAAGTCCAACCTCTCGCGCACGCTCAAGACCATGGAGCGTTACGGCCTGGTGTACTTCGAGCAAGGCCCCGGCCGCCAGATCGCCCCGCGAACCAACTACTCCGGCGTCAAACTCGAAATGACCTTCCAATAGTCCTTCGCGGACGGCGAATCGCGCTTCGCGCAAATGCGAATCGTTCGCTGAGTCAATAACCGGAAGGGCACAGCTTTAGCTGTGCCGAATGCGCACCTTAATCAAATCAACCAACGGCAGAGCTTCGACTCTGCTGTTTTCTTATTGTTTGTCATTCCCGAAGGGAATCTGCTTTTCGCCTTCGTCGCCAGTAATGCCGTTCCTTATTTAATGTGAAAGGGAACAATCCCGCATTACTGCCCAGGCCATTTCTACGATTGCTGTTGATCTTCCGGGTAGACGTTGCTACCCTTGTCCCGTCCTGAGAAAGGGTCTTCATCGCGGGCCATGAAAAATATACAACGTGCTATCCGGGTTTCATGTTTTGTCCTCGCTTCGTCCGCCCTCCTCGCAGCCCACGCACAGAACCAGACATCGCCGGCACAAGCCGGTAATAAAGCGCCCGCTGCGGATTACCCGACCAACCGCACCGGCATCCTGATCCAGGGGACAGAATGGACTCCGGTCGCGAATCAGAATCCAACCACAACCAAAACTGCGCACAGCTTCGCGGCAGGCCTTTCGTATGGAATAGTCCCGGCAAAGATCGTCGCCGAATATGACGGTGACCACGCCTCCACCCAGACAGAGGTGGCACAGCCCACCATCTGCATCTGTCACTTCTACTCAATTCCCGGTGCTCCTGTGCGCGTCAGGCTGCATCCGAAGAAAGGCGCAAGGGAACTCGATGGCGGCAGAATGACCGTCTATCCCGTCGTCGGTGGTTCAAAAATGACCGATGCTAATAAGACCGATCTGGTTCCGGTCAATGTCTCCCAGCCAGAGCCGCAGTACTGGCTGGCTCGGCCCTCAATCTCCCCTCGAACCCGGCGAGTACGCGCTGATGCTGGGGACTCAGAACATAAGTCTCTTTCCGTTCACGGTGCTGCCGCCCTCCCACCCAAGCCCGGCCAACTGAAGGGACTTGCCGGGTGCCCTGACATCTCGATTGTAAGATATGGGTTTCAACGGTGGCACTCGAGTCTTCCTTCATTCAAATAACCCAAGCGGTTGGGAATATGGTATGCTGCTTCTGTGCCAACCATCCTGAGAATTGGGCATCTGCGCGTAGTCATCTGGCCGAACGACCATCCCCCGCCGCACGTCCACGTCTTCGGCTACGGTGGGGAAGCGCTGTTCAACTTTAAACTGCCCGAACGGTCTACCAACGCTCCGCGATCAATACAGATTGAGCGATCCGGAAGTGAATCGAATGATTCGGGCGCTGGTGCCCTATATTCCGCAGCTATGCACCACTTGGGAGGAGATGCATGGAAAGCAAAAACCTCGTAAGCCATAAAGAATTCATGGCAGCCACACGCCGCGCCAAGAGGAAGCAGGCAACGACTCCAATGGCTGTTGCCGTGCGCTACAACAAGCAGGCGAACCGGATCATCATCAGTCTCTCCACCAAACTTGATGTCATGTTCAATCCGGCGGATGTGCAGGGCCTGGAGGATGCCACGCCGTCGCAGCTCGAAGAGATTGAGATCACCCCATCGGGCTTTGGCCTCTACTTTCCGGCATTGGATGAGGGAATCAACGTCCCGAATCTGCTTGAAGGCTCGTTCGGCTCGCGCAAGTGGATGGCGGCGCGGCTGGGCGCGGAGGGGGGCAAGGCGCGCAGCCTGGCCAAGCGAAAAGCCGCCCGCGCCAACGGAGCCTTGGGCGGCCGTCCCCGCAAGACCGCCAGCCGTTGATCCCGCAAATGAAAACGCCGGAGACCTATGAGGGTCCCCGGCGTCTCATTCTTGAAGATCCCGCAGTTCTAATCGGGTGTTGCGCCGTCCGGCTACCGTTGGGCCAACCTGCAGCTTGCGCCGCCGATTACCCCTTCGGCCTCGCTTTCGGATCAACCGCCGACTCTCATCGGCTACCAACTTGCGTCGGTTGCCAACTTGCGCCGACTGCCGACTTTCGCCGACCGCCGACTTGCGTCGGCTGCCAACCTTCCGGCGTCGCCTTCCAACTCAACCTCCGACTCTCATCGGCGTCAGATCCAACGGCCCCTTCCAACCGATCCGCAGCTTGCGCCGCCGACCAATCTTCCGGTTTGCCATCCGATCGATCTCCGGCTTGCGCCTTCGACCGACCCTCCGGCCCAGCTTTCCGAACGACCTGCGACTTGCGCCGCCGATCGACCCTCCGGCTCCGCCTCTTGACCGGCCCGCGACTTGCGCCGCCTGCCGATCCTTCGGCCATGCCCTCCGATGAACCTCCAGCTTGCGCCTTCGATCCATCTTCCGGCTCGACCTTCCAGTCGACTTCCAGCTTGCGCCTTCGTTCGACCTTCCGGCCCTGCCTTTGAACCTAACCTCCGACTCTCATCGGTCGTTGCATCGCCGGCTCCGCCTTGTGCCAACCAGCGGCTTGCGCCTCCGGTCAACCCTTGGCTGTGCCTTCGGGCCAGCCTCCGACCGTCGCCGGGTGCCAACCTTCCAGCTTTGCCTTCCAGATGGCCTCCGGCTTGCGCCGACTGCCAACCTTCCGGCTCTGCCCTCGAAGCAACTTCCGACTCACGCCAACTGTTGCGCTCTCGGCGCTGCCGTCCGTTCAACCGTTGACTTGCGTCACCGATCAACCGTCCGGCCCTGCCTTTGAACGCAACCTCCGACGTACTGCGCGTCATCAGTTGAAGTGACACTAGGAGTGGGCCGCCTGTGCACGCAAGTGCAAAACTACAGAATTCTGTGGATAAATTCCGGGCGCTGGAGGGGATGTCATAAAGCGTTGCATCGACAGGCGGAGTGGAGGCGATGCGCATTACTGGCGGGCGAAATGGGCGAGAAAATTGGCGCGACGGTATGGATGAGAACGGAGGTTTCCCACAGATGGACGGGCGGGTATATTGCGGTTCCGGAATCCTGCGGCTGGATTATTGGGGCTGAGGGGGCATCCAGCCGTGAAGTTGCAGCCAGTTGGCGAGCAGCGTGGGGAAGACGGTGAGTTCGCGCATCGGTGGGGGCTGGTCTACTCCCATGTGCGTGCCATGGGCGCCGAGCTCGAAGATGTGCAGCTCCGCGGGGACGCCGGCGGCCTTGAGGGCCTCGTAAAACTCGGTGGCGTTGCGCGGGTCGACCGTCCTGTCGCCGGTGGTGGAGTAGATGAGGCAGGGGCTGGTGCCGGCGGAGACGTGTTTGGAGGGGTCGATGGCGTCGATGGCGGCCTGCGTGGGATGTGGGCCGATGAGCGTTTGCAGGGGAACGACGCCGGCGCGGGCGTAGAGGTCCAACGCGAGTACGCCGTAGGAGATGATGGCGAAGTCGGGGCGGTCGGAGACGCGGTCGATGGGGTCGGCGGCGGCGGGATCGCCGGGCTTGTGGACGGTGGCCATGTAGGCGGAGAGATGGCCTCCGGCGGAGAATCCCCAGACGCCGATCTGGCTGGGATTCACACCCAGCTCCGTGGCGTGCGAGCGGACGTAGCGGATGGCGCGCGAGGCGTCCAGCATGGGCGCGGGGTAGGCGTAGGCGGGCGCGAGCCGGTACTCCAGCACAAAGGCGGAGATGCCATGCGCGACGAGCCAGCGCGCCTCGGCTGCGCCCTCCTGCTCCATTACAAGATGGTTGTATCCGCCGCCGGGCATGACGATGACGGCGCTGTGCGGGCCGGCGCCAGCGGCGGGATAGGTGAAGAGCTTGGGGATGTCTCCCTCGGTTGTTCCCTGCGCCAGCGGCGCGCCCGCAGGCCACAGAACGATGGACTGGGTGAAGCCCGTCGGCGGGGCAGTCCTGGAGGCGGCGACCGGAGACGCGGGGTTCGCGGGCGACCGGGGCATCGTAAGCGCGGGCGTCTGCGCGGCGAGAGGAATGGCGAGGAGCAAGAGGGCGGCGGCGATGAGAGGACGGTCCATAGCTCGAAAGCATATCGCACCGATAAGACGCCTGTGAAACATCGCCGGGCGCGCGTTGATGGATGTGGCGAAAAGACGGTATTCTTTGAGGCATGAATCGAACTGCGCTGGTGACCGGAGGGGCGCGCGGGTTGGGGAGGGACAGACAATCCGCGGTGCTTGGGCGTCAAGGTAGAATACGGGGCATGGGGACGCTGCGATGAAGCGAATCTTCACGCTCGTGCTGGGCGCGTTGGCGTTGGTTGCCGTGGCGCTGATCTCGGCGTTTATCGCCATGCGGCTGGCGATCCATGGACGCGAGGCGGTGGTTCCCAACCTGAGCGGCCTGAGTGTGGCCGACGCCAACAGCCTGGCCAGCCGCTCGGGGCTCGCACTCAATCTGGAGAACAGGTTCTACTCCGCCGACGTTGCCGCCGGGCGCATTCTGGCGCAGGACCCGGCTGCGGGTTCGCGCGTGCGCCGCGAGTGGCCGGTGCGCATCACCGAGTCGCTGGGGGCGCAGCGGGTGGAGATTCCCGACCTAACGGGCCAGACGGAGCGCTCCGCGACCATTGGAATTCGGAGGCTCTCGCTGGAGCTGGGCGTGGTGGCGCACCTGGCCATCGCCGGCGACCCCGACGTTGTGCTGACGCAGACGCCGCCGGCCAACGCCAGCGGAGTGGACGGGCCGCGGGTGAGCCTGCTGGTGAGCGATGCCGCCATTGCGCAGCCGAATGCGTACGCGATGCCGTCGCTGGTGGGGCTCAGCTACTCCGCCGCCAACGCGCGCGCGGCCAGCGCCGGGCTGCACCTGGTCGCGGTCACGGAGAGCGCTTTGCCCACAGCGGCGCCGGCGGCGTCCACGGCAAACCCCGCGCCGAACGGCCTGACCGCGCCCGCTCCATCCGTCGCGGCACCCACCGCGCCATCTGCCACAAGCCCCGCGGCCGTTCGTCCATCTGGAATCGTCACCGCGCAGAGCCCGCAGGCCGGCCGCCGCGTGGTGCAGGGCGACGTGGTGCATGTGACTCTGGGCCACTCCGCGCCGCCTGCCGCAGCGCCGGTTGCGACGCAGTGAAACTCACATCCCGCAGGCAATGCAACTTAATGTGGATGAGGATGGATTAGCGCGGCCTTGAGGGGCGGCGGGGGGCTACTTGGTGTCGATTTTGAGGGTGATGTTGAACTCGGTGCGGGAGTCGAAGGAGCTGATGTTCTTGACGGCGCTTTTTTTGCCGGCGAACTCGGCCCAGAGCTGGCAGTCGGAGTTGGGGGCGACCTGGCCGAAGCGGAAGGTGCCGTCGTCGGCGGCGATGTAGCTCTTGACGGCCAGGGTGCGGCCGTCCTTGAGAAAGACGGTGGCGCCCTTGATGCCGGCGCCGGAGCTGCCGACCACCTTGCCCTGCACCACGCGCTGGGCCTGCGACTGCGCGAGGAGCCGGGGGAAAGACGGAGCAAGCGAGGAGGCCAGCGCAACCAGGCAGCAGAGGAGTGCGAGGAGGCGGGCAAAGCGGGCGGCAGAATAAGAGTGGGGGGCCATAGAGGCTATGATACGCGGGCAGGGCTTGGCCGATGCAGGTGCGGGGAGCATTACTCCTCGTCCTCTTCCAGGGCAAGCGCGTCGTCCTCGTCGTCGTAGGCGACGATGTTGACGGGGGCGAGCTCGAGCGGATCGGTGGAGACCACCTCCAGCTCCATGCCGCACTCATCGCACTGCACGGTTTCTCCCTCTTCGACCTCGTCGGGGTCGATCACGATGGGGGAATCGCATTCGGGACAGACAACAGCCATAGTTTGAGCCTCCGCAGCTTAGAAGCTTGATTCCGGCCTGCGGGATGTCCCCACAGGTCACTTTGCGCCACCCTCCCCGGACCGCGCCCGGGGAACCGCAACGGCACACCCGCCTGGGTTAGTTTTAGTAGCGGCCCGGCGGTTCGTCAAGCACAGACGATTCCCACAGGCAATTGGTTTCAAAATAATGCGGGCGGGCAGAGGGCGGCGCGGGACGGATGCGCGGGATGTGGTGAAATGAAGAGGAGGCGAGACCGATGGCACGCTCCAGCACAATCCCGATGAGCTTTCCGCCGTTTACGGGAGTGGTGCGCAAGCTGGTGCTGGCGAATGCGGCGGTCTACTTCGCGCTGCTTGTGCTGGGATGGCTCGCGGGAGATGTGGCCGGAGCGCTGGTGGACCTGCTTCATCTTCAGCCTTCGGACGTGGCGCGGGGCGAGGTGTGGCAGCTTGCGACGTACTGCTTCCTGCATTTTGGGCTGTGGGAGGTCCTGTTCGCGATGCTGACGCTGTGGTTCTGCGGCTCGCTGCTGGAGGGGGCGTACGGCGGGCGCTGGCTGAAGGAGCTGTACTTCACGTCGGCGATCGGCGGGGCGGCGGTGGCGTCGGCCATTTCGTTCACCCATGTGTTGCGGCTGAGCCCGGAGAGCTTTGGGAATGGCGCGTGGGCGGGGATCTTCGGCGTGATGATCGCGATTGCGGTGCGCATGGGCGACACGGAGTTCCTGCTGTTCCCGCTGCCGTTCAGCATCCGCGCCAAGTACATGGTGGCGATCTATCTGCTGATTGCGGTCGCGGTGCTGCTGAAGGACGCGAATGAGTTTGGCGCGCTGTTGCAGCTCTCGGGCGCGCTGTGCGGATGGATGTATGTGCGCCATGCTCCGCGGCGAGGGATTGCGTTCGGGTTCGGCGAGTGGTACTTCGGGATGCGCAATGCGTACTACCGCGCCAAGCGGCGGCGGGCTGCACGCAAGTTCGAGGTGTACATGGGCAAGCAGGGGCGCAAGGTGAGCTTCGACAAGGAGGGACGGTACGTCGATCCCGACGAGAAGAAAGACCCCAATGATAAGCGGTGGATGAATTAACTGCGGGTGGCGATGCGGAGGTGGAGGTCGCGGAGCTGGAGGTCGCTGACCGGGGTGGGGGCGTTGACCATGAGGTCGATGGCGCGGGCGGTCTTGGGGAAGGCGATGACCTCGCGCAGGCTGGCGGCGCCGGCCAGGATCATGACGATGCGGTCGAGGCCGAGGGCGATGCCGCCGTGCGGAGGTGTGCCGTACTCCAGCGCGTCGAGGAAGAATCCGAAACGTTCGTGTGCCTCTTCGTCCGTCATGCCGAGCGAGCGGAAGATCTCGGCCTGCACGTCCTTGCGGTGGATACGGATGGAGCCGGAGCCAAGCTCGTTGCCGTTGAGGACGATGTCGTAGGCGAGGGCGCGGACGGCCCCCTTGTCGGTGGCGAGGCGGCCGGACTGAATGTCGTCCTCGTGCGGCGAGGTGAAGGGATGGTGCGCGGCGTCCCAGGTCTTGCTCTCCTCGTTCCACTCGTACATGGGGAAGTCGGTGACCCAGACGAACTTGAAGTCGGAGGCGGCGCCGGTCTTGGCGAAGCAGCCGTGTTTGTCGGCGAACTTTGCGCCAAGTTCGAGGCGGAGCGCGCCGACGCGCTTGTATATCCACTGCGGATCGTAGTTCCACAGGGCGGGCGTGCCGAGCTTGGGGGTGACGACGGTGATGAGGTCGGCGGGAGCGAGCGCGGGAACGCCGAGACTGGTAGCAAGTGCGGTGGAGATGGCGTCGGCCAGCGGCGCGAAGGATGGGTTGGTGCGCAGGCGGGCGACATCGAGGAGGTCGAGGCCGCAGTCACCGAAGCCGGCGCGGACCTCGCTGAGCAGTGCCTTGCGCGCCGTGCCACTGAGGTCGCCGGCATTGGGAATGACGAAACCGAGGAGGGGGAGGGACTGCTCGATCTTGAGCGTGGTGCGCAGTTCGGGCGTCAGGATGTCGCTGAGCGAGACCATGGCGGGCAGGCGCATGTCTGGCTTGTCGATGCCGTAGTTGCGGATAGCCTCGTCGTAGGTCATGCGGACGAAGGGCGGGGCGAGCGCGACGCCGGCGGCGGCGAATGCGGCGGTGAGGAAGCCCTCGGTGACGCGGAAGATGGTGTCCATCTGCGGGAAGGAGATTTCGAGGTCGATCTGGGTGAACTCGGGCTGGCGGTCGGCGCGCAGGTCCTCGTCGCGGAAGCAGCGGGCAACCTGGAAGTAGCGGTCGAAGCCGGAGACCATGAGGATCTGCTTGAAGATCTGCGGCGACTGGGGGAGCGCATAGAAGTTGCCGGGATGCACGCGGCTGGGAACGAGATAATCGCGCGCGCCCTCGGGCGTGGAGCGCGTCATGAAGGGGGTTTCGATCTCGAGGAAGCCCTCGCCGACGAGGTAGTTGCGGATGGCCATGGCGACGCGGCTGCGCAGGGCAAAGTTCGCCTGCATTTCAGTCCGGCGCAGGTCGAGGTAGCGGTACTTCAGGCGCACCTCTTCGTTGGCGATGGCGTCTTCGGCGGGCGAGAAGGGCGGCGTCCGGGCATCGTTGAGCAGAAGGAGTTCGCTGGCGACGACTTCGATCTCGCCGGTGGGCATGCTGGGGTTTTCCAGGCCGGCGGCGCGGCGGCGGACTTTTCCTTTAACGGCAACAACAAATTCAGGACGGGCGGCGTCGGCTTTGGCGTGGGCGGCCGCGATCTTCTCGTTCGACGACGATCTGCGCGATGCCGGAGCGGTCGCGCAGATCGAGGAAGATGAGGCCGCCGTGGTCGCGGCGGCGGTTGACCCAGCCCATCAGAACGACATCCTGCCCCGCGTCTTCGGCGCGAAGCTCTCCACACATCCCGGTGCGTTGCAAAGTGCCTAGAAAGTCTAATGTCACAGTTTTCCTATTGTACGAAGTTTGGCGGGGATCGGCACACGGATGGCATCGCGCATCGTTGCTTGAGGATAGACCTCCAGACAGTTCCATTCAGAGTTGGTGTGTTAATCAATTCGTTATTGATTACCCCCCCTCCCCCCCCCTCCCCCTCCCGGGGGTATTTTGGGGGGAAGTCTTTATGAATCTGTGCTTTGCCGGGGGCATGTGTCTGCAAAGTAGTCATGGTAAACGAGTTGCTTGCAAAGTCCTCTCAGCCAATGGGTTGCGGTTGGGCAAGCCGGCAATTTCGGCGGAAGAGCGGAAGAGCAAAGAAAAGAAGCCCGGCGCGGACGCAGGGCTTCTCTCTCGTCTCTCTACTACTTCAATTATACGGGATTGATGAAAACTACTATGCCAAGTATTTTTCGGAGGGAAGTGGTTGGTGCGGTGCGGGTTAGGGGGATTTTGGAGGGACGAGGGGCTTGACATGCGATTTTGCTGAGGTTTTTTGCGAAAGAAAGATGCGGCGGCGGGTTGGGGCCAGAACCCACATCTCAAAAGCGAGATGTGGGGCACCCGGCTAGTTAGCGCTCGCCCCATTCGCCCGCACATACTGTAGGCTGAGCACGTTCAACTGATAGCCGGTCCGATCCGGATATGGCAATGCGCTGACATCACCCGGCAGTCGTTTTGGCTGCATCAGCCGCCACGCCTCCGGCGCTTGCCACGGATCGTATCCCGCATCGGCCATCAGCGACAGGGCAATGCGCCCGCGCTGTTCCTCCAGCAACTGCTGCTCCGGGCTGGACTCGCCAAATACCGGGCCCATCACAGCTATGACGCCGCTAAACGGCAATACCGAAGCCCATGCAGCCTCCGCAGCCACTTGAACTCCAAGTAGCGTCCAATTGCGGCCCTGCATTCTTGCTGCCTGCTTTTGCAGTTGAAAAGCCACCCCATCCGCCAGCACCGCGGCCAATTGGTCGTCGCTCTTGAGCCGCTCCAACACCTGCTTGGGAACCAGAATGGCGCCGTCGGCCGAGCACATTTCCGAATGAACTTTTGCCGCGTCCACAGCATAGAACTGGATATGAATCTTCGAAGGATCGTCGTCCGCAAGCTTCTGTTGGTATTGGGGAAGAACGCGCATCCCCACGCGAACGATTCTCTCCTGCATTGCCGTATCGGTCACAATCGCATACCAACCGCTGAAGTTGCCCAGCTTCACTTTGCCTTTCTGGATCTCAGTCTCATGCCCACCCGCGGCCTTCGTTTTATCCAGCTTGGCGGGGAGAAATATCGCCTTTGCCGCCTCCACCACTCCGTCCTTACCGCGCCTGCCTTGAAAACGGAGCCAGGTATTCGTCCCAACATCGTCCATAGTCCCCAGCCCTTCGCCAAAGATGGTCTTGGTGTTATGAGCGATGCGGACAGGGTAACCATCCACCTGAAATACCGGTTCGGCACCGGTAGAAACGACCCTGACGACCACTCCCATCGCAGAGATTTTCTTGTCCCAATCGGCCCAGATCGAAACCGATTCGGCGGTCAAGGTCATGGTTAGATAGCTAAGTCTCCCCATCACCTCCACATATGTTCCAACGCGCATTTCATCGGGGAGCGGCATCGCTCTGTTCACGGTCTGCCCGTTGCCAATCACTTTGAATACTGTAGCGCGAGTGATGGCGACACGCTGCCGGTTGATTTCGAAGGTGCCGGGTGACCGCGAAGCGGTAATGTAGCCATCCAAGGTGTAGGGCGTGTCGTCCATTGCTGAAGTAGGCTGTGTCAATAACAACGCGCCCAGCGCGACCAACAGCGAGGAGAACACAAATGAGCGGGGACAAAAGCGACCAACCGATCGGTGCGGCGAGATCATCGGGAAACCCCTGAATATTCTGATCCAAAGCAGTATAGACCCTGACTCGCCAAACCTCGCTCTGTTGAGGCGCGAGTTACATCCACTCCGCCGCTCACGATGAGACTGTGAGCGGCTTCGGTCGGGATGACGGCAGGTGGGGCGGGAGGATAGGGCGGGCCTTCAGCCCTCGGAGGTTTGGTGGGCTTTGAACCTAGGCCTGCGGCCTAGGCTGGTATAGGACGCGCCGTTGGCGCTTTACGGACAATGACAAAAACAAAAGCAGATTCCACCGCTGCGCTGCGGAATGACAAACGAAAGGGCAAGGGCAAATACGGAGATTCTGGCTTCGCCAGAATGACGACGGGGGTGGATGAGTGTGGTCGAGCTACGCTCGATGCCCCACCGTAGCGACGATAAAGCCGTCGCGAAGATGGGGCACCCGGAAAAATGCGGGGATTCTTCGCTTCGCTCAGAATGACAAGCAAAGGGTGGGGAACGGCCCAGGGCTAAAGCCCTTTCTTCCATGGGGCGATTATTCGCAGGGCTGAAGCCCTGCGCTCCCTCCCGTAAGACAAAACCCCCACTCATCGCAGAAGCGCGATGAATGGGGCACCCACGTTGGGGGTCAGCGAGCAGCGTGGTCCGGTTCGGCGACGGCGAAGGTGAGGGCGGATTTGGAGGCGTCGACTAGGACGTGGTCGCCGTGGCGGACGGAGCCGTCGAGGATTTTGATGGCGAGGGGGTCCTGAACGAGGCGCTGGATGGCGCGCTTGAGGGGGCGGGCACCGTAGGCGCGGTCGTAGCCGGATTTGAAGATGAACTTGCGCGCGGCGGGGGTGAGGGAGAGGGTGATCTTGCGGTCGGCAAGCATACTGGTGAGCTCGGCGAGGCGGAGGTCGATGATGCGGGTGAGCTGCTCTTCGCCGAGAGGATGGAAGACGACTACATCGTCGATGCGGTTGAGGAACTCGGGGCGGAAGTGCTCGCGCAGGATGGCGAGGACGCGCTCGGTGGCCTCGGCGAATCCTTCTTCTCCCTCGGCCCAGGCGGTAGTGAGCTGCGTTGCGCCGAGGTTGGAGGTCATGATGAGGACGGTGTTTTTGAAGTCGACAGTGCGGCCCTTGGAGTCGGTGAGGCGGCCGTCGTCGAGGACCTGCAGGAGGACGTTGAAGACATCGGAGTGGGCCTTCTCGATCTCGTCGAAGAGGATGACGGCGTAGGGGCGGCGGCGGACGGCCTCGGTGAGCTGGCCGCCCTCGTCGTAGCCGACGTAGCCGGGAGGCGCTCCGATGAGGCGTGCGACGGCGTGCTTCTCCATGTACTCGGACATGTCGATGCGGACCATGGCGGATTCGTCGTCGAAGAGGAACTCGGCGAGGGCGCGGGCGGTCTCGGTTTTGCCGACGCCGGTGGGGCCGAGGAAGATGAAGCTGCCGATGGGACGCTTGGGGTCGGAGAGGCCGGCGCGGCTGCGGCGGATGGCGTTGGCGACGACGGTGAGCGCGGCGTCCTGGCCGATGACGCGCTGACGCAGGCGGTCCTCCATGGTGACGAGCTTCTGCATCTCGCCTTCGAGCATCTTGGCGACGGGGATGCCGGTCCACTTGGAGACGACGGCGGCGATGTCTTCCTCGTCGACTTCTTCCTTCAACATGCGGTGGGGGGATTTCGCGTCCGGCGATGCGGATTCGGTGAGCTTGCGGAGTTCGGCTTCGGACTTGGGGATTTCGCCGTATTGGAGTTCGGCGGCGCGCTGTAGATTGCCCTTGCGGGTCTGCTCCTCGGCCTCGAAGCGGAGGGCTTCGAGGTGGGTTTTGAGCTCGGCGATGCGGCCGATGGCCCCGCGCTCCTGCTGCCAGCGGGCGCGCAGGGCTTTGGACTTTTCGCGGACTTCGGCGAGTTCTTTCTGGATGATTTCGAGACGCTCGCGGGAGGCTTCGTCCTTCTCGCGCTTAAGTGCGGCCTGCTCGATTTCGAGCGATGTGGCCTGGCGTTCGAGGTCGTCGATCTCGGTGGGGACGGAGCCGATCTGGTTGGCGAGCGCGGCGGCGGCCTCGTCGACGAGATCGATGGCCTTGTCGGGGAGGAAGCGGTCGGAGATGTAGCGGTGGGAGAGGGTGGCGGCGGCGACGATGGCGGAGTCCTTGATGCGGACCTTGTGGTGCGACTCGTAGCGCTCGCGCAGGCCGCGCAGGATGGCGATGGTGTCTTCGACGTTGGGCTCACCGACGTAGACGACCTGGAAGCGGCGCTCGAGCGCGGCGTCCTTTTCGATGTACTTGCGGTACTCGTTGAGGGTGGTTGCGCCGATGGCGCGCAGGCCGCCGCGGGCGAGGGCAGGCTTGAGCATGTTGCTGGCGTCCATGGCTCCCTCGGCCGCGCCCGCGCCGACGAGGGTGTGCAGCTCGTCGATGAAGAGAATGATCTCGCCGTTGGAGTCTTCGATCTCCTTTAGCAGGGCCTTGAGGCGATCTTCGAACTCGCCGCGATACTTGGCTCCGGCGATCATGCTGGCGAGGTCGAGGGCGACGACGCGCTTGTCTTTCAATATTTCCGGTACATCCCCGTGGATGATGCGGCGGGCAAGTCCCTCGACGATGGCGGTCTTGCCGACGCCGGGCTCGCCGATGAGGACGGGGTTATTTTTGGTGCGGCGCGAGAGGACCTGGATGACGCGGCGGATCTCTTCGTCGCGGCCGATGACGGGGTCGAGCTTGCCCTTGCGGGCGAGGTCGGTGAGGTCTTTGGCGTACTTCTCGAGGGACTGAAACTTGGCTTCGGGGCTCTGGTCGGTGACGCGCTGCGAGCCGCGCACGGCGGAGAGGGCCTTGAGGACGGCGTCGTGGGTTGCGCCGAGGGCGGCGAGGGCGTCACGGGTGGGGTCGCCTTTGGCTTCGGTGAGGGCGAGGAGGAGGTGCTCGGTGGAGATGAAGTCGTCCTTGAAGGACTCGGCCTCCTTGGAGGCGCGGTCGAGGACCTTCTGCAGGGAGGCGGCCATGGCGGGCTGGGCGTTGGAACCGGAGACCTTGGGGAGCTTGGCGATGGCGGCGTTTGCGCCGGCGAGAAGCTGCTGCACGCGGACGCCCGCGCCCTCGAGGACTGGCAGGACGACGCCCTCGCGGTCGTCGAGCAGGGCGGCGAGCAGGTGCATGGGCAGGACTTCGGGGTTGCCGTTTTCGGCGGCGAGGGACGCGGCGGCCTGCACGGCCTGCTGCGACTTAACGGTGAGTTTTTCCCACTTGAATGGCATAGCACTTCCTTGGATGCGCATAGACGGATGGCGGCTTGCGGCCGATGCTCCGCGTCTGAACGAACGCAATTTGGAATTAGTATAGGGCGCGCGGAGGCTCATCCAAATCAAACAAAAAATTCAGGGGTCCTTCACTTCGTTCAGGATGACGCGGGTTGTCGTTCAGGATGACGCGGGTTGGGGTGCGGTGGACGTGCGGTCCATCGGCATGGTGGCTAGCTGCGCAGGCGGCGGAGTATACTCCGGGGCGAACGAAAATCAGCGATCCGGAGTCGATGCAATGAAGGCTGCCCGCAGGTTCACACTCGTCCCGCTCCTCCTCTTTCCAGTTTTGTTTTTCACGGTACTGACTACGGCTGCGCAGGCGCAGGCGGCGGCACAGGCACCGGCGCAGGCACCGGCACCGGCACAGGCTCGTCCGTGGCAGGTGATTACGGTGCCGTCGACGGCGGAGGTTGCGGCGAACTTCGTCTCTCCGCCGCGCGAGTATGGAGCGATGCAGCAGTTCCAGAGCTGGAACGGCGCGGACCAGGCGGACGTGCGGCGGAGGATCTCCTTCGACCTGGACCAGATGGAGGCGAACGGGATCTTCATGATCAACCTATCGCCGGGGCGGCGCGACATGGCCAACGGCGAGCCGGCGTACCTTTCGCCGGGCCACATGGACCTGGTGAAGTACATTGTGGGCGAGCTGGCCAAGCGCAACATGCGGATGTGGATCCAGGACGAGAGCGACTATCCGAGCGGATTTGCGGGGGGATATATCACGGAGCGCTATCCGCAGCTTGGGATGCAGGACATCGTTTCGGACATTACGGTGCATGTGGCGCCGGGGCAGACGCTACAGATGCCGGTTCCCGCGGACACGCTGGCGATCTGGGCGACGGAGACGGACCAGACCGGGGCGATCAAGCAGGTGATTCCGATCCCGGTTCCTGCGGATTTGCAGTTGAAGTACCTGACGCCGGCCGAGGGCACGACGCCGAACGAGCCGCGCTACACCTGGCAGGTGCAGTTTCTGCGCCACGTGTATCTGAGCTCTCCGACGCGGAACTTCAACCGCGCGGACGGGACGCGGGCGAAGGACGCGACGTACACGATCATCGATTATCTCGATCCGAAGGCGACGGACGCCTTCCTGCATACGGTGCATGAGACCTACTACAACGCGGTGGGCGACCAGTTCGGCAAGATTGTGATGGGCACCTTCGGCGACGAGCCGGACTACAGCAGCGGGATTCCGTGGACTCCTAAGCTGCTGGAGGAGTTCAAGGCAAAGAAGGGATACGACCTGGCTCCGTACCTGCCTTCATGGTTCGATCGCAAGCCGATACCTGGCGCAGACCTGGCGCGGGCGGACTACTACGACGTGTGGAGCGGGATATTCAAGGACTCGTTCTTCGGCGAGCAGGCCAACTGGGCGAAGGCGCACAACGCGGAGTATCTGGTGCACCTGAACCACGAAGAGACGATGCAGTCGCTGGAGCGCAGCGAGGGCGACTTCTTCCGCGACGAGCGCTATGTGGAGACTCCGGGCATCGACAACCTGAGCCAGCTTGTGCCGAACGCGGTGCATACGCCGGACGGGACGTGGAACATCAACAACAACTTCCCCAAGTTGGCGAGCTCGGCGGCGCACCTGTTCGGCAAGCCGAAGGTTTGGGCGGAAGAGGGCGGCGGAACGGGCATCGAGGGCAAGTACCAGATGGACTTCCAACTGGTGCGCGGAGTGACCACTCTGGCGCTACGCGTGCCGTGGACGCACGCCAGCGCCGGAGAGCCTCTGCCGGCGAACCCCGTGGTGCAGCCGCAGGCCAAGATGATTGCGATGTACGGCAACCGCGGCGGCTATCTGATGTCGATTGGGCGGCCGGCGGCGCAGGTTGGGCTGTACCATCCGGGCAACACGATCTGGATGGGAGGCGATGCGGCGACCGAGGCCGACCGCAGCACCACCAAGCTGGGCTGGCAGTTGTTCGAGCACCAGATCGATTGGGACTACTTCGACGAGCAATCGCTGAGTTCGGTGGCGACGCTGGCGAATGGCGGCTTCACCAACCTGAGCGGACAGACCTACAAGGCGATTGTGCTGCCGTCGATGACGGTGATCACGCGCACGGGCCTGGCGCGGCTGAAGGAGTTTGCGCAGCAGGGCGGCAAGGTGATCTTCGTGGGCAAGACGCCGAGCCTGATTCTGGACAGGACGTTCATGGATGCGAAGGAGAAGCCGGACGTGAGCTTCGCCACGTTGATTGAGGCGTCGGGCGACATTACACCGGCGGTGATTGCGGCGCTGCCCAAGCCGGATGTGAAACTGGACGCGGCGTTCCCGCGGCTGACGTACACGCACCGCGCATGCACCGACGGGGACATGTACTTCTTCTTCAATGAGAGCAACAAGGCGGAGTCGCGCGTGGCGACGATTGCAGGACACGGCAAGGCGCAGGATTGGGACCTGGCGACGGGCGAGATCCATCCGCTGAGCGGTGCTGTGGCCGATGGGCCGGATGCGGTGAAGATTCCGCTGGTGCTGGGGCCGTATGAGGCGAAGGTGATCGTGGTGGGGCCGCTGCCCAAGAAGGGGGTTGCGGCAGCGCCGGAGCCATCGTTTGCGGCGGGCGAGACGTTTGCGACGCTGGATGGCGACTGGAAGCTGGACCTGAACGGCAAGCAGATGACGACGGCGCTGAAGCCATGGGAGGAGCTGGGCACAACCGGGTTCTCCGGGCCGGCGACTTATACGATGCAGTTCACCGCAGCCAAGGCGCCCAAGGGGAAGCGTGTGTTCCTGGAGATCGCCGATGTGCACGACTATGCGAAGGTGACGCTCAACGGAAAGGACGTGGGCGCGTGTTCGTGGCAGCCGTATCGCTGGGACGTGACGGGCGCACTGAAGAAGGGGGCGAATCATCTGGTGATCGAGGTGGATGCGCTGTCTGCTCAGGGGCGCGGAGGCTTTGGCGGGCCGCCGCCGGGTGCTGCTCCGGCGGCTGCGGCTGCTCCGGCTGGTGCGGCTGGTGCGGGTCCGGCGGGAGCTGCTGGGGCAGGCGCGCGGCGCAGGCCGGCTGGCGCTGCTGGGGCTGGGGCTGCGGGAGCTGCGGGAGCGCCCGCTGGAACTCCACCTGCCGGCTACGGCGCAGCCGGAGGAGGAGCAGGACGCGGAGCACCCGCACCGCCGCCAACTTCGGGCCTGCTTGGTTCCGTCAAGCTGGTGGCGTACTAACCGCCAACGGGCGGCAGACGATTCCACGTCACTCCATTGGAGTGGAGAGAGGAATCGTGTGCCGCCCGCCGTCCGAATCCTGAACGAACTCCATCGACATCAAATGCAAATAGGATGGGAGTGGCTGCCGCACAGTGGGGATGCAGTGGGCGAGGAGGGTATGGCTTATGCGGAGTGAAGTGCTGGCGGTACAGGTGGAGGCGGCGGCGCGGGCGGCGGGGCTGGGGGTGGTGTCGAGCGAGGCGGACGCGAGCAGGGGGACGGCGAAGTTTCTGCTGGCGCCGGCCGGAGATGCGGCGGCGGCGGCGGGCAAGACGATGCTGCTGGAGTTGAGCGAGCGCTTCGAGTTTGGCCGGCCCGATCTGAGGGACGGGGTGCGGGCGTACCTGGCGGAGTCGGCCAAGCGGCTGAGGAATCCGCGGCCGGAGTGCGTGCTGACGTTGCATGGGATTCCGCTGAGCTTTGGGCGGTTTGAGTGGCCATTCCATGAGTCGAGCGCGGGTGCGGACACGTCGCTGGTGCATGGCGAGGTGCGGCTGGAGGACGGCGGCGAGAGCGTGCTGCACGCGAAGATCGCCGCGTCGATGACGGTGACGTTTCGCGATGTGGTTGCGGCGCCGGAGCAGCCGTTCGCCGAGGGGTTTGTGTACAACGCGGTGCGCAAGACGATGGACCAGGGGCAGTTGGAACTGGTGAAGAGCGGCAACCGGCAGCCGGTGCCGTTGACCACGCGCTTCTACAGTCCGAAGCAGAAGACGTTCAGCTTCAACGATACGAGCGAGGAGCAAAGGATTGGATTTGTGGCAGGGAAGGTCTACTGGCTATCGGGCGTGCTGGGCTGTGGCGCGCCGGTGTGGCTGCTGGACCCGAGGGACGCGCAGTATCTGAATACCACGGTGGAGGAGCTGCGCAAGGCTGTGGGCGCGCTGGCGGTGGAGGGGTTGCTGCGGGCGACGGACGCGGAGTACGGGGCCGCGACGGCGAAGCTGATGGAGCGGCGGGAGGAGTATGTTGCGCAGTTGGAGCGGATGCTGGCGTTCATCCGGCCATCGTTCAACGAGGAGATGCGGCATGGGCTAACGAATATGTGAGGTTATCTGGAGAAGTTACTCGTCGGGATTCAATACACGAATGGAATCAGCCGCCAGGTTCGCCGCATGTAGTCGCTGTAGTCGGAGCCGAGGCCGCGCAGGAGGGCTTGCTCCTCGATAGGAATTCGATACGCGTAAGCAGCCGCGAGGCAACATACGGGTAAGAGCATCGCCAGCCAATTCGTCATGGTCATTCCAAAGCCGACCTGTGCCAGCAAGCTGCCGAGATAGGAGGGATGGCGAAGCCAGCGATACGGCCCCTGTTCAACAATGCGATGGCCGTTGGCGATGGCTACGTCAAATGTGAAGAAGCGGCCAAGGATGCGAATCGAGTAGAGGCGGAGGAAAATTCCGCCGAGCCAGACGGCAATTCCGAGGGCAAAGACGGCCTTCCAGTGCGTTCCCACGAAGAGGCTGGGAACAAAGTACGCAGCAATGAATCCGAGATAAATGCCAAGAAATACCGACCCGAGCACAACGATCTTCGATCCGCGATCCGCTTTCTGCGCGTCCTTTGCGGAACGAAGCTGTATCGAAAGGATGGTCTCGGGAATCATCCAGAGCGCCCAGGTTGCGACCCAAACGCCTACCATGATCGGATGATGATGAAACAACTGTGACGAACCCATATGGTTCCTTTCACCTGGAGTGTCGGCTGTTGATGATGAGTCGCATAATTCTACTGGATATAAGTACGAGAGTTCATCTGAAGAAGTTCGGCCCTCGGGAACCATTGGCGATCGGATTCAATTGACCCGCCGCCTGTATCTCGGTCGAGCGGCTAGAGCTGAGGGTTTCAGCTATTGTGGAACTTGCCGGTGTTGCGGATTCGGCTGCGGAGGGCGTGGATGGCGGGCAGGGGCTTGGCGGTAATCGCGCTGGCGTTGGCGCTGGGGGCGGGGCGCGCGGCGGCGCAGGATGTGGGGGCGGGGGCGCAGAGCGGAAGCGCGGAGGAGCTGCCGGGAGCGACCCGGGTGGTCCGCGCACCGGAGGCTCCGGTGGATGGGCTGGTGCGGCGGGACGCGGACACGGTGGCGTTGACGCTGGTGGGGAAGGCTGGAGCGAGTGATGCGGGCGCGGCTGGTGCGGCGGCGGCGAAGTTGTTGGTGCATGACTTCGACTTCAACGGCGCGCCGGTGGCGACCGACAAGGTGCACCTGAAGCAGGTGGCGCCGGGGGTGGTGGAGATCACCAGCATGGCATGGGAGGTGGGTTACTGGCGTTTCCTGGTGCATGACGCGGCGAGCTACTTCGGGCTGGGCGAGAGGTTCGACGCGCTGGACCACGCGCATACGGTGGTGAAGAACCTGTTGACGGACACGAGCGGGGGGAAGGGCAGTTCGAGCTACAAGCCGATTCCATTTTTTATGAGCACGACGGGCTATGGGCTTTGGGTGGATACGACCGGCGAGGCGACCTTCGACATGAACGCGAGCGATCGGGACGAGATTGTGGTGGATGTGACGGCGGCGAAGTTGCGGATTGTGCTGATTGCGGGGCCGGAGTTTGCGGGGATTCTGGAGCGGTTTACGGCGCTGGCGGGCCGCGCGGTGGTTCCCCCAACTTGGGCGTTTGCGCCGTGGAAGGCGAGGGACTACCACCAGAACGCGGCGCAGGTTGCGGAGGATGTGGACCGGACGCGGGAGCTGGGGCTGCCGGCGAGCGTGATCCTGATCGACTCGCCGTGGGAGACGACTTACAACGACTACAAGTTCAATCCCAAGCAGTTCGACGACGCGCCGGCGATGGTGAGGCACATTCACGATGAAGGTTTCAAGCTGGTGCTGTGGCATACGCCGTGGATCAATTCAAAGTCCGATCCGCCGAAGGAGGCGGGCTTCGATGGGAAGATTGCGCCGCTGGCGGAGAACTATGCGGAGGCCGCGGAGCAGGGGCTGTTCGTGAAGAACCGCGACGGGAGCCCGTATGTGGGGCGTTGGTGGAAGGGCGAGGGGTCGCTGATCGACTTCACGAATCCGAAGGCGAAGCAGTGGTGGCAAGATCAAGTCCGGCAGGCGATTGCGGCGGGCGCGGATGGATTCAAGGACGACGACGCGGAGGGGAGCTTCCTGGGCGACGTGAAGTTTGCCGATGGGACCGACCAGCGGCTGATGCGGAACCGCTATGCGGTGCTGTACAACAACGCCGTGGAGGAGCTGATCCAGAAAGACCTGAAGGGCAATGGGGTGCTGTTCGCGCGCAGCGCAACGGTGGGGGCGAATGGGACCGGGTTTCTGTGGGGCGGGGACAATGAGGCGAGCTTTTCGCCGGAGAACGGGCTGCCAACGGTGGTGACGGCGGGCCTCGGCGCGGGAATGAGCGGGATGCCGCTGTGGACGGCAGACCTGGGCGGATACGAGGCGACGGCGACGACTCCCGATGCGCGGCTGCTGGAGCGGTGGACGGAGTATGCGGCGTTCTCTCCGGTGATGGAGGTGATGTCGAGCGCGAACATCGGGCCCTGGGACTTCGATCGGAATAGTCCGCCAGGGAGCCATGCCGCGCTGGATGTCTATCGCAAGTATGCGGTGCTGAATATGAGTCTGTTTCCGTATCGCTATGCCGCGGCGCAGGAGGCGGCGCGGACGGGAATGCCGTTGATGCGCGCGCTGGCGTTGCTGTATCAGGACGACGCGCGAGCGCGAGCGGCGAAGGACGAGTATCTCTTTGGGCCGGATTTTTTGGTGGCCCCGGTGATCGACGAGGGGACCGAGCGGGCGGTTTATCTTCCGGCGGGCGAGTGGGTGGACTACTGGACGGGCGCGGAGGTTGCGGGCGGGAAGGTGGTGGTTGCGGATGCGCCTCTGGAGACGATTCCGGTGTGGGCGCGGGCAGGGGCGGTGCTGCCAAAGATTCCCGAGGACGTGATGACGCTGGTGCCGCAGAAAGAGAGCGGGAATACGAAGGTGAAGTCGCTGGACGACTGGCGAGTGTATGAGGTGATTGGAGGCTTGGGTTCGGGTGAGGCGGAGTCTGCACAGACGCAGGTTACGGACTTCGAGGGGCGAGTGGTGGTGCGGGCGGCGAAGTCGCTGAAGATCAGCGGAGGCCCGGCGGCGCGGGTGATTGTGCGCTGGCGGTTTGGGAGAGTGGCGAGCGCGACGGTGAATGGGGTTGCGGTGCAGGTGCAGGCGGGAGCGGATGGGGCGTCTGTGGAGTTCGACTATGCGGCGGTGAGTTTGGTGGAGTGGCAGTAAGAACAGAGGTCAGTGGTCAGTTGTCGGTGGGCAGTTGCAAAGAGCGGCGGGGGCGGGTAGTATGCAGCGTAGAAACCGGCCTGCAAAGCAGGTGCGGGGGACAACGCTGGTTGAACCAACATTGAATAAACAGGGGTCCTGCTCGTATATATGGCTCGGTGTGCTGTCCGCCAGTTCGGAATGCCTGAAGAGCCACGGTAGGGTCCCGCCGTCTTAGGACGGGTTCACCAGCACTTCTCCCCACGGCCCAGCGGGTCGGTTTTCTATTGCTGAGAGCCGACGGCGCGATGATGTGGGAGGGACGTGGGCGATGCCGTCTAAGAACATGTTGCGCAAGGGAGGCAGGCGGCAATCGGTGCGGGCCGAGTACAGGGCGGCGCGCGGGGTGGAGGCGGAGCCTGCGGTCGTCGTGCCCCTGCTCGATCTGGACGAAGATACGGAGATGGAGGATGGCGTACGCAGCTTTGCGGCCGATGCTGCGGCGGCAGGGATGCGGCTGGATGCGTATCTGGCGCAGGCGATCCCGGAGATCAGCAGGGCGCGGGTGCAGATGCTGATCGAGGCTGGACAGGTGCGGGTGGACGGCGCGGCGGCGAAGGGCAAGCAGAAGATGCGCGGCGGCGAGGCGATTGAGATCGAGGGCGAGCCGCATCCCGCGCCGCTGCACGCTACGCCGGAAGACATTCCGCTGGACATTCTCTACGAGGACAAGTACCTGGCGGTGGTGAACAAGCCGGCGGGAATGATGGTGCACGCGGGTGCGGGTGCGACCGGCGACGCGCGCAATCGGGGCACGCTGGTGAACGCGCTGCTGTTCCACATGGCGAAGCTGTCGGGAGCGGGCGGCGAGCTGCGACCGGGGATCGTGCACCGGCTGGACAAGCAGACCAGCGGGGCGATTGTGGTGGCCAAGGACGACGCGACGCATCGCAGGCTGGGCGAGCTGTTTTCGGCGCGGCGCGTGACGAAGACCTACATCGCGCTGCTGCATGGGACGCTGGCGAAGGAGAACGTAACGGTAAATCTTCCGGTCGCGCGGGACCTGGTTCGGCGGACTCGGATGACGACGCGGCGCACGGACGGTCGCAGTGCGGTGTCGCACTTCTCTGTGGTGGAGCGGCTGGCGACGCGCTATGGCGCGTTCACGCTGGTGGAGGTGCGGATCGAGACGGGACGGACGCACCAGATCCGCGTTCATGCGCAGTCGCTGGGACATCCGGTGGTGGGCGATACGCTGTACGGTGCGCCGCGCGTGATGCGGGCGGTCCGGCGAGAAGCAGATTCCTCCGCTGCGCTGCGGAATGACAAACAAAAAAATCGGAATAACAAAACAGAAACACCGGAAGAGGCGAGCATAGGTCTGGAGCGGAACTTCCTCCATGCGGCGCACTTGGAGTTTGCGCATCCGCAGACGGGCAAGGCGGTGGCGGTGGATGCTCCGCTGCCGCGGGAGCTGGAGGAGTTTCTGGCGCTGCTGAGGACGGCGAGTGTGTGAGTTGGGTAGAATCATGCAAGGGAACAAAGTGAAGAGAACGAGCGAAATCGGCTGCGGTGTTGCGGGCCATAGGAAGATACTTTTTGCTGTTTGCGCGGGGATGGTCCTGGCGGTTGCGGTTGCGCTGGCGCGGGGACAATCGGCGGCGACGGCTGCCGCAGCGGCGGCGGCTGCGCCGGATGCGGCGACTCCGACGCTCAAGGTGCAGGCCAACGAGGTGGACCTTGTCTTTACCGTGACGGACAAGAACGGGAAGTTCATCACGGGGCTGAACCAGTCGAGCTTTGGGCTGCTGGACAACCACATGCCTCCAGAAGCGGTGCTGCATTTTTACCAGCAGACGAACCTGCCGCTGCGGGTGGGGATCATGCTGGACACCAGCAGCTCGATCCGGCAGCGGTTCCAGTTCGAGCAGGAGTCGGCGATCACGTTCCTGCTGCAGGTGCTGC
The DNA here is from genome assembly GCA_963767315.1 of uncultured Acidobacteriaceae bacterium. Taxonomy (GTDB): domain Bacteria; phylum Acidobacteriota; class Terriglobia; order Terriglobales; family Acidobacteriaceae; genus Edaphobacter. Next base: position 97,804 of record CAVYDK010000008.1, on the reverse strand, counting down.
ACCGCAACGACCGCGCGTTCGTTGAGGGGTTCGACGTGCAGACGGACGTGGAGCAGGGATTTACCAACAACATCGACCTGCTGAGCCAGGGAATCCACAGGCTGCGGCCGGGCGGCGGGACGGCGCTGTACGATTCGCTCTACTCGGCGTGCAAGGACCAGATGCTGACGCTGCGCGAGGAGGGCGTGGTGCGCAAGGCGATCGTCCTGGTGTCGGACGGCGACGACGACTTTAGCCACGCGCTGGAGACGGACGCGATCAAGGAGTGCCAGCGGGCGGAGACGATCGTGTACGCGATCAGCACCGATGTGAGCCCGAGCCGGGACAAGGGCGACAAGGTGCTGCACGATATCGCCGAGGCAACCGGCGGACAGGCCTTCTACCCGATCAAGATCGAGGACGTGGCGCTGGGCTTCATCAGCATCGAGGAGGAGCTGCGCAGCCAGTACCTGCTGGAGTACCGGCCGGCGAACTTCAAGCTGGACGGGGCATTCCGCACGATCTATCTGCACGCCAACGACCCGCGCTACCACGTGCGGGCGCATACGGGCTACTTCGCGCCCAAGGCTGCGGAGTAGAGCGCAGTGCTGTTCGGGCTGGGTGGGGTTGGGGCGGGTGGTTTGGGCGGGGCGCGGGAGGGGGCGGTTGGGTAGAGGCCGGAGATCAGAGGCGAGACTTGGGGCACGCGGCAAATTTTGGTCATTCCGCGCTGCGCGCTCCATTCGGGCCTTCGGCAGAGCGGTAGCGTCCTGCGGACGCGGCTGTTTTTGGCCCGCGTGAACGCGGGCCCTTCCGGTTTGGTGGCTTGGCTCAAGGATTGAGGCAGTTCTTCCCACTCATCGCAACATGGCGATGAATGGGGCACCCGGCGTTATGCTCCGGGTTTTCTTTTGGTATTCTCGCCGGCCTTTGGGTGATATGGCTGCGCCTTGGGTGGAGGAAAAATCACGGAGTTAGTCCGCAAGGAGTTTAATTCCTCTTCGCCCATGTGCCACTCTTTGTACTCGGTCATGAAGCCGGTGCGTCGCTTAATTTCTTCAGCTCTCGCGGTGTCCTCATCTTTCCAATCGGTTAGGTCTAGGCAAACCAGATCAAATGACTTAGAGTTCGGGTTTTCTGGCTCGGACGCAATTCCGACGACCTGCCCTATCTGTTGATACTTAAGTTTTAGAATCTGGCAATATGCAAAAAGAGTCTCCCGGCGCTGCACTCTATATTGTTGCTCTGGTAGTCCTGATATTCGAGGCATGACGAGAAAGACGAAGGTTGACTCAGTTTTGTCGGTTGCCGGAATCGTTCTGAACGTTCTCTGATTGTTCGGGGTTCCGCGGATCAGACCGACTAGGTTTTGTGCCAAAAGAACCCGTCTCGCTCTCGATTCGCCCGCCAGAAATCTAATTACTCTCTCTTGTCCTTCGATAGTCGCTGGGTACGCAAAATATAGTTGTCCGGTCGTGATCGAGTCGATCATGTGGTCGATGATTTCGTCCCACAGGTACCCTACCTGCTCAATTAGAGATCGTTCTTTGAGAAAGGGTTGTATTGACTCCCACAAGCCGGGTGGAACCTCAATCAATGCGCTGGCCGACGCCTGCGGCGGGAATCGACCATCCCAGGGGGTCAGGCCGTCGCCTGAGAAGTAAAGTCCCAGGAGGTCGCTCCTCTCCATGCGCTACTATGACGTCTCCGCGCGTTAGGAATTCTCGACGCGCAGAGAGGTAGGCCGCAAGATCCTTCGCCGTGTTTATCGTAGCAAGGAGTAGTTCGATTGAAATCTCATCGAAGACATGGACAAATGGCAGCGACCGTGGCTGCGCCGTCAGTGTTAGGGGCTCGGTGACTAGCTCCGTAGGGTGAAAAAATAGGACAAAGGTCCCTAACCCTCCCTTGAAATACTGTCGGGACTTAGCCGCCGCACCTCTTGCAACAGCGATCAGGTGTGTGCGCCCGCAGCCTTTCTTGGGCAAAGTGTAGGGGAACCGAATGGAGCATTGCGGATCAAGGTACAGTGGCATGTCTTCCGACTCCAGGACCCGCTGTGCTCCACGGAGTTGGTTCATTGACTTATGGATTGCCTTCTTTTCCCAACGACGCCATCCAGTCGCCCAGTCGTCTGAATCTGGCCAGGAGCAATCCTTGTCAGAGAAAATGATCACGTCGTCTCCAAAAGCGACGAGCACATCGCACACCTCCTTTGCAACTCCGTTCGTTTCTTTCCGATAGACCCCTGCATAGGCCCAAAATCTTAAGAATGAATTTTCGCAGAGCGATTTGAGATAGCTTTCAGATGCGGTTGCCCCAGCGGCTCTCCAGGAATACTTCGCCAGTTCTTTCCTCTCATCTGGTGACGGCTGAAACTGGATCTTGTTATTCGCCATAGATGCTAAATGCTAACTCATACAAGCCCTAGCTAGCGGTATTGCTCGATGCGGGAGAGGAGGTGGAGTTTGCGGGCGGGGGGAGGAAGCTGGCTTCGACGGAGTTGGCGGCGAGCTCGCGGAGCTGCGAGAGGGAGAAGCCGAAGTGCGTGTGGGCGAGGGCGTACTCGTCGAGCAGGGTGGCGCCGAACATGGGCGGGTCGTCGGAGTTGAGGGTGACCATGAGGCCGAGGTCGAAGTAGGCGCGCAGGGGGTGGTCGTCGAGCGAGGGGCAGCAGCCGGTGCGGAGGTTGGAGGTGACACAGACCTCGATGGGGAGCTGGCGGGTGGCGAGGACCTGCATGAGTTCGGGGTCGTGGTGGGCGGCGAGGGCGTGACCGATGCGCTCGGTGCCGATGTTGATGGCGGACCAGATGCTGGCGGGGCCTTCGATGATGCCGCCGGTCTCGCCGGCGTGGGCGGTGAGGCGCAGGCCGGCGTCGCGGGCTTCGGCGTAGAGAGCTTTGAATTGGGATGCGGGGCCGCGGGACTCGTCTCCGCCGATGCCGATGCCGACGATGGAGGGATATTGGGCGCGGAGTTCGGCGGCCTTGCGAAAGACGCGGGCGGCCTCGTCGGGGCCGAAGTTGCGTACGGCGTCGATGAGCCAGTAGATGGTGGTGCCGAAGTCGCGCTCGGCGCGCAGGCGGCCGCGCTCGATGGCCTCGACGAAGGGTTCGACTTCGGCGTGCTTCCAGTGGTAGAGGATGCCGAAGGAGATGTAGACCTCGGCGTGGACGACACCCTGGGCGGCGAGGGCGCGGACCATGTTGACGGTGATGAGTTCGTAGTCGGCGGGGGTGCGCAGGCGGGTGGTGACGGACTTGAAGGCGGCGAGGAAGCCGAGGAAGTCGGCGTAGGTGTAGAGGCCGCGTGCGTCGTCGAGGGTGAGCGGGACGGGGTCGTTGCGGCGGGAGAGCGCAACGAGGGTTTGGGGCTCGATGGTTCCTTCGAGATGAAGATGCAGCTCGACCTTGGGGAGATTGCGCAGCCAGGTTGAGAGATCGAAGTCGGGGGTGGGCGGCTTGCGGGTGGTCACGTTATTAGGCTAGCCGAGATTGGGCGGGGCGTGGTGGGGATTCTAAATCTTCCTGGCTGCCTTGGCCTTGAGGCGCTGCATGACGAGCGGGGGGACGAGGCCGCTGACATCTCCGCCCAGATTGAAGACTCCCTTGATGAGGCGGGAGCTGACGTAGGTGTACTGCTCGGTGGGCATCATGAAGAGGGTTTCGAGGTTGGGGTCGAGCTTGCGGTTCATCATGGCCATGGGGAACTCGTACTCGTAGTCGGAGATGGCGCGGATGCCGCGCAGGACGGCGTGAGCGCCCTGGGCGTGACAGAAGTTGACGAGCAGGCCGTGGAAGGTGGCGACGGAGACGTTCTGGAATCCGGAGGCGGCGATGGCTTCGGCGATCATCTCTGTGCGCTCGGCGACGGAGAAGAGGGGGACTCCTTTGTCGGAGTTGCTGAGGATGGCGACGACCAGCTCGTCGACGATGCGCGAGCCGCGCTCGATGAGGTCGAGATGGCCGTTGGTGAGGGGATCGAATGTGCCGGGATAGATTGCCTTGACGAATTTCATGGCTAGAAGCAGGATACCTCAGGCTGGCGGGTAAAATATTGCGTTGCGGGCGTAGACTTCCGGAGACCGGTCCCCGTCTGTCCTAGTAGCCGCTCGAAATGGGCAGGCGGTGCGCCATCCGGGCCGGGCAGTTGCTGTCGAGCCCTGCGGCAGCCGCCCAGCGAATGCGGGCCGCAGGAAATGCATATGGGGCACGAAGGGGTCCGGATGTTTCCATCGACGAGTCTCACGCTCGGCAACGAGGCGCGGGCCACCCCGTTCGACGATCTGGAGAACGTGGTGGCGCTGTACCAGCCGCGGGTCTTCCGGTTCCTGCTGGCCACGCTGCGCGACCGCGACGCCGCCGAGACCCTGACGCAGGAGACGTTTCTGCGGGCATGGAGCGCGCGGGCGAGCTTCCGCGAGGACTGCTCGGTTGCGACGTGGCTGATCCGGATCGCGCTGAACCTGGCGCGCGACCACACACGGACGGGACGGTTCCGCTTCTGGAAGCGGGTGTCGGCGAGCGCGGTGGATGTGGCGGACGTGGCGGCGTTCGTTCCCACGCGCGATGGCTCCGCCGAGGCGCAACTGATCGCGCAGCAACAGGTGGCGGGGATATGGGAGTCGGTGGCAAGACTCTCCAGCCGGCAGCGGTCGATCTTCCTGCTGCGGTTTATGGAGGAGATGGAGATTCCCGAGATTGCCACGGTTACGGGCCTGCCGCTGGGGACGGTGAAGAGCCACCTGTACCGCGCGCTGGCCGTGGTCCGCGCGCAACCCAACACCCGCGGCATTACGCCGCGCAACCCAACACCGCGCAGTGCAGCACGGCGCGACGCAACAACGAAGGAGACGCAATGACTCCTCAACTGAGGACGCAACCCGGCCTGGCTGACAATGCGCCGGGCGAGAGCCACCTGACGGGCGAGCAGTTCGGCGATCTGATGGCCGGGACGACGGAGGCCGCGGGAGGCGAGAGCACATCCGCCGAGGCGCATCTGAAGGCGTGCGAGCAGTGCGCGGCGGAGCTGGCCAGCATGAGGGAGGCGATCACGCTCTTCCGCGAAGCAAGCAATGCCTACGCCAACGAAGAGCTGCGGCGCAGGCCGCGATGGATCCTTCCGGAGCGGCGATCGTTCTCGCTCTCTCTTGTACCGGCGTACTGGGTCGCCGCCGCGGCAATGTTTATGACCGCTCTGTTCCCCTTGCAGGTGCTGCGCCATCACAATGTTCCGAAGGCGCCGGCGGGCGTCTCCAGTGTTGCGGTGAGCAATGCAGCCAGCGACGCGCAGTCCGACGAGGCGCTGCTGGAGGACGTCAACAGCGAGATCTCCCGGTCGGTGCCAGCTTCCATGCAGGCGCTGGCCGATCCAAGCGATGACGAGACCGCGGCCAACAGCGAAACATCCGTTCCGACTTCAAACCAAAGGAAGGACCAACCATGACTCGACGAATGACTCTCAGCCCACTGTTTGCCCTCGCCGCATTTGCACTGTGCGGCACGATCGCGCTGGCGCAGCAGACACCGGCGCAGCAGGCCCCCGCAGCGCCGGCGGCAACCGCTCCAGCGGCTGCAACTGTAGCTCCCGCGGCCGCGCCCATCGAACGGCAGACGCCGTCGGGCCCCGGAATGGGCCAAGGAATGGGCCAAGGAATGGGCCAGGGAATGCGGCCTGGGATGGGCCAAGGGATGCGGCCCGGGATGCGTCCCGGCATGCAGGGCAACCTCCGCGCCAACATGATGCGTAACCGCGGCAACGTACGCGGCGGCCTGGGCGCGGGATTCCGCATCGCTCCCGGCGGAATGTGGTGGAAAAACCCCATGGTGATGCAGCGGCTGGCGCTTACGCCCGAGCAGACCAAGAAGATGGACGGCATCTTTGAGCAGAGCCGGCTGCAACTGATCGACCTGAAGGCGAACGTGGAGAAGCAGAATGCGCTGCTGGAGCCGCTGCTGAGCGCCAATCCGCCGGACACGGTGAAGGCGTTGGCGCAGATTGACAAGGTGGCTACAGCGCGCGCGGAGTTGGAGAAGGCCAACGCTAGAATGCTGCTTGGCATCCGCGGGGTGCTGACGCCGGAGCAGTGGACCAAGCTCCATGCGGGGCGCGGAGCAGGCGGATTCGGCGGACCCGGCGCGGGTGGATTTGGAGCAGGACGCGGGGCGCATGGACCGGGCGGCCCCGGCGCGAACCATTTTGTAACGCCCGTTCCTCAGCCCTGAATCCCGCATCCGGCGGCTCCCAGGTCTCTGTTGCGCGGTGGAGGGGTAGTATGAGCGAAGCAAAAGCCCGCCAGTTCGGCGGGCTTTGCTTTTGGGAGCCTGTGCGGCGCGCGCTGACGATTGAAGCGCTTTATTTGCGGGACTTGACGGCTTCGTGGGCGGCGACGGCGGCTCCGGCGGGGACGGGCGGGACCTCGGCGGCGACGATGGCCGCGCCGATGCCGAGCTTCTTGCGCAACTCGCTGTCGAGGCGGGCGAAGACCTCCTTGTTCTCCTTGAGGAAGCCGCGCACGTTTTCGCGTCCCTGGCCGATGCGCTCACCCTGGAAGCTGTACCATGCGCCGCTCTTGTCGACGATGCCGTGCAGCGTGGCGAGGTCGAGCGCGTCGCCCTCCTTGGAGATTCCCTCGCCGTAGAGGATGTCGAACTCGGCGTCGCGGAAGGGGGCGGCGACCTTGTTTTTGACGATCTTGACCTTGGTGCGCGAGCCGACGACGACGTCGCCTTCCTTGACCGCGCCGATGCGGCGAATGTCGATGCGCATGGAGGAGTAAAACTTGAGGGCCTTGCCGCCGGTGGTGGTTTCGGGGTTGCCGAACATGACTCCGATCTTCTCGCGGATCTGGTTGATGAAGATGAGGCTGGTGCGCGACTTGGAGACGGTGCCGGTGAGCTTGCGCAGGGCCTGCGACATGAGGCGGGCCTGCAGGCCCATGTGGGAGTCGCCCATCTCGCCGTCCAGCTCGGCCTTGGGGACGAGGGCGGCGACTGAGTCGACCACCAGCACGTCGATGGCACCGGAGCGGACGAGGGCCTCGACGATTTCGAGCGCCTGCTCGCCGTAGTCGGGCTGGGAGATGAGCAGGTTGTCGATGTCCACGCCAAGCTTTTTGGCGTAAGCGGGATCGAGCGCGTGCTCCGCGTCGACGAAGGCGGCGAGGCCGCCGGCGCGCTGCGCCTCGGCGACGATCTGGAGCGAGATGGTGGTCTTGCCGGAGGACTCCGGGCCGAAGACCTCGATGACGCGGCCGCGCGGGACGCCGCCTACGCCGGTGGCGGCGTCGAAGGAGATGGAGCCGGTGGAGATGACGGCGATGGGGACGACGGCTTCTTTCGAGCCCAGCCGCATGACGGAGCCTTTGCCAAACTGCTTTTCCAGCGCTGCGAGTGCGGTTTCGATTGCTTTGTTGCGGTCATCGGCCACGGCGTTATTCTCCTCGGTGGAAGGTCAAGAGGGATTCTAACACCCAAAAAGGGGGTAGGCGAAGAGAAAACGAAATTATTTTTTGGGAGAGTGCATTTCACCACGATAGAGCTGCCTTTCAGAGGGGCAGAGGATAAGTGAATGCAAGTAAAAACGTACCTCAGGGGCTAAAGCCCTGTCGATCATAATCCCCTGGCGGCACGGCTGAAGCCGTGCCCTTAAGCAATGCGGGTCGTTGGCGCTCAAGGCTGGGTGGGAGGAGTGTCGGATGGAGGGGGGATTGGGGTCGCGGTTTCGGCGGGTTTTGCGGGGGCGGGCTTGGCGTCGGGTGCGGGGGCGGGCTTTTTGGGGGCTGGGGCCGAGGTGCGCGCGGGGGCGATGATGGCGTGCAGCGTGGTGCCTTCCATGCGCGGCATGAACTCGACCAGTGCGGCATCGCCTAGGTCCTGGATGAGGCGATTGACGATCTTGTAGCCGAGGTCGCGGTGGGCCATCTGGCGGCCCTTGAAGCGCAGGGAGGCCTTGACCTTGTCGCCCTCGGCGAGGAATCGGAGGGCCATGTTCTTCTTGGTCTGGTAGTCGTGCTCGTCTACGGTGACGGAGAACTTGACTTCCTTGATGGTGATGACTTTTTGCTTCTTGCGCGCGGCGCGTTCGCTCTTGTCTTTTTCGTAGAGGAACTTGCCGTAGTCCTGGATGCGGCATACGGGCGGGACGGCGTTGGGCGAGATCTCCACCAGGTCGAGCATGCGCTCGCGGGCCATTTTGAGGGCCTCGAAGGGAGGCATGATGCCGAGCTGCTCGCCGTTCTCGTCGATGACGCGAATCTCGCGGGCGCGGATACGTTCGTTGGTGCGGATGAAGGACTTTGCGGAACGCTTATCGATCGGTGGAATAGGTCGCCTCCACAGCGTGCCGCATGGGCCGCCATGTCTTTAAAGGGTTGGATTGCAAGCCTCGTCTGAAGGTTGCGTATAGCGAGAAGTATAGCATTCGCCACCCGAAACCGGCTCAACCTCGCCAACGCAGGTGGTGGAACAGCCTCCAGACACCACCCCCCTCGGATAAATGGAGCTACAACGGCGTTTCATAGGCTAATCCTAGACTGATCCAAGATGGAGCCTTAAACTGACCTGACTGGAGGAACATCAAATAATGCCTCATCGAGGAACAGTGGTACCGGAGGACTTCGCAGCAACACGAAATGCGGTTCTCGAAGCGATTGCACCTATTCGCCCGGTAGATGAGACCACCAAGGCGCGGAAGGACACACTCTTCAGCGCAAAAAGGAGCAGGGCTGGGCAGATGCTTCCTGAGTACTATCTCGTGTATTTCTTGCTGGTTGAGCTTCTCAGTTTCCGCAACCTTGGGCAATTTGAAAAGGTTGCGTGGTCTGTCCCGATCGATTTCAATGGGAAGGCGTATCTGATCGAACACCGAAAGTTCGGAGTCGGCGTTTTCGTCCAGGATCCAGAGATTGACGAGCCAGCTTGTGAGCAGATCGTCAAGTTGATCAAGCAGGGCGTAAAAATGGCTAAGCCATTTTTCGTCTGGCTTGCGGAGCAAGCTGTTAGCGAGTCAAAACTGAACGTGGTAAATGAGAGCATAGAACTGTTCAACCGCTACCAATATTTCCTAAAGATGTACAAAGACATTCATGATGAAGCGGAGCGTCGGTCAGAGGAAAGAATCGTCGAACAACACATCGGCAGCGGCAGCACAAAGTGGACTTCCGTGTCATTTCCCGCTTATGAACTACGGAATCAATCGCAATGGATGGCCCAAGCAAGTATTGATGCATTCTTTAGCTGGACTGAACATGTGTTTATTCATATTGCAATTTTGTCTGGGAAGGCAAAAACAGGCTCAGACGTCGCAAAACTCGCAATTTCATCTTGGTACAAGAAGTTCGCCTCTGCGCTTGATCTTCGCGATGACCGCACAAAGGAGCTGTGCGAGAAGCTCTCTGCCATAAAAGAACAACAGCGCAATTTCATGGCACATGGAGCATTCGGGAAACGTGGCGAAGCATTCCGGTTTCACTCCGGTGCTGGTGCAGTTCCGGTTCTTCTCGCCGAGATGAAGGGGGGGTATGGAGTCACTATTGATGGTGAAATTGCCTTCGGCGAATCCAGCGCACTCGGCATAATTGAGGAGTTTATCGCCCACCTTTGGTCGGGACCACGTGAGCCTGCTCGTATTTACATACAGGAATCAGGACTCCCGATTCTTCTCACGATGGCGAGAGATGGTACATACTTGCGGGCAATGCGATCCACAGACGAAATGGAGGAGCTTGTTCGTGGTTTGAGCCATCGATTTGATGACGCGGCCAACATGGACTGGTAAGGGAACATCAATATAGTCCCCGAGGGAATCTTCCCTCGAACTGACGCTACCGCACGGCGGAGGCCATTTGGAGTTGGTATTCGGCGTAGGGGCCTTTGAAGTCGACGATGCGGAAGGCGGATGGGCCGCCGTCGAAGTGCCAGATGCGGGTGGCGACCTCGTCGATGAGGTCGAGGTCGTGGGTGACGAGCAGGACGGTGCCCTCGTACTTTTGCAGGGCGAGGTTGAGGGCGTTGCTGGCTTCGAGGTCGAGGTGGTTGGAGGGCTCGTCGAGGACGAGGACGTTGGGCTTTTGCAGCATGAGCTTGCAGAAGAGGAGGCGGGCGGATTCGCCGCCGGAGAGCGCGTCGGTGCTCTTCATGCCCTCTTCGCCGCGGAAGAGCATGCGGCCGAGGATGCCGCGGATGTCTTCCTTGGTGGCGTCCTCGTCGAACTGGTAGAGCCAGTCGTTGACGGTCATGCCCATCTGGATGGAGCTGGCGAAGTCCTGGGCGAAGTAGCCGATCTGCGCCTCGTGTCCCCACTTGACGGCGCCGGAGTCGATGGAGACGTCGGCCTCGCCGACGCCGGGGGCGTTGGCCAGCAGCGCCTTGAGCAGGGTGGATTTGCCCTGGCCATTGCGACCCATGAGGGCGATCTTGTCGCCGCGCATGAGTGAGGCGGAGAAGCCGCGGATGACTTCGAGCGGCGGGCCGTCCTGCGAGGGATAGGCCTTGGAGACACCTTCGAATTCGAGGACATGCTTGCCGGAGGGGCGCGCCTGCTCGAAGCGGATGTAGGGGCGCTGAATGTTGGAGCGGGCCAGCTCGGTGGTGGCGAGGCGATCGACCTCCTTGCGGCGCGAGGTGACCTGGCTGGAGCGCGTGCCGCCGGAGAAGCGCGCGATGAACTCGTTGAGCTGGGCGATTTTTTTCTCGCGCTGCTGGTTCTGGCCCTCGATGCGGGAGCGGATGGCGGTCTTCTGCTCCACCATGTCGTCGTATCCGCCGTTGTAGAGGATGATGGTCTCGTAGTCGATGTCGGCGATGTGGGTGCAGACGGAGTTGAGGAAGTGGCGGTCGTGGGAGATGGTGATGAGGGTGCCGTTGTAGCGGACGAGGAAGTCCTGCAGCCAGAGGATGGAGTCGAGGTCGAGGTAGTTGGTGGGCTCGTCGAGTAGCAGGGCCTGGGGCTCGCCGAAGAGGGCCTGGGCGAGCAGGACGCGGACCTTCTGGCCGCCCTGCAGCTCGCTCATCTTGCGGTCGTGCATCGCGTCGGGAATGTCGAGGCCCTGCAGGAGGATTGCGGCGTTGGCCTCGGCCTCGTAGCCGTCCTCCTCGCCGACGATGCCTTCGAGCTCGCCGAGACGGCTGCCGTCGGCGTCGGTCATCTCGTGCTTGGCGTAGATGCGCTCGCGCTCTTCGAGCGCGGCCCAGAGCGGCTTGTTGCCCATGATGACGGCGTCGATGACGCGGTAGGCGTCGAAGGCGAACTGGTCCTGGGAGAGGACGCCGAGCTTGCGGGGACGGACGACGTCGCCCTTCTGCGGGTCGAGCTCACCGGAGAGGACCTTCATGAAGGTGGTCTTTCCCGCGCCGTTGGGGCCGGTGAGGCCGTAGCGGCGGCCACTGGTGAAGGCGACCGAGACATCCTCGAAGAGGACCTTCGCGCCGTAGCGCATGGTGACATTGGAGACTGAGATCATGGGATTGGTTTAAGTTTACAGGTTTGGAGCGAGCGCTGACTGGACGCACGACAGCTCCGTTGGGCGGCTGGTTGGCGCGCCGAACGGAGCTGAGTGTTTCTGTGTTACGGAACTATTGGCCGCGGCGGGCGGGGCCGGAGCGGATGGCGCCGGGGCGCGAGCTGCGTGAGGGCGAGCCGGAGCTGCGTCCGGCAGAGCTGCGTCCGGCAGAGCTGCGTCCGCCAGAGCTGGGACGGCTGCGGAAGCCGCTTCGGCCGTTTCCGTTGTGCGGGCCGGCGCTTCTGGACTGGGGTTGGGCGGATGCGTCGCCCGATCTCCAGGCGCGGGTTTCAAGCGCGAGGAGGTCGGTGACCGGCGCGGAGAGATCGAGGGGCTTGTTGCGCTCCTCCTTCTCAATGTCCTTATCGGCCTCGCTCCACTGGAACGTTACTTTGAGCTCGCGTTCCATGCGGCGCGCGTCGGAGCGCTCCTGCGGCATGACGAAGGTGGTGGCGATGCCGGTAGCGCCGGCGCGGCCAGTGCGCCCGATGCGGTGGACGAAGTCGTCGGAGCCGTTGGGCAGGTCGTAGTTGACGACGTGCGCGATGTCCTGCACGTCGATGCCGCGGGCGGCGACATCGGTGGCGACGAGGATGCGGTGCTTGCCGGTGGAGAAGCCCTTGAGCGCGGCAGTGCGCTGCGACTGCGAGCGGTCGCCGTGGATCACGTCCACATCGTGGCCGAGCCGCTCCAGCTTTTTGGAGATGCGGTCTGCGCCGTGCTTGGTGCGCGCGAAGACGAGGAATGTGCCGGTCTCTTCGCGCAGCATCTGGTCGAGCAGGCCGAGCTTCTGGTCCTGCATGACGGTGCAGGCGCGCAGCTCGACCTGTTCGCAGGGGTGCGAGTTGGGGCCGATCTCGACATGCACCGGATGGCGGACGTAGTCGCGGACGATCTGGCGCACGTTGGCGTCCAGCGTGGCGGAGTAGCACATGGTCTGGCGGGAGCGGGGAAGCGCGCCGACGATGCGACGGATGGAGGGCAGAAAGCCCATGTCCAACATGCGATCCACTTCGTCGAGGACGAGCATCTCGACCGCGCCGATGGAGATGGCGCGGCGGCGGAGGAAGTCTTCGAGGCGACCGGGGGTTGCGACGACGAGGCGCGGGCCGCGGGCAAGCTGGTCGAGCTGGGTGTTCTCGCTGAGGCCGCCGACGACCAGTACGGCGTCGTTCTTGGCGCTGGGGACGAGCTTGGAGTAGTGCTCCAGCACCTGCATGGCAAGCTCGCGCGTGGGCAGAAGGATGAGCGAGCGGATGGGGCCGCGCCTGCCCTTGACCGCGGGGATGGGGTTGGCGTCCATATGCTCGATCATGGGGACGAGGAAGCTGAGCGTCTTGCCGGTGCCGGTGGCGGCCGTGGCCAGAATGTCCGCGCCCTCGAGGGCGGGCGGAATGGCCTTGGCCTGCACCGGGGTCGGGGTCATGAAGCCGGCCGCGCTGAGGCAGCGCTTCAATGCGCCGGAGATCCTGAAGTCGTTGAAGTGGACGTTCTTCAGGAAGGGGAGGTGGGTGGCGGGATCGATCTCGATCTCGGAGGAGTTGACGATGGCGTCGATGGATGCGGATTTGGCTGCGTCATACGCAGGAGGAGGAAAGCTGGTTGTTGCCTGGTTCATGTTGTAGTTGGATGTTTCGGAGATAGCCTCAGGCTCAAGAGTTGCGGTCGTCAAAATAGTCCTTTTTCAATGTTTCCATGTGAGTCGATGGTGCGGCAAAGGAATGCAGTGGCGCAGACGCGCCTTGAGAAATCTTTTAGTCAGCATTGCTATCGCGATCGAAGCGTTGCTGCTGCACGGCGAGACGCGTCCCATGACGCATCTTCAGCCAGAGCATCCAGCGCATTTTTTCGTCTTCCGATCCGGCCCAGGCGCAGATGACGAATGCCGAACCGGCAAGTCACTCAACGCCGCCATGGCCGAGGATGCAGAAGAACAGCGGTGGGAGAGGCGAATCGCAGTCTCTGGCCAGACTCCGTGGGCAACTGGTAAGTTGCAGCAATTGGATGTCTTTGCCTGCGATGCCTGCACTCGACTCAATCGAGCGCAAGACCAGTGTAACACAGTGCGGGGGCAAAGAGGGCTGTGAACCAGCGGAGGCACGGGTACGAGGCGCCCGCGGGCCGTTGCATGTGCGAACTACGGCGATGCCGGACTCGGCCCGTGGGGGTGACGGCGCGAGCGGCCCCAGGAGTATGCCAGCCGCGCCAGCACTCCGGAGATGAGGTATCCGAAGGCAATGATCATCAACGCCCACTCGGAGTTCCAGAAGATCAGTGCGAAGATCACCGCGATCAGCGTGAAGAAACGGGCTGGATGGCGGTCGCCGGAGGTGACCTCCTTGGCGCTCCAGAAGCGCCAACTGCTGACCATGAGGTAGCCGGTAACGAGCAGCAGCAGGAGCCAGGCCAGCGCGATCCAGGGGTTGACGATGGGCGCTCCGTTGAAGAAATGGACGGTGGCGGCGACGATACCCGCGCCGGCCGGGATGGGCATGCCGACGAAGAACTTGTGTCCCGGCTTACCGGGGTTGCGAGGCTGCGGATTGGTGCCGATATTGAAGCGCGCCAGACGGCTGGCCCCGCAGATGAGGAAGAGAAAACAGACGAAGACGCCGGCGTGCAGCACGTTGCGGCGCAGGTCGGGATGGACCGTGAGGGGCAACATGCGGAAGCCCCAGATGTAGGCCAGCAGACTGGGCGCGACGCCAAAGGTGATGGCGTCGGCAAGCGAGTCCAGTTCGCGGCCAAAGTCGCTGGCGGTGTGGGTGACGCGCGCGATATAACCGTCCACGCCGTCCAGAAGGGCCGCGGCCCCGATGGCCAGTGCAGCGTGGTCGAAGTAAGCCGGCTCGGCCACCGAAGCCTGTACGCTCTGCGTCATGGCGTAGTAGCCGAGGGCAATGTTGCCTGCGGTGAAGAGCGAGGGCAGGATGAACATGCCTCGGCTGGGATGGCGCAGCGGCCTGATCTCCTCGCCGTTGTGATCGCGCAGGCCCAACTGCTCGGCGGCCATTAGGAGGCCACCTCCGCCGTGGCGTTCGCTGCATCGCCGGCGGGCCGGGGCATCACCGCCAGGATGGTGGATCCGCCGCGCACGCGCGATCCCCGGTCTACTCTGGGCAGGGCGTCGGCGGGCAGCAGAACATCGACCCGCGAGCCGAACTTGATCATGCCCACGCGCTGGCCGCGCTGGACGCGGTCGCCAACCTTCACGGTGCAGACGATGCGCCGGGCAAGCAGGCCCGCGATCTGTTTGTAGCTGACCTCGTAGCCGCCCGCGTCGATCACCACCAGGGTCTGCTCGTTGGCCACGGCCGACAAGCTATTCATCGCGTTCATGAAGCGGCCCTCGCGGTACTCCACCGTCCGCACCGTTCCGGCGACCGGCGCGCGGTTGACATGCACATCGAAGACGCTGAGAAAGATGCTGAAGCGCAGGCGGCTTCCGGCGGAGGTCTCGATCCACTCGGCCTGGGTGACCACGCCGTCGCCCGGCGAGACGATCTCTCCCGGCCCCATGGGGACCTTGCGCTCGGGATCGCGGAAGAACCAGAGAAAGAACAGCGCCAGCAGCACAGGCAGCGAGGTCTGCGGCACGGACTGAGTCAGCAGCCACAGAAGCGCGGCAACCACACCCATCCCCAACGCATAGAAGTACCCATCACGCACCATAGCTCTCACAGTATAGAACCTTGCGCACCGCATCCCGACGCATCCTGCTATCCGCTCTTCATCCTGAGGCCGAGGGCAGCCGAAGAGGAGGTGCCTGCGCTCCTTCCGATCCTCATCCGGCGCTTCCGGACTGGCGCCCGGGACGCTCGGCGGACTGGAAGAGGAAGACGGCAAGGATGCAGATGAGAGGCTCGAGAGGGTGGCGGAAGCGGGCGTGGACGGTGATGAGGTAGTAGGGGAGGGGAAGCAGCAGGAAGGCCCAGGCAAAGAATCCGGCGGCAGGGATGCGGCGGCGCAGGGCGAGGCCGAGGCCGAAGAGTCCAGCGACGGAGAGGAAGGCGAAGTTGAGCGTGCGGCCGGCTTCGTTGTACCAGGCCTCGTCGGAGGGGTGGGGGACGCCGGCCCAGAAGAAGACGATGCGGCGGGCGACATCGGCGGCGAAGTGGGCGGGGTGGGCGGCGATGAAGGTCTTGGCGGCGGCCCCGCGCATGGCGACGTAGCGGACTTCGCCGAGGGATGCGTAGAGGCGAAGCTGCTCGGGGGCCTGGAAGGGATGGTCGTACTCCATGAGCAGGCCGTTGGAGCCGGGGCCGTTGCCCATGTAGAGTTCCGCGCCGAGGTTGCCACGCAGCGGGATGAAGGCGTGGAAGGCCTGCCAGTTGCGCAGGGTCCAGGGAGCGATGCAGGCGAGGAGGAGGAGTGCGGCGAGAGTGGGGCCGAGGAGAACGTGCGCGATCCCACCCATGCGATGAGCCCCGACCCCACCCATGTCGCTGCGCGCCATGAATGGGGCACCCGGATTGCGGAGGATTGGCAGCAGAATCCAGAGGGCGCAGATGGGGAGGAAGATGAGCAGGGTGGAGTTGGAGAGCGCGATGAGGGCCCAGAGCAGGCCGAAGAGGAGCCACTGCGTTGTCCGTTGTTCGTTGTCCGTTGTTCGTTGTGAACGGTCAACGTAGAACGTAGAACGGTCAACTTCTCTCATGCGGAGGGCGAGGACGAGGGTGAAGGCGAAGAGGGCGGTGGTGATGGTCATCTCCCAGGGCCAGCGGACGGCGTACTGCATGGCGGCGGGATAGAGCGCCCAGAGCCACGCGGACCAGAGGGCGACGCGGCGCGAGAAGCAGCGGGCGGCGATCTCCCAGGTGGCGAGCGCGGTGGCGGCGGAGAAGGCGGACTGGATGGTGAGCAGCACCCATGCGGAGGCGAGGGTGTAGACGCCGAAGACGCGGAAGATGGCGGCCAGCAGCAGGGGATAGAGCGGAGGCAACCAAGCGGTGGGGCCGGTGTGGGCGACGAAGGCGTTGGCGAAGGGGTCGGAGTAGCCGTAGCCGGTGACCAGCGCGCGGGCGATGCGGCCCGCCTCCCAGCCGAACTGGAAGTGGTCCTCACTGATGCGGATGCGATAGGTGTGGGCCAGCGTCATGTAAAGGAGGCGGACGAGGAAGGCGACCCAGAAGATGCGCCGGAGCAGGGTGCGTTCGTCGTGCGGGTTGAAGAAGGCGCGGAGGCGGGCGAGCATTGACTTCGATTCTAGTCGGAAGACGAAAGCGAAGGCGAAATACAGGGGTTCATTCGACTGCGTTCTCCGCATGTTGTGCGGAGAACTCCGCTCAGGATGACGGACTGAGAGGAGTGTGACGGGTACAATCGGGCTCATGGTTGCGATCAAAGTGAAGAAGTTGGTGGAGGCGGCGCAGATGCCGCGCTATGCGCATGCGGGCGAGTACGGCGACCTGGCGGCGGATTTATATGCGTCGGCGGATGCGCGGCTGGCGGCGGCGGGCGAGGCGGGATCGACGACGGCAGTGCCGACCGGGATTGCGATGGAGTTTCCATCGACGCATGGGGCACTGGTGGAGGACAGGTCGGGGCTGGCGATGCGGGGCGTGACGACGCTGGCTGGAGTGATCGATCCGGGATACCGCGGGGAGATTCGGGTGGTGATGACCAACCTGGGCGCGAAGGCGGTGGAGATTAAGGCCGGAGACAGGGTTGCGCAGTTGCGGATTGTCGAGCGGATCGAGGCGAGCTTCGAGGAGGTTGCGGAGCTGGGCGGGTCAGGGCGCGGCGCGGGGGGATTTGGCTCGACCGGGAAGTGATCTGAATGCCATTGATCAGCGAATCGGCTACTCTTCAGGAAACTCCTAGCGCATAATTCAAAGCATGAACTATCGGTGCTTCTCACGTTCCATGTTCCGTCTTTCCTTCCTGCTCATCATGCTCGCGCTCACTTCCTTCCCATGCTTCGCTGAATGGACGAAGGACATCACCTGCAAAGTCGGCGAAGAGTACCGGGATGTTCGTATAGACGCCGGTCGAGATGAGTATTGTGTGCGCATCCTGCCGGGATCGCTCGAAGTGCGAGATGGGCCGTATAGGTTCTGGTTCAATCCCGACTTCGAAGGAGCGTCGGGAGACTACAAAGATGGCCGTGAGGTTGGTAAGTGGAAGGAGTGTGACCGGTTTTATCACTGCGAGCAGAAAGACTACCCTGTGCTCGATTCCGATGAATTGCGACATCCCGGTATCAAGCCCGAGATTCCGATTACCTATGTGGGAGGGAAATACATCTTCGATTTTTCGTCCTGCAGGAGGACCTGGGTCACGCATACGGACGGCGGCAAGCCAGATTTCGAACTGAATATAGGCTCGTACCCCGAGGGTTGCACTGTTAGCTACGCTTCAGAGGATTTATTGAAGCACGGTGGCACAGTTGACTATACCTGCAACATTCCGTTCTCTGTTGGGAAGAAGACTTTCGACTCGCTGGATTTGCTGAGCGAGTTTCCCAAGATTGGGCTGCCGCAGTACTGCGAGAGGCCGAAACCTTTGTTGACTGGACCGATCCCAGCTTCACTGGAAGTTTCTGGCAGAAATGGGTTGACTCATATATTCACCGCTACGTACGACACAGGAAACAACGGCGTCGGAATCGCCCAAGCGCGACTTCACTTTCAGAAGAATGCGGCCAGCCGGTCAGACAGGTGCGTCGTACGATATGACCCGGGAAACAAGAGCCTGTACCTGCTCTCGGATCAGTCCGGCAAATTTCTCGGCCCGATAGCCGCTGGAAGTGATGACTCCCTTTGGAACAATGAATGTCTTCTCTCTGGCTGCTCGAACGCCGAACTCTCCGGCACTACATTGACTATCCATTTCGCGATACGGTTCAACCCAATTCAATTCGCGGGCCAGCATCACATGTATATCGAGTTGGTGGACAATCAAAAGAATGTGCCAACGGCTGGCGATGCGGGGGAATCGACCGTTCCAACCGGAGATGCCGACACGCCAGTAAAACCGTGGCCATCGGATCGAAGCTGTCCAGCCGCCGACGCTATCCCACATTAACGCTTGGGTGCGGCGGGCGGGCGGAACATGCGACAATCGTATTACCGAGCCATGCCTAATCTTCCTGCCGACTCAGCACTCGAAGTTTCAGCGCCGAAGGATGGATTGTGCGCACGCAGAAGTCTGCCTCAGCGGCTGAAGCCGTGATGCAAATGCAGCGCTTACGGCACGGCTGAACCCGTGCCCTTAAGCAAGACAAATGCGGGGATTCTTCCCCTTTCCCTTCGACTGCGCTTAGGGACAGGATCAGAATGACAATTCAGGGGCTGGTGGGGCCGTGCGACAATTGTGTTAACGAGCTATGCCTACCCGAGTTGAGCCAGCCTCCGCATCTCCGGCGCAAGCTGCCGACACAAGTCATGTACCGACGCCAGCCGGGATCACGCCCGAGCTGCTGAAGACGCATAGCATTACACCGGAGGAGTACGCGAGCATCCAGAAGAAGCTGGGGCGTGTGCCGAGCCTGACCGAGCTGGGAATCTTCAGCGTGATGTGGAGCGAGCATTGTAGCTACAAGAGCAGCCGCGTCCACCTGAAGCGGCTGCCGACGCGGGGGACGCGGATGACGGGGCCGGGGAGCGTGGTGCAGGGGCCGGGCGAGAACGCGGGGATCATCGACGTGGGCGATGGGTGGGCGTGCGCGTTCAAGATCGAGAGCCACAACCATCCCAGCTACGTTGAGCCGTTCCAGGGCGCGGCGACGGGCGTGGGCGGGATTCTGCGCGACATCTTTACCATGAACGCGCGGCCGCTGGCGGTGATGGACTCGCTGAGGTTTGGCCCGCTGGACGAGGAAGAGCCGGACGCGACGCTGCGGCGGCGCAACCATGCGGTGGTGAATGGCGTGGTGGGCGGGATTGCGAGCTACGGCAACTGCTTCGGCGTGCCGAACCTGGCGGGGGAGACGAAGTTCGAGGCGTGCTACAGCGGCAATCCACTCGTCAATGCGTTTGCGCTGGGGATGGTGAAGAAGGACGAGATTTTTTATGCGAAGGCGACGGGCGTGGGCAACCCGGTGATTTATGTGGGGGCGAAGACGGGGCGGGACGGCATCCACGGCGCGACGATGGCCAGCGAGGAGTTCACCGAGGACAGCGAGGCGAAGCGGCCCAACGTGCAGATGGGCGACCCGTTCATGGAGAAGCTGCTGCTGGAGGCTTGCCTGGAGGCGATGGCGACCGGCGCGGTGGTGGGGATTCAGGACATGGGCGCGGCGGGGCTGACCTGCTCGACCTGCGAGATGGGCGCGCGGGGCGAGCTGGGGTTGACGATTGAGCTGGACCTGGTGCCGCAGCGGGCGACGGGCATGACGGCGTACGAGATCATGCTCTCGGAATCGCAGGAACGGATGCTGCTGGTGGCCGACAAGGGGCGCGAGGGCGAGGTGCTGGCGGTGTTCGCGAAGTGGGGGCTGGACGCTTCGATTGTGGGGGTGGTGACGGCGGACGATACGATGCGCGTGACGCACCACGGGGAATTAGTCGCGGAGATTCCCAACAAGGCGCTGACCGATGAGGCCCCGGTGTACAAGCGGCCAGTGGGCGAGTGGAAGGCCCCGGTGGCGATGGACCCTCCGGCGTGGGTGATGGAGGAACTGAAGAAGCCGCGGGATTACACGGCGGATTTGAAGAAACTTCTCGCGTCCGCGAATATCTGCGATAAGCGCTGGGTGTTCGAGCAGTACGACTCGATGGTGCAGAGCAATACGGTGCAGGGGCCGGGTGGCGAAGCCGGGGTGATGCGGATCAAGGGGACAGGCGACGGCAAGCCGGAACGCGGGCTGGCGATGGCGCTGGCGGGGAATGGGCGGTGGTGTTATCTGGACCCGAAGCTGGGCGCGATGCATGCAGTAGCGGAGGCGGCGCGCAAGGTGGCTTGCACGGGCGCGACTCCGGTGGCAGCGACGAATTGTTTGAACTTCGGCAACCCTGAGAAACCGAAGATTATGGCGCAGTTTTCGGCGACGATCGATGGGATTGCGGAGGCATGTACGGCCCTGGGTACGCCGATTACGGGCGGCAATGTTTCGTTCTACAACGAGACGAAGGGCGAGGGAATCTATCCGACTCCGGTGATGGGGATTGTGGGGATTCTGGACGATGTGAGCAAGGCTGTGCCGAGTGGGTTTCAGCGCGAAGGCGACGTAGTGCTCTCTGTTTACCCAATTGATAAGACACCCTTGACTATTGAAGAGAGACGAGCAAGTTTCATTCGGCTACTAGGCAACACGGAGTTCGCGCGGGTTACCTTGCGAGAGTTCTGGGGCGAAGTCTCTGCGCCTAATCTTGCCGATGCGGCGGCGCTTAACGCTTTCTTGGCCGAGGCTGCGGAGTCAGGTCTGATTTCGTCCGCAAGTGACGAGGGAAGCGGCGGTC
This sequence comes from uncultured Acidobacteriaceae bacterium, assembly GCA_963767315.1. GTDB lineage: Bacteria > Acidobacteriota > Terriglobia > Terriglobales > Acidobacteriaceae > Edaphobacter. The sequence continues at coordinate 76,922 of CAVYDK010000008.1, read as the reverse complement.
TCGCGGTTGCGCTGGCTCGCTCTGTTATTGCGAATGGAGTTGGTGCAGATATTGCTCCGATGATCGCGGTAGCTGACGATGGGGGACCTGACGCAATGGATGCACTGTCGGTTTTTCAGGAAGGCGGAGGAGTCATCGTAACCTGTGCAGCCGAAGACGAAGAGCGAGTGATTGCATTAGCGAGAGCGAAAGGCTTGGGCGAACTCCGACTTGGCGTCACGCGCGGATCAAGCCTGCGCATGTATGCAATGAACGGGCATTGTTTTATTGACCTGAGCGTCAATGATGCGAGGGCTACTTTCTCCAGCACTCTGGAGTCACAGCTTGCGGCGGAGGTGGTGACCGCATGAGCGAGCTGATGGTAGCGACGGTTGAAGGCCCGGGGCTAAAGCCCGCTGAGTCTGTGGACGCACTTCGTGGGGCTGAAGCCCCACGCTCCCTCCGCGAGGCAACGGCGTGCGTACCTCGGCGGCTAAAGCCCGGTTCCTCATCGGGCGGTTACGGCACGGCTGAAGCCGTGCCCTTAAGCAAGACGGCTAGGGTGGGTGCGACCGTGAGCGAGGCAATTGTCCCGGGGGCTAAAGCCCACGTTCGTGATGAGTCCGTGGCGCCGGGACTGAAGTCCCGGCCTATCTCAGAACCAAAAATGGCGCTGCGGAATGACAACCAAATAGCGCTGCGGATTGACGAGGAGCGGAAAGCTGTTCCCTGTTCCCTGCTGGCTGTTCCCTCAGATGAGGACGAGGACGGGACGCCTTTTGACAAGCTGCGCGAGGAGTGCGGGATTATGGCGGTGTATGGGCATCCGGATGCCGCGCGGATGACGTTCTGGGGCTTATACGCATTGCAGCACAGGGGGCAGGAGTCGGCGGGGATTGCCAGCGCGGATGGGCACGATGTGAACGACATCAAGGGCATGGGGCTGGTGAGCGAGATCTTCACCGACGAGGTGCTTGCGCGACTGCCGGGGCACATTGCGATCGGGCACACACGCTACTCGACGACGGGGGACTCGGCGCTGCTGAATGCGCAGCCGATCTCGGTGGAGTCGACCATGGGGCTGATCGCGATTGCGCACAATGGGAACCTGGTGAACCTGGGGAACTCGAAGGCGCGGCTAGAACGCGATGGCGCGGTCTTCCAGACGACTTCGGACTCCGAGATTATCGTGCAACTGATCGCGCACTCGCGGTGCAACACGCTGGTGGACTGCATTGCGGAGTCGCTGGCGCAGGTGGATGGGGCGTTCTCGATTGTGATGATGACGCGCAACCGCATCTTCGCGGCGCGGGACCCGCATGGCTTCCGGCCGCTGTCGATTGGGCGGATTGCGGGGGTGGATGGCGCGCCGGATACGTTTGTGTTTGCGTCGGAGACGTGCGCGTTCGACCTGCTGCACGCGAAGTATGAGCGCGATGTGAAGCCGGGCGAGCTGGTGATGGTGAGCGAGGACGGGGTGACCAGCCGGAGGTTTGCGCCGGAGACGGTGCCTCATGCGAGCTGCATCTTTGAACACGTCTACTTTGCGCGGCCGGACTCGCGGATCTTCGGGCGGTGGGTGCAGCAGTCGCGGGAGGAGATGGGGCGGCAACTGGCGCGGGAGAGCGCGGTGGAGGCGGACCTGGTGGTGCCGGTGCCGGACTCGGGCGTGACGGCGGCGCTTGGCTATGCGGCGGAGAGCGGGATTCCGTTCAACTTCGGGCTGATCCGAAACCATTACGTGGGGCGGACGTTCATCCAGCCGGAGCAGCGGACGCGCGACTTTGGCGTGCGCATGAAGCTGAACCCGATGCGCAGCCTGCTGGAGGGCAAGCGGATCATTTTGATCGACGACTCCATCATCCGCGGGACGACGAGCCGGAAGATTGTGCGCATGTGCCGTGCGGCGGGGGCGACGGAGGTGCACATGCGCATCTCGTGCCCGCCGACGATCAGCCCGTGTTTCTACGGGGTGGATACGCCGAGCAAGCGGGAGCTGATTGCGGCGAACAAGTCGGTTGAGGAGATCTGCGAGTTTATCGAGGCGGACTCGCTGGCGTACCTGTCGCTGGTGGGGCTGACGTACTCCTGCACAACGAATGAGCCGGCGAATGGGTTGTCGCCGGCGAGCTTCTGCACGGCGTGCTACACGGGGGTGTATCCGACGCAGTGGGTGGATGTGGAGGATATTCTGCCGGCGACGGTGGGCGCGTAGAGGAAAGTCTGACCAAGGGTTCGACGTTCCCTCAGCGGCTAAAGCCGCGTTGCAATTGAAGTGATTGCGGCGGGACTAAAGTCCCGCCCCTTCAAAACAGAGCCCATCGCTAGAAGAGGCTGTGTTTGCGGGGGAGATCGATGCCGAGGTGCTCGTAGGCGAGGCGGGTGGCGACGCGGCCGCGGGGGGTGCGATCGAGGAAGCCGATCTGGATGAGGAAGGGTTCGTAGACCTCTTCGAGGGCGTCCTGCTCTTCGGCGAGGGCGGCGGCGAGGGTGTTGAGGCCGACTGGGCCACCGTCGTACTTTTCTATGATGGTGCGCAGGAGGCGTCGGTCGAGCTCGTCGAAGCCGTGGGCGTTGACCTCGAGCAGCGAGAGCGCGGCCTGTGCGGTGGCGCGGTCGATGCGGCCTGAGGCGCGGACTTCGGCGTAGTCGCGGACGCGGCGCAACAGGCGATTGGCGATGCGGGGAGTGCCGCGCGAGCGCATGGCAATTTCGGCGGCGCCGTCCTGGTCGATGGGCACGCCGATGACCTCGGCCGAGCGGGTGACGATGATGCGCAGCTCGTCGTCGGTGTAGAACTCCAGGCGGAGGAGGATTCCGAAGCGGCTTCTTAAAGGCGACGACAACAGGCCGGGGCGCGTGGTGGCGGCGACGAAGGTGAAGGGGCGAATCTCCATGACGTGGGTGCGCGCCGCCGGGCCCTGGCCGATGATGATGTCCAGCTTGTAGTCCTCCAGCGCGGTGTAGAGCTTTTCCTCGAGGACGGGCTGCAGGCGGTGGACCTCGTCGAGGAAGAGGACCTGGCGCTCGCGCAGGTTGGTGAGGATGGCGGTGAGGTCACCCTGGATCTGCAGGGCGGGGCCGGAGGTCTGCTGGAAGCCGACGTTGAGCTCGTTGGCGATGATGGTGGCCAGCGTGGTTTTGCCCAGGCCGGGCGGGCCGAAGAGGAGGACGTGGTCGAGCGCCTCGCCGCGGGTGCGGGCGGCTTCAAGTGCGATGGCTAGCTGCTCTTTGGCCTTGGTCTGGCCGATGAATTCGGCGAGACGGGTGGGGCGGAGCTTCAGCTCGAAGGCCTGGTCGTCGTCGACGCGGGTGGCTGCGACGAGGCGGTCGGCTTCGGGCGTGCGGATGAGGACAGCGGGTTTGGGATGCGGCTTCCGGGGAAGTTCCACGCTGAAGCGATAGTAGGGCGAATGGCGGGTTTGAGCAAGATCAGGCTTGGTCCGCTCCCTGCGCGATGCCGGAGCGGTCGCGCAGATCGAGAAAGATGAGGCCGCCGTGATCGCGGCGGCGGTTGACCCAGCCCATCAGAACGACATCCTGCCCCGCGTTGTCGGCGCGAAGCTCTCCACACATCCCGGTGCGTTGCAAAGTTCCTAGAAAGTCTAATGTCACGCTGTTCCTATTGTACGGAAGTAGCTTAGGCAGAGGGCCTGCTGTAGTGGCCTTACTTGATGCTCTCAGCCTCGTCGTTCAGCAACGCGGCCCCAGTATCGATCACAAACGGTTTGTCCAATGGAAAGGAGAAAAAGCCGTCCATCCGTCCCGAAATAATTCCAGATGCAAGGCTTGGGTCGGCATAGAAGCGCACTGGGAACACAGCCGCAGGTGACTTCTTGATCGCTGCATAGAAGGCCTGAACAGCGGCCTTGCGCCTTGGTTCACGCAATAGATGGAAACCGAACACTTGACCATCAATAAAGATGGCAGGACTATGCAAAGCCAATATTGATAGAGGAGAACCGCCTCGACGCGCGCTCCACTGCACTGGCTTGGTGTAGTTGCCATCTCGCATTCTGCGAGGAGGCAATGGCTCGTCCCAATTTTCGGGTTGCGGGCTAAAGTGGCCTGAATAGACACCGCCATCTGCCAGCTCAAATGTGGCTGCGACCCGCGCGATCCCTCTAATATTGGGGAAAGGCAGGGGATCGATCCATGGCCGAAAGGTCTGCTCGTCGGTCTGCTCGTACCAAGATTCCCCGTAGTCATAGTTATGCACCCCGATCCACACGGGATGACGCACGAAGTCGGAAGCGCACAGCTTATACTCCTGCTTCATCTCGGGCGTGTTTGCTGGTTGAACTTGATCGGTCATTTTTTTAGAGTAACTGCAACTTCGTCGCGCGCGATTTTTATCTGTTCGCCGGTGGCGAAGGTTTTGACGGTGAGGACGCCGGTGGCGAGTTCGTCTTCGCCGAGGATGACGATGTGGCGGGCGACGCGGTCGGCGGCCTCGAAGGATTTCTTGAGGCGGAAGCTGCCGTCGCCGACCTCGACGGTGAGGCCAGCACGGCGGAGTTCGCGGGCAAGGGCGAGGGCGGCGGCGTTGCGTTCGGGGCCGAGGGGGGCGATGTAGGCGTCGAGTTTGGGAGGTTCAAGGTTCGAGGTTCGAGGTTCGAGGGCCTGCGCGGCGGCCTGGGCCTGGAGGGTGAGGATGAGGCGGTCTTCGCCGATGGCGAAGCCGATGCCGGGGGCGCGCGGGCCGCCGAGCATCTCGGAGAGGCCGTCGTAGCGGCCGCCGCCGAGGAGAGCGTTCTGGGTGCCGAGGCCGGTGGCTGGATCGCCGGACGAGGGGACGGTGAACTCGAAGGTGGTGCGGGTGTAGTAGTCGAGGCCGCGGACGAGGCGGGGATTGACGGAGTACGGCACACCACACGCGTCGAGCGCGGCGCAGACCTGGGCGAAGTGGTCGCGTGAGGAGTCATCGAGGTAATCGGCAATCTTTGGAAGCCCGTCTATGAGAGCCTGGTCGTTTGGGGTCCTTGGAGTCGAGGACGCGCAGGGGATTGGTCTCGGCGCGGCGCTGGTTGTCCTCGCAGAGCTGGTGCTCGATGGGGGCTAGCGCCTCGCGCAGGATGGCGACGTAGCGGGGGCGGTCGGTTGCGGAGCCGACGGAGTTGAGTTCGAGCCGCCAGCCTTTGATGCCCAGCTCATCGAGCAGCGTGGCGAGCATCTCCAGGACTTCGGCGTCGCGCAGGGGGCTTTCGGAGCCGGAGGTGACGGGGCCGATGACCTCGGCGCCGATCTGCCAGAACTGGCGGTAACGTCCGCGCTGAGGCCGTTCGCGGCGGAACTGCGGCCCGATGTAGAAGAGCTTCTGGAGCTGGCCGCTGTCGCCGAGGTTGTGCTCGATGTAGGCGCGGACGACGCCGGCGGTGTTCTCGGGGCGGAGGGTGAGGGACTGTGAAGACTTAGTGAAGTTTCCAAACGCATACTCCACAACAAGATCGTCTTTCAACCACTCTTCAGTTTTATTGGGGATTCCGGTCGGCACCACGAGTCTTTTGATGGGTTTGAGGTGTCAACTCTTATCGTTCAGTTGACTTGAATCTCTAGGTTCGTCTTGAGCTAGCCAAGCATCAAAATCCGCTCGAGGTGCATATAAGGGTGCTTCGAATGCCGCTAAAGTTGCGATTAGCAGAGGAGTTGCTTGGTTAGCAAAAGCTAACAACTCGTTCTCATTTGGGCGATCCTGAATCTCGACTGTGTAATCGAAGGTACCGTCAAATTCCTCCCATGAGCCAAGTCGTTCATCATGTTTTCGAAACCACCAATCCCGAAGTTTCTCCTTGTCGAGCCTTTCACCATCCTCCCAGGTGTACATCTCCTTGGAGACGATGTCGGTCTCTTCGCCAACGCCGCGGGCGAAGAGCTGCGTGTCCTCGAAGATGGGGGTGCGAATCTCGCCGAAGCCGTAGCGGGCGAAGACCGAGCGGGCGATGGATTCGACGCGGTTCCAGAGGGCGGTGTCGGGCGGAAGGAGGTCGCGCGTTCCGCGGACGGCCTTCAGGGGATTGGACGGTGTGGGCATGGACTTCCAGTGTAGCGAATGGCGGGGGTGGGATGACAGCGAGAACAGACAACGGCAAGAGCAAAAGCAGATTCCTCCGCTCCCCACCCCAGCGAGCAAGTGCGCTCGCCGGGAACCCCGGTTTCGCTGCGGAATGACAAACAAAGGGCTGTGGGATGGGCGATTGACCCATGTGGCGGAGCGGGATACACTTGTTAAGTTTGGCAGGTTTGGCGAATGCAGCCGGTGCTCCGGTTGCAGGGCCGGCAGGTTCCGGACGCGGCGGACGGTTGCACGGGGGAGAGCGGTTTGCGCTCCTATGGCCGCGGTGGTTTCGGGCGAGCCGGCTGGACAGAGGTCCTCTGGTTCGGTCCCCAGGCAAAACAATTCATGAAGGGTGCGGGCGATCGAATGCCGTGCGCACAAGGGTTCCGTTATGTATGCAGTGATTCGTACCGGCGGCAAGCAGTACAAGGTCTCTCCGGGTGAGAAGTTCAAGATCGAGCGCACGGCGCACAAGAAGGGCGCGATCGAGTTTGCCGATGTGCTGGCGGTGAGCAGCGAAGAGGGCAAGTTCGAGGCGGACCTGAAGGGCGCGAAGGTGACCGGAACGGTGGTGGACGAGGGCCGCTTCGACAAGATACTGGTGTTCAAGATGAAGCGCAAGAAGCAGTACAAGAAGATGCAGGGACACCGGCAGGGCTTCGTCGAGGTTGCGATCAACGAGATTGTGGTGAACGGGAAGAGCTACAAGGCCGAGGCGGCCGCAAAGTAATTTCAAAACCGCAGCGGCCCGAGGGCCGCGCAAAAGAGGCGACGGAATGGCACATAAAAAAGGATTAGGTTCCTCCAAAAACGGGCGCGACTCCAACGCGCAGCGGCTGGGCGTGAAGGTCTTCGGCGGGCAGGCGATCCTGGGCGGCGGGATCATCGTGCGCCAGCGGGGGACGCCGCTGAAGGCTGGCGCGAACGTCGGGCGCGGCAAGGACGACACGCTGTTCGCCAAGGTCTCCGGCGTGGTGCGCTACCAGGACCGCGGGCAGCACGGGCGGTTTGTGGCCGTCGATCCGGCGGAGGTCACCACGGTCCCGGCGTAGGAATTTGCGCAGGATATGAAGTCAGCGAAGGCCCCGATGAGTCGGGGCCCTTCTGCTTTAAGGGCTGGCTTTAATGCGGATCGCGCGGGGGGGGCTCGGCGGGGGACGGCTTGCGCTGCGGGGATCAGATCGCCATGGAAACATCCGCGGCGGTGAGGTCCGACTGCGGCGGCTGGCGGTGAGTTGTGTGGGGCGCGCTGGAAGCGGGCGACACAAACTCCGTGGCGGCGGCGGTCTCGGCTGCTGGGGCGGTAATGGGCTGCGCTGCGGGGGCCGAGGCGGGCTGCGCCGCGGCGGGTGCGGCAGCCATCTTGTTCTTGTAGCACAGGCGGCAGAGCACGGGGCGGCCCTGCGTCGGCTTGAAAGGGACGGTGGTCTCGATGCCGCACTCCGAGCACACGGTGCGCGTCTCGGTGCGCGAGATGCCGGCCGCCGCCGGGCCACTCCCCGTGGCCGCGTTGGCGCCCAGTGCGCCACGCCTGGACTTGCATGGCTTACAGCGCTTGGGGTCGTTCTTGAACTGCTTGTCCAGGAAGAAGAGTTGTTCGCCGGCGGTGAAGATGAATTCGCCACCGCAATCGGTGCAGGTTAGGATTCGGTCTACAAAGTCCATACCGTTCTCCCGTCGTACAGATTTCGTACGGGTCGTAACAAACCCGTAGAGATAGAGATGATCTTGCGCGGCCCCGCGATTCGCGGATTGGGCGATGGGGAAGGCTTTAATTCTGTGATTCAGGGGGCGTCGCGGGGGGATTAAGGATGAAGGCCGCCTGCTCCGGGTGGGAGCGGGCGGCCAGCCACGGTGTGAAGAACCGGGGGCTAGGGGAGCAGGACTAGTCCTGTTCCTTGCGAATCTTCTTGCGGTTGCGCTTGCGGGCAAGCGCTTCTTTGACGCGCTTCTTCTCGCCGGGCTTCAGATAGAAGGAGTGACGCTTCACTTCCTTGATGATGTCTTCGGTCTGGACCTTGCGCTTGAAGCGGCGCAGCGCGTTTTCGAGCGGCTCGCCTTCCTGCACACGAATCTCTGCCAAGGGAAATACACCTCCAAATCGTCCCAGGTGGGCAGGTTTCAGAATACCGCATAACGCGTGGCAGCGGCGGATTTCTGCCGGAGGAAGAGGTCCCGGCTTGGCGCGGGAAGGAAGTTGAGTGCGGGGCGTGAAAAATGCTCCGGGCGCGTGCAATAATCCTGCAATGATCCGTGCGTATCAGGGAAAGACGCCGGTGGTTCCCGCGACGTGCTATGTGGACCTGTCGGCGCAGTTGATCGGCGACGTGGAGCTGGGCGAGAACTCCAGCGTGTGGATGAACGCGGTGCTGCGCGGGGACGTGAACGCGATCCGCGTGGGCGCCAACAGCAATGTGCAGGACTGCGCCGTGCTGCACGGGATGCGCGAGATGTATCCCGTGATCGTGGGCGAGTGGGCGACCATAGGGCACAACGCGACGGTGCACGGATGCGTGGTGGAGGACGCGGTACTGATCGGCATGGGGGCGACGATCCTAAACGACGTGCGGATCGGGGAGGGGTCGATCATCGCGGCTGGCGCGGTGATTGCGGAGCACACGGCGATTCCGCCCAACTCGCTGGTGGCGGGAGTTCCCGGCAAGGTGCGGCGGACGCTGGGCGAGGAAGACCGCAAGCTGATCCTGAAGTACGCGCAGGACTACCTGGACTACGTTGCGATCTATCTGCAGGAGACGGAGTAAAGAGGTTGCGACCGCGAAGGTTTTTTCTTCGTCTAATAAATTGATGGTGTGTGTTTTGCAGCGGTTTGTTGCCTCGGGCCGTCTGCAAAAGATGGAATTGGGCGCGGTTTCGCTGTATATTAATAGACCTAGCGTGTTCATCCCTGTTCCTGACTCTGTGTGGTCTGCTTCGGCGGACGTGTCGATTGAAACCCGAATTGTTTTTCCGGCGTAGAGATCGCGGGGTAGCAGTGTCTTCTTTGTTGGGGAATGAATTCCAGCACGTGGAAGGTTGCCATGAAACGAAGCGATCGCTGTCGACGCAACCCCGGCCCGCAAGGGCTGTATCATCCGCGGAATGAGCACGATGCCTGCGGCATGGGGCTGGTTGCGAGCATTCGCGGAGAGCAGAGCCACGAGATCATTCGCAAGGGGCTGGAGGTTTTAATCAACCTGACGCACCGCGGAGCGGCAGGATGCGATCCGGAGACGGGCGACGGCGCGGGGATTCTGATCCAGATTCCTCACGCGTTCTTCAAGCAGGAGTGCGGCAAGCTGGGGATGCAGTTGGGCGAGCGCGGAAGCTATGGCGTGGCCATGGTGTTTCTGCCGGTGGACAAGCACAGCCGTTTGCAGTGCGAAGGGGTGCTGGAGCGGATCAGCCAGGCCGAGGGGCTGAAGCTGCTGGGCTGGCGCGATACGCCGGTGAATGGCGACCTGATCGGGCGACAGGCGCGCGCGTCGCAGCCGTACATCGAGCAGATGTTTGTGGGCCGGCCGGAGGGGATGAGCGAGGACGCCTTCGAGCGGCTGCTGTACATCGTGCGCCGCCGCGCGGAGAACGAGATTGCGCAGTCGGAGATCGAGCACAAGGAGGACTTCTACATTCCGTCGCTCTCCTGCCGCACGATCGTCTACAAGGGCCTGATGCTGGCGCCGCAGATTGAGAAGTTCTACTACGAGCTGGCCAACCCGCTGGTGGCAAGCGCCTTGTGCCTGGTGCATCAGAGGTTTTCGACCAACACGTTTCCCAGTTGGAAGCTGGCGCACCCGTACCGCTACATGGCGCACAACGGCGAGATCAACACCATTCGCGGCAATATCAGCTGGATGAGCGCGCGCCAGTCGGTGATGCAGAGCCCGCTCTACGACGGCCAGATCGACAAGCTGTATCCCGTGATTGTGCCGGGCGGGAGCGACTCGGCGTCGATCGACAATGCGGTGGAGTTCCTCTTCCAGTCGGGCCGGTCGCTGCCCCATGTGATGGCCATGCTGATTCCCGAGGCGTGGGCGGGCAATCCGGAGATGGACCCGGAGAAGCGCGCATTCTACGAGTACCACGCGTCGTTGATGGAGCCGTGGGACGGGCCGGCGTCGGTGTGTTTCACCGACGGGCGCGTGGTGGGCGCGACGCTGGACCGCAACGGGTTGCGGCCTGGGCGGTACATCGTGACCAAGGACGATCTGGTGGTGCTGGCGTCGGAGGTGGGCGTCATCGAGGTGCCGCCGGAGGACGTGCGCAAGAAGGGCCGGTTGCAGCCGGGGCGGATGTTCCTGGTGGACACGGTGGAGCACCGCATTATTTCGGACGAGGAGATCAAGAAGTCGCTGGCCGGCCGCCAGCCCTACGGCGAGTGGCTGAAGGAGCAGCAGGTGCTGCTGGACGATCTGCCGGAGCCGTGGCGGGTGATCGAGTCGGACCCGGAGACATTGCTGCGCCGCCAGCGCGCCTGCGGGTACAGCGAGGAGGACCTGAAGATACTGCTGGGGCCGATGGGATCGAAGGGCGAGGAGCCGATCGGGTCCATGGGAGCGGACACTCCGCTGGCCTGCCTCTCCGACCGGCCGCAGCAACTGTTCAGCTACTTCAAGCAGCTCTTCGCGCAGGTGACCAATCCGCCGATCGACCCCATCCGCGAAGAGCTGGTGATGTCGTTGATCAGCTACATCGGGACGGAGCGCAACATCCTCAACGAGGCGCCGGAGAACTGCCACACGCTGAAGCTGCCGCATCCGATCCTGACCAATCGCGATCTGGAGAAGCTGCGGCGGATCTCTTCGGGCGATCTGCTGGCGACCACGCTGCAGACGCTCTTCCGCGCGGAGGATGGCGAGGCCGGGCTGAAGCACGCGCTGGACGACCTGAGCGCGCGCGCGGCCCATGCGGTGAACTCAGGCTACACGCTGCTGATCCTGTCGGACCGCGGCGTGAACGAGACGATGGCGCCGATTCCCAGCCTGCTGGCGATGGCCGCGGTGCACAACCAACTGGTGCGCGACAAGACGCGGACGCAGGTGGCGTTGATTATCGAGAGCGGCGAGCCGCGCGAGGTGATGCACTTTGCGCTGTTGATTGGATATGGGGCAAGCGCGATCAACCCGTATCTGGCGTTCGAGACGCTGCACGACATGAAGCTGCGCGGCCTGCTGGCGGACGACGTGACGGCCGAGTACGCGGAGAAGAACTTCATCAAGGCGATCAACAAGGGACTGCTGAAGACCTTCTCCAAGATGGGGATCAGCACGCTGCAGAGCTATCGCGGGGCGCAGGTGTTCGAGGCGGTGGGGCTGAACCAGGAGCTGGTGGACGCCTACTTCTCCGGCACGGCCTCGCGGGTCGAGGGCGTGGGGCTGGACGTGCTGGCGCGCGAGGCGCAGATGAAGCACGAATACGCCTTCCAGCCGCTGACCGAGTCGGAGACGGACCTGGTGGTGGGCGGGCAGTACCAATACCGCGAGGGCGGCGAGTACCACCTGGTGAATCCGGCGACCATCAGCAAGTTGCAGCAGGCGGTGCGGCAGAACAACCCGGCGACGTTCCAGGAGTACACCGACCTGATCGACGAGCAGAGCAAGCACCTGTGTACGCTGCGCGGGCTGATGCGGTTCAAGTACGCGGACAAGCCGGTGCCGATCGAGGAGGTGGAGCCGGCCAAGGAGATTGTGAAGCGCTTCACCACCGGCGCGATGAGCTATGGCTCCATCAGCAAGGAAGCGCACGAGACGATGGCCATTGCGATGAACCGCATTGGGGGAATGTCCAACACCGGCGAGGGCGGCGAAGACCCGGAGCGGTTCCAGCGCGACGCCAACGGCGATCTGCGGCGCAGCGCGGTGAAGCAGGTGGCCAGCGGGCGCTTCGGCGTTACGGCCAATTACCTGGTGAACGCGGACGAGATCCAGATCAAGATGGCGCAGGGCGCCAAGCCCGGCGAGGGCGGACAGTTGCCCGGACACAAGGTGGACGAGATCATCGCGCGGCTGCGCTGTTCGGTGGCCGGCGTGGGGCTGGTTTCGCCGCCGCCGCACCACGACATCTACTCGATCGAAGACCTGGCGCAGTTGATCTACGATTTGAAGAATGTGAACCCGCAGGCGCGCATAGCGGTGAAGCTGGTGGCGGAGGCGGGGGTGGGCACGGTGGCCGCGGGCGTCTCCAAGGCGCACGCCGACGTGGTGCTGATCTCCGGCGACACGGGAGGCACAGGCGCATCGCCGCAGAGTTCGATCAAGCACGCGGGGCTGCCGTGGGAGCTGGGCCTGGCGGAGACGCAGCAGGTGTTGCTGCTGAACGACCTGCGCAGCCGCATCCGGGTGCAGACCGACGGCAAGCTGCAGACCGGACGCGACGTGGTGATCGCCGGGCTGCTGGGCGCCGAGCAGTTCGGCTTCTCGACCATGCCGTTGATCTCCATGGGCTGCATCATGATGCGCAAGTGCCATCTGAATACCTGCTCGGTGGGAATTGCCACGCAGGACCCGGTGTTGCGCGCGAAGTTCAAGGGGCAGCCGGAGCACGTCATCCATTTCTTCTTCTTCCTTGCGGAGCAGGTGCGCCAGCATATGGCGAAGCTGGGCTTCCGGACCTTCGATGAGATGGTGGGCCGGGTTGACCGGATCGATTCGGCAGTCGCCGATGCGCACTGGAAGGCCAAGGGGATCGATCTCGCGTCGCTTCTGTTCTCGCCCGAGCTGCCCTCGCATGTGGGGCGGCGGAAGACGAGGGAGCAGGACCACGGGCTGGCTTATGCGCTGGACCATGCGCTGATCGCGCAGGCCAAGCCGGCGCTGGAGGCGAAGAAGCGGGTGACGGGAAGCTTTGCCATTCGCAATGTGCATCGCACGGTGGGCGCGATGCTGGGCGGCGAGATCGCGCGCCGATTCGGCGCGGAGGGACTGCCGGACGAGACGATCCACTTCCGCTTCACGGGTTCGGCCGGACAGAGCTTTGGGGCGTTTGTTCCGGCGGGCGTCACGCTGGAGCTGGAAGGCGACTCCAACGATTATGTGGGCAAGGGTCTCTCCGGCGGGCGCATTATCGTCTATCCGCCGAAGACCTCGAGCTTCCTGCCGGAGGAGAGCATTCTGGTGGGCAACGTGGTGCTGTACGGCGCGACGGGCGGCGAGGCGTTCTTCAGCGGCATCGCGGGCGAGCGGTTCGCGGTGCGCAACTCCGGCGCAACGGCGGTGGTGGAAGGCGTGGGCGACCACGGATGCGAGTACATGACCAACGGCGCAGTGGTTGTGCTGGGCGCGGCCGGGCGCAACTTCGCTGCGGGCATGAACGGCGGCCGGGCGTTTGTGTACGACGACGTGGGCGACTTCTCCACGCGCCGCTGCAACCGCGCCGGCGTGGACCTGGAGCCGCTGGTTCTTCCCGATGATGTGAAGCTGGTGCGCGGCCTGATACGGCGCCACATCGACCTGACGGGCAGCCCGCGGGCGGCGTGGATTCTGGAACACTGGGAGACGACGCAGGCGCAGTTCATCAAGGTGTTTCCGCATGAGTACAAGCGGGTGCTCGGGGTGCCGCGCGCCGAGACGGTGTACGTCTCGCCTGTAGCCCGCATCTCCCCCGCAACAATGCCGCCCCTGGTGGCGACTGGGCAGGTGCAGCATGGGTAAAGTCACGGGTTTTCTTGAGATTAAGCGCGAGGAACGGCCGCGGCGAAAGGTGGAGAACCGGCTAAAGGACTGGCTGGAGATCTACGAGCCCTTCGGCGAGGCGAAGCAGCGCGAGCAGGGAGCGCGCTGCATGGACTGCGGCGTGCCGTTCTGCCACACTGGCTGTCCGTTGAACAACCTGATCCCGGACTGGAACGACCTGGTGTACAACGGACGCTGGGCGAGCGCGATCCGGCGGCTGCACGCGACCAACAACTTTCCGGAGTTCACCGGGCGGATATGTCCTGCGCCCTGCGAGACGGCGTGTGTGCTAGCGATCACCGAGCCGGCCGTCTCCATCAAGCTGATCGAGCGCAGCATTGTGGACCGCGCGTGGGACGAGGGATGGATCCTGCCCGAGCCTCCCGAGCACAACAGCGGCCGCCGCGTTGCGGTGGTGGGCAGCGGGCCGGCGGGACTGGCCGCCGCACAACAGTTGCGCAGGGCCGGCCACGCGGTGACGGTGTATGAGAAGAACGACCGCATCGGCGGGCTGATGCGCTATGGGATTCCCAACTTCAAGCTGGAGAAACACCTGCTCGACCGGCGCATCGGGCAGATGCGCGAGGAGGGCGTGACGTTTGTGCCCAACGCGCATGTGGGCGTGAACCTGCCCGTGGAGTCGCTGGTGGACGACTTCGATGCGGTGCTGCTGGCGGGCGGAAGCGAGCGGCCGCGCGACCTGGCGATTCCGGGCCGCGAGCTGAAGGGCATTCATTTTGCGATGGAGTTTCTGCCGCAGCAGAACCGGCGCTGCGAGGGCGATCTGCTGGATGCCGCGCAGGATATCCACGCGAAGGGCAAGCGGGTGGTGATCCTGGGCGGCGGCGATACGGGAGCGGACTGCCTGGGCACCAGCCTGCGCCAGCGCGCCAAAAGCGTTCACCAGTTCGAGATCATGCCCAAACCGCCCGATCTGCCTCCCGGTGAGCGCGCCCCATCCACCCCGTGGCCGATGTGGCCCTTGCAGTTGCGCACCGAGAGCAGCCACGAAGAGGGCGGGATCCGCGACTGGGGCATCAACAGCGTCCAGTTCACAGGCGACGAGCAGGGCCGCGTCACGCATCTGCATGCGGTGCGCGTGGGGCCGCCGCCGAGCTTCACGGCAGTTGCGGGCTCGGAGTTCACGCTGGAGGTCGATCTGGTGCTGCTGGCGCTGGGCTTCCTGGGGCCGGTGCGCTCGGGAATGATCGAGCAACTGGGGCTGAAGCTGGATGCTCGCGGCAACGTGGCCGCGGACGAGAACTATGCGACCTCGGTGGAGGGCGTCTTCGCCGCGGGCGACATGCGGCGCGGCCAGTCGCTGGTGGTGTGGGCGATCGCGGAGGGGCGCAAGGCCGCCGCGGCGATCGACCGTTACCTGGCCGCAAAGCCCGAATCGCTGACTCTGGGGCAACGCGTACTGGTGTAAACACTTCGGGCGGCCCACTCCCATTCGCTCTCGGCCACGCGCACAATCGCGTTGCCGTTTCGCTTTGGGGCAAGAGGCAATGCTGCGGGGAACCTGCGGCAGGGCAGTTGCGTATCATGTTGCGTGGAAGACGATGCACGCGGAATGGGACCAAGCGGAGGCAGGCAGATGCGGATGAAGCAGGGACTGAGGGTTGCGGGAGTGGCGGCGGCAGGACTTGCGGTGGTGCTGCTGGCGGGATGCCGTGTGGAGTCGGACAAGCACGGAGACAGCGACAATGTGAAGATATCCACTCCGTTCGGCGGGATGCAGGTGAAGACCAACGACGCGGTGACAACGGAAGGCCTGGGACTGCCGGCGTATCCCGGGGCACAACTGGTGAAGAAGGACAAGGACGATGGCGCGGCGGACGTGAATATGAGCTTCGGCAGCTTCCAACTGCGGGTGAAGGCGATGAGCTACCAGACGGGCGACTCGCCTGCGAAGGTGGAGGCGTTCTATCGCGCGGGGCTGAAGCGGTTTGGCGACGTGATCGCGTGCCGCGACAACCGCGCCGTGGGCACGCCGGTCCGTACGCTGGAGGGGCTGACCTGCGACAACAACAAGCAGAACAACTACACGGTGGACGACCACCCGAGCAAGGGCGAGCTGGAGCTGAAGGCGGGGTCGAACCAGCACCAGCACATTGTGGAGATCGAAGCCCAGGGCGGCGGGACGAAGATTGGGCTGGTGGCGCTGGACCTGCCGGGCGATGCGTCTTCGGACGATGGGGACAACCAGGACCGGCAGTAGGGGGTCGAGCCTGCACTCGGCCTCGCCGGCTTGCCGCAGGGGGTGGGGTGGGGTAGCTTCGTAGATATGCAAGAGTTCTGCCATCGCTGCGGGGGGGAGTTGCCGGCGGGGAGCGGGGAGTCGCCGTTCTGCCCGCAGTGCGGAGCGCCGCAACTGAGCCTCGCGCTGGAGAACCAGTCGGTGGAGACGGGCGGGGAGCCGGCGGGTGCGGCAGAGGGCGCGGCGAGTACAACCGGCGCGCTGCCTGCCGCGGGTGCGCGGAAGGTGGAGTGGAAGACGGCGATCCGCTGCGCGGCGGCGGTCGCCGGGGTGGGTGCGGTGCTGAGCGTGGGGGCGATCCGGGTGGATCTGCTGTCGCCGGTGAGTTTTCTGTGGATTATGTGCGCGTCATTGATAACGCTGGGGTTCTACCAGAGGCGGAGGCCGGCGGCGTGGATGGATGTGCGGGTGGGAGCGCGAATTGGAGTGGTGGTTGGCGTGTGCCTGGCGCTGGAGGTGGGGACTGCGATGGCCGGAGCAGGGTTGGTGGCGCGGTTTGGGCTGCACGCGATGGGCGGCTTCGACGCGCAGATGGCGGCGCAGGTGCAGAAGGCGGTCCAGCAGTCCTCGACGCCGATTCCGGCGGAGATGGTGGGGTTTCTGGGGTCGCCGGAGTTTCGCGGCGGGATGATTCTGGCGGGCTTCGCGTTCCTTTCGGCGGGGCTGGTGGTGATGTTGACGCTGGGCGGGGCGTTTGCCGGGCTGCTGGGGCAGCTGCGGATGCGGCGCGGGCCGGCGGCTTGAGGGCGGGTTCCGTTAATTGAAAAATAATTTGCGCGGGCCAGGCAACCCCAGGCAACCTGAGCGATCTATTCTGGAATCCCAGGATGTGTCTCCCTGTGTTTTCGGCAGACATTGTGGAAAGAAACCAGTTCAAAGATCCCCCAACGGGATGCGGAATATGTCGCAGATCGAACGATGTTGCTCCTCTAAATCCAACTTTCGGATGGCCCATTATGGTTAAACAGTGTGTCAACTCAAGCTGCCGCGAAGAGTTCAAGCTGCTCAATGGGGGCGATCTGTATGCGCTGGAGCGGCGGTCCGCCAACACCGAGTTCTTCTGGCTCTGTCCCGTGTGCGCCCGCGCGTACGAGTTGTATCTCGACCCGACGGGCACCGTTTCGGTGCGAGGCGGGAGTGTCATCCATCGCGTGCCACCGCCGCATCCCGACGCCAATCTGCGGCTCATCTCCCGCATGATGAGGCCGCGGCCAGACACGATGCCCTCCGGCGAACGAGCATCCAACTTTGTGTCGATCGACGAGCCGTTTTCCGCGGCGTTCCGCATGCGAGGCGGCCTGGCAAGCTGAATTGCGCGAGGGGGGCCTGTTCTTCCCGAGATTGGTCTCCCGCGGCTGAAACCAACGAGGGGAGGCAATATGGAAGACCAGTCAGTTTCCGATCCGAAGATGCGAAGCAATGGCGCGAACAGCGATCCGCTTGCCTCGGCCCGCCTCTTGTATGCCACCCACCTGAAGAAGGCGTCGCGGTCCGTCGAGCAGGACATACCTCATCTCTGCTCCGCCTTTCTTGCGGAGCGGGGTTGCCTGAGTCCGGGCAAGTCGCAGAAACAGACCGCTGCCTGAGCGCGATTCTCTCGAGTCGCCCGGGGCCAGTCCTCCCGTCCGGCGTTTGGTCCTCCGATCCGGCGGTCGCGCACGTCCGGCGATCGCACACGCCGGCAATGCGGCGAGCTGCAGGATTTCCACGGTGTCTGGGAAGGATTCCCAGCGATGCGGCAGTTTGCGGCGCAAACGGGGCAGGGGGCTGCTATCATCATTTTCGGCGGAGCGAACGCCGCAAACAGACTATGAGCGAATCTACGGAAGCGACTACAGGCACCGCGCCAGAGAAGTCGAGGCTGCGCGAGAAGGGCCGGCTGATGTCGGCGTCGGAGATTGAGCGGACGCTGGTCCGGCTGGCGCACGAGATCGTCGAGAAGAACGAAGGGGCCGACAACCTGGGGCTGATCGGGATCAAGCGGCGCGGCGTGCCGCTGGCCGAGCGGCTGGGCAAGCTGATCGCCGGCATCGAGAAGCGGCCGGTGGATACGGGTGTGCTGGACATCAACCTGTACCGCGACGACCTGACGACGACCGGGCCGCGGCCTACGGTGGTTCCGGGCGAGATCGGCTTCGACGTGAACGGGCGCGACATCGTCCTGCTGGACGATGTGCTGTACACCGGGCGCACGGTGCGGGCGGCGATGGATGCGCTGTTCGACCACGGGAGGCCGAAGAGCGTGCAACTGCTGGTGCTGATCGACCGCGGACACCGCGAGCTGCCAATCCAGGCGACGTTTACCGGGCGCACGGTGCCGACCTCGCGGCGCGAGATCATCGAAGTGAAGCTGAACGAGATCGACGGGCAGGAACAGGTGCTGCTGGTCGAGCTGGTGGACTGAGGCGAAGAGTGCCGCGCGAAGAAACCCATATTCCAGGGGCTAAAGCCCGTAATCAGCGCAGGGCCGGAGTGTCCGGACTAAAGTCCGGACCTATCTCAGAGACAACAGCAGCAATCTCAGAGACAAGAGCAGCAGACTCAGGGTCAACAGCGACAAGTTCGGGGGTTGCGGCGGGATCGCTGCTGACGGTGGAGCACCTGACGGTCGCGGACGTGGCCGCGATTCTGGCGATGACTGCGCGGCTGGAACGGATGGATGCGGCCCAGCGGGCGCGCGTGCTGACGGGGCGGACGGTTGCGCTGCTGTTTTACGAGTCGAGCACGCGGACGCGGACCTCGTTCGAACTGGCGGCCAAGTCGCTGGGCGCGACCACCACGCTGGTCAGCGACAAGTCTTCGTCGATCGAGAAGGGCGAGAGCCTGAAGGACACCGGGCTGACGCTGCGCGCGCTGGGCGCGGAGTGCATTATTTTGCGGCATCCGTCGTCGGGCGCGGCGTCGCTGCTGGCGCGGGTGACCGGGCTGCCGGTGCTGAACGCGGGCGATGGGATGCATCAGCATCCGTCGCAGGCGCTGCTGGACTTGAGGACGATCCTGCGGCGGCTGGGACGGGACGCAAGCACGGTGGACGCGAAGACGCTGGACGGCGTTACGGTGGCGATTGTGGGCGACATTCTGCATAGCCGCGTGGCGCGGTCGAACGCCATGCTGCTGCCGCGGCTGGGCGCGCGCGTGGTGCTGTGCGGGCCGCCGGAGCTGCTGCCGGAGAGTGCGCTGGGGATCGGTGACGGAGTTGAGATTGAGCGGGACTTCGATCGCACGCTGCGGCGGGCCGATGTGGTGATGATGCTGCGCATCCAAAAGGAGCGGCTGGCCGGCTTCGACCTGGATCTGGCGGAGTTTATCGCGCGGTATCAGTTGAGCCAGGAGCGGCTGAAGACAGTGGCTGCGAAGACGGTGGTGATGCATCCTGGGCCGATCATTCGCGGGCTGGAGATTGCCGGCGAGGTGGCGGATGGCGCGCAGTCGGCGATCGAGGAGCAGGTGGCGCAGGGGCTGGCGGTGCGGCGCGCGGTGCTGGTGCGGGCGCTGGGAGGGAAGGCATGAGCAAAGGCTTAGCACCGATTTACACCGACAGGCACCGATTTTGTTTCGGGATTAAAGGCCAGGACAATGAGTGAACTTCTGATTCTTGGCGGGCGCGTGGTCGATCCGGCGAGCGGGGCCGATGGGCCGCGCGACGTGCTGCTGCGCGATGGACGGGTTGCGGCGGTGGAGCAGCCGGGCGCGCTGGCGGGCGTTGCGGTTGCGGAGCGGATTGATGCGGCGGGATGCGTGGTTGCGCCGGGGCTGATCGACATTCATGTGCATCTGCGCGAGCCGGGGCAGACGCACAAGGAGACGATTCGCACGGGGACGGCGGCGGCGGCGGCGGGCGGATTCACCACCGTGGTGGCGATGCCGAATACGACTCCGGTGAACGATTCGGTGAAGGGCCTGCGCTGGATGATGGACGCGGCGCGCGGGCCGGTGGTGAAGCTGCTGGCGATGCCGGCGGCGACATTCGGCAGCCTGGGTTGCGAGATTACGGACTTCCACGAGCTGGTGAAGGCGGGAGCAGTAGGGTTCACCGACGACGGCAAACCGGTGCTGGAGGACGAGGTGATGCGGGCGGCGCTGGTGGCGGCGGCGGGGCTTGGCGTGCCGGTGTCGCAACACGCCGAGGACACGCGGTTGACGGCCGGGTGCAGCGCGAATGCGGGGCGGGTGGCGTTCCGGCTGGGGCTGCGCGGAATGCCGGTGGAGGCCGAGGCGCGGATTGTGGAGCGCGACCTGCGGCTTCTGCGCGAGATCGAGCGGGTGGAGCGGGTGAGGCCACACTTGCACGTGCAGCATGTGTCTACATCCCGTGCGTTGCACGAAATACGGCGCGCGAAGGCGGAGGGACTGCATGTGACCTGCGAGGCCACGCCGCACCACTTCACGCTGACCGACGGGGCGATTGGAGATTACGACACGAACGCGAAGATGAATCCGCCGCTGCGCGACGAAACTGACCGAAGGGCCGTGGTGGAGGCTCTGCTGGATGGCACGGTGGACTGCATTGCCACCGACCACGCGCCCCACGCCTCGTGGGAGAAGGAAGTGGAGTTCGAGCGCGCAGCGAACGGGATTACGGGCCTGGAGACCGCGCTGGGACTGGCTTTGCGCGTGCTGCACCGCGAGCATGGGATGGAGTTGGCGCGAGTGATTGGGCTGATGAGCGCGCATCCGGCGAGCGTGATCGGGCTGAAGGATCGGGGGAATTTGCGGGTGGGGAGTTATGCAGATGTGGTGGTCTTCGATGCGGCGGCGGAGTGGAAATTTGCGGTGAGTGCGTCGCGGTCGAAGTCGCGGAACACGCCGTTCGACGGTGCGGCGATGGTGGGGCGGGTGCGGGCGACGGTGTGCGAGGGGCGCGTGGTGTACCGGGCGTAATTCTGCTCGATTCCTAATCCTGCTCGATTGCCAAATCCCACTCTATTGCTGGATGAACTCCAACAGGTCGGCGTTGATCTGGTCTTTGTGGGTGGAGCAGAGGCCGTGGCCTGCGCCGGGGTAGATTTTGAGTGTGGCGGCGGGGATCAGTTTGGCGGTGGCGAGCGCGGAGGCGGCGATGGGGACCATCTGGTCGGCATCGCCGTGCAGGATGAGGGTGGGGACGTTGAACTTTTTGAGGTCCTGGGTGAAGTCGGTCTCGGAGAAGGCCTTGACGCAGTCGAAGACGGCCTTGAGGCTGGCGGTCATTCCCTGACGCCAGAAGGAATCGCGCAGGCCCTGAGAGACTTTGCTGCCGGGCTGGTCGGCACCGAAGAAGGGGGCGCTGACGTCGCGGAAGAACTGGGAGCGGTCGGCGAGGAGGGCGGCGCGAATCTGGTCGAAGACCTCGATGGGCAGGCCATCGGGGTTGGCGCTGGTCTTGAGCATCAGCGGGGTCACTGCGCCGATGAGCACGGCCTTGGCGACGCGGCTGGTGCCGTGGCGACCGATGGTGCGGGCGACCTCGCCGCCGCCCATGGAGTGGCCGACGAGGACGGCGTCCTTGAGGTCGAGGAGGTCGATGAGCTGGGCCAGATCGCCGGCGAAGGTGTCCATGTCGTGGCCTTGCCAGGGCTGGCTGGAGCGGCCGTGGCCGCGGCGGTCGTGGGCGATGCATCGGAAGCCGCGCGAGGCGAGGAAGAGCATCTGGTCCTCGAAGGCGTCGGAGCTGAGCGGCCAGCCGTGGCTGAAGACGATGGGTTGGCCTGTGCCCCAGTCCTTGTAGTAGAGCTGGGCGCCGTCTTTGGTGGTGAATGTGCTCATGGAGGTGTCTCCTTTAGAAGCGGAGGAAGAAGCCGAAGGTGGGCTCGCTGGTGCGGGTGCGGCGGGTGATGGTGAGGTAGTTGGTGAGGAAGTCGGGCTCGAGATAGATAAGCTGGCGGAAACCTGCGCGAACGCCGAAGTGGCTGCCGCTGCCGGTGAAGTTCTGCTCGACGCCGAAGTTGTAGTAGTAGGCGGCGCGGTACTGGAAGGGAAGGCCCTCGCCGCCGTTGGGCGTGGGCTTGAAGCGGATGGTGCCGCCGCCGGCACCGAGGTAGGGCTGGACGCCGTGGAAGCTGGGCGTGTGGGCGACGTATCCGAAGGTGATCTCGCGGACGCCGGTCTGCGCGCTGTGCAGCAGGCTCGGGACGAGTGGGGGGGTGAAGGTGAAGTTCTGGGTGTAGCGGGAGTTGCCGAAGTTGAACTCGAAGCCGGCGAGCGGCTTGGCGACGTAGCGCAGGGTGATGAGTTCGCCGACCGTGCTGCTGGGGGAGATGAGGAGGTTGTTGCGGGTGCTGGCGGCGTCGCGCTTCTCGATGCCGGAGACGTTGGAGCTGACGATTCCGTCGGCGCTGACGGCGAGGTCGAAGCGGTTGAGCTGCTTCTGGAAGGGCGTGAGCGGCGTGGCTTCCTGTCCGATGGCCTGCGATGCGGTGAGGCTGAGGAGGCAGAGCAGAAGGGCTGGGACGAGCAGGCTGGCGCCAGCGGGGACAGATCGGCGAAACGGATTCGGCATGAAGAACGGACTCCCTTGCGGCGAAAAGATGCGCTGCTGCAAGTCTACTCTGCCGGGACGGTTGTTGGAGCGGTTGTGCGGCGATGCTATCGGGTGAAAGGGCGCGGCTGGTATCATCGGTGCGATCCAAATCAAGCGGACAGGCGGGAGCGCGAGGATGCAGGTTTCGACATCGACGGGCAGCAGTGCAACGGAGAGCAGCAAGGGCGTAGCGGTGTTTCCATTGGGGCAGATGGCCCTGTTCGTGATGGTGCTGGTGCTGTTCTTTCTGTGGGGGATGTCGAACAACCTGACGGACATTCTGGTGCAGCAGTTCCGCAAGTCGTTCGAGCTGTCGCGGTTCAGCGCGCAACTGGTGTCGACGGCGAACTTTACCGGGTACTTCTGCATGGCGATTCCGGCCGCGCTGCTGATGCGGCGCTGGGGATACAAGGTGGGCATGGTGACGGGGCTGTGCCTGTTTGGGGCTGGGATGGTGCTGTTCTGGCCGGCGGCCGTAAGCGGGCAGTATGCGCCGTTCCTGGTGGCGCTGTTCGCGGTGGGATGCGGCGCGTCGATTCTGGAGACGGCCTCCAACCCGTTCATGGCGCAGTTCGGGCCTCCGCCGACCAGCGAGCGGCGGCTGAACTTCGCCCAGTCGTTCAACCCTCCGGGGACGATCCTGGGAGTGTGGATTGGCAGGCAGTTCATCCTGTCGGGGGTGGAGCTGACGCCGGCCCAGGTGGCGGCGAAGAAGGCTGCGGGGACCTATGTGGCGTATTTGCACACGGAGATCATGCGGGTGGTGCCGACGTACATCGCGCTGGGGTCGGCGGTGCTGCTGTTTGCGCTGGCGCTGTCGCGGATGCGGTTTCCGACGATCCTGAGCGAGCACGAGGGCGAGACGGGCGGGCACGGCAGCTTCCGCGCGCTGGCGCACTATCCGCAACTGTGGTTCGCGGTGGCGGCGAATGTGTGCAACGTGGGCGGACAGATCTGCATGTGGAGCAACATCATCTTCTACCTGAAGCAGTACACGCCGCTGGGCGAGAAGACGGCGGCCAACTACATCATCTACTCGCTGGTGGCGATGCTGGTGGGGCGGTTCCTGACCACGCCGCTGATGAAGTACATCTCGCCGAGCAGGCTGTTGGGGCTCTACGGGGCGGCGAACGTTGTGCTGATGGCGATTGCGGTCATCCGGCCCGGGATGCTGGGCGCGTGGGCGATTGTGGGAGGCAGCTTCTTCCTGTCCATCATGTTCCCGACGATCTTTGCGCTGGGGCTGAAGGGGCTGGGCGAGAACACCAAGCTGGCGGGGTCGTTCCTGGTGATGGCGATCGTGGGCGGAGCGTTCTTCCCGCTGCTGCTGGGGAAGATAGTGACGATGACGGGAAGCATGGCGCTGGGCTACCTTGTGCCGCTGGTGTGCTTTGCGGGGGTTGCGGTGTATGGGTTTGCGGTGCCGCTGATCCTGCCGCCGGGCAAACCCGATCCGGAGGCTGGGTTGATTGCGGCGGAGTATGGGCAGGGCATTTAGGGGCGATTGTATAATTATAAAATTGTAGGTACAATTCCATTGTGACTGGCATTCGGTTTGAGTGGGACGAGGCCAAGAACCTCGCCAATCGGCGGAAGCACGGCGTGAGCTTCGAAGAGGCCAGCCAGGTGTTTCTCGACCCGCTATATGTTTCCGTGAAGGAGCGCGAAGAAGATGGTGAGCATCGCTGGCAGACATTCGGCATTGTCAATGGGGCAATGCTGTTGATGGTTGCGCACACGGTTCGAGAGGCGTGGGGCGAGGAAGGAATCGATGTGATTCGGATCATTACGGCACGAAGAGCGGAGTCGCAGGAGAGGAGACGATATGAAGACGAAAATCGTTAGCTACACACTCGAGACATTGCCTCCTTTGACCAAGGCGCAGCTTGCGAATCTGAAGCGGCTGGCGAACCGGCCCGACAGCGAGATCGATACCAGCGATGCACCAGTGTTGACGGACGAGCAGTGGAAAAACGCCGTGCGGGGGCGGTTCTATCGTCCGCTGAAGCGGCAGATTACGGCGCGCGTGGATGCGGACGTTCTGGAGTGGCTGCAGTCGCAGGGGAAGGGGTATCAGTCGCGCATCAACGCGATTCTGCGGCGGGAGATGCTGGAGTCGGTGCGGTCGGCGGGGACGAAGTAGTAAAGTAAGTCGTAACTGCCACGTTGAATAGGTAATTTGAGGTCATTGAACCATGGCCTATTTATTGCATCCCAATGCTGAAACTCCTCACGACGACGTGATGATATGGCGCTATATGGAGCTTCCACAGTTCCTTATGTTGCTAGAGGAACACAGCATCTATTTTACGATCAGGCGTGAACTGAAGGATCGATGGGAATTCGCGATGCCCAGACAAATGGAGGCGAGTATTGCCAGCCATTTCGGACCTTCCGCAAGTGGCAATATGATCTCACTCTTCGAAGAGTTTCCTGAGTCAATTGCGGTTAGCTGCTGGCATGAAAACACCAGTGAATCTATTGCAATGTGGAGTCTCTATACGCATGAGGGGCCAGGCATAGCGATTCAAACTTCAATAGAAAAACTAAAGGCTAGCCTTTCTGCTGTTCCACAGGACGTTTACATCGGTCGTGTACGGTACGAAGACTACGATTCCAATTCGCACGAAATCCTGCCTCAATCCGAATTAACACCAATTCGGAATGTACTTCAAAAACGTAGGTGTTTTGAGCATGAGCACGAAGTCAGAGCATTTCTGCACATTACTCCACCATTTCCAGATTCTCCTGTACCAGGCCAGATATTTATTTATCCATACCCAAAGACTGGCGTTTCGGTTCGGGTCGACTTGAAACACTTGATAGAAAGGGTAGTCATTTCGCCGTATTTCCCACTATGGGCTGTACCGGTAATCAAGCGAGCACTGTCCAGATCTGAAATATCACCTCTTATTGAGACGTTGAACGTCTATTCGGCACCTCAGAGCCAGAGGGAATAGGACTGCTGGCCTTGAGCAAACAGTCAGGGACTATCACCGTTTGATGCGGAAGATGTGGGCGGTAGCGCTGGGGTGGAGGACGACGAAGTTGCTGCGGTCGTGCCACATGTAGTGGTTGCCGGTGAGCAGGTCTTCGACTTCGAAGTTCTCGTTGTGACGGATGCCGAGCTGCTTGAGGTCGAGGTCGATCCAACCGGACTGCTCGTAGTGCGGGTCGAGGTTGACAACGACGAGGATGGTGTTGGCGGGCTCAGTTGAATTGGCAGCCGCGCGGACTGAGGACTGCGGGGCGGAGCCTTGCGTCTCGGCGAGGGTGAGCGGGGGCGGCGGCTTCAGCGTGGACTTGGAGTAGGCGATGATCTGCGGGTTGTCGACGGGGTGGAAGTGGAGCGAGAGGTCGCTCTGTAGCGCGGGGTTGGTGCGGCGAATCTGGTTGAGGAGGGTGATGAGCGGGGCGAGGGAGTTCGGATCGCGGCGGTCCCAGCGGCGAATCTCGTACTTCTCGCTGTGCAGATACTCCTCGCTGCCGGTGCGGATGGGGATGTGTTCGCCTAGCTCGAAGGCGGGGCCGTAGATGCCGTAGCTGGCGGCGAGAGTTGTCGCTAGGATGAGGCGTTGCTGGAAGGCGGGGCGGCCTCCGGCTTGCAGCGTGGCGTGCAGGATGTCCGGCGTGTTGGGCCAGAGGTTGGGAGTGAAGAAGTCGCTGATGGGCGGGCGGGCGATCTCCTCGAAGTAGGTCTGGAGTTCGGATTTTTCGGTGCGCCATGTGAAGTAGGTGTAGGACTGGGTGAAGCCTCGCTTGGCCAGGCCGTACATGAGGTGCGGGCGGGTGAAGGCCTCGGAGAGGAAGATCGCGTCGGGCGCGTCGCGGCGCAGGCTGGCGAGGCACCATTGCCAGAAGGCGAGGGGCTTGGTGTGCGGATTGTTGACGCGGAAGACGCGCACGCCGCGGTCGATCCAGAACTGAAAGACGGAGCGCAGCTCGTCCCAGAGGGCGCGCCAGTCGGGGGACTCGAAGTTGAGCGGGACGATGTCCTGGTACTTTTTGGGGGGATTTTCGGCGTACTGGATGCTGCCGTCGGGGCGGTGCAGGAACCAGTCGGGATGCTCTGTGACCCAGGGGTGGTCTGGCGAGCACTGGAAGGCAATGTCGAGGGCCAGCTCCATGCCGTTGGCGTGCGTGGCGGCGACGAGGCGGTCGAAGCCGGCGAAGGTGCCGAGGCTGGGATGGATGGACTTATGGCCGCCTTCGGCAGAGCCGATTGCCCAAGGGCTGCCCTCGGCGTCGGGGCCGGGGGTGGTGCTGTTGTTGGGGCCCTTGCGGAAGGCGCGGCCGATGGGATGGATGGGCGGCAGGTAGAGGATGTCGAAGCCCATGGCGGCGATCTGGGGCAGAAGGAGTTCGACGTTGGCGAAGGTGCCGTGGCGGATTGGATCGGGCCGGTCTTCTTTTGCCGTAGGCTGGTTTTCCTTCGCCGCAGGCGCTGTAGAACGCGGGAAGAGCTCGTACCAACTGGAGAAGCGGGCTCGTTCGCGATCGACCCAGAGGCGGAGTTCTTTTTCGGTGACGGAGACGAAGCTGAGGTCGGGATAGCGGGCGGCGAGGGCTTCCTCCTGCGGCGTGAGGGGGTACTGGTAGAGTGCGGAGTCTTTGCCGGCCAATGCGCGTAGCGATGCGGCGATGGACTTTAGTTGCTTCGCGTCGGCCCCTTTGGCGCGGACCGCGGTCTGGTCGAAGAGGGATGCGCCGATGGTGAGCGCGAGGGGGACCTCCTGCGGCGGCAGGTTGCGTTTGGCGGGGTCGGGGCTGGCGGGATCGGGCTGGGCGGCGAGGCGTTTTTTGAGGTCGGCGCACCAGGTGTCGAAGTGATCGACCCAGGCCTGGATGGTAAAGCTCCACGGGCCGAGCTTGTCTACGGTGAAGGCGGCGAACCAGAGGTCGTTGCCGAGTGCGGTCATGGGCGTGGACTGCCAGCCGGAGTCGCCCTGGTGCTTCCAGAGCAGGCGGGCGGCGACGTGGTCGTGACCATCGGAGAAGATGGCGGCGGAGACGGCGACGCTATCGCCGAGGAAGCGGCGCGCGGGGAAGAGGCCGCAGTTGACCTGGGGCTGGACCTCTTCGATGACGACGCGTCTACGGCCTTCGGCAGGTTTCATTTTGTTCCGTTCCCCGGGGTGCATTGCATATTCATCTATTGGAGAGAGGTCCTTTCGCCGATTGTGCCGCTAGCAGCATCTTATCGAAGTGCAGGGTGCATCAACCCAAAGAGTTCTCCATTTTCGCCTTATGATCGTTTGAGGGGGGCCTGGGGCAAGGCGGGAATGTTGCGCCTCTGCGAAACTTTTGCGTAGCAGGCTCGTATCCTTAGGTAGGCACATCTTTGCTTGCCGATGGAGCGCGGGTCCAGTGTGCGTGGTTCCAAGGCCTTGTTTTTTGGGGGGAAAGCATCCCCGGAGGCAGGGTCCAGATCCAATAAAGGATGCGGATGGCAACTCGGAACAACTCGGTTTCACTCAGAATTGCGTTCCGCCTCGGAGTTTTTCTTTCCCTGGCGGGAGCGACAGGCTTTGCATCCGCGGCCCAGGCCCAGGCACCCGCGGCGCCTGCTGCGGCAGCTCCGGCAACGAGTGCCTCCGAGCTTGGCACGGTGAAGACCATTGCCGGCGGCACACTTACGATGGCCACGGACGCCGGACAGACGGTGACCGTCACGGTCCCCAGCGAAGCGAAGGTCTTACAGCTTGCCGTGGGCAGCACGGACCTGAAGACGGCGAAGCCGAGCCAGTTCTCCGACATCGCGGTTGGCGATCGCGTTCTGGTGACCGGCAAGGCTGTGGATGCGGCGGCGGGGAGTTTCAATGCGCTGCGCGTCATCCTGATGAAGTCCTCCGACATTGCGCAGAGGCAAGCTGACTG
Source organism: uncultured Acidobacteriaceae bacterium (assembly GCA_963767315.1). Taxonomy (GTDB): domain Bacteria; phylum Acidobacteriota; class Terriglobia; order Terriglobales; family Acidobacteriaceae; genus Edaphobacter. The sequence continues at coordinate 48,585 of CAVYDK010000008.1, read as the reverse complement.
GAAGGCGCGCGGAGTGGGCGGAATCGTGAGCTCTGTGGATGCGGCGAGCGGGGCGATTACGCTGGCGGTGGGGGCCAAGAAGCTGGTGGTCCATACCGGCGGCAAGACGGAGTTCAAGCGCTTCAGCGGCGACTCGGTGAAGTATGAGGACGCCAAGCCGGGGACCCTGGCGCAGATCCAGAAGAACGACCAGTTGCAGGCGCGCGGGGCGAAGTCGGCCGACGGCACAACAATCGAGGCCGAAGAGGTGCTGAGCGGATCGTTCAAGAATCTGTCGGGATTGATTGCGAGCATTGTGCCGGGATCGGGCATCGATATGGCGACAGGCAAGATTACGTTGAAGGACCTGGCGACCAAGAAGGTGATGACCGTGAATGTTACGGAGAAGTGCGACATTCGCAACGTGCCGTTGATGATGGCGACACGCATAGCGGCGCAGACCAACGGCGGCGGGCAGAGTGGCGGGCGCGGCGGACGCGGGGGCGGCGCGGGGGCGGCGTATGGTGCAGGCGGCGGGGCGGGACAAGGTGCGGGGCAAGGGAATGCGGCTGGCGGAGCGCCGCGCGCCGCGGGAGCGGACCCTCGCAGATGATGGAGCGATCGCCCACAGGAACGCTGGCCGACCTGAAGACCGGCGATGCGGTGATGATTGTGGCGAGCGAGCCATCGCCGGGGTCGAGTACGGTGGACGCGATTAGGCTGTTTTCCGGGGTGGAACCGATTCTGACCGCGAACCCGAACGGCGGCATGGACCTGTCGATGAGCCTGGGCGGCGGGGGCGGCGGTGAAGGCGGTGAATAATGCTCTTCGATGGTTGTACAAACGCAGTTATTTCTTATACAAACGCAGTTATTGCCTAGGAGTGAGGATGTCTCTACGATCGCGTCTGCTGGCTGTTCTTCTTTTTCTGGTTGTTCCGGTTGCATTGGCCCCAGTTGGGGCGATGGCGCAGCAGCCGGCCCCGGCCCCATCCGCTGGCGCTACGGCCGCCAGCGCCACGGTGCATGGCATGGTGGTGGACCCGGACGATGCATTGATTCCGGGCGCGACGGTGACTCTGACTCCGGCCTCGGGCAGGACGCAGAGCACCACCTCGAAGAGCGACGGGACGTACAGCGTCCGAGGCCTGGCCGCCGGCACGTATTCGGTGACCGTCTCTGCGACTGGCTTTGCCAACTTTACCAAGCAGGCGGTGCGGGTGGCGGCGGGCGCGAACGTGAACGTGGATGTCACCATGGCGCTGGCGGAGCAGATGCAGCAGGTGAACGTATCCACGGACACGGTCTCGCTGAGCGTGGACCCGGAGAACAACGCCAGCTCGACGGTGATCACGGGAGCGGCGCTGGACGCGCTGTCGGACGATCCGGACGATTTGCAGGCCGAGCTGACGGCGCTGGCGGGCCCTTCGGCCGGGCCGAACGGCGGGCAGATTTACATTGACGGGTTTACCGGCGGGCAGTTGCCGCCGAAGTCGTCCATTCTGGCGATCCGCATCAACCAGAACCCGTTCTCGGCGCAATACGCCGAGCTGGGCTACGGGCGCATCGAGGTGATCACCAAGCCGGGGACGAGCGCATTTCACGGCAACGCAACGGCGCAGTTCCAGGACAAGTTCCTGAATACATCGAATCCATTTCTGGGCGCGCAGAACGTACAGCCTCCCTACCACACGCTGTTCTTCATGGGCAATGTGACGGGGCCAATCCGGAACGGGATGTCGTTCACGCTGTCCGGTTCGCGCCGCGTGATGGACAACATCTCGATCTTCAATCCTCAGGGGGGCTTCTATGCGAATTCGGCAACTTCGCCGACGCTGTGCGCTCCGGGAAATACTGGCGCCTCAGCTTCCTGCACCGCCTATCCATTCCCCTATGCGGCCCGCGCCATACCCAGTCCGGCGACGCGATGGGAGGTCAGCCCGCGGGTAGACATGATGCTGGGCGCGAAGAACACGATGACGACGCGCTACGAGTATGAGGCGGGGAGCAACAGCACCAATCCCCCGGTGAGCAGCGCGCTGTTGGCCCCGTCCAGCAGCAGCAGCAGCGATCAGGAGGTGCAGATCAGCGACACGCAACTATGGAGCAGCAAAATCATCAACGAGACACGTTTTGAGTATGAGCGGAGTACATCGAACTCGCTCACGCCGGGCACCAGCCCGGGGATCAGCGTATCGGGCGGCTTCGGCGTCAGCAGCGGCGGCCAGAGCAGCAACACCAGCGACCACGAAGAGTTTCAGAACTACACCTCGATCCAGTTGACGAACAACTTTATCCGGTTTGGCGGGCGTCTGGTTTCGGCGGGCGAGTCGAACTACTCGAACGGCGGGTCGTACGGCTCGTTGAGCTATACCTACCTGCTGGATCCATGCACTGACCCGGGCGTTACCAACCGGCCGAGCAATTGCCTGGCCACCCCCGTGGCACCTGCCTGTTCAACGGCCAACATGACGTCCGGGTCGCCACTCTATCCGTCGTATCAGTGCGGGATCGCATATTCGTTCGGCTACAAGAACATCACGAACTACACGATCGGCGCGCGCGAGACCGATGTTGGGTTCTATGTCGAGGACGACTGGAAGGTGAAGCCGAACCTGACGTTCAGTTACGGGATACGAATGGAGGCGCAGAACGCGATCGACAGTTCGCACGACTTTGCGCCGCGCCTGGCGATCGCCTACGGCGTCCCGCGCAAGAACGGAAAAACGACGACGGTGATCCGGGGCGGCTTCGGCGTCTTCTTCAACCGCTTCGGCCTGGGCAGCATCGAGGGGCAGATTGCGAACAACGGCGTGAATGCCGAGAACTATACCTTCACCAATCCCGCTACGACCTGCCAGCCGACTTACAATTCCACAACGGGCGAATTCACCAGTTACGATCCCAGCTGCAAAGCGGGAACCGGGGCAGCCGCCAAGGTCTCGCCCACGCTGAACGACCCCAAACTGCGCAGCCCCTATACCGCCGAGACGGCGGCGACGGTGGAGCAGCAGGTGGGCAAGTATGCCAGCGTGACGGTGACGTACCTGAATGCGCGCGGCTTTCACCAGTTCATGACGCGCACCCTTCCGGTTGCCCTCGCGGTGGCATGCACGACAACTGTGAGCAATGCGAACCTGCTTAGCTGCAACCAGTCGGAGGGCATCTACCGGCAGAACCAGATCACCACCAGCATCAACATACGGACTCCGAAGGGCATGACCATCGGCGGGTACTACTCGGCCAACTGGGCCAACTCCAACGACGCCCAAATGAGCGACCCGTTCAGCTCATCGGTGGATTATGGGCGCGCGCGGTTTGGGATACGCAGCCGGCTGACGCTCTTCGGAAGCTTTCCGCTGCCGTTCAACATCTCGGCCAGCCCAATGCTCACGGCGCAGTCGGGCAGCCCGTACAACATTACGGTGGGTATACCGGACCCCGTTACGCTGGGGGGAAGCGACCGTCCGTCCTGGGCGGGCAGCGGGCCCATGCCTGCCTATGGGAGCTGGGCGCAGTGCATCAACGCGGCAAACTTCAGCACTACGAGCGGGTTGAATCTTACGAGCGGAACCAACACAGAAATTCCGCTCAACTTCTGCACCGGCCCGGCTAACGTGTCGCTCAGCCTGAGGCTGTCGAGGACCTTTGGCTTCGGGCCGAAGACGGCGGCTGCGCTTTCTGCCGCCGCGGCAGCGAGACAGGCTGCGGGCGGCGGGCAGGGCGGACCGGGCTGGTCCAGGAGGACCCGGTGGTGGCGGTGGTGGCGGTGGCCGAGGTGGCGGTGGTGGTTTCGGCGGCGGCGGTGGTGGTGGCGGACGTGGTGGTGGCGGCGGTGGCTTCGGCGGAGGCCGCGGCACCAGCACCGGACGCAAGTACAACCTGACCCTCGGGGCGTATGCCCAGAATCTGTTCAACGAGGTCCCATACTCAAGTCCGATCGGCAGCTTGAACAACGCGAATTTCGGGAAGACGGTCAGCGTCAGCGGTGGTGGCTTCGGCGGTGGCAGCAACGCGGTGCGCCGAATCACGCTGCAGGCGAGCTTCAGCTTCTAACCAATTCGCATAACAACGGGGCGCGGCCGGATTGCGGTCGCGCCCCGTTTGTTTTGCTGCGTGCGGGCTGACTGTCGTTACTTCGACTGGAAGAGCTTGAGATCGATGGCGTCGCCCATGGCCTTGTATCCGGGATCGCTGGGGTGGAGGTGGTCGCCATGGTCGAAGGCGGGCAGGTACATGGCGGGGTTGGCGGGGTCCTGGGTGGCTTTGTCGAAGTCGATGAAGCCGTCGATCTGGTTGGTGGTGCGGATCCATTGGTTGAGGGCCTGGCGGACCTGCTCGCCGGCGGGCGAGGCGTAGCCTGCGCCGACGTAGGGCGTCAGCGTGGCGATGTAGACCTTGATGCCGTGGGTGTGGGCGCGCTCGGCCATCTGAACGTATCCGGCGATGAGGTCGTCGGCGGAGACAACGTCGTAGACGCGGTGGGTGTCGTAGGCGTGGCCGATGTCGTTGATGGCTTCGAGGATGATGACGTACTTGACGCCGGACTGCGCGATGACGTCTCGGTCGAAGCGGGCGAGCGCGCTGGGGCCGGTGTTGTCGTGCAGGATGCGATTGCCGCCGATGCCCTCGTTGAGGACGCTGAGGCCGGCGGTGCGCTTGTCGGCCAGCAGGCGGCGTGCGAGCTCGTCTGGCCAGCGACCGTTGGAATTGAGCGCAACGAAGGCGCCGTCTGTGATGCTGTCGCCGAAGGCGACGACGGCGGCGCTGTGCGCGGAGACCTTGACGTCGACGCCCTTGACGAAGGGCCAGGAACGGATCTCAGTGGGGCTATCGAGGGTTTTGGCGCCGACGACGTTGCCGGGCGCGGTGTAGCTGGTCTGATCGGCGGAGCCGTGCTGCGAGAGATGGGTGATGGTCTGCGCGGGAAGGAAGAAGCTGATGGCGAGATCGGCGGCGGCCGGCAGGTTCACCATGGCGGGATCGCTGACGACCAGCGCGCCGGGCGGAATGATGACGGAGGTGTGTCCGCCGAATGTGAGGCCGGCGGCGGAGACGAGATTGATGGAGCTGCCGCCCTGGCTGATGGCGATGTGCGCCGCGCCGATGGTGAGCGGCTCGGTTCCGAACTCGTTGGTGAAGATGACGCGCAGCTCGGGACCGCCGATGGAGACGTGCACGATCTCGCGCAGGGTGGTGTCTGCTGTGCCATAGATGATGGCGGGCGGACGGGAGGGCGTGCGTGCGGGAGTTGGCGCGGAAGCCGGTTCGGGAGTTGAAGTGGCGGGCGCGGCAGCCTGCGCGGGCGCAGCGGGCAAGGGAGTGGGCGCGGCGTTCGCAGATGCAGGCGGTTGCGAGGAGGGGAGACCAGCGGGCGGACTGGGCGGGGGTGAGACGGGTGGGAAGGTTGGAGCGGCGCCGGGAAGCGCCGTCATGGGGCGGCCATTATTGGCGGCGAAGGGCGCGGTGGCCCAGGTGCCGACCCAGTGGTCTGGCGGCGGCGCGGCGTGGCTGGTGGCGGCGAAGACGGTGAGCGCGAGCAGCAGAAGCAGGCGGGAGAGGCGCGGGTGTGTGGTCACGGGAGTCTGTCTACCTCGAAGGAAATTTTCAGCCGCACCATCTTACGCCGGTTGTGCCGCCTTCCGCCCGTTGAGGGGTCGCCGGGCCAGGCTGCGCTTGGCGAAGGCTGGAGGCTTTCACGTATAGTTGCGTTCGGAAGAGGGAACAGGGAACAGGCAATCGGGAACAGAAAATCGGGCCGCGGAGAAAGCGCGGGCAGACAAGAATGCTCGGGGAATGATGACGATGAGATGGGCGCAAGTTATTCTACTAACTATGATGACAACACTTGGAGCACACGGCGCAGTGATGGCCGCTGCGGTGACGAAGGCTGCGTTCGGCAAGCTGCCGGATGGAACGGCGATCGATATCTACACGCTTAAGAACGCGGAGCTTACGGTGCGCATTACGAACTACGGCGCGCGCATCGTTTCGCTGGCGACGAAGGACCGCGACGGCAGGATGGGCGACGTGGTGCTGGGCTACGACTCGGTGGAGGGATATGTTGCCGAGGAGGTGTCGAAGACCTATGTTGGCGCGATCGTGGGGCGGTACGGCAACCGGATCCGCGACGGGAAGTTCAGCATCGACGGACACCAGTATCAGATTCCGCTGAACAACGGCGCCAACGCGCTGCACGGCGGGCCGCACGGCTTCGACGACCAGGACTGGACGGCCAAGGAGTTGCCCAACGGCGTGGAGATGACGCTGGTGTCGAAGGACGGCGACATGGGATTTCCCGGCACGCTGACGCTGCATGTGCGGTACACGCTGGCGGGCGGCGCGCTGCACATCAACTACACGGCGACAACCGACAAGACGACGGTGGTGAATGTGACCAACCACGCCTACTTCAACCTGGCGGGCGACGGGACCGGGACGATCCTGGACGAGGTGATGCAGATCAACGCGGACGAGTACACGCCGGTGGATGCGGGGCTGATCCCTGTGGGCGGAGTGAAGCCGGTGGCGGGAACGCCGTTCGACTTCAACAAGCCGACGGCGATCGGAGCGCGCATCCACGAGCCGAACGAGCAGTTGAAGTTCGGCGGCGGGTACGACCACAACTGGATTCTGCGCGGCAAGCCGGGCGAGATGAAGGTGGCGGCGCGGGTCGTCGACCCGAAGACGGGGCGTGTGCTGACGGTCGAGACCGCCGAGCCGGGCGTGCAGTTCTACTCCGGCAACGCCATTCCCGGCCTGTACAAGGGCAAGACGGGCGTGGTGTATGGGAAGTACGCGGGGTTCTGCCTGGAGACGCAACACTATCCCGACTCGCCCAACCAGCCCGCGTTCCCCAGTACGCTGCTGAAGCCGGGCGAGACGATGCGCTCGGAGACGGTGTACGCGTTCTCGGTGCAGAAGTAGTTAAGTAGCGAAGCAGATCGTCAGCGGGGGTGGGGGAGCCTGAGCTGGAGGTCTTCTGCGATGAGCTTGCCGTGGAGGCGGCCGTTCTCTATGAAGATCTCGTTGGTGCGCCGGCCGGCGAGTATGACACCGGCGAGGTAGATGCCGGGGACGTTGGACTCCAGCGTCGCGGGGTTGCAGATGGGGCTGCGGTCGTTGGCCTCGTCGAAGCGGATGCCGAGCTTCTCCAGGAAGCTGAAGTCGGGGTGGTATCCGGTGAGGGCGAAGACGAAATCGTTGGGGATGCTGACCTCGCCGCGGGGGGTGGCGATGGTGAGGTTGTCTTCGGCGATGCGCGCGACCGTGGAGGAGAAGCAGGCGGCGATCTCGCCGCTGGCGATGCGGTTGTTGATGTCTGGCAGGATCCAGTACTTGACGTGGTTGTGCATCTGGGGGCCGCGATGGACCAGGGTGACGCGCGCGCCGTGTCGCCAGAGGTCGAGCGCGGTGGTGGCGGCGGAGTTCTTGCCGCCGATGACGGCGACATCGAGGCCGAAGAAGGGGTGGGGATCGTCGTAGTAGTGGCTCACCTTGGGGAGCTCTTCGCCGGGAATGCCGAGTTTGTTGGGCAGGTCGTAGTAGCCGGTGGCGAGGACAAGCTTGCGCGCGCGGTGGGCGATGGGGCGGCCAAAGCGGTCGGCGGTGTGGACGGTGAACTGGTCGTCGTGGCCGCTGATGCTCTCGACCGACTCGTAGAGGCACAGATTGAGCGAGTGTCGCTCGGCGACCTTGCGGTAGTACTCCAGCGCCTCCGCGCGGCAGGGCTTCTGATTGGGCGTGGTGAAGGGAATGTCGCCGATCTCCAGCAGCTCCGGCGTGGTGAAGAAGGTCATGTGCGCGGGGTAGTGGAAGAGCGAGTTGCAGAGACAGCCCTTATCGACCAGCAGCGCGGTAAAGCCCCGGCGCTGGGCCTCGATGGCGCAGGCCAAACCGGTGGGGCCGGAGCCGATGACGAGAAGGTCGTAGAGGGGAAGTTCAGCCTGCCGAGGGTTAGCCATGGCTCGATACTACAGAAGCGCCAGCCGCGTGCATATAACACAAAACGACCATCCAAGCGGGTTTTGGGCCTGCTGCCTGAGGCTTACAGCTCGACCAGCTTGTGGGCGATGGCGAAGAGGGCGAGTTCCAGGCGGGTGGAGACGCCGGTCTTGTCGAAGACGTTGGAGAGGTGGCGCTTGACGGTCTCCTCGCTGATGGAGAACTGCTTGGCGATGTCGCGGTTGCTGCATCCCTCGACGATGCAGGTGACGACCTCGAGCTCACGTGGGGTGAGGCCGTAGGTCTTGCGTTCGGGCAGGGCGGCGGCCTGCGCCTGCAGCCCCTGCAGCGCCTTCAGCAGGTTTGCGACGCGCTCGCCTCCGATCCAGTAGTCGCCGCCGAGGACCGCGCGCAGCGCCTCCGTGAGGTCGCCCGCGACGGAGTCCTTCAGCACAATTCCGCGCGCGCCGATCTGCAGCGCTTCGATGATCTGCTGCTGCGAGATGGTGCTGGTGAGAAGCACGATCTTGACGCGCGGCGACTTGGTCATGATCGCCCGCATGGCTTCGAGGCCGGGAAGCCGCGGCATCAGCAGGTCGAGCAGCAGAATGTCCGGCTCCAGCTCGATGGTCTGGGTGATGGCATCGTCGCCGTCCTCCGCCTCGCCGACCACCTCGAAGCCCGGCTCGTTCATCAGCATGTTGCGGACGCCGTAGCGGACCACGGGATGATCGTCGGCGACGACGATGCGGATGGTGGGCAGGGCAGGGGCTGCCGGGGAAGGTTTTCTTGCGGATTGCCTGGTCTTTGCGGCTTTTGCAGTCATTGACGGCACCTCGCACAACTCAACTGGGAATGCTTGCTCAGACGCGTGACCCAAGGATACGCTCAAGCCGGTCGCACGCGGCGGAGAGCTCATCAAGAGAGTTAACCTCCGCTCCGCCAGCATGCAGGCCGCGCGCCTCCAGCTCCGCGGCCATCCGGTGCAGCTCGGTTGCGCCCAGCATTCCGCATCCGCCCTTGATGGCGTGGGCCTGGCGCACGAAGGCCGCTCCATCGCGCGAGGCCGCCGACTGGCGCATGGAGCGGATGCGCTCGCGCGCATCGTTGACACACATCGCGTACATCTGGTGGAGCTGCGGCGTGGGCATGGAAGCTGCAAGCTGGCGATAGATTGTCTCGTTCAACACCTGCACGTCGCTGGATTTGCCGCCGGGGACGGTCTCTGCGGACTGGACCTCTTGCTGTTGGCTGCGCGCGGTTTTCGCGGATGCTGACTGCGACGCGGAAGAGGCGGCGATCGAGACCAATCTGGAGTTGGAGGGGGAACGGCTGGCGGGGCCGGGGACGACGGTCCATTGCTCTCGTCTGACAAGCGGTTTTTTCGCGCTGGGGGAAGGATTGTGCTCCGCCAGCATGTCTGCGACATCCTTCATGGTGAAGGGCTTCAGCAGAAATCCGTCGAAGCGCGCGAGGATCTGGTCGGGCGGGCGGCTTCCGCTCATCAACAGCAGGAGGGTCTGCGGGGGGCAGAAGCTGCGGAGTTCGCCGGCCAGCCGGGAGCCGGCGAGGCCCGGCATCTGCACGTCGGCGAGTACGAGGCCGGGCGCGGTGGCAGTGTGGTGAATCCAGGTGATTGCGTCCTCGCCGGAGTCCGCGCAGTCCACCTCGTAGCCTTCGGCCTCGAGCAGCACGCGGAGCAGGTCGCGGCTCATGGGGTCGTCGTCGATGACCAGCACGCGCATCGGCCTGGGTTGCGATGTCATGGCTGGCGAGTAGAGTATCAGGCAAAGCATCCGAGCGCCACTGGCGCGAATGGATTTTCGTGACCCCGTTGCGGTCGAGGCGTGACCCGGCTGCGGCTCAGGCGTTAGAGTAGTGCGATGGCAGACCGGGACGATTCGGCGCTGGGTGCAGACTGCGGGGCTACGCGATGAAGGGTGCGGTGCTGCTGGCGGTGCTGCTGTGGCAGGCGGCGGCCGCGAACGAGCCGCCGGTGGCGCAGCCGGGGGCGATGCAGTATGAGCGCGCGATTCGCGTGGCCGGAGGCGAGAGACAAGGGGGCGCGGGACAGGCGTGCGCGGTGCTGGACGCGGCGATCTTCGCCCACGCCGCGCCCTCGCTGACCGACCTGCGGATCTTTCCGGCGCAGGCGGCGGCTGCAGGCGCGGCGGTGCATGAGGTTCCCTACGCGATTACGCTGAGCGAGGCGGCGAGTGAGGAGACCGAGGCTGCGCGGGTTCTGAATCTGGGTGCGAGTGGCGCGAAGATCGTCTTCGATCTGGAGATGCCTGAGCGTGCTTATACCGGCGTGACGCTGGAGATTGATCCGGCGGTGCATGACTTTATTGCCTCGGCGACGGTCTCCGGCTCGGACGCGCTGGGCGGACGGGGCAAGGCGACGGCGCTTGGCTCGTTCACGCTCTTCGACCTTGCTTCGCAGCATCTCTCGCGGGATACGACGATTCCGTTGCAGGAGTCGACGTTTCGCCATCTTCATGTGACACTCAACCTTTCTGCCGCGCCGGGTTCTGCGGCGCGCTTCGTTCCGGAGATGGTGCGCGGCGCGTCGGTGCCACCCAGCCGCGAGGCGCAGAGCCTCTACACTACGGTTGCGAGTGTCACTGTCCCAACCACCGGTGTTCTGGCCAGTCCCCGTAAGACGCGATTCGACCTTCCTCTTCCGCTTCGTGTCCCAGTAGAACGAGTTTCCTTTGATCTTGCGCCCGGCTATAGCGGCAACTTCAGCCGGGACGTAACCATCTATGCCAGCTCAGACGCCAGCATGGCCGGTACCAATGCAACCGGCGTCATGGCCGAACCTAATCTTGAGAAGCTGACCGGAACCATCTCGTGGGTCCACTCCACGCAGGGCGGGCACACGATCGACCATCAGGAACTATCGGTTCCGGCTGTTCTGGGAGCGAATTTGCAGCACTCCGCGCGCGTCTGGATCGAGGTCGAAAACGGCGACGACCAGCCGCTGCCGATTGCCGCGGTGCGGCTGGAGATGCGCCAGCGGAAGATCTGCTTCGAGGCACCGGTTGCCAGTGGTGCGAGCTTGGCACTGTTCTACGGCGATTCCAGGCTGGAAGCTCCGGAGTATGACTACGCGCGGCTGTTTGTGGCATCGCGCGCGGCTCTGGTGGCGGAGCTTGGGCCTGAGGGGCTGAATGCGAACTACAAGGCCCCGGCTGCGGAGCTTCGTCCCTTCAGCGAGCGGCATCCCGAGGCGCTGTGGATTGCGCTGATTGCGGCGATCTGCGCTCTGGGGGTGGTGGCGCTGAAGGCGGCGCGCAATATGGACTGGTGATTGATCCCACGTCTCAGAATCGAAGAGCCTGATCTGAGTGAAGCTGAAGGTTGAGGCGTCCGGCTGGTAAACACGGGAATTGGCGTCTTAGCGTCTACTGTCTGTCATGTGCGTGTTTAATCTCCACAAGGCGATAGGGAGACTCGATCTCGACCCCCCGGTCTCCACCAGGTGCCACCAAATGGAGTACAACGTCGCCTGCACCGTCCACCTCTGATATCGCCTTAAAATCGGAATATGCAGAATGCCCGAGAGCACTGATGCGCCGAGCTTCTGGGCCTGTCTGGCCCTCACCGGTCCAAGTGCTCGGCTCCGTTCCGATTGACCATGACTCGCGGTTGTTCGCATCCACACTGAGGAGCGGTATTCCGTTCTTCTTGAATACATCCGGATCGGCAAACACGATAAGCTCATAGGTCTTCTTATTGCCTTTATTGATATAGAGAACATCCTCAATCGAGACCTTTACCGGCGTTTTGCTATTTGTTTTGATGGCCATCTCAAATGGCGTGTTGCGGCCGGTAAAAGGTTCGCCCACAATGTCCACCTGGAACTCCCGACCGTCGGGTAACCGAAAAGTAAGCAGATCGTCGGAAGTGACCTCTACTCTCGTGCCTTTGGTAAGCAGATCGTCGAAAGTGACCGCTACTCTTGTGCCCTTACTACAGCCCCCGAGGCAAAAAACGATTAGGAGCAAGTCGCAAAAATATGCATAGCGCATCGAAAAAGCAGCCCTCCTTTCTGAAGGTGACCAATGTCTCGAGGTCAGCGGGTCGTGGTGCCCCGAAGGCACCCGCCGTGTCTCAAATCGGGTTAGTTCTGAGAATCCGCAGTTGCAAATTCGTTTTCATGGCTCTAAATCTTACAGCATTCAGAGCTGGGTTGGTGAAGGAAGACGGTCGTTTGCTACCGCAAACGATAACCCACCCTTTCGCAAACGCGCGAAAGGATGGGGCACCCGATTTGGTGGTATCAGTTACCGCAGGGCGGCGTCGACTTCTTTGTAGTAGTCGGGGGCTTTGAGGATCTCGCGGGGCTTGCTTCCGTCGGCGGGGCCGACCAGGCCGTCGTGCTCCATCATGTCGATGAGGTGGGCGGCGCGGCCGTAGCCGATGCGCAGGCGGCGCTGGAGGAGCGAGGTGCTGGCCTTGCCGAACTCGAAGACCAGGCGCACGGCGTCGTCGAATAGGTCGTCGTCCTCCTGGCTGGACTCGCCGTTGGCGGCGGCATTGGCGTCGTCTTCCTTGGGGCCTTCGAGGAAGCCGTGGACGTACTCCGCCTCGCCCTGTTCCTTCCAGAACGCGGTGACGGCGGAGATCTCTTTTTCGGTGACGAAGGGTGCGTGGACGCGCTGCACGCGGCTGGTGCCGGGGGGAAGGTAGAGCATGTCGCCCTTGCCGAGGAGGGATTCGGCGCCGTTGCTGTCGATGATGGTGCGCGAATCGACCTTGGTGGCCAGGCGGAAGCTGATGCGGGTGGGGATGTTGGCCTTGATGAGGCCGGTGATGACATCGACGGATGGGCGCTGCGTGGCCAGCACAAGATGGATGCCGACGGCGCGGGCCATCTGCGCGAGGCGGGTGATGGACTCTTCGACGTTGGCGCGGTCGAGCATCATCAGGTCGGCGAGCTCGTCGATGATGATGATGATGTAGGGCAGCGGCTCCTGGTCGGCGTCGTCGAAGAGGTAGTCGGAGTTGTTGTCGAAGAGCTTGTTGAACTGGTCGATGTTGCGGACGTGGTTGGCGGCGAGCAGCTTGAGGCGGCGCTCCATCTCGCGCACGGCGTTGCGCAGGGCGTTGGCGGCCAGCTTGATGTCGGTGATGATGGGGGTGAAGAGGTGGGGGATGCCCTCGTACATGCCCAACTCGACGCGCTTGGGATCGACCAGGATCATGCGGACCTGCTCGGGCGTGGACTTGAAGAGCACGGACATGATCATGGCGTTGATGGCGACGGATTTTCCCGATCCCGTCGAACCCGCGATGAGGATGTGGGGCATGGCGGCGAGGTCGGCGGTGACGATGCGGCCGTTGATGTCCTTGCCGAGGGCGATGGCGAGCTTGGATTTGCTCTGGACGAAGGACTCGCACTCGACTACGTCGCGCAGCCAGATGGTCTCGCGGCCGTGGTTCGGCACCTGGATGCCGACGGTGGATTTGCCGGGCATGCGCTCGATGAGGATAGATTCGGCGGCCATGGCGAGGCAGAGGTCGTCGGCCAGGCTTGTGACGCGGGAGTACTTGACGCCGGCGTCGGGGTGGAACTCGAATGTGGTGACGATGGGGCCGGGGTTGATCTGAGTGACCTGGCCGTTGACGCCGAACTCGGCGCACTTCTGGACGAGGGTGCGGGCTTCGGCGCGCAGGGCTTCTTCGCGGACGACGGGAACCTCGTCGGAGCGGTAGAGCAGCGAGGAGGGCGGGAGCTTGTAGCCGCGGATGGACTTTGGGGTGATGGTGACCTGCTTGAGGTCTGCATCTGCGCGACGGCCGAAGGCGATGGAGTTCGGCTGGGTGCGGGCGGCGAGCGGCGCGGGTTGCGCGGCGGGAGACGGCTCGGTGGCGGGCGGTTGCGGATGGCGCGCGGGAGGAAGATTGGGAAGTTCGAGGCGCGCGGACTCGTCTGCATTGCGGGCGCTGAGCGGGGCGGCGGCGGCGGCCAGCTCGGCGGCGAAGGGCGCGGCGGCGGCGGCTGCGGTGCTGAGCGCGGTCGCGGGGGGCGCATCGACATGAGTGCGCGGCATGGACTGCCAGACCGAGGCGGGCGCTTCTACAGGCTGATCGGCGGCGGCATCGGGCGGCGTGGCGGGCAGAGTCTGCCGGCGGCGCTTGCGTCCCATCCAGCCGAAGAGAGAGGCGAGCAATGTGGAGGGCGTGGGGTCTGCCACGCGCTTGTGCTGGAGTTCCAGCTCCATTCCCGCCTGCTCGAGGGCCTGTTCGCGGCGGCTGGTAAAGACCTCATGGCTGGGTTCCGGCGTGAGGGCGGGCTGCAGCGTGAGGGCCGGCTCCAGCGCGGGGGCGTGTTCGAGCGAGTCGGCCTGCTGGCGCAGGGCGATGTGCTGCTGTAGGGCGCGCTTTTCGGCGCGGGCCAGGGCGCGGCGGGCACGCCAGTTGCGCAGACGGTCGAAGAGGCTGCGCAGCAGGGAGAAGTGCGTCTCCATCCACTCGCGTGCGGTGTGGAAGGTGAAGGTGGTGGCCAGGTAGACGGACAATACCACCATCAGGGCGAGGACGATGGAGGCGCCGGGAAGGTTGAGGTACTGCACCATGGCATCGGCGAGCAGGCGCCCGGTGACGCCCTCGATGGGCAGCGCGTGACGCCAGTAGAGGGTGCGCGGAAGCAGGCCGATGGCGGCCGGGGCGAAGACGATCCACAGACCGAGGCCGAGCAGGCGCGCCATTGCGGAGCCGGCGGGACGCTGGCGCATCCAGCAGAGGCCAAGCCGTCCCAGGACGATGGGAAGAAAGAAGGCGGCGATGCCGATGGTCTGGAGGATGAGGTCGGCGAGCCATGCTCCGGCCAGGCCGGTCCAGTTGTGGGCCGGGCCGGCGGCCAGGCGAGTGGCAAGCCCGGCGGAGGAGCGCGCTCCGGCGGCGTAGTTGCCCACCGTGTTCGCGGAGGGGTCGGTTGGCGTGTAGGTGGCCAGCGCGAGGAAGAGAAGCGCGGCGGAGACCAGCAGCACGAGGCCGAGGACCTCGTTGAGGCGGCGGTTGCGGGTTGGAGTCGAGACCAGCCTGAGTGGTTTCATGGGGGCAAGCGCGGGGCCCGGTTTGTACCCGGTCCGCATCCGGACGCACGCCTGTGTGGCGCACGCCGTGACGCGGACAGACGAAGGGCCGGGAACCGCTAGAGCTGCTCCGATTATCCCAGAGCCGGAGCGGGAAAAGAGAAAAGTTGCAGGTGTGGACTCAGGATGGAAACCCATGCGGTGGGAGGCAAAATGGCCCCTGCGGTGTCAAGTGCGCGTGCGGCAGGCCGATAGGGAGAAGGTGAGGCCGCGTCGGCACGCGCCTGGGCGCGGGCGCCGTTGCATGAAGAGCTCCGTTGGGACGCGGTTCAAAGGATGCCAGGGATGAATCTAAGAAAAATTGGACTTAAGCCGAAGATTGCGATCGGATTTGGATCGCTGCTTGCGATCATCGCGGCGATGGGCCTGGTGGGCTACCGGTCGGCGGTGGTTGGCCAGAAGGCCTCGCAGGAAGTGTATCTGTACTCCCATATGAAAGACATCAACAGTGCGTTGCAAGAGGACCTGCTTACCCAGAGAGTAGGCGAGCGCGATATTTTGATGGGCAAGGGCAACGACAACCTGCGCCTGTATGAACACGGCGAGCAGGACTTCCGCAATGCGATGGAAGATCTACAGCCGCTGCTGACAACCGATGAGGCCAGGGAACAGTTTGCGCGGATCGAACTGGCCAGGGAGAATTATGTCCGCCGCAACGACCAGGTCGTCGCCAGGTACCGGTCGGGGGACACAAGCGGTGCAAACGAGATGTTCAGGGAGGATGAGGGGAAGGCGGCGAGCGACGCATTGGCGAATGCCATGAATGACATGAAGCTGTCGCTCAATACGCGAAGACGGGACGCGCAGCTGCGGCAGGGGGCCGAAGACAGTTGGTCCAAGACGCTGATGCTGATTCTGGCGTTTACCGGCCTGGCGATCGGATCGACGATTGCCTACGTGATTGCGCGGTCGATCGTCAACACGATCCACAGAATGTCGGAGATGATCGAGCGAGTCTCCTCCAACAACCTGATGGTGGAGGACATGGAGGTGGAGAGCGACGACGAGATGGGCAGGGCCGCGCAGGGGCTGAACAAGATGAAGAACAGCCTGCGCCGCGTGATGCTGTCGATTGCATCGACCGCGGAGAATGTCTCGGGATCGAGCCGCGAGATCTCGGCGACCGCATCCGAGGCCGCCAGCAGCGCGGAAAACCAGAAGCAGCAGGTAGGGCAGATCGCCACCACCATGCATCAGATGGCGGCGACCGTGCGCGAGGTCTCGCTGCACTCGAATAGCGCCGCGAGCTCCGCCAAGAGCGCGGCCGCGAGCGCCCGCGAGGGCGGAAAGATCGTGGAGGACGTGCTGGAGCGGATGCGCGAAATTGCACAGTCGGTGCGTGAATCGGCGGCCAAGATCGAGGACCTGGGCACCCGGTCCGATGAGATTGGCAGGATTGTCGGGGTGATCGACGAGATCGCCGAGCAGACCAACCTGCTGGCGTTGAATGCGGCCATCGAGGCGGCGCGCGCGGGCGAACAGGGACGCGGCTTTGCCGTGGTGGCGGGCGAGGTGCGCCGGCTGGCGGAGCGGACCGCTGCCGCAACCCAGGAGATTGCGGCGGTGATCCAGAACGTGCAGACGATCACCGTGGATGCGGTGCGGCAGATGCGCTCCGGCACCGCGGCCGTGGAGCAGGGCGCGGAGGCCACAAGCATTGCGCGCGAGTCGATCCAGAAGATTATCCGCGAGGCGGACACGGTGGGCACCATGGTGGCCCAGATCGCCAGCTCGGCGACGCAACAGGCGGCCGCGACAGAGCAGATCAATGCCAGCATGAGCCAGATCAGCGAGCTTGCCATCGAATCCGCCGACGGATCGCAGCTCTCGGCGCGCGCCTGCGAACAACTCTTCGACCTGGCGCTCGGACTGCGGAACATGGTGGCCCGGTTCGACGTGGGCCAGCGCGGTGCGGGCCAGCGCGATGCGGGCCGGCGCGAGCCGGAAGAGGGAAAGCCGCTGTTAGAGGCAAATTGGGGAGATGCTGCCTGAGGGCCTGTCCCAACAACCTGCTCAACGGCCGTGGGAGGGGTCGGGGGTGGGGGCGGTGGAGAGATCGACGAAGAGGGGGGCGGGAGCGGGGGTGTTGCAGTTGCCGTCGGGGGCGTAGGTGCGGGCGCAGGCCTGGGTGATGGAGCGGCGGCGGGGAGATTGCGCATACTGCCAGGCGGCGGCATCGGGCGTGCCGCTGAGCTCGGCCGGTGGCGGCTGCAGGACGCAGCCGGGTGCGGGCGGGCAGGCGTCCTGGGCGACCCAGAAGGCGATGGGGTGCAGGCGGCCGGCCTCGACGCGGGCGCGAATGTCCTGGATTGTGGTGATGAAGACTGTTTTGCCGTTGGGGCCGGGGCCGTCGTCGGCGGGCTGGCCGCTGGCGTAGACGCCGGGGAGATAAGCGGAGTGGGCGACGGCTTCGGTCCAGGCGAATAGGTATTTGGCCGTGTCGGGCAGGAGCCGGCCGCCCTCCTCCTGATCGAGAAAGATGATGGCCCCGGCAGGAAAGCCCTCGCGCCGGGCGGCGGCGACGGCGTCGGCGGCGTCGGCGCGGCCAAGTGCGGCGGGGGAGTTGCCTTGTTTGGCCGCGCGGATGAGCTCCGCGTCGAGGCGGCCATTGGCGACGATGAGGAAGCCGAAGCCGGCGCGCGCGAGGCGGTCG
Source organism: uncultured Acidobacteriaceae bacterium (assembly GCA_963767315.1). Taxonomy (GTDB): domain Bacteria; phylum Acidobacteriota; class Terriglobia; order Terriglobales; family Acidobacteriaceae; genus Edaphobacter. Next base: position 30,907 of record CAVYDK010000008.1, on the reverse strand, counting down.
CGAGTGCCGAGCCAGGAGTTGCGGTCGGTTCCCGGAGGGTTGGTGAGCCAGTAGCCGGTGAAGTCAAAGTTCAGACGAAGTTCGGGCAGCGCGGCGTCGCCGGGGTAGTCGTTGCGGTCGAAGCCGAGATAGGCGCGGGCGGGGGCGAGGGGCTGATCTGCAACGGGCGGCTGCTGGGCGACGGCGGCTGCGGCGACGGCGAGAGCGGCGGTTGCGGTAAGGATGAGAAGGCGCAAAGGGAGAGGCTCCGGAACTGCGAAAGAACGGCCGGGAGTGTTGGCCGAGTCTTAAGGGTACGCCAAAAACCACAGATCAAAATCGAGATGCTGGATGCAGGACCCGCCACGTTACCGAAGACCATTGCTGCCGATACCCGGCGGGGGCGGAGGACTATGGGCAAGCGATGGGGGCATGTGCTACCTTTTCAATCCATGAGCACAAACCTTGAATGGCAGACCATCGACCCGCGGTTCCCCATTGGACCCTATGCCAGCCCCGGCAACGTCGCAGCCGCCGAGAGAATCGACGCGATTGCGACGCTGGAGGGGCTGCCTTGCCATCTGCGCGATGCCGTCGAAGGGCTGGACGACAGCCAGCTCGACACGCCCTATCGGGAGGGCGGATGGACCCTGCGCCAGGTGGTGCACCATGTGGCCGACAGCCACATGAATGCGTTTATCCGGCTGCGCAAGGCGCTGACCGAGGACTGGCCGCTGATCTCACCGTACGACGAGAAGGGGTGGGCGCTGCTGGTGGATTCGTCGACGGCGCCGGTGGGACTGTCGCTGGACATTATCGAGGGGCTGCACGCGCGCTGGGTGCGAATTCTGGAGTCGCTGACCGCGGACGACTGGCAGCGCGGCTTCAAGCACCCGCAGATGGGCCCGATGACGGTGGAAGGGGCGACGCTGTTGTATGCGTGGCACTCGCGCCACCATGTGGCGCATATCACGCACCTGCGCAAGAAGAGGGGCTGGAAGTAAAAGAAAAGGGGCCGGAAGCATGGATTGCAGCACAGTCTTTGTTAGACTTTGCTGCACATGACAAGGTCTGGAATCCCATCCGCTGAACCCACGCAGAGCGTCGAGCAGATTGCGGCGGCGCTGGAGTGTTTTCTGGCGGAGCATCCGAAGGCGGTGGTGACGGAGGAGGGGAAGGTCCTCTTCGACATGCGGGCGGCGAAGTACTCGCTTGCCACCGAGCACGGGCGATGCACGCTGCAACTTTGGAGCGAGGAGCGCAATGTTGTACGGCGAGTGACGGCGGCGGTGGAACGCGGCGCGGTGCGCGATCGAATGCTGCGCCTGACGACACAGCGATTCGGGCAGACGCGGCCCGGTTCGCTGGAGATTCTGGCGACCGCGACCGGCGAACGCCCTCGACGCGCGAGGCGACGCGGGTGCACTACCTGAGGGCGCTGGAGCGGGTGATGCTGCGCGGCGGCGGCTCTGGCGACGCGTGGGGCGAGTGGAAGGCAGACGGGTTCCGTACCGCAATGGACCTGGAGAAGAGCTTTGGGCCCGCCTATGCGCGCGGCTCGCTGGTGCATGGGCACGAGGCGTGGGCGGTGATCGCGGTGAATGCGGAGGAGACGCAGGCGACGGCCGACGGGATCCTGACGCTGGGCGTGCTGTGGCTGGCGCACTGCCGCGAGACCAGCGGCGACCGCCGGCCGTGGCGTCAATATCGGGGACTGCGGCTGATTGTGCCGCGCGGCATGGCGGTGCTGACCGCATCGCGGCTTCCCTGGATGAATGCGGACGCTGCGCAGTGGGAGCTGTGGGAGTTCGACGAGAAGACCGAGGAGCTGGAACAGAAGGACACGGCGGACCAGGGGAACCTGACGACGCGGCTGGTCCACGCGCCGAATGACGAGGCGGCGCGGGAGCGCTTTGCGGAGGCGGCGGCGCGCGTGATGGCGCTGGTGCCGGAGGCGATGCGCGCGGTGGTGGAGCAGAGGGTTCAGAGCGGCGTGGAGATGGCGTTTCGGCTGCACGGGTTGGAGTTTGCGCGGGTGCGGATGGGCTACGCGGGCCAGAGCTTCAACCGCGTGCAGGAGATCACGTTTGGCGCGGGGGCCAATGAGACCCCGCTGACGGAGGAGAATGCGGGGGAGCTGCGCGAGCTGGTGGAGCGGCTGTTTGAGCGGCGCGAGGCTGGAGGCGACAAGTGCGATGCGCTGTACCGGATGCAGCCGGAGCGATGGCTGGAGAGCGAGCTGCGGCGCGACGTTTCGCCGATCGACGCGCGGCTGGACCGGGCGCATGTGTACACGCAGGTGCCGGCGTTCGCGGCGGCGGACCGCGGAATGCTGGACCTGCTCTCGGTGGACAGGGACGGGCGGCTGGCGGTGATCGAGCTGAAGGCGGACGAGGACCTGCACCTGGCGCTGCAGGGGCTGGACTACTGGGTGCGCGTGCGCTGGCACCATCGGCAGAATCCCGATGCGGCGAGCGGGCTGGGCGAGTTTCAGCGGCATGGGTACTTCGGCGGCGTGAGGCTGGCGGAGAGCGATCCGAGGCTGTATCTGGTGGCCCCGGCGCTGCGGGTGCATCCGGCGACCGACGTGGTGCTGCGCTATCTGTCGCCGCGGGTGGAGTGGGAACTGGTGGCGCTGGACGAGCGCTGGCGCAGGCAGATTAAGGTGGTCTGGCGCAAGCGGAGCGGGGACGCCGCGAAGAGCTGAGCGAAGGTATATTTCGCGCGTGTCTGCCTAGCCGCAGGCGTCGGAGAAGAGAGGAAAGGCTTCGTTGGGCTGGGTTTCCTGCGCAGGGTTGCTGGCGCGGTTGGCGAAGAAGGATTCGACGGCGGCGAGGACGGCGGGGCCGGAGCGGGCCTCGAAGATGGCTTTGCGCAGGTGTGCGCCGTTGGGGACGCCGTGGGTGAACCAGGCGGCGAACTGCTTCATCTTGCCGACGGCGTCGCGGGGGCGGAGGGCTTTGAGCATCTGCTCTCCGTTGACGATCTGGCCGCTGGCGATGAGTGCGGCGGCGCGCGCGGCTTCAGCGGCCTCTTCCTGCGCGATCTCGTCGACCAGCATCTGGAAGTAGGTGCGGATCATTCGGTAGCGGTCCTGATCGGTGGGGATGTCGTAGCTGCCGAGACCGGTGGCCTCCTTGCTGGCGGTGTACTGGGCGATCTGGCGGAAGATCCAGGGGTTGGCGGGCGCGCCGCGGCCGATCATGATGGCGTCGCAGCCGGTGGCGTGAACCATGGCGGCGGCGTCCTCGGGGGTGCGGATGTCGCCGTTGCCGATGACGGGGATGCGCACGGCGTCTTTCACGGCGGCGATGTACTGCCAGCGCGCCTGGCCGGTGTAGCCGTCCTCGCGGGTGCGGGCGTGGAGGGCGACGGCGTTGAGGCCGCACTCCTGGGCGAGGCGGGCGAGGTCCACGCAGACGATCTCCGCGTCGTTCCATCCCATGCGGAACTTGACGGTGAAGGGGATGGAGACGGCGGCGCGAATGGCGCGAAAGATGCGCTCGATCAGCGACAGGTCGCGCAGCAGGCCGGAGCCTCCGTTACAGCGGACTACGCGCTTGGCGGGGCAGCCGAGGTTGAGATCGACCAGGTCGAAGCCGCAGTCCTGGACGATGCGCGCGGAGTCGGCGAGCGTGGCGGGGTTGGAGCCGAAGAGCTGCGCGGAGATGGGGTGCTCGTCGTCGTAGTAGGTGAGGTAGCGCTTGCGCTTGGACTCGCGGGTGCGGGCGAGGCCGTCGGCGGAGGTGAACTCCGTCATGATGAGGCCACAGCCGGATTGCTGGTTGGTGGTTTGGGTCTCTACCTGGCTGCTGAGAGAAGCAGATTCCTCCGCTGCGCTACGGAATGACAAAGGATTTTGCGAGGGAGTCGGAGCTGTAGCAAAGACGCTGGCGTTCTTGATGAAGCGGCGGAAGACGGTGTCTGTGACTCCGGCCATGGGAGCGAGCACGGTGGCCGGAGCGATGCGCACGCGGCCGACGGTGAAGCTGGCGGGGACGCGGCTGTGCTCGGGCATCGCGTGGTCGGCGGGCGAGTCCCACTTCTTCTGCTCGAGGGTGTAGCGCTTCTTCATCTGCGTTCAGTTTAGCGGGTTAAGTGGAAGGGCCTCCGCGCTGGCGGAGGCCCCTCGCGTGTGTAACGGTTGCGGTTATTTGGTTGCGGCGGCGTTGGTCGCGCCAGCTTTGGCTGCAGTTGCTTTGGCTGCGGCCTCAGCCTTGCCGGCGTCGGCGTTGGCCACCTTGCGGCGGAAGCGCTCGACGCGGCCGGCGGTGTCCACCAGCTTCTGCTTGCCGGTGAAGAACGGGTGGCAGGCGGAACAGATTTCGACCACCAGATCGCCCTTGTGCGTGGAACGGGTCTCGAACGCGTTGCCGCAGGCGCACTTGACGTGGATGGTGGCGTACTTCGGATGGATTCCTTCTTTGGGCATGAATCTCTCTCTCTTGGTTCGGATGTTGCCTGCCGACCCGCGGTTCGCTTGCAACGGGTGCGGTGCCCGTCACATCGATCGGCCTGTCGCGGGGGCCCACAGAGCCCCGGGCTGTTTCAGGGGCACGATGGCACACTGATGTGATTTTATCATGGCGAGCCGGCATCTCTTTGCCGTTGCTTGCGGCATCTGTTATCAGGTCTCTCTTTCCTCTTTTGACCGTGGATTCCCACACCGCGCGATTCGATTCGGGGCGGCGGCGAGGGGCCGGTGCTGCGATACTGAGGGGGACGGGGTTGAAGTCAATGGAAGAGATTTGCAGTTTGTGCGAGGGGTCGGGGCTGCGCATTGTGGAGGAGGGCGGGCGGCAGGTGGCGCGCCCCTGCGAGTGCCGCGTGGCGCGGCGCGCCCAGCGGATGCTGGAGCAGGCGAAGATTCCGCGGCGGTATGAGGAGTGCACGCTGGAGAACTTCGAGCCGAAGTATGACGGCGCGGACAGGAGTTTGCAGTCTGCGCTGGTGCAAGCGCGCGGATTTGTGAAGGGCTATCCGGTGGAGACCGACGGCAAGGGGCTGCTGCTGGTGGGGCCGGTGGGCGTGGGCAAGACGCATATCGCGGTGGGCATTTTGAAGGAACTGGTGCAGGAACGCGGGGCGCACGGGCTGTTCTACGACTACCGGGAGCTGCTGAAAGAGGTGCAGAACAGCTACAACCAGAAGGTGGCGGCGACCGAGTTGGAGGTGCTGCGGCCGGTCTTCGAGGCCGAGGTGCTGGTGCTGGACGAGCTGGGCGCGGCCAAGCCCAGCGACTGGGTGTGGGACACCGTGGCTCACATTCTGAACAGCCGCTACAACGACCGGCGGACGACGATCATTACCACGAATTATCCCAACGCGGAGGCGCTGGGGGCGACGCCCGGCCGCCGGTCGGGAAAGAAGAGCGCCGAGCAGGAGGACGCCGAGCGGGCCATGAGCGGAGAGACGCTGGGCGACCGCATCGGGGAACGGATGCGCTCGCGGCTGCAGGAGATGTGCGTGGCGGTGGAGATGCGCGGCAAGGACTTCCGGCAGAGCGTGAAGCGGGCCAGCTTCGGGTAGGGAGGAAGCGGACCTGCTCAACGGGACCTGCGCGGTATAGAATTCGGCTGCGGTATAGAATTTCGGCTTATGAGCGAACGGGACGGTTCCCACATTGGCGAGCAGAGCGGCGCGGGCAGGGAAGCGCCGAAGGGCGATGCGCCGATCTTTGCCGAGGAGTTGGAGCGGCGCGGCGGGATGCCGGTGGCGGCGTGGGGCGTGGCTGCGCTGATTGTGGTGGTGCTGGTTGGCGCGCTTGTGTTCCTGGGGCGGAAGAAGCCGGTGGAGGCGCCCAGCACGTTGCTGCCTGCCGACGCGTACGCGGCAAGCCTTCCGCTGACGCAGTTTGCGATGAGCGAGTCGGAGAACCTTACGGGCGGCAAGCAGACGTATCTCGACGGGCACATCGGCAACACCGGCGACCGCACGGTGACCGCGGTTACGGTGCAGGTGGTCTTCCGCAACGACGAGGACCTGGCCCCGCAGATCGACACGGTGCCGCTAGCACTGATTCGCATGAAAGACCCGTACATCGACACCGAGCCGGTGAGCGCGGCCCCGCTGAAGCCGGGCGACGACCGCGAGTTCCGCCTGACCTTCGAGACGGTGCCGGAGAACTGGAACCAGCAGATGCCCGAGGTGCGCGTGATCCACGCTGGCCTGCGCTGAAGGCGAGTGGTAAGTGGCCAGTAACTGCAAAACCGAGGACTGAGAACCGGTCAGGCGAGGGGGGTCTATTCGAGCGGGGAATCCGTTTCATCCTTGCCGGCGGAGGGCTTCTTGCTTTCCTTGGCGGCCGAGGGCTTCGTGCTTTCCTTGCCGGCGGAGGACTTCGCGGCGTCTGCCTGAAGATCGACCCCGATCTGGACCGCCTCCTGGGGCGAGATCTGGGGGAAGTAGGCGTTGGAGTAGTACTGCGCCAACATGCGGTGGGTGTTGAAGAATGTGCCATTGATGCCGATGCAGTGCTGCTGCATGCGCGCCCATGCGCTGGGCCTCTGGTAGAGCGGCGCGATCAGGTTCTCCAGTTTGTCGTAGAGGCTGGCCGCCTCGCCCTCCTCGGTGTCGGCCCGTTCGATGGCCCACCCGGTGAGGTTCTCGGCGCATCCCTCGATCCACCATCCGTCGAGCACGCTGAGGCTGGGCACGCCGTTGAGCGCGGCCTTCATTCCGGAGGTCCCGGAGGCCTCGTAGGGGCGGAGCGGCGTGTTGACCCACAGGTCGACGCCCTGGGTGAGCAGCGCGCCCAGCTCCCAGTCGTAGTTCTCCAGGTAGAGCATATTCACGCTCTCCACCTTGAGACTGGCGGCCGCGGTGAAGACATCGCGGATCAAGCCCTTGCCCGCGGCGTCCGCGGGGTGGGCCTTGCCGGCGAAGAGGATTTGTATTCCGCCGATTTTTTTTGCGATCTTAGCCAGCCGCTTGGGATCGGAGAAGAGCAGGCTGGCGCGTTTGTAGGTTGCCACGCGGCGGGCAAAGCCGAGCGTAAGAACATTGGGGTTGAACTGCTTGTCGGTGCGCCGGGCCACCTCATCCAGCAGGCGCTGCTTGCTGCGGGCGTGGCAGTTGGCGATCTTGGTGAGCGAGACGCCGTAGATGGAACGGAAGTACTGGTTGTCGCGCCGCCACTCGGGGACCTCCGCGTCGAGCAGGGCCTGCAAGGGTTTTGAGATCCACGTAGCCGCATGGACGCCGTTGGTGATGGAGTGGACGGGGACGCGGCAGTCGGAGAACATCTCCTGCGAGACCTTGCCATGCTGCATGGAAACGCCGTTCACATAGCGCGAGAAGTGCAGCGCCAGATAGGTCATGTTGAGCAGCGCATTGTGCAGGTATCCGAAGCGTTCGATGGCCCTGCCGCGCTCGGCGCCGAGCACGGTATACATCTGGTCGATGCCGAACTGGTCGTTTCCGGCGGGCACCGGGGTATGGGTGGTGAAGACGCAGCGTTGGGCGATGGCCGCAACGTCGTCCTTGGTTGCCTGATCGAGCGAGGCGGCGCCCAGTCGCTCCTCCAGCAGGCCGATGCCGAGCAGCGCGGCGTGGCCCTCGTTCATGTGGTAGACCTCGGGCTTTGCGCCGAGCGCGCGCAGCAGGGCCACTCCGCCCAGGCCCAGCACCGTCTCCTGACAGAGCCGGTAGTAGGTGTCTCCGCCGTAGAGGGTGTCGGTCAGGCGCCGGTCGTAGGGGTCGTTGCCCTCGAGGTCTGTGTCCAGCAGAAAGACCGGGATGACGTATCCCGCGTCCCCCTTTACGTCGTACCGCCATGCGCAGACCGCAACCTTGCGCCCCTGCATGGAGATGGACACCACCTGCCGCGCGCTGGGAAGCGTGGTCTCGGGCGACCAAGGAACGGGGGACTCCGTCTGCTGGCCGACCGGGTCCAGGTTCTGGCGGAAGTACCCGCAGCGATGCACCAGCGAGACGGCGACCATCGGCGCGGCCATGTCCGCCGCGGAGCGCAGCGTGTCGCCGGCCAGCATTCCAAGTCCGCCGGAGTAGGTCGGCAGCTCCCTGGAGAGAGCGATCTCCATGGAAAAATACGCGATCCGGCGCCTGGAAAGATCCGGGCCGTCAACATCGAGGTCGCGCGGGTCGTAGGTTGGCAGGCCCATGGGAGGAATCGTCCTTTTTAACAAGTGCAAGTACTACAGAATCAGGATTCACGACGGGAAACGATGGACGTACAATTTTCCATCCGGGATATTACCAATACATCGGCATAATTGTCTGGCAACGGTAGATAGGTGAGAGACGTTAGCCCTTGGCTACAGTCTAGCAAACGCAAGCCGGCGGATCGTGCATAGCGGCAAACGTTCGCCGGTCATGGGCTGAGAGAGACGAATAAATTCCCTGTCGCGGCCTATCTGTCGAAGGACATGAAGCCGAACTTCATGGCAAGCCCGGCGACCGCGGCCAGCGCCAGCGCCAGCGCCGTCCACGGGGCGGCAGAGCGAATGCGCTTGCGCAGGGCCTCGATGAGGAGAATGAGGACAAGGAGCGCGAGCATCAGGAGAATGCCGTCCCACTGGAAGCCGCGCGTCCCGTTCGCCCACTTCGTCATGACCGAGGGCACGCGCAGAAAGCTGGGGAGAAAGACGCTCAGGATCGGCAGAAAGCCGCCGATCGCAAACGCAACGAGGAACAACACGAACTGGAGGACGGTGAAGATTGCTCGCTTCATTGGCAACTGGCTCCTTGGGGCTGATGGCTCTGACTGCTTCGCCCCGTTCCGATCTTAGAACGTGCGGGCCGACGTTGCGAGGGGGGATCAGAGCTTGGTGAAGCGCGTCTTCCGCTTCTCGCGGCGCCGTTCGAGGGCGAGCGCGATCAGCCGGTCGATCAGCTTCCTGTAAGAGATACCGCTGGCCTGCCAGAGCTTGGGATACATGGAGATGCTGGTGAATCCGGGCAGGGTGTTGATCTCGCTGAGGAAGATGCGAGGCTTCTTGATCTTGCGGCCCTTGGCGTCGCGTGCCGGTTCCATGAGGAAGTCGACGCGGGCCAGGCCGGCGCAGTCGCAGGCGCGGAAGGCGGCGAGGGCAATCGCGCGGACCTGCTTCGATTCGGACTGGGAGAGCTTGGCGGGGATGATGGGGATCGACGGGTCTTCGGGCGAGTCGGCGTACTTCGAGTCGTAGTCATAGAACTCGCGGTTGGGAACGATCTCGCCGACCACCGACGCCTCGGGCGCATCGTTGCCCAGGACGGCGACCTCGAACTCGCGCGGCTTGACGCCCGGGCCGCCGACTCCCTGCTCGACGATGAGCTTGCGGTCGAATCTGGCTGCGAGATTGAGGGCCACGGCCAGCTCGGCGCGGGCGTGGACCTTGCTGATGCCGACCGAGGAGCCGAGGTTCGCCGGCTTGACGAAGAGCGGATAGCGGAGCGACTTTTCGATGAGCCGCGTGGCGCGTTTGGGGTCGGCTCGCCACTGGCTGCGCAGCAGAGCGACATGCGGGGTCTGGGGCAGACCGGCGGCGGCGAAGAGCCGCTTCATGGCGTCCTTGTCCATGGCCGCGGAGGAGCCGAGAACGCCCGAGCCGACGTAGGCGATGTCGGCCAGCTCGAAGAGGCCCTGGATGGTTCCGTCCTCGCCGAAGGTGCCGTGCAGCACGGGGAAGACGACGTCGAGCGAGGCGGCGAGCGGGTTGCCGGGCTGCGCAAGATGGGCCCCGGTGCTGCGTTCGAGGCGGTCGGTGGCGCGCCGCATCGGGTGCGGGGGTGGAATCTGGAGCGGCTCGCCGCAACGCAGGACGGCGGCGGCGGTGGCGAACTCAAGGTCGGCCTCACTTGCGGCGCTGAGCAGTGCCGGCGCGGGGCCCGCGAGCAGGCGCTGGGCCTGGTCGCCGCAGAGCCAGCGGCCCTGCTTGTCGATGGCGATGGGGACGACCTCGTACTTCTTGCGGTCGATGGCCTTGAGGACGGAGGCGGCCGAGAGCAGCGAGACCTCATGCTCGCCGGAGCGGCCGCCAAAGAGAATGCCAACGCGGAGTTTTTTCTTCATACGAATGTTGAGAGAGCCGGAGCTAGATCAGTATAAGCGCACCCGGATTTGAGGGCCGCCATTCTCCATTGCGAGAGCAGGACCGCGCGAGTGGGGTAGACTTAACGACGGTGTTGAACAAGCTGATCTTCGCGAACCTTACCCACCGGCCGGTGCGGACGCTTCTGAGCGTGCTGGCGATCGCGGTGGAAGTGACCATGATCCTGACCCTGGTGGGCGTGAGCCACGGCACGCTGGACTCGACGGCGGCGCGGGCGCGCGGCGTGGGCGCGGACATTGTGATGCGGCCGCCCAACTCCACCGTGATGTCGTCGCTCAGTTCTGCGCCGATCAGCGACAAGTATGTGGCGTGGATGATGCAGCAGCCGCACGTGGCGCTGGCCACGGGAACGGCCATCCAGAGCCTGACCTTCCCCGACTCGATTACCGGACTCGACTTTGCCGCGTTCAACAAGATGAGCGGCGGGTTCACCTATCTTGCGGGCGGCGATCCGGCGGGCGAAGACGACATCACCGTGGACAGATACTACGCGCAGCAGAAGCACCTGCATGTGGGCGACACGCTGCGCCTGGTCAACCACGACTGGAAGATCTCGGGCATCTTCGAGGGCGGCAAGCTGGCGCGCATCTGCGTGCGGCTCTCCGCGCTGCAGGCGCTGATGGGAAGCCCCGGCCACGTGACTGTGATCTACGGGAAGCTGGACGATCCCAAACTGGCCGACCAGGTGGTGAGCGACCTGAAGGCCAAGCTGCCGGATTATCCGATTCTCACCATGGAAGAGCTGACCTCGATGTATTCGATCAGCAATGTGGGGATGCTGAAGGACTTCATCTGGGTTGTGATTTCGGTTGCGGTGATTGTGGGCTTCATCGTGGTCTTCATGGCGATGTATACCGCCGTGCTGGAGCGGACGCGGGAGATCGGGATCATCAAGGCGGTGGGCGGCTCTTCAGGACTGGTGCTGGGCCTGCTGCTGCGCGAGACGGTGCTGCTGGCGGTCCTGGGCACCGGAGTGGGCATTGCCATGACCTACGGGACGCAGTGGCTGATGCAGCACGCCGTGCCGGCCAGCCTGGTGCAGGAGACGGTGTATGAGTGGTGGGCGTATGCGGGCGGGATTGCGATTGTGGGCGCGATGCTGGGGGTGATCGTTCCCGGCGTGAAGGCCGTGAAACAGGATGTGACCGAGGCGCTTTCGTATGAGTAAGAGAACAGTTGCGGCAAGGCCGGCGCGAACGGGAACGGAACCCATCATCGAGGTGCATGGGCTGACCAAGGTCTACCATGTGGGCGATGTGGATGTTCATGCGCTGCGCGGCGTGGACCTGGAGATTGCGCGCAGCGAGTTTGTGGCCATTGTAGGCGCGTCGGGGTCGGGCAAATCGACGCTGTTTCATATTCTGGGAGGGTTGACGCCGCCCAGCGCGGGGACGGTGGTGATCGACGGCAAGGACCTGGAGCTGATGTCGAACCGGGAGCGGACGGACCTGCGCAAGACGACCGTGGGTTTCGTCTTCCAGAAGTACAACCTGCTGCCGACGCTCTCGGCGGAGGACAACATCAAGATCGTGGAGTTCATCGGCGGACGCTCGACCGAGTTTACGCCGGAGTTTGTGGAGGTGCTGAAGCTGCTGGGGATCCAGGACCGCCTGAAGCACAAGCCGCGCGCGCTCTCCGGCGGGCAGCAGCAGCGCGTGGCTATCGCGCGCGCCATTGTGAACCATCCGGCCATCCTGCTGGCCGACGAGCCGACCGGCAACCTGGACAGCCAGAGCTCGGCCGCCGTACTGGGCGTGCTCAAGGACCTGAACGAGCGCACGGGCCAGACGATCCTGATGATCACGCATAACGCGGAGGCGGCCGCGTACGCCGGCCGGTCGGTGCACATCCGCGACGGCCGGATTGTGTAGAGGCGAAGCCGCGAGCGACCAATTGGCTTACTGCGAACTCATTTCCGCCTGGCGTTTTTCGGCTTCTTGCTGGATGGCGTGTTTCGACTGCCTGTCCGCACTGACGGTATGACGTTGCGCAGCTTCGGTTCCGCATTGGCGACCAACGAACTTGCCCTGCCCATGCTTAGATGAGCCTGCAATCGTTTCCGCTCGAATAAATACAAACCTGTGACCAGAAGCAACGCAACTGCGCTCACCCAGCGCCCCGCCACTACATCGCCGGTTGTTGTCCAATCAACCGATACCTGGACCTTTCCCTGCGATACCGGCACGGCCATCAAGCCGCGTTCTCGCTCGGCCCTCGGCGTCACCGGAATTCCATTCACCTTTACGCCCCATGCCGGGTAATATCGCAGCCGCAAAATGAGGTAACCGGCGTGTTCGGCGACTCCCACGATCCGTCTCTGCTCTTGCATATACGGGGCTGCGTCCGAACCGGATGAACCGCCGAGCAGAACCGGTTGTTGCCAGGAGGAACTGTTGCAACTGGCTGCTTCCCCGTCCCACGCAGGAGCTGAGCCGGCTTCACTCTGGAGTGTCGCGTCTGGCGGACTGTCCAGCAGGCAGGCGCTATGCACGATGCGGTCCACCTGCGGAAATCGAATACCGGGCGGCGCGTATTCGGGCTGGCCAAGAACGCCGACGTCCTCTCGCACGGATCTCTGGATTGAGGCTTCAAGCGACGTGCCATCGACAAACCACAACGGGAATGACGCCAGGCTGATTCCCACAAAGAGGGCCGCACACGCGGCCAGCATGGGAATGCGCAGGGCCCTGCGGTCGAACCAGGCGGCCGAGGCAAAACATATCGCCATCGGAGCTTCGAGAACCACGAGCCAGCGCCAGGGAAACGGTAGCGTGCGCAACTCCGGCAAACCATTCCAAACTGGCAGCGAGACCGGAAGCAGCAGGAACAGGACTGCCGGCGGAATGAGGGCGAGCGGGAGCCACCATCTGCGCTCACCGGGCACGACGCCGCGAAACCAGGCAATCGCGCCTCCGACGAAGGCGACCACGAGCATCGCGACAGCGACCAGTGAGACCTGGATCAAAAACACGTCGTGAGAAAGCATGCCCGGATCGGCATGACGGGCGAAGAGCCAGTTGTTTTCCACCACAGCATGACTGAGGGTGAAGGCCAACTGAATGCTTGCCCACTTTCTTTCCCAGATGGCTGGAATCAGATAGAGCGATGCCAGCCCCATTCCCAAGATCGTGCCCACAGCGGCGCGCAGCACCGGCACCAGCGACTTTTCCATCCCAGCAGAGACCAGCGCGACGGCAGCCAGCAGATAGGCAGCCATGATTCCCACTGGGCCGTTGCTGAGCCAGGTCCCGGCCACAATCAGCGCCAACGGCGCGGCCGAGCCGTCGAAGGCGCGTTCCCAGAAGTTGCCCGAAGGATTTCGCCTGCGCAACGCAAAAAGAAGCAGCAAAGGGACCCAAAATCCCCCCGCCATCTCTGCGAAGGCACAGTGTTTATAGACGTTGAACAACGCGTAACCGAGGAAGATTGCAGCACAACCCGCCAAAGTTGCCGGTCCATCCGCCATGGTCTCCCTGGCCAACGCGCGAACGGCCAGACCGGTTGCGGCAAGCAACAGAATGGAGAGGACGAGCGGAACAACACTCCACGGCAAGAACATTCCCAAAATAGCTCCCGCCATCCAGCTGATCGGGGGATAAAAAACAAATCGAGGTTCGCCCGCTCCGAAGTTCGGGCTATAGGCCCAATGCGGATAGAGGAAGCCCATCGACATGCCCTGCCTGGCATCGATCCAGGAGATGAAGTGGAAGCCGAGGTCGTTGCCGAGGGAGGAGGAACCACGCCAGAGGAGCGGGCCCATTGCGATAAAAGCAGCCACAAGGATGATGGCCGGTCCGGTCCAACGATTCGGGCGCAACCCAAAATGTGCGGTTGTCTTCGATGCTTTATTCCTGCGCTGTCTGCGAATGATCGGACCTCCATCCATGTGCGATGCCGGCGTGCGGAAGTCTCGCGCTGAAGGGGTGCGAGCTTCGCCGGTTGAACTCAGGATAACCCGTTCCATGCTCATGGAGTGCCCGGCGTTTATTGTGCCAGTGGAGAAGTGGAAACCGCACGAGGCAGACGATCCTGATGATCACGCACGACCCGGAGGCTGCGTCCTACGCCAGCCGCAAGGTACACATCCGCGGCGGACGGATTGTGTAGAGGCAAGACGCGGGGCAAGATCGAAGACTGGAGTCAGGGGGATCGGCCTATAATGTCGGCCAATGGAATCCGTGCCTGAGCAGGATCGTTCAATTCAAGTCGATGTGAGACCTGTGAGTCGATTCCTGCGATTTGTATTGGCGAGCATTGCCACCCTCGTACTTGGCGGCTTTATTCTCGGCGTCATGCGTGCAACGGGCATGTTGGTGGGAGGCGCCAATTCTTTCTTCTTCCCGTTATACCTTGGGCAACTCGTGCAGTTCGCTCCTGTCGTTGGCATCGCCGCCGCAGCTTATCCGCGTCGATGGCTCTCCAGCCGTCACAACGCTTTTATCGTGGCGCTAGTTGGTGCGGCGGTGGGGTGCCTGTGCTACTACGTGGTCCAGGAACGGATAGCGTGGTTGATTCATCATGCAGCAACAACCGGCATTCAGAACATTCCGTGGTGGGCCCGCTACTCGTTTTGGATGGTCACGCCTGTCTTCGAATTTCAGGTTGCATCGTGCTGGATCGCTACAGGCGCGTTAGCCATGCTGGTGACATTGACCCGCAGAACGCGAACCGTTCTGGTCGCCGCAGCCGTGCTCTGCGTGTTGGCAGTGGTTCTGCCATCACCGATGTTCAACTTTGCGAGGCACAATCAGGAGCTCACCGTCGCTTTTGTAATTCCAGCCAATCCTGATGCAAGTGCGGCAAAACCGCTGAAAGGCTTTAGCGTTGCCACCGGATCCCATTGGCTTAGCAAGACGGGAGCAGATGCAGTGGCAGCCCATGTCCTGGAAGCGCTGCGCAAGGCGGGGCTTCCCGGCCCATACCGCGTAGCCGAAGTCAATCAATCCGGCACAGGGAAGAAGGCTCTTCAGATTATTGTTTTGAATCCTCCTTTCCCTGCCGAAGCGCAGCTACCGCAACCGGACGGTACGGAGTTGATCTATGTTTCAGGCCAGGACGGTTGGCGCACAATCCCCGCGCAAGCTCGAACGCTCGGTCGCAATGTGGAGGTTCAAGGGCCAAAAACGGGCTTCCGTTGGATAGCATCTTATTGGATTCACACCGCGACCTATCCAGCAGCATTTGGAGGAGCAGTTTGGCCTGCCTGTTCTCAAGATCAGTCCCGTTTCTCCGATTCTCAAAGCCGCCAATTCCCGGGGTGTCGGTAACTCGGAACTAACCCCGCTGACTGACGATTCCAACTTTGCGTCGTGGTTCTCGAAATAAGGGCTATTGGTAACTACGTTTGTCCCGGACTTCAAACTGACCCGCCACGGGCCTCTCGGAATCGCTTTATCTCGCGGGGCAAATCTGCGAGACTGGATGGCATGAGCGCAACCATGACCAAAGTTTTGACGGACCGGATCAATCGGATTGAAGTTTCAGCGACCATGGCGATTACAGCGGAGGCGCTGAAGATGAAGGCGGCGGGGATCGACCTGGCCAACTTCGGCGCGGGCGAGCCGCACTTCAACACGCCGCAGCACATCAAGGAAGCGGCGATCGAGGCGATCGAGAAGAACTTCTCGCGCTATACGGCGGTGCCCGGCATTCCCGAGGTGCGCAAGGCCGTGGTGGAGCGCCACGCCGCCGACTTCGGTTCCAGCTACGCGGTGGAGGAGTGCGTCTTTACCACCGGCGGCAAGCTGGCGCTGTTCAACGCCATCCAGGTGCTGGTGGACCACGGCGACGAGGTGGTGCTGCCGGTGCCGTACTGGGTCTCGTTCAAGGACATTATCGAGTACGCGGGCGGCAAGGTGGTGTTTGTCGAGAGCGACGAGCGCGAGGACTTCCGCATTACGGCGAAGATGATCGAGGCGGCGATTACGCCGAAGACCAAGGCGATCATCCTGAATACGCCGTCGAACCCATCGGGCGCGGTGGTATCGGCTGCGGACCTGGAGGCGATCGTGCGGTTGGCCCATGCGCGCGGAATCTATCTGCTTCTGGACGAGTGCTACGCCTACCTGACCTATGCGGGCAAGCCGGTGAGCGGCGGCACGTTTATCGACTGCAAGGAGCATGTGGTCATTCTGGGTTCGCTGTCGAAGACCTACGCGATGACAGGCTGGCGCGCGGGCTTTGCGCTGGGGCCGAAGCAGATCATCTCGGCGATGAGCAAGCTGCAGTCGCAGAGCACTTCGAACGCGACCAGCTTTGTGCAGAAGGCGGCGGTTGCCGCGCTGACCGGCCCGCAGCAGTGCGTGGCCGAGATGCGCGCCGACTTCCTGAAGCTGCGCGACCGGATTCTGGCTGGGCTGAAGACGGTCCCAGGGCTGAGCTGCTCGGTGCCGCAGGGCGCGTTCTATGTGTATCCCAATGTGAGCGCGTTCTTCGGCAAGGGCGGCTTGAAGACAGCGTCGGACGTGGCCGCGAAGCTGTTGAGCGACGCGCGCGTGGTGGTGGTTCCGGGCGAGGCCTTCGGGACGAAAGACCACATCCGGCTCTCGTACGCGGCCTCTGCCGGGGTGGTGGACGAGGGCGTGAAGCGGATGCGCGAGTACTTCGGCCAGTTGAGCTAGGCGTCCCGTCGCAGGCCCTCGCAGGTGCCAGAGTAGGAACCGGGCCGCATATTGCCGGACGGCGCAGCATTTTTCCACTAACATGAGGGTCTATGGATATAGCGCACGGTAAGGCGGGGCCTCGGTTTGCCCCGATGATTCTGGCGGGCGGCAGCGGAACGCGTTTCTGGCCGAGGAGCAGGCGGGCGCACGCCAAGCAGGTGCTTGCGCTGGATGGCGAGAGGACCATGATCCAGCAGACGCTGGACCGGCTGCTTCCCCTGGCCGCGGCCGAGGATGTGTGGGTCTTCACCAACAAGCTGCTGAGCGCAGTGATTGCGGAGCAGTTGCCGCAGGTGGGCCGGGACAGGATACTGGGGGAGCCGGTGGCGCGCAATACGGCGCCGGCCTGCGCACTGGCGGCGTTTCTGCTGGAGACTGCGGCGCCGGAGACGGTGATCGGCGTCTTTCCGTCCGACCATGTGATCCGGAACCATGTCCGCTTCAGTGAGGTCATTCGGGCGGGCGTAAAGCTGGCGGCGAGCGGCGAGCGGATTGTAGTGCTGGGCGTGCCGCCGACGCGGGCGGAGACGGGATTTGGCTACATCGAACTGGGCGACGCGGTGGATGCCGCAACCGTGCCCTGCGGCGATGTGCCGGTGCGCCGCGTGAAGCGGTTTACGGAGAAGCCCAAGCTGGCGCAAGCGGAGGAGTTTGTCGCCTCGGGCAACTACGCGTGGAACGGCGGGATATTTCTGTGGAGCGCGCGCACGCTGGTCAACGCCATTCGCGAGTATTGCCCGGCGATGGCTCCGCTGCTGGAGAAGATCGCCGCGGCCCATGCAGCTTCGCCTGCGCAGTTCAAGCGCGTCTTCGCCGAAGTGTATCCGCTCTGCCAGGAGATCAGCATCGACTACGCGGTGCTGGAGCCGCGCTCGGCCAAGGGCGAGACGGGGTCGGAGATCTACTGCCTGCCGGCGGACTTCGCCTGGAACGATCTGGGATCGTGGGCCGCGCTCTACGAGCATCGGGCCGGCTACAAGCCGGGAGACCTGGAGACGGTGAATGTGAGCGACGGCGCGAGTACGCAGAGCGTCGTCATCGATGCCGAGGGCAACTATGTGTACGCCCTGGGCAAGGTTGTGGCGCTGATCGGCGTAAGCGACCTGGTGGTGGTCGAGACCACGGACGCGCTGCTGATCACAACGCGCGCGAGGTCGCAGGACGTGGGCAAGGTGGTCGCGGAGCTGAAGGCGCGGGGCCGCTACGATCTGATCTGAAGACGGCAGATTCAAGGGCTGTATTGTTGAGGGAATTCGTTGGACGCGAGCTTTCCCTCAGGGGCTAAAGCCCGCTTAGTTTTGCGGCGTTTGCGGACGGGCTAAAGCCCGTCCCTTTCAAGGAAGAGATGGCGGAGACGGCAACGGCGGTGAAGTTCGGGACGGACGGATGGCGCGGCATTATTGCCGACGACTTCACCTATGCCAATGTGCGCGTGGCGGCGCGGGCCATCGCGCACTACGTTCTGAAGCACGAGGAGTCGAAACGCGGCGTGTGCATCGGGTACGACACGCGCTTCGGCTCGCGCTCGTTTGCGCGCGTCGCGGCCGAGGTGCTGGCCAACGCGGGGATTCCGGTGGCGTTGGGATCGGAGATTGCGCCGACCCCGGCGCTCTCCTATGCGGTGCGCGGACGCAAGGCGGCGGGCGGCGTGATGATCACGTCCAGCCACAATCCGGCGGAGTGGAACGGCGTGAAGTACAAGGCGAGCTACGGCGGCTCGGGCAGTCCCTCCATCATGGCATCCATCGAGAGCACTCTGGGCGATCCGCTACCCGACGCCGCGCTCCCGGCGAAGATCGAAGAGGTGAACTTCAACCCGCCGTACATCACGGCGATCGCGAAGTTTGTCGACCTGGATGCCATCCGCCGGTCGGGCTACAAGTTCCTCATCGACTGCATGTACGGATGCGGGCGCGGCGTGATTGCGGGAATCTTCACCCGCGCGGGGATTCCGTTTGTGGAGATTCGCAGCGAGCTGAACCCGCTGTTTCCGGGCATCAGTCCGGAGCCGATCCTGCCGCACATTCACGCGACGCAGTTGGCCGTGGTGGCGGAGAAGTGCGACGCCGGGTTCATCACGGATGGCGACGCGGACCGCATCGGCGCGGTGGACGAGCACGGCAACGTGGTGGACGCGCACAAGGTCTTCTCGGTGCTGCTGTACTGGCTGCTGACGCGCAAGGGCTGGCCGGGCGATGTGACCCGCGCGTTCAATACGACGAAGATGATCGACCGCATCGCGGCGAAGTACGGGCGCAAGCTGCATGAACACGGGATCGGCTTCAAGTACATCTGCGACCTGATGCTGGAGCGCGAGATACTGATCGGCGGCGAGGAGTCGGGCGGCATCGGTATCAGCCGCCACCTGCCGGAGCGCGATGGGCTGCTGAACGCGCTGCTGCTGGCCAACGTGATGGCGGACGAGAAGAAGACGCTGGGCCAACTGGTGGCGAGCTTGCAGGCGGAGTTCGGCGAGCACCAGTACGGGCGCATCGACATGCAGCTCGACGAGGAGCGGAAGCAGTCGGCGATTGCGCGCGCGGGCGCGCTGGTCGCGGGCGACACCATGGCAGGAATGAAGATTCTGCGCGTGGAGACGATGGACGGGATCAAGTTCTTCCTCGACAATCCTGCCGCAGCGACAAAGAAAAATGCGGCGGAGACTTGGCTGCTGCTGCGCGCGTCGGGGACGGAGCCGCTGCTGAGGGTCTACTGCGAGAGCTGTTCGACCGAGTCGGTGACGGCGATTCTTGAGGCGGCGCGCGCGTTCGTGATGGAGAGGCGTGCGGCTTGAGCGAGACGGCAGCGAATGAATTGTTGACGGTCGAGACGCAGGGGTTGCTCTTCGACATGGACGGCGTGCTCATCAGCTCCACCGGATCGGTGGTGCGCTGCTGGCAGCGCTGGTGCAAGCTGTACGGAGTGCCCAATGCAGCGCAGTTTCAGGTGCCGCATGGAACGCGCGCGGTGGACATTGTGCGCATGTTGAAGCCGGAGTTCGACGAGGCCCAGGTGTCTGAGGGGCTGCACACGATCGAAGAGTTGGAGTTGGCGGATACAGCCGACCTGAAGGTTCTGCCGGGGGTGAAGGCGCTGCTGGAGCGGCTGCCGCCGGAACGCTGGGCGGTGGTCTCCTCGGCGACGCGGCGGCTTCTGGTTGGGCGGCTTGCCGCGGCGGGACTGCCGGTCCCGGAGCGCGTCATCAGCGGCGAGATGGTGGAGCGCGGCAAGCCCGATCCGGAGCCGTACCGGCGCGGGGCAGAGATGCTCGGATTTGCGCCCGGCGAGTGCATTGTTGTCGAAGACGCGCCCTCCGGAGTGGGCGGGGGCCTGGCCGCGGGATGCCGCGTGCTTGCTGTGCTGGGGACGCATCCGGCGGAGCAGTTGCGCGCTGCGACGTGGCTTGCGCGGTCGCTGGAAGCGGTTGCGGTGACGGCCAAGGCGGATGTGCTGGAGCTGCGCTTTACGCCGGTGCGGGAATCGGGCGTAGATTCGTAGCGCAATTCCCACATCTCAGAGACGAGATGTGGGGCACCCGGGTTGAGCGCAGAGATTCTGTTCACGGACGAAGCTTGCTTCCCATCCATCGCGATGAGACAGCGATGGATGGGGCACCCGTATTACGGCGGCTCACAGCACTGTGGGCAGGCCGGCCAGGGCCATGGCGATCTCCTCGGCGGGATACTCGTAGTTCTCCAGCTTGCCGGCCTGGTAGGCGATGTAGGACTGCATGTCGAAGTGTCCGTGGCCGGAGAGGTTGAAGAGAATGGTGCGCGGCTTGCCCTCCTGCTTGGCCAGCAGCGCCTCGTAGATCGCCCCCGCAATGGCGTGGTTGGACTCCGGCGCGGGGACGATTCCCTCGGCGCGGGCAAACTGGATTCCGGCGGCGAAGGCATCGAGCTGATGCACGGCGGTGGCCTCGATCAGGCCGAGGTCCTTGACGTGCGAGACCAGCGGGGCCATGCCGTGGTAACGCAGTCCGCCGGCGTGGATTCCCGGCGGCATGAAGGTGCTGCCGAGGGTGTGCATCTTGACCAGCGGCGTGAGGTGGCCGGTGTCGCCGAAGTCGTAGGTGAACGGGCCCTTGGTGAGGCTGGGGCAGGCGGCGGGCTCGACGGCGACGATGCGCGCGTGGCCCTTGCCCTTCAGGTTGCGCCCGATGTAGGGCATGGTCAGTCCGGCAAAGTTCGATCCGCCGCCGGTGCAGGCGAGGATCACGTCTGGTTCATCGCCGGCCAGCGCCATCTGCTCGATGGCTTCGAGGCCGATGACGCTCTGGTGGAGCATGACGTGGTTCAGGACGCTGCCCAGCGCGTACTTGGTGTGCGGGTCTTTGGCGGCGATCTCGACGGCCTCGGAGATGGCGATGCCCAGCGAGCCGTTGGAGTCGGGATGCTCGGCCAGGATTGCGCGTCCGGTCTGGGTCTCCGTGCTGGGGCTGGCGGTGACGGACGCGCCGAAGACCTCCATCAGGGCGCGGCGGTAGGGCTTCTGGTCGTAGCTGACGCGCACCATGAAGACCTTGCACTCCATGCCGAAGAACGCGCATGCCATGGCCAGCGCAGAGCCCCACTGGCCCGCGCCCGTCTCGGTGGAGAGGCGTTTGGTGCCGTCCATTTTGTTGTAATACGCCTGCGCCACGGCGGTGTTCGGCTTGTGCGAGCCGGCCGGGCTGACGCCCTCGTTCTTGTAGTAGATGTGCGCGGGCGTGTCCAGCGCCTTCTCCAGACGGCGGGCGCGGAAGAGCGGCGATGGACGCCACTGCGCGTAGACCTGTCGCACCGGGCCGGGAATCTCGATCTCGCGCTCGGTGCTGACCTCCTGCAGGATGAGGCTCATGGGAAAGAGCGGAGCCAGATCGTCGGGGCCGAGCGGCTTCAGCGTTCCGGGGTGCAGCGGCGGCGCCATGGGCTTGGGCAGGTCGGCTGCAATGTTGTACCAGGCGAGGGGGATGCGGTTCTGCGGCAGGTTGTATTGGATGGTTTCCATGCGCAACATTCTACCGTGTTAGAGATACCACTCGCGAAGGGTACAGTGCGGATATCGCCGTCCGGTGCGTCGATGACGGGACCGATGTTATGCTGACGCAAAGATTGTGCGCAATACTGGGGTTGAGCGCGCCGCAACATTTTTTGTGCCCATACTGTTTCGTCAGGGCTGATGCGTGAATCTCATATTGAGACTCTCCGTGGAGGCATCGCATGAGCCGACGGATTTCATTTGGGGTTTTGATTCTTTGCGCTAACGCTTTGGTTGCGCAGTCTACCGCTTCACCCGAGGCAACTCCTCCTCCGAAGTTTGATGCATTCGAGGTGGCGACGGTGAAGCCGGTAGACGTGGACCTAAAGGCCGGGCGGTGGTTCCGGATGGATGGGACGCATCGGTGGGTGGCGACAAACTTCACGCTGGAGGCGCTGATCGCACTGGCGTACGACATGAATCCGCGGACGATCTCCGGCGGACCGGGATGGATGGACGAGCAGAAGTTCACGATTGAGGCGGTGACACCCGGAGACGTTGCGCCGACCAGGATGGAGCAGATGAAGATGTTGCGTGCTCTGCTAGTGGATCGGTTCGCGCTGAAGTTTCATCGGCACGAGAAGGAGTTTGCGATCTACGAACTGACGGTGTCGAAGGGCGGGCCGAAGCTGCATCCGGCAGGCAAACCGGACGATGAGCCAACGATTGTAGGCGTAGTGTTCCCGGACCACATAGAGATTCCGGCGCGCAACATCTCGATGGACGATTTTGTGGCGATGTTGCAGCGGGCGACGCTGGACAAGCCGACGGTGAACAAAACGGGGCTGACGGGGCGTTACGACTTCGACCTGAAGTTCGCTCAGGATGAAACCCAGTACGGAGGGGAATTGCCGGCGGCCCCGGGTGACACGCAGAGTCCGCCGCTGTTTACGGCGGTGCAGGAGCAGTTGGGGCTGAAGCTGGTAGCTACGCGGGGAATGGTGAGTGCGATGGTCGTGGATGAGGCGGAGAAGCCTTCTGCAAATTGAATGGCGGAAGCACGCCACTTACCAGGACTTCCAGGGGGCGCGGCCCGAGGCCCAGAGCTCTTCGAGCTGCTGTTTGTCGCGCAGAGTGTCCATGGCCTGCCAGAAGCCGTGGTGGAAGTAGGCCTGGACCTCGCCGCGGGCTACCAGCGCCTCGATGGGTTCGCGCTCGAACATCCAGCGGTCGTCCTTGACCTCGGCGATGACTTTGGGCGAGAGGACGAAGAAGCCGCCGTTGATCCATCCGCCCTCGTCCTTGGGCTTCTCCTGGAAGGCATAGACCTGGTTGTTCTTGAGGCCGAGCGCTCCGAAACGGGCGACCGGCTGCACGCTGGTGAGGGTGACCAGCTTGCCGTGGGCCTTGTGGAATGCGATGGTGGCCTGGATGTCTACGTCGGAGAGGCCGTCGCCGTATGTCATGCAGAAGGCCTCTTCGCCTTCCAGGTACTTGGCGACGCGGCGCAGGCGGCCTCCGGTCCCGGAGTCGTCGCCGGTATCGACCAGTGTCACGCTCCATGGCTCGGCGACCGAGTCGTGTACCGTCATCTTGTTGTGCGCGATGTCGAACGTGACGTCCGAGGTGTGCAGGAAGTAGTTGGCAAAGTACTCCTTGATGATGTAGCCCTTGTACCCCAGGCAGATGATGAACTCGTTGATGCCCTGCTGCGAGTAGAGCTTCAGGATGTGCCACAGGATGGGCCGCCCGCCGATCTCCACCATGGGCTTGGGGCGGACCGTGGTTTCTTCACTGAGACGCGTGCCGAGACCGCCGGCGAGAATGACCGCTTTCATGGCGCTTCCCTTCAGAACGAAGAGTGGAGACTGCAAAGCTATGTTCGGCGAAGCAGAGACCTGCCGATCCATCTGTATCAACCAGTATGACATGCGGCCTGACAGGGGCTCTGCCGAAGGGCCGTTGTGTATCCTAGGAGGACAAGCGGCAAGCTGGCAACGCCGCGAACAGGGCTGCTCACCGGCGGGGAAACCTGGACCATGATAAAGCTTTCGGATTACATATTTGGGCAACTGCGGCAGTGGGGGGCGAAGCACATCTTTCTGGTGACGGGCGGCGGCGCGATGCACCTGAACGACTCGATCGGCACCTCGGGGATCAAGTACATCTGCACCCACCACGAGCAGGCCGCGGCCATGGCGGCCGAGGGCTACGCGCGCATCAGTAACACACCGGGGCTGCTGAATGTGACCTCGGGGCCGGGCAGCATCAATGCGTTGAACGGTGTCTTCGGCGCGTGGACGGACTCGATCCCCATGCTGATTCTCTCCGGCCAGGTCAAGCGCGAGACGTGCATGCAGAGCTACGGCATTACGAATTTGCGGCAACTGGGCGACCAGGAGGTCGACATCATCCGCATGGTGAAGGGGATCACCAAGTATTCGGTGTGGATCAACGAGCCGGAGACCATTGCCTACCACCTGGAGCGGGCGTGGGCCCTAGCGCGGAACGGAAGGCCGGGCCCCTGCTGGCTGGACATTCCGGTGGACGTGCAGGCGGTGCAGATCGACGAGACGAAGCTGAGGCACTACGACCCGAAGGAAGACGCGCTGGTGTGGGACCGGGCAAAGATTGCCGCGCAGGCGGCGGATGTGCTGGAGCGGATTCGCGCGGCCCAGCGCCCGGTGATGTTTGCGGGGACGGGGGTGCGGCTGGCCGGCGCGCTGGAGGAGTTCGATGCGGTGATCCGGCGGCTGCGGATTCCCGTGGTGACGGCGTGGACGCACGATCTTATCGCTTCGGACGATGAGTTGTTCTGCGGGCGGCCGGGAACGATCGGCGAGCGCGCCGGGAACTTTACGGTGCAGAACTCGGACGTGCTGCTGGTGCTGGGATCGCGGCTGAACATTCGCCAGACCAGCTACAACTGGGCCTCGTTTGCGCGGTTTGCCACCAAAATCCAGGTGGATGTGGATGCGGCGGAGTTTACCAAGCCGACGCAGCAGCCGGATGTGGCCATCCATTGCGACCTGAAGGACTTCTTGACCGAGATGCTGCGCCAGTTGGGCGAAGAGGCGATCGCGAATGAGGCCCATGCGGCGTGGCTCGAGCGCGCGCGGCAATGGAAGACGAAGTACCCGGTGGTGCAGGATCGGCAGAAGACGGATGGGCCGCCGCTGAATCCCTACTACTTCATCGACCGGCTGTTTGCGCTGCTGGATGCGGACGACGCGGTGGTCTGCGGCAATGCGACCGCCTGCATTGTGCCCTACCAGGCGGGCAAGCTGAAGAAGGGGATGCGGCTGATCTCGAACTCGGGCTCGGCGTCCATGGGCTACGATCTACCGGCGTCGATCGGTGTGGCCGTCGCCAAGGGCGGGCGAGTGATCTGCCTGGCCGGCGATGGCAGCTTGCAGATGAACGTGCAGGAGTTGCAGACGGTGGTGACGCACCATCTTCCGGTGAAGATCTTTGTGCTGCGCAACGGCGGCTATCTTTCCATCCGGCAGACGCAGACAGGCTTCTTTCAGGGAAGGCTGATCGGCACCGGCGCCACCAGTGGAGTGACGTTTCCCGACATGGTTAAGGTTGGCGCGGCGTATGGGATTCCATCGTTTGCGGTGGAGAAGCTGAGCGACCTGGAGAGGGTGAAGGCGGAACTTGCCAAGCCGGGGCCGAGCCTCTTCGACGTGCAGTTGGACGTGGCGCAGGAGTTTGAGCCGAGGCTGCGCTCGCGGATTCTACCGGACGGGACCATCCGGACGCCAAACCTCGAAGACATGTATCCGTTCCTCTCGCCGGAGGAGCTGGCGGAGAACATGCTGGTCTCGGGGCCGAAGTGATGGGGGACGCGGGGCCATTGCGGCGGGCGCGGGCGGTGCTCTTCGACCTGGATGGGACGCTGCTGGATTCGCTGCCGGGGATTGAGTACTCGGCGCGCGCGGCGTTTGCGGCGTGCGGTTTGGCGGTGGGCGAGGTCGAACTGCGCACGTTGATTGGGCCGCCGATCCGCACGATTCTGGCGCGCATGGCTGCTGCCGATACTACCGGTGGATTGAGCGAGGAGCAGCTCGACCGGCTGGTGCAGGCGTTTCGCCTGAGCTACGACAGCGAGGGATGGAAGAGGGCCCCGTTCTATGCGGGCGCGGCGAAACTGCTGCGCGAGCTGTGCGCCCAGGGCAAGCGGCTGTTTGTGGTGACCAACAAACCGCGCCCCATCTCGCTCAGAATTCTCGAGGCCAAGCAGACGCTGGGGCTGTTTGAAGAGATTGTGACGCTGGATTCGCGCAAACCGGCTTATAGTGGCAAGCGGGAGATGATGCGCAGCCTGATGGAGCGGCATGGGCTCGAACCACTGGAGTGTCTTATGGTGGGGGATACAATGGAGGACGCAGAGGCGGCATCCGAAACAGGAATGCAGTTTTATCTGATGACCCATGGATACGGCGAAGTGCCGGAGGGTTCGGTTGTTCCAGTGGCATTTCGGTTCGCTCATTTTTCTGAACTCATGCCGGCCCGGAGACAGGAGTAGCCATTGATCGACAAAGATGTTTTCGAAGATCTCTTCGTGCTCGAGTTGGCGAACAACCATCTGGGGAGCGTGGAACGCGGGCTGAAGATCATCCAGGAGTTCTCGCAGGTCGTGCGCTTCAACAACGTGCGGGCGTCGATTAAGCTGCAGTTTCGCGACGTTGAGCACTTCATCCACAAGGACTTCCGGGACCGCGCGGACCTGCGCTATGTGAAGAAGACGCTGGACACGCGGCTGACCGACGATCAGTACGCAACCCTGGTCAAGGCCATCCGGCAGGGCGGGTGCATTGCCACGGCGACGCCGTTCGATGAGCGTTCGGTGAACCTGTGCGTCGAGCTGGGGCTGCCCATTTTGAAGGTTGCCAGCTCCGACCTGAACGACTGGCTGCTGCTGGAGAAGATCGCCAAAACCAAGAAGCCGGTAATGGTTTCCACCGGCGGATCGTCGCTCAAGGACATGGACGACATTGTCACGTTCTTCGCCAACCGCAGCATTCCCCTGGCGATCAACCATTGCGTGTCGATCTACCCGGCGGAGGACTCCGAGCTGGAGATCAACCAGATCGACTTTTTGCGCAACCGGTACCCCAACAACACCATCGGCTACTCCACCCATGAGTGCACGGACTGGACCAACTCGATGATGATTGCCTATGCCAAGGGCGCGCGCACCTTCGAGCGGCACATCGACATCGACTCCGACGGGGTGAAGGTGTCGCCCTATTGCAGCCTTCCCCGCCAGATCGACGAGTGGTTCAGGGCCTTCCACAAGGCCAAGGAGATGTGCGGCGCGCCGGGGACGCAGAAGCGGATGCCTCCCAAAAAAGAGATCGAGTATCTGGACGCGCTGGTGCGCGGCGTTTACGCGAAGGAGGACCTTCAAGAAGGACACTCCCTGACCGATGAAGACGTGTATCTTGCCATCCCCTTGCAGAAGGGGCAGCTCTCCTGCCGCGAGCTGATGAGCGGCGAGATGCTGCTGAGGGCGGTGAAGAAGGACCAGCCGATCCGCATCGACGACATCGATAGCCCCTACGCGCAGATTCCTTCGCTGCGCAAGACGATTAGCAACCGCGGGCTGGATGTGAGCTAGAGGTCCGCGCCCGCTGAAGGCATGCGGTAAGTTAGACTTGTGCCAGCCATTCAGGAGTGTTGCTGCCGTGAGCCAGAAGACCATCTCCATTGTGACGGCCTGCTACAACGAGGAGGAGAACGTCCTCAACCTCTATAACCAGGTGCGCGAGGTGATGGCCGGGATCGGCAGGTACGAGTACGAGCACATCTTCATCGACAACTCCTCGCGCGACAATACCGTTGCCATTCTGAAGTCGATCGCGGCCCAGGACAAGAACGTCAAGGTCATCGTGAATTCGCGCAACTTCGGCCACATCCGCTCGCCGATCCATGCGCTCTTCCAGGCCCGCGGAGACGCCGTCATCAGCATCGTCGCCGACCTGCAGGACCCGCCGCGGATGATCGCCGACATGGTCCGCGAGTGGGAAAACGGCGCCTACTGCGTGCTGGGGATCAAGCGCGCCAGCGAGGAGGCCTCGCTGATGTTCTGGCTGCGCAAGCAGTACTACAGGCTGGTGGAGCGCATCTCTTCGATTGAGACCATCCAGAACTTCACGGGCTTCGGACTCTACGACCGCAAGGTCATCGATCTGGTGCGTTCCTTCGAGGGCCCGTACCCCTACTTCCGCGGCATGATCGCCGAGATCGGCCTTCCCACCGTCAAGCTGCCCTACGACCAGCCTGCCCGCAAGTTCGGGACCACCAATAACAACTGGTACAGCCTCTACGACATTGGCATGTTGGGGATCATCAACAACTCGAAGATCCCGCTTCGCCTGGCGGCCCTGGCCGGCTTCCTCGGCGCCAGCGTTTCGTTCCTGATCGCCGTGGTCTACCTGGTCCTCAAGCTGATTTTTTGGTCGACCTTCAGCTTTGGCCTTGCTCCGATGCTGATCGGAGTGTTTTTCATCTCGTCGCTGCAACTGGTATTCCTCGGTCTGATGGGGGAGTACATCGGCGCCATATACACCCAGGTGCAGAACCGCCCCTATGTTGTGGAACTGGAACGCATCAACTTCGAACATCCCCCCTCATTTCCTAAATCGACTGTGCCAGACGGCCTTCAGGCGACAGGCTCCAGTTAGCCGGGCCATTCCACCGGAGAGATGCAATGGCAGCGCCGCTTTCGATGGCCGATCTCGACCTGGTTCTTGCGCAGACGCGAGAGCTATGGGAGGAGATGCGCGGCCAGCGCGTCTTTATCACCGGCGGGACGGGGTTCTTCGGCTGCTGGCTAGTGGAGAGCTTCTGCCACGCGAACCGCGCGCTGGGACTGGGAGCGAGCGCGACGGTGCTGACGCGTGACCCGGCGAGGTTCGCCGCGAAGGCCCCGCATCTGGCGGGCGATCCGGCGATTACGCTCCACGCGGGCGATGTGCGGAGCTTTGACTTTCCGGTGGGCGAGTTCCGGTTTGTGATTCATGCCGCGACCGAGGCGAGCGAGAAGCAGGCTACGGAAGAGCCGATGGAGATGCTGTTGACGATCCTTGCGGGGACTGAACGGACGCTGCAGTTTGCAGCGCAGTGCGATGCGCGGAAGTTTCTGCTCACCAGCTCGGGCGCGGTGTACGGGCGGCAGCCGCCGGAGCTGACCCATGTGCCGGAGAGCTATGACGGCGCGCCGGACCCGCTTAATCCGGCCAGCGTGTATGCGGAGGGCAAGCGCGCGTCGGAGTTGATGTGCGCTGTGTATCAGAAAGCTGCTGAGGCGAACGGGATGGAGTTCGAGGCGAAGATTGCGCGCTGCTGGGCCTTCTGCGGGCCGCATCTTCCGCTGGACGCGCACTTTGCGATCGGCAACTTTATTGGGGACGTGCTGGCGGGGCGGCCCATCTCGATTGCGGGCGATGGGACGCCGCGGCGGTCGTATCTGTATGCGGCGGAGCTTGCGGCGTGGCTTTGGACGGTCCTGTTTCGCGCGCCAGCGCTGCTTCCGATCAACGTGGGTTCGGCGCATGATGTGAGCATTCTGCAACTGGCGGAGTGCGTGGCAGAGACGCTGGCGCCCGCAACCGATATTCGTGTTGCGCGGCAGGCTGTGCCGGGCGCGCTGCCGGCGCGCTATGTTCCCTCGGTGGAGCGCGCCGAGATGTTGCTGGGGTTGCGCCAGACGGTGGGGCTGGAGGAGGCGATCCGGCGGACCGCGGCGTGGCACGGGTACGCGGTCTAGCGATCTCGCGGTGCAGAATGCGGGGTTAGGGATGACGTCTCCGGATGTGTATTCTTAAAGCTTATGAGCGATCGGGCGGAAGAGCTTCGGCGGCAGATTCTGGAGTTGACGGCGCAGTATCACGCGGCAAAGTTTCCCGCGCGGGAGTTTGTGCCGGGCGAGTCGGTGGTGCCTGTCTCGGGCAAGGTGATCGGGGCCGAAGACATCTGTTCGGTGGTGGACTCGGCGCTGGACGGGTGGTTCACAACGGGGCGATTTGCCAGGGAGTTTGAGCGCAGGCTGGCGAAGTTTGTCGGAGTGCGTTCGGCGAGCCTGGTGAACTCCGGGTCGAGCGCGAACCTGGTTGCGCTGTGTGCGCTGACCTCGCCCAAGCTGGGCGCGAGGCAACTGAAACCGGGCGACGAGGTGCTGACCGTCGCGGCGGGATTTCCCACCACGGTGAACCCCATCTTTCAGAACCGGCTGGTGCCCGTCTTCGTGGATGTATCGCTGCCGACCTACGAGATCGACGCGAGCAAGCTCGAAGCCGCGTACAGCCCGAAGATGAAGGCCGTAATGCTTGCGCACACGCTGGGCAATGTCTTCGACCTGGACGCGGTATCGGCCTTCTGTAGGAAGCACAACCTGTGGCTCATTGAGGACTGCTGCGACGCGCTCGGCTCGACCTACAGGGGTCGCAAGGTGGGGACGTTCGGCGACATCGCTACCGTCAGCTTTTATCCCGCGCACCACATCACGATGGGCGAAGGCGGCGCGGTGCTGACCGGCAATCTGACGCTACAGGTGTTGATCGACAGCTTCCGCGACTGGGGCCGCGACTGCTGGTGCGAGCCGGGCAAGGACAACACCTGCGGCAAGCGCTTCGCCTGGCAACTGGGCTCACTGCCCTGCGGCTACGACCACAAGTACACCTACTCGCACATTGGCTACAACCTGAAGGCGACCGAGATGCAGGCGGCGCTGGGGCTCTCGCAGATCGACAAGCTGCCGCACTTCATCGCCCGGCGCAAGGAGAACTTTGCGTATCTCCATGCCGCGCTCAAGCCGCTGGAGGATGTCCTCCTCCTGCCCGAAGCGAGTGAAGGCTCCGACCCAAGCTGGTTCGGGTTTCCCATCGGCGTGCGGCCGGAGGCGCCGTTTACGCGCGACGAGCTGACCGGCGCGCTGGAGGCGCGGAAGATTGGGACGCGGTTGATGTTCGCGGGGAACCTGCTGCGCCAGCCGGCGTATGAGGGGTGGGAGACGCGCGTGGTGGGCGAGCTGACCAACACCGACTTCGTGATGAACCAGGTCTTTTGGATCGGCGTCTATCCGGGGCTGACGCGGGAGATGCTGGAGTTCATCGCGAAGACGGCGATGGAGTTTGTGGCCGCGGCCAAGAGCGGACTGAACGTCGTCTCGTAATCAACCCGCCAGTCGGGTCATCGCAGGGCGCAGTAATCCTGCTGCATGGAATCCACATCTCTGCAATGTGT
>CAVYDK010000007.1:0-184482 GCA_963767315.1 uncultured Acidobacteriaceae bacterium | reverse complement strand
CCGGGCCATCGCCGCGCAACTGGAGAAGGCGGGAGTGCTGCGCAGCCGCTACGCCTTCGACCTGCTGCGCGCGGTCAAAGGCGGCAAGCTGATGGCCGGGGAGTACCGCTTCAACCGGCCCGCGGCGGCCAGCGAGGTCTACGCGCGCATGGTTCGCGGCGATGTGTACACCATCCCGGTCACGATTCCAGAGGGCTACAACATCTTCGAGATTGCGCAGGCAGTGGAGGCGGCCGGGTTGGGTTCGCGCGAGGCGTTTCTGGCCGCCGAACGCAGCCAGACCGCGCTGATCGCCGACCTCTCGCCCCAGGCCACCTCGCTGGAGGGCTTCCTCTTCCCCGACACCTACCGCTTCAGCCGTCATGCCACGCCGGAGCAGATGGTGGGAGCCATGGTGCGCCGCTTCCGGCAGGTTGCGGCCCAGCTCGGCCTGACGCCTGGCGGTTCCGGGAACGAGACCGCCCGCACGGTCATTCTTGCTTCACTGGTGGAGAAAGAGGTGAGCCATGATGGGGAGCGTGCGCTGGTCGCCGGGGTCTTCGCCAACCGGCTGGCCCAGGGCATACCGCTGGCCACCGATCCCAGTGTGATCTACGCGGTGCAACTGGAAGGGCGGTATCGCGGCGCGATCTATGCCTCCGACCTCGAATCCCCGTCGCCGTACAACACCTATCGCCGCGCCGGGCTGCCTCCGGGCCCGATCTGCAATCCCGGCGTTGCCGCGCTGAAGGCCTCGCTGGCGCCGGCGCGCACCGGCTTCCTCTACTTCGTGGCCGACGCCCAGGGGCACAGCCGCTTCTCCGCCACGCTGAAGGAACACACCCAGCAAGTGGAAGCCTACCGCCGCGCCCGGCACCAGCCCACTCAGGCCCGCATCCCTCACCAGTCCGCCCACTCCCGCGCCCCACACCGTACCATCCACGCGCACACCCACGCCAGCGCCCGGTAAGTTGCGTCGCAGACCCCGTTCCAACGACCGCATCTAATTCATATTGCAGACCATTTTGCCGTTTTGGACGCACCGGAACGCGCCGCCAGCTATACTAGAAGTTTGTGCGAATGACGATCAGACAAGCCGTCGCAACAGGCCTCCTCGCGATGACTCCGGCCCTCACCGGATGTCTTGTGCATACCCGCAGCGTCCTGAAGACGCGGCTCCCGGATGTGGTTCTCAACTCGACTTTAGACCAGTTGCTCAAACAGGTGGACGAGCGCAACGCCGCCATCCAGAGCATGACCCTTAACGTCCAGATGACGACCAGTACGGGCGGCAGCCTGCAGGGCGTGGTGAAGGAATCCATCAGCTTCAATGGATACATCATTATCGGCAAGCCTGAGCAGATTAACGTCATCCTGAAAGTACCCATCCTGGGCAGCCAGGCGCTGGACATGGTCTCGGACGGCAAGACGTTCAAGATGCTGATTCCGCCCAAGGACTGCGCCATTGTCGGGTCGGATGTGGTCACGAACAGCTCCCAGAAAGGCCTCTACAGCCTGCGACCCGCAGTCATCCTCGATTCCCTGTTGATTCACGGACTGGAACCCGACCAGATCGTCACGATGACCCAGGACAGCCGTGTCATCGAGAATCCGAAGAAGCGGAAAGACCTGATCCAGGACCCGGACTACGACATCGAGTTTCTCTCCCAACCTCAAGGGCAGATTGCCAGCATGCTGCACGTTGTCCACATCGACCGTATGAACCTGCTGCCCTGGCGGCAGGACATCTACGATGCAGACGGCAAGGTGGCGACGCAGGCCTTCTACAGCAACTACCAGAAGTTCGGCGACATCACCTTTCCCACCAAAATCGTGATTCAGCGGCCGCTGGATGAGCTGGGTCTGACCATCACCGTCACCAAGGCTACGTTCAACCAACCGCTGCTGGAAGACCAGTTCAATCTGGGCCCGATCCCGGAGAACTATGCCGTCCAGAACATGGACGACCCCGTCAGCGCCGCTACAGCCCCGTGCGCCGCACATGGGACGCAATCGCAGCATTGATCTGGAGCGCCAGGGCCAGGGCTGCCCGGCCATCCTCCGCTGTCACCACCGGCTGGGTCCGCCCGCGCACCGCATCCAGGAACGACTCGATCTCCAGGCGCAACGGCTCGCCCGGCTCGACCGGGACCTTGCTCAAGGAGAGCCCCGGCGCAGACTGTCCGCCAGCCGCCGCGGCGCTGGCCAGCGCGGCCAGTTGCGCCGGAGCCAGCCCAGAGGCCGCCGTCACGTCGATCAGCAGCAGGTCCTGGCGCGCGAAGTCCAGCGAGAGGTACTGGTGCGGCTGAAAGAAGCGCATCTTGCGCACCCGCTCGGTGCTGACGCGGCTGGCGGTAAAGTTGGCCACGCAGCCGTTCTCGAACTCCAGCCGCACATTGGCGATGTCCACCCTGGGCGAGAGCACCGGCAGCCCCACGGCGCGCAGCTCGCGCACCGGCGAAGCCACCAGGCTGAGCACAATGTCCAGGTCGTGGATCATCAGGTCCAGCACTACGTCGACATCCAGCGAGCGCGGGGTAAAGACGCTGAGGCGATGCACCTCGAAGAACATGGGATGGTTGAGCAGGCCGCGGACGGCGCGCACCGCCGGGTTGAATCGCTCCAGATGGCCCACCTGCACCGTGCGGCCCAGTTCGCGGGCCAGGCGAACGATCTCGTCGGCCTCGGCGAGGCCCGCGGCGATAGGTTTTTCAATCAGCAGATCGACGCCCGCGGCCAATAGAGTTTGCGCGCACGCTGCGTGATGCACCGTCGGCACGCAGAGCGACGCCGCATCCGGTTTGCAAGCCGCGAGGCACTCGTCGATCGAGGCGAATCCGGGGATGGCGTACTTCGCCGTCGCAGCGGACCGCGGTGCTTCATTGGGATCGACGACGGCGGCGAGCTTGACCGGCACGCCCGCCTGCTCCAGCTCGCGGTAGACACGCAGATGATTGCGCCCGAATGCCCCCGCGCCCACCACGGCTACGCGCAGCGGTCTTGCACCTCTCTCTGGCAATGCACTCGCTTCGGCCACTTACTTCACCGGTGCCTCAACCACCTGGCGGCAGCGCGCGTAGAGTTCGAGCAACTCCGTCACCTGGTCCTCGGGCTTGGACGAGGCGGTGACGCCGAAGCCGGTGGCGCCGGCGGCCTTCGTCCCCACATGCGCCTGCGATGCCACAAACTTCAGCAGATCGAGCGCAATGTCTTCCGTGCGGCGGGCCGCATTGATTCCTTCAGTCATCAAGATTCCCTCTCAGATTCACTCAGCAATACTCGCTCTCATTCCAGACCCGATGTTAGCGGTCAGCCACGCCGCGAAGCAAATCCCGCTCACTTAGCCTACGCGGACGGCGCAGAGGATCTCGTAGGGGATGGTTTGGGCGAGGCGGGCGTGGTCATCGGCGGTGATGCCGTCGCCGAGCAGGACGACCTCGTCGCCGATGTGGACGCCGGGGATGGCGGTGATGTCAACCATGGTGAGGTTCATGGAGACGCGGCCGACGATGGGAGCGCGATGGGCCGATCCGTCGCCGCCGTGCAGAATGACCCAGCCGCCGGGGCGGGCGTTTGTGCCTGAGAGTTCGCGGCGGAGGCCGTCGGCGTAGCCCACGGGAAGCAGCGCGAGGCGCATTGGCGCGGGCGCTGTGAAGGTCGCGTTGTAGCCTACGGTCTCGCCGGCGGGCAGATCGCGCAGATCCATCACGCGCGTCTTCCAGGTCATCACCGGCTGTAGCGCGGGGCGGAGCTTCGAGGGAACGGAGGCCGCGTCCGCGCCAGTGATCGGCGAGCAATAGCCGTAGAGCGCGATGCCGCAGCGCACCATTGCGCGGGCATCCACGGAGTTCGCGAGATCGACCAGCCAGGGCGAGGCCTGGGCCGGATTGTCCACCGACGACGAGTTGCCCGCGTGGACCCACTTGGGCGCGAGGCCTCTTGCCAACATTTGCTTCACCGCCGCCTCGAACCTCCGCTCCTGCCTCTGCGTCAACTCGCAGTGGGTGGCCTCGGCCGCGCAGAAGTGGGTCAGCACTCCATCCAGCGCGAGGCCCGCGGCGGCCAGCTCGTCGAGCAGGTCGTCCAACTGCTCGCCGGGATGGACCCCCTGCCGCGCCATGCCGGTGTCCACCTCGACGTGGACGGCGAGGCCGGAGCCTTCCAACCAGCCCACCTGCTCCGGGGTCCAGACGACCGGCGTCAGCGCGTGCTCAGCGAACGCCTCCACGTCCTGCTGCGTGAAGCCGCACATTGCCAGGATTGCGGGCTGACCGCCGCGCGCGATGCCTGCTTCGGCGAGCGCCCGCCGCGCGCGCGCGCCCTCACTCGCGCCAGTGACGCCAAGCCACGGCGCTCCGGCGCGGGCCAGAGCCGGCGAGCAGAGCTCAATCCCGTGCCCGTAAGCATTGGCCTTGACCACCGCCAGCACCGCGGTCTCGGCGCCGACTGCCTGAGCGATGGCGCGAAAGTTTGCCGCTAGCCGCTCTTCGGAGATCTCAATCCAACTGGTTGTCGCGCTTGAAATCGGAATCGAAATTGCCGTCTCCATCCCCTGTCAGCCTTAGAGCTGTTCTCCTTTAGGTGTACTCCACTCCCGTGCCAAACGAAATACGGGGGTCACTTCCGCTTCCCCTTCGACAACGCTCAGGGTCAGGGTCAGAATGACAATCTTATGCGGTGTACAGCCGTTAGGAAACAGCCTTAGAATCCGGCGGCGGCGTCCGGCGCGAGGTTCTCGAAGCGGGTATAGTCCGCGCGGAAGGCGAGCTTGATGCTTCCGGTGGGGCCGTTTCGCTGCTTGGCGACGATGATCTCGGCCTGGCCCTTCACATCTTCGTTGTCGCGGTCGTAGTACTCCTCGCGGTGGATGAAGGCGACCACGTCGGCGTCCTGCTCGATGGAGCCGGACTCGCGCAGGTCGCTGAGCAGGGGTTTTTTGTCGCCGGCGCGCTGTTCGCTGCCGCGGGAGAGCTGGCTGAGCGCGAGCACGGGGACGCGCATCTCCTTGGCCAGCGCCTTCAGCCCGCGCGAGATGGAGCTGACCTCCTGCGTGCGGTTCTCGAAGCCCCGCTTGCCGGATGTGTTGGTCCCGGTCATCAACTGCAGGTAGTCGATGACGATGAGGTCGAGCTGGCCCTGCTGCTGCTTCAGGCGGCGGGCCTTGGCGCGCATCTCGGGCAGGGTGATGCCGGGCGTGTCGTCGATGAAGAGCCGGGCGTCCATCAGCCTCTCCAGGGCCTTCATCAGCTTGCCGCGGTCCTCGCGCAACATGGAGCCGGTCTGCAGCTTGCGCGAACCGACCAGGGCCTCGCTGGCCAACATGCGGCGCAGCAGGCTCTCCTTGCTCATTTCGAGGGAGAAGACGGCGACGACTTTGCCGTCCTGAACGGCGGCGTTCTGCGCGATGTTGATGGCCCAGGCCGTCTTCCCCATCGAAGGCCGCGCCGCGATGATTATGAGTTCCGAATCCTGCAACCCCGACGTCATCTTGTCGAACTCGATGTAGCGCGTGGCCAGGCCGGTGACCTCGCGGCCCTGCTCGTAGAGTTTGTCGATGGAGACGAAGCTGCCGGCGACGATCTCTCCGATGCCGGCCAGGCCGCGCTGGATGGCGGAGTCGGCGACATCGGCCAACTGCGCCTCTACATCGCCCAGCACGGTGATGGCGTCTTCGCTCTGGTCCGCCGCGCGGATGCCG
Source organism: uncultured Acidobacteriaceae bacterium (assembly GCA_963767315.1). Classification (GTDB taxonomy): domain Bacteria; phylum Acidobacteriota; class Terriglobia; order Terriglobales; family Acidobacteriaceae; genus Edaphobacter. The sequence continues at coordinate 178,805 of CAVYDK010000007.1, read as the reverse complement.
CCGTCGTGGAAGATGCCCATCAACTGGCGCAGCAGGCTCTTGTCGCGGACGATCTGGACATAGCTCTCGATGTTGAAGTTGCGCGGAATGCCCTCGGTGAGATAGGCGAGATAGGCCGGCCCGCCGATGGAATCCAGCTCGTGACGGCGGGCCAGCTCCTCCTGCACCGTGAGGTAGTCGATGCCCTGGCCCTTGGCCATCAGATCGACGACGGCGCGGAAGATGCGCTGGTGCGAGTCGAGGGAGAAATCCTCGGCCTTCAGCTTCTCGGTCGCGTCGCTGATGGCGACACTGTCCAGCAGCATCGCACCCAGGATTGCGACCTCGGTGTGAACAGAGGAGGGCAAGCCGGGCATTTCAGTGATTTGCGTTAGCGCAGCCATAGCCGCAATCGAAGTTATGCGCTGAGGCCCTGTGCGATCAAAGTGGCTCTGTTGATAGCTAGGAAAACTAGCCAACTGCTCGATTTATGTCTTTGATACAAGCTGCTTACGGTGCTCTGCGAAAATCTACGAGGGGTTCAAACCAGTACGTCATTTCCGCCGCGGGCCGGTAGAATGGGCCATGCGCGTTGCGGCTTTGGTGGCCGGGCTGATGTTCTGTCTGGGTGCGGTGGTGGACGCATTCCAGACCATCATCCTGCCGCGCCGTCCGACGGGGCGGTTCCGCATCACCCGGCTCTTCTATATCGTGACCTGGGTGCCGTGGGCGGCGGTGGCGCGGCGCATCCGCAACCGCAAGCTGCGGGAGATGGCTTTCAGCACCTATGGGCCGGGGTCGCTGCTGCTTCTGCTGATGCTGTGGGCGCTGCTGCTGGTGAGTGGCTTTGGACTGCTGCTGTTCGCGCTAGGCACGCCGTTCGCCGATGCAATGGCCGCGCCGACTTTGATTGGCCGCCTGCGCACGGACCTCTATGCAAGCGGGACGACGCTGTTCACGCTGGGATTGGGCGATGTGGTGCCACGCAGCCTTGCCGCGCGCGCGTTGATTGTGTGCGAGTCGGGCACGGGGCTGGGATTTGTGGCGCTGGTGATCGGCTACGTTCCGGTGCTGTATGGCGCGTTTTCGCGACGCGAGGTGAGCGTGGCGCTGCTGGATGCGCGCGCGGGATCGCCGCCCACCAGCGTCGAACTGCTGCGCCGCCACTCCTTCGCCGGTGGACAGGAGGCGCTGGTGGTGTTGCTGATTGAATGGGAGCGCTGGTCGGCCGAGCTGCTGGAGACGCACGTCTCCTACCCGATCCTGTGCTACTACCGCTCGCAGCACGACAACCAGAGCTGGCTGTCGGCGCTGACCGCGGTGCTGGACAGTTGCGCGCTGCTGATCTCGGTGGCGCCGGGAGCGGCGTCGCGCCAGGCGCAGTTGACCTTTGCCATGGCGCGCCACGCGCTGGTGGACCTGGGCCACGTCTTCCAACTGGAAAAACAGGAGGCGAAGTGGCGAGCTCACAAGGGCGCGGACCGGCTGCCCCCAGCGAACTTCGAGCTGCTGTGCGGGGCGATGAAGGAGATGGGGATACGGCTGTGCGGCGACCCGGATGCGCCCGCCCGGCTGCACGCTCTGCGCGCGCTGTACGAGCCGCACGCCCACGCGCTGGCCGCGTACCTGGGCCTGTCGCTTCCGCGGTGGGTGCCGGAGCCGAGCGCCAAGGACCAATGGAAGACGGTGGAGGCGGTGCGCTCGCAGGCCGCTTCCATCCTGAAAAACACGGTGGTCAGCGAGCAGGCCAAGGCCATCCGTATGCACCCCGAAGAGCGACGCTAGCCTGCTACCTGCCGCGCAGGAGGCCGCGGGTGTCCATCCACTGGAGCAGCAGCTCCGGCCAATGGGAGAGGCCGCCGTTCTGGCTGAGGCGGAGGCCGAAACCGTGGCCCACGCCGGCGTACTCGTGCAGCTCCGCCGAGACGCCCGCCTTCTTCAACGCGATGAACAACTCCGGCAACTGTTGCGCAATATTGTCGCGGTCATCCGCGCCGCAGAGCAGGAAGGCGGCTGGCGTGTCCTTGGTCACCTTCGCCTCGATCTCCGGCGTCAGCCCGCCGGGATACATCAGCACCTGAAAGGCCGGCTTGTCGCTGGGGCGATCGATGGGGTCGGCTGCGGCAGGGTTGCCATCGTCGTAGCGCGTGGCAGCCTTGATGGCCAGCTCGCCGCCGGCTGAGAAGCCCATGACGCCGACGCGCTCGGGATCGACTCCCCATTCGGCGGCGCGCGCCTTGACCATGCGGATGGCGCGCTGGATGTCGTGCATCTCGTCGCCATCGACGGTATATGTGGAACCCGGCTCGTGGGCCAGGCGGTACTTGAGCACAAAGGCGGCGACTCCGTGGCCGCTGAGATACTTGGCGACGTTGTAGCCCTCGTCGTCCATGGTCAGCTTATAGTGCCCGCCGCCGGGCGCGATGATGATGGCCGCCACGGGCGTTGCGCCGGCTCCGCGCGGCCCGCGCACCAGGTAGGGCGCAATCGACGGATTATTAACCGTGGTCACGCTCCGTTCGCCGTCGGCATCGGTGGTCACCACCTCGGGCGCGGTCTTGCCCTCGGAGCCGGGGGCTCCATTGGCCCAGAGCGGAACCTCCGCATGGGGATTCGCCGGCGGCCTAGCGGGAGCTGTAGCCGGGGCCGCAGCCTGCTGCGCAAGAGCAGCCGTCGCCATCGTCAACGAGAAGACCAAACCGCCAAACAACTTCAGACCAGCCATTGTTATTTTGCGCATCGCGGCACCTCGATCTGCGAACTATACCGCGTCGCGCGGTGCGTTGAATAGCGGGGCACGCGTTGCAATCCGATTTGCGTTCAACTGTGACAATTCGCAGTCGTTAACGGACTGCATTCGCTACGCCGTGCGGCGGCGTGACTGGATCTCGAGGAAGCAGTTGACCAGGGTGACGGCGGCGGGAGTGACGCCCTGGATGCGGCTGGCCTGGCCGAGCGTGCGCGGACGCACCCGGCCCAGCGTCTCCACCATCTCGCGCGAGAGGCCGCCGCAGGCTGTGTAGTCGAACCACGCCGGAATCGCGCGCTGCTCATCGCGCTTGAGGCGCTCCATCGACTTGCGCTGCTGCTGCAGATAGCCCGCGTACTTGATCTCCGTCTCGACCGTCTTCATCTCGTTGCGGACCCAGGCGGGGAGATGGGATTCCTGTTTGGGCGAGGCGGGAAAAGCAGAAGCGGATTCCTCCCCCTTCGACTCACTGCGCTCGCTCAGGGTACGGAATGACGAACGAGAAACATTCGCCGTCCGCGAGCTTGCGAGCCAGGGCGCAAGTTCGGGCTTTCCGTTCATCGCGCTTGCGAGCGCAGGCCAGAGAGATTCGACCGTAACCTCGGGACGCTTCAGCATCTGCGCGTAGGTTTGCGTGGCGAGATCGCTGGCGTCGCCGCGAAGGGAGTGAACCAGCGCCGGCGGCAGTGCGTCAACATCCACGCGCATCTTCGTCAGCAACTGCTCGAAGGCCGCGGCACGAGACTGCTTGGCCTCGTACGCCGCCCAGGCCGCGTCGTCGATCAGGCCCAGCCGGCGGCCATACGGGGTGAGCCGCCGGTCGGCGTTGTCGATGCGCAGGTGCAGGCGAAACTCCGCGCGCGAGGTGAACATGCGGTAAGGCTCGTCGGTGCCCTTGGAGATGAGGTCGTCGATGAGGATTCCGGTGTAGGCCTCGGTGCGGTCCAGCGTGAAGCCGGTAAATTCGGGTGCCCCATCCATCGCGGCCTTATCGCGATGGGTGGGATGGAGCGCCGCCCGGGCCCACAGAGCTGCATTGATTCCGGCCATCAGTCCCTGGCAGGCGGCCTCCTCGTAGCCACTCGTCCCGTTGATCTGGCCAGCCAGATAGAGCCCCACGAACTTCTTGACTGCGAGCGTGCGGTCCATCTCCGTCGGGTCGATGGCGTCGTACTCGATGGCATAGCCGGGGCGCAGCATCTCGGCGTTTTCCAGGCCGGGGATGGAGTGCACCATGGCAGCCTGCACCTCCATGGGCAGGCTGGTACTCATGCCGTTGATGTAGACCTCGTGGGTGTTCAGCCCCTCCGGCTCGAGGAAGAACTGGTGATGCGTTTTGTCCGGGAAGCGCACGATCTTGGTCTCGATGGACGGGCAGTAGCGCGGCCCGATGGCGGAGATCTGCCCGGTATACATCGGCGAGCGGTGCACGTTCTCGCGGATCAGGCGCAGCGTCTCCGGCGTGGTGGTCGCGATGAAGCAGCTCACCTGCGGCAAAGCCGGCACCCACGTTGCTGGGGTTTGTTTGTCATTCCGCAGCGTAGCGGAGGAATCTGCTTCTTCGCCGACTTGCTGACTCGCTGACTTGCTGACTCGCTGTTGTCCCGCCCGAAAGCTGAACGGCGTCGGATCTTCATCCCCCGGCTGCTCCACGAACTTCGTCCAGTCGATGGTGCGGCCGTCGAGGCGCGGCGGGGTTCCGGTCTTCAGGCGGCACTCGCGCAGGCCCAGCCGCTTGAGCGCCTCGCCCAGCAAGACGCTGGCCGGCTCGCCGCTGCGCCCCGAGGCGTACTGCTGCTCGCCGCAGTGGATGATGCCATTGAGAAATGTCCCGGTGGTGACCACCACCGCTCCGGCGTGGACCACACGCCCATCGCGCAGGCGCACGCCGGTCACACGCTTTTGTTTGTCATTCCGTACCCTGAGCTTGTCGAAGGGGGAGGAATCTGCTTCCCCGCTGACTCGCTGACTCGCTGACTCGCTGACTCGCTGCAACTCGAGGTCCACCACCTCGGCCTGCTTGATGAAGAGATTCGGCTGACCCTCCAGTACCTCGCGCATCTTCACCCGGTAGAGGGCCTTGTCGCACTGCGCGCGCGGCGACCAGACGGCCGGGCCGCGCGATGTGTTGAGCAGGCGAAACTGAATGCCGCATGCGTCGGCGACCTCGCCCATAATGCCGCCCAGCGCGTCCACCTCGCGCACGAGGTGTCCCTTGGCGATGCCGCCGATGGCCGGGTTGCAGCTCATCTGCGCGATCAGGTCGAGGTTCAGGGTGAACAGCGCCGTGCGCAGGCCCATGCGCGCCGACGCCATCGCCGCCTCGCACCCGGCATGCCCGGCGCCGACCACCACCACATCGAACTGTTCGGTAAACGCCATATGCCCTTATTTTAGGCGGTAAACCGCATTTACTCGAAGACCGGCGCATCCAACTCCGCGAGTTCGGGTCTAAGATGGGGGGCGCAGGTCAGATCTGCCAATGCAAGCCACGAAGTTGGAGAGAAGAGAACGATGCGACTCCGCCCAGCAAGCCTTATCGCACTTGGCCTGACCCTAAGCCTACCCGCCTTGCTCGCAGCAGCAGCCCAGACCGACGACGGGCCCGCGCCACTGGTTGCGCCGCACTCCGTCGATCTGCCGCAGGACGCATCGCAGGCCAGCGTTCCCACGCTGCACGTCACATCGCGCGAGATCGTCGTCGACGTGATGGTCACCGACGCCAACGGCAACGCCGTGCGCGGCCTCAAGCAGTCCGACTTCAGCATCGAGGAGAACGGCAAGCCACAGCCCATTCGCAGCTTCCGGGAGTTTGGCACAGAGATCCCGGTTGTGGAACCTGCTCCGCCAAAGCTACAGCCGGGGGTCTATACCAACAGCCAGTCGACGCCGGCCAGCGGCCCGGTCAACGTCTTCCTCATCGACGCGCTGCACTCCGATCCGGTCTCGATCTTCCGCTCGCTGCAAAGCACCACTCAGTACCTCAATGAGATGCCGCAGGGCACCAAGGTCGCCATCTTCTTGCTTTCGCAGAGCGGCACGCACATGATGCAGGGATTCACCTCCGACAGGGCCGTGCTGCTGCGCTCTCTCAGCAACAATCGAGCCAACGTGCAGTTGACTCTGTCTGGAATCGAGATGGATCGGTACACGAAGAACAGGCTCACCGTCGAAGCGTTCAACCAGATCGCCGTCTATGTCGCCAGCGTCAAGGGCAGAAAGAACCTCCTCTGGTTTGTCCCCGGCATTCCCGTCCCCCTCATGCGCGACGGGGGCTACGGCTGGGGCAACGGAGACATGACCCTGGTGCATCGCCTGATGGACGTCTATGAGCTCTTTACCGCCGAGCAGATCGCCGTCTCCCCCGTGGATCCGCGCGGCGTCGTCGGTCTGGGGATGGCGCAGTTGAGGGCGGAGGCGGTGGCAGAACAGAGCGGCGGCGAGGCCTTCTACAACAACAACGATCTCAAGTCGCTCATCGCCAAGGCCATCAACCATGGTTCACAGTTCTATACCCTCTCCTACATTCCGCCCAAGCAGAAGGACGACGGTCACTACCACCACATCAAGATCGAGCTCGTCGACCAGCCGAAGCTGCACCTGGTCTACCGTGAGGGATATAACGCCGAGCGCGTTCCCACGCTCGACGCCCCCGCTCCCGGCCCTGCTCTGATGAAGGCGTCGATGGAGGGTAACACGCCCGCCGCCACGCAAATCCTCTTCGACGTTGGCGTCTGGCCCGGCTCGCTCGCCAACCCAGCCGCCAACCCGCAACCGAAGGCAGACCCCAAATCGAAGCCCGGCAAGACCGTCCGCTACGAGATTCACTACGGCTTCCCGCCCAGCGAGATCGCCTTCACCGAAGACGCCAATGGCGTGCTCCACGGCTCGCTCGAGTTCGATGCCGTCGCCTACGACCTCATACGCAGGCGCGTCGCACTGCTTACGCAGACCGTCACGATGAACCTCTCTCCGGCGGAGTACGACGATTTCATCGCCAAGCATGACTTCTCGTTCGTCCAACAGCTCGATCTGCCGCCCGGCGCAATCTCGCTGCACGTTGGCATTTTGGATAATGTCACAAGCAAGGTCGGCACGCTGGAGGTCCCCATCTACGTGCATCCCCTCAATGCCAGGCAACGCGCCGCCATACCCCCGGACGCAGCTCCTGCACCGTGCCCTCCGCGTTGTCCAATGCCAGAACCGGCACCAGCACCAGCGACGCACTAGAACTCCAGGCGAAGGCCGAGCTGGAGTTGGCGCTCGCGGGCCTGGCTGGTTGCGGCGGCAGTATACGCGCCGAAGGGCTGCACATTGAGCCCCTCGGTGGCCACGGTTGCCGCATTCTGGAAGACCAGCGGAGTTACCCCATTGACAGCCGGGTCCACCAAGAACGCACGCTGGGTGATCCCCGAATAGTTCAGCCGATTGGTTAGGTTGAAGGTCTCTGCCGTGGCGCGCAGGCGCAGCCCCTCGCCCAGGCGGAAGGTGCGGCTCAGGCGCATGTCGAGGTTGACGGAGTCGGGCAGGCGCAGCGTATTCCGCCCCATGGTGGGCAGCGCCACTGAGCCGCCCGAGCCGTTGATGCTCTCGCGGCCTCCGGCGAGACGCGTGCCGCCGAAGATGTCGTAACTGTAGCCGCGCCCGCTCGATTCGGAGAAGATCCAGGCCATCGACCAGCCATCGGCCAGCCTCCCCACTGCGCGCTCGGCTGTCGCGGAGGTCTGCGAGCCGCCGCTGCCGCTCAGTTGGGGCGACCAGACGATGGTTGCCACTACGCGATGGGGAAAGTTCAGCGCCGAGAGGCCCTTGTCGTAGCGCACCGTGAAGGGGTCGAACTGGCCGTTGGTGCGCGGCACCGCGCCCGCGCTCTGGCCAAAGTCGATCGCCTTGGACCAGGTCCACGCCACGCGGAAGTCCAGCCCCCGCCCAACCCCGTTATTGCGGTAGCGGCTCGCGCCCATCCCGCGCCGCGCCTCCAGCGTCAGCCCGTTGTAGCTGGCATTCGCGTTCGATACCAGGTCCGTCACCGGGCCGAAGCTGGGAGTGACGCGCGCCGTGTAGACCGGCACGGCGAAGGTCTCGCCGTCCCGCACGCCGACCGCGCCCGTCCCTCCCTGTAGCTGGAAGGTCTGGACCGAGGTCGAGGGAGCGATGTTGATGTCCACGGAGTTGGGAAGTTGCCGGTCGAGGTTCAATACATAGCCCACATACCCCAGCACTCCCGCACCCAGCCCATGCTCGATGGAAACTGTTCCCTGCTGGACTTCGGGCAGACGAAAGCGCCGGTCGAAGACAACCGCCGAGGTCGTCGCGGCCACGACTCCCGCCGGCGGCGTGAGGAACGAGCAGGCGTAGCCGAAGCCGACCGTCGTAACCTGCGGACAAGACGTTCTCAGTCGTGGGCAGAATCCTGATCCGCGTTGTGGAGCTGGGTAGTGCCGAGTCCAGCAGGGCCGCGCGGATGGTTGCGCCGGGCAGCTTGCCGAAGTAGACGCCGTAGCCGATGCGAAGCACCCCGCGGCCGACGCCGAAGGGCTGCCAGGCCACGCCCAGCCGCGGCCCAAAGTTGTTGCGGTCCTCGGGAAAGACGCTGGTCGCGCCCACCGCGCCGAAGACCGCGTCCAGCGCCGCGTTGGGCCGCTGCGGAAGCGGCAGGAACTGGTACTCGAAGCGCAGGCCCGCGTGGATTGTCAGTCGCTGGGTTGCACGCCAATCGTCCTGAAAGAATCCAGCCCAGTCCTGCGTGTGGAAGGTCAGACTCTGCTGGCCGAAGCTCTGCGAGTAGGAGCGGAAGCAGAAGGAGTGCTTGGCCGGAGGGAGCACATATGGGCCGTTCGGGCAGCCGCCGTTGGGGTACGCGTTCACGTTGAAGGTGTAGTCCGTGATCCAGTTCGCCAGGCCGCCTAATACTACCGGCGTGACCTGACTGCCCGTTACCGTAGTCGTGCTGCTGTCGTAGCTGAACGTCCCCTCGGCGTTGGTCAACGAGTCGGTGTAGTCGCTGAGGGCGCTGAAGTCTCCGCCGAACTGCAGGAAGTGCCGCCCGCGCACCCAGCCCGCCAGGTCTGCCAGTTCGAAGCGACGCTCGTCGGGAAAGGCCTTCTGGCCCAGCGCCGACGGCGTTCCGAAGACCAGTCCCTGGGGCCCGATGGAGACCTCTGGCGGCATTCCTCCCGGCCCCACGTTCGGCTCCTGCGCCAGCGGAGTCTGCGGCGACTCGAACTGCAACTGACGCCCGTACTGCACGCGCAGCTCGTTGCTCAGCCTGCTGTTGACGAACTGTATCCAGCGCGCCACGCCCGCGTCCACCTTGCCGTAGCTCGATCCCAGGCTGGCCATACCGCGGTCCACCACTGGCTCCGAGCGCGCTCCCGCAGGCGAGCTCCAGCGCGCCCGGTTGTACTCGAAGACCATCCGGCTGCCGCTTCCGCGCTGCCAGTCCATGCGCCCGAAGTTGACCGTCTGGTCTGCGCGCCGGGCGACGGTCCCGGTCAGGCTGTCGAGATAGTTCAGCGCCGCATTGGTCTGGGCCGGCGTCACTCCGCGGTTGGCCAGCAGAGCCGTCTGCGACGCCGTCAACGAATAAAAACCCGCGTAGCCGGGAGCGGAGATTGCGGGAAAGTTCCGCTGCTGCCGGTCGAACGCATAAAAATAAAAGAGCCGCTGTCCCTGGTTCGCGTTGCTGCGCGACCAACCGCCGTGGTCCGCACTGGAGCGAAACCCGGGAACCGGTCCGCCAATGCTGCCGCCGAACTGTTGCCGCTGGTCCTGCGGCTTCACCACCGCGCTGGTCACCACGCCATCCGCATAGCTGGACGCAATGGAGAACGGATTGGCCGCCGCCCAGGCGCTGTCCCGCACCGTGTAGAAGGCCATCCCATGCAACCGCGTGCCACCCGAGCGCGAGACGGTGGTGACCACGCCGCCCACCCCATGTCCATAGAGCGCCGAGCCGTACGCCGTTGCATCGCCCTGCCCCAGTACGCGGAACTCGCGCACCGCTGCCTGCGAAAAGACATACGATGAACCCGCCCGCTGTCCGCCGTCGGCCACCGAACCCGCGCCGCTTCCCACGCCCGACGCCCGGTCGTAGACTGCGTCCGAACCCGCCGCAACCTCCTCCTCCACGCCCGCTCCCGCGCGAGCGCCACCGAAGCTCTCGTCGCCGCTGAGGCCATCGGTCCGCGAGCTGTTCTCGGTTGCCGCGACCCCGCGAAAGCTTACGTCAGCGTAGTCCTCATCCCCGTTTGCCGCGCCATTCGCCCCGGCAACGGTCAGCGCCAGCGACCTCCACTGCCCGCCATTCACGGGCAGGCCGGCCTGGTCCGTCTCGGCCAAATCCGTTCCGCCGCTGCCCGCTTGGTTCACCCCACTCGGCGAATTCGACTGTCCAGAGACAGGCGGCCGCATCCGCGCAATAACCTCAGTCACCTCACCCAGCCCAACCTGCACCGGCTCCGGAAGCGTCAACTCCACCCCAACTTCCTCCACCGACAGCTCGTACTCGCCCACCGGCAGCCGCACCAGCAGAAACTCACCCTTCGACCCCGAGCGCACACGTATTGCAAGCCCCGTCTCCAGATTGCGCGCCATCACCGACGCGCCCTCCACCGGCGAGCCAGCAGCACCCACCACCTGCCCGCCGATCGCCCCATCCGTTCCACTCTGCGCCCACACGCACCCACCCAGCCCGAAGGCCAGTCCCAGTGCACAGCAGCTCAACCAACTCAGCCTGCCGCGCCCAGAGCCCATCTCATCCCCCTTTAAGCTCAGATTTCCGGGCAATGATTCCCGGACGAAAAGAAGACGACAGCAAGAGGTATTTCCGCGCAACACCACCCAAACCTGTTCCTGAGACCAAGCCCGTGGCCCTCAGAGCATTTTCGGAATACACATAGACTTCTCGAAGATCATGCAAGGTGGATTTTCTTGAGGAAAATCCACTGGAATGCTGCGGCTTCGGTCTACGCCAATTCCGAAGATGCTCCAGCGTGCGCCATTTCGGGAACACGCAGCGCGTAACTTACCAAGTAGCCGAAGACTAACTGACTTTTCCCGATTAGGGAATCCTAATCTCCATTTGGGAAGCCCGCCGCATCGCGCCCCAGATCCCGCCCCCTCCCTCGCAGACGGATTGCCAGCCGCAACCACCCCCCAACCGCCCGGCGCACTCACGTTCAGGATTCCAGGCGGCCTCACATTTCGCCGCAATTCTCCGATAACAGATGTGAGGTCGTAAAATGCCCGCCGAGACTTATATAGCAAAGACGATCGAGAACGCGTCGGATGCCATCGCAAGCCATGTGCGATGGAAGATCACCCTGCTGCTGGCGGCCCGAATGCGCGAGCCGCTAAGTGAACGCGCCACCCGTTCCATCCAGCATCCGGAGGAGTGCGCTATCCGTAAATGGCTGCTCAGTGAACACACGCTGCACCTGCGAGGCACGCCGGAGTACCTGGCCGCGGTGGACCAGCACATGGCGTTTCATCAACAGATGCTCGCCATCGCCAACCTGATCAATGCCGGAGACTACGAGCAGGCTGAACGCCTGCTCAACTCGCCCGAACACTTCGAGAACCCCTCGATCGCTCTGGCCAACGCCATCATGGCGCTGGACCGCACTCCAGCCGGGAAGCCCGGGCCTCAGAAAATAATTCCTGTTGTTGTGCGAAAGACGCCGACTTCATAGACGCGTGAGAGCGGTTTCACCACAACTGTTATCGCGCAAGAATTATTAAAGTGGTTGTTCTTGAGGAAAAACCACGCAAACTGTCTTCGCTCCTGTAAAGACCTGCGGTGAAACCGCTCGAGCCCACGCGAACCCCGCAGGCCCCCGCAGCCTGCGCCTGCCCGGAGACCGGCGAGTTGCGCCGGGGTTATTTCTTGGGCGTGTACTCGCACCAGACCAGATTGTCGCGATAGTCGATGTGCAGCACCAACTGGGTCAGCGCGGGCGCTCCGATAAACCCCGAAATTTCCACGCCGTCATCGTGCGAGAACTTGGTGGTATCGACTGATGTCATGCTTGGCGAATCCAGTCGCAGGCCGGCGAATGCCAGGGTGAACTTGCCCGCCTCATAGACCTTGTCCACCTCGCCCTGGATGCCGCGGATATCCATGCTGTCATCGCGCGAGACCTTGGTTACCTCCCTGGCCGAAGCCGGTGAGATCAGGTTCATCTCCGCTCCCGTATCCAGGATGAAGAGCTTGTCCTTCCAGGCGCTGTCGTCCTTTATCCTCTTGGTGTCCACGAGCCCGGTGGGCATTATCAGGTCGTGGCCGCTGCGATAGATGCGCTGCCACTTCTCCATTCCCGGCGCAATATATGGGTCGTGCGGCTCAAATACCGCATCGTCTCCTGCCGCTTCCAGCTTCGCGCGCTCCGCTTCCGTCTCGCCAGGCCGCAGAGGCAGCGGGGCCACGCGCAGCTCGTGTTTTGGGAAGTCCAGCGTCAGCAGGGAGGCGTCGAAGACATCGCCGCCGATCAGCCCGTCGGAGTCCAGCACGCTCCACTTCTCCAGAATCTCCACCGGGCAATTGGTGAACTCGATGCCGCCGATTTTGACGCTCGCGACGTGCGTCACCGAGGTCCTCACCTTTGCCTTGTCGCCGATGCCCCCTGTCTGCGTGGCGTCCTGGCGTTGGATTCCGAGAAACATCGCCGCCGCGCGCGAGATGGTGATGCCGCTGGCGCCGGTGTCGATCTGCAGTCTTCGCCCCTTGCCGTTGAACTTGACGTCTAGCCCCCAGCCCACGAAGTGATTCGGCCCATCCATCACCGCTGTCATCGGCACCGTCGCCTCGCGCGGCGAGGTCGAAGCCATGCGGCAGTCCGACGCGTGGTAGAGAGACTCCTTCTCCAGACTCGTCTTCAGTTTCGCCCTGTTCTCTTCACTGATCTGGTCGCTGTGCTCGGCGTAGTCGGTCCACTTGGCCAGCCGCTCCTTGCGGGGCAGGGTATCGATCCACGCCGAATTGATATTGTCATCGCTGGGATGCAGCTTGTACGCCTGCTCAATCATGCGCTTGCTGGACGCATGGAGTCCCGCAAGTCCATAGACCCTGGCCATCCCGAAGTAGGCGCGCGCATTGCACAGGTTCGCCACCGCAGCCTTCTGAAACTGGAGAAATGCCGCGCGTGGATCGCCCTGGCGCAGACGCACATCGCCCAGCGCGGTCAAGGCCATCGAACTGGCCGGCGCAGCCGTTGCCCACGCCTCCGCATCCTTCGCCGCATCGTCCACCTTGTTCTGCGCGAGCAGCGTACGCACCAGCCCCTCGTGCGCCGCCTCGTTGTCCGCGCTCTTCGCCAGCAGGGCACGGAAGAGAACCTCCGCTGGGGCGAAATCCCCTTTGTTCAGCGCCGTCTCCGCCGGGTTGGGAGCGAACGAGTTGACCATGCAAGACTTCCGCACCGGCGCGGCTGGAGTCGCGGGCGCGTTCATTCCAGTGGCCGCAGCCTGAGCCGCAGCCTGGGCCTGCGCGTGAGCTACACCGCCGCTGGCCCCCAAAACGACCAGCACAAAACACCCGACACACAACTCCGCCAGCAACCACCGGGCCCTTGACACCGTTCCCTCCTGGAAAAACGCGATGGCGGAATCATATCCTCTCGGCCTTCAGATGCAATCGTTTTTCCATCACCGCTATCGCCTCGGCGCTCTGGTCCACCATGCAGAAGGCGCGACCGTTCTTGGCTGCCGCCTCGCCCGTGGTGCCGCTGCCGGCGAAGAAGTCCAGCACCAGGTCGCCGGGGTTGGAATGCACGCGCACGATCCGCTCCAGGATTCCCAACGGCTTCTGCGTGGCGTAGCCGGTCTTCTCCCTGCCGGTGGGCGAGACGATGGTGTGCCACCAGACGTTGGTCGGCGTTTTGCCGCGCGCGGCCTTGCGGGCGCCCACCAGCCCCGGAGCCATGTACGGGATGCGATCGCTCTCGCCCAGGTTGAAGGTGTAGCGCCGGGGATCGCGCGTGTACCAGAGGATGTTGTCATGCTTGGCTGGCCAGCGTTTGGTTGCGCGCGCCCCGTAGTCGTACGCCCAGACGATCTCGTTCTGAAAACAATCGCGGCCGAAGATCTCGTCCAGCATCACCTTGCAGTAGTGGACCTCACGGAAGTCGATGTGGAAGAAGAGGCTGCCGGTGGGCGCGAGGACGCGGTAAGCCTCCACCAGGCGCGGGCGCAGAAAGCCGGGGAAGTCGTCGAACTGGTCGTCGTAGCCTGCGGTCTTTGCGGAACCGGCCTCGCACGCTGGCCCAGCCGCACTTTGCAGGAGCTCCGTGCGGTACCTATGCCCGCCGAAGCCGACGCGGTCGCCCGCCTCGTCGCGCACCGTCTTCATGCGCAGGCGCGTCTGCCGCCGTCCGGTGTTGAAGGGCGGATCGATGTAAACGAGCGCCACCGAGCCGGTTGCCATCCCTCGCAACACTTTCAGATTGTCGCCCTGCACGATGCGGTTCAATCTGTCTCCCTCTTTCGTTGCCACTCCAGAGTATCCCGAACGGCGCTTTGCAAACTGCAAATTGGACCAACGACCCGGGGCCAAGGCCTTTCGACTGCACTGCGGCGAGGAGTATCGTTTCGACGGGCCCAAATTGCGGCGATCCCGGATGGCAAAATGGCAGATGCTGCGACTCTGAACTCCTCGAAGCCGCAAGTCCCAACCGCCGCGGCGGCAGACGCCTCTCCCCTTGCGCCGAGTCGCGCGTTCGCCATGCTCTCTGATCGCGGCCGTGTGCGCCACTCCAACCAGGACGCCTGCGCCGCGCTGCCTGAGCATGGAGTCTTCGTCGTCTGCGACGGCATGGGAGGCGCGGCCGGCGGCGAGGTCGCCAGCCACCTGGCAAAGGAGGTTTTTCTCAACTGCCTCGCGCAGCCCGGTTCCGCAACGCAAGCCCGCGCGCAGCTCGCCGAGGCCATCCGCGCCGCCAACCAGGCGGTGTTCCGGCACTCGCGCAAGTCGCCCAGCCTGCATGGAATGGGCACCACGCTGGTCGCGCTGCTGTGGGAGGAAGACACGCAGCAGTCAAAGGATGCGCGAGTTGGCCCCACGCTGTGGACCGCCCATGTTGGCGACAGCCGCTGCTATCTCTTCCGTTCGGGCGAGCTTCGCCTGCTGACCCAGGACCACTCGCTAGTGGAGGAGCATGTGCGCGCCGGGCTGCTCAGCCGCGCCCAGGCCGCCGCCGCGCCCATGCGCAACATCATCACCCGCGCCATCGGCACGCAGCCGACGGTGGAGCCGGAGATCGCCTCGCACGCCGCGCAGCCCGGCGACCTCTACCTGCTGGCCTCCGACGGCCTCCCCCGCGAGCTGGATGACGGCGAGATCGCACAGATTCTCGCCCGCACCGCTGGACCGGCAGCGCTCGCACCTGGCCGCCGCGACTCCGCCGCCCCAGGCCTCGCTCCGCAATCCGCGCTTGATAGCGCCTGCCAGGCGCTGATCGACGCCGCCAACGCAAAGGGAGGCCACGACAATATCACCGTCCTGCTCGTCGCGTGCGCGTAGCTCACTCGGTGAGACTCGCCTCTTCCAATGGCGAACTCCAGTTCCAAATCGAACGGGGATGCGTCGGTTAGACTTGTATGCGGAAGGAGAGACCAGTGCAGAACGGGCCTGCCCGCCTCTTTCGCGTCGCCCTGGCCGCCAGCCTCAGCGTCTCGGCACTGCTCTACTTTGCGTGGAGCTGGCGCTGGCCGCTGGTGGGCGACGCTTCGCTGATCCACTACATCGGGTGGCTCATCGGGCTCGGCTGGGCGCCCTACCGCGAGATCGGCGACATGAACATGCCCGGCTCGTACCTGATCGAGATCGCCGCCATGCACGTGTTTGGCATGGGCGACCTGGCGTGGCGGCTCTTCGACTTCGCGCTGATGGCCGCCGCGACCGCGTCATTTTTCGTAATTACCCGCCGCGCGGGCGCCCCATCCTTCGCGGCGCCATCGCGAAGGGTGGGACCGGAAGATGGATGGCTTGCCGGCCTCTTCGCCGCATGCCTCTTTATCCTGGTTCACGGCCGCGACGGCCTGGCCCAGGGAGGCCAGCGCGACCTGACCATGGCCGTCTGCCTCGTCGCCGCAACGGCCTTCCTTGTCCACTCTGTCCAAAGACGCTCGGCGATGAGTGCCGCGGCCTTCGGGCTGCTCTCCGGCATCGCATTCACCATCAAGCCGACGGCCCCGCTTTTGACCGTCGCTCAACTGGCGCTCGCACTGTACGTTGTCCGGGCTCCTGCCCGTAGCGAGTACGGACCGCGCAAGAGCGGAGATAGCGCGTTTCTTCTGCCTGCCGCGCTCGCCTATCCGGTCGCGCCCGCGATCGTCCTCGTGTTCCTGCTGCGGGAACGCGCTCTTGCCGCGTTTTTTGCCACCCTGCACACGCTCGTTCCCTACTACGCCAGCCTCGGCCACCGCCCGCTGAGTTTCATCCTGCTGCACAGCATCTCCACGCTGCTTCCGCTGGTGCTCGCCTGGCTGGCAGTGCTTGCGCTGCTGCCCCGGCGGAGAGGCGCGCCCCGCGAGTTTCGGCGGGATGCCCTGCTGCTTGGCGTACTCTTCGGCGCCGTGAACTGCATCGTCCAGGCACGGGCTCTGCCGTACTACCGGTATCCTCTGCTGGTCTTCCTGCTGCCGCTGATCGCCCTCGATCTGACCCGCGCGTTCGATTTCCCCCCGCCAGTTCCGGCGCGCCGCACCCGGGCGATCCAGGCCCTTGCCGTGCTCGGCCTGGGGTTCGGCGGCTTCTTCCTCGCGCCAAAGTCGGCGATTCTGATTCACGGCTATCGCTGGTGGCAGACGGACCTCATCTCGTCGCTGACTCAGGACCTCAACTCGCTCGGCGGCCAGCAGCTATCGCACAAGGTCCTATGCATCGACACGAACTCCGGCTGCGGAAATGTGCTCTACAACATGCGGCTGGAGCCTTCAAATGGCATCCTCTCCGACTTCTTCCTCTTTGGAGACGGCAACGTGCCAGCCGTCCGCCAGACCCGCCAGGAGATGTCGCGCTCTCTGGCGACCAACCCTCCGCAGGTGATGGTTGTCACCGGCAGTCTCTATCTCGGTGGCGCGAACTCTCTCGATTACCGCAAACTGGACCGCTGGCCCGCATTTAAGGCCTTCCTCGCCGACGACTACACGCTCGAGACCGAGTGGACGCCGAGCCGCACCGCGCGCTGGTGGAGCCGCGAGGAGACGCCCGCCAGCTACCGCATCTACGTCCTGCGCAGGTAGTGAGTGCGGCAACTGGGCTTTCCCTCAACGGCTAAAGCCGTATTGCAAATAAAACATTTTACGGCACGGGTGAACCCGTGCCCTTAAGCAAAACAGAGTTTTTCAGCACCCTCTGAGCCCGTCCCCTTCAAGACAACCCAAGGCCCACAATTTCACACCGTGCCAGCGTATCTTTGAAGCTATGCGCATGACGGTCCTCGCCTCCGGCTCGAAGGGCAACTCGACGGTGATTGCCAGCGCCGAGACGCGTGTGCTGGTGGACGCGGGGCTCAGTTGCCGCGAGCTGCTGAAGCGCATGGCGATGGCCAACGAAGACACCTCCGCGCTGGACGCCATCCTGATTACCCACGAGCATACGGACCACGTTGCGGGCCTGGCGGTGCTGGCGCGGCGGCTGCGCATTCCTGTGTACTTCACCGAGCCAACGCACCGCGCCTGGGTGCGGCAGATGACCCCGCGAACCACCATGACCTACGCCAAGTGGCTGGAACATGTTCAGCGTGAGAAGGAGGCGCGCGCGGCGCAAGATGCATTGGAGAATGGCGCAGTTGGAGTCCTGACCGATCTCGAAGCCGCATCCGCCGATGTGGAGGCTGAAGAAGAGGACGCGCCGGAAGCAGCGACCCGGCGCGACCCGGCCAGCCTGCCCGCGGTGGAGTACTTCCAGCCGGGGACGAACTTCTCCATCGGCGATCTCATGATTACGCCCTTCACCACTCCGCACGACGCGGCCGACCCCTGCGGCTTCGTCTTCGAGTCGGCCTCGGAGGCGATCCGCATGGCCATCGCCACCGACCTCGGCTACATGCCTCCCAACGTCAAACGCGCGCTGGAGCGCATCGACGTGCTGCTGCTGGAATCCAACCACGACCTGGAGATGCTGAAGGACGGCCCCTACCCGTGGGCGGTGAAGCAGCGCGTGCTCTCCCGCGTCGGGCATCTGTCGAACCACGCGACCGCCGAGTTTCTGGCCCGCGATTACGACGGCAGCGCCGCCTACATCGTGCTCGGCCACCTGTCGGAGACCAACAACGTTCCCGAGCTCGCCCTGCTCTCGGCCGAAGAGGCAATCCGGGAGCGGGGGAGGCTGCTGGGCAACCGGGTTCTGCTGGCCCAGCAAGCCGCTCCAATTGCCCCAATCTGCCTATAACCGACTTTTATTCAACACTATAACAATAAGAAGAGAGCGACCGGCAGGCCGCCGCGCACTGTTGAGCAGTTTCGACAGAATCCGGCTCCATTCGTTCTTTTCCCCGTTTTGCGCTATCAAGTCAAGTAGAATGGTGTCAAGAACACTATGGTAACTTTTGCCTCACGAAGATCGCGATCGCGCCGCTTGGATGAACCGCGCTGCACAGACCCGGTCATTGGAGACATTCTGGCCGGCTGGCGATACGACATCTCCGGCCTCTCGCCCGCGATGCGCACAGACTACGATCATCACCTGTCGGAGTGCGCGCAATGCCGCCGCCGCCAGCACCTGGCGCGCACCATCGACGTGCTGCTGATCTCCGTCAGTTCGCTGTCCATCCTCGCCTTTCTGCTGGCTGCGGCTGTGCTGCACCGCATTGAGGCCATCGCCCACCTGGGTACCAGCCTGCACGGCCATCTGTACCACACGCCGATCACCATCTCGCTGGAGGCGACCGCCATCGCCGGCCTGGTCATCTCGCTGACGCTGTGGGTCCTGGTCGCTATTGCGACGCCGATCCCCGGCCTGGTTGCGGACGCGATCCAGCGCATCCCGCCGCACATCCGCGAACGCATCATGAAGAACGCCGCCTGATCCCGGACAACTTTCAAATTCATGTCAATCCTTGAGCGGTTCTGTCTCTGTCTTCCCACGCGGACGGCGGAAATGGGTTAGCGTAGAAGTAGCACTATGTCTCCCAGGCAATTGCATCCCGAAGACGAATTTATTCCGCCCGCCGATTCCACCGTCCCGGTCGAGGAGCACACTCCCGCCGAGGCCTACTCGCCCGAGCAGGCGCGGCGGCGGCGCGTGTACAGCGTTTGGGACCCACGTTCGGCCCCCGGAACCTACCTGCTGCTGGCCATCAACATTGCCGTCTACCTGTGGATGGTGACGCACGGCGTTAACGCGCGCAGCCCCACTGAAAACGACCTGCTGCGCTACGGCGCAAACGTCACCTGGCTGGTTCTCCATGGCCAGTGGTATCGCCTGCTGACCGCGACCTTCGTGCATATCGGTATCCTTCATATCGTCACCAACATGTGGTGTCTGTGGAACCTGGGCATTCTGGGCGAGCCGCTGATCGGCCCCTATGGCATGGTCGCCATCTACATGATTACCGGGATCGCCGGGAACCTGCTCAGCATGGCCTGGAACGTCGTCTTCACCCTGAGGACGCACGATGCGAGCTATCTGATGCAGGTGGGCGCAGGAGCCTCGGGCGCGGTCTTCGGCATCGCCGGAATCCTGATCGTGCTGCTCAGCAACCGCCGCCTGCCGTTCCCCTGGGAGGAGCTGCGCCGGCTGCGCAGCATGGTCGTCAAGTTCGCCCTCATTAACCTGGTCATCGGGCTCAGCACGATCGTCGTCAACGTCGGCATCCGCATCGACAACTCGGCGCACATTGGAGGCTTCCTGAGCGGCCTGGCGCTGGGCGTCCCGCTGGCGCCGCGCATGACGGCCGGCCGCGAACGCTACCTCGGCCGCCAGAAGGTCACCTTCGCCGTGGCCTGCCTCGTCCTGGCCCTCTTCGGCTACTGGATTGCCAACCTGCTGTAGGGCAGTTGTGAGTTGCAGGTTGTCAGTTGCGAACGGCTGGAATACGGTGGGCGGACCTGAAGTTGCGAGATTCAATCAACGGATGTCGCAGGTCTTCAACTGGCAACCTGCAACTGACAACCTGTAACTCAAACCAGCGTGGTCTGCGCGAACTTGCGCACCATGGCCAGCAGCAGCTTGCGGTCGTTCTCCGAGAGCCGCGCCGAGTAGCGCTGGATCTGGGTAAGGAAGCGGATCTCGTCCTCGCCCAGGTGCAGCGCAGACATGTCCTGGCTGACGGTCTGATCGGAGAAGAACTGCGCCAGTTGCAGGTCCAGCGCAATGGCGATCTTCTGCAGCGTCTCCAGTGACGGCACGGTGTGTCCGTTCTCGACCCGCGACAGATAGCAGCGCAGCAGCCCCGTCCGCTTCTCGATGTCACCCTGCGACATCCCCTTTTGCAGTCGATAGGCGCGGATCGTCGCCCCAATGCTCATCGCGATGGTGGCCACGGGAGGAAGGCTGTTCAGAGGTGTGGGTAGTGTTTGCATATCTGCCATTAGCCACAAAGTAACCATTCAGCGCGGCGTGGTCAATGGCTAAATCGTGGGACGCTGCGATTCGCGTACCCGCCAAGGTTCACCGGGAGCCAGATAGAGCTTCTCCCTTGAAGCTCTACTTGAAGCCCGGGTCAGAGTTGAACCACGGAAGATACTATCGGCTAAGTTAATAGCACTGGAGTAAGTCATGGGTTGTTGGTTGCCGATTGTTGGTTGAAAACAAAGACGATGCGACGGACTACTGCTTGTAGCCCTCGAACCTTGTACTTGAGACCTTGACCTCTACCCCATGTACATTCCGCCGTTTACGTCGAGTGTGTGGCCGGTGATGTAGCCGGCCTCCTCGGAGGCGAGAAACGCGACTGCGGCGGCGACGTCACGATCCGTGCCGGCGCGCGCCAGCGGGATCTGCAAGGTCATGGCGGTGCGCTGTTCGCCGGTCAGCACGGCGGTCATCGCGGTTTCAATGTATCCCGGAGCGACAGCGTTCACGGTGATCGAGCGACTGGCCAGCTCGCGCGCCAGCGACCGCGTGAGGCCGATGAGGCCCGCCTTCGACGCGGCGTAGTTGGCCTGCCCCGCCTGGCCGGTCTGGCCGACGACCGAGGTGATGTTGACGATGCGCCCCCAGCGCGCCTTCAGCATTGAGCCCATCACGGCCTGGGTCATCAGGAAGGCGCCGGTGAGGTTGGTGGCGAGCACATCGTCCCAGTCCTTGCGCTTCATGCGCAGGGTGAGGGTGTCGCGCGTGATGCCGGCGTTGTTGACGAGAATCTCGACCTTGCCCAACTGCGTGATCACGGCCTTGGCGCAGGCCTGGATGGACTCTTCGCTGCTGAGGTCGAGCGCGAAGGGGTGCGCCACACCGCCTGCTGCGGCGATCTCGGCGGCGACCTCGGCCAGCTTTGCCTCATTGCGCGCGGCCAGCGCGACGGTCGCGCCCGCCTCCGCGAATGCCAACGCACACGCCCGCCCAATGCCCTGCGACGCTCCCGTTACCAACGCGACCCGGCCTGCAAGAGTGCTCATCTGTCTCCATTGCCTCAGAATTCACCATTATACGAACCAACAGCAATTCATCCACAGAGATCGAGGCACATCGCTCGCAGAATGACATATCCTTGCAGGGAGATGCCCGACAAACTGCCAGTCACCGCCGATCCGAAGCACCCCGTTGCGACCCCCTCCGCGCCACTCGCCAAGCCTTCCGCCGAGCCAGCCGCGAACCAGACAGACGTCTACGCCATTCAGGGCGCGGACCCTGAGGTGCTGGCGTATGCCATGGCGAAGTACTCGCGCTCGGCGCTTAGCATGAAGGAGTCGCTCTCCGAGATCAGCTCGCAGCGGGCGGAAGAGTTCCTGAACACGTTTTACTTCCAGTACGGGCACCGCTCCATCGCCGACCTGGCGCACATTCCATTTGCCATCGAGCGGCTCAGCCTGCTGGCGGCCGTCGCGCTGGTGGACGAGCAGCGCTGGGACGGGCAGGAGCGCAGCACGCGTTACCAGAACTTCCGCAAGTCGGGCTGGTATACGCCCCAATTCAGCGACCAGTCCGGCGAGCGGACGGCCAGTTACACGGCCTCGATCGAGGCGCTGTTTGCCGCCTACGACCGCGTCGGCGCGGGAATGCTGGAGGCGCTGAAGCGAGCGATTGCGCAGCCCGCGGAGATGAAGGACGAGGCCTACCTGCGCACGCTGAAGGCACGCGCCTTCGACGTGGCGCGCTACCTACTGCCGCTGGCGACCAACACCTCGCTGGGACAGATCGTGAGCGCGCGCACGCTGGAGAACCAGATCTCGCGGCTGCTGGCGAGCGAGTTTGCCGAGGTGCGCAGCCTGGGCGAGAGGCTCAAGGCTGCCGCGGCCGCGCCGGCGTGGAATGTCACCCACGACGAGGCGCGCGTCCTGTGCGAGGAGGTTGGCTCGGTGGATAAAACATGCGGCAGCAGGCTCTGCGACGTGCTGCTGCGCCCGGTGAAGACCGCCCCCACGCTGGTCAAATACTCCGCCCCCAACGCCTACGCCATCGCCACGCGCGCCGAGCTGCGCCAGGCCGCCGCCGAGCTGATGGCAGGGCAGGCGATCGAGGACGCGCCGGTTGTCGATCTGGTGGAGGACTCGGGCTCGCTCGAGGTTGAGCTAGCGACCTCGCTGCTGTACGCGGAGAGCCGCTACTCCTGGCGGCAGATTCAGCGTACTGTCGCGTCGCTCAGCGCGGCGCGCGTGGCGGAGATCGTCTCGCTCGGGGTGAAGCATCGCGGGCCGCACGACGAGCTGCCGCGCGCCTTCTCCGCCGGGCAGAGCTTCCGGTTCGACATCCTGATGGACATCGGCGGCTTCCGCGACATGCACCGCCATCGCCGCTGTGTGCAGCTCATCCAGCCCTACACCGACTTGCATGGCTACGAGACGCCGGTGTGCCCCGGGCAGCCCACGCTCGCCGAGGCTGGACTCGACCGGACTTACACCGCCGCGATGGACGCCGCGCACGCCGCCTACCGCAGTCTGCGCAACATCACAAATCCGGGTGCCCTATCCATGACAGCCTCATCGTCATGGGTGGGAGGCAGCGCCACAAATCCCTCCTCTAACCCCGACGCCGCTTACCTGCTGCCGCTGGGGACGCGGGTGCGGGCGGTGTTCAAGATGGACTTTGCCGAGGCGCTCTACATTGCCGAGCTGCGCAGCGGAGTTGCGGGACACTTCAGCTATCGCCGCGTGGCGTGGGAGATGTATCGCGCCGTGGCCAGGCGGCATCCGGCGCTGGCGGGTTATTTCCGCATAGAGGATGTAAATCAGCCGGTTGACCTGCTGAAGCGATAGAGCGTCCGCGCTGCGTTTTTCTGCGATTCGGGCTAGACTTCGAGCACGCTGTCGAGGGCGTGTTCTCTGCGCGAGTCGGGGTTGAATGGCTCGCGGGTGCGCGTGCCGAGCGCGTGGCAGAGGCCGGCCAGAGCGATCAGTCCCAGAGCGAGCAGGCAGACGCCGTTCCACTGCCAGCGGTCCCAGACCATGGTGGCAAGCGCCGATCCGACCGCCCCGCCGGCGAAGAAGCTGGTCATGTAGACGGTGTTCAACCGGCTGCGCGCCGAGGGTCCAGGCCGAAGATGCGCGTCTGATTGGCCACCTGCGCCATTTGCATGCCGACGTTGAGCACGATGACTCCGGCCACCAGTGCGGCGATGTGCAGCACGAACGGGAGGCTGGAGGCCACGCCGGCCCACAGCAACAGATAGGAGAAGGCGATCAGCGTCATTGCGACGGTGAGCACCCATCGCGTGCCGCGCTTGTCCGCCAGCCTGCCCGCGACCGGGGCGACCAGAGCGCCTGCCGCGCCGACCAGCCCGAAGCTGCCCGCAACGCCAGCGCCGAGGCCGAAGCGGCTGCTGAGCAGATACGCCAGCGTGGTCCAGAAGCAACTGAAGGAGGCGAAGACGAGCGCGCTTGTCAGGCCCGATTCGCGCAACAACGGCTGGGTGCGGACGAGCGTCCAGAGGGAGCGCATCGCGTCGGCGTAGCGCATCTCCTGCCTGGGCGGCAGACGCGGCATCACGCGACCGAGCATAAGAAGAAAGATCGCATTGCCCAAAGCGGCGATGATAAAGACATAGCGCCAACCGTCGGTGACCCAGAAGGCCCCGCTGGGAAAGAGGCGCGGCGCATAGACGAAGAGCGTCGGGATGTGGCTGATCCATCCGGCGAAGGTCCGCGCCAGCAGGACGCCCAGCAGAAGACCCATCATCACGGTTCCGATGGCGCGCCCGCGCTCTTTGTGGGGCACGAGGTCGGGTGCGATGGGGAGCACAATGTGGGTCACCGAGGCCACCACTCCCAGCAGAACGCTGGCGGCGGTCAGCCAGGCCAGCGTTGGCGCCAGGGAGACTAGAAGCAGCGCCACAACCACGGCGGCGAACATCCGCCTCATCAGCGCGCGGCGCTCCAGCAGATCGCCGAGGGGCACAAAGAGCAACAATCCCAGAGCGTAGCCAACCTGGGTCGCGCTGGCGACATACATCACGCGGCCGGCGGGCGCGCCGTAGGTCTTGCCCATCTCCACCAGCAGAGGCTGGTTGAAGTAGATGGTGGAGACGCCAATGGCGCACGCCAGCCCAAGGAAGTGCAGCGGAGCGCGCGGCGTGGCGGATTTGGAACGGGGAGTCATTCGGAGAGCGTGCCTGTATCCAGTGTAAGTCCGGCCGCGCACGGATGATGTCGATGCGGTCCGTGCAGGTGCGGGCAGAACTCCCGTTAACGGGTTTCCAAACGTTGTTCCGGCGATGTATAACGCTCTGCGGTGGGTTTGCAGAGTTTTCCTGCACGCTGGAGAGATTGAATCGCGCCGCCATGAGGAGCCCCCGATGAAGAAAATATTTGTAACGAAAGACGATCGCAAGAACCGCCGCGCGGCCTCTGGCTGGGCCGCACTCGCCGCATGTGCAGCCGGAGCGGTTGCGTGCGCGCTGGTCCTGCCGGTCCAACCGTGCCTTGCGCAGTCGAGCGCAGCGCAGCACCCGGCGACTGTAGCACAGCATCCCGCGATCGTAGTTCAGCACTCGTTGACCGTGGCGAAGTATGCCTTTCAGAAGGTGCAGATGCCGACCGCAGCCGCGGTGAAGCTGGCGTGGAAGACGCCTCCCTCGGAGTATGGGCCGGAGCCCTATTTCGGCATGAATGGCGCGGTGACCATCCAGAGCCTGGCGCGCGACCTGGACACCATGAAGGGCCTGGGCTTCCATGCGGTGACCGCGCAGGCCGGCGGCGGCATGACGACGACCTACCTGACGCCGGAGTACTTCGCCTTCTTCAAGCAGTTCGCGCTCGAGGCCAAGAAGCGCGACATGAAGGTGTGGATTGTGGACGACATCGGCTATCCCAGCGGGTTTGCCGGCGGCTACTTCACCAAGGAGAAGCCGGAGCTGCGCATGCAGGCGCTGAGCCTCGGCCAGCGGCTGCCGGTGAAGGCCGGTGAGACGCTGAACCATGCGGCTGGCCCGGATGCCGTTGCGGCGGTGGCCGTCAGCGCCACGGGCGAGCGCGTGCCGGTGCCCATCTCCGGCGGCAACATCGCATGGACCGCTCCCGCGGGCGGCGACTGGACGGTGATGGTGGTGGAGCACGTCTTCCGCACCTCGCCCACGCGCAGCGACGCCAACCCGACGCACGCCAAGGACGCGTCGAACTCGCTGGAGGACTACATGAATCCCGAGGCGACGGCGGCGTATCTGGAGCACACGCACCAGGGCTACTACAACGCCATGCCGGAGCTGTTCGGCACAACGATTCTGGGCTTCCGCGGCGACGAGCCGGACTACTCCATCGCCGGGTTGCCCTGGACGCCGAAGTTCTTCGATACCTTCCAGCAGGTGAAGGGCTACGACATTCGGCCGTACCTGGGAGCGATCCTGCTCTCGCAGGGCGGCGGCCGCGCGAGGCCCCCGGCTGCCTCTGCCAGAGCCGCCGCTCCCCAGTCCGATCCGGCATTCATCCCTGCCGGGCCGCCCACTCCCCCAACCAAACTCACTGACGCCGAGCTGCGCGCCAAGGGCGACTACTACGACGTCTTCTCGCAGATGTTCCGCGACGGCTTCTTCAAGCCGCAGGGGCTGTGGTGCGCGGCGCACGGCGTGGAGTACCAGGTGCATCTGAACCATGAAGAAATGGAGATGGACCTCACGCGGTCGGAGGGCGACTTCCTGCGCGACATGAAGTACGTCGAAGAGCCGGGGATCGATGCCATCTGGCACCAGATATGGACCGACACCGTCTCGGACTTTCCGCGGCTGGCGTCGAGCGCGGCCCATGTGTATGGGCATCCGCGCGCGTTTACCGAGACCTTCGCGGCGTACCGGCCGGAGCCCGATGCGACCATGGCGCGCTACACCCTGAATGAGCAGGTGGTGCGCGGCGTGAACGTGATCGAGACCATGTTCTACCCGGCAACATCCCCCGCTGACGCATTCGGGCCTCCAGCGACTGCACCGGCGACTCCGGGCGCGCCCGCGCGTCCGCGGGGAGGGCCTTCGGCGCTGATGCGCGATCCCGGCTGGCCCGCGCTGATGCAGTATCTCCAGCGGCTGACCTATGTGATGAGCATGGGGCGGCCGGCCGCGCAGGTGGCGCTGTACATTCCGTCGAGTTCGATGTGGCTGGGCGATGCAGCCTCCGACACGGCGTTTGTGTCGAGCGAGCGGATGCTGGCCGAGCGGCAGATCGACTTCGACATCATCAACCAGGACGCGCTGGCGACCGACCTGAAGGTCGACGGACTGGGGAGGTTCGAGACAATGAGCGGCAACTATTATCGCGTGGTGATTCTGCCGTCGCTGGCGGTCATCTCGCAGGCGGAGTTGGATCGGCTGAAGGCATTCTCGAAGTGCGAGGCAATTCCGAAGTGCGGCGGAAAGGTCCTGTTCCTGGGGCGGACGCCGGCGCTGATCTCGCAGAGGACGATGATGGATTCGCGCGCGGCGACGCCGGATGACTTCGCCTTTGCAACGGTGGAGACCTCGGCGCAGCTTCCTCCAACGCCAACTCCTCCGGCCAACGCCCCGGCTGCACCTCCCGGCCCGCTGGTGGTTCCGGCGGCCATCGAGACGGCGCTCGATACTGTGATCGGAACGCGCGAGGTGGCGCTCGACACGCCGGACACCGCGCTGAAGGTGATGACGCGGCGGCTGAAGGACGCGAAGGTCTACCTGTTCTTCAACGAAGGCGCGCAGGCTAGTTCGCACTCGGTGACGCTGAAGACTGCGGGCAAGACCGTGGAGGCGTGGGGCCCGGCGAGTGGAACGGTCTTGCCCGTGGCTTCGACTGCGGCGAAGGGCGCGGTGACGGTGAAGCTCGACCTGAAGCCGTACGAGACGGAACTGCTGACCGTACGGTAGAGGGCTGCGACGATTCACGGGTTGTGATTCCCTTCGTGACGCAGAAGACGCGTCAGGGAGGGGGCGCATTGGTCTGCTGGTTCGGAAAGCGTGGTTCAGGCGCAGAGCAATCGCATCGTCTGTTCGACTGTTGTCCGCTATTTGTCCCCCCCTCCCCTTCCGGGGATTGGATTCGGCACGCGTGAAATCACCCCAGCGAGCAAGTTCGTCGGGGACCCCGATACGCGTGCCGATCCATGAGCATAGGCAGGTTGTTGCGCCAAGCAGACCCACTACGCTCGTTTGGCTCGCCGTGTCCGAACGGTTTCACGGAACTCGATCGCGCGAAGAGGGTGCGCGGTGAAGAGCGCTAGCTCACCTCGAAGCGGTCGCCGCGCCTGGGACAGACGACCTCCAGCTTGTAGCGTTCTTCGATCTTGGCCTTGAGCGCCGCCATGGCGGGCAGCTCGCCGTGGACGAGGAAGACCTTCTTGAGAGTGGCGGCGATGGGCTGCATCCAGTCCAGCAGCTCCTGCTGGTCGGCATGGCCGCTGAGCGATTCGATGGAGTCGACCTCGGCGCGCACGCGCATCGGCTCGCCGAAGATGTTGACCTCCGGCAGCTTGTCCAGCAGCTTGCGGCCCAGCGTGTTCTCCGCCTGATAGCCGGTGATGAGGATAAAGTTGCGCGGGTCCTCGATGCCGTTTTTCAGGTGGTGCAGGATGCGCCCGGCCTCGCACATTCCCGAGGCGGACATGACGATGTACGGCACGCGCAGATCGTTCAGCGCCTTGCTCTCCTGCACCGTCTGGGTGTAACGGAGGCGCTTCCAGTCGAAGGGGTCCTCGCCCTTGGCGGTAAAGGCGGCGGGGTCCTGGCCCCACTCTTCGGTGTGCTTGCGGAAGACGCCGGTGACGGCAACGGCGAGCGGGCTGTCAACGTAGATGGGAAGCTCGGCGATCTGCTTCGAGTCGATAAGTTCGTGGAGCAGAAGCACCAGTTGCTGGGTGCGCTCGACGGCGAAGGCGGGAACGATGATGTGTCCGCCGCGCGCGGTGACGCGCTTCACGATGTCCGCGATCTTCTGCTTCACGTCGCCGGCCGGAGGGTGCAGGCGGTCGCCGTAGGTGCTCTCCATGATGAGGTAGTCGGCGGCGGGCGCGGGGTCGGGATCGCGGATGATGGGCAGGTTCTTGCGGCCAACGTCGCCGGAGAAGAGCAGGCGCGTGTGCTGGCCGTTCTCGATGGCGTCGATCAGCACGTTGGTTGAGCCGAGCATGTGGCCCGCGTTGGATGAGGTCATAGTGAATCCGGCGTCCTTGGTGGAACCGGCGAGGAGTTGCGGCTCATGCAGTTTGACCGGCTTGAGCAGTTGGCAGACCTGCGCGGCGTCGTCCTGGGTGTAGAGCGGAGGGACGGGCGCGGGGCCGGGCGGCATGCCGATGGCTTTGCGCCGGTCGCCCCGCTTGCTGAGGAACTGGGCGTCGGATTCCTGGATGTGCGCGCTGTCCTTGAGCATGGGCACGCAGAGGTCGATGGTGGCGGGCGTGGAGTAGATGGGCCCGCGATAGCCCTGCTTCCCCAGCAAAGGCAGGTCGCCGCTGTGGTCGATGTGCGCGTGCGACAGGACGACCGCGTTCAGCGCGCCCGCGGCAAGCTGCTCGGGCGTAAACGCAAGATGCGAGTTGATGTCGGCTGCCTGCTGGCGACGGCCCTGATAGAGGCCGCAGTCCAGCAGCACGTTCTGCCCCGCGCATTCGATGTGGTGGGACGACCCGGTGACGGTTTGGTCCGCACCCCAGAAATGCAAACGAATTGCCATGCGCTCTCCTCTACTGCCAGTTGGTTGTGTCAGCGTGTGCGCTCCCAGCTTATGCGCATGACCCATGTGCTGACAAAGGTTCTGTATTCACAGCGTCATTTATGCGGCTGGCTTGGCTTTGCCTTGAAGAGCCTTCACTTTCTCGATCATCCCTTTTTCAAGTTCATCGCCTCGCTCTCCGAAATGAGCTTCTCTGTGATCGTTTGGACAGAGTGCGATAACATTCGTCATTCGATCTTTGCCTACGTCTGCAAGGGCGATTATGTGATGACACTCCAGATAACGGCTGCCGTTTGGCTTCTTGAACCCTGGTACACCGCAATACTCACATTTACCATTCGCTCTTTTCATCACAGAGGCGCGTATTCTCGGATCGCGTGCATAAACTAATCCGGTTACTTTTGCACGGTCAGGTGTGTCTGTTCCTATGTCTGCATTCGTTCCCAGGTCATCAATCGCGTCTGTATTTATGATTTGTCCGAGTGAAGAGGCTACAGACGGTTTTGGTGATGAAAGCCGGCGAATCAATTCGCTATCGGGAATTATATGTTTAACGTATTTCCAAGCCTTTTCATTCCCTAGTCCCTCCATTTTCGTGAGTGCTGAGGCTATTGCACTGAAATCACTGACTGAGAAATTGTGAGACATTGATTTTGCAATTATTGCTTTTCGAAGCTTACCTTCCCGTCTCCAGGCTTTCGGATTAATGTTTCCCCCAGCACTGCGGACCTGAACAAGTGCGAGCAGCGGTACACCCGCAAGGGCTGCCGCAGCATCGAGCAAATCACACATCTGAGCAACAGCTCGCGAGTGGCTTTCTGGAGGCTTGCGTCCGAGTAGCTTCGCGGCTCGTTTGTATGTCAAGAATTGATTAGCTTTGACTGCGGACGAGATAATATGGAGTAATTTCCGCGCACCTTCATGCTGAATGGTGGCCACTTAAATCTCCTTTCGGTCCCGGCAGGATGCTTAAACCACTTGCCAACACAATACTCCAAGATCGCAAGAACATATCTTCTCGTGATCTGTGCTGATCATCGGGAGAGGCTGCGCTAATTGCTGGGGAGTTGGGTGGTGAGCCAGCCGCCGCCGAGGGCTAGCTGG
The DNA here is from genome assembly GCA_963767315.1 of uncultured Acidobacteriaceae bacterium. GTDB lineage: Bacteria > Acidobacteriota > Terriglobia > Terriglobales > Acidobacteriaceae > Edaphobacter. Next base: position 148,753 of record CAVYDK010000007.1, on the reverse strand, counting down.
AGCTGGGCGCTGGCGACGATGCGGCGCGCGACCAGGGCGGCTGCGGCGCGTTCGTCGTTCAACTGGATGGTCTGGTTGGTGAGGACTTCGAGGTAGGTGGCGAGCCCCTGTTTATAGCGCAGCGTTGATAGCTGGGTGCTGTGCCGTGCGGCGTCGACGGCGCGCTGCTGGACCGTGGCCTCCTGCTGCAGCACGCGCAGCGCGGAGAGCTGGTCCTCCACATCGCGGAAGGCAGACAGTACCTGTTCCCGATAGAGTGCGGTGGCCTGATCGCGCTGGGCGATGGCGTAGTCCACCTGCGCGCGGCGGCGGCCCGCGTCGTAGAGAAGCTGGCTGGCGGATGGGCCGGCGTTCCACTGCGCGCTGCCGGAGCTGAAGATGCGGCTGACTCGGTCGCTCTCCATGCCGCCCTCGGCGCCGAGCGTGATGTTGGGGTAGTATGCAGCCTTGGCGACGCCGATGAGCGCATTGGCGGCGGCGACACGGCGCTCCGCGGCAGCGATGTCTGGGCGGCGCTGTAGCAGCTCGGAGGGAACGCCAGTGGGGATGGCGGGCGGATCGCCGACGAGAGGCTGCTCGGGAATGTGGAAGGCGGTTGCGGGTTCGCCGACGAGTACGGCGATGGCGTGTTCGTACTGCGCGCGCTGGACGCCGAGGTCGATGAGCTGGGCGCGCGCCTCTTCCAGTTGCGCCTGGGCCTCGGCGAGATCGCTCTCTGTGCTGAGGCCGCCCTTGAGACGGACCTGAGTGAGGTTGAGCGTCTGGGTGTACGCGTCGATGGTGGCGCGCAGCAACTGGGCCTGCAAGTCGAGGCCGCGCAGTTGGAGGTAGGTGACGGCGAGCAACCCTTGCAGGCTGAGGCGCGTGCTGGCCAGGTCGGCGGCGGATGCCTGCGCGCTGGCCGAGGCGGACTCGATCTGGCGGCGGACTGCGCCCCAGAAGTCAGGCTCCCAGGAGATGTTCAGGGGGATGAGGAACTCCCAGTAGTCGTGCGAGGCAGTTGGGCTCAGCCCTGGAGTATTCGCCGAGAGACGGTTGCGCGTGGCCGAGCCGCCGATGGAGACCGTGGGGTAGAGCGATGCGTGGGCCTGGCGCACCAGGTCGTGGGCCTGCTGGTAGGCGTGCAACGACGCCGCGATGTTTTGGTTCGCGCTGGCGCAGCGCTGCTCCAGGGTGTTCAGGCCGGGGTCTTGATAGATGGCCCACCATGTGCCGCGGTCGGCTGCGTCGGCGGGCGTGGCGGAGGCCCAATCGCCGTTGTGGCCATCGTCCGAGAACGACGGCGGCGCGGGAACGGGCGGGGCCTTGTAGTTCGGCCCGACGGTCTTGCAACCGCACAGCACAAGTGCGCATCCGGCGAGCGTGAGCGGGGCCAGCAACGCAATTGTGCGAACCGCCTTCATGGATTGTTCTCCGCATTCGGCGTCACTACGCGCACCAGTTCGCCGTCGGTGAGCGAGTCGGGCGGGTTGGCGATGACAGGCTGGCCGGGCGCGAGGCCGCCGAGAATCTCCATGGTCGAGCCGGAGTCGCGTCCGGCGGTGACGCGCACGATGTGAGCGTGGTGCGTCGCGTCGACGGTGGCGACGTGCAATCCGTCGGGTTCGAGAATCAATGCGCTGACAGGAACGATGAGCGCGGGGACGTTGGTCGAGACATTGAGGTGGACCTCGGTGTAGCTGCCGGGGAGAAGCTCGCCGGAGCGGTTGTCCACGTCCACCTCGGCCAGCAGCGTGCGCGTCGCTGGATCGACGGCGTTGGAGGTGCGCACCAGCCTGCCGTGGAAGGTGCGGCCGGGATACTGGGGCAGCGTCAGCGTGGCCGTGACTCCATTCTTCGCATCGGGCGCGTAGACCTGGGGAACGTTGACGAAGACGCGCAACGTGCCGATGGCGGAGATGTCGAAGACCTCCTTGCTGGCGGAGACGGTGCCCGCGCCGGGTGTGGTGGTGCTGCCGGCGGGAGTGACCAACTGGCCGATGTCCAGGTTGCGCGCGGTGATGACGCCGTCGAAGGGCGCCTCGATGCGCTCGAAGGATTGCAGCTCCTCGAGGCGATGCACGTTGGCCTGCGCGGAGTTGACCTGGGTGTTGGTGGCTCGAAGCTGCGCGACGGCGTTGTCGGTGTCCTGCTGCGAGACGGCGTTCTGCGCGATCAGGCCCTGATAACGGTCGGCTGTTACCTTGGCCAGCGCGGCGTTGCTCTCGGCGGTTGCCAGGTCCGCCTTGGCCTGGGCAAGCTGCTGGTCGAGCTCCGGCGTCTCGATCACGGCGAGCAGATCGCCCTTCTGCACATGCGATCCGATGTCGTGCAACCAGGACTTGACGTAGCCTGTGGTGCGCGCGTAGATGGGGGCCAGGGTGAAGGCCTGTATGTTGCCCGGCAGGACGATCTCGCGAGCGTCTTTTTCGAAGACCGGCTGCGCCAGCGAGACTGGCGGGGCCGCATTGGCATCGGTGGTTCGCACAAGTTCGCTATTGGCATGGACGCGGTGCACGATGCCAACGACGGCTAAGACGGCGGCCACGATGAGGACGACGACGATCAGCGCCACGAGAGAGCTGCGCGAGACCCGCGGCGTTGCGGCTTCATTGCGACCGGTTGCTGGCAACTTGGGGTCTTCGGCATTCATCGTTGTGTCTCCGTGCGCGAGCTTCGCGCCAATTCCATCGATCTCATCCATGTGCGATGCCTCATCCCTGGGCCCCATTCGCGTCCCCGGTTTGTGCCGGACCAAGGCGCGGATCGTTGCGGTGCATCAGCGAGAAGAAGACCGGAACAAAGGTCAACGTGCCAAAGGTGGCCAGCAGCAGACCACCAATGACGGCGCGTCCCAGCGGCGCATTCTGCTCGCCGCCATCACCCAGGCCCAGCGCCATGGGAACCATTCCGATGATCATGGCCAACGCCGTCATAATGACGGGCCGGAAGCGCGTGAAGCCGGCGGAGAGCGCCGCCTGGGCCGCGCTCATGCCATGCTCCATCTGCTCCTTGGCGAAGCTGACCACCAGGATCGAGTTGGCCGTGGCCACGCCCATGCACATGATGGAGCCGGTGAGCGCGGGGACGCTGATGTGGGTCCCGGTGAGGAAGAGCATCCAGACGATTCCGGCCAGCGCTCCGGGCAGCGCGGCGATGATGATGAACGGGTCGAGCCAGCTCTGGAAGTTCACCACGATGAGCGCGTAGACCAGGACGATGGAGAAGAGCAGTCCGTATGACAGTCCCTGGAAGGAACTGTGCATGGTCTGGATCTGGCCGCGCAGATTGATTTGGGTAGCGGGCGGCTTTTTCGATTCGTTGTCTCTCAGGATATTCTCAATCCTGCCGGCTACACTGGCCAGATCGGTCCCCTCGACCGAGCCATAGATGTCGATGACTGGCTGCGCGTTGAAGTGGCTTAGCGTTCCCGGCTCGACGCCGCGCTCAAACGATGCGAGGTTGCCGAGGATCTGCGGCTGCTGGGCGGAGCCATTGGTGGCGATGGGAAAGTTTTGCAGCTCCTGCAGGTCCTTCACCTCGTACTGCGGGGTCTGGACGGCGATGTTGTAGCTGACATGGTTCTGCGGATTGAGATAGAAGCTCGGGGAGGTTTGAAAGCTGCCGCTCAAGCTGGTGAGCAGGTCCTGCGCCACTTCCCGCTGGCTGTAGCCGACCTGCTGGGCGCGCGTGCGGTCGACGCCGACCGTCCACTTCGGTTGGTTGAATGGCTGCTGGATGCGCAGATCGGTGGCGCCCGGGATGCGGGCAATCTGCTGCATCAGGTGCTCTGCCAGGGCGCGGTTCTCGTCCAACTGCAGGCCCGTCACCTGCACATCGATCTGCGCAGGCAGGCCGAAGTTGAGGATCTGGCTCACCATGTCGGTCGGCAGGTAATAGAACTCGACGCCGGGGAAGTCCCGGGTCAGCTTGTCGCGCAATGCGCGCGTGTACTCCGCCGTGGGCCTGTGTTTTTCCGCCAGCGAGACCAGGATGTCGGCGTCGCCGGTGCCCACCGGGGCCGAGTTCGAGTAGGAGAGATTCAGGCCCGAGTACGGGAGGCCAATGTTGTCGATGACGGTGCCCAGCTCCTGCGCGGGAATCTCGCGGCGGACCGCGTCCTCGATCTGGTCGCACAGCCGCGCGGTATCTTCAATGCGCATTCCGGTGTGCGCACGCACATGCAGCTTGAACTGGCCGCCATCTACCGAAGGGAAGAAGTCCTGTCCAAGCCATGGGTAGAGCAGCGCCACCGACACGATCCAGAACGCCACAATCGAGAGCAGAAACCCGGCGCGAACCTGCAGACAGAGGTGCAGGACCCCGTGGTACCAGTCGCGCAGATTCTCGAAGGCGTGCTCGAAGGCGATCTGGAAGCGCACAAAAGGATTGCGGCTGGCGCGCGCCTGCTCGACGCGGTCGTGCTCATGTCCCTTCAGCAGATACTTCGCCATGGTGGGTACGATGGTCCGCGAGAAGAAGTAGGACGCAAGCATGGCGAAGACGACCGCCTCGGCCAACGGAACAAAGAGATAGCGGGCGACGCCGCTGAGGAAGAACATGGGCACAAAGACGATGCAGATGGCGAGGGTGGAGACGAAGGCGGGGACTGCGATCTGCGCGGCGCCGTCGAGGATGGCCGGCTCGACCGGTTCGCCCAGTTCCAAAAAGCGATTGATGTTTTCGATGGTAACCGTGGCATCGTCCACCAGGATGCCGACGGCGAGCGCCAGACCGCCCAGGGTCATGATGTTGATCGTTTCGCCCAGCGCCGACAGCATCAGCAACGAGCTGACGATGGACAGTGGAATCGAGACCGCGATGATGAGGGTCGAACGCCAACTGCCGAGGAAGATGAGGATCATGATTGCGGTCAGGCAGCCGGCGATGATGGCCTCGCGCTGCACCCCGCTGATGGCCGATTTGACGAAGACCGACTGGTCGGCGATGGGCCGGATCTGGAGCGCGGGGGGCAGTTGCGCCGCAATCAGCGGCAGCCGCGCGCGCACATTGGAGATGATGTCCAGCGTAGATGCGTTGCCCGTCTTCAGAAGGGTGATGAGAGAGGCCCGCTGCCCGTTGACGCGCACAATGTTGGTTTGCGGAGGAAAGCCGTCGCGCACATTGCCGATGTCGTGTATGTAGACCGTCGAGCCGTTTACCGTCTTGATCGGCAGGTCGTTGAGCGCCGCAATCGACTGCGGCGCGCTGTTGGTCTCGATCTGATAGTCGACCTGGCCCATCTTCATATCGCCGGCGGGCAGGATGATGTTCTGCGCGCTCACCGCGTTCACCACGTCGGCAGCGGAGAGGCCGTAGGCCTGCAGCTTCTGGGTGTCGATGTCCACCTGCACCTGGCGCTGCTTGCCGCCGTATGGGAAGGGCATGGCGGCGCCCTGCACCGTGGCCAACTGGGTGCGAATGAAGTTCGTGCCGAAGTCGTTCAACTGCTGCTCTGTGAGGCCGTTGCCGGAGAGTCCCAGTTGCAGCACGGGAACGCTGGATGCGCTGTACTGAATGATGAGAGGAGGCGTAGTGCCCGGGGGATAACCGCGCAGCGCCGTCTGTGCAATCGCCGTGACCTGCGCCACGGCCTGCGAGATGTTGACATTGGGGTGGAAGTAGACCTTGATGACGGAGACGCCGTTCAGCGTCTGCGACTCCGTGTGCTCGATGTCATTGACCGTGGTGGTCAGGCTTCGCTCGAAGGGCACCACAATCCGGTCGCTCAGTTGCTGCGGCGAGAAGCCCGCATAGTTCCAGATGACGGAGACAACCGGGATGTCGATGTTGGGGAAGATGTTGACCGGGGTGCGCTCGATCACCACCGGGCCGAGGAAGAACAGCAGCAGCGACAGCACGACGAAGGTGTAGGGTCTCCTAAGTGCGAGACGGACGATCCACATCAAAACTCCTTTGGCCGGGAGCCCGCTCAGCATCGACCACATGGAACTCGCGCCGGTTGACGTTGTGGCCGGTCAAGAAACAACAGCCGCCGCATAGGAGGCTGCGGATGAACTCCGTACTGGATAAACGATAGCAGCTTCGCGGAAGTTTCATTTGGGTTGCCCGCGCGGAGCAACGCGTCTGCGAATTGGCCAGGCTCCGGTATTCTAGTTGCAATGGTCTCTCCCCCGTCCGTGATGCAATCGAAGAAAATGGCCGTTTGCATGACTCTGCTGGGTCTGGCGTTTGCGACGGTCTCGTCTGCGCAGGGCCAGCCGCCCGCGCAGATGGACGCCACGGCCCTGGTGCGCCGCGCCGTGCAGAACCGGCTGGACGCGGAAAAAAACCATCGGCCGGTGCGCTATCTCATTCACCGGACCGACGAGCGCCACGACACAACCAAGGCCATCATCGAGACCGTGGACGGCGACGTTGCGCGCCTGGTCGCCATCAACGGCAAGCCGCTGAGCGCCGAGGCCGACCGCGCCGAGCTGGACCGCCTGGACACCCTGGCCAACCACCCCGAGATGCAGGAGCATCGCCACAAGAGCGAGCAGAAAGACGCAGAGCGCATCGACCGCCTGCTGGCCCTGCTGCCCGACGCGTTCCTGTACCGGTTTGAAGGGACGACTCCTTGCGCCGCGGGCCAGTGCTATCGGTTGAGCTTCACTCCCAATCCGCAGTTCACTCCGCCCAACATGGAGGCGGACCTGCTGCGCGGCATTGCGGGCGAGGTGTGGATCGATCCTGCGCAGGAACGGCTGACCCGGCTGGATGGCCACTTCATCGCGGACGTTGAGTTCGGGTTCGGAATTATCGGCAAGCTGAATAAGGGCGGAACCGTCCTGCTGGAGCAGACCGACGTTGGCACTGGCGGGCACGACTGGGAGCTGACGCGCCTGACCTTGCATGTGACCGGCAAGGCGCTGATGGTGAAGCCGTTGAGCTTTCAGATTAACGAAGAGGCGAGCGGGTTCGCTCAGGTCCCAGCCGGACTGAAGTACAGAGAGGCGATTCAGCTTCTGAAGCAGTCCGAACCTTAGAGCGGTTGACCCGAAAACAAAAGCGTCGCCGTGATGGTGACGGAGGCGCCGGTCAGAGACGGGGACGAAGCGGTGAGCTGCATCTCGCCCGGTAGACCGCTGGATTGCACCATCGCAAGCGCGCGGCCCGCGAAGGTCTTGCGGCGATCGCTCTGATAGCTCTCGTGGCTGTCGGCCTGACCGTTGTCCAGACCGAGGATTCGTCCGGCGCCGCTCAGCGAGAAGACGATTTCGTTGTCGGCAGTCGGTACGACGCGCCCTTCGCTATCCACGATCTCGACCGTGACATGGGAGAGAGCGTCCCATTGCGTATTGATCTGCGCCCGGTCTGCGGATAGGCGAATGGCCGCCGGAGCGCCGGTTGTACTCAGTTCCACGGTTAGCACAACCTTGCCATCCCTGGTGCCGACAGCGCGCAGCGTGCCGGGCTGGTACGGCACGTACCACGCGAGATGCAGGTCGCCGGTGGTCTGCATGACTCTGGTCCGCGCGGGGAAGTTGGAGTACCTTCCCTCCATACCCATCTCCGGGAACATGTAACCCTGGACGCCGAGGCTCTTGCCGTTCAGGAAGAGTTCGACCGTGTCGCAGTTGGTGAAGCAGATGACGGGAATAATCTGGCCCTCGCTTCCCGCCCAGTTCCAGTGCGGAGAGAGGTGCAGCACGGGGACCTTGGTCCAGAGGCCCTTGTAGAAGTAGAAGCCGTCCTTGGCGAATCCGCAGCTATCGATGACGCCGGAGCGCGAGGCCTTGGCGGGCCAGCGCGCCTCGCCGAGGTAGTCGACGCCGGTCCACATGAAGTCGCCGCAGACGTAGTCGTAGACCTGGGTGAACCGCTGCAACTGCTCGACCTCAATGCGCTGGTTGGAGGGGGAACGAAACTCGTTGGCCGTGGCGCTGCTGCCGGAGATGAAGCTGGGCATGGCGCCGTTCTCCGTGCCGATGAAGCGGCGCTGCGGGAAGTCGTGGCGATCGATGCTGTAGAACTTTTCGCGGCGATCGCGCCAGCGGCCAACGTAGTTGTACCCCACCACGTCGAGCTCGGCGAGGAACTCCGGCAGCGCGCCGTGGGGCTCGGCGACGATCTGGTCGCAGGCCACGGTGACCAGCCGCGTCGGGTCGTCGTCGTGCAGGATCTTCATCAGCCCACGCAGCGTCTCGACGCCACGGGTCACATCCTGGTCTGGAACCTCGTTGCCCGCACTCCAGATGACGATGGAGGGATGGTTGCGATCGCGCGCGATCATGTCGGCCAGGTCGCGCGCAGCCCACTCGTCGAAGTAGCGGTGGTAGCCGTACTCCGGCGTCTGCGATTTGGGCTCGCGCCACTCGTCGAAGGCCTTGGCCATCACCAGGAATCCCATGCGGTCGCAGAGGTCGAAGAACTCGGGTGTGTGCGGATTGTGGCTGGCGCGGATGGCGTTGCAGCCCATCTCCTTCAGCAGAGCGAAGCGCCGCTCCCAGATGCGCTGCGGCACGGCTGTTCCCACCGCGCCTCCATCGTCGTGCAGGCAGACGCCGTTCAGCTTGACGCGTTCGCCGTTCAGCAGAAAGCCTTTGTCTGCATCGAACTGGATGGTGCGGATGCCGAAGGGGGTGCTGGTGGCGTCAGCATCTGCATTGTTGTGGCGCAGCGTTTGATGTGCGGTGTAGAGAATCGGCGTGGTGTGCGACCAGAGCTTGGGCTGGGGCACGGCGATGCGCTGCACAAAGAGATGGTCTACCCCGACGGGAATCTCAGCATCGGTATCTGCCGACTGCACCACTGCACCGCTCTGGTCGAGGATTTCAGTCCGCAGCGAGCAGGATGCGGATTGCGTCAGCGTATTGCGCACGCGCGTGGAGACTTCGACCGTGGCAGTCTGCACATCGATCTGCGGAGTGGTGATGCCGGTGCCCCACTGCTCGATGTAGACGGGGCCGGTGTTGATGAGCCAGGTATGGCGATTGATTCCGGAGCCGGAGTACCAGCGCAGGTTGGGCTGGTGCGAGTTGTCCACGCGCACGGCGACGAGGTTCGGCCCGCTACCGAAGTGAAGATACGGAGTGAGGTCGTAGGTGAGGGTGGTGAATCCGTAGGGCCGCGTGCCAAGATGCTGGCCGTTGATCCAGACGTCGCTGCACTGGTACACGCCGTCGAATTGCAGCAGGATGCGGCGACCTTCCTCGCTGCGCGGGAGCTGGAACGACTTGCGGTACCAACCGATGCCGGTGGGCAGGTAAGCGCCCTCGCTGCCGCACGGCTCCGTCTCGCTGAAGGGGCCAGCGATGCTCCAGTCGTGGGGAATAATGACGGGCGTCCAGTTGCCGCCGGTGAACTGCGGGGCCTGCGCGCCGGCGATCTCTCCCTTGGCGAAGCTCCACCCATCGTCGAAGCTGGATCGGCGTTCGCGTGGCGGAGTGGCTGCCGCGTTCGACTGGCTGGCTCCGGCAGGCTGGCTCGCCAGGGCATTTTGTATCCCGATTGCGGATGCAACTCCAACCAGGGCTGCGTCGCCCAGGAAGTCTCTTCGTGTCAGTTCACGGGTCATTGGTGCAGTTCTCCTCTTCTGCCTGACTACAATATCTGCTCGACCTCAACTACTTCTGTCGGACCCCAACTCTTCTGCTCGACATCAATAGGTTGCAACCGAGACGCGCAGCACCAGGGGCGCGGAGGAGAAGTTGAGACCGTAGTCGGTCTGGTCGCCGTTGAGGATTCGCCGGAACTTGAAGGCGCCATTTTCGTAGGTGCCTTCTTCCACTTTCAGGAATTGCCGGTGAATCCACTTGCCGTCGATCTGGGCCGAGGGGGTCTGTCCGCTTCCATTCACGATCTGCTGGGACCTGCGTTGCTGCTCGGTCCCGGCTGGGCGGAAGTCCACGTGGGCGTTGATTCCGGTGACCAGAAACTGGTTGTCCTTGAGTTGCGCGACCAGGGCGCGCCCCGTCGGCTCGGAGCCTTGTCTGGGGGCGGCGCCACGGCCGGAGCCGTAGGTAACGAACGCGTCCCAGTCGCCGAAGTGGAGCGTCTGGGCAGGCTTGCCCTGCTCCTCCGCCACGGCCTGCAGCTTGCCCTCGAAGTTGAGGCGGGCGATGTCGCGCATCATGGGGCCGATGAGCTGGTAGTTCTGCGCCGTGGGTTGCAGGAAGCTGTCCTGCGCGGTGGTCGCTGCGCCAGGCTGCGGCGCGGGAGTTCGCGTGTAGTCCAGCCCGAAGGGCGAGTAGCCGATGGCCTGGAGTCCGAGGGCGGCGAAGAAGAAGCGCGCGGTGGATGCGGAGCTGCTGGTTTCGGGAACAAAGAGAGCGTTGTCCGGACGATGATAGAGATTTAGCACCTTCAGATACGTTGCGGTGTCGTTGCTGTAGATGTCGGGCGCAAGAACATCGATCGCGGGCGCCTCCGCCTTCCAGATGTTAAGCACATTGTCGGTGGGGCCTCCCGACTCGTAGCTGCCGGGCGCGCCGGGCTTGATGGGGTCGCGCAGCGCGGCGTTGACATACAGCGGGAGCGGGTAGACCGCCTTGCCCGCGGCGGCGATCTGGCCAACGTAGCGAGCAATGGCCCATGCGTGGAAGTTCACCTCGGCCTCCGTGCCGAAGACATCCTGCCAGTTCGCAGTGCGCGATCCGGGCGACACGTTCATCGCCTTCAGAACATCGGCGGGCACCGGCGCGGCGAAGAGCTTCTCCGCCTGCGGCGAGTAGTCGCGGAGGGTCCCCCATGTGCCGGTCTCGTTCTCGACTTGAACCATGAGCACTGTGTGTTGAGGGTCGGCGGTCTTCAGGTGCTTCATGAACGCGGTGAATGCGTGGATGTCTGCGTCGAGCGACGCCTGGGCAAAGGGCGAGGGCGAGTCGACCGGTTCTCCGCGCTTGTTGACGACGTGGGAGTACTTTTCGGGCTCGAGCTTCATCCACTCGGGCATGTAGTGCTGGCTGCCGTTCTTCCATGTGCCGAACCAGAGCAGCACCAGGTGAAGATGGTGGGCGCGCGCCTGGGCCAGGACCGTGTCGATCTGCGTGGTGTCGAACTGCCCCGGCTTGGGCTCGAACTGCTCCCAGTAGATGGGCGTCTCGACCGTATTGACGTGCAGGGCCTCGGCGGCGGGCCACACCTGCGGCAGCGTGGCCGGCCAGTCGCTGGAGTTGTTGGTCTGCATGCCCAGCATCAGATAGGGCGCGCCATCCACCATCAGGGCGTAGCGGCCATCTTTCTGCACGATGCTCGGGATGGGGTGGTCCTTGGCCTGCGCCTGCGCCTGCACTGCGAAGCCTGCAAACGATGCCAATAGAATTGCCGCGAGTATTAAGTTCTTCATCATTTTCATCTCAATCCTCATTTCTGCCGCGTCCTACGCGCGGATTTGCCATTTGTCGATGACGAAGTTGCCGTCCGGCGACCGCCAATTTGAACACACCGAAGCATCTAAAAATAAACCTTCCATTCCACGTCGTTGCCAGTTGGGGCGGTGAAATCCACCGTGAGCAGGCTGCCGTCGGTCTGCATGGTGGCGGGCGGAACGCCGTCAGGCAGTTCAACAGACTTCGCGCTGAATCCCTCCGGCAGAAAGATGCGCAACTGGTAGGGGTCTCCGGCCACGGCGCGCGAGAGGCCACGCAGCATCCTGCGCTGTTCATCGTAGTTCATGTCCTTCACATCAAATGCCATCTGCCGAATGTGCCGGCTGGTGGAGACGAGCACTGGATGGGACTGCTTCTCGACGATGCTATAGACGTCGCAGTCGTAGGGCTGCAAGGAACGCGTCGCGAACGTCCCCTTGAAGCTGCCGATCAGCTTCCTGGTCCAGAACTCATAGACGATGTAGTCCTTGCCGGGGTCGAGGCGCAGGTCCTTCGCTGCATCCAGCCTGGTTGTGAAGGCGTCGCGGCCCGGCCTGCCGGTAAAGTTGAAGACCGCGACGACGTTCCACCTGCCGAAGGCGCGCTCCACCGGCATGTTCCAGACATGCGCCGGCTTGCGCGTGAACAGGTCCACCGGGTAGGCCACGTCCATTGTCGGCGGGCTGATGCGCTTCATCAGCTCGACGCGGTCGTCGGGGTAGGGCACGTCGAATGCCTCGGAGATGAAGAGCGTGCTTCCGGCGATGGCGTGAAAGACCGCCGTCACCTTGGCCTGGCCGTAGGTGTAGAACTGGCCATCCGACAGGCTGAACTTGTAGATGTGGAATCCGTCGCCATCGTTCCAGAAGACGCGACCGTTGTAGAAGGCGCGATTTGCGGAGCAGAGGACCGATTCGGTGAAGAGGCCGGTGAACTCGGTCTGCGTCAGCGGCGATACGCCGGTCTCGTAGCCATGGTCCGCGTCCTCGGAGATGCGGCAGATATCGACGATGCCGTAGGAGTGGTCGACCGGCTGCATGTTGGAGCGGACGACCCTGCGCGGGGCCTTCTGGTCGATGGCCTCGCGCCAGGGCAGGCCGCCCGCGTGATAGGTCTCCATCGCGCTCATGGTTGGGTTGTGCTGCCCCGGCCACTTGTCCCACCAGTCGGCAAAGTCCATCTCGGCGCGGCCGGTCTGGTCGGGGTGGTCGGAGGCCCAGGCAAAGGCGCGCTCGCGCTCCAGCTTGACGGCGAGCGGATTGGAGAAGTCGATGACGCGTTCGCCGCCGTACTTCGGCGTGCGCACCGGCAGATAGCACTCTGCGGGATAGTTCACGCGCGCGGGCCGTCCCTGCGTTCCTCCGCCGGAGCCGTAGAAGCCGAAGGTGCCCCTGCGCGCCGGGCCCGCCCATGCCCCAGTAGAAGTCGCCGAGGCCGTGGTCCTGAAAGAACTTCTGCGCGTGGGCGTTGCTTCCGCCCGACATCCATCCATGAAAGCGGCTGTAGTTGTTGGCCACCAGCTCGCGGTCGTCGAGGTTGATGGGCCGCCGCTGCTTCAGCCGGATGTCGTGCGCGATGGCGATCAGTTCGGCCTGGTGCTCCATGGCGCGCAGGCCGTCGTTGCTGAAGAGGAGCAGCAGCTTCTCGCCGGCGAAGCTCGCTCCCACAGGCATCGTGATCTTGTAGCTACAGCTCCCGCGGACCTGCATCCGGTCCGCCGTCCTGCCTTGCCAGCCCTCCGAGACCTCGAAGCGCGATGCGCCCTTCAGGGTTGTGACGTGGCCCATCAGCAGCGTGTTGCCGGTGGCCGGATCGTTCACCACATGGTTCACCGCATACATCTTGGGCGTAATCAGGCTCTCCACCGGCAACAACTCGTAGTAGTCGCGATTGCGCGAGTGCGTGCCCAGACTGGTCCATTTGTCCGTGGTTCCACCCAGCCGCGCGTCGGAGGAGACAAAATAATCCATCTCCTGCACGTCGACCGGCTTGCCCGTGTGGTTCGCGCGGCCCAGGCTTACCAGGATGTCGTTGCCGGTCTTGCTGGCCGAGATGCGGTACTCGAAGTCCAGGTGCCCATACCTAGTGCCATGCAGCGTTACGGTTTCGAACGATCCCAGATCACTGCTGTCGTTGCGGTTAACCGAGCTGGTCACCGTCCAACTCGCGGGGTCGTCGGCGGGAAGGAAGTGCACGTCGTTGAGTTGCATCTCGCTGCCCTTGAGTTGTGCCGACCAGCGGCAGTTCGCGGGGTCCACGGAGAGCTTGAGCTTCTCCGTCTCCAGCGCGATGAGCTTCGCCGTCGGGTGGCCGGGCTTGGTACTCTGCGCACCCGTCTTCGCGCCCTGCAACTGCGTAGTCTCCGCAAGCAGCGTCTGCGTGGGAGCAAGCGGCACCAGCGAGGCCAGGGCCGCGCCCTTGGCGGTCTGCGCAAGCATCTGGCGCCGCGTGATCGGCGGTCCCGGGCCTTCCTTCTTCTGTGACATGCGATCTTCTCCTACCCGGAACTCTCTGGAAACGCCAAAATCAACGCGTTTTGGTCCGCGCCAGCTTACCATTCAACCCGATGCGTCCGCCACGGTCCTTGTGAGTCTAAGCGGATGGATTTCGCGGTCGTGTACACTAAATTCGACTCGACACTCGGATTTCACAGGGCTTCAGCTTGGATTCTCTTCGGCAACAGAACGCGTTGTCACTGCTGAGCGGTGACGAGGCGGTTGCCATGGCCGCCTACGACTGCGGAGTGCGGCTTGGCACCGGTTATCCCGGCACTCCCTCGACCGAGATACTGGAGGCCTTCGCGGCCCTGGGCGGACGGGCGCAGTGGTCGCCCAACGAAAAAGTTGCGCTGGAGGTTGCCATTGGCGTCGCCTTTGCCGGCGCGCGCGCCATTGTGACCATGAAGCACGTGGGGCTAAACGTGGCCGCGGACCCGTTGTTCACGGTGGCGGCGGCCCGGCTGGACGGGGCACTGGTGGTGGTGTCGGCCGACGATCCGGGAATGGCCTCCAGCCAGAACGAACAGGACAACCGGCGCTATGCGCTGGCCGCGGGCGTGGCGATGCTGGAGCCCTCGGACTCGCAGGAGGCGTACGAGTTCACAGTCCGCGCCATCGAGATCTCCGAGCGCTGGCAGGCGCCGGTGCTGTTGCGCCTGACCACGCGCGTCTGCCATTCCAAGGGCCTTGTGCGGCGCGGCACGGTCACGGTCCCGCCGCCGGGCGAGGCGCACTTCGAGCACGACCTTCCCTCGCGCGCCATGATTCCCACCTACGCGCGCCCGGCGCATCCGCGGCTGCGCAAAAAGCTGGCTGAGATGGCCGCGTGGAACGACGAGGCGGGGCCGAACCAGCTCATTTCCGGATCGACCAAGCTGGGAATTATCACCTCGGGCGTGAGCTTTCTTCATGTGCGCGAGGTTGTGCCCGACGCCAGCGTGCTGAAGATTGGAATGACATATCCGCTGCCCGTGGAGCGCATGCGGGCCTTTGCCGCCAGCGTGGAGCGCTGCCTCGCAATCGAAGAGGGAGAGCCCTACCTGGTGGAGGGAGCGCGCGCCGCGTGCATCGCGGTGGAGGGCAAGCCGGATAGCTTCCGCTTCGGCGAGCTGAACAGCGCGCGGGTGCGCCGCATTTTGGACGGCGACAGCTCGCCGGAGCCGAAGCGCGTGGCCGGCAAGCCGCCCGCCTTCTGCCCCGGCTGTCCGCATCGCAACGTCTATACGGCGCTGAAGAACCTGGACTGCATCGTGCAGGGCGACATCGGCTGCTACGCGCTGGGGGCCCTGCCGCCGTTCGAGGCGATGGACTCGATGATATGCATGGGCGCGTCCATCGGGATGGGACTGGGGCTGCGCTACTCGCTGCCGCCCGAGCAGGCGAAGCGCGTGGTCAGCGTCATCGGCGACAGCACCTTTGTGCACAGCGGAATCACCGGTCTGGTCGAGATGGTCTACAACCCGCCGGAGAGCGGCCACGTGGTGGTGATCCTGGACAACGGGACCACGGCGATGACGGGCTTGCAGGAGCATCCCGGCACCGGGCGCACGCTGGCCCACGCCAAGACGGGCAAGGTGGTCTTCGAGGAGCTGGCGCGCACGCTGGGCATACAGAATGTGTATGTGATCGATCCCACCGCCGAGCCCGCGAAGTTTCAGCAGACGATTCAGGACTGCCTGGCCCGGCCGGAGCTCTCGGTGGTGATCTCCCGCAGGAACTGCCTGCTGGCAAACCGCTGGATCCGCGAGTACGAGAGGTGCAATGAGCAGCCAACCGAATAACGCGGCGAGCAGCCGGCCGACGAACGTGGTGGTCGCGGGACTGGGCGGTCAGGGCGTGCTGAAGGCCTCCGACATTCTGGCCGACGTTGCCTTCAGCGCCGGACTGGACGTGAAGAAGAGCGAGCTGCATGGGATGAGCCAGCGCGGCGGCTCGGTCTCCAGCGATGTGCGGTTCGGCGAGCGCGTCTTCAGCCCCATGGTGCCGGAGGGAGAAGCGGATTTCCTGGTTGTCATCGCGGCCGACCAGGTGCCGGTGAATACATGGGTGCTGCGCCCCGGCGGCGTCCTGATTGACGCTTCCATGATCGACGAGTCCGGCCTGCCCAACAAGAGGAGCATCAACGTGGCGCTGCTGGGGATGTTGAGCCGCCACTTGCAATTCTCCGTCGAGGCATGGACCGCCGCGATCGGGCGCAACCTGCCGGAGAAGCTGCATGAGGCGAATCTGCAGGCGTTCTCCATGGGCCGGGCCCTCGGGCAGAAAGAATGAATTCCACTCTGGAATCGAGCGTCGCCGACTGTCATCCCGCCAACGCGCCGGATTACACGCCGGTTGCGCAGTTGCGCGAGCTGCAGTTGAAGCGCTTGCAGGCCGTGGTTGCGCGCGCGTGGCATCAGGTCGAGCTCTTCCGCTCGCGCATGGACGAGCGCGGCCTCGCGCCGCAGGACATTCGCTCGCTGGAGGACATCGGCAAGCTGCCCTTGACCGTCAAGAGCGACCTGCGCGACACCTACCCGTTTGGGCTCTTTGCCAGCCCCATGAAGGACGTTGTCCGCCTGCACGTCTCCAGCGGGACTACGGGAAAACCCATCGTCGTGGCCTACACAAAAGAAGATGTGGACGTGTGGACCTCGGTGATGGTCCGCTGCCTGGCCGGCTGCGGGCTGCATCATGGAGACATCGTGCAGGTCGCCTATGGGTACGGCCTCTTCACCGGCGGGCTGGGAGCGCACTACGGCGCCGAGGCGCTGGGCGCGACGGTGGTCCCGACCTCCGGCGGCAACGCCGACCGGCAGATCATGCTGATGAAGGACTTCGGCGTCACCGCCATCTGCTGCACTCCCACTTATTTTCTGCACCTCATCGACCGCGCCGCCGAACTCGGCGTGGAGTTGAAGGATCTGCCGTTGCGGGCCGGGGTCTTCGGCGCCGAGCCGTGGACCGACTCCATGCGCAGGCACATTGAGTCGATGAGCCGGATCGAGGCATTCGACATCTACGGGCTCTCGGAGATCATTGGGCCGGGCGTGGGTTGCGAGTGCCGCCGTCATCAGGGGCTGCACATCTTCGAGGACCACTTCTATCCGGAGATCGTCGATCCTGCCACCGGCGCGCCGCTGCCGGACGGCAACGAGGGCGAACTGGTGCTGACCACCCTGAGCAAGCAGGCGATGCCCATGGTTCGTTATCGCACGCGCGACATCACCAGCATCCTGCCCGGCCAGTGCGAGTGCGGGCGCACCCTGCGGCGGATCGCCCGCATCGGACGGCGCAGCGACGACATGCTCATCATTCGCGGCGTCAACGTATTTCCATCGCAGGTGGAGGCCGCGCTGCTCGAGATCGAGGGCACCCTGCCGCACTACCAGATCGTGCTCACCCGCGAGCAGGGACTGGACGAGATGGAGGTGCAGGTCGAGGTGACGCCGCGGATGTTCACCGACAAGATCGGCGCATTGCAGGGGCTGCACGACAGGCTGCAGGGCGCGCTCGACCATGTGCTTGGAATCCGCGTCCGGGTTGCGCTGGTGGAGGCGAATACCATCGAGCGAAGCCAGGGCAAGGCAAGACGCGTCATCGACAGGAGGACATCGTGAAGATCCATCAGATCTCGCTGTTTGTCGAAAACAAGCCGGGCCACATCGCCGCTCCGGCGCGCCTGCTGGCGCAGGAGGGCATCGACATCCGCGCCCTGTACCTGGCGGACACGCAGCAGTACGGCATTCTGCGCATGATCGTCTCCGACTGGGAGAAGGCCGCGCGGACGCTGGAGGCCCATGGCTTCGTGGTGAAGGTGACGGAGGTCCTCGCCGTCCTGGTGATCGACCGTCCGGGAGGCCTGGCCGACGTGCTGGGCGCGCTGGACGGCACCGGAATCAATATCGAGTATATGTACGCCTTCTCCGATGTACGCGGCGACCAGGCCATCCTGATCTTTCGCTTCGCCGATCCGGACGCGGCAATCGCGCGCCTGCAAGCGGCGGGCATCAGCCTGCTGGCCAGCGAAGAACTCCTGAAGAAATAAAAGGCGCGCAATCATGCCCGTTGCAAAGTCCATCGCCCGGCAGCTCGAGAACGCCTCCTGGATTCGGCGCATGTTCGAGGAGGGCGTGCGCCTGAAGCGCGAGCGCGGGGCCGATGCGGTCTTCGATTTTTCGCTCGGCAATCCGGACCTGGAACCTCCGCCCGCCGTGCTGGATGCGCTGCGCCGCGTGGTGAACGTCAACCCTCCCGGCTCGCACGGCTATATGCCGAATCCGGGCTACGCCGAAGTGCGCGAGGCCGTCGCCAACAAGCTCCAGCGAGAGACCGGCCTGGACTTTACCGCCGAAGACATCTTCATGACCATCGGCGCAGCGGGCGCGTGCAATGTGATTCTGAAGTCGCTGCTCGATCCCGGCGATGAGGTGCTCGTCCTTGCGCCCTACTTCGCCGAGTACCAGTTCTATATCGCCAACCACGGCGGGAGCATGGTGCCCGTGGAGACTGACGATTCGTTTCTTCCCGACGTAGAGAAGATCGCAGCGGCCATCACTCCGCGCACCCGCGCGCTGGTCCTCAACACGCCCAACAATCCCACTGGCAGGGTGTATCCGGAGAGCGTGCTGCGCGATCTGGACGAGATGCTGAAGCGCTCCGGTCAGCCCATCACCGTCATCAGCGATGAGCCGTACAAGGCCTTCGTCTACGACGGAAGGCGCCAGCCGGAGGTGGCGTCGAGCATCGCCCATACGGCAATCTGCAACTCCTGGTCGAAGTCGCTGGGGCTGGCGGGCGAGCGCATCGGCTACCTGGCGCTCTCGCCGCGGCTGCAGGACCGCGCGGAGCTGCGCAGCGCCTGCGCCTTCAGCAATCGCACCCTGGGCTTTGTCAACGCGCCCGCAATCTGGCAGCGAGTGGTGCTGGAGTCGATGGACGAGGCGATCGGCGTGGCAATCTACCAGCAGCGGCGGAACGTTCTCTGCGATGCGCTGGAGGCAATCGGATACCAGGTGCGCCGGCCCGAAGGCGCGTTTTACGTCTTCCTCAAGACGCCCATCGCGGACGACATCGCCTTCACCCGGCGGCTTGCCGAAGAGGGCGTGCTCGCCGTCCCTGGCACGGGCTTTGGCCGCTCGGGATACATTCGCCTCTCGCTGACCATCCCGCTGGAGATGATCGAGGGATCGATTGGCGGGTTTCGGCGCGCATTTCTCTCATCGCGAGGGGATAATCGGGGTTAGCAGGAATCGCCGCACCGCTGCGATACTGAAGAGTGTCTAATTGCTGTATCGGGCACGGATTTCCGGACGGACCTTTGCTGGACGATCAACCTTGCGAAGATCGGATTCCGGCGCGCCCGGACCGATGGATGAACCATGGCGACCACAATCGTACCCAAGCCGGAGCTCGAAACGAAGTCGTTCGACAGCACGCTGGCGAGCGCGCATACCACGATGATCTTCAGTGAGGTGATCTCGCTGGCCGTGGACAGCTTCCGCGCCAGCAAGGCGCGGTTTCTGCTCACCATGCTGGGCATGGTGATCGGCTCTGCGTCGATCATCCTGGTGGTGACGGTGGGGATGACGGGCAAGCAATACGCGCTGGACACCATCTCCAGCTTGGGGCCGAACAAGATCGAGATGCAGTACAGCGGCGGCAGCATCATCGGCCCCGACAACACCACCACGCCGGACTACATGACCCGCGAAGACATGCAGGCGGTCGTCGATTCAGTGCCGGGCATCGTCGCCTACTCGCCGATGCTGGAGGACCACGACCGCATCAGCATCGGCGGCGGCGTCACCGAGGACGCCATGCTGCTGGGCGTCTCGCCGCAGTATAAGGAGGTGCGCGGGCTGGTGGTGCTGGCCGGGCGGTTCTTCGACGATCAGGACGCCGGCGCGCACGCCAAGGTTGCGGTACTCAACAAGCCATTGGCGATCAAGCTCTTCGGCAGTGAGCAGGCCGCGGTGGACAAGAACATTACGATCCGCGGCATTCCGCTCACCATCGTCGGCGTCTTCAAGGAGAGCATCGACACATACGGCACCTCCGAGATCAACGACCATACCATCCTCATCCCCTACGAGGTGGCGCGCTACTTCACCGGGACCGACAACCTCAAGGAGATCTTCTTCAAGATGGCCGACTCCACGATGGTCGAGCCTGGTGCGATAGAGATCACGCGCACGATCAAGGGCCGCCACCGGCCAAACAGCATCTATCGCGCCCTGACCCTGACCGACGTCCTGCACGATATGGCGAAGGTGGCCACCATCCTTACGTGGGTTCTGCTGCTCGCTGCATCCATCACTCTGATCGTCAGCGGCGTGGGCATCATGAACAGCATGTTGGCCAACGTACAGGCGCGCATCCGGGAGATCGGCATCCGCAAGGCGCTGGGCGCGACGCGACGCGAGATCCGCCTGCAGTTCCTCACCGAGGCGGTCTTCCTGTCGCTGGCCGGCGGCATTCTCGGCACCCTCGTCGGCCTCGGCATCCCGATCCTGCTGGGCCTTCTGACGGCGTACAAGATCCCCGTGGGCTGGCTGGCGGCACCGATCGCGTTGGCCACCTCCGTCATCGTCGGCGTAATCTTCGGCACCGTTCCGGCAAACCGCGCCGCGCGGCTCGATCCGGTTGAGACCCTGAAGTACGAATGACCACTTCGCCACTTTGTGGCGTCCTGGACGCTTCGCGCCACTTCGTGGTGTTCTCGACGCTTCGCGTAAAGGAAAAAACAGGCACCGATCTCCTGGATGGTAGATCGGTGCCCGTCGGTGTGAATCTGCGTTAAGCCGTTCTAGGCAGCGGCCTCGGCGGTCTCGCCCGGCAGTTCTTCGCCCTTGATGGTGACCTTGATGTGGCTGGTGACCTCGCGGTGCAGCTTGATCGGCACGTGGAACTCGCCCAGCGACTTCAGCGGCTCTTCCAGCGAGATCTTGCGCCGGTCGATGGTGTAGCCCTTCTCCCCGAGCTGGTGCGCGATGTCGCCCGATGTGACCGAGCCGAAGAGGTGGTCGTTCTCGCCCACCTTGCGCTCGAAGACCAGCTCGACGGACTCCAGCTTCTTCGAGAGGTCCTCGGCGATCACCTTCTCCTTGGCCAGCCTGCGGATGGCCGAGCCCTTCATCTGCTCGATGACGGCCTTGTTCGCCGGGGTCGCCTCAATGGCGAGCTTGCCGGGCAGCAGGTAGTTGCGGCCGTAGCCGTCGGCGATCTTAACCACATCGCCGCGGTGGCCGAGCTTGTTGACGTCTTCCTTGAGTATGACTTCCATTGCATTTCTCCGGGATTTCTGTCGCCGTCCGGCATCACCGGCGGCGCATAGGTTAGAAGCGCGCGGCGAAGGCGAGCAGGGCGATGTTGCGTGCCTGCTTGATGGCGAGCGAGACGCGGCGCTGGTGGCGGGTGCAGACGCCAGTCAACCGGCGCGGAACGATCTTGCCCCGCTCGGCGACGAAGCCTTGCAGCAGGCGAACATCGCGGTAGCTGATGGCGTCGATCTTCTCGGTGCAGAACTTGCAGACCTTCTTGCGGCGGAAGAACTTTCGTCCGCCGGGGCCGCCGCCGGGGCCACCAGGGCCGCCGGGGCCGCCCGCGGGGCGTGGCGGGCGTGGGCCGCCGGGACCGGCGTATGCGGGACGCGGCGTGTAGGGTTTTGCTTCGGGTGAGGACTGCGGTGCGCCGGTGGATTGCGGTGCGCTTGTTTCGTCAGCCATTGTGGTTCCTCTCATCTCTTCGTTTGGCGCTCAAGCGGCAATAGCCGCATGGCGAAATCATGGATCGTGCCGCTGCGGTTAGACCGCTGCGGTGGTGGGCTCGGCGGCGACAACCGCTTCCGGTTCGGCGACGGCGGGAGCTTCTGCAACTGCGGCCGGCCCGGACGCTTCGGCGGCGGAGATGGCGACCGGCGGCTGGGCGATGGACTGCGCGCTGCGCTTCACCTTGGAGTCGCGCAGGGCCTTCACCTTCACCAGACGCTTCTCTTCCTCGTCCATGCGCACCGTGATGAACTTGATCACCGGCTCGGAGACGCGCAGGCGGCGCTCGATCTCGCCGATCAGGCTGCCCGCGGCTGCGATGTTCAGCAGAACATAAAAGCCGTCGTTGAACTTGCGGACCGTGTAGGCCAGCCGGCGGCGTCCCATCTTCTCCACGCTCTTGACCTCGCCGCCGCCGGAGGCGATGTTGGCCGAGAAGCCTTCGATCAGCTTGTCGAGGTCGGCCTCCTCAACGTCGGGACGAACGATAAACATGATTTCGTAGGTGCGGTTCATTCGGTTGCTTCTTTCTGCGAAGTTCTGCTTCGCACCGCGCGGGCGTGTGCTCTGCCAACCCGGTCTGGAATGTTTGACTACATAGTCCTCAGTTGTAAGTTGTATGTTGTAAGTGGAGAGCCGCCCCGTTCGACTACCTTTCAACTGACAACTGACAACTTACAACCTACAACTCGCTTACAACGTACAACTTACAACTTACAACTCGCTCACAACTCACTGCTGCTTCTATTGAACTCATTCATCGCGGCACTCAACCCCTGGCTGAGGACCGCCTCGACTGCGCTTCGCACGCGGTCGAGCACTTCATCCAGTACGGCAAGCTCTGCCTTGCGCATCGGCGAGAGCAGGTAGTCCGTGCCGCCTGCCTTCACCTCCGTGCCATCCGCCAGGGGCGGCTTGCCGACCCCGATGCGAATGCGCAGCCACTCCTGGGTGCCGAGCGCGCCGGAGACCGAGATCGCTCCGTTGTGCCCGTTCTCCGAGCCGCGCTCGCGAATGCGAAGCGTGCCCAGCGGAAGGTCCAGCTCGTCGTAGATCACAATCAGATCATGCGACGGGACCGTGATCTCCAGCTCACGGACCAGCGCGGCCACCGAGAGCCCGCTCAGGTTCATGTACGTCTCCGGCTTGGCCAGCAGGACCCTCGTGTCCTGCAAGCTGCGCCTTCGCCGTAAGCGCCCTGCACCGGCGGTTCGCGAGGGTCACACCGCAGTGTTCTGCGATGCTGTCCAGCGCGAGAAAGCCGGCATTGTGCGGGGTGAACTGATATTCGATACCGGGGTTGCCGAGACCAACGATCAGTTTCACGCCGCGCTTCCCTTGTGCGAGCAACTCCGGGGCTAAAACCCCATCGGTGTCGCGCCTGTTGCGGCAGGGCTAAAGCCCTGCCCTATGCAAAACGTACCGTTCCGCTGCTCTTTACTTCTTCCGGGCGTCCGCCTTGGCATCCGGCTTAGCATCCGGCTTGGCATCGGACTTGGTTTCCGGTTTGGCATCGGGCGCGGCTTCCGTCTCGCCCTTGCCCTTCTTGACGACCTCCGGTTCGACCGGCGCTTCGACCACCTCTTCAACCGGAACGACCTCTTCCTTGATCATGGAGACGTGCGCGACGGTCAAGCCCTCGTCGTCGAGGAACTTGATGGTTCCGGGGTGCGGCAGATCGGAGACGTGGACGGCCTGGTTGATCTCTAGCCCGGAGACATCGGCGTCCAGATGGCTCGGAATATCGCTGGGCAGGCACTCGATCTCCACCTCGCGCAGCACATGCTCCAGAATGCCGCCCTGGGTCTTGACGCCGACCGGCACGCCGATCAACTGGACGGGCACCGAGACGCGAATCGCCTTGTCCATCGCGATGCGCTTCAGGTCGATGTGCAGCAGCGCGCCTTTGATCGGCTCATTCTGCCAATCGACAACCATCGCCTTGACCGTGGTGGATCCGGCCACGTCGAGGTCGAAGATGGTGTTGTGGCCGGAGTCGGAGTGCAGAATCCGCGTGATGACGCGCGGGTCCACCGTAACGGCGACGGAAGCCTGCCCGGCCCCGTAGACAACGGCTGGAATCTTGCCCGCGGCGCGCACGCGGCGTGCTGCGTTCTTGTTGAACTTGCCCTCGCGGGGCGTTGCGACGACGGCTGAAATAGTGGATGTTGCCATGTACTTTTCCTTTCGGGCACGAGAATCGTTGTACGTTGTACGTTGTTCGTTGTTCGTAAAAGCCGAGCTGCCTTCAACTCACAACCTACAACTGCCTCTCTCGCTCCCTTTGCGGCTTGGCCGCTGAATCTACCTGCGTACAACGTAGAACGAACAACGTACAACTTGCTTCTAGTTGAACAGCGTACTGACGCTGGTCTCCATGTGGATGCTCTCAATGGCGCGGCCCAATAGCCCGGCGATCGATAGAACCTTGATCTTCGGCACCCGCAGCGCGTCTTCGCGCAGCGGAATGGTGTTGGTGACGACCAACTCTTCCAGCCTTGAGGACGCAATGCGTTCCACCGCCGGGCCCGAGAGCACCGGATGCGAGGCGCACGCATAAACCTTCTTTGCGCCCTGGGCCAGCAGCGCCTCCACCGTCCCCACCAGCGTTCCGGCGGTGTCGATGATGTCGTCGAGGATGAGGCACGTGCGGTCGCGCACATCGCCGATCACGTTCATCACCTCGGTCACATTCATGTCGGTCCGCCGCTTGTTGACGATGGCCAACGGAACTTCCAGCTTCTTGGCGAAGAAGCGCGCACGCTCCACGCCTCCCGCGTCCGGCGAAACCACCGTCAGGTCGGGCAGCCCAAGCTCCCGGAAGTAGCTCACCAGCACCGGGCTGGCGAAGAGGTGGTCCACCGGGATATTGAAGAAGCCCTGAATCTGCGCTGCGTGCAGATCGACCAGCAGCGCCCGGTTTGCTCCGGCCGTGCTTAGCAGGTCGGCCACCAGCTTGGCCGTAATCGCCACTCGAGGCCGGTCCTTGCGGTCCTGCCTTGCGTAGCCGTAGTACGGCATGACAACCGTGATCCTGCCGGCCGAGGCGCGCTTCAGCGCGTCCATCATGATCAGCAGCTCCATCAGGTGCTCATCCACGGGGTTGCATGTGGGCTGCACCAAAAACACATCCACGCCGCGAACATTTTCGAGCAACTGAAAGTAAACCTCGCCGTCGGCGAAGCGCTGCAACTTGGACTCGCCCAGCGGCACACCGACGAACTTGCAGATCTCTTCGGCGAGTGGAAGATTGGCCGACCCGCAAAAAACCTTGAAGCGCTTGTCTTCACTCAGCCGGGGAGAGCGCTTCCGCTCCACGGCCGTCTTTGCTCCATCCGTCGCGGACTTTGGCGCGTCGGGCTTTGCTCCATCCGGGGATGGTTTTGGTGCAGGCTGGGAATTTTTTTCTGGCTCCTCAGCCTGACCTGAAATAGGGGAACGGACCGCAGTCGTGTTTTGGTTGCTCACGTCGAAACCCTCCAGGCTGGTTGACCTTGGTAGCTCCTGCTGCTTTATGTCTTACGACGCCATTTTTTCTGCGCCGCTACTTCGCCCTGCGAAATAAAGAAAAATCGACAAAATCGAGTCTCTAAGAATTTAGCCCCTTCAAACTTCTGCTTCTGAACCTTTACCATTCGCGCCCAGTTCGGCGCGCTGTGCAAATTCTCAAAAACCGTCCAACTTCCGCGGCATGTTGCTGCCGCCAAAGAACCCTAAGTTGCTCGTCTGACCGAAGTCAGCCGATCGTCTGCGCACGCAATTGACCCGTGCCGACTTGGTTCGCTCTCCTCGTTCTGTGCGTCGACTTGTGGCTGGGCGACCAGGATTCGAACCTGGACTGAGTGCGTCAAAGGCACTTGACCTACCGTTAGTCGATCGCCCAATACAACACCGTTCGACCTGCCGCCCTCTTCTCATGCCCCCGATTGCGGCTCGCCGCAATCGGCAGAAAGGCACTTGACCTACCGTTAGTCGATCGCCCAATACAACACCGTTCGACCTGCCGCCCTCTTCTCATGCCCCCGATTGCGGCTCGCCGCAATCGGCAGAAAGGCACTTGACCTACCGTTAGTCGATCGCCCAGTACGGTCGCCGGTGTTCCCTGCCGGCAATCATCACTCTGCGAACATTCTGCGCCAGTACTCTGGTCGGGGCAAGGTCTCCGTAAGGATGGCCTTGCAGCCGGTAGCCTGAACGCGTTGTTGGGCCGCCCTTGCGTCTGCCTCGGACCGGTAAAGCCCAAACAGAGCGGAGCCTGAACCCGAGAGCGCCGCATAAATCGCGTTGCCGCTCGAATCCACCGGTGTGCCCGAAGACACGCCAGCCGGAGTTCCCATCAATAGACGCTTGATTTCACGCAGGAGGGGATACTGAGGAAAGACGACCGATTCAAAGTCGTTTTCGATCCCGGTGCGGACAAGCGCGAGAAGGGTGTTCCCGGCCAGATCGTTCCGTGTGATGCTCTCTTCAGAGCCACGAACGATACCGGATGTGTCAGGCGTTTGCTCTGTCGCGGGGCGAACCCCCAGGACAGATGCGTAAACGTGACTCAACTCCTCCAGCCTATCGGGTTGCGCAGGGGAAGTCAAACCGCTGACGGCTGTTCCCTGTTCCCTGTTCCCTGTCGGGGGCCCCGGCGAGCGGTCTTGGCTTGCTGGGGTGACTGTTCCCTGTCTTTCGTCCCAGTCACGGAACGCTTGAGGCGTCGAGACTCCCACCTCCGGCACGGCGATGACGCACCAGGTCGCCGGAAGGTCCGGCATCGCCGAGACGCACTCGCCGCGCCCCGTCCCCATCACCGCGCCGCCCAGCAGAAACAGCGGCACGTCCGAGCCAACCTCAGCGGCCAGCTCCATCCGGTCTGTCCCGGATAGCGAAAGCCGCAACTCATGCTCCAGGCCATTCAGCGCCGCCGCCGCGTTCGCCGACCCCGCCCCCAGCCCGCCCTGCACCGGCAGATTCTTCTCAATGTGGATCGTCACCTCGGCGGTAACATTCGCCCGCGCCAGTGCCAACTCCACCATCTTCCACGCCGTATTGCGCGCGTCGGTCGGAACCTGCGGGTGGTTCGTCGTCAGCATGATTCTGGACTCGCCAGAGCTTGGTTTAGCCTCGACCGTCACCCGGTCGTGCAGCGCCAGCGTCTGATAGAGCGTCGCCAGCTCATGAAAGCCATCCGGCCGCACCGGCCCAATCGCCAGCCCCAGGTTGATCTTCGAGTACGAACAGACACGCGTAGCCATCGAATCATTCTAAGACTATCCATAACGAGCCGGCCCAGTCGCACTCCCAATCCATGGCAATCGCAGCCAGTAACTCCGTCGTTGGGCCTTGCCCTTGCCTGTCCTCCTCCGCACCCACAAATACGCTTGTCATCCTGAGCGAAGTTTGGCGCTCTTGCGCCAAACGCAGTCGAAGTGACCTGCGGTTGTTTGTTTTACGCTTGTCATCCTGAGCGAGGCGCGCAGCGCCGAGTCGAAGGACCCCCGCATTTCGCCTTTGCTTTTGTTGTTGCCCGTTTTAGCCCGTCATTCTGGCGCAGCCAGAATCTCCGTCGTTGCCCTCGCCGTTGCCTGCCCTTCCGGAGGGAGCAGGGGGCTTCAGCCCCGGGTCTTTTTTTCGCTCCGCACCCCGCAAAAACCCCAGCAATTCCCCATGTCAAGCCCCTCAACCCTGCAAAATCTCTATAACTCCCACCCCATCAACCACATCCCTCCGAAAAATAGTTGGCATACTAGTTTCCCTCCGCCTGGTAGAATTAACATATGGATCGAATCATGAAGGCCGGCGCGAAGCTGCCCCCGCCGCGCCGTCCATGCAGCGTAAAGAATTGATAATAGATATGATAGATATAAAGTCACTGAAATGACGACTTTGGCGGAAGCATTCCAAAACGGCCGTTTTTTCAGCCGTAACTCAAATCGTTTGACGACTTTGGCAGTAAGTTCTTTGCAATGACGACTTTGGCGGCACATGCCTCCGCCATCCTATTGATACAAAACAAGTTCCCCCCAAGATACACCCGGGAGGGGGAGGGGGGGGGGGTGGGAGAACAAAAAACAAATAAAAGACGAACAAACGGAAATAATTCCCCGAGTCGCTCTTCAGCGAAGAGCGCGCCTTCGGCAGCGAAGATTAAATGAAGGGACTGTCCTAGATAACTACTTTCTTTGAAGTAGGAAATAGGATGGTCTGGCGATGCGCAAGAGCCGTTTATCGTGGTCGATTCAGCGGCGGTTGATCGAGCATTTTGCGTCCGGGTCGACAACTCGGACGGCGGCTTCTTTGGTTGGAGTCAACAAGAGCACGGCGGCGTTTTACTTTCATCGGCTGCGCGAGATCATCGCCCTGGAGAGCGAAGATGGTGTCCCCGCTGTTCGGCGAGATCGAAGTCGACGAGAGCTGCTTCGGAGGCCATCGCAAGGGCAAGCGTGGTCGCGGAGCTGGCGGCAAGATTCCCATGTTTGGCCTGCTCAAACGCGGCGGCAAGGTCTATGCCAAGGTCATCCCGGTCGCCAAGGGCAAGACCCTGAAGGCCATCATCGAGGACAAGGTCGTGCCCGACAGCATCGTCTACTCCGATACCTTCCGTTCCTACAACGTGCTCGATGTATCGAATTTCAAACACTACCGCATCAACCACTCTGAGCTGTTCTCCGATCAGAAGAACCACATCAACGGCATTGAGAACTTCTGGAATCAAACCAAGCGTCATATGCGTCGTTTCAACGGCATCCCTGCCACCCACTTTTACCTCTACTTGAAGGAGTGCGAATGGCGTTTCAATACACCTCAACCAAAACAACAACAAACCCAATTGATCCAATGGGATACAACTCATCTGAGATAGTTATCTAGGACAGCCCCTTTTATTTCTCATGCAGCGCACTCAACGCCGAGTGACGGATATTCGCCTTTAATATGTCTCACGCGCTTAGCGCGAGCTTAACTTCCATTTTATGAACACTTTACTATATAACCACCGGGGGGTACACTCCAGCAAATCATTCGCTGTTCCTGCAATTGCCATGATCCATTCAGCTTTCTCCCGCAGTAAGTGACGACCAAGCTATCCTGTCCTCAGCCTTCCATTGCGTTCTCTGGGGTTGCCTCTATGCGTCACTGTGCCCGTCTTTCCGCTTGCTGTGTCGCCATAGTATTCTCGGTCGCCTCCATTGCGGCCCAAACAGGCGTCCAGACGAGCGCACAGACCGCCCAGCCCAACCCATACGCCCTCGTCAGCCCGCCGCCCACGCTGGCCCGGCACGCGATGGTGGTCAGCATCCACCACGATGCATCCGACGCTGGCATTGAAGTTCTGAAGGCGGGCGGAAACGCGGTAGACGCGGCGGTCGCGGTGGAATTCGCGCTCGCCGTTGTCTATCCGCAGGCGGGCAACCTCGGCGGCGGCGGATTCATGCTCGTCCGCATGAAGACGGGCGAGGCGCACTTCCTCGACTACCGCGAGCGCGCCCCCGCCGCCGCCAGCGCCGGGATGTACCTCAACGCGCAGGGCAACGTCGTCGCGGGAGCGTTGACCGTGGGCTACAAGGCGATCGGCGTTCCCGGCACGGTCGCAGGGCTCATCTACGCGGAGAAGACCTACGGCCGACTCACGCTGGCACATGTGATGGCCCCGGCGATCCGTCTCGCCAGCCAGGGCTATATTTTGTCGGAGGAGGAAGCTCGCAACTTCGCTGCCGCAAAGAACCTCGCGCAGTTTCCCGACTCGCGCCGCATCTTCCAGCGCGACGGCAACTTCCTCAAGCGCGGCGACCGCTTCACTCAGCCCGAACTCGCCCGCACCCTCACCCGCATCGCTGCCGATCCCGCGAGCTTCTACAAAGGCTCCATGGCCGTCGAGCTCGCCGCCTCAATCCGGAAGGGTGGCGGCCTCATCACCACGACCGACCTCGCCGCTTACGAAGTGAAGGACCGCGCGCCGCTCACTGGAAGCTATCGCGGCTGCGAGATCGTCACCGCGCCGCCGCCGTCTGCTGGCGGAATCGTGCTGCTCGATATTCTCAACATCCTCTCCGGCTACGACCTGGCGCAGATGGGCGACCGCTCGCCGCAGCAGGTCCACGTCATCATCGAGGCCTTCCGCCGCGCCTACAAGGACCGCGCCGACTACCTCGGCGACCCCGACTTCGTCTCCATGCCGCTCGCGCAGATGGCCTCGCCCGCCTACGCCGCCGCCTGGCTCAAATCCATCCAGACCATCGCGCCCTCGCCCTCGGCCACGCTCACGCGCCCGGCTGGCTTTCTGCCTCCGCCGCCTGTCGCGACGCGCGCTGCGACGCATGAATCCACCGAGACCACCCATTTCTCCGTGGTGGACGCCGACGGCAACGCCGTCTCCAGCACAACTACGCTCAACGGC
The DNA here is from genome assembly GCA_963767315.1 of uncultured Acidobacteriaceae bacterium. Taxonomy (GTDB): domain Bacteria; phylum Acidobacteriota; class Terriglobia; order Terriglobales; family Acidobacteriaceae; genus Edaphobacter. Next base: position 118,833 of record CAVYDK010000007.1, on the reverse strand, counting down.
CTCTTCGGCTCCGGTGTGACGGCCGGCCCGCTCGGCTTCCTGCTCAACAACGAGATGGACGACTTCACCGCCAAGCCCGGCGCGCCCAACATGTACGGCCTCATTCAGGGCCCGGTCAACGCCATCGCCCCCGGCAAGCGCCCGCTCTCCAACATGACGCCGACCATCGTGCTGAAGGACGGCAAAGTGCTGCTCGTGCTCGGCTCGCCCGGCGGCCCCACCATCATTACCACCGTGGCCAACGACATCATCTCCATCCTGGACAACGGCCTCAACGTGCAGCAGGCCGCCGACGCTCCGCGCTTTCATCATCAATATCTGCCCGATGTGCTCCAGGTGGAGAAGTCCTTCCCGCTGCCCGTACTTGACGCGCTCAAAGCCAGCGGCTACGCGGTCCGCCGCATCAATGAGGCCGACGAGAAGAACCCCGGCGTCTGGGGCGACAGCGAGATGATTTACATCGACTCCAACTCCGGCACGCTGATGGGCGGCCAGGACCAACGCCACAGATTCGGCAAAGCAGCGGGGTATTAAATGGAAAGCAATCGAGGTGCGATCCCTTCAGATGGATGAGTATCGGAGCAAGAGAGATTTTGCACCGCACTTCTACAGGTCAACCGGCCCGAGCACGATCTTCCCCGCAAGCAACAGACCGTGATAGACGAGTGACGGCATATAGCCGTTTTTCTTGTTGATGGTGGCTTTGACAATGCCGTTGTCGAGGTCCCGTACTGCGTTCAACTGCGCACACCAGCGTGGACCCACAGTTGTTGGATTGGGAGATCGCATGGTGGAGCATCGCAATCGGAACCACCGCGATTGTGGCCGGCTCCCTCTTGTCACCCTTTGCCGGCGCCAAGCCTCTGCTCGTCGTCACGGGACTTCTGGGGCTTGTCTTCGGAGTCTCCTTCTGTTCTTCCCCAAGGTCCGTCTTCCCCAAGGCCCGGTCACTCACCAGAGAGGCTGCGGACAACCCGAAGGTGTTGCGACCGGCTTATTGGCGGGCTCGGCTTGTCGCGGTCGCGATCGGCGTGGGACTGATCTCTGGACTGCTGGCAAACGCCGGAGGGTTTCTTCTTGTTCCTTGTTACCATGCTCTTTCTCGGTTTAGAGCGTCCCGGCCCCCGGTGGGGTATCAAAGTCGCCCCCTGCGAAACAACGATTATGAATTGTGCATCGGAAGATTGCTGGTATATGCTCTCTGTGTTTGCTGGTATATGTTCTCTGTGAGGATACAATGTTGAACCCTCCCATTTTTCCCGCAATATTCTTCCCCGCGCTTGGCGTCTTTTGGATCTTCGTGATCTGGGTCCTATGGAAGATTGTGCAATCGCTTCGAGGCATAGATGCGAGCCTCAAGAGCGCGGATGAAAGCCTCAAGGAGATTTCGGACAGCCTGAGGAACAAGAGCTGAAACGAATTCCTTGAGCTGGCGGCTGACCCAGAGGTGTTGCGAAGATCAGCGAATCTGCACCAGGCCCGCATCGGCTCCCGAACTGGCGCCAGGTACGCCGCCGGGAGTCACGTGAGAGGTCTGCGGGGCGCGCCAGTGGTCGATGTAGCTGACCTGATGCACGCAACTGATGGTGCAGTTGGGAGCGCAGCTCTTCTGGGCGAGGAACTCGCGGCGCAAGTCTGCCCTGCCGTACTGGGCGAGCGGCACACCGGGGTATCCGCGCTGCTGCGAACAGTAGTGCACCAGCCCGAACTCGCAGATGTAGAGATAACGCGCGCCCGCGCGGCATCGCCAGTCGTTGGGCTGGCCGTTGGAGATGGCCTCCTGAAATTGGTTGAAGCGGGAATAATTGCGCCGCGTCAGCCGCCGCACCTTGTCCCAGACGGTGCGCTCCGCCTTGCCCAGCGGCTTCAACTGGCCGCTGCCATCGTGAATGATGCCGATGGTGGAGGAGAATCCAAGCTCCAGCGCTCGCTCGCTGACGGTCAGTGCGTCCGTCGGGTTGGCGATTCCGCCGCCCACTACGGAGTTAATGTTCACATGGAAGTCCGCGTGTTCCGCCAGCATGCGCAGCTTCGCGTCCAGCACCTTCAGGCTCTTCTTGGAGACCGCGTCGGGCATGACGTTGTCGATGGAGATCTGCATGTGGTCGAGGCCGGCGCGGTTGAGGCGTGCGATGCGGTCGGGCATCAGCAGATAGCCGTTGGTAATCACTCCGGCGATTGCGCCGGTGCGGCGGATGCGCGCGATGACGCGGTCGAGCTCCGGGTGCAGCAGCGGCTCGCCGCCGGAGATGGTGATGACGGATGTGCCGAGGCGGCCCAACTCGTCGATGCGGCGCTCCATCTCCTCGATAGGAACGGGGTCGGAGACGTTGTCGAACTCGTTGCAGTAGGTGCAGGCCAGGTTGCAGCGGCGCATGGGCACTATGTGCGCCATGTAGGGATGCGCTGTGTCGAGGAGCGCCGAGGCGATGGAGGCGAGCTCGCGCATCTTGCGCGTCGCAGCTTTCCATCGGCGCTGTACGGTCATCAGGTGGCGGAAGGCTGTGTTCTCTGAGGTCATAATCGCTAGCTTCCTTGCATCATCGCTGGATTCATTGAATCACACACCAGCCGCGCAGAGCGACTTCACCAGGTTGCGCAGCGGGGCACTCGTGGAGCTGCGCGGCGCCACTGCAATCCCCGGCGAGAGCGTGGATGCAGTAGCATGGCAGACGAGGGCCCATAGCTCAATTGGTCAGAGCAGCGGACTCATAATCCGTTGGTTCTAGGTTCAAGTCCTGGTGGGCCCACCAAAACTCCGCTGGCGAAGCCGATCGCCTGCGGCACAGCGATACCATTGACCATGAGTTCTCTGCAATGATCTCCGTGCTGATCCTTACGAAGAACGAACAGCGCGATCTGGTGGGCGCGCTGGCCTCGGTCGCGTGGTCGGACGACGTGCATGTCTTCGACTCGTGCAGCACGGACGCGACGGTGGAGATTGCGCGCGCGGCCGGCGCGCAGGTACACAGCCGAGCATTCGACGACTACGCGACGCACCGCAATGCGGCGCTGGGGATTGCGTTCAAGTATCCCTGGGTCTTCCTCCTGGACGCCGACGAGCGGCCCACCCCGGAGCTGTGCGCAGAGATGCAGCGCGTGGTGGGCGAGGCCCCGGCGAACACTGCGGGCTTTCGCCTGCGCCGTCGCGACTTCCTCTTCGGCACGTGGCTGAAGCACGCGCAGCTCACGCCGTTCTACATCCGGCTGGTGCGGCCGGAGCGGGCAAGGTACACGCGCGCGATCAATGAGGTGCTGGAGATCGACGGGCCTGTCTCGGTGCTGGTGCATCCGCTCGACCACTTCCCGTTCTCGAAGGGAATAGCGTCCTGGATGACGAAGCACAACGCCTACTCGACGATGGAGGCCGAGCTGATCTTCCGCCAGGAGGGGTTGCAGCGACCGAGCCTGCGCGCGGCTCTGTTCGATGCGGACTTCCACACGCGGCGGCTGCACCAGAAGGCGATCTTCTACCGGATGCCGGGAAGACCATTCGTCAAGTGGCTCTACATGATGTTTGTGCGCGGCGCGGTGCTGGACGGCGCGGCGGGCGTTGCATACGCCACGCTGCAGGCGTTTTACGAGACCATGATTGTGCTGAAGACGAAGGAACTGCGGCGCGGGGGCGCGTAACTCGACGGCGGCGACTAATCCGTGACGGGTGGCTTCCAACGCAGGACGGGCTTGCGCGCGGCGGCGGTTTCATCCAGCCGCCGCAGGCGTGCGGTGTGCGGCGCGGATTGCACCAGTTCGGGATTCTCCGCGGCCTCGCGTGCGATCTGCTGCAGCGCGTCGATCAGCAAGTCCAGCTCCTCGCGACTTTCGCTCTCTGTGGGCTCGATCATCATTGCGCCATGCACGATCATGGGGAAGCTGACGGTGTAGGGATGGAAGCCGTAGTCGATGAGGCGCTTGGCGATGTCGCCGGTCTTCACGCCATTGGCGGATTGCAGGCGGTCGGAGAAGACGACCTCGTGGAGGGTTGGCGTGGTGAAGGGAAGATCAAAGGTGCCGGAGAGCTTGGCGCGGATGTAGTTGGCGTTGAGCACGGCATCCTCGGTCGTCTGGCGCAGGCCATCGGGGCCGTTGGCCAGGATGTAGGCGAGCGCACGGACGAACATTCCGAAGTTTCCGTAGAAGGCGCGCACGCGGCCGACGGAGTGCGGACGGTTGGTTTCGAGGCCGAGCGAGCCGTCGGCGCGGGTGACGACGACAGGTGTGGGAAGGAAGGGCTCGAGGATTTTTTTGCAGGCGACGGGGCCGGAGCCGGGGCCACCTCCACCGTGGGGCGTGGAGAAAGTTTTGTGCAGGTTGAGGTGCATCACGTCGACGCCGAAGTCGCCGGGGCGCGCCTTGCCTACGAGCGCGTTCATGTTGGCGCCGTCCATGTAGAGCAGCGCACCGCGGGCGTGGAGAATTTCGGCGATGCGATGAATCTCGCTCTCGAAGACGCCGATGGTGGATGGGTTGGTCAGCATCAGCGCGGCGGTGTCTTCGTCGACCATGCGCTCCAACTCGGCGAGGTCGACCATGCCTTTCGCGTTCGACTTGAGGTTGGCGACCTGATAGCCGCAGACCGCGGCTGAGGCGGGGTTGGTGCCGTGGGCCGAATCGGGGATGAGGATCTTCTTGCGCGGGTTGCCGCGGCTCTGGTGGCAGGCGCGGACCAGCAGGATGCCGGTGAACTCGCCATGCGCGCCCGCCGCCGGCTGCAGCGTGATGGCGTCCATGCCGGTGATCTCGATGAGGCAGTCCGAAAGCAGCCTCATAATTTCAAGGCAACCCTGACTGAGCGACTCCGGCTGATAGGGATGCGTGTTGGCGATGCCATCGAGTGTCGCGACCGCCTCGTTCACGCGCGGGTTGTACTTCATGGTGCAACTGCCCAGCGGATACATGCCGAGGTCGATCGCATAGTTCCAGGTTGACAGGCGCGTGAAGTGGCGAATGATCTCGATCTCAGATAGCTCCGGCATGACGCCGAGGCCGGCGCGGGCCTGTTCGCCGAGGAGCACGGTGGCATTGACGGCGGGGACGTCGAGTTCGGCGAGGCGGTAGGCTTTTTTGCCTGGCGACGACTTCTCGAAGATCAACCCCTCGTTTTGATTGACGTGTGTGGCTGCCTTGCGCGGTGTGCCGGTAAATTTCGTGTCACTCATAATGTTTCTTTATCCTTCACTCTGTCAGGACAATTCCTTCTCTGCGTCCAATATTCTTCGCGCACGTCTTCGTCGATCTTAGTCGTGACATTTGTCGCATACAAAGCATCGCCACCTCGTTTCTTCGGCCCCGAAATCCAGAACCGCTCTTTGGTTTCCACGCAAATATAGTTGGATTTGAAACCCTCGCAACGCTGGAACGACCTTCCGCCATAAAAGAGTGTCCTACCGGTACGGTTGCATGTAACTCGGCCTATCCGTGCGGGACCAGTCAGATTGCCTTCGTCGGCGGGAACAAGTGCGCCAGACATCTCTATCATGCCTCCGCCTTTGTTCTCGATGTACATGATCCGAGGTTTGATCGAGTGTGCCATTATCAAAACTCCTGTGCGTCGGCTTCCTCACCCGACACGGAGTAGCTGCCGGACTCCGGACTGTCTACATCTTCTTCGCGCAGGGAGAGAGCGAAGACGATGCCGTTGGCGAACTCAACCGTAAGCGCGTCGCCTTCCTCTAGTATCGCCTTCTCGACCGTCTCGCCGATCTGCGCACAGAGGGCGTTGCGATACTCCGGCTCGCCGAAGGCCACGGAAGAATCGGTGAGCAGGACATGCGGCCAGTCGTAGAGCCGCAGCAGCAGCTCGCCAAAGCGGAGCTGCAGATAGTCCTCCACAAACTCCACCGACTTTAGCTCCTCGCCATCAATCGCCGAAATATCCATCAGGCCCTCGTCAACTCCTCCGCGGCGAAGGCGCGCAGGCTCGCGGCTGCGGTGATTTGGGCGTGGGCTTTTTTGTGGTGGACTTTATTGTTGCGGGCTTCTTCGCAGAGGATGGCGCAGCGTGGCGACGGGAGTGGAGGAGGGCCTGCCAGTCGCGCTCGGTCTGGGTGGCGTAGTCGGCGGCGAAGCGGGCGATGGCTGAGTCGAAGCGGGCGGAGGCGCCGATGTATCCGGCGATGCTGTAGGGGTCGCCGGAACGGGCGTGGCCGCGGGCGAGCGTCTCGCCGCACACTGTGGCGTACTCCATCAGGTCTGCGGACTTCATCTCGCTCATCTCGACTGCGGCCTTGTGGTCGTTGAGCTGGCGAACCAGAAAGTTGCGGCCCTGGATGGTGGTGTAGCCGAGGAAGGGGTCGGACTGGAACTGCATGGCGCGCTGGCCCTCGACGACGCGTCGGCCCTGGTGACTCGGCTCGCGCTGATCGCCGAGATACGGCGCGTAGGCGGAGCGCGGCTCCTCCTTGATCTGTAGAAAGAGCGGGTCTTTGGGGCCGTTGCCCTGTAGATAGACGCAGTAGTCGCGCAGGCCGACGGAACCGGTGCCAACGATCTTGAAGGCCACGTCGAGCGGGGTGTACTGCGCGAGGAAGTGCCGGCGCTCAGGCTGGAGGGTTTCGGCGTAGGTGGTAAGCGAGTCGAGGACCACGCGGGCCAAGTCGCCATGGACGCGGGTGAGGATGGGGTCGATGGTCTTGAAGATGCGCGGATGTGAGCCGGAGCGTGCTTCGATAGTGAGGGTTTCGAGGTTGTGCAGCGGGGTGGCGCGTTCGGCGAGGCGCAGGATCTCGGAGACGGGCTCGACGGTGTGCAGACGGTGGACCTGGTAGTGCGCGAGCTCAAGCACGGGCATGCGCGCGAAGATGTGCATTGACGTGCGATAGCGTTCGAGGAAGGCGCGTGTGGCGTCGCGGCAGAGGCTGTTCTTCGCGCCTGCCTCGCGTCCGGCGAGGATGAAGCTTACGGCGAGGCGCTTGACGTCCCACTCGAATGGGCCGCGGATGGTCTCGTCGAAGTCGTTGATGTCGAAGACGAGTCGGCCGTCGGGCGCGGCGAAGGCGCCGAGGTTGCGGACGTGCGCGTCGCCGCAGAGCTGGGTGAGGATGCCGGTGTTGGGGCCGAGAGAGAGGTCGTAGGCCATGACAGGCACTGCGCCGCGAAAAAAACCGAAGGGGGATGCGGCCATGCGGTCGTACTTGATCGGCACCAGCTCGGGCACGCGGCCGCGCATCGAGTTAGCTAGAAGCGCGAGCGGGTCGGCGCGGCGGAGCTTGGGCTGCCAGACGGCGAGATCGGCGCGGCGCATATGCTTGCGCTGGGCCTGGCCGAGGGCGAGTCGTTCGCGGGAGGTGAGGGGAATGGACATAGGCTCTGTGGCTAACGTACACCAAATGAGACGAGATCGATTGCGAACCGACACAGAGAGATGCAAAACAAAGACAGACGTGTTCTATTTTTCGATTCTTCCGGGAGTGTTGTCCGCAAATAATTGTTGTGGGGGCGGCGGAGTCGTTTTAACATGGCTGGAATGGCAACCTACGTCGCAGAGAGTGACACCTACGCGGGCTGGAGCACCGGGCGCAACTTCGGATACTTCGGCCTAGCTGCGGGCTCGGTGTGGCTGATGGGCTGGGCGGCGATGCATGGACACTTGCCGGCCTTGCTGCCCGCGGATGCCGGCGGCCAGCTAATGCTGTTTGCGATGGAGTGGATCGGCGGCGGGATCTTCGGGTTGATGGCGGTGTGCGTGCTGGGGTCGCTGATGCTGTCAAATAAGTCGCGGGGTACGGTGGCCGTCGATGACCTCGGTGTGACGCGGCAGATCGGCGAACGGAGCCGGATGCTGCGGTGGGCGGAGATTGAGGGCTTTGTCGTGACGCCCATTAGTGGCGGGATCACATTGATTCCGCGCGAGGGCCGAGAGTGGATTGAGATTCCGAGATTCCTGGAAGACTACCAGGGATGCATAGCCGAGATCAAGGCGAGGGAAGTCAAGAACCTGCCTCCTGACAACGCACAGGCGCGCCGCGCTCGAAGCAAGGGGGGATGGCGGCAGGCAATCCTGTCGTACGCGGGCATCTTCGCTTTTCTGATTGCTTACAACACAGGAGCTACGCACGCGGTGAGAGTGTTGGGCCTGGTGGGCTGTGTCGGGTATTTCGCGTGGTTGGTGCTGTTCGAAGATCGAGAACCGGAAGATCACGATTGGGTGGGCTGGGTGAGCGGGGCGGTGCTGCTCGGGATGCTGGGGTGGCTGGTGCGGCAGATGATGCACACCTGGTAAGCGACAAATTTACATGATACGGAAGCGCTCGCGCATGAGGCGCTGGAAGCGGTGGTCCTGATGAGTTCGTAGACAAACTCTTTGCCGGGTAAGATTGCGAACGTGCTGTCGCCTCGATCTGCGGCTACGATGATCTGAGATGATCTCGTGAACGCACGTCGAGAGCTAAGGTGAGAGATGAAGAATGTCTACAATCTGCAACGGTTTGTGGATGCGCAGGCGGGCGTGTTTGAGAGCGCATGCGCAGAACTACGCCGGGGACGCAAGACCGGACACTGGATGTGGTTCATCTTTCCGCAGCTCAGGGGATTAGGATTCAGCTCGATGGCAGAGTATTACGGAATAACATCTCTCGCAGAGGCCAAATCGTATCTGGAACATCCCCTCCTGGGTGAGCGGTTGATCGAATGCAGCCGGATTGTGACGTTGATCGAAGGGCGCAGCTTAAGGGAGATATTCGGCAGTCCAGACGACATGAAGTTCAAATCCTCGATGACGATGTTTGCACAGGCGGCACCCGAGAACTCAATTTTCATCGAGGCGATCAATAAATTTTGTGGCGGCAACTTCGATTCATTGACTCTTGACCGACTTTGATCAGGCTGTATTTAAGTAAGAACCTGTTTAAAAACGCCGCGTTCGATCTCCGCGGTGAAACAAACAACGACGAAATGCGGGGATTCTTCGCCGCGCTCATAATGGCAATTCGTAAAGTATCAGTGCAAAAGGCAGATATTAAACAGTTCCTAAGGGTTGGAGGCAGCGGGGAGGGCGGAGATTTGGCCGTCGCGGGAGAGGAGGAAGGTGGTGAGGCCGAACTGGTCGGTGCGGAAGACGCGGGCGTGGGCGTCGTGGAGGCGCTGGATGACCTCCGGGCGGGGATGGCCGAAGGTGTTATTGCGGCCGACAGAGATGACGGCGTCCTGCGGGGCAACGAGGGAGAGGAAGTCTGGCGTGGTGGAGGTGCGGCTTCCGTGATGGCCGACCTTGAGCAGAGTGTCGGGGCCGAGCTGTGCGGCGGGGTTGATGAGGGATGCGGCGACCATGGTGCGTTCGCTGGGGGCTTCGGCGTCGCCTTCGAGCAGGGCGGAGGAGTGGCCAAAGGTTAGGCGCATCACGAGCGAATCGTTGTTGACGGGCAGGCCGGGGTTGGCGTAGTCGGGCGTGGGTGCAAGCACTGTGAAGTCGATCGAATCCCAGGCTATGCGGTCGCCGGCGCGGAGGTGGCGGACGCGGATGCCGAGGGTGGCGGCCTCGGCGAGCAGAGCATGGTAGGGGTCGGAGTTGGGATCGACGGCGACCCAGAGCTCGCGCGGGCGGAAGTTGCGCAGGACGGCGGGCATTCCTCCCATGTGGTCGGAGTGGGCGTGGGTGAGGGCGACGACATCGAGGCGGCGGAACTGGCGCGACCAGAGGTAGGGCGAAACAACCTCTTCGCCGATGTCGAAGGTGGAGGAGGTAAGAACGGCGTTTTCGGCGTTGGCGGCGGCCCCGGCAGGGCCACCGGCGTCGATGAGCATGGCGCGGCCAGTGGGGCCGACAATCAGCAGCGAGTCGCCCTGGCCGACATCGATGGCGGCGACTTCGAGCTGGTTAGGATGGACGGCGGGCGGCATGGGCCAGAGGACGATTGCAGCGGCAAGAGGCAGAACGGCGACGGCGGCCCATGCGGTCGCGCGCGACCGGCGCACCGCCCAGCAGCAGAAGGCAAAACAGGCGACGGCGAGAAGAGCGCGCGGTAGCGTGGGGCCTGGGACGCGGAGATCGGCGGCCTGCGCGTGGCTGATGCGGTTGATTGCGCCGGTGACTTCGTGCAGCAGCAGCGCCAGCGCGGAGCCGGGCAGAGCGGTGAACCAGGGACTCAGCAGCGACGCGAGGAAGGTTGCGAGGCCGAGCGAGGCGAGCACTGCAATCAGTGGAATGCAGATCATATTGGCGGGCAGCGCGAAGACGGTGGCGCGATGGAAGTAGAGCGCCATGGGCAACACCATCACCGCTTCGGCAATGAGGCCAATCAGTGCGAGTTGAGCACCCCAGAGAACCAGGCGGATGAGGGTTGCAGGGAGATTACGGGCACGTGGGCCGAAGCCAACGGCGAGTGCATCGCCCCAGAGGCGGAGCGAGACTCGAAACTCCGCGAAGCGCGGGGGAATCGCAGGGTCGCGCCAGAGATGGTGAAGATTGCGGGCGGTGCGAGCGTAGGGCAGGAAGCTGCGCTGGCCCAACGGCATGGCGATGCCCGCGATGGCCACGATAGCGAGGAAGGTCATCTGGAAGCTGGCCTCAAAGAGAGCGCGGGGAGACCAGATGAGGACAGCGAGTGCGGCTGCGCCGAGGGCGTTGAGAGTGTTGCGCTGGCGGGAGAGAAGGCGCGCGAGCAGGAAGACGGCGGTCATCAGGAGGGCACGCTGCACGGGGACGCCGAAGCCGGTAAGCAGCGCATAGGCGTAGGTAAGGGTGAGGGTGAGGAGGGTTGCAAGCCAGTTGCGCAGGCGCAGCCGGCGAGCGATCCAGAAGACGAGGCCCGCGAGCAGGGCGACGTGCATCCCGGAGACGACGAAGAGGTGGAAGGAGCCGGTGCGCTCGAAGCCGAGGCGCAACTGATGGGTGAGGCGGGAGCGGTCGCCGAAGAGCATAGCGTTGAGCATTCCGGCGTCGTCGGGGGTGAGGCGGAGCCGCGGCGGAAGGCCGCAGTTCGCGGTGGAGTGGGTGTAGGCGAGGAGGTGGGCGGCAGCCCAGCTCTGCGCAGCGAAGATGCGGCATTCGGCGCTCGCAGACAGTCCAGCGAGCGGGGAGTGTGTGGGAACGGTTGCGGCACCGGGCAGGGCGTTTGCCAGGGGATGGAGCTTGGCGGCGGGGACATTGGCGGTGGCGGCAATTCTCTGGTCGAGGAGATAGTCTGCGAACTGCCATGCGCCGGGATCGCGGTAGCGCTCGGGCGCGCGCAGGCGAAGGGTGGCTTCGACGAGTTCGCCGCAGTGGAGCTGGGGCTGGGTTTGGGATTGGGATTGGGGCTGGGATTGGGACCGAGACTGGATTTGGGGCTTTGGGGAGTTGTCGGCGAGGAGTGTGGCGCGGATGCCGCCGGCGATGGGGACCATGTGGGAGGTATCTGGCGTGACATTTTCGATGGCGGTGAGGTCGAGGTCGAGGGAGATGGAGGGAGTTCCGGGCTCGTCCCACTGGTCGGGATCGAAGTCGCCGTCGGGATTGTCGAGGCTGCCGGAGCTGTTGGCGCGGCTGGGCAAGGTCCGGATGCGGACGATGCGTCCCTGGACGGTGCGGCTGAGGCCGTCAGCGTAGGCGAGCAGCGCGGTCTGCGGCGATGGAGCGGGCTGTATCTGCGCGGCCCACAGGCCGGCAGCGATCCATAGGGCGGCTACAGGAAGGACGGCGAAGCGGAGGCTTCGGCGTAAGGAGAGGAGGGTGAGTGCAACGAGTGCGATTGCGGCCAGCAGGAGAAGAATTGTGGGTCGCGTGGTAGGCGGCGGGATTTTGCCGAGGGACTCGCCGAGGGCGAAACAGAGTGCGGCTGCAAGCAGCGGGGCACGACGCAGACGAAGGGGTTCGACGCGCGGGAACCGGGGCCAGAAGCGGCGCTCGAACTCGTCTTCTGTTTCGGGTCTGGAACCGAACGTGGAACCGCCAGAGAATTGCCGCAACAGGTCACCTTTCTTTCCTCACAACTTTGTCACACTGGGGCGAGCAGTGGCGTAATTTTTTTAGCGTGTGAGTATGGCGACGGTTTCAATGTGTGTGGTCTGGGGGAAGAGGTCGAAGAGGTGCAGCTTGGCGAGGGTGTAGCCCGAGGCGGTGAGAGTTTTGAGATCGGCGGGCAGGGTCTCGGGCGAGCAGGAGACATAGACCAGCGTGGGCGCACTGATGCGAGCAAGCAGCGTGCAGACCTCAGGGCCTGCTCCGGAACGCGGTGGATCGAGGACAACGAGGTCGGGACGCTCGCGCTCGAGGACGGCGGCGCGGAGGAAGTCGAGCGTGGTGGCTTTGACGACGCGGAGGTTTGTGAGTTTGGTAGCGGCAAGAGCGCTGATGGCGGACTCGGCGATCTCGACCGCGGCGACCTGGGCGAACTGCGTGGCGAGCGCGCGGGAGAAGAGGCCGACTCCGGCGTAGAGGTCGAAGGCTAACTGGCCGGAGCGGTTCGCCGTGACGATTTCGAGGAGTTCTGGCAGGAGGAAGCGGTTGATCTGGAAGAAGGCTCCGCGCGGAACCCAGTAGGTTTGAGGTCCGAGGTTCAAGGTTCGAGGTTCGAGAGATGCAACCGTGTAGTTGAGGCCGGGACTGCCCCAAGTCGGGCCTGGACGAGGCTGCTCGGCGCGGCGGCTGCGCTGCCTGGAGTGCGCGGGAAGCAGAGAGATTCCTGTTCCCGCGAGTTCGGTGATGCGGACGCGGAGGGTTTCGCAGAGGACGGTGAAGTTGGCAGCGAGTTTTTTGGGGAGGGTCATTGCGGCGGTGCGCAGGTAGAGGGTGAGTTGCAAGCGGGACTCGTTTGCGGTGGTGAAGAGTTCGAGCTGGTCTGGCATTTGCTGGGAGTTGCGCAGCCAGAGGCGGGGTTGTTCGTTGATCGACGCGAGGAAGGCTTCGGTAACTCGCCAGAGGATGGGTGCGGCGATGGGACAGACGGTGATGGGGAGGAAGGCTGGTCGCTGGTTGTGGGTTGCTGGTTGTTGGTTGTTGGGGTTGGAAGAGTTTAGGTAGCCGGCGCGCAACTGGCCGTCGACCTCGGCGAGGGTGAGGCGGATGCGATTGCGGTAGGCCAGCGGCGGGGATGGGTGGATCTGAAGTTCGGGCAGCGCGATGCCGGTTGCTACGAGCAGCCCGCGAAGCTGAGCGGCTTTATCGCTGAGTTGTGCCGCGTAGGTGAGATGCTGGAGCTGGCATCCGCCGCACGGGCCGAAGTGCGGGCAGGGGGGAATCGAGGTTCGGGGTTCGAGGTTCCGGGTTCGAGGCTCCGGCATCTCAGACCTGCTCCTCGTGGGGCATGTAGAAGAGGCTGAGGCGCGGCAGCGAGTGGGCTTCGAGCAGCCGCTTTTGGAGGAACTGCTGCTGCACCTGCCTGATCTGGACGGCCTGCATCTTGCCTCGGCAGGGGGCGAGCTCGCGGGCGGCCTGTTCGCACAGCGCAACAAGCTGGGCCTCTGGTGTCGAAGCGAAAAGCGCGGCGAAGAGCTTCTCTTCGAGGACGGTGAGGGTGCGGTCGAGTTCTTCGAGGTTCAAGGTACCAGGTTCGAGGTTCGAGGCCGTTTCTTCCAGGACGGCGAGTTCGCGGAGGCGCTTGGCGGCTTCATAGGCGGCGGTGCTGGCGGGCGGCGCGAGATTGGTGGCGGCTTGCGCGAGAAGCAATGCGTTGCGTTCGAGGTAGTGTGCGATGCGGGCAGTCTCGAAGCCGGATTCGCGGGGTTCAGTGGGTTGGGTGGACGTGGCGCCGATGGCCGCCTCCTTCGACTGCTCGACGGCTTCGATGACAGCTTTGTAGCACCAAGCGAGACCGTTGATCTCGCGCTGGCGGCGGTTGCCGAGGTGGGCGCGCTGCTTGTCACGGTTGTCGAAGGCCGCGTCGATGCCGCGCAGGACGGCTTCGAGGGGAACGCCCGCCTCGCGCCATGTCTCAATCAGCGCCCAGTCGAGCGTGGAGAGCATAAGGATGGAGCCGCGGCGCTGCTGGAAGCGGGTCTCGATCTCGGTGAAGTAGTTGAAATAATTCATAGGGGCTGTTGCTGGTTGTCGGTTGCTGGTAAATGCGCGGAGTGGGTGGCACTGCCGATGATTGGCCCCTCCCTCATGCGTGACATGCGTCACTGCTCGGTTTCGCGAGCTGCCCTAGCTTCAATTCGGAGGACTACAACTATGACCTTACCTCAGAGCCATCCGCAATGGCTTCTTTGGGCCCCTCTGGCAGCGGCAGTCGTCCATATCTTTGAAGAGTTCGTATGGCCGGGCGGATTTATGAGCTGGTACCGGCGGTATCGGGGACCATCCATCTCCAGCATCACGCCACGCTTTCTGGTCATCGTCAATGTGATTCTTATCGCAGTCTGCGTGAATGCCGCCGTTGCTACCGATACATCCTTCGGCGTTGCCTATTGGATCGCAGTCTCGGCCATCCTGGCCTCCAATGGCCTATGGCATCTTTGGGCGGCAGTCAGAGGCAGGAGTTACTCTCCGGGAATGGTCACTGGAGTGGTCTTATATCTCCCGCTTGTGATCTACGGCTGCGTTCACTTTCTTAAATCCGGTTCTGTGCCAATTGGAAGCGCCGTCGTCGCATTACTGATTGGCGGATCGTATCCATTCTGGTCAGCAATTTTTCACGCCCGGGGCAGAAGCGGCGCCTGAGGCGCGGCGTCTGTCGTTGTCACATTCGCAGTCTTGCGGCGGTTGTGAACTTTTTTCTCACTGCGAAGAAGCTACCCGCCTGGCAGTGAGTCGCAACAAGTAGCGTCACGGCATAGAGTGCCCTAGGTCTCTTTACTCTGGGGCTTCAGGTGTCGCGGGCGGTTATTGTGGTCGAGGTTGCGCTCGTAGATGAGGCGGAGGCCGGTGAGGGTGAGCAGCTCGTCGACCTGGCGGATGAATTTGGAGCCGCCGGCGATGAGGCGGGCGAGGCCTCCGGTGGCGATGGTGCGGGTGTCCGGGCCGAGCTCGGCGATCATGCGTTCGAGGATGCCGTCGACCAGCCCGATGTAGCCGTAGTAGAGGCCGATCTGTAGGTTGTCCACGGTACCGGTGCCGATGACCTTGGCGGGCTTGCGGATGTCGATGCGGGGCAGTCGGGCGGCGCGGGTGAAGAGCGCGTCGGCGGAGATGCCGAGCCCCGGGGCGATGGCTCCGCCGAGGAACTCGCCCTTGGCGGAGATCGCGTCGAAGGTGGTCGCCGTGCCGAAGTCCACGACGATGACGGGCGGATGGGCTGAGTCTTTGGCAGGGAGCGGGTCTTTGAAGTTAGCCGGATCTTTGAAAAACTCGTAGGCGGCGACGCAGTTGACGATGCGGTCGGCGCCTACCTCGGCGGGATTGTCGGTGAGGACGGGCAGGCCGGTACGGGTGCCGGGCTCGACGAAGATCGGCTTGACGTGGCAGTAGATCTCGGCGGCACGGCGGAGGGTAGAGTCGAGCGGCGGGACCACCGAGGATATGACAATGCCGGTGACCTGCGCAATCTCCATCGAGCGCAGAGCGAAGAGGTCGCGGAAGAGGATGCCAAGCTCGTCGATGGTGGGGTTGCGATGCGTAGCGATGCGCCAGTCGGCGAGCAGCGCGGCGGGAGCCTGCGGCGTGGCCAGGCGGTAGAGACCGAGGACCGTATTGGTGTTGCCTACATCGATGGCGAGGAGCATGGGGAAGTTGTTAGTTGCAGGTTGCGAGTTGCAGTTTGAAAACGCGCGGTCAAGGTTCGCGGAGGCCGCCGGAGAGAACGGTGTGGAGCTGGCCGTCGTCTCCATTGACGAGGAGAAAGCCGCTGCGGTCGAGGCCTGCGGTAATGCCAGTATAGCCGCCGGGATCGTCGTTGCGCTCCTCGACACGGACGCGCTTGCCGGAGATCCAGGAGCTGAATGGAGTGAGGTTCGAGGTTCGAGGTTCGAGATTCGAGGTGAGTCGGCGAATCTCTTGGTCGAGGGCGAGGAGGATTGCGGCGGCGAGTGGCTCGCGGCGCAATGGCTGCGACGGGTCGGGCAGCTCTCGACGCAGCGAGGTGGCGATGGGGTCAAGTTCGGGCGGAAAGCTGGTGTGGTTGACGTTGATCCCAATGCCGATGACGGCGTAGCGAAGGGCGGCGGGCTGCGAGAGCGTTGCGGGGTTGGATGCGGTCTCGATGAGGATACCGCCGCACTTGCGGGCGTTGAGGAGGAGGTCGTTGGGCCAACGGATGTCTATCTGGTCGCGACGGCGGAATCCCGCGACGGACGAGATGGCCGACTGCACCGCGATAGCGGTGGTGAGCGAGAGGCCGAGGGCGTGCTGCATTGCGACCGGCGGTGCGATGAGCGCGGTCATGTAGAGGCCGGCTGGCTCCAGTGGAGCGCCCGCTGCGGAGTACCACGCGTGACTGCCGCGGCCCCGGCCCGCGGTCTGTTCGTCGGCGATCCAGACGCCGTGGCGCGCGCCGGCCTTCGTTGCCTCAAGCGCAAGGTCGTTGGTGGAGGGAGTAGTGGCAATGTGATGCAGTTGGCCAGCGAACTCCGTGTCGGCGATAGACTGCTCTACTGCGCGGAGGTCGAAGGGCTCTGTCGGCATGAGAGGTCGGCTCAGAGGAGGTTAGCGGTGATCTTCATGCTGAGGTCGACGGCAGTGGCGGAGTGGGTGAGCGCGCCGACGGAGATGAAGTTGACGCCGGTCTTCGCATAGTCGCGGACGGTCTTGAGGGTCACGCTGCCGGAGGCCTCGATGGTGGCACTGGGCAGTGCTTTGCGCACCTGCTTCACGGCCTTCTTCACCTCTTTGGGGGTCATATTGTCCAGCAGGATGGACTCGGCGCCGCCGGCGATAGCCTGGTCGAGTTCGTCTGGGGTGCGGACCTCGACCTGGACGACCTGTCCGGGCTTGCGTCCGGCGAGGGCGCGCGCGAGCACCGCGGGAAGGCCGCCGCCAAGGGAGATGTGGTTGTTCTTGATGAGGATTCCGTCCTGTAGATCGAGCCGGTGGTTGGTGCCGCCGCCGCAACTGACGGCGTACTTATCCAGCGCGCGCAGGCCGGGGATGGTCTTGCGCGTGTCCAGAATCCTGGTTTGGATGCGGGAGGGAGACTTCGCCTTGGCCGCCTCTGCGACGTACTCATTGGTCAGCGTGGCGATGCCGCTCATGCGCTGCATCAGGTTGAGGATGACGCGCTCGGTGGAAAGAATGCTGGCGGCGTTGGCGCGGATGACGGCGATGGCCTGACCTTTTTTGATGTGGACGCCGTCGAAGATCTCCGGGTGCGAGACAACCTCGAAGCGACCGACTGGATTGGTGGAGAGCTTGCCGTAGAGGCTGAGGAAGGCCGAGATGCAGCCGATGCCGGCGACCACGCAACTCTGCTTGGCGACGATGGTGGCGGTGGCGCGCATGTTGGGGTCGATGGTCAGCGCGGTGGTGACGTCGTTGGTGGCCTTGTCCTCGATGAGGGCGGCTTCCAGTAGCGCGGTGATGCGGCGGGATTTCCAGTCCATGATGGCTTCGATTTTACGCTGGGGTGGTTAGTTATCGCTGGGTAGGGCGTCGAGGGCTGCTTTGGTTTTGTCGTAGAGGGTGCGGGTTTCGGCGGCCTGCTTGCGCAGGCCTTCGACGATGTGGGTGGGGGCTTTGGCCATGAAGGACGCGTTGGAGAGCTGACGCTCGGCGGCGGCTAGACCTTTTTCATACTTGGCGAGGTCTTTGGCGAGGCGCTCGCGCTCGGCGGGGACGTTGATCTGGCGCTCATAGAGGACGGCGACTTCTGGACCGAACGCAGGTATCCATCTCAAATCCGGCGTAGCTTCAAGGAAGGAAAATGGCTTTTGCTCTACGGCGGAGACGCGAGCTAGCCGCAGGATCATATCCTCATTTTCCGCGTAAACATCATTAATCTCGGGTTTGGTTGACCCCATCCCCGAACCAGCGTCGGCCACGATGAATAAGCCCACTTGCTCCTTCTCGGGAACGCCAAGTTCCTTTCGGCGCGCGCGCACGGTCGTAACAAGGTTCTGGATTCGAATCATGCCTGAGACGCTCCTTGCATTCGCAGGGAAGTCGGCTGCCTGCGGGTAGCGGGTGAGGGCGATGGATTTGGCGGGCGGAAGGCCGGCGTAGAGCGCTTGCCAAATCTCTTCCGTAATGAATGGCATGAAAGGTGACAACAGACGCAGTGCGGCTTCAAAAACTGCTACCAGCGTCGTAAGTGCCTCAGTGGCTGCTGTCTTGTCTGAACCTTCACCGAAGTTGAGGCGGAGCTTGACGATTTCGAGGTACCAGTCGCAGAGGTCGCCCCAGAAGAATTGGTAGATCGCGCTGGCGGCTTCGTCGAAGCGATAGTCGGAGAGTGCGCGGTGGACCTCGGCGGAGACGGCGTTGAGGCGAGAGAGAATCCAGCGGGATTCGAGGGCTTCGGTGGTAGTCGATCCCACCCATCGCGATGAGGCTGCGATGGATGGGGCACCCGGATCAGTGGCGGGAGTGTGCGTGGGGAGGGTGACTTCGATGCCGGCCTCGCGGGCGCGGTCGAGGTTCATGAAGAGGAAGCGGGCGGCGTTCCAGATTTTGTTGGCGAAGGCGCGATTGCCCTCGGTGCGGGCCTCGCTGAAGGCGATGTCGGTGCCGGGCGAGGCCATGCTGGCCAGGGTGAAGCGGACTGCGTCGGTGCCGAAGCGCTCGATGATCTCGATGGGGTCGAGGACGTTGCCCTTGGTCTTGGACATTTTTTGGCGGTCGGCGTCGCGGACGAGGGCGTGTATATAGACCTCGCGGAAGGGAACGGCTTCGGCGAGGGTGCGCGGGCTGCCGTCGGCCATGGGCACGTCGAGCATAAAGTGGGTGCCGAGCATAATCATTCGCGCGACCCAGAAGAAGAGGATGTCGAAGCCGGTGACGAGAAGCGAGGTGGGGTAGAAGGCGGCTAAATCAGGGGTCAGGGATGAGGTTCGAGGTTCGAGGTTCGAGCTGGAAGACAAATACGGGGATTCTTCGCTGCGCTCAGAATGACAATCCTTCTCTGCATCGCCCGGCCAGCCGAAGACGGTGAATGGCAGCAGGCCGGAGGAGAACCAGGTGTCGAGCACGTCGGTTTCCTGGGTAATGGTTGCAGCCCCGCAGGTGGCGCAGGCGACGGGAGTCTCACGCGCAACGGTAATGGCGCGGCAGGCCGCACAGTGCCAGGCCGGAATGCGATGGCCCCACCAGAGCTGGCGCGAGATGCACCAGTCGTGGATGTTGGTCATCCACTCCATGTAAATCTTTTGGTACATCTCTGGCGTGAACTTGATGTGGCCGTCGCGGACGGCTGCGATGGCGGTGGCGGTGATCGAGTCTCGTGCAACTCCACCGGGGCTAAAGCCCGCCTCTTGTGCGCGCGCATTCAGGGGGCTGAAGCCCCCTGCTCCCTCCGGTGTTTTGTTGACGGCGAGGAACCACTGTAGGGAGAGGCGCGGCTCAATGACGGCGCCGGAGCGCTGCGAGAGTGCGATAGCGAGGTTGTGGTCCTTGATGGCGACGAGCAGGCCCGCGGCTTCCAGGTCGTCGACGATCTTTTCGCGCGCAACGAAGCGGTCGAGGCCGTGGTAGGGCGAGCCGGGAAGAGCGACGTGCGCGGCGGTGTCGAGGATGGTGAGCGACGGCAACGAGTGGCGCTGGCCGATGGCGAAGTCGTTGGGGTCGTGCGCGGGCGTGACCTTGACCGCGCCGGTGCCGAACTCGGGCTGCGCCCAGTCGTCGGCGAGGATGGGAATCTCGCGGTTAGGGCCGTCATCGACGCCGCTCAATGGGAGCGCGACCAGCTTGCCGATCATTGCGGTATAGCGCTCGTCGTTCGGGTTGACTGCGACGGCGGTGTCGCCCAGCATGGTCTCCGGGCGCGTGGTGGCGACGACGATGGAGCCTGTGCCATCCGCAAACGGATAGCGTATGTGGTAGAGCTTGCCGAGGCGTTCCTCGTGCGCGACTTCGAGGTCGGAGACGGCGGTCTGGATCTGCGGGTCCCAGTTGACGATGTACGCGCCGCGGTAGATGAGGCCCTGCTCGTAGAGGCGGACGAAGGCCTCCTTGACCGCGATGGAGAGGCGGTCGTCCATGGTGAAGTACTCGCGCGACCAATCGACACTGGCGCCGAGGCGGCGCATCTGGTCGGTGATGGCGGAGCCGTACTGGCGCTTCCACTCCCAGACGCGTTCTGTGAAGGCCTCGCGGCCGAGGGAATTGCGGCTGGTGCCTTCGCTGGCGAGTTGGCGTTCCACCATCATCTGCGTGGCGATGCCGGCGTGGTCGGTACCGGGAACCCACAGAGAGGTCTGGTCGCTCATGCGGTGCCAGCGGGTAAGGATGTCCATCTCCGTCTGGTTGAGCATGTGCCCCATGTGCAGGCGGCCGGTGACGTTAGGCGGAGGGAGGAGGAGGGTGAAGTTCTCTTTGCTATTCCTACCCATGTCGCTTCGCTCCATGGATGGGGCACCCAGCGCGGTGGAAGGGGTGGGAACGTCGAAGAGCCGCTCGCGCACCCAGTACTCGGCCCAGCGTTGCTCGATGGCGGAGGGGTCGTAGGCCTTGGGAAGATTGCTGGCAGAGGCTCCTGTGGCTGGCTGAGCGGGCGATTCCGGCAGCGATTGGGCGGGCGGTTTTGGCGTCTCTTTGCGATTCATGGGATACGTCAAGGGTAGCACCGGCGGATGACCCTGGTCGCGCATGGAATCCATGCCGCAGGTCAATCGCATGAAGGCCATGCGAGGCCGCGAGGAGATGCTGTGCTTTCAAGCGCCAGTTGCGATATGGGGATAGACCTTCCGACGCATCTCTTTCGCCAGTTGCGCTTGACGATTCATGTTTATGAAGGCAAGGAATTTGCCGCCAATCCAGCGTGCGCATTCCTCGAAGATTGGCCTTGCCAATCGTCAAGCGATGAGCTTACTATCCGATTCGATCCCGCAATAAATGCTCAATCACGCACTGCTGGACTGTAAGAACAGGTTGTAGCCGGATATGGCCCGAATCGCTCGGACAATTCCCGGACAGGTAAGTATGAGTTCAAAGTCACCCTTATCCACAGGTGAGGGGTTTGAATAGCAGCGCGCTTTGGAGTGACGAAACAATGACTTGGTACGCCTACTGCATTGCAGAACGAAACGCCTTTCCTGAGCTTTGCCGTCACCGTCGTCCGATGCCACTGGTTGGAGTCTCCGGTCTCTTTGGCAACCAGACCTTCCTGTTTCCCGCAAGCGATCTTGCGGTCATCGTCTCCGAACACACGCCGGAAGACGCTGCGCGGATCGACCAGAACGCAGCCAAGGACCACGCCCGCGTGATTGCGGACTGCTTTAAACTCTCCACCGTGCTTCCCTTCCGCTTTGGCACCACCTTTGCGGACGACGATGCGTTGCGCCGGTCGGTCCGCTCCAACCAGAGGCACTTCACAGCCAATGTGGAGCGGCTGCGCGGCAAGGCAGAGATGCATCTGAAGGTGCTGATGGACGACACCTGCCCGGGCAACGCCGAGCGCAACATGACGGTCGGCCAGCAGTATCTTACCAGCCTGCGGGAGAGCGCGGCCCGGCAACGGGAGCGCCAGTCGCGGGCCCGCGCCCTGTCTGTGCAGATGCATCGCATGTTCCTGCCGCTCGCCGAGGAGATCACCTGCAAGCGGACGGATTCGGGCAAGATGCTGCTGGACATCGCCCATCTGATTGACAACAAGACGGTGGAGCGCTACCAGAACAAATACTCGTCGGCAACGCTGGAGATGAAGGAGTGCCGGATGCAGTTGTCCGGCCCCTGGCCGCCGTACCACTTTGTGCAGCGCCACTCGGCGTCGTCGTTGCACAACGCCTGAATAGCTCTCTATCTTGCCCCAGTCGCACGTTTTGCGACTGCGGGCTACCTTTGCCGTCGATTCGGCATCCCATAGTACAGGCCCATCCAGGGGCTTTGGAAGCGCCATTCGCACATGCGCAGTGCGAGGGGTCCCAATTCGGAATCGGCGATTGGATCGCTAGGAGATCGACATTATGTTACGAACACACTCTTCAGCGCCTCGTTTGGCGCATGCGCAGATTCATGTGCAAAATAGCAGCAACTCTTTCCGCAGCCTGTGGACTCGCATGCTGCCGGCTGTGGCCATCACCGGAGCATTCGGCCTGCTCGCGAGTGTAGTTCCGGCAACTGCAAGGGCGCAGGAGCCGAACCCGACCTCGCAGCCGGCGGCTGTAACGGGTACAAATTCAAACCCAATCGTCGAGCAGAACGGCATCTATATCTACAGGGTAAAGGTGGTCGAGCGCAATCTCGACTGCGTGAGTTACCTGAATCGCAGCGGCTCGACGCACCTCGACTTCGAGGGCACGTCTCTGTTGCCTGGAGCGAAGGGCGAGGCAAAGGTGACCAGCGAACGCGGGAAGATTGCGATCGACGCGCACTTTGATGGGTTGACGCCGGCCAATGGATTCGGCAGGGAGTATCTCACCTATGTGCTGTGGGCGATCTCCCCGGACGGACGAGCACAGAACCTGGGCGAGGTGCTTCCGGAGAACACCAAGAACAACATCAAGGTAACGACCGCGCTACAGTCGTTCGGTTTGATCATTACCGCCGAGCCGTACTTCTCGGTCACGGAGCCGAGCGACGTTGTGGTGCTACAGAACGTGATTCGCCCGGACAAGACCAACGGCGTAATTGAGAAGGTGGAAGCGAACTATAGTCTGCTGCCGCGCGGGATGTACGCGGAGACAGCGGGTTCACATACCGTCGCCAACCCGATCACACGCAACGAGCGCTCGCCGCTGGAGTTGTATGAGGCGGACAACGCAGTGCGCATTGCGCAGGATGCTGGAGCGGACAAGTACGCACCGCAGATCATGGCGCAGGCTACGTTGGACGAGCAGAATGCCAGCGCGCTCGACGGCAGCAAGCATGGCGACCGGAAGATGGAGATCACCGAAGCTCGCGAGGCCGTGGAACGCGCCGAGGATGCGCGAATCACTTCGTTGCGCAAGCAGGCG
The DNA here is from genome assembly GCA_963767315.1 of uncultured Acidobacteriaceae bacterium. Taxonomy (GTDB): domain Bacteria; phylum Acidobacteriota; class Terriglobia; order Terriglobales; family Acidobacteriaceae; genus Edaphobacter. The sequence goes on along the minus strand of CAVYDK010000007.1, from coordinate 95,940 downwards.
GCGGAGCGTGCGCAGGCCCAGGTAACGGCGAAGGAGCAGGCGCAGGCCGATGCGGCGCAGTCGCAGCAGCAGGCGGCGCAGGCACAGGTTCAAGCGGCGCAATCGCAGGTGGTGGCGCAACAGGCGCAGCTCGATGCAGAGCAGGCGCAGGCTGCCAAGGCGCAGGCCGATGCGGCCCGCGCACAAGCTGAGGCGGAGACTGCCGCAGCGCAGGCAAAGGCGCTCGAGGCCAACAAGAGCGCCAACGATGCGAATGCGGTACGCGAGAAGCTGCGGTTGCAGTTGAACTCGGTGTTGGCAACCAGCGAATCGGCACGCGGACTGATTGTGAATATGTCGGATGTGCTATTCGACACCGGCAAGTACACGCTGAAGCCGATGACGCAGATCAGTCTGGCCAAGGTTGCGGGAATTCTGGAGGCCTATCCTGGCTTGAAGGTGCAGGTGGAGGGTTATACCGACTCGACCGGCTCGGACGAACTCAATCAGAAGCTCTCTGAAAACCGTGCCTTGGCGGTCAAAGATTTCCTGGTCTCGCAGGGCGAAACGCAGGGCAGCATCACTTCGACGGGCTTTGGCAAGAACGATCCCGTGGCCGATAACGGCTCAGCCAGCGGACGTGCGCAGAACCGGCGCGTGACCCTGGTAGTGTCGGGCGATGCGATCGGCATTGCGGAAAGCGCGTCTTTGTCGTTACAGTAACAGCATAAATAAGTCGTCGTCTTCCATCCAGAGGGTCGCTTCGTGCGGCCCTCTCTATTTTTATGGATACGCGAGCATGGGTTTATAAGAGAAGGATGAGATCTCTTCAAGGCAAGATCGTTTTGATTACAGGTGCGAGTTCGGGGATTGGCCGGGCTACGGCGTTTGCGTTTGCTGGCGCAGGAGCGCGGCTTCTGCTGTGTGCGCGTCGTCTGAAGCTGTTGCGGGAACTGGAAGCACCGTTGATGGAGGCGGGCGCAGCGGCAGTCTCGCTCTTCCGGCTGGATGTGCGCGATCGTGCAGCAGTCGATGTGGCCATCGCGGGCCTGCCGGAGGATTGGAAGGCCATCGACGTTCTGGTCAACAATGCAGGGCTGAGTCGCGGACTGACGAAGCTTCACGAGGACGACCCGGAGAACTGGGACGAGATGATCGACACCAACGTGAAGGGGCTGCTCGCGGTCACCCGAGCGGTGGTTCCCGGAATGGTGGCGCGGGGAGTGGGGCACGTCATCAACCTGGGTTCGACCGCTGGGCATATGACGTACGCAAATGGGGCGGTGTATTGTGCGACGAAGGCAGCAGAGAAGGCCATCAGCGAGGGTCTCAAGATTGATCTGATGGGCACCGCGGTGCGGGTCACGTCGGTCGATCCGGGGATGGTGGAGACGGAGTTCAGCCGGGTGCGGTTTCGCGGGGATGAGGAGCGCGCGGCAAAGGTCTACGAGAAGATCACGCCGCTCAAGCCGGAAGACATCGCGGATGCGATCGTCTGGGCGGCGAGCAGGCCGGCCCATGTGAACATTCACACTATTGTGCTGACCACGATCGACCAGGCCAACTCAACAGTCTTTCACCGCCACGGCTAAGGTGTTGCTGGGCGGAGCGAAACAAAGCAGCGTGGCAAACCACTGCGTTCTTGTCGTGACAGCATTCTTTGCAACCGCAACGACGGAATCTGCAACTCTTCAGGTCCGGCCGGCCATTCTTACAGGTGAACCGTCCAGCCGAGTTCGGCGAGTTTTTCCTCGATGTCGGCCAGCGCGTTGGCCAGTGCGGTGCGCCGGTGCGGGCTGGCGGTACGCTCGGAGAGGATTCGTTCGCGCTGGAGTTCGAGGGCCTGTCGTTTCCGCTTGCGCTCGGCCTCGCGCGCGTGGGCGACTGCTTTGTCTTGCCGGGGTACTGCGGTCTGCTTTTGCTGCTTTTCTACGGATTTGCTTTCCAATCCCTGTGACATGGGTTAATTTTACGCCGTCCCGCGTGCTTGCATCCGGTCCCGATGCCGATCAACTCGCGCGTGTCCGGTCCATACGGCAGCTCTGCGTGGTGTACCGGACGCTTGGATGCCTATAATCGGATCACGCGATAACCATGAAATCGAGTGGGGAGAGGTTTGGCAATCATTGTCCAGGTGGAGGGCCTTCGCAAGGTCTATGAGGGCAGACAGCGCGTCGTTGCCGTAGATGGCATCGATCTGGGCGTGCGCGAGGGCGAGCTGTACGGCCTGCTCGGCCCCAACGGCGCGGGCAAGACGACGACCATCGGCATCTGCACAACGCGCGTTCTGCCAACATCGGGCCGTGTCCACATTGCGGGTGTGGATGTGGTGAAATCGCCGGCGCTGGCGCGGCGGTCGATGGGCGTTGTGCCGCAGTTCAATACGCTCGACCGCTCCTGCACGATCTACGAGAACATCCACTTCCACTGTTTGTACTTCGGCCTCTCGCGCGGGGAGGCGAAGCAGCGGACGGAGCAACTGCTGGAGCAGTTCTACCTCAGCGAACGGGTGGACTCGTACCCGTCGCAGCTTTCCGGCGGATTGGCGCAGCGGGTGCAGATCGCCCGCGCGATTGCGCATCGTCCCAAGGTCCTGTTCCTCGACGAGCCCAGCGCGGGACTCGATCCGCAGAGCCGGATCGCGATGTGGGAAGCGGTGCGGCGGCTGCGCGAGGAGGGAATCACCGTCGTCCTGACCACGCACTATATGGAGGAGGCCGACACGCTGTGCGACCGCGTGGCCATCATCGACCACGGCCGGATTCTGGTGGAGGACACGCCCGCCGCGCTCAAAGGATCGGTCGGCGCGCAGAAGGTCTACGCACTCGAACTCGGCAATCAAGCCAGCGCGGAACCGCTGGTTGCGCTGTTACAGCAGATGCAGGGCGTGCGTGGCGTGGAGCCCACGCCCGGCGGAATCCTCATCTTCGCCGACAACGCCGACGGCCTGCTGCCGGAGATCGTTCGCGCCAGCAACCCGTACGGCCTGCGCGACCTCACCATCACCGAAACCAGCCTGGAGACGGTCTTCATCCGGCTCACCGGGCGAGATCTGCGCGAATAGGACCGCGCGAAGTTCACTGCGGAAGTAGAGGCCCATGTCAACAACCAGATCGGAGATCGATGCAACCCATCAGCCGGAGCCGGTGCATCGGCCCGCTGCATCCATGGGTGTGTTCTACGCGCGAGCCTTCGCGGGGCTGTTTCTGCGCGACCTGCATGTGCTGCGCCGCGAGATGCTTCCGTTCCTGGTGCGCGTCATCATGAACCCGCTACTCTTCCTCTTCGTCTTCACCTTCATCATGCCGCACATGAGCGGCGGCGCGGCGATGAACCCCACGGCCTCGATGGCCGGAGCCGCCGGGGCAAACTTCTCCACCGTTCTGCTGCCTGGGCTGATGGCGGTGGCCATCATGTTCTCGGGGATCGCGGCGGTGGCGCTCCCGCTGGCGCAGGAGTTCGGCGTGACGCGCGAGATCGACGACCGCGTGATGTGTCCCCTGCCGGTCGCCGCTGTCGCCATCGAGAAGATCACCTTCTCCGCGGTACAGAGCATGATTGCGGCGGGGGTGGTCTTTCCGCTTGCCTACTACATGCCCGCGACGCCGGTCTACGCGCACGTCAATAGCTGGGCGTTCCTGATCGCCGTGCTCTTGCTGGCCAGCCTCACCTCGGGGGCGCTTGGCCTGGTGATCGGTACCAGTGTGAGGCCGCAGCAGATCGGGCTGATCTTCGGCGTCGTCGTCATGCCCATCACCTTCCTTGGATGCGTCTACTATCCGTGGGCCGCGTTGAAGGCAATCCCGTGGTTACAGTATGGGGTGTTGATCAACCCAATCGTCTATATGAGCGAGGGCCTGCGCGCCGCGCTTACGCCTGGGCTGCACCACATGAATCCGTGGCTCATTCTGGCGATGCTGGCCTGCTCGTTCACGGTGCTCACCTGGTTCGGCATCCGTGGATTTCTGCGTCGCGTGATCGACTGACGCCAGACCACCCATTTGGCCATTTGGGAGACGGTCAGGCCAGATCGAAGAGCAGAATCTCCGCGCCGGATTTGCTGGCGATGGTGATGGAGGATTCGCCCTCGAGCGCGAGGCCATCGCCCGCATAGAGCGTTCCGCCGACAACCGAGACAGAGCCGCGGGCAACCTGGAGCCAGCCGTTGCCGAGCTTGAAGGTGTGACTGACGGAGCCGCCCGCGTCGAGCTTCGCAGCCAGTAGCTCCGCGTCGGAGTAAATCTTGAACGAGCCGTTGCGCGCGTCGGTGGAGGCGAGCAGATGCAGTTGGTTCGGCTCCTCCTGCACGGTGAATCGCTTCTGCTCGTACTTCGGCGGGATGCCGAGCTGATTGGGGATGAGCCAGATCTGGAGCAGGTGGAGGGTCTCGTCGGCGGAGGGATTCATCTCGCTGTGGCGCACGCCGGTTCCGGCGGACATGTGCTGCAGCTCGCCAGGAACCAGCGTCTCGCTGGCGCCGGTCGAGTCCTCGTGCCTGACCGCGCCCTCGAGGACATAGGTGAGGATCTCCATGTCGCGGTGCGGGTGCTTGCCGAAGCCCGTCGCGGGAGCGACGCGATCCTCGTTGATGACGCGCAGCGCGCGGAAGCCCATGTGCGCGGGATCGTAGTACTGGTCAAACGAAAAACTGAAGTTTGAGTCGAGCCAACCGTGATTGGCGTGGCCGCGCTCGGCGGCCGGCCGTATCGTCACCATTGCAATTCACCCTAAATATGAGATGCGCCAGAGTGTGTATCGATACAACCGGGTGCGTGCTTCACAGGCCGTCGCGCAGCGCGCGCCAGGCGATGTCGCGGCGGAACTGCATTCCTTCGAAGGAGATTTTTTCGAGCGCGGCGTAGGCCTTGCTAAGTGCGTCTTGCAGCGGCGTAGTTGAGGGCGATGCACTGGCGCTGGAGGCGGCGGTGACGGCGAGGACTCGGCCTCCGGCGGTGACGATTGCGCTGTCTTTGGCGGCGGTGCCGGCGTGGAAGACTACGGTGTCGGGGTGCAGCTGGTCGAGGCCGTTGATGGGTTTGCCGTTGACGACCTTGCCGGGATAGCCTCCGCTGGCGGCGATGACGCAGACGCTTGCGCCGGGCTTCATGCGAATGGCGAGGCGGTCGGCGGTGCCGTCGATGGCGGCGTCGAAGAGATCGACAATGTCGCTTTCGAGACGGACGAGGATGGCCTCGGTCTCGGGGTCGCCGAAGCGGGCGTTGAACTCGAGGACCACGGGGCGGATTGAGCCGTCTGGTTGGGGCGTCATCATCATGCCGCAGAAGAGGATGCCGTGGAAGGGCGAGCCTTCGCTGGCCATCTTGTCGACAACGGGCTGTGCGACGCTGGCGATGAGCCACTGTTCGAGTTCGGCGCTCATCAGGCCGTCCGCGGTGTAGGCCCCCATGCCTCCGGTGTTGGGGCCGGTGTCGCCCTGGCCGATGCGCTTGTGGTCCTGCGCTGCGGCCAGTGCAACCGCGTGTTTTCCGTCGCAGAGGGCGAAGAAGGAGAGCTCCTCGCCTTCGAGGAACTCCTCGAGAACCAGTTCTTTCTCGGCTGTTCCCAGCAACGCGCCGGAAAAGATCTCTGCGGCGGCCTGTTCGGCCTCGACGTGGGAGTTGCAGAGGACTACACCCTTGCCGGCAGCGAGGCCGTCGGCCTTGACTACGACGGATGAGGCGAAGCGGGGAAGCTCGCGGTGCACGTCTTCGAGGGAGCGGCAGACGGCGTAGGCGGCGGTGGGGATTGCGTGGCGCTGCATGAAGTCCTTGGCGAAGGACTTGCTCGTCTCCAGCCGCGCGGCGGCCTGGGTGGGGCCGAAGACGCGCAGGCCGAGGGGGAGAAGCTCGTCGACAAGGCCGAGGGAGAGGGGAAGCTCGGGGCCGACGACGGTGAGCGCGGGCCGTTCGGACTCGACGACGCGCAGCATGGCGGCGAGGTCGCCGGTGTTGACCGCGACGCAGCGGGCGGATTGAGCGATGCCCGCGTTTCCCGGCGCGCAGACGATCTCGGTCACACGCGCGGATTTGGCCAACGCCCAGACGATCGCGTGTTCGCGTCCGCCACCACCGATTACCAGAACCTTCATTGTGAGATCCTCTCCATCCGTCGAGTTGGTTAGGTGCGGTTGGCGCGGGGCTGGGCGATGACGAGGCCGCGGGGAGTGGGGAGGAGGACGACCGAGATGAGGCCCTCGGACTCCATCTTGAGGGCGGCGTCGCGGACGGTCTTGAGGTGGGAGCTGGCGTCGTGCATGAGGATGATGCCGTGGGGGTTGATCTGGGGGAGAAAGCGCTTGACCTCGGATTCACGGATGTCGAGGTCGGAGTCCGAGAAGAAGAGGTCGATGGTTCCTTCGACGTGCATCTCCAGACTGGACTGGTTGCGCAGCTCGATCCAGGGAGCGAGCGGGGAGGACGCGAGGCGCGCCTTGGCCTTGGCGTAGACGACGGGGTCGAACTCGCAACTGATGACGCGGGACGGGGTACCGTCGGGGGGCATGCCGTTGCCGGGCTGGCTATTTCTTTGGAGACCGCGGGCGATCCACTCGGTGGAGACGCCGAGGAAGGAGCCGGTCTCGACGACCAGGCGGGGCTTGAGGGTGGTGACGAGAGTGGCGATGAACTCGAGGACCTCGACCTCGGCGGTCATCGAGTCGATCATGCTCCAACGCTGGGGGTGGGGACACTCCGGGGTGGCGCGGTGATACTCCGGCTGCACGGCCCCGGCGGAGCGCTCGTGCTGGAGCATGACCTTGTGCTCCTGCTTGATCTTCTTTTTGAAAAAGCCCATGTGGTCTACTTTATCGCGAGCGGCGGGGAGATGGATGGAACGGTTGCGATTCATGCGTTCGTGGTTTAATGGCGGCATGAGCGGAACTGGCGATGGCAATGCGGTGGGCAGCGGATGGACGGCAGCGGAGATTCCCAGCCAGGCAGGCCGGCGGGCGCTGATTACCGGGGCGAACAGCGGCATCGGCTACCATGCGGCGCTGGAGCTGGCGCGCAAGGGGGCGCATGTGTTGCTGGCGTGCCGGGACAAAGCGAAGGGCGATGCTGCGCTGGAGCGGCTGCGTGGGGAGGTCCCGGCGGCAAGCGCAGAGGTGGTGCTGCTGGACCTGGCGTCGCTGGAGTCGGTGTGCGCATTTGGGGCGGCAGAGCTTGCGCTGGGCAAGCCGCTCGACCTGTTGATCAATAACGCGGGCGTGATGGCCCCGAAGAGGCGGCTACAGACGAGGGACGGATTCGAGATTCAGTTTGGGACCAATGTATTGGGCCACTTTGTGCTGACAGCAGTGCTGCTGCCGGCGCTGGTGCGCGCGTCTGTGAACCACCCGCAGAGGCCGCGCGTGGTGACGCTGGCCTCGATTGCGCACAAACAGGGGCGGCTGAACTTCGACAATCTGCAGTCGGCGAAGAGCTATGGACCGATGGTCGCCTACCGGCAGTCGAAGCTGGCCGACCTGATGCTGGCGTTCGAGCTGGGACGGCGGCTGCGCGCAGCCGAGCCGCCGATATGCCGCGTGATGAGCGTGGCGGCGCACCCTGGCGTGGCCAACACGAACCTGTTTCAGGCGGGGGAGTTTTCGGCGATGGAGAGGCTGGTGCGGCGGGGATTTGGCGTGGCGATCGGCGCACTGCTGAACAGCGAGGCGGAGGGAGCGGTGCCGACGTTGTTTGCGGCCACATCGCCGGAGGTGGTGGACGGTGGGTACTACGGGCCGCAGGGCCTGCTGGAGATGCGCGGAGGCGATGTGGGGCCGGCAAAGGTGGCCGCGCAGGCACTGGACCAGGCAGCTGCGGCGCGGCTGTGGAGCGAGTGCGAACGGCTCAGCGGGATTTCGTTGCTCTGATCCTTTTTGTCGGCTGGCCGGGCGGGAGTGGTCGCACTACACACGATTCGGCTGGTAGTGCGGAATAACAACTTGCACATCGCCATGTCGAGGCGGAAACGAATTTTGTAACGCCTCTATCAATTGTCCAAAGAGAACAGGATCGGGCTGAATCTTGCGTGGATGTACACCGAGGACTTCATAGCCTCGTCGCTTGAGTTCATCAGCCAGCGCACGTTCCAAAGCTGCTGTTTTGTCTCGCAGCGGTTTGTGTTCCGGCATGGACTTTTTCTCATCGAAAATAGGACCAATCGCAATCATCTCGAAGGTGCAAGCTTCCGGATTGATGCAAGCCTCCTTGAGCCGTTGTCCGAGAGCGTTGCCCTTCGCGTTGGGTCTTGTATCAAGGTGTTGCCCTATACGTCGAAAGGGCGACGAAGCATTTGCAGAAGATGTATCTCCAGTTCGGCCCACATAAAGATGATGAGTCTTTTCCCCTTTAATGTCCCATATATAGAGCCAAAAACCGCGCTTCAATAGCTTCCCGCTAAATTCCATTCGGCAAATGTCCATTTTCATTTAGGGTTATACCTTTCCGGCGAGTTGACGGAGGACGTAGGGGAGGATGCCGCCGTGCTGGTAGTAGAGGACCTCCTGCGGAGTGTCGATGCGGAGGATGGCGGAGAACTCGATGGTGCGGCCGGTGGGGGCTTCGGCGAGGATGGGGAGGATGCGGCCGTCGGCGAACCTGGAGTCGAGCATGGACTGGAGCTGGCCGGGGGCGTCGCCGATGGCGAAGATCTCCTCGCCGGTGAGGCCGAGCGAGGCGGCAGATTGGCCGGGGAGAAACTGGAAGGGGAGGATTCCCATCCCCACTAAGTTTGAGCGGTGGATGCGCTCGAAGGATTCGGCGATGACGAACCGGATGCCGAGGAGGCGTGGGCCTTTGGCGGCCCAGTCGCGCGAGCTGCCGGAGCCGTACTCCTTGCCGGCGAGGATGCAGAGGGGAACGCCGCGGTCGGCGTAGAGGACCGAGGCGTCGTAGATGGACATGGTGGCGCCTTCGGGGAGGAGGCGGGTGACGCCGCCTTCGGTGCCGGGGGCGAGTTTGTTGCGCAGGCGGACGTTGGCGAAGGTGCCGCGAACCATGACCTCGTGGTTGCCGCGACGGCTGCCGTAGCTGTTGAAGTCGGCTGGGGCCACGCCGTGGGCGGCGAGATACTGCCCGGCGGGGCCGTTCATCTTGATGGAGCCGGCGGGAGAGATGTGGTCGGTGGTGACGGAGTCGCCGAGGACGGCGAGGCAGCGTGCGGCGCGGATGTCTTCGATAGGCGCGGGGGTTGCCGTCATGCCGTCGAAGTACGGGGCGCGGCGGATGTAAGTGGAGCCGGGCTCCCAGCGGTAGGTGTCACCCGAGGGGAAGGTGAGGCGCTGCCAGTTTTGGTCGCCCTGGGATACCCTTGAGTATTGTTTGCGGAACATTTGGGAGTCGATGCAGTCGGCTACCGTGGCGGAGACCTCTGCCTGGGTGGGCCAGATGTCCTTGAGGAAGACGGGGTCGCCGGATTGATCCTTACCCAGCGGCTCGGTGGCGAAGTTGTGACCGATGTGGCCGGCGAGGGCGTAGGCGACGACCAGTGGGGGCGACATGAGATAGTTGGCGCGGACCTCGGGGGATATGCGGCCCTCGAAGTTGCGGTTGCCGGAGAGGACGGAGACAGCGACGAGGGAGTGGGCTTCGATGGAGGCGGAGACATCGGTGGGCAGGGGGCCGGAGTTGCCGATACAGGTGGTGCAGCCATACCCAACGGTATTGAAACGGAGGGCGTCAAGGTAGGGAGTGAGGCCGGACTTGTTGTAGTAGTCGGTGACGACGCGGGAGCCGGGGGCGAGGGAGGTCTTGACCCAGGGAGGGGTACGCAGGCCGCGCTCGACGGCCTTTTTAGCTATAAGCCCGGCGGCGATCATGACGTAGGGGTTGGAGGTGTTGGTGCAGGAGGTGATGGCTGCGATGACGATGGAGCCGTGGGTGAGGTAGGGGTCGGGATCGACGCCGAAGCGGGCTTTGACGGAGGCGGGGGCGGCGGAGTGATCGGCGATGGGGGAGGGGGCGATGCTACCGTCCCAGTGCTGGGGTTTGCGCGCGGCGTCCTTGCTGGCGTTGGGGCCGAGGAGCGTGGGGAGTTGCTGGGCAAAGCTGGCTGCGGCCTGCGAGAGAAGGACGCGATCCTGCGGGCGCCTGGGGCCGGCGACGGAGGGCTCGACGGTGGCGAGGTCGAGCGAGAGTGTGGAGGAGTACTCGGCCTCGGGGGAGGCGGCGGTGTGGAAGAGGCCCTGTTCGCGGAAGTAGGCCTCGACGAGGGCGATGTGGGCCTCGGTGCGGCCAGTTAAACGGAGGTACTTCAGGGTCTCGGCGTTGACCGGGAAGATGCCGCAGGTGGCGCCGTATTCGGGGGCCATGTTGGCGATGGTGGCGCGGTCGGCCAGCGGGAGTTCGCTGATTCCAGGGCCGAAGAACTCGACGAACTTGCCGACCACGCCATGCTTGCGCAGGGCCTCGGTGACGATGAGGACGAGATCGGTGGCGGTGGTCCCTTCCTTCAGCTTGCCGGTGAGCCGGAAGCCGACGACCTGGGGGATGAGCATGGAGACGGACTGGCCAAGCATGGCGGCCTCTGCCTCAATGCCGCCGACGCCCCAGCCGAGGACGCCGAGGCCGTTGACCATGGTGGTGTGGGAGTCGGTGCCGACGAGGGTGTCTGGGTAGGCAATGATGGTGCGGTCGGAGTCGGATCCGTTGGTGAAGACGACGCGGGCGAGGTGTTCGAGATTGACCTGGTGGCAGATTCCCATACCGGGTGGTACGGCTGAGAAGTTGTTGAAGGCGGACTGGCCCCACTTGAGGAAGGCGTAGCGCTCGCGGTTTCGGGAGAACTCGAGGGCGGCGTTGAGGTCGTAGGCGTTGGGGGAGCCGAATTCGTCGACCTGGACGGAGTGGTCGATGACGAGTTCGGCGGGCTGGAGCGGGTTGATCTTCTCGGGGTCGCCGCCGAGGACGCGCATGGCGTCGCGCATGGCGGCCAGATCGACGATGGCGGGGACGCCGGTGAAGTCCTGCATGAGGACGCGGGCGGGCATGAAGGCGATCTCGCGGGAGGGTTCGGCCTTGGGGTCCCAGTGGGCGAGGAAGCGGATGTCGTCGGCGGTGACGGTGCGACCGTCCTCGTGGCGGAGGAGGTTTTCGAGGAGGATGCGCAGGGAGTAGGGCAGGCGCGCGAGGTTGATAGTGGGGTCGGAGGCGGCGAGGGCCTGCAGGCGGAAGAGGCGGACGGTGGTGGCGCCGGAGGTGAGGGATGCGGCGGAGCGGAAGCTGTCGGGGTGCTGAGCGAGAGTCGTCATCGATTTCTCCATTTTTCCAATGGCAGCGCGGACTCGAAGAAGAGTACCGGGCGCGAGTTCAGGGCCGGCGTGCGTCTGGAAGTTGAGAGGGACGCAAATCGGCGTGACGAGGAGAGCGTATCAAATAATGGGGTGCGATGGGGCGGGGTGGCCGGCGGCGGCCCTACAGCGCGACGCGAGCAGGACTACGATCAACCACGGTCGCGGCGGCCGAGACGGAAGCGCTTCGTCCTGAGAGGGCGGGTCATGGATGCAATTTTACGCCAAGTGCGGCGAAGCGAAAAGAGTGCCCGGTGGGCTAACTGTGATCCGCGAGGTCCCTGAACGCCCGGTAGATGAACGATCCCAGATACCATCCGTCGATGTACTTGTAGGGGGTCTCGCCGGTGGTGTAGTGGCCGCAGGGGAGGACCTTGGAGACGAAGTCGATGTTGAGCTGCTGAAATTGCTTCAGAACCTCAAGCGAGAGATGCAGGGGGAAGGTGAGGTCGTATGTGGCGTGGACGACGAGGACACGCTTGGGAGTGGCGGCGAAGCGCTGCATGTAGGACATGGGGCTGACGCCGAGGAATATCTGGCGGACCTGATCCTGAGTGAGGCCGGATTCTTCCAGCGCGGCGCGAACGTGGCGGGTGCTCTGGCCCTCCCATACAACATCGCCGAACCAGGTGGAGGCGTGGTTGAAGGCGCAGACGCGCAGGCGAGGGTCGTGGGCGGCGGCGATGAAGGCGTAGCAGGAGCCGAGGCTGGTTCCAAGGACGCCGAACTGAGTGTAGCTCTGGGTCTCCAGCCAGTCGATGCAACTGCGGACGTCGACGACGGCCTGGCGGCAGGCGGCGGTGGTGCGGCCGATGTTGGCGCTGACGGCGTAGTCGGAGCGCTCCAGTTCGGCGGGGCGGCGGATGTCGTGATAAGGCTGGGAGAGGCGCAGGGCAGAGATCCCGAAGCGGTTGAAGAGCGTGCAGAGCACGTTGTGGCTGATTGCGTCGGAGTTCCATTGAGGCAAGACAATGATGGCCTGCTTCGGCCTGGGGGGGCGGCCCGCCGATTGCTTGCGCTCGGGTGCCGGGTACCATCTCGCGTTCATCTGGTCGTTTTCGGGATAGGAGGTGTGGACGGCGGAGGTGAATCGCAGGAACTCTGCCTTGTCGAGCTCTCCGTTGGCAGCCTGACGCTTCATCTCGGCGTCCTGGGCGAGGGTTTCCGGGCGGACGTTGGTGGGGTATAGCTGTGGATGGCGGTGTTCGAGGCGAAAGTCCTGCGGTACGTCATAGCCGAAAAAATCATCCGAGCGGCGGACAATCTCTTCATTCAGGGCGATCATGCGGTTGAGATTCTGGGACGCGGGAGAGGCCGGAGGTCCTGCTGAGTCGGGTTCCTTCCGCCCAAGTGTCGCCGGGGCCTCGAAGAGCACTGAAGCCGGGGCGTCGCTGAAGTTCGTAAGCCAGTCGAATCCCCATTCGAGCGGTCTTACGATTCGATTCGTGTCGCGCGTTGTGAGCTTTGTCTCCCACGCCGTCATCCACTTTCCATACAGACCCGAATGCATCTGTACAGTTTATCAATCGCTTGGGCGAGATGAGAAGGGCGACAGCTCATCGCCGGGGCGATGCAGGGACGGCTCAAAGCTCAGAGACGACGAGACAGACACGGCCGACGATGTAATCGGCTGGCGTTTCGTGAGATTCGAGCGCAAGAAGTTGAACCGGGAAGGCAAGAGAGAGCGGGCGGAGGATAAGCCTTCCATTGTCGAATTCGAGATAGCGGAAGACGAGGCCAGCGCCGCAACGGACGGCATAGAGGGTGCGCTGGTGGGCGCGGTAGGGCGCAAGCGAGTTGTAGTGACGGTCCAGGACGACGATGGCCCCGGCAGCGATCATGGGGTCCATGGCGGCAGTCTGCTGCGCGTCGGCGCGCACGGCGAGGAAGCGCTGCCAGTGGGCGCACTTCACGGATGGACGGGCGCGATTTTCCTGGAGGCGGGATGCCGAGACGTGAATGGTCTCAATGACCGAACCGGGCCGGACCTGGGCTTCGTCCATCGCCGTTGAGGGCGAGACGACAGGGATTGCTTCGATCGGATCGGTCGGCGGTGGGGAAGAGGCTGCGCAGAGCTCAAGGGGCATGATCTGATCCACCGTGAGGTCCTGCGCGGCGAGGACGCGGTCGAGTCCGTCGAGAGAGAGGGCGCGCTTTCGGTTGAGGAAGTTGGAGATGTGGGCCTGGCGGAAACCCGCCTGCCGAGCGAGGACGGTGCCGGTGAGGCTGCCCTGTTCGATGCGTCGGAGAAGTTCGAGACGGAGAAGCTCGTGGAGATCCTGAAAATTCATAGAGTGGGTTATTCCTGTTGCCGAACCATATCATTTTGCAAGACGAACATTAAGCAAAATATTTACTTTACGCAATGTTTTTCCTATTAACTGCACGGTTGTTGAGTCATTTTAGGACATTTAGTGGACAGAATAATTGTAGTTGACATAAAAGTTGTCTAAAGCTATAACTTTGAGACTTTCTATTCCTGTATCGGGAATGACCTGGGAAACGCGACTCGATTCGTGTGACCCAGTGCCACAGGGATGAGTGGGAATGGAATGCAAGGGTGGAGGTGGGATTTTTCCTGGGTTAGGTTAGCAGGGGGATAGAACGATGAAAAACAGGAGTCGATACTGCACCGATGGGGCCAAAAGAGCTTCTCGGAGGGAGTATCGGCGCCTCATAGCAACCTGAGCGAGCCCCTCCGACCGCTGAAAAACTTTGAGGCTCGCCGGGGGATGGTTGCGCCTTGGAGTGTACAAAATGAAGTACTTGCGCTTGGAACTGAAGGTGTGTGAAGGATGTGGAGCGTTGTGGCTCCGGAGAGGATTAAGAGATGGCGTGTATTGTTCAACCTGCTTTTGCCATCTGTCGAACTTTCCAGCAGCGAAAGGAAAGCACCCCGGGGGACGGCCGCGCCATTTAGCGCGGGTTTCTGCCTGCTTCGCAAGTCGTGGGCGGACAGGCGGTGCTCAATGAGCGCCGCTGCCGTAATTCTGCCGTATGTCTGGGCCATCGGGAACCCGCAAGCCGTTCAACGGAATCCGGTTGAAGTTCCCAGGAAGCCTGTTGAACCCCAGATGGCGTTCTACCGGAAGTACACGGAAGCGTTGCTGCAACGGTATGTGCGTATGTCCATGGAGACAGGGAAGGTGCCGTCTCTACTGGGTCAGGAGATGTTTCACGGACATGTAACAAGCTATCGGGTTGAGAGCTTCGAGGATGTTGTGATCTTCCTTCACGACGTCGGCAAGTGCCTGGAGAAGCTGGACACAGAACAGCAACATCTGATCTCGCGGATCGCCCTGCAACAGTACTCGCTGGGCGAAACGGCGGAGTTGATGGGGCTGAAGCCGAGAACGGTGGTCCGGCGGTACGGCCAGGCGGTCGACTGCCTGACGAGAGTCTTTCTCAGCGTGAAGATGCTCGAGCCCTTGAAATGTTGTCAAGGGGGTGGAGCTGGATATTTTGACGTAAACAACTGAATTCAAGACTGATAAAAATTGAAAAAAGTTGGCATAGTAGTTTTGGTCAACCTGCTATTCTGTATATGTGAGTTAAAGGAAACGGGAGGGCGCCGAGAGGCTGCCGCTCCCGTTTCGTTTTTTGGGTGCTGCAATGGGGAGAGCAGATCGGTGGACCGGCCGGCCACTGATGTACCGGAACCAGCGTGGCGTGAAAGACCAAGACACAGGAAGTGGGGGCTTTGCGCTGCGTCTGTTTGGGAACTTGCGGAAGCACACCGGCGAAGTGAGAAGGAGCGGGTGACTTCGACCGGCATGAACTTGCAGACGGGGCGATGAACAAGGGTGATCGAGGAGGTGGCATGGAGTATGCGGCGGAACTTCATCGGCGGTGTGCCGGTGTAGCGAGGGCCCGGGCAACGGGAAGCAATGTCAGGTCGTGGAATCCGGGCGAGTTGGCGATGCATGCCATGGCGGTGGAGTTTCCCCAGGTGCATGGGCATCCGAACCGGTTGCCGTTTGAAGGGGTCTTGACACTGGTGGACGTGGCAAGCGACAAAGCACCAAGCGGGGCCAGAGGCCACCGCGTGGTACTGACGCGAGCTGCCGCCGAGTCTGCGCTGCCGAGTCTGCTGGGTATGGCGGTGGACTACAAGGCGGGGTGGGATGGGCATGATGCGCGGCAGAAGTGCGGCATCATCACGTCCGCCGAGCTGGACGGAGGGCGCCTGACGGTGGCGGGATTTCTCTTCTGTAGAGACTTTCCCGAGATCGAGCAGCGGCTGGGGATTGAAGGCTCGATGGGAATGAGCTACGAGCTAGCGGAGGCACATGTAGCGGACATGCGAGCGCAGGTGTGGACCCTGACGCGGGCAACGTTTACCGGGGCTGCAATCCTGATGCGGGATAAGGCGGCGTACCGGGGAACAAGCTTCCGGCTGGGACGCGCACCGGTGGGGGAGCGGACCGCAGCGTCCCACCTGGCGGGTTCGCGACAGTAACAGCGTGGTGGATGTGGATAAGCCAAACAGGCAGCAAGCGAAAGGACCAAGGTGACATTTACAGGCGTTTTGGAAGCAATCGGAAAGGGATTTGAAAAGGGGCTGCAGTGGGCGGTCACCTATGCGGTTCCGGCAGAGAAGCTGGTGGGATTGCTGTTCCCGGCGGCAGCTCCGGAACTAACTGTGCTGGCTGATGCGACCGGGCTGATTCAGAATGCAGTGATCGAAGTCGAGCAGAAGTATGCTGCGGCAGGTGTCCAGAGCGGGACGGGGACGCAGAAGCTCGCAACCGTGATGACTCTGGTTGGGCCTGTTGTCACATCGCTGCTTGCGAAGGCGGGTATCGCGGGGGCAAGTACATCGTACGTACAGAGTTTGGTCTCCGCCGTGGTGGCCATCCTCAATGTTCAGGCGATGCCTGCGGCGGCCGCAACATCCGGCGTGACAGCTTGAACGGAGTTCAGTGAACCGGCGGTGGTCTGTCCGGCGCGCTGCCAGGGCCGTTGGGAAAGCCACCGATTGGGCCTTGGGGTGTCGATTGGGCCGGTACAACGGCGGGAAACAGTTGGCGGGAAAAACAAGGAGAGAGCATGGAGATGGAGATGAAGGACGAGTTGGGTATAACGGTGGACCGGCTGGCAGCAGCCGCCAACCTGCTTGAGCAGGCGGTGGAGCGGCTGGCCCAAAGGCAGAGCGCGTTTGCCGAGGACGCCGAGGCGAGCATCGGCCGCATTGTGGCGGCGGTTGAAGCCCGCCGCGAAGCGGAACTCGAGGAGAAGCTGGCTGCGGCTGAGTTGAAGATTGCGGAGTTGCAGGCGCGAGGGGTGACTGACGCTCCCGCAGCTGGCCGCAAGACTTTGCCCACGGCGATGACGAACCTTCTGGCGAAACAGGGTGTGACGGTGGACTCTCTGGAGGCCGGATCGCTTGACGCTGCGCTGGTGAGCCTGAGCCTGGAGCAGAGGATCGCGGTGAAGTCGCAACTGATGCGCGCCGGACTGCTGGGCTAGGAGGCCTGGGCGAATCGATTGCATCGCTGAATGCAACCGGATTGGCATTGCGTCTGGTTGTGAGACGGATCATTACATAACGATGGAAGAGAAGACGTGGCTGAGGCTACGTCTTTCGAATTTAAAGGGGATGAGGATGGACGCGAAGTTTACTCAGATTCATGCGGCAGCAGATTACATTGGGCCTGGAGCGATTGAAGTTCCGTTGTACCAGACGGAGATTCTGGACATTGTGCGGCGGCGCGGCATTTTTGGACAGAGGATCAAGCAGGTTCCGGCAACCGGCCACCCTTCACGGTACTTTGAGGAGCGGGCGATTCCGTCTCCCTCGGCCACTTCGGGCTTTGTGGACCCGCGCAATATCGTTGCGCCAATCGTCAGCCCGACACGGGTGGAGAACAGCGTACCGCTGAAGGCGCTGGTGGCGCAGATCAACTACAACCTGTTCGATATGGAACTGGGCCAGCAGCAGACGCAGTTTGCCTATCTGCAGGCGAAGGACCTCGCCGATACGGTGGACGGCGTTCTCCGGACGCATGATGTCGCTCTGTGGAACGGCACGGACACGAGCTTGAGCTCGCCGACGACCGCGGAGTACTTCGGCGCGGCGGCCCAGATTGTGGGCGGCGGCAATACGGTGTCGATCGGGACTACACAGAGCATTGTGGACGGCTTCAAGTCGACGGTCGCACAGATGGTTTCGAACAGCTCCTTCGGAGTTCGTCCGACGGCCATCTATGCCAACCCGGTGCTTCTCGACCTGATTGATCGCGAGATGAAGACCGAGTTCAATGTCGTCCTCAACACCAAGGACATCGGGGCGGGCTTCACGGTGAAGACGCTGTCGACGCAGGCGGGCGAACTTCCTCTGATTCCGGAGTGGACGTTGAGCTATACCGGAACTCCGGGAAGTGGCTCGGCGGTGCTGCCGGCGTACATCGTGACCGAAGATCTGATCGAGTATCACTGGCTGAGCGATCCGAATCCGCGGATCTTCCAGCTTGGGGTTCCGGGTTCGCTGGCCTCGCAGTATGTGGTGGTGAAGTTCGGCGCTGTGGTGGTGAAGGGTGCGAGCTATGCGCACTACCAGGTGCTGGTCGACCGCTAGGCGGCATGAAACTGCTGGCTAGGCAGGATGAGTTTGCGGCTGGCCGATGGGTGTCGCCCAGCCGCAACAACGCGCGACAAGGTTCAACGTGCCCGTGAATGGCTGCTTGCGTCGCTGAGTTTACGCGATGTGGCAGTGTTGGTCAGGGGGCTGACCAACACCGGGCTGTGTCTGCAATCCTATGTCGCGCATTAAAGAGCGGGGCCGGTTGTGGTGGCCGGCCCCCTCTTTTTCTTGATGAGTTTGGAGGCGGAGTGCGATGGGTTACTTGGATCCAACGGAGTATGTCGAGTATGGATTGACGGCGGAGACGACCGACGATTGGGTGACGATGGCATCCGCGCTGATTGAGGCGCATTGCCGGAGGCCGAGTCTGCTGGTGACTCAATATGTGGAGCGAATGCGCTTGACGGCCGACTCGCAGGCGGTGCGGTTGAGCTATCTTCCGCTGACACCGCTCGGCACGGCGACCACGCCGCTGGTAGGAGTGCGGGTCCGGTATGGCCGGCCGCGACGCGGCGAGCTGCAGGACCCAATGTTGGCGCAGGTGGCGTGGGCGTTCAGCATTCCGGGGAGTTGGAGCGCGCTGGACCTGACCAATGTGGACTTGAATGCGGTGACGGGCGATCTGACGTTCCCCATGAGCGTGCTTGGGATGAGCTACAACGAGGTCGAGGTGACCTATACGGCCGGACTGGCAGTCGTGCCGCCAGCGCTGAAGGTGGCGTGCGCGCAGATCGTGAAGAATGCGCAGGCGACTCCGGCGATGAACGTGAAGGGCAGCAAGATAGACACCTTACAAATGCAGTACTTCGCCGGGTCGCTGATCGACGCGAATGTGCAGATGATGTTGGCTCCCTATGTGGCGCAGAGGATCGGGTGATGCGATGAGCGATCTGGTGAGTGCAACGGGCGCGGCGGTGAGGGCGGCAGACGTTTTGCTGCGTGCGATGGGCGGACGGACGGTGATGCTGCGGATGCCAGCGCCAGCGGTTGCGGCGGATGTGACCGAGCAGTTGGGGATTGCGACGCCGACATTTCAGGACCTCCCGCTAGAACCGGTGGTATACCGCAAGGCGCGAGCGATTGTGGCTGAAGGGAAGGCGGCGAAGTGGGAGTTGCTGGTGTCGGCGAGCGTGGTGGAGAGCCTGGTGGGATCGCTGACGTATGCCTCGGCGAGTGTGCTGTTTGCGGCTGCCTACGGTGTGCTATGCGACGACGGACTGCTGGAAATTGAGTCTGCAACGCAAGAGCAGGTCTTTGGCCAGCCTTATGTGTACCGGCTGGTGCTGCGCGCCCCGCTGGCGCAGATGGTCTAGAGCGGGACCGCCGGTTCTGCGAACGGGCTGACTATGGGTTGGATATGAGAGCGAGGGAGAATGCAGAACGCGAAAGATACGTTTTACGTGATGCTGCAGAGCCGGTTGGCGGCGTTGAATCCGGCGCGGACGATTGTGGTGCGCGGCGTTGTGCGGCCGGGGACGCTGGTGGATGAGAACGAACTGCCGACCGCGTGGGTTCCCGTGGATGCGTTTCGCCTGCAATGGGCGGGACTACAGGTTAGTTGCGTGGAACCTCTGCCTTTGATGGCGATGGAATGTTCGATTCAGTACGCCACGGATGGGAGCTCGGGCAATGGCGGCATGGACCGCGGACGACTGCTGGCAGCGATGGATGCAGAGTTGGCGTCTGCGCTTGGCGCCGAGCCGCACACGGTGCCGAAGATGAATTATGCAGCGGCGGGAGCTGGCGTCGCTCCGACGGCGATGGGAACGAATGTGTTCTGGGCGGACCCGGTATTCGGCGCGGCCACCGCTGTGGACGAGCGATTGGAGCGGACAACAATGGTGCAGGTTTTTGCGTACCAGGAGGCGGGTGAGCTGTGAGTACAACGATGACAGGGGCCGGAGTTGTGGCGGCCGTTGCTCCGGTGACGAGACGGGTGCGCGCCTACTTCGCTCCGGTGAACCGGCCGGCTGGCGTGCCAAATCTGTTCGATGCGGCGCAGCTTGGGAGGTTCGATCTGCAGGCGCCACCAGCCCCTTGGGTAGACCTGGGGTGGGTCTCCGGATTTACGAGGAAGTGCGGGACGAAGGTTGATGCGCTTCGGGCCGGCGCTCCTGCGATGACAGTGGGCCAGGTTCGCACGGAAGTAGACGCGACGGTGTCGCTTGAATTCGAAACCTGGGGAAAACTGCAGGTGACGCTGGCATCGGGATCGCAACAGACAAATCTGTTGACGACGGCTGCGGGCGCAGCGCCCAACGGAAGCGGTGGCGTGGCTGCAGCGCCGGTCCCCTTGCTAACCGGCACGGGACCGGCGTCAACCGCGACCAGCTTGAACGTGGGAGCGGCAGCCGCAGTCGGATTCAGTGTTGGCAGCCTGGTTGCGGTGGATATCGATTACACCGGCCAGCTTGGGTACGTCGGAACCGGCGTGAGTACGGCTTATGTACAGTCCGCGAGTGCGGTGGGTGGAGACATCAACTATGTGCGGCGAGTGACGCTGAATGTGGGCGTAGTCGTGGCGATCACGGCCGGCGTACTGGAGCTTGCAAGCGCGCTGCCAGCGGGAACTCCTACGGCGGGAATGCAGGTGAGCCAACTAGTCGGCTTTTGCGATCGCGAGGGAGCGAGCTTCTTTCAGGAGTGGTCTGCGCTGTTCGTGATGCAGGGCGCTCAGGGGGACCGCGTTTTGTATCACTATCCGCGTCTCCAGGCGATGCAGGGCTCGGCGGAGACGGAAGATGCGTTGGCAGCCCCATTGGAGAGGATCCGGCTGGCAGGTGCATTTCGCGCGCTGCCGGTGAAGGACGCCAACGATGGTGAAACAGTTTTGTGCTTCCGGAGCTATCTGCCGGCAGTATTGCGGGGGGTTTAGGTGCGCGATTGCGGATACGAGGAGAGTGTGATGCATTGGAAACCTAGAAGTTGGATGTTGATTGGAGTGCTGCTGACGGTGATGACAGTGGCCGGAGTCGCGCAGGTGGCAACCACCCAGGTGGCGGACACGATCTATTACGCGGATGGAACTGTGGCTACGGGAACTGTGCTCATCAGTTGGCCTGCGTTTACCACGAGCAATGGCGATTCGATCCCAAGCGGAAGTACGTCCGCGGTCATTGCAGCAGGAGGAGCGCTCAGCGTACATCTCACTCCGAATGCCGGTGCAACGCCTATCGGTACTTACTATACGGCTGTTTTTCACCTGGACGATGGCAGTGTGAGCCGCGAGTACTGGGTCGTACCGGCGAGCACGACGGCGGTGAAGGTGAGTGCGATCGAAAGCACCGTACTGCCGACCTCCGTGGCGATGCAGACGGTCAGCAAGAGCTATGTGGATACCGCAATCGCAGCGGCAATGTCGGGCCATTCTCTGGACTCCTCGCCTTATGTGCTGAAGGCAGGAGATACGATGACCGGACCGCTTGTGTTGCCAGCCGACCCGGTGTCCGCGACGCAGGCGGCAGACAAGAATTATGTGGATGAGAGCATTGCCGCACTGAATGGCGGATTGGGGCAGGTGGTCTCGACACTCCCGTCGGCAACGCAAGTCGTAGCGCAGCCGACAGGGACTCAGTTGGAAGTCAATAACCTGAACGGGGTGGAGTACGCCAGTCAATATGTGAACGGGCGCGGAAACAATGGGATTGCAAATGCTGTAGCCGGCCCGGACTGCACAAACGGATGTGAAGTCAAGGCGGAACAGGACTACACCAATGAAACGTATTCCACCGCTTCATTCAACAGCCAGACCCATGTGAAAGACGCGCGCGGCGGAAGGCAGGTTGACAGTTATCTGAATCCGCTCGACGTTGTGAACCACGGACTTTCCACCGCTCAGGCGATCGACGATGTGTCCACACAGAGTGAGGCGAGCATCGTTCAGCAGACCGAAAACTCAATTCCCGGCGCGGTCGGCCTGGCGATCACGCAGGAGGGCCTTGCCGGGGGCTCCAACCTCTTTCCAGAACAGATTGAAAGTCCTGGCCCGTATTTCAAGATGGGATATAGCGCACTGTCCGTGACTGGCACTTACAACACTCAGGGACAGCATGTCCTGGTCCCCGAGGTTACCAATTGTTTTGGCGTAGGGGACTGCCTGATGGGATCGCACTATATCAACGCGTCTGGCGGTATTCGGGACTCCGCGGACGAGGGAGCGCATCCCTTCGATCTGCAGACGCACGAGGATTCCAGGGTCTTTGCGGGGACTTGCACCAGCGGCTGCACAACCGGCTCGACGACTGTCATGATTGCGCCGAACTCCGGAGGCGGGACACAGGGTGACGGCCGCTTTCTGATCGACACGAACCCGGCGAAGACGATCACCAGCGCCAGCACGGGCGGAGCAATCGTTGGCGGTACCAGTGGAGGGCCCCATGCCACTGCTCAATTCAGTGGAACAAACTTTCCGGTGAGCGTGTTCTTGAGTCTTGGCCAGGTCATCCCATCGCAAGCCAGCAATATGGCCCCCGGAACGGTGACCTTCCCCATCGCTACCAGCGGTGTCCCGTCGGGATATGCGACCAATACTGCGGCGATTGGACCTTCGAGCGGCCTGGCTTGCGTTGTCGACCAGACCGCCGGCTATGCTCCGGACAACTTCGAGATGGCGCCCTATACCGTCGTCGATGCGACGCACCTGCAGATGACGCTGAACAAGCCGCACCAGATTCTGGCTACGCTGGCATTTGGGGGACTGTGTGGCTACGGTCTGGAGCAGACTGTCGACACAACGAACGGGATTCGTCAGCTCTTTCCGGTGGTCGGGACAACCTCTGCGACCGGCCTGTACTACGCCGGGGGAACTACTCCCGTGGTTGGAGCTATGAACCAGACCTCAGGGTTTCTCAATGTGAGTGCATCCATTGCATCCTTGACCCGCTCTGGGAACGTGGTGACTGCAACCCTAACTGGAAACCTTCCCGCGGATGTAAATGGGCTGAGCGCCACTATCGCAGGAGTCGCCGACAGCAGCTTCAACGGGAACTATGTAGTGACCACTACAGGCATCAATACATTCACCTATGCGCAGAGCGGCGCAAATAGTTCCAGCACTGGCGGAACAATCTCCGCGCTCACAGGCGGATTTGCGTTCTACCCGATGGCCGAGGTCTTGAGCGTCTTTGACCAGGCGGCGAAGAGCGTGGACGGACAGATGACCCTTGCGCCAAACAATGTGGCGTGGGCGGCCAACGACCCCGTAGAAGAGCCACATTACTACCAGGAGTCCGTCACTGCGGATACGGAGTTTGTCGGACAATCGGTGCCGCGGCCAACTGTCGAACTGCGCGCTGGAATGCAATATCAGCAAAACAATGGCCCGGGGCTGACAGGGTGGTCCATTGCAAACGCAGCTCCATCGACAAACTACCTCGGGTATGGCGGCACGCATGGATTTCCCGATGGGGCATACGAGGCAACCGGAATTTGGCGCCGCACGATGAACCTGACCGCAGGCGAACAGGCCGTCTTTGCGATTCACTGCAACCTGCACGGATGCGGAAGCTGGAACTCCGGTTACAACCTCTTCGAATTGGACAGTAATATAAGTGTCGATCTAGTGTCCTACTCCCCCACCACCAGTACGCTATCGATCGGTATGCGTGGCAGCGCGCCCTATAGTTTCACCCCACAGGCGTTCACTGCGGGAACGATCAATGTGGGAACTTTGAATGCAACAACGATCAATGGGGGAGTGAGCGGAGCTAGCATCAACTCGGGGATGATCGCGGCGGCACGTTTACCGCTGTTTGGCCCTTCGGGAACTGCTCATGCACCTGGCATCGTGCCTGATCCCGGTGCAACCGCAGGAAGCACACGGTTCCTCCGCGAAGACGGTACCTGGGTGGCGCCGAGTGGAGGCAGCGGTTCGGGCGGTGTACAGATTGGCGGGGACATTGGCGGGACGAACGCCTCGCCGGTGGTTACCGGGATTCAGGGCAAAGCTGTTGCTGCAACCGCGCCGACGAATGCGCAGGTTTTGATATGGAACGGAAGTTTGAGCGAGTATGTGCCGGGGCCGGTGGTGGCCGCGCCGGCGGCGGATGTGAAATATGTTCCGGCGGGGGTGTCGGATGGGGGCGCGGCGTATGCGGGCGGCCTGACGCGCTACGACAACAACGAGCCGCAGAGCGGTTCGGTGAACCCGGCCGTCTCCGGGATGGGCTATCTCGCCTTCAACGCCACGCCCGCGCTGCCGCAGTATGCGGAGCAGACGGTGGCCCTGCCGCCCTACTGGACGGGCACCACGCTCACTGTCCAGTTCTATTCGCCCACGGCCACCACGGGCAACGTGGAGTGGGAGGTGCAGTCGTCCTGCACCGCGGCGAACGGCGTGGTGGGCTCGGCGAGCTTTGGGACGGCGGCCACGGTGACCACGGCCGTCAGCTCGACTGCGGGCGGGTTGGTGACCACGGCATCGGTCGCAGTGGCCGCGAACGGCGTCAACGGCTGTCCGGCAACCGGGGCGACTGCGCCCTCGATGATGACCTACCGGATATTCCGCGCGGCAAGCGACACGGCTGCGGGCAACGCCAACCTTCTGGGCGTCACGCTGGTGACGGGAAGGAGCCAATAATGCATGCGAACTTATCTCGCATCTTACTTGTTCTTCTGCTTGGCCTTATGCTTCGCGCTCTTGCTCGCCTGCATGGTGATGTACGCGCAGGACCCCAACCCGCAGACCAGCTTTGCGACGACGGTGCTCTATGCCAACCCATCGCTCTACCTGAACTTCAACGATGCGACCGCCAGTTCAAGGAGCAGATTTCAGGGCTTGCGACTGTAGGGGTAGAGACAAAAACAGTGAATTCAGTCACCTTCCCCAGCACGACTTATGCTGGGTATTTTGATGGAAGCACCAATTTTGTTCAGATCCCCAGTGCCACGCAGTTGGCCGTTGCGACCTTTACTACCACGGGTTGGTATCATTTCAACGCTACAAAAGCAGGACAATACCTCGTCTTTCGCGGAACCCTTGCAAATCATCCAAATATCTATCTTTGGTACGCTACAAATATCCTTTCATGCGGATTTTACGGCACCGATTCTAGTTATCACGAAGTAGATTACTCATTTACTCCAAGCACGGCGAGCGATTATTATTTATCTTGCTCTTACTCAGGGAGCGCCATTTCTCTTTATGTCAATAGCTCTCTCGTTGACTCAACCTCTACAAGCGCCTCTCCCCTAACATCGGGTACGCAGAATTTGTTTATTGGCGGCACTGCCGGCGGGGCCTCTTTTGAAGGGCTGGGCAGTGCGAATGAGTTGTACAACGTAGCCCTATCGCAGGGCCAGATCGCCGCTTTGATGGCTGGCGGCTCGCCACCTTCAGGCCTAGTGGGAGACTGGCAGTTGAATGAAGGCACGGGCTCGACTGCAACCGACTCCAGTACTTATGGCGACAATGGGACTTGGAATGGGACGGCCAGCGGGAACTACGGATATTATGAAGGGCCCACAACTACCACTTATACCTCCGGCACGGCGACTCCGCGCCAGCCGGGCTTCGACAGCACGCTGGCCAACAATACCTCGGCCGAGTTTGCCTGGAACGCGTGGAGCGCCGCGCCGAACAATACGCTGGGCTCGTCGATGGAGTGGAACACGCCCTGGTCGCTGATGGTGCAGGTGGACAACCTGCAATGGACGAGAACGGGGACGCTGGTGCTGGCCAGCAAGGGCGACCTGGCCAGCGGAAACTGGTGGGAACTCTATCTCCATATGACGGCAAACACGAAGGGCGATGCAGGTGTGCAGCTGTCCCAGTTATGCTTCGCGCGCCACTCCGCGTTCAATAACGTGGGGAACGGCATCTGCACAAGCGCCTATGGCGTGGACATCATGCCGAACGGCTTCAACTACAACATCGTCGTGACGGACAGCGGGACGGGCGCGAGCGGAATGTACAACACGACATCGGCGCTGGACATCTATGTCAACGGGTTAGATAAAAATACGGGGGCCATCGCGGAGACTCCATTTACAACCAGCTACAATGCCGGTTTCGGCTCGGCGATCGTCACTTATAGCGGCGGCGGCACGGGCTACGCCAACAGCACGGCATTCACGTCCAGCGGCGGCGGCGCGAACTGCAATATCGCTGGGCACATGACCGCATCTGGCGGCGTTCCCAACGGCATTCTCCCCGATACCTACGACTACGGCTGCACCGGCGCCCCGACATTGACACTTACTTCGCCCACCGGCACGGGAACTACTCTTACCGCCGCGGTGGGCACTTCGATGAACTCCACAAGCTACCCGCTGATGGTCCCCGGATATGTGAGCGGCGGAGCTTACTACGGAGTGGCCGGAGCTACCGGCACGCAGACGCCAACCTATATCGACGAGTTTGCGGTCTTCCCCTTCGACCTGAACCTGACCCAGATCAACGACCTCTTCTATTGGACGAAGTTCTACCAGGGACTTATAAACAAACGGGTGGCAACCTCCACTCCGATGCTGGTTGCAATGGATGGATGCCCGGACATAGGGAATCCGGGGATGCTGCAACTCCTGATCGTCATGGACCGGGTCGGCATCCTGAAGATCGAAGGCGTGATCGCAAACGGAAACAGCGGGGCCGGCACCTACGATACCAGCGCATCCATCTACCGCCAGATGCTCGACCAGGCCGGGCTCTCAAATGTCCCGGTCGGCGTCCCCTTCACCGGCTCGGACTCCGATTCCAATTGGTGCACCGTTGCCGATGTAAACACCTATGACGCATCCACGCCAAAGACTTCCGCCGGTTTCCCCACGTCCCTGGCGGTTGCCCGCACCGTGATGGCCGAGAACCCCGCGACGCCGGTGTTTATATTCAACGGCAGCGCCCCAGGCAACCAGTGGCTTGCCGCTTTCATGCAGAGTTCGGCGGACAGCATCTCGTCCCTGACCGGGACGCAGTTGTGGGACCCGCGACGTTGCGAACGGCGGGGCCATGCTTTGGCAGTGGTCGCCTTTGTGTACCCCATCTTCCTATCCCTCCCCGACCCCGTGCTCCGCTAGCTGGACTACGATCGATCCGACCGACACCCAGTATGTATTCGCCCACCTGGACGGGATGCCGACCTATGAGGCGGAGGGCACGCCGCAGGGCAGCGGGGACGGCTTCGCCCATACGCGCACCGGCAAAGACCCGATGCAGCTTGCGTGCGCCGCGGCGGGTGGAAGTTGCGGACGCCAGGCTTGGGCGCAATATATTGTGACCTCGCTGGTCACCAGCTACTTCACCGACGGCGTCTTCGTGGGGTATAGCGGCGGCACGGGCTACGCCGACCGGACCCTCTTCACCTCAACCGGCGGAGGCGCAAACTGCGCGGTCAACGGCATCATGACCGCCAGCGGCGGCGTTCCCAACGGAATTGAAACGTCGTGGGGGGCGCCGCAACCCCTGCTCTCCACCGATTCGCTGGATGTGGGCATGGGTTCGGGCTGCGCCTCGGCACCCACCCTTGTGCTGACCAATCCCACCGGCGCGGGCGTCACGCTGACCGCGTACCCAACCACCGTCTGCGGCACCGGGACGGTGAGCGGAAGCACCTACTCCTTCACGTCGGCGACATGCGGCAGCCAGTACGCCGTGCCGTTTACGCAGTGGGCAAACGTCGGAATGCCCCTGATCTATAACTGGTTCCTGAACTCCCTGGAAGACCCGCCGACAAACGGCCGGCCGCTGGGGGTGTATTAGATGCAGCAGGATTTTTATCTGGTTTCTGAACTCGCTCATCGACCCGCCGCTGAACGGCAGACCGCTGGCCGACACAATAGAATGCGAGCTGCACTGGTGTGTTAGTTGGCTGTCTACACCATGGAAGACTGATGTACCGGACATTCTCGATTGGAAGTTGATTCGTTGGCCGTATACAACACCACTGACTGAAGTACCCTGACCAGGGAACAATACCTGCATCGCTTACTGAAGAGGCGATGAAATGCAGAGCTGTTCTAGTAAGCCGGTCTGAACTTGCACGACAATCGGCTGGGTGTTTTGCAAGGCGGGATTCGCCAATCCGAAGGCATGGGTGATGGTGTTGCAATGAGAGAGGTGGGGTATGGTCTTGAGGACTTGCTGGAATTGGGAAAGGTTCTCGATGGATGGCGTGGCGGACCGGGCGGAGGTACGGTCTGGCTAGCGCGTCAGTTGATCAGGATTAGAGACCGCTCCGGTCAAGAAAGTGCGTTGAAGGCGAACCTGGCCCAGGCCAGATTTGAGTGTGAGCGCGGACGCCAGAATATCGTCGTCAAGGCACGCCAGATGGGCATCACGACATGGGTGGCAGGACGGTTCTTCCTGAAGACCATTACCGCCCGCGGGGTGCTGACGGTACTGGTTGCCCACACACGCGAGGCCGCAGAAGGGATCTTCCGCATGGTGCAGCGGTTTTGGGAGTCTCTCCCTGAGGACATGCGCAAGGGATGTCTCCGGCGCAGCCGGGCGAACATCGGGCAGATGGTCTTCCCCAAGCTGGACAGCGAGTTCCGCATACTGAGCGCTTCGGATGAGAGTGCCGGCCGGGGCTTGACCGTGCAGAATATGCACTGCAGTGAGGTATCGCGCTGGCCTGGCGACGCTGCTGCGACTTTGGCCGGACTGCGGGCCGCGCTCGTACCCGGCGGCGAGATGGTGATCGAGAGCACGCCCAATGGAGCGTATGGATGCTTCTATGAGGAGTGGCAGCAGGCGAGTGAGAAGGGAGTAGTGAAGCATTTCTATCCCTGGTGGATGGAGCCGGCTTATGTGTCGGCGGCGGTCATGGATCTGCGCGGCGATGAGCTCGCGTTGGTGCTTGAACATGGTCTGACCCCCGCCCAGATTGGCTTTCGACGAGGTCTGGAGGCGAGTTACCGGGGGTTGCGGATGCAGGAGTTCGCCGAGGACGCGGAGTTGTGCTTCCGCGCCACGGGCGAATGTTGTTTCGATATGGAAGCTGTGGAGCGGCGTTTGGCCGCGGTGCAAGAGCCCGTGGAGACGCGTCGCGATGGGGCTTTGTGGATATGGTTGCCGCCATTGCCCGGAAAGGAGTACATCGTTGCCGTTGACACTGCGGGAGGTGGATCGGAGGGAGATTATGCTGCGCTGCAGGTGATTGACCTGGCCACCGGAGTGCAGTGCGCCGAACTTCAGCAGCGGCTGGGTACGCTGGAGCTGGCACGTGTCGCCGCATCGCTGGGCCGCGAGTACGGAGGACCTGGCCGCGGGGCCCTGGTTGCCGTCGAGCGAAACAATCATGGGGCCGGCGTGCTTGCATACCTGGATGCGGTGGAACGGTACGCGCGAGTCTACGAGCAGGCGGGAGTGGCGGGATGGCTGACCTCGGCCGGCTCGAAGCCTGCGATGGTCAGCCGCATGGGAGCGCTGCTGGTCGAGTCTCCATGGTTGTTTCTGAGCAGGAGACTGCTGGAGGAATGCCGCACGTTTGTCACCCATCCCGGAGGAAAGACGGGAGCGGCAAGCGGTACACATGACGACTGTCTGATGGCGATGGCGTTGGGCCAGGCGGTGAGGGCGGAGAGACTGCAGAACGGCTCGAATCGGATGCGGGTAGCCTGAGTGCAGTATTCTTTTGGAGCGGGGGTTGGTCCGTTGGCGGTGCTTGCGGTACAGGCGATTCGGAGGATGCGGGGCGGAGCGCAGAGTCAGTTGATGCTCGGCGCGGACGGCAAGCTGTGGGTTGTCAAGTTTCAGAACAACCCGCAGCATGTGCGCGTGCTGGCCAATGAACTCTTCGCCACCCGGCTGGCCCAGACCGTTGGATTGACGGTGCCGGCCTGCGATGTAGTCGAGGTGACGGAGTGGTTGATCGCAAACACCGCCGGCATGCACGTCGAGATGCCGCACGGACACAGGGAGAAGTATCGCCCGGGATTGCAGTTTGGCAGCCGGTTCATCGGCGGATTGATGCCCGGCCAGGTTGTGGACTATCTTCCCGAGCAGCAACTGGATGAGGTACGCAACCTGCAGGAGTTTGCCGGGATGCTGGCCCTCGATAAGTGGGCCGGCAACTGCAATGGACGCCAGGCGGTCTTCGATCGCAGGCCGCGTGAGCGGAGGTATCGGGCGACGTTCATCGACCAGGGATACTGCTTCAACGCCGGGGAGTGGACCTTCCCCGACTCGCCGCTGCGCGGGGTCTACGCCCGCAACCGGGTGTACGCGGGCGTGACAGGCTGGACGAGCTTTGAGCCCTGGCTCAGCCGCATGGAGACGATGGAAGCGGAGACGTTATGGGGCATCGCGGAGATCGTTCCTCCCGAATGGTACGGGGGAGATACGGCGGTGATGGAACGGTTGACGGAGCAAATGTTGGGTCGGCGCGGGCGGCTGCGCGAGTTGATTGGGTCGTTTCGGGATTCAAATCGGGAACCGTTCCCGATGTGGGAGAAAAAGTTGAGCGTTCATGTTCCAGCGCAGTTCGCGGAAGACGCAGTCGGAAAGTTTGTGATGTAGAAGTTAGGTGCTAGGTTCAAGGTTCGAGGTGCAAAGGTGAAGCTGCCGGCTTTTGGGACTTCGATTGGCGCTCGGATTGCTTCAGCAACAGATAGAAGCACCTTGCATCTTGAACCTCGAACCTAGTACCTGGAGGGGAGTCCATTTGAGTGAACGCGTGCCATGCGAGTTCTTCCTCATCCGTTATGTTCCGGATGCGGTGAAGGGCGAGTACACGAACATCGGCGTCCTGCTGCGGGAGGCGGGCCGGGATGAGAGTGCGCGGGTCCGCTTCACCCGGGACTGGACCCGGGTGCGATGCATGGATGCGGACGCGGACATAGGACTGCTCGAGGCCTTGGAGGGCGAGATCGATGCGCGTCTGCGACTGGGGTCGGCGGACAGTAAGCCTGTGGTCGCAGTGATCGAGGACACGTTTTCCAACTCCATCCAGATGACGGGGGCGCGCGCCTGTCTCGCGGAGAATATGGTGACGGAGCTGGAGCTGTTGATGCAGCTCTATGTTGAGCCGTTGCGGGTGAAGCAGGACCGTCAGCGGACTGGACGCGCGGTGATCGCCGGCGCCATGCGAAGGCAGTTCGAGCGCGCCGGTGTGTGGGCGCTGATGCGCAAGAGAATTGCCGCCTCCATGTACACGCTGCCGGGCGATCCCATGAAGATCGACTGTGGGTACCGGCCCAACGGCGTGATCAAGATGTTCCACGCGGTATCGCTCGATGGCGACCTGGAGGCGGCCAAGGTCCTTGCCTACACCGCGCCCCGGTTGCGCGATGGGGTCGTTCGCGTGGAGGGGGCCAGGCTGGAGTTGACCGCCGTGGTTGAGCCGCTGCGCACCATCTCGATTGAGGACGAGGAGAAGCATGAGTTTGAAGACGAGAGCGTGGAGCGTTACCGCTTCGGGGTGGAGACCATGGAGGGCCAACAGATTCGCGTCTTGACAATGAACGATCTGGCCCGCGCCGCGCAGACCGCCCGGATCGACCTGCGGCTCTGAGGAGAAAGACTTAACACCGATCGACGCCGATCCAACCGATTCAGAACAAAGACGAATGGGAACGGGAGATTGTCGATTCTCGTCCTCTGCTCTTTCGATTGTTTGATCGGTCAAATCGGTGTAGATCGGTGTTAAGTATTTAGAGTTTGAACCGGAAAACTGTATCGGAAGGCACAGCGAATTGGCTGTGCCATTTTTATTGCACGAACGAGATTGAAAGGGGTGAGGACGTGGGTCTTCGAACAAGAGTGATGGATGCGTGGCAGAGGTTGACAGCAGTCGATGCGGCAGCGGGAGACGCAACCAAGGGCGAGAGGAAGACGGCGATGCTGCCCTCGATCCTGAGTCCCTACAACCAGGGCAGAACTGGACAGAACGCGACGCCCAAGCCGACTCCCGCGAACCTGCGGAAGTTTGCCGAGACGCCCGTGGCCCGGCGCGCGATCAATGTCGTCAAGGACAAGATCGCCAGCATGGACTGGAAGATCAAGCTGCGCCGCGGCTACAGCAACGTCGAGGTGCCGGACGCCGCGGAGCGCATGCAGGTCCTGCGCCGCTGTCTGGAGGAGCCCAACGTCAGCGACAGCTTCCGCACCGTCTTCGAGCAGGTCCTCGAGGACCTTCTCGTCGGCGGCTTTGGCGCGGTCGAGATGGAAGCCACCGGCGACGATTTGCGCCCATTCCATCTCTGGGCGGTCGATGGCGCGACCATCGAGATCGACGTCACCTGGGATGGAGACCCCGCCAAGCCTCGCTATGCGCAGGCGCGCGGTGGCCTCGCCACCAAGAACCTCATCCCTCTGCTCGACGACGAGCTGATGTACATTCGCCTGAACCCGCGCAGCCACACGCCGTTCGGCCTGGGACGCCTCGAGGTCGCCTTCGAAACCGTGAACCAGTTCCTCAGCGCCAACCGCTATGCCGGCCGCCTCGCCAGCAACTCGGTGGTGCAGTACGCGCTCTGGCTCAACGAGGCGACCCCGGAGCAGCACGACCGCCTCATCCGCTGGTGGCAGGACGAGATCGAAGGCACGGGCCGCGTTCCCATTCTCAGCAGCGAGCAGAAGCCCGAAGTGCTTCGCTTCGCCGGCGGCACCGACGCCGATCTGCGCATCCAGTGGCAGGAGTTTCTGCTGCGCATGATCGCCAACGCATTCGAGCTGCCGCCCATGCTGCTCGGCCTTCAGGCCGACGTCAACAAATCCACAGCAGGCGAGATGGCCGACGAGGCCTTCCAGAGCGCGATCGTTCCCGTCGCAACCCTGATCGCCGAACACATCACGCGCGACTTGTTCGCCAAAAAACTCGGCTGGCGCGAGTTCCAGTTCAGCTTCAACGACCTCGAGGCGCGCGACGAGATGGAGGAGCTGCAGATCCAGACCGAGCTTCTGAAGGCCGGCGTGCTGTCCGTGGATGAGGTGCGAGAACAGCGTGGGCTGCCCAAGCTCGGAACGGTGGTGGCGTCGTGATCCTCACCATCGACAATCTCGACGGCAACGGCGCCATCGACTATAGCGCCGCCCTCTGCGCGGACGCGCCGCCCACCATCGAGCGTGTCCTGAACACGCCCTCGCGATGCACCGGGATGCTGGATGTAGGCTCTCCAGCCAATCCCGGCGCATCCGCGGCGCTCCCTGTTCCCGTCCGCCGCGCGCGTGTCGTGGTCTCGGCGAACAGTGGCGCCGCGCTCTTCACCGGATACCTCGCCACCGAGCCGGTCCCTGTCTATGTTGGCGTCGGCCTCGCCGGCCCGGTCTATCGCGTCGCCTTCTCTGCCATCAGCGACGAGTGGCTGCTCGACAAGCAGTCCCTCACTCTCACCGCGGACGGCTTCACCGTGCCCGCCGGCTCCCTGCTCCAGAGCCTGACCTCGCGCACGGCCGCTGGCCTGCTCACCACATCGCAGGTGCAGCGCGGCAATCCCATCGGCGTCTTCACGCCCCAGCCCTCGCAACCCTGGTCCGCCAACGCTGGCAGCATCGCCGGTTCCACCTACGCCGCGTATCGCGTTCTCAACGGCGCGCTCAGCATGGACCCGGTCGGCTCCGTCACTCACTCGCTCGACTTCGATGCGGGTGAAGGCGATGGGACCCTCCAGGTGGCCGCGCTGAAGACCGCGATGGTCAAGGAGCTGGCCAACGACGTCACCCTCAGCGGCGCGATCGAGCCCACCGCATACGTCTCCGAACTCTTCGCCGGCGATGGCACAACCACGCTCTTCACGCTCTCGGATGCTCCGTTCCACATCACCAAACCCACCCTGTTGACGGACAGCTTCAATCAGTCCACCTTCAACACGCAGACCTGGAACGTCACCGACCCCGGCTCGCATCTCTCCCTCGGCGGCGCAGGCCTTGTCCTCTCCGGCGGCAACGGCTACGACGGCCAGACCACCCTCGCCGCCATCGACCAGGTCGAGATGGGCGGCTCGCTGGTCATCCAGGCGGGCAACGTCCAGCTCATCTCGCCCTCCGACGGCGTCCTCTGCGGCCTCTATTCCGGCACTACGCAGCGCTCCAACTGCTTCGCCGGATACAACGTCCGCCAGAGCGTGGGTTCCACCGTCATCACGCCATTCGTCAACGGCGCGGAGGTCGGCACCACCTACACGCTCCTCTCCGGCCACGCCTACACCCTCCGCATTCGCCTGCACAGCCCTGAAATGCAGCGCGTGCTCCAGACCTACTACACCCGCGTCGATGGCGCCATCCAGGCCTTCGGCGGCGGTCTCGTCAGTTCGCCGATGAAGTTCGTCTTCGACCTGCAGGACCTCGGCAACGCCTCCAACACGCCCGCCACCGTCCTCTACGACGGCGCATCCGCCAGCTCGCCCGCGACCTGCACCTTCGCTGCCATCGACTCGGTCGAACTCACCGGCTCCGTGGGCTTCTGCTCCGTCACCCAGACCGGCTCCGCATGGGTCGTCAGCACGCTGCCCGGCGGCGCAACCCAGACGCGCCTCATTGGAATCGCAGGTGAAGGCGTCGACTGCAGCCTGACCACCACAGGAAAAGTCACCTTCTTCGCTGGCCGCGTTCCCGTCGCCGGCGAGACGATTACCGTCTCCTATCGCCTTCGTTCTCGCGCCATCGCGCGTCTCGAAGACGCTGCCAGCGTCGCCACCGAGGCCGCCGGTGGAATGCCGGGGACCGCGCGCTGGCTGGGCAAGGTCCTCCGCCCGCTCGCCCGCTCCAGCGCAGACTGCGAGAGCGCCGCCGAGGCCGTCCTCAGCCTTGCCACCAGCCGGGCCGCCGCCATTGCAGGCAGTTACGCTGCGATCAATCCAACGGCAGACGTATGGCCGGGAGATGTATTAAGCATCACCGCCAACGGACAGACCCTCAACGTCGTCGTTCGCCAGGTCTCCATCGTCGATGGAAACACTGTGCCCGAACTTCTTACCTATCGAATCGCCTTTGCCAACGACTGGGCAGACTCGCTCGGAGTCACGCTCTCCGAGGCCATTGCGCCGGATTCCTTCCTGCCGCCAACAGCGGAGACCGCGCCGGGAGCTGTGCTTGCCAACCTGCAACAGTTGACCGTGGCCAGTGCCACCACAACCGCGCTGCAGATCGACGCTGGAACCAATCCGCCCACTGGTGGCGGCTTTGAAGTCCGCCTGCGCGACTGGGACTTCGGCCCCGGCGTCAACCAGAACCTGGTGCTCCGCAGTCCGGTCCGTAGCTTCTCCATCCCGCGCTCGGCGCAGGTGGAGCGCTACTACGTCCGCAGCTTCGACGCATCGAATCCGCCGCTCTACTCGCGGCTCTCCAGCGCCGTCTTCACAAACCTGCCGGTCGGATAAACAGGCCGTGGGAGTCTGTACCGCGCGGAAGGACACGGGTTTCAGGCTGCGGAATATCTCCTGTTTTTGTCTTTCGGAGGGAGCAGGGGGCTTCAGCCCCCTGAATAAGGCATATCGAATAAAGGGGCTTTAGCCCCGGGCCTTGTGCCCGTAGCGCAAAACAACCTTTTTCCGCAGCCTGTTTAGCCGCTGAGGTACGCAGGCTTTCGCAAGCCGCAACGCAACATCGCAACACAAGGAGCAGCAAGATGACGGACTTTGAGGGGCAGGTCCTGACAGACCTGAGTGTTTTGAAGTGCCAGATGAAGGAGCTGATGGGCATCGGACAGCCAGGCCGTCTCGTGCAACTCGAGGGCCGTATGCAGGAGCACGAGAAGACGGTGCAACGGCTGAAAGGAATCGCCGGAGCGTTTGGCGCCCTGCTCACCATCGCCCATCTCGCCATCGACTTGTTCATCGGAAAGCGCTGATCCTCTATACCGCAAAAGAAATCTGAGCAACACACAACCATTTGGAGGCAACACATGGAATTCTTGAAGTTGTTCTTTCGCAGCATCTCCCTGCTGCCCAGCCTGGTGCAGGGCGTCGAAGCTCTCTATGGCGCAAAGTCCGGCGCGCAGAAGAAGGACGCCGCGCTCTCCATCGTCGGCTCCAGCATCAACATGGCCGACGCGGTCAGCAACAAACAGATCGCCGACTCCACCAAGTTCACCGCCGGCCTCAACCTCATCGTCGATGGCGTCGTCCAGTGTCTCAACGCCAGCCTCTGGGCCAAGGACCTCCCGGCTGAGTGAGCAGCCGTAACCCGCCTGTTAAGACGACTTTATCTGTAACCAGTTTGTTTGGAAGACTTTAGCCGTAACTGGCCTGTTTTTACGACTTTGGTGCCCATGCTGTCAGCCAACCAACTCATTCTGAAAGCCTTCCTCCCAAAATACCCCCCACAGGGGGGAGGGGGGGAGGGGGGCGAAGAGAAAATGAATTTCTGGCGAAATTACAGCAACTCTCGTTCGCCACCGTTCCAGCATCGCCCTGGAACTCATTCGCATTTTCCCCGGAACTGATTGCCGGAAAACATGCCGGTTGGATCGTAAAAATCCGCGCAAGCTAGACCGTATAATCTGTGCCATGAAGACAAAATCGCAGACCAAACCTCTCGTCGCAGTTCTCATGGGCAGCCGCAACGATTATGCGGTGATGCGCGCAGCCGTTGAACATCCTGCGCGAGTTTGGCGTGCCCCATGAGGCCCGCGTCGTCTCGGCGCACCGCACGCCCGATCAGATGTTTGCCTACGCAGAGTCGGCCGCATCCCGCGGCCTGCGCGTCATCATCGCCGGCGCGGGCGGAGCCGCCCACGTCGCCGGAATGCTCGCCGCCAAGTCGACCGTTCCGGTCCTCGGCGTTCCCATCGCGGCCACCGCCCTCCAGGGCTTCGATTCGCTGCTCTCCATCGTCCAGATGCCGAAGGGCGTTCCCGTGGCCACGTTTGCCATCGGGGCCACCGGCGCAGCCAACGCTGCAATCTTCGCCGTGCAGATTCTCGCCGCCACCGACCCCGCATTGCAGGCCAAGCTCACGGTCTGGCGTGCTGTTCGCCGCGACGAGGTCCTCGCGCAGTCCCTCGACGACGAGGTTAAAGCGTAACCGAGGCCGCCAGCCCGGCAAACCTGCTAGCGAGACGACTGTAGTCTTCGGCAAAGGTCTGATTCAGACCTTCCCTAGACCTTGTAGTCCCACTCCTTGCGATAGGGCATGTCGACGTAGCCGTTGGCAACGTCGTCGTTTGTGAATCGCATGGCCTTTGCGTCCCACAGCATGATGTTGTACGTCCGCCAGTAGCGCGGCGCATTCGCAGCCGTACTCGCAACGGGAGGCGCATCCGGCAGGTGCACATGGCCATCGCTGGACGCGGGAATCCACACCACCGCCGAATCCGACCGGCTGTTCTGCCCGTAGCCCGCGCCGCTGCGCACTCCAGGAGTGCTGTATCTCCTCTCGGCCAGCGCGCCCAGCAATGCGAACTCCGTCAGTCCGCAGGCGTATTCCACTGGCGTAATCGACTTCTTGCCGGCCTTGCAGCTGCGAATCCACTCGGCGTAATGGTTCACCCGCTCGCATCGCACCAGACTCGGCTCCGGCTGCTTGAAGTCCTTGAACCGGCTCTCCGGCAACAACTGTCCGCCGGGCAAGCCGCGCAACTTCTGTCCCGGCTGCGGCAGCGTGTGGTCGGGCAACCACGGGCTGCCCCCGTAGAACGCGGAGATCAGAACCCCCTCTTCGCCGACAAACATCACGCCGCGCCCGGGCAACGCCATATCGTGCGGCATACTCGATGGCCGCGC
The DNA here is from genome assembly GCA_963767315.1 of uncultured Acidobacteriaceae bacterium. Classification (GTDB taxonomy): domain Bacteria; phylum Acidobacteriota; class Terriglobia; order Terriglobales; family Acidobacteriaceae; genus Edaphobacter. Next base: position 58,513 of record CAVYDK010000007.1, on the reverse strand, counting down.
TGGCTGCAACCCTCCATCGTAGAAGTACACCGTCGTCTCCGGGTGTTTTCCACGCGCCGGAAAGTGCCACTGAATAAAGTTTGCAATGCTCGAGCACTCGCTGTTCTCCACCACGCCCGTCATCGCGAACGACTGACTCGCATTGGCGACGACCCAGTCCGGCTCGCCCAGTTCGAGTTCGTCGTGGAAGAGGTGCAGCGCATGGCACGAGACATCGCCCACGTTCCCCGTACCGAAGTCCCACCACGGCCGCCAGCTTCCATAGTGATAGATCCTGTTGTACGGTCGCGCCGGCGACGGCCCGCACCACTGGTCCCAATCCATCCCCGCAGGCGGCGTCTGCACCTCGGCCGGTCGCGACAATCCACTGGGACTGTGCGTTCCCGTCCAGTAATGCACCTCGCGGATCGGCCCGATGGCACCGCTCATCAGCAACTCTGTCGTCGCTCGCGCAGGCGATGTGCATGAGTCTTGAATGCTCGCCTTGGTAGTCACGCTGGAAGCGAGACAAGCGGCCTTCACCCGCCTGTCCTCTGCAATCGTGCGCGTGATCGGCTTGGCGCAGTAGATGTGCTTGTTCATCGCAAGCCCCGCCAGCACCAGGTGCGAGTGCCAGTGGTCCGGCGTGGCGACGATCAGCGCGTCAAAGTTCTTCTCCTCGCGGTCAAACATCGGCCGAAAATCTTTATACAGTCGAGCCTTTGGATAGAGCTTGAACGCGGGTGCCGAGAACTCGTGGTCCAAGTCGCACAGCGCGACGATCTCCTCGTCCTTGCAGCCCGCCACATAGTCCTGGCCCACACCGCCCACGCCGATGCATGCGATCCGCAGCTTTTGTCCCGAACTCTGTGACCCCACACCCGCCGCAAAACGAGGGACCACCAGCGCCGCCACCCCTGTCGCAATCGCCGTGCGCCGAGTGATTCCTCCGTTGCTTGATTCGTTCGAATTCATGGGACCCGTCTCCTCTCGACTCTATTCAAATATCGACTATGCAGAACCAACAAACCACACCTTCTTTGACAACTTCAGCAAGTCAGCCAAAGGATATGTCTCAAGCAACAGTGGCGAGTGTGAATTGTCGCTTCATCAATAAACATACCCGCGTCCCAGTTTTCCACATCCCAATGGGGCCGAAGAAGGGTAGGCTTAATGCATACTTTGAATCATCGGCGACGCGACCAACGGGGGATGTCCCGCAGTGAGTAGTTTAAATAGACGGGATTGGTTTTGATTGTAACTTCTCATTCATCCGGAGATGGGAGTATGGGATGCGAAGCCGACAATTTGGGCGGTAAATTGGATTCTCTGACAGGCGGGGTGCCGATTCATGAGCGTTCGACCGCGATAGAACCAGAGACCATACAGTATGAAACTTCCAGGAGGACAAAATGCTGATTGCGACAAGAATTAAGATGATAGCGACGTTCGCACTTTGTATTGCGCTTTTGTGCGTAACAGCCACCGCGGTGCTGGCGCAATCGACGACCCAGGGCGCGATTGGCGGGACGGTGTTCGATCCGACCAACGCGGCGATTGTGAATGCGACGGTGACGATCCACAACGACGCGACGAATGCGGAACAGACGCTTACTTCGGACGCGAGTGGATACTTCAAGGCGCCGTTGCTGGAGCCGGGGACGTACACGGTTACGGTTGCGGCTGCGGGCTTCAGCGGGTACAAGACGGACGTGCAGGTGGTTCTGGGGCAGATGACTGAGTTGACGCCGCACCTCGCGACGGGCTCTGCCTCGACGGTGGTGGAAGTCACGTCGCAGGCACCGGTGCTGAACTTCGATTCGCCTGATTTTTCGGCGAACCTGAACACGCGGGCGCTGGAGAATGTACCGGTGAACAATCTGCGCTGGTCGAGCTTGGCGCTGATAACTCCTGGAGTTGTCTCGGACGCCAACGGCTTTGGACTGGTGAGCATTCGCGGCATCAGCCCGATTCTGAACAACGTGCTGATCGACGGCGCGGACGACAATCAAGCGTATTACGCGGAGGAGCGCGGGCGCACGCGTGAGGCGTATTCGACGCCGCCAGCGGCAATCCGCGAGTTCAACGTGAACTCGGGCGTGTATCAGGCTGAGTATGGCCGTGCGGCCGGCGGCGTAATCAACTCGGTGACCAAGAGCGGCGGCAACCAACTGCATGGGCAGGCTTACTTCTCCGATCGCGAGAGCTCGTGGGGCGCGTACAACCCGTATGCGTTGAACACGACTGCGGTGTATGCAAATGGCGGGACGGTTCCCACGAGCTTCGTGACCTCGCCCTACAAGCCGTCTGATTCACGCAGGATCTGGGGCCTCAATGCAGGCGGCTGGCTCATCAAGGACAAGCTGTTCTGGGAGTACACATACGACCAGCATCGCCGGATCTTTCCGGGAACGGCAAAGGCAAACTCGCCTTCATCATTCTTCACGCAGCCCGATGCGCCGGTTGTTGCAGGGGGCAACACGGTCATTCCTGCCGGCAGCTCCTCCACCTACACCTGCAATCTGACGACTGGCTATCTTGCTCCGCCTTCTGGCGTGAGTACGGCGGCGCCTGCGCTCGATGCACAGGTATGCACGCTGGCTGCCCGCGAAGGACTTTCGAGCTACGGCGCAGGAACTGTGGCGTATGCCACAGGACTTGGCGTGCTGCTTACTGATCTGGGCAGTGTTCCGCGCGCGGGCTATCAGGAAGTGAACATGCCAAAGCTGGACTGGCAGGTCAACAGCAAGAACCACGCCAGCTTCCTTTACAACCGGCTGCGCTGGGATTCGCCAGGCGGTGTGCAGACGCAGGCCACCAACAACTATGCGGTCGATACGTTTGGCACGGACTTTGTGAAGTTGGACTATGGCGTCGCGAAGTTGTCCAGCCAACTGAGTTCGAACATCAGCAACGAGTTGCTCTACCAGTTCGGTCGGGAACTGAACGACGAAGGACAGCAGCCATACAGCGCGTTTACCAATACGTATCTACAGGGAACAGGCACTTCTGCTGGCAATGTTCCCGAGGTGGGGCTTGCAACCTCGACGGGGTTCTATCTGGGCTCGCCTTACTACTCCTATCGCAAGGCGCTGCCGGACGAGCACAAGTGGCAGATCGGCGATGTGCTGTATATGAGCCACGGAAACCACAGCTTCAAGTACGGCGTGGACATGGTGCACAACTACGACCTGCAGAACAATACGTACGAGAGCAATGGGTACATCTCGTACAGCTATGTGACCAACTTCCTGGCCGATCTGGCGTCCGAGGGCAAGGCGGCAGACTCCTGCAACAGCACTGCGGCTGCTTCGGGAACGTCGTCGACCAGCGCAGTCGGGGCCTATCCGTGCTACAGCTCGTTTGCGCAGGGCTTTGGCGCTCCAGTGTACGCGATCTCGACCATGGACTACGGGTTCTTTGCGCAGGACAACTGGAAGGTGACTCCGCAACTTACCTTTGAGCTGGGTCTGCGGTACGACTATGAGCATTTGCCGGGAGCCTCCGCCAACGCGAACCTGACGGTAGCGACAGGCACCTTTGTACCGTATACCGGAATCAGCAACGCGCCGAGCGACAAGAACAATCTTGGACCACGGCTTGGATTTGCCTACGACGTAACGGGCAGCGGCAAGACGGTTGTGCGCGGCGGCTACGGCATGTTCTACGGACGCATTACCAACGGCATCCTGTTGAACATACTGCTGAACACGGGCAGCCCGAACGGGCAGTTCACGGCGTCGCTGAAGCCGAATGCGACCGGCGCGCCGGTCTTCCCGAATATTATCTCCGTGGCGACTCCTCCTACTCCGGGTTCATACTTCCTGGCGCCCAATCTGCAGAACCCGATGGTGCATGAGTTCGACCTGATCCTGCAGCAGCAGGTTGGCAAGGGGACGGTTGCTTCGGTGAGCTACCTGGGCGCGCTGGGCAGGGAGCTGACCAACTTCGTGAATACCAACCTTGCGCCTTCAACCTCGAATGCAACCATCACGATCAGCGATCCGAATAACGCTGGACCGCTGCCGAATGGCGCCGTTTATGTGGTCCCGCAGTATACCGGCTACGTCAACAGTAAATTCACCAACATCACAGAGGTGATCGGCAACGTCAATTCGAACTACAACGCGGTCGCGTTCGAGGTGCAGAACCGCTCGCTGAAGTCAATCCAGTTTGACGTGAACTATGTGTGGTCGCACGCGCTGGACTACAACCAGAACGCGACGACGACCGATGCGAGCAACGGCCAGTATGACCCGGACGGAAAGCAAACGAAGGATTACGGCAACTCGAACTACAACGTTCCCGACCGCGTGACGGGATATGTGCTTTACAACTTCCCGAACACGAAGCGCGGCGACTGGATGAAGTACCTGGTGAATGATTGGGCGATCGACTCGGCGTTCCAGGCGCAGAGCGGGTTGCCCTACTCGGCGACGCTGAGCAGCTATCCTTCTTACGCCGCGCTGAACAGCAGTTGGAACGGCGCGGGCGGAACGTCGTGGATTCCACCGATCGGGCGCAATACTTACAAGTACCCGCGCGACATCGTGCAGGACGTGCGGTTGCAGAAGCAGATCTCGTTCACCGACCAGTACAAGGGCGAGGCAAGGTTGGATCTGTACAACGTCTACAACCACCAGAACGTAACCGGGGTGCAGAACACGGCGTATGTGTTCGGCGGGACCTCTTCGGGCAACCCGAACGTATCGACGGCGACCTACCAGTATGGAATCGCCGGAACTGCGAACTTCGGCACGCCTACCAACTCAAACTCGAGCGGGTTCCTGTATACCCCGCGCCAAGTTATGATTTCGTTCAAGTTCCTCTTCTAAGCTGTTCGGAAGATCCAGGGCGGCGGCTTCGGCTGCCGCCCTATTTCTTTGTGGTGGGTCTGCACGAAATTGTCGAGCGCCTGCTTTGAAGCCGATGCTACAGAAGGAGCAGAATGAAAGCTAAGGAACTGCGGCCATCCGGCCTTTTTTCCGGATGGCAGGCGAGGGGAGACGCACATCATGCACGGAACCAAGACGAAGGTTGTCGCATTCAACGGCAGCGCCAGAAAAAACGGAAACACGGCCATCCTGCTTCGAACCGTTCTCAAGGAACTTGAAAAAGAAGGGACCGAAACCGAACTCATCCAACTGAGCGGGGCCAAGATCCACGGCTGTCTGGCCTGCCGCAAGTGCTCCACCAAGAAGGACCGCCGCTGTTCGCAGACCGGCGACATGGGAAACGCGTACATCGAAAAGATGGAGGCGGCGGACGGCATCCTTCTTGGCTCGCCGACGTATGTGGCGGACATCTCTCCGGAGATCAAGGCGCTGATGGACCGCGCGTGTTTGGTCTCGAAGGCGAACGGCGGAATCTTCCGGCGCAAGGTTGGCGCAGCCGTCGTTGCGGTGCGCCGGGCGGGAGCGATCCATGCCTTCGATGCGTTGAACCATTTCTTCTTCATCAGCGAGATGATCGTGCCCGGCTCGTCGTACTGGAACATCGGCATCGGCCGCGAGATCGGCGATGTGGAGCAGGACGCCGAAGGCATGCAGACGATGAAGACTCTGGGCCAAAACATGGCGTGGGTGCTGAAGAAGATCAAGAACTAGGCATAGAGAGCGCGGCGAAGCAGGCCGACTTACGATTGATCTCCGCTTTTATTTCGTCTTCTATTCACCCCCCCCCCTGCCATCCCCCCTTTGTGAGGGATTGATCCTAAGTTGATTATTATCAATCGGTCACAGTCATAATACTCATAATAAAACTTTTATTGCCAAGGTGAATGAAATCAATCTGTTACGGGTCTGCTTGCACTGCAAAATATTCATTGCAGACAGGTTACGGATAAAATATTCATTCGGCGGGGTTGCCGGGGTCCGGTGGGAGGGGCGTGGGCGGCCCGAACTCCTCGATCATTCTTTCCAGGAGGGTTTTGCGGCGGTCAGATGGGGCTGGGACTCCGTTTCCTTCTCCGGGCGCGGCGAGGGTTTGGCCGTCGCGTGTGCGGACGACTCGGCTGGCCAGGGTGGCGAGGTCGTCTGCGGACGCGTGTGCGGGAGCGAGTGCTCGGACGTTGCAACTGGCGACCTGGAGGGCGTAGAGGAGGCTGCGGGCCTGTACGGGATCGATCTGGCCGGCGGCGATGGCGGCAAAGAGCCGGGAGATGGCGAGTTGGATGGATTCAGCGTCTTCGAGTGGCGGGAAGTTGAGTGTGGGAGCGGGTGCGAGCTGGGCCGGATTCTGGCCGTTCTCCAGTAGATATTGCACGGTTTCTGGGCGCAGGGGCGCGGCTTTGGCTGTGGAGGCGGCATCGTGGCCTCGGCGGAGGTTGCGGTGGAAGTAGCAGAAGACGGAGCCGGTGATGGCGGGCGACTGGCAGCGATGGCCGTTGGTCTTGATGTGACGGCAGATGGCGAGCTTCACGGCATGGGAGTCCATTGGTTTTCCTCAATCCTGGTTTTTAAATGCGAAGAGCCACAAGACCCGTCCCCGTGTGGTGGACGGCTTGCGGCCCTTCTTTTTTAATCTCTACTTCAATTATATGGGTTTGGGAGAAACTACTATGCCAACTATTTTTCTGGAGGAAGTGGTTTATTTTGTGGTGGTTATGGGAATTATTGGGTGTTGAGGGGCTTGACATGCGGGTTTGCTGGGGTTTTTGAGGGGTCATGGAGCGAAAAAAGCCTGGGGCGAAAGCCCCCTTGATTCGATTGGCCTTATTCAGGGGGCTGAAGCCCGTTTCCTCGGCGGGGGGATTGGATTGCCCAGGCTAAAGCCTGGGCCTATCTCAGAAGCAACGGCAAGGACAAGGCCCGGGGCTGAAGCCCGTTTCTTCAAGGGGGTGGTTTCAGGGGCCTGAAGAGGGTGCTGAAAAAGGCCTGATTGGAGCTGCGAGCAAAAGGCCCGGGGCTAAAGCCCCTTGAATTCATTGGCTTTTTTCAGGGGCCTGAAGGCCCCTGCTCCCTCCGGAAAGACAAAAACGTGAGTTTTTCAGCAGCCTCTGAAGCCCCACGCTCCCTCCGGAAAGGCAAGAACAGGCAACGGCAAAGGCGGTCGTTCGCTGCCGCGAACGATAACCCACCCATCGCGCAAAGGACGCGCGATGAATGGGGCACCCGGTGGGACAACGACGGAGATTCTGACTCTTCGAGTCAGAATGACGGCCCTTGGGGTGAATGGGCCACCCAGTGCGGCGAAGATGGGGCACCCGGCGGGACAGAGCTAGCGGAGGTTGAGGCGGAGTTCGGCGCCGGTGTACTTCGCGGACTTGGCGGCGGTTGGCGTGGGCGAGAAACTGGCTGGATGCGCGGCGGAGACGAGGACAACCCGGAAGGTGCGGTGGTCGAGCATTCCGTCGAAGTCGCCGGTGCGTTTGCCCAGGGTGAGGGTTGCGGTCTTGTCGTCCCAGCGGATGGGAATCTGGGAGAAGGCTCCTTTCTCGTAGTCGAATGTGGTTCCCTGGTCCTCGTAGAGGAGGAAGCTGGCGTTGGCCCCGGCGTAGACGTAGAGGGCGGTGGGGTCGGAGGGCTTCTCGCCGATGTACTGCATGGGCGGGTCGTAGGGGATGATGGAACCAGCGCGGACGAAGACGGGGATGCGGTCGAGCGGGGCGGCGGCGGAGATGGGGCCGGAGGCGGCGGGGCGGCCTGTCCAGTAGTCGTACCACTGGGCCGAGGCGGGCAGATAGACGGAGCGGGCGCGCTGCTTGTACTGGGTGATGGGGGCGACGAGGAGAGCGGGGCCGAACATGTACTCGTCCGGCAGCTCGCGTGCGGTGCGGTCGGCGGGGAAGTCCATGACGAGCGGACGCATCATGGTGTAGCCGGACTGGGTGGTCCATCCGGCCAGGGAGTAGATGTAGGGGAAGAGAGCGTAACGCAGGCGGTCGAAGCTGAGCTGGGCGTTGAATGCGGGGGTGTCGTCGCCCAGCGTCCACATCTCGCGCGGGCGCAGCTCGCCGTGGACGCGCAGGAGCGGGGTGAAGGTGGAGACCTGGAACCAGCGGGCGTTGAGCTCGCGCCACTCGTCCTGGGCGTCAGGCGTCATGGGCTGCTGGGAGAACTTGCGCTGCATGGTGTATCCGCCGGTGTCCATGGTCCAGTAGGGGAGGCCGGAGATGCTGGCGCCGAGGCCGGCGGGAATCTGCTTGGCCAGGGCGGTCCAAGTGGAGGTGATGTCGCCGGACCAGGGGACGGCGGAGGCGCGCTGCAGGCCCGCAAAGCCGGAGCGGGTGAGGATGAAGACACGCTGATTGGGCGCGGCCTGGCGCTGGCCGGAGTAGACGCCTTCGCTATTAACCAGGGCGTAGGCGTTCAAGATGCGCGAGCCCGTGCCGAGGAAGGTCGGGTTCATGTGCGTTTGCTGGCCAACGAGGGTGGGCGGCGAGGGCAGCAGGTCTGGCTCGGTGGCGTCCATCCACCAGGCGTCGATTCCCTTTGCAAAGAGGGCGGAGTCGATCTGCGACCAGAAGAGCTTGCGCGCATCGGGGTTGAATGCGTCGTAGAAGGTGTAGGGCTGGCCGATCCAGTCGCGGATGTGCTCGGTGAGGTTGGGCTGATAGAGGAAGCCGCGGGCGTTCATCTCTTTGGCGTTGTCGGTGTTGGGGTTGAACTTTCCCCAGACGGAGATCATGAGATGCGCGTGGAGTTCGTGGAGTGAGTTGATCCAGGCGACAGGGTCGGGAAAGCGGGTGGGGTCGAACTGGTGCGAGCCCCAGGCGTCGGCGCGCCAGTACTGCCAGTCCTGCACGATGTTGTCGAAGGGGATCTGGCGCTGGCGGAACTGCTTGACGACATCGAGCGACTGGCCGGCGGTCTCGTAACGCTGGCGCGACTGCCAGAGGCCGAAGACCCAGTTGGGGAGCATGGTGGCGCGGCCTGTGAGCTGGCGATAGCCGGCGATGACCTGGTCGCTGGAGGGGCCGTAGACGAAGGTGTAGTCGATGCCGTCGCCGACCTGCGACCAGAGCGATGTATCGGCGGAGGGCGGAGGTGTCTTCCAGAGGAAGGTGAGGGTGGATTGCTGCTCGGGATCGTTCTCGATCTTGATGGGATATTTGTGTCCGGCGAGAAGATGGACGAAGACCTGGTCGTTGGTGGGGTTCCAGCTCTGACGCCAGTGGTCCATCACCAATTTGCCGTCGAACCAGACTTTAATTCCGCCGTTCGAGTAGGCCTGGAACTGGTAGTCGCCGGTGACGGGGGCGAGGAGGAAGCCCTGCCAACGCTGGGCCTTGAGGGGTGCGGGACGGCCTCCGCCGGGGGGACGGTTGCGGCGCATGTCGATGCCGATGACGGCGGACTGGCTGGACGGGGCGGAGCCGTCGATGGGGGCGAGGGTGAGGCCGCCGGGTTTTCCGTCGGCGTCGAACAGGTTGGCGGGCGGGATGGCGACGAAGGGGCGCAGATCTCCGAAGCGGGTGAAGGAGGTGTTGTCCCAGAGGATGCCGTAGCCGCGCGAGGAGACGAGGAATGGAACGACGATGTTGGTGTTGTGCTGCCAGAGGTCGAGGTCGTAGCCCTTGATGTCGGTGATGCCGAGCTGCATCTGACCGAGGCCGTAGAGAGACTCGTCGGGCTGGGAGTTCCATCGTTGCTGGATGTGGAATGTCTCTTCGCCCTGGACGGTGGCGGGCTCCAGCGTTCGGCTGCCTGCGGCTTCGGAGAGGATGGGGCGGCCCGCGGCGTCTGTGAAGGAGACGGCGCCGGAGTTGCGATCTACGATGACGTGCAGTTTGGCGGTGGAGAGGACGAAGGACGCCGGGCGCTGGGCGAGCTTCCAGCCGGAGGTGAGGGAGGGATTGGGAAGGACGTTGAGCGAGGCGCGGGTGAAGAAATCGGCGGAGCGCGCGAAGGCCACGCGGACGACGCTGTCGGAGAGGAGCTGGATGCGGAGATCGCCGGCGTCGAGGTGGAGGGTGAGGCCGTCGGGCTGGCGGTCCATCTTCGCAGGCGTTGCGGGAACGGCTGGCGTCGGCGGAGCTGCATGAAGAGTGAGAGCGGAGAGGCAGAGAGAGGCGGCAAGAATTGCGGGCTTCGTTGCGGCAGTGAATTGCATGAGGAAAGTTTACGCTGCACTCCCACCCATTCCGCAAAGAGCGCGGAATGGATGGGGCACCCGGTTTCGCGCAATACAATTCCGTACAGGTATGATGGAAGTCCGGCGCTGCGGCGCGGAACGATGTAGTTTGAAGGACACTTTCACACGCGGGAACAGGGACAGATGCAGAAAAACAGAGTTAGCAGAGTGGAGCTGTTCGACACAAGCCTGCGCGATGGATTGCAGCAGCCAAACCTCGACATCTCCGTGCCCAACGCCGTCCGCCTGCTGGAGCGCATGGGCGAGTTTGGCGTGCGCTATGCCGAGATCGGGTTTGCGGGGGCGAACCAGTTTGTGGGCGACCTGGCCAACGCGCTCCATGGGGTGGATACGGGGGCGATGAAGCTGGCGCTGTTCGGCAGGACGCGGGGCCGCGGCAGCAAGGTCCGGGAGTGGGCCGACGCAAAGATCATGGTGCAACACAAAGAGCGCGTTCCGGTGGCTGTGGTGGTGGTGAAGTCGCGGCTGCTGGACGTTGCGAAGTCGCTGGAGACGACGCCGGAAGAGAACCTGCTGATGGCGCGCGAGACCATCGCGTACCTGTACGACAACGGGCTGGAAGTGATTGTGGACCTGGAGCACGCGCTGGATGCGTTCTGCGGACGGAGGGAGAACGGCGAGGCCTGCGAGGCAGATTTCAGCAAACGAAGCTTGGCGTACTTCCACCAGATGGTGGCGCAGTGCGTGGAGCAGAAGGTGAGCCGGACCATCCTGTGCGACACGACGGGCGGGGCCAGCCCGGAGGAGGTCGCGCAGTTGTTCGCGGGCCTGACAGGAGAGCATCCCAAGGCAAGTTTTGGATTTCATGGCCACACCGACCGCGGACTTGGAGTTGCCAACACGCGGGCCGCGGTTTTGGCTGGAGCGACGCAGGTGCAGGGCACGATTCTGGGGACGGGCGAACGCTGCGGGAATGTGAACCTGACGACGGTGATCGGCGCCATGCAGCTAAGAGGCGAGGCGGAGTTTGTGGCGCCGGAGTCGCTGGCCGGGTTGACGAGCCTGGCGAATGCGGCTTATGCGGCCTTCTCGCTGGAGGCTCCGCACGGGGTTCCCATCGTTGGGCCGGGGGCGTTCGGGACATGGGCCGGAATGCATGGAAGCAGCGAGGGCAAAGACCCCGGGGCTTACCTGTGGTGCGATCCCGCGAAGGTTGGGGCGAGCCCGCGCATCGGGGTCAATGCGCAATCGGGACGGGCCAACATCATTCTGCTGTCGAAGTCGCTGGGCGTTCCGCTGAACTCAGCGCAGGCGCAGACCCTGCTGGACACCAACCAGGGGATGATCGAAGGCGGCGGCTATACGGCGAGCGAGATCTCCTTCACGCTGGCCTGCATGAAGGTGCTGAACACGCTGCGCAACAGCTTCAGCGTGAAAGGCTGGCGCGTGCTGGACGAGAGCGACGAGACGGGCAACCGGTATGTGCAGGCGTCGATGTCGCTGGTGGTTGGCGAAGGCAAGGTGACAACGACGCGCGCGGAAGGCTCGGGCCCGGTGGATGCACTGACCAAGGCGATGCGGCAGGAGTTGGAGAAGTGGTACCCGGCCGTCGCGCAGTTGCGGCTGGACACCTTCAGCGTGACCGCGATCGACGTGGTGGCGCACGATACGGCGGCGCATGTGCGCGTGACGGTGAGCTTCCACGCAGAAGGGCATCCATCGTGGACCACGGCGGGCGTCAGCAGCGACCTGAACCAGGCCGCGCTGATGGCGATTGTGGACGGGTTCCATTACTGGCTGCTGAAGAACCCCGCCTAGCAGTCGAGCCTTCGCTCAAAAACCGCGCAGGTCGGTGCTGGATCGCTTCGGCAGGCCATCGGCGGGGAGACGCTTCAGCACCAGATACTCGATGCCGCGCTGCTCGCAGTACTCTCGTTTGCCGCCTGTATCGCCGTCCTCGTTCACCGCATAGATGTCCGGCTTGAGCCATTGAATCTCCGGGTCGGCATCCAGCCAGCCGTCGCCGCTGGAGATCAGTGTTTGCTTTACGAATTTGATGGAGCCGACCAGATAGCGCCGCTCCTGCTGCGAGAGCAACGGATGCCCTTCGCCCTTGAGCAGGCGGATGTTCGCGTCGTGACCCACAACGACGGTGAGATCGCCGTACCCGCTGACCTCCTCGAAGAACCGCACATGGCCCGAATGAAACCAGTCGAAGGAGCCGGTGACCACAACCTTCTTACGGCCGGGATCGTCGGGCAACGCCGCCGGCAGAGGAAACCCCAGCACTTGTTCCGCCCGAATCACGCAATAGGGGATATTATTTTCTGCCGCGAATTTCCGGCGCGCGGCGTTGGCGGTCGCTTCCGTGTCTACCCAGAGGCCCGGACACATATGCTTTGGCAGCGCGTCGGGATTGGCCAAGCCAGCAGCCTCAACCACGCGGCCCACATAGCGCACGGCATGCAACAGATAGCGCCGTTCGGCCAGGGGAAACTTCGGCGGTTGACCCGCGAATTGCCGGATCTGATCGTCAGTCCACAGCAATACGGTCAGCTCGCCCAGCCTGGCCGCTTCCTCCAGAATGCGAATCTGCTGTGAGCGCAGGTCGTCGAACGCTCCGGCGACAAGGACGGATTGAAGCGCATGACACATTCTTCAATTATCCAGGCACAGGCGCAAAGCCGCACCCATCGAAGTTCACCCGCATTTATTTAGACCCACGCGATTGGCCGGCATCAGGCTTCCGGCGCAACTCGAACCGTAACCTGAAGCGAGCCGGGAACCTTTTCCTTCGACGCAACAATCAGGTAACCACCACCGCACCCGGAGAACATCGCGCCCGGATACTTCTTCTGATACGCCTTGAGAATCGCCTTCAGGTCGTGTTTGATGAGCGGGTGGCGAACCACATGCGGCAGCAGTTTTTCCCAGCAAACCATGCAGTCATTCAGCGAAGCGCCCAGCGCATCCACATCCATCCCGCGGATGGCATCGAAACAGTCTTTGCCGCTCTGGCCCAGGCGCGCAATCCACTTCGGATCGAGATGCTTTTCGCCCAGCGGCGAGTAGCCCTCGGGCCGCGGCTCGATGGGCAGCAGATGCAAGACTTTTTCCAGCCAGTGTGCCGGACGCGCGCGGTTCAGCGTCTCGATATGAGCGGGAAAGACTCCGCCATGCGACGCAAAATCGTAGTCCAGACGATTGATGCCGGGATACACCAGCCCGATCATGTCCTGCGATCCGCTGCGCTCGGTCTTCCCCTCATTCTCCGCTGCGTACAGCTCGCGGACCAGCTCTTCCCGTGGACGGTTGGGCAGACGTCCCTTCCACAGCTTCGTGGCAACTATACGCGTTCCACTGGCGCAACCGGAGCGCCCCATCACAAGGAAGGCCGGCTCGATCGCAACCACAACCATTGAACCAGGAGGCTTGCAGTTCAGACGGGAGATGAACGGTTGGTCGATCCAGCCGCCGGCCAGTTGCAGCCGATACGGGACCGCTCCGATCACCTCAGTAAGAAACGGCGGCTTCTTCATTGCAGCACCCCTCAGCCTCTTTACAGGTAGAAATATTGCCGGTTGATCCACGCGTTGCCGGCCGTCAGCGCCAAATCAAGCAATGGATTCGACGTTGACGTGAGTACTTGTTGCACGAAAAATCGGTGTTGACACTATATCTTCCGGCAGAAAACAAAGGACAGAGAAAAATAGTCCAGCGCAAAGTCCCCCGTAGAGTTACATCCGCAGCGAGCAACAGAGAAAATATTCGCCGCTGGCTATTTTCCGGTGAACTGGGCGGCGATGGGAGGCATGGCGTCCCAGTCGTCGGTGCGGAAGGGTGCGGCCTGCAGGCCTGCGCCGTTGTAGAGGTTCGCGGTGTTGGGGAAGTTGTCCCAGGCGTAACGCACCGCGAGCGGCGCGCCGACCTGCGGACTGCTGACAACAACCGAGTCGCCGACAATCTTGGCGTCGGCATCGACGAACTTCTGGTCCGCGCCGGCGATCTGGAACCACTTCAACGGGCCGCCATCCTTCGACTTGAGGCCTGCGGCGTGTGTGAACTTGATGTGGATCGCGTTGCCTTCAACCTTGCTGGATGCGTAGACCGGCCCGGAGAACTCGATCTTGCGGCCGTAGACGTTGGCCAGGGCGATCTTGCTCAGGTCCTCGCCGAGCGGCTCCTTGTTCTTGGGGTGGACATTGTGAATTTCGCCGGTGTCGAGGACGACGGCCATCCCAGTGTTCGGCAGGGAAAGAATCTTGGCCTGCTGCTCGCGGATGAGGGGGTTGTTGCTGACGTTCGCCTGGCCGGGCAACTGGACGACGTAGAAGGGGAAGTCGCCCTGGCGCCAGAGCCTGCGCCACTGGGTGACGAGCGTGTCCATGACGTGGCCGTAGAGCATGACTCCCTGCGGGCCGCCGACGACCGACTCGCCCTGATACCAGATGGCGCCGCGAATGGCGTAGGGAACGATGGGGTTGACCATGGCGTTATAGAGCACGGTGGGCTGGTGCTGGTCGTGCGCTGGATCGCGCAGCGGGCCGGGGCGGCCAGGGCGGGCGTTGATGGTCTGTGGCGACGGAGGCGCGTCGGCGTCGCTGGGCGCGTTTGGGTGGGCCTTGAAGTAGATTTCGCGGGCGTCGAGCTTGTCGAGCATGGGCTTCAGCAGCGGGTCTGCTGCCATCGCATCGCGCGGAATCCACGCCTCGGCGGTGCTGGCCCCGAAGGCCGAGAGCACGATGCCGACGGGCAATTTGAGCGCCTGGTTGAGATCGCGCCCGAAGAGATAGCCGACGGCGGACCAGTCGGGCACGGTCTGCGGAGTGCAGACCTGCCATGAGCCGACGAGATCGGACTGCGGACCGTACGCGGTGGCGTTCTTGACCGTGAACATGCGCAGTTGCGGATAGTTTGCGGCGGCGATCTCCTTGTCCTCGTTGAGCAGGCCGTAGGGCGGATGGCCCTTGGCCGAGACGTTGAACTGCATGTTGGACTGGCCCGAGCCGAGCCACACCTCGCCGACCAGAACGTCCTTGACCACGATGGGAGCGTCGCCCGCGCGATCGCCTGCGATGGTCATCTCGAAGGGGCCGCCGGGCTTGAGGTTGTAGAGGCTGACGGTCCATTTACCCTGCGCGTCGGCGGTGGCGGAGCGGGTCTGGCCGTTGAGCGTGACGGCGACCTTCTCGCCGGGAGTGGCCGTGCCCCAGATGGGCACCAGCGTTCCGCTCTGCAAGACCATGTGGTCGCTGAAGAGCGCGGAAGGCTTGACCTGGGCGCGGACCGCCAGCGTGAAGCAGAGCGTGACGCAGAGGGATGCGAGGAGCGAGAGTCTCTTCAGTAAGTTCATAAATTGCCTCGTTGGTGCCTTTCGATTCAAGCTTACTTAAGTCCGATGATCTTCAGTGCGGACAGGAAAACGCAAAGCGGTCGCTGGGGAATTATGCCACTCGCGGGAGATGGTTGAATATGGAAAAACCGAATATGAAAAACAAGGGGATGGTGGGCAGTGAGGGACTCGAACCCCCGACTTCCTGCTTGTAAGGCAGGCGCTCTAACCAGCTGAGCTAACCGCCCGTGGCGCGCGGGACAGACCCCAGTGTAGGTCAGGGCTGGGAGCGATGCAATGAAGACGGGGAGCAATCGGGAACGTGGAAGTGAGCCTGCGGAGTTCACAGACCATCCCACGACCAGCGCATCGCGAGCAGCGCGACGCTCCATTCCGACTAGAATAACGACATGTCCTACGTCGCTGCGGTTGAACATCTGCATGGCCTTGGTTTGGAGCTTGTCCTGCCAACTGCGCGGCGGAAGTTCGACCTGGCGCAGATGCGAGTTCTGGCGCGCGCGCTGGGCGATCCGCAGAAAGAGTTTCCCGCGGTCCTGATCGCGGGAACCAACGGCAAAGGGAGCACGGCGGCGACGCTGGCCAGCATCTGCGCGGCGGCGGGGTTGCGCACGGCGCTGTATACTTCGCCGCATCTCGCGCGCGCGACCGAGCGGATCCGCGTGGCCGAACCGACGGAGGCTATAGATGAGGCCCCAGGAGCCTTCGCATTGCGAGAGATTTCGGAAGAGGAGTTTGCGCGGCTGTACTTCCTGGTCGACGAGACGGCGCAGCGGCTGGTAGCGACCGGCGAGCTGCCGCACGCTCCCAGCTTCTTCGAGTCGCTGACCGCGCTCGCGTTTCTCCACTTCGCCGAACGCAAGGCGGAGATCGCCATTCTGGAGGTGGGGCTGGGAGGACGGCTCGATGCGACCAACATTGTGGAGCCGATACTCGCGGTCATCACCGACATTGCGCTGGACCATCAGGAGTATCTGGGCGAGACGATCGCCGAGATTGCGCGTGAAAAGGCCGGAATCATGCGGGCGCGCGGCACGCTGGTGACGCTGCCGCAGCACGCGGAAGCCAACCGTTCGATCGGAGAGGCAGCCGTGGCGCTGGATGTGCGCGTTATCGATGCGGCGGAGTTTCTTCGCGGCTGCGGCTTCCCGCCGGACTTGCCCGAGCAGGCAGCAACTCTCCCTTTGCGTCCGAACCACTACGAAATACTGCTCGCTGGCGAACGACTGCGGGTGCGTTCTCCGCTGGCCGGCGAACACCAGCGGCGCAACCTGGCGCTGGCGATTGCCGCGGCGGGCGAATTGCGGAACGTAAAAAACCGGTCAATACGTAACAGTAAAAGTTACAATATAACAAACGCAACGATAGAAGCGGGGATTGCCAACACGTCCTGGCCGGGCCGGCTGGAGTTCCTGCCTCCCGACCTGCTGCTGGATGTGGCGCACAATCCGGCGGGCGCATGGGCACTGCGCGCGGCCATCGCAACGCTTGCAGATCAGCGTCCGCGCACGCTGATCTTCAGTTGCCTGCGCGATAAAGACCTCACCCAGATGGCGCGGATTCTGTTTCCGCTCTTCGACTCGAACGCGGGAAGACCGCTCGACCACATCGTCTTCGCGCCTATCGACAACCCGCGCGCGGCGAGCCTGGAAGCTTTACTGACATCCGCGCGGGCGCTGGAGATTCCGGCGCAGACTGCAGCCAATCCATGCGAAGCCCTGGCTCTGGCCAGAGGCCTGACACCTGCCGGCGGCCTGATCGTGGCGGCCGGCTCCATCTACCTGGCCGGCGCGGTGCGCGAGGCGAACCTGGAACCATGAGCGAGAGCATGAGCCGGAACAGGATCGAAACAGATGCAGACCCGGGTGGTGCGCCGCCGCCAGAGCACCGGATTCCCGCCCATCTGCGCCTGTTCACCATGTTTGTGTGCATCCCGCTGATGGCCCTGGCAACCGCCGGTTTTGGAAGTATCTCGCTGATCTGCGGGCTGTGGGACCGGTCGGGCCGCCAGCAACACCTGGTGGCGCGTGCCTGGGCCGCGGTCATGCTGCGCTGCGCGTTCTCGCCGGTGCGCATTGTGGGCGCGGAGAAGCTGAGGAATTATCCTGTCGCGGTGTATGCCTCGAACCACCTGAGCTATATGGATACACCGGCGCTGTTCGCCAAGCTGCCCTTCCAGTTCCGCATTATGGCAAAGCAAAGTCTTTGGAAGGTGCCGTTTGTCGGCTGGTACCTGAAGCACTCGGGTCAGGTGCCCATCGATATTGGAAATTCCCGCTCAGCCATCGCGGGGCTGTTGCGCGGGGTTGCGGCGCTGAAGGCCGGAATGCCGCTGGTGCTATTTCCCGAGGGATCGCGAAGCCCGGACGGGCACATGCAGACCGCCCACTCGGGTTGCGCCTTCATGGCGCTGAAGGCTGGCGTTCCGCTGATTCCGCTGGCTCTGATCGGGACCTACGAGCTGCTGCCCATCCATGTGTACAGCCTTCGCCCGCGACCTTTAATGATTATCGCCGGCGACCCAATTCCCACCGCCGGGATGACCACCCGGGACGCCGACGCCCTGACTGTGCGTCTCTACGAGGAGATCGGTAAGATGTACTATCAGTACTCGGATTTAGCGCCAACGGCCGACTCTCGCGCCGCGGCCGATTCCCGCAACGCGACTCCCGGAGCCTAGACGCCGCCATGAGCAGACCCCGCATCGCCATCCCAGTCCCCAGCACCGATCCCGAGTACAGCAGCCGCGCCTGGCAACAGTATGCGACGGCTGTCGAGCAGAGCGGAGGCGAGGCCGTGGAGGTGCCGCTGGGCGAGCCTCCGGCCACGACCGCCCGGCTGATTGCGGAGTGCCAGGGCGTTCTGCTGCCGGGCAGCCCCGCGGACGTCAATCCGCAGAAGTATGGGCAAAAGCCGGTTGCGGAGTGCGCTCCGGCCGACCTTGCCCGCGAAAATGTCGACGAACTGCTGCTGCAGGACGCTCACAATATGGGCAAGCCGATCTTCACCATCTGCTTTGGGACCCAGATGCTCAATGTCTGGCGGGGTGGGACGCTGGTGCAGCATCTGACCGGTCAGGCTGTGAACCACAGGCAGCGCGGCGTTGTTGTCGCTCATATAGCATCGGTGTCGCCGGATTCGCTGCTTGGCGAGCTGGTCAGCGATGAAGAGGTTCCCGAGCGCGACGGGGCCCTTCTGCTGCCAGTCAACTCAAGCCATCATCAGGCCATCGCGACTGCCGGCGATGGGCTGCGCGTCTGCGCCCGCTCTGCCGAGGATGGCGTTGTGGAAGCGATTGAAAACACGCCAGATGGGCTGGGCGGAAGATTTGTGCTCGGGGTCCAGTGGCACCCGGAGCGTACCTTTGACGAGAGCACCGCGTCCAGGGCGCTGTTCGCGCGATTCGTCGCCGAGGCAGCGGCGTGGGTTCCGCGTCCAGCGTCCACACCCGCGGTTTAGAGGGTTCCCTTTGACTTCCGAATTGATCGCTAAACTGCTGGAGCCTTATGCCGGTTTGCCAATCGGGCAGGCCGGGGGAACGGTTGCAGAAGGGGAAGACTGGCCTGGAATATGCGATCAACTCATTATTTATCTTGAACTTATCGTAAAATGGAACGCGCGGATCAACCTGACTGCGATTCGCACGCCCGAGGAGATCGTGCGGCGGCACTTCGGCGAGAGCCTGTTCGTCGGGGCCCACCTGGGCGCATGCGGAACGCTGCTCGACTTCGGATCCGGCGCAGGGTTTCCCGGGGTCCCAATCCAATTGTTGCGGCCTGAGGTGCAGGTGACACTGGCGGAATCCCACGGCAAGAAGGCGGCGTTTCTACATGAGGTGGTTCGCAGCTTGAACTTGCCGACTGAGGTGTGGGCCGGACGGGTGGAGGCGATGCCGGCGGCGCGGCGGTTTGACGCAGTGGCTCTGCGCGCGGTGGACGAGATGGAGCGAGCCGTGGGTGAGGCCGGGCTGCGGGCCAGGGAGCAGGTGGTGATTGTGGGGACAACCCGGCAGTCGAGCTATGCCGGCCTTGCGGAGAAGTTCCGGATGGATGAGCCAGTGCCGCTGCCGGAGTCGAACGACGGCGTGCTATGGATTGCGCACCGCTGTTGATGCCCGCTACTGTTAATCAAAGAGGTACGGTTTGCCCCGTTCTGCCCGATGTTCCACGTGGAACACCATCCGCACTCGTGATCCTGCGAGAGAGGTCCCAAGGAGAGAGAAGTGGCCGGGTGAGACCTAAATGTTCCACGTGGAACAGTCCCATTTTGCCGCTCACTGAAAAAAGTTTTCCACACCTCGCATACACAATCTCCCGCCGTAGCAGCCTCATTTGAAAGCGTCCACAGGTTCTCCACAGGGATGCAAACTTCTTCACAGCCTACGGCGTTGCCATCCAACCCTATCGCCCGATAGTCTTCCTCTACACCGTGACCAGCTACCCTTCAGATCTGAATCCGATGCCCAACCCCACTGCAACGCCTTCCTCCAAGGTGATCGCCGTGGTCAACCAGAAGGGCGGAGTGGGCAAGACCACCACGGCCATCAACCTGGCTGCCGCGCTGGCGCTGGAAGGGCTGTCCACACTGCTGATCGACTGCGACCCGCAGTCCAACGCCACCGGAGGACTTGGCGTAGCACGCAGCGAATCGCGGCTGAGCATCTACGATGTGCTGATGGGATCGGCGACCCTGGAGGAGACACTGCTGCCAACTGAGATTGCGTCGCTGGTCCTGCTGCCCGGAAGCAAGGACATGATAGGCGCAAACCTGGAATTGGTCTCGCAGGAGCGCCGCGAGTTCTGCCTGCGCGAGGCCATCGCTCCCATCCGCGGCAGCTATCCGTTCATTGTGCTCGACTGCCCGCCCGCGCTCGACCTGCTGACCCTGAACGCGCTGGTCGCCGCCGATGGCCTGCTGGTGCCCATGCAGGCGGAGTACTTCGCGCTGGAAGGCATATCGGAGCTGATGCAGACGCTCGACCAGGTGGCCCAGGCGTTCAACCCCACGCTGGCGCTGGAAGGGGTGCTGCTGACCATGTATGACGATCGCACCAACCTGTCGCAGCAGGTCACGGAAAACCTGCAGTCATTCTTCGGGGAAAAGCTGCTGGCTACGACCATTCCGCGCAACATTCGGCTGGCCGAGGCACCAAGCCACGGCAAGCCCATTCAGCTCTATGACCCGCGGTCAAAGGGCGCGGAGGCGTACAACGCGCTTGCGGCCGAGCTGCTGCGCAGGAATGGAATTGTTAGTCCGAAGGCGCAAAATCAACAGAATGATGGAGATAAAGAGATCAAGGCGGTTCCCCGTTTCTGGCCCTATTCGAAGTAGTCTCCGCGGAAGAGGTTTTTGTCAGCGATCAGCTTTCAGCGATGAGCGCTAGACGCAACGCAGAAAGAGGTTTATACCATGGAATCAACTGCAACCCACACTGAGCTGAAGCGCCGGCCAGCGCTTGGCAAGGGAATTGAATCCCTGCTTGGACCGCGGCCGCAGATGGCTCCCGCGCCCGAAGCGACGGGAAAGCCGCTGGAGATCGCGCTCGACCGCATCGACCGCAATCCCAACCAGACACGCAGCGGCTTCGACGAGATCCAGCTCGGCGAGTTGGCGCAGTCGATCGCCGCGACCGGCGTGGTGCAGCCAGTGGTGGTGCGCGAGCTGGCGGGCGGGCGATACCAACTGATCATGGGAGAACGGCGCTGGCGCGCCTCCCAGGCGGCGGGCAAGACGACGATTCCGGCCATCGTGCGCCAGGTCTCCGACGAGCAGGCGCTGGAGATGACCATCGTCGAGAACCTGCAGCGCGCGGACCTGAACCCGATGGAGCAGGCGCGGGCGTTCGAGCGGCTGGGCCGCGAGTTCAAGCTGACCCAGGATCAGATGGCTGTGC
This sequence comes from uncultured Acidobacteriaceae bacterium, assembly GCA_963767315.1. Lineage (GTDB taxonomy): Bacteria > Acidobacteriota > Terriglobia > Terriglobales > Acidobacteriaceae > Edaphobacter. The sequence goes on along the minus strand of CAVYDK010000007.1, from coordinate 37,256 downwards.
GCACGGGAAAGGACCGCGCTAGCGTTAGTAACTTCATTCGTTTGTTGAAGTTACCAGTTTCGATCCAAGGCCTTGTGGAGTCCGGCCAGCTCAGCTTCGGACATGCGCGGGCGTTACTGGCGCTGGAGTCGGCAGAACGGATGACGGCGGCTGCGGCGAAGGTGAACGCATTGTCGATGTCTGTACGGCAGACCGAGACTTTTGTGCAGGGGCTCATCCATCCTGAATCGAAGGCAAAGAAGGCGAAGGCTGTAATCGAGCCACTCGATCCGAATGTGCGCGAGGCGCGCGATCTGATTCAACGGAGGCTCGGGCTGAAGGTGCGGATTGAGGACAAGAAGGGCAAAGGACGAGTGATCATCGAGTACTCGGGGGTGGAGGACTTCGACGCGATCCTGGCGGCGCTGGGCGAAGGCTAGCCGGGCTGCAAAGCAGCGAGCTGCTTCCGCATTGCCTGATTATGCTACTATATTGGTTACAAATACAATTCACGCGCTTGATTCTTGAATGCAGAACCAGCCCGCCGCCTGAACGGTCGCACTGTTCCTGCGGCTTTGCAAGGATGGGCTATGCGGTCTCTTTGCGAGAGACCGCGCCCAGATCCGTTGCTTTGCCTCCACAGGAGCAGTGAGACCGCTCTCAACCGCGGAGATTCCGCGGGGCGGCGGGCCGGATTGCTTCTGCCTACGATTCAGTCAGACCCAGGGGGAGGGACTACTTCTTCGGCGGCGCGATTGCGTCCTTGGCAGCCTTGGCGACGCGGAACTTGACCACGGTCTTGGCCTTGATCTTGATGGTCTCGCCAGTCTGGGGGTTGCGTCCGAGGCGGGCCTTGCGATCTGCCTTGACCAGCTTGCCGATGCCGGGAATGGTGAACTCACCGTTCTTCTTGGTCTCCTTGACGGCGGTCTCAGCCAGCACTTCGAGGAAGCATGCGGTCTGCTTGTTGGTCAATTCGAGCTTTTCTGCCAGTGCGCGTACCAGCGCTGTCTTGGTCATACCTTTTGCCATAATAAGTTGCTCCTTGGTTCCAAGTTGGTGGTTCAGGATTGTGCTGCGAGTGCATTGTGGTGCCGATCAGTCCGCCTGACCGGCCCGCGTTGAACCGGCTTCCGGAGTCCGTGCTGCGAAATCGCCGGTGTTTATGCGGGTGTCAGGAAACGTACCGCAATTCACCTTCGACCATTCGGGTTGCTTTGTCAATGGGTTTTATCTGGTTTCCACAGTTATTTTGCCGTTTTCTTCGGGTTTTGTCCTATTTTTGGAACAAATGCGGTTTTTTCCTGGAATTTTGCAGGCTGGGCCGAAGAAATCGCACGGTTGAGGAGGTGGACGATGGGGGCTGCCAGAGAGAAGCGGGAGGTGATGTCGCGGAGCAGCGTGGGCCGGGTTGCGCGCTCGGCGGGAAGCGTGGCCGAGACGCCCCACTGGCGGCAGAGGAGAAGGTCGAGCGCCGGCGAATCGGCGGAGAAGCCGCGCGGTGGACGGGTGAGACGGTTGCCGTCGAACTCGCTCATGGCGGCGCGCAGCTTGCGGCCGGCAAGGAGGGTGCGCAGCTCGGCGTGGTGGTCGTGCAGGTAGCGGCGGATGGCGAGCGTCTGCTCGGGGGTGGGCATGTATGCTCCGGCGGCGATGATGGTCTCGGTGGAGCTGACGTGGAAGTAGAAGCCCGCGCCGGAGGTCTTCTCCATTCCGGAGCGGACCCACCAGGCGGCGACGTGGGTCTTGTAGGGGCGCTTGTCGGCGGCAAAGCGCGTGTCGCGATAGATGCGGAAGAGGCACTTCGGCGCTGGGCGGATGTGATCCGGCGCGAAGGCGGCCATGGAGGCGTTGATTTCCTCGATGAGCGCGAGCATGGGGGCCTTAAGCTCGCGCTCGTAGATGGCCTTGCGCGGGTCGAACCAGGCGCGGTCGTTGTGGCGCGCGAGCCCGCGCAGAAACTTGAGGGCCTCCGGAGTGAAGTGCGTGGGCATTGGGGTTCCTCCTGCATCGAGCTTGCTGCGGACAAGTCCATCTTCTCACTCTGAACCGACGCCGGAAAATTCTGGACGCCCCCTACGTTCCTTAGCAGGTACAAGAATCTGCCACCTTCGCGGACCTGCGACTACAATCGAGCCACATGTCGAACTTTTCTTGGAACGATTTCTTATCAGATCTTCGGCATCCCTTTGAAGCGAGTCATCTTGTTGATGAGGCTTTGGTGAGTGACGGATCATGTAAATCGCGGCAAGCGTTCCCTCATCATGGCAGCCGTCCATTCGAAGGACACGAAGCCGGAGCTCACGGTTCGAAGTCTGGTTCATGCTCTTGGCTATCGCTTCAGACTTCATGTTGCCAGCCTACCCGGCAAGCCGGATTTGGTATTCCCGGGCCGACGCAAGATAATCTTCGTACACGGCTGTTTCTGGCATCGGCACGCGCGATGTCGATACGCAACATCTCCAAAGACTCGCTCGGACTTTTGGCAAGAGAAGTTTCTCACAAACGTAGCGCGCGACCGCCGTACGCGGCGGGAATTGAAGAAATTGGGTTGGAGTATCCTAACTGTCTGGCAGTGCGAATTGAAGAACCCGCAAAAATTGGAAGTGCGAATCGAGGAGTTTCTTGCGGACTGAGAACAGGAACCGAAGACGGCCTATCGGTGTAGACCTCTTTGCAGGGGCCGGAGGACTGTCGCTCGGCTTCGAGCAGGCCGGTTTCGACGTTAGGGCGGCTGTAGAGATCGATCCTGTGCACTGTGCCGTCCATGAGTTCAACTTCCCCAAGTGCATCTCCATCTGCACCGATGCAACAAGACTTTCCGGTGCCGATATTCGCAAAGCGGCAAAGCTGGGGAGCGCATGTATCGACGTTGTATTCGGCGGTGCTCCTTGCCAAGGCTTCTCTCTCATGGGAAAGCGAGCGCTGGACGATCCGCGCAATCGACTGCTGCTGGAGTTCGTTCGCCTGACGACTGAATTGAACGCCAACTACTTCGTCTTTGAAAACGTAAAGGGACTGACCGTTGGGCGGCATAAGCAGCTTTTGCAAGAACTCGTAGACACGTTTCAACAGAACGGCTACGATGTTTTGCTGCCTTATCGCGTGCTCAATTCCGCAGATTTCGGAGTCCCACAGGACCGGCAGAGACTTTTCCTTATCGGTGCGAAGAACGGGCTTCCATTGCCGAATTATCCGATTCCTTCCGCCGCTCCGCGCATCGGCGTTTGGGATGCGATCGGAGACCTTCCCGATGTGAATCGTCTCGACGAGCTTATCGACAGCGATTCGACAAACGCGGCAAAATTCGGCAAAACTTCTCGCTACGCGAAGACTCTACGCGGGACACTTGCGGACGCAAGCGATTTCTCCCATCCTAGAGTCTGGAACCCAAAACGACTGACCTCCAGTATGCGCACAGAACATACGCACCTCTCAATACAACGATTTGAGGCGACAGCGCATGGCAAAGTCGAGCCGATCAGTCGCTTTCTGAAGCTCGATCCAAACGGTCTGTCGAATACCTTGCGAGCGGGAACGGGAAGCGATTTGGGAGCCTTCACCTCGCCGCGACCGATCCATCCCTACACACCACGCTGTATCACCGTGCGAGAGGCCGCTCGTATCCACTCCTACCCCGATTGGTTCCGCTTTCATGCGACGAAGTGGCACGGCTTTCGGCAAATCGGCAACTCGGTACCGCCTTTGCTCGGTCGCGCCGTGGCATCTGTGGTATTGCGGGCCATGAACATCGTCCCCGATCACCCACAGGCCAGCCTCGATCTCGGTTCGGAGTCCCTGCTCAAGATGACGGTTACCGCTGCCGCTCGTCATTACGGCGTATCCGGAGGAGTGGTGGGCAAGAGACTGCGCCCAGCAGACCGGCAACAATCCGATCAACTCGCACTGGCAATGGCATGAGGAAGAGCATGACAACCAAGACATCCAAAACGGTCAAGTCCACGCAATACGTCTCAATCATCCTCCATATCTTCCAGAAGCACTGGAAGAAAGGGTTGGAGGAGTTCGAGTTTCATCGGGACGAGATGGTAGAGGCATCCGAGGCCACAGGTGTGAATCGGCCCGACAACCTTGGGGATGTCATATACAGCTTCAAATTCCGAAACACGCTTCCCGCCGCAATTCTCACTACCGCTCCCAAGGGGAAGAGCTGGATCATAGAGGGCGCGGGCCTAGGTCGCTATCGTTTCCGGCTCGTCAAGGTGGGCGGAACGATCTTCAAGCCGAGGCTAGACATCGCAGCAATCAAAATACCGGATGCGACTCCCGAGATCATCGGCGCTTACGCTCAGGGTGACGAACAGGCATTGTTGGCAAAGGTACGGTATAACCGTTTGATCGACATCTTCCTCGGATTGACAACATACTCGCTCCAGAATCACCTTCGCACCCACGTGAGAGGTATGGGCCAAATCGAGATCGACGAGATATACGTCGGCCTCAACAAGAACGGCGCACACTTTGTCATTCCGGTTCAGGCAAAGGGTGGATCGGACAAGCTCTCGCCAGTCCAGACGCTTCAGGACACGGCCTGTTGCAGAATCAAATTCCCGGATCTTATCTGTCGACCCGTCTCGGCCCAGTTCATGGAAGATGATGTGATCGCTCTCTTTGAACTTACTGTGGAAGACGGAAATGCATTGATCGTCGATGAGCGTCATTATCGACTTGTGCCCAGCGATCAGATCGACGCCACAACAATACGCCAGTATGCCGAACGGTCATAGTTCTAACCAACGTGCGGGCGGTTTGGTCGGCGAAGTAGGTACCGAGACGGCGCATTGAAGTTGTACATGCGCTCCGGCTCGGATGCTCCACTTCAAAACTACAAAAGCATCTATCATCGGAGCCATGCGGGAGCATCTGGCCAGCCTTGTGGAGGAGTTTCGCAGCCACGCCGGGGAGACGGCGGTGGTGGCGCACTGCGGCAACCGGCGCTACGCGACGACCTATGGCGAGCTGGCCGGGATTGCGGGGCGCTTTGCGGCGGAGCTGGAGCGGCGCGGGGTGGCGCCGGGCGAGCGCGTGGCGTTGTGGGGCGAGAACTCGGCGGAGTGGATTGGGGTCTTCTTCGGCTGCCTGCTGCGGGGGGTGATCGCGGTGCCGCTGGACGCGGCGGGCTCGAGCGAGTTCGCGGGGCGGGTGGTGAAGGACGTTGCGCCAAAGCTGGTGGTGGGCGATGCGCGGCTGCTGGCAGAGATCGCAAACGGCAGCCCACCCTTTCGCGATGAGGCCACGATAGGATTGAGCACCCGGTCGGAACAGGGTGGCATGGCGCAGGAAGGAATCCCTCAGGGGCTAAAGCCCACCGACCCCGCGAAGGCTTACGGCACGGATAAATCCGTGCCCTTAAGCAAGACGGAACCTGCGATCCCGATGATGGAGCTGCGTGGGATTGCGCAGCGGCTGCCGGCGGAGCCGCTGTTCGCGGTCAGCGATGCGGTCAACCGGGAGACGCCGTTCCAGATCGTCTTTACCTCGGGGACGACGGCGGAGCCGCGCGGCGTGGTGCATACGCATCGCAATGTGCTGGTCAGCCTCCAGTCCATCGAGAGCGAGATGGCAAAGTATCGCCGCTACGAGCGGGTATTTCATCCGCTGCGGTTCCTGCACAGCATTCCACTGAGCCACGTCTTCGGTCAGTTCATGGGGCTGTGGTGCCCGGCGTTGCTGGCCGCCGAGGTCCACTTCGCCGAGCAGCTTGAACCGGCGCGGATGACCGAGCTGGTGCGGCGCGAGCGCATCTCGGTGCTGGTGGCCGTGCCGCGCGTACTGCATATGCTGAGGGCGCATCTGCTGGGGAGGTTCCCGGAGTTGGAAACCCCACCCACCGCGCAAAAGCGCGCGGTGAATGGGGCACCCGCTCGGGATGACGGTGGGGGCGGAGTGAAGGGGGTCCTGCGGAAGTGGTGGCGGTACAGGCGCGTACACAGCGCGCTGGGTTGGAAGTTCTGGGCGGTGATCTCGGGCGGCGCGACGCTGCCGGCAGAGTTGGAGGCCTTCTGGAGCCGGCTGGGATTTGCGCTGATCCAGGGCTACGGCATGACGGAGACGGCAGCGCTGGTGACGCTGAACCATCCCTTCCACATCGCGCCGGGAACGATTGGGAGGGCGCTGCCGGGACGCGAGGTGAAGATTACCGACGAGGGCGAGATCCTGGTGCGCGGCGAGATGCTCTCCGGAGCCACCTGGTCCGCGGGCCGGATGCGCGCGCGCGAGGGCGAGTGGCTGGCCACCGGCGATCTGGCGGAGAAGAATGCGGCGGGCGATCTGCGATTCCTCGGACGCAAGGGCGACGTGATTGTGACCGGCGCGGGGATGAACATCCATCCCGCGGACCTGGAGGCCGCGCTGGTGGCGCAGGCAGGTGTGCGCGGCGCAGTCGTCGTCGCGTGCGAGATGGCAGGCGGCGCGGAGCCGGTCGCCGTGGTGCTGTTTTCCGGCGGGGAAGAAGAACTGCGGCGCGCCGTGGCAGAGGCCAACCGCGGGCTGGCCGAGGTCCAGCAGATCCGCCGCGTGCTGCGCTGGCCGGAGCTTGAGTTCCCGTACACGTCGACCGGAAAGCTGGTGCGGCGAGAGGTGGCGCGGTGGGCCTGCGAGAAGCTGACGGACGGACGGCAGGCTGCGGTCGCGGCAGATCGCGATGAGTTGCTGGAGCTGATCGCCGAGGTCACGGGCGAGGCGATTGCGGTTGATGAGAGACGGGATTCCGCCGCGGTCAGTCAGATGCGGCTCAGCGAAGACCTGCATCTGGACTCGCTGGGACGCGTGCAGTTGCAGTCCGCGCTGGAGCAACGCTTTGGATTGGAGCTGGAAGACGATGCGGTGTCGAAGTTGGAAGATGTGGGCGAGCTGCGCGCGCTGGTCGAAGGAACCGTTTTGCGATCTCCGTTCTCCGTTGACCGTGCATTGCCAACAGACGACCGGCAGCGAACCACCGACAACGAAGAACGAACACCGGTCAACGAACAACCTGCAACTCGTGAGCACAGCTATCCGCACTGGCCGTGGAGCTGGGCGATGCAGGCGGTGCGCGGGGCGTTTATCGAATTGGTGATGCGGCCTGTGGTGTGGCTGCTTGCCGCGCCGCGCGTGGTCTGCGAGGCGGCGGAGTTGCCCGACGCGCCGGTGCTGGTGATTGCCAACCACGTTACGGCGTACGACGGGGCGCTGGTGTTGTACGCGCTGCCGGCGAAGCTGCGGAGGCGCGTTGCGGCGGCGATGTCGGGCGAGATGCTGATGGACATGCGTCACGCGCGCAACCAGCCGAACGCGGTGGCAAATTTCTTTGGGCCGGCGGCGTACTGGCTGCTGACGGCGCTGTTCAACGTCTTCCCGCTGCCGCGCGCGCGAGGGTTCCGGCGCAGCTTTGCGCATGCGGGCGAGGCGATGGACCGCGGCTACTCGGTGCTGATCTTCCCCGAGGGCACGCGCAGCCGCGATGGCAAACTACATGCATTTCGGCCCGGCATTGGACTGCTGGCGGCGGAGTCGCGCGTGCCGATTGTGCCGGTGGCGCTGGTTGGGCTGGGCGAGATTCGCGCGAGCGGCGAGCGCTGGTTCCGCTCCGGCAAGATCGAGGTGCGGATTGGGCGGGCCATTCCGGCGGCAGATGAAGAGACCGACCCGGCACAGCTCACTGCGACACTCGAAGAAGTCGTCCGCGCGCTGCACGACGCGCCGCAGAATTCATAGACGACAAATGTGCCTTCGCAGGTACAAGTTTTCGCCACCTTCGCGCTCCGCCCGTTACAATCAACCCACATGCCTAGCCTCTCATGGAACGAAATCAAGACGCGGGCCATTCAATTCTCCCGCGCATGGTCCGCCGAAACCCGCGAACAGGCCGAGAAGCAAACTTTCTGGAACGAATTCTTTCTCGTCTTCGGGATTCCTCGCCGCACTGTCGCCTCCTTCGAAGAACCGGTCGAGCGGATCAAGCACACCTACGGCTTCATTGATCTTCTTTGGAAAGGCAAGCTTCTCGTCGAACACAAGAGCGCCGGCGCTAGCCTCGAAGCTGCCGAAGCTCAGGCTTTCGACTACATTCAGGACTTGCAATCCTCCGGCCGTGGCGATGAAGTCCCTCGTTACATCCTTCTCTCCGACTTCCAACGTTTCGCCCTTTACGATCTTGAGCCAGAAGAACAGCTCGACCTGCCGCTCTTCCGTGGCCTCCGTTTTCACCGCACTGAGTTCCCCCTCGCGGAGCTGCATCGCCATATCCGCGACTTAGCATTCATACCCGGCTACAAGGTCCATTCCTCCAAACCTCAAGATGAACTGAACCTAAAGGCTGTCGCCATCATGGCGGCTCTGCACGATACCCTCAAGAGAGGCGGCTATACAGGCCACGACCTCGAACGCTTCCTCGTCCGAATCCTCTTCTGCATGTTCGCCGAAGATACCGGTATCTTCGAGCCAGACTCCTTCAAGCTCTACATCGAAAACCGAACCCACCCCGACGGTTCCGACCTCGGTGCTCGCCTGAATGAACTCTTCGCCGTCCTTGACAAAGAAGAGCGTCTGCGACAACGCAACCTAGATGAGACCCTCCAAGCGTTTCCTTGGGTCAATGGAGCACTATTCCGAGAACGCTTACAGTTCGCAGCATTCAATGGCCCAATGCGCAAGGCCCTGCTTGAAGCCGCAAACTTCGACTGGTCTCGCATATCCCCTGCCATCTTCGGCGCTCTTTTCCAAGAGGTCATTCAAGCCGACGACCCTGAGCACAACCTCCGTCGCAAACTTGGTGCGCATTACACTAGCGAACGCGACATCCTCAAAGTCATCCAACCGCTCTTTCTCGACTCTCTGCGGGCTGAGTTTGAATCCATCCGCAACGACCGCTCCACCCGCCACACTTCTCGTCTCAATGAGTTCCGCGAGCGACTTACCCGCCTCAAGTTCCTCGACCCTGCTTGTGGATGCGGCAATTTCCTCGTCATCGCCTATCGCGAACTGCGCCTCCTTGAACTCGACCTAATCCGTGAGATCCAACAGGGCCAGCAGGCCCTCTCGCTCGAAGAAGTCTCCCGTCTCTCCCGCATCGATGTCAACCAGTTTTACGGCATCGAGATCGAGGAGTGGCCCGTCCGCATCGCCGAGGTCGCGATGTGGCTCATGGACCACCAGAGCAACATGCGCGTTCATGAGGCCTTCGGCCAGCGCTACGTCCGCCTTCCCTTGCGCAACTCGCCACACATCCTCCAGGGCAATGCCCTTCAGATGGACTGGAATGAACTATTGCCGTCCACAGAATGCTCCTATATCCTCGGCAATCCGCCATTTGTCGGTAAGAGTCTGATGAGCGGCGAACAGAAAAATGATATGCTTCGCGTCATCCGCGAGGCTGGCGGCATCGCTGGCGCTGGCGTTCTAGATTACGTCACCGCCTGGTACATCAAAGCTGCGCGGTACATCAACGGCACAGCGATTGAAGTCGCCTTCGTCTCGACCAACTCCATCTCTCAGGGCGAGCAACCCGGCATCCTCTGGCGCTATTTGTTCTCAAAATATCAACTCGCCATCAACTTTGCCTACCAGACCTTCGCCTGGACTAGCGAGGCGCGAGGGATGGCGCACGTACACGTTGTAATCGTCGGATTCTCTCAGATAGTCCGCGCGGTAAGATCGCTGCATATTCCCGACGCAACGGAGAGAAATTTTGTATCAATACCCACGACAAACATTAGCCCCTACCTCGTCGAGGGCGGTAACACAACCATTCTGAAGCGAACCACACCCCTATCGGATGTGCCTCCAATCGTTTTCGGCAACATGGCCAACGATGGCGGGCATCTGCTGCTGTCGCCTGAGGAACGGGAAGAGCTGTTAACGGAAGATCCCGAATGCGCCGTGCTAATTCGGCGATTCATCGGAGCAGAGGATTTAATGAACGGCGAAATGCGCTATTGTCTCTGGCTTCGGGGAGTTCCCCCAAATCAAATTACCTCCTCAAAGATTCGGGATCGGATAGCTGCGGTTCAGGCATACAGGATGGAAAGCCGACGGGAGACGACCAGAGAACTCGCAGCGACGCCAGCACTCTTCGGCGAGATACGGCAGCCCACCTCAGACTATTTGGCAATCCCGAAGACGTCTTCCCAAACGAGACGGTATATACCAATCCAAATATTAGAACCAACTGTGATAGCCGCCACAGAAGCCCTATGCGTTGCAGGTTTCGATCTCTACCACCTAGGTGTACTCTCGTCATCCATGCATATGGCTTGGGTCAGGCTCGTGGCGGGTCGTCTCAAGTCCGATTTTCGTTACTCCAACACCCTCGTCTACAACAATTTTCCATGGCCTGAGAATCCTACTTCTGCCCAGAAGGTCAAAGTCGAAGAGCTTGCACAGGCCGTCCTCGACGCTCGCGCGCTCTATCCCGACTCCACGCTCGCCCAGCTCTACGATCCGCTTACCATGCCCGCAGAACTCGTTCACGCCCACCAACGGCTCGACCGCGCCGTTGAGCGTTGCTACCGCCCCGAGCCCTTCGCCAGCGACCGCGAGCGCGTCGAGTTCCTCTTCGCCCTCTACGAGAAGCTCACCACACCACTTCTGCCCGCACACACTCCTACGCGACGCCGCCGGAGGCTCTCTTCAGGCTAGGGCGCGGGCGGCGGCGGGGGCGAAGTAGGTGACGATGAAGTCGGCGCCGGCGCGGCGGATGGAGATGAGGGACTCGAGGATGGCGGGGCCGGGCGAGAGCCAGCCGCGCTGGAAGGCGGCGTGGAGCATGGAGTATTCGCCGGAGACCTGGTAGGCGCCGAGGGGGACGTCGAAGCGCTCTCGGGCGGCGCGGATGACGTTGAGGTAGGGGAGGGCGGGCTTCATCAGGACCATGTCGGCGCCCTCGGCGATGTCGAGGTCGATCTCGCGCATGGCCTCGCGGAGGTTGGCGCCGTCCATCTGGTAGCTGCGTCGGTCGCCGAACTGCGGGGCGGAATCGGCGGCCTCGCGGAAGGGGCCGTAGAAGGCGGAGGCGAACTTGGAGGCGTAGCTGAGGATTGGCGTGTCGGTGAGGGCCGCGGCGTCGAGGGCTGCGCGGATGGCTTCGACGCGGCCGTCCATCATGTCGCTGGGGGCGACGATGTCGGCCCCGGCCTGGGCGAGGGAGACGGCTGTTTTAGTGAGCAGGGGGAGGGTTGCGTCGTTCTCGATGCGCCAGGCTTCGCCCGGCGCAGGGCCGGCGGGGGAATTTGTGTGGGAGACGACTCCACAGTGGCCGTGCGATGTGTACTCGCAGAGGCAGACATCGGCGATGAGGACGAGCCCGTCGAGGGCGCGATTGGATTTGAGGGCGCGCAGGCCCTGCTGGACGATGCCGTTTTCTGCGTATGCGCCGGTGGCAAGGTCGTCCTTTTCCGCGGGAAGGCCGAATAAGAGAAGGCCGCCGAGGCCAAGCGCGGCGCAGGATTCGGCCTCCTTGAGCGCCTCGTCGATGGAGAGGTTGAAGACACCGGGCATGGAGGCGACTTCTTTGCGCACGCCCTCGCCCGGGCAGAGGAAGAGCGGATAGACGAGCGCGCCGGGATGTAGATGCGTCTCGCGGACGAGAGAACGCAGGGCGGGAGTGCGACGCAGACGGCGCATACGTGTGGTGGGAAAGTTCATACTTAGAAACTTAACACCGATTGGCACCGATTGAACCGATAAAGAAGTGAAACAGAGAAAGAGCGATCACGGATTGACGCGGATGAACAGGACGGAGATTTCGTGCTTCGTGCAGAATGACGAGCAGGACGCTGCTAGGAGCGGTCCACGATGGCGTCGTACTCCGCGCCAGACGCAGACGGAGCCAGCACCCACAGCGTATAGATTCCCAGCGCGGTGCCGAAGGGAATCCGGATCAGCGAAAGGATGGCGACGACGATGGCAAGGATTCTGCCCCAGGACTTGCGCATCAGAAGCGAAATTCCGGTGGCCAAGTCCAGCACCGCGCCGATCGAGGTCAAGACCACAATGAGCGTTGCCAAGCCGCCCATCCAGGGAGCGAACGGCATAAAGGGAAGGCCGCGCGGCGAACCGAGGCCGCCGAAGAAGCCGGGCGTAGAGATGCCCATGAGAATGAGGGCCGCGATGATCCCCGTGATCGCGCGGTATGCGCCGAAGACGCACCAGAAGATGCCCAGCATCTGCAGGTGTTGCTGCACCCGCGGCGCAACCAGAACCGGTTGAGGCGCGCCATAGATCGGTGGTGGAGGAGCCGGTACCGGAGCGCCACACTTCGAACAAAATGCACCCTCTACTGGATTACCGCATGATTGACAGACCATCGCTTGCCTCCCTGGAACCTGAACTGCAACATGCGATACGCAGCGCAGGCGCAGATGGTTCCGCGCAAGGCGCAACGTTTCGATGCGTTGCCAGCTACCATAGCAGATGTGAGCCTGCTGCCCAATATTCCGTCGCCGCTTGCCGAGGCGAGCGCTGTCGCGCTGGAGTGGCCGCGGCTGAGGGAGCTGATCGCGGGTAGGGCCAGTTCGCCGCTGGGGCGCGCGTGGGTGCTGGCGCTGGAGCCGAGCGCGGACCGAGTGTGGATCGAGTCGCAGCAGCAGCGGACGGGCGAGATTCGCGATCTGATGACGGGCGGCGGGAGCTTCGAGTTCCACGGGCTGTTCGATCCGACGGAACGGCTGGAGCAGGCACGGCTCGAGGGCGCGGCGTTGGAGGCGCTGGAGATCAATGCGCTGCTGACGGTGGTGGAGCGGGTTGCGGCTTGGCGCGCGCTGCTTATTTCGCCGGCGGGCCGGGCGCGGGTTTGGCCGGGGATTGCCGGGCTTTCGGCGGCGCTGGTGGAGCACGACTTTGCGCCACTGCTGCACGCACTGCGGGGAAAGATCGAGCCGGACGGATCGCTTTCGGATGAGGCGAGTCACGAGCTGCGACGCATCCGGCGCGCGATGGAGCGGCAACACCGGGCGATTGAAGAGAGCTTGAGAAAGTCGTTGCGCGCGCTGGCCAGCGATGGATCGACGCAGGAAGAGCTGATTACGGTGCGTGGCGAGCGGTTTGTGATTCCGGTGAAGGCGGAGTTTCGCAGGCGCGTGCAGGGGGTGATTCATGGGTCGTCTTCCTCGGGGCAGACGGTGTTTGTGGAGCCGCTGGAGACGATCGAACAGAACAATGAGCTGGTGCGGCTACTTGACGAAGAGCTGCGCGAGATCCATCGGATACTGGTGGCGATGACGCGGGCCATTGGCGAACAGGCGGACGCGATCCTGCTGGGCACGACTGTGCTGGCCGAGGTGGAGAGCCACTTTGCGCGGGCACGGTTTGCGGATGAGCTGGGGTGCGTGCGGCCGAAATTTACATCCCACATCTCAGAATCGAGATGTGGGGCACCCGCACCCGGTGATCCCACCCATGACGATGAGACCGTCATGGATGGGGCACCCAAATGCATTGGGTTGTCGCTGGTCAATGCGCGGCATCCACTGCTGGAGCTGCGGCTGCGACGGTCGGGTGAGGCGGCGGTCCCGATTACGCTCGCGCTGGAGCCCGATGCGCGGCAACTGATCATCAGTGGGCCGAATACCGGCGGCAAGACGGTGGCGCTGAAGACCACGGGATTGCTGGCGCTGATGGCGCAGGCGGGAGTGCCCGTGCCCGCGGAGGCCGCGACGCTGCCGCTCTTCCATGCGATTTATGCGGACATTGGCGACGCGCAGTCGATCGAGTCGAACCTGTCGAGCTTTTCCTCGCATGTGTTGAATGTTGACCGGATCGCGCGCCTGGCGAATGAAGACTCGCTGGTGCTGCTGGACGAACTGGGTTCGGCAACCGACCCCGAAGAGGGAGCGGCGCTGGCGGTGGCGATTGCTTCACACTTTCTCAACATGCGCGCGTGGAGCTGCATTACGACGCACCTGACCTCGCTGAAGGTGTACGCGGCCAATCGCGCAGGGGTGCTGAATGCGGCGGTGGGGTTCGACCAGGCGACGCTGTCGCCGACCTACCAGCTTCGGCTTGGGGTTCCCGGTGCTTCGGCCGGGTTGAACATTGCGGAGCGGCTGGGATTGATGGCGGAGATCGTCGCGGCGGCGCGGGCGCAGCTTACCACGCAGGCCGCAGACATTGGAGTGCTGCTCGATCAACTGCATGCACAACTGACCGCGGCCAGCGGCGAACGCGAGGCGCTGCGCGTGCGCGAGCGGGAGATTGCACGCGAACGGCTGCGGCTGGAGACGGAGGGCCGCGCGGAGCAGAAGGCGCGCACGAAGGAGTTGGAGGCGAAGCTGAACTCGCTGATCGGGGAGTTTGAAGGCCAACTGCGCGAGACGGTGAAGGCCATCGACGACAAGGCGGTGGCAAAGAAGATTGCACGTGAGGCTGGTTCGGCGGTGGCGCGGGTGCGGCGTGAGTTTGCCGAGCAGTTCAACTCGACCGTGGTGGCGCACACGACGGGCGCGGACAAGAATGACCCAGCGGCTCAGGCGGGCGGACGCGGAGTGAGTGCAGTGCGCGCGGTGAAGGTTGGCGATCTGGTGAAGCTGAAGAGCCTGGGACGGGAGGCGCGCGTGGAGCGCGTGATCGACGACAAGAACTTCGAGGTCCTGGTGGGGACGATGAAGATGCGCGTCGCGCTCGGCGATATTGCGGAGGTGACGCCGGTGGTGGCAGTCACTCCACTGGAGGCTGCGCGCAGGCGTGGCGGAATCACGGTGCAGACAACGAGCAATGCGGATACGGTGCCGATGGAGATCAATGTGATTGGGCGGACGGCCGAGGACGCGCAGGACGAGGTTTCGCGCTACCTGGACCGCGCGTTCATGGCCGGGCTGCCCCACGTCCGCATCGTGCATGGGACGGGGATGGGGATTCTGCGGCGGACGCTAAGGGAGTTTCTGAAGAACCATCCGCAGGTGACCAGCGTGACCGAGCCGCCGCACGACCTGGGTGGGCAGGGCGCGACCGAGGTGGAGTTGAGGCAGTGAGGTTCTTGGCAATAACAGCCATTTCATCGTTTAAGTTTGGGCTTTGGCATCACCCTCACATTGTTTTGCGAGCGCTCGTTTACAGAGATGGCAGGTACCATGTCCCGGATATGTTCTTTGGTCTTGCCCTCGGTCTTGTCCAAAAAAAACCAGAGCGCATCAACAAGAATGTCGTTTGTTGTCGTCCTGTTGTCTTTCTTGGCTCGCCGAACCTCTTCGATCCAGCGTATGGCTGCCCTCTCTTCAGCGGTGAGAGAAACGGATGTCCGCTGGGCATTGTCCGGGATGTGTTTCTCTCTTGGGCTCATGTTTATTTCGCTGTTGACAACATTATCGCATTGTTGCATTATTGCGTTATAATGCAATAACGCGGCGGTTCAGATATGCATCGTAGAATCAGGTTTCGTCGCGTTTTCGGATGTGGGAGGAGCTCAAATGATCGCTAACCCGTTCTCCGATGAACTGAAGGTATACCAGAAGCATCACGACGAGTGGGTGCGCACAAACCCGGGCAAGTTTGTTGTGATCCAGGATTCTATGGTGGCGGAAGGGTTCTTCGACACCTATTCCGAAGCACTCAAGGCTGGCCTTCAAAAATTCGGCGTCAGTCATAGTTTCCTCGTGAAACAGGTTTGGAAGACCGAGCCGGTCTACTTCGTCTCCTAGCATGGGACGCCATGAGCTCAAGTGGGATCCCTTTGATCGGAACGATCCTGGACCCTGCATTAAAGTCATAGTAATGAATTCAGGTGTTGTTATTGAGTCAGGTCGTGCTATTGGCCTCGAGTATCCCAAACCTCACCCTGTCACGGCGCTCATTGATACCGGTGCATCCGTCACTATAATAAGCAAGACATTCGCCAACTACTGCAAGCTCTTTCAAACCAGTGAAGGAAGCGAGCTCAGGACGCTCGCTGGCCAGTTCAGCTGTGGGGAACATGCTGGTGCAATCAGTTTTCCCGGTACTACTCTACGACCGGTCGATTCGCTTCGCATCGTTTCGGCCGATTTCATGAGAGAAAGAAATATTGCCTGTCTAATTGGGATGGACATACTGCGAAATTGGCTCATCACCTTCGATGGTCGTTCCAAGCGGGTAATAATCGAAGATTGACAGTAATTGCAAGATTCCAAAAAGGTAAGCCCGGCATGAGAGCCGGGCTTCTGTGTCTGCGCGAAGCGCGATTCGCCGTCCGCGCAGGACTCAGATACGCATGGGCATGAGGATGTAGCGGTACTTGACGTCTTCGCTGGCGTCTTCGGGGCGCATCTGGCCGGCGGATTGCGCGTCCTTGAACTCCAGACGGACCTCGCCGGAGTTGCCGATGGCCTTGAGGAAGTCGAGCAGGTACTGGCTGTTGAAGCCGACGACGAGCGGGTCGTAGTTGTAGGGCGTCTCGATGGTGTCCTCGGATTCGCCGGAGTCGGTGGAGGAGCTGGAGAGCTTGAGCTCGTTCTGTTCGAGGCGGATCTTGATGGCGCCGGAGCGCTCGTCGGCGAACTGGGCGACGCGCTGGATGGAGCCCATGAGGTCCTCGGAGCGGACGATGACGAACTTGTTGTTGTCGCGCGGCAGGACGGCCTCGTAGTTGGGGAATTGGCCGGTGAGCTTACGCGAGGTGAGGACGCGGCCGCCGACACGGAAGAAGAGGGTCTGCTCGTCGTCGGCGAAGTCGAGCGTCTCGGCCTCGGTGGAGTTGAGCAGCGAGAGCAGCTCGCTGAGCGCCTTGCGCGGGATGAGGGTCTTCTTCTCGCCGGAGACGCCTGCAAGCGACTCGCCGAGTTTTTCGATGTGGGCCAACCTGTGACCGTCCGTCGCGACCATGGCCATGGACTCGGCCTTGAGCACAAGCAGCGCGCCGTTCAGCGTGTAGCGGGACTCTTCGTTGGAGATGGCGAAGATGGTCTTGGAGATCATGTTCTCGAGCGAGGCCACGGAGAGCTTGAATGCGCCGGATGATGGGAACTCGGGAACCTGCGGGAAGTTGGCGCGCGCCATGCCGACCATCTTGGTGTTGGAGCGGCCAGCGCGGATCTGCACCCAGTGGTTGTCCATCAGCTTGATCGCAATGTCGCCTTCGGGCAGCAGCTTGATGTAGTCGTAGAGCTTACGCGCAGGAATGGTGCAAGCGCCGGGCTTCTTGACCTTGGCCGTGCAACTGGTACGCACGCCCTGGTCGAGATCGGTGGCGGTGATTGTCAGCTTGTCGTCTGCCGCTTCAAAGAGGAAGTTGGAGAGGATGGGGATGGTCGTCTTGCGCTCGACGACAGACTGAGCGGCGGTCAGCTCGCGCAATAGCTCGGCGCGGGACACAGTGATCTCAAGGTTTCCAGCAGGCGCGGCTGTCGTCGTCATCTCGGGCTCCTGAGTTGTTGCGGCGGTTGCATCCTGAATTTCTTTCGGCAAGGCAGTCTCTCCGGGCATTCTTTCATTGAAATGGATGCTGGCCAAACTGTACACCGAATCCGGCGCGGTGTGTACTGCCCAGCCTCGGTCTTCTCGATTCTATTGACTCGCGGCCTGATCGCGCACAGTTTTTTTGTGGAAAGCGCAGCACCTTATGTGTGCCGAGTGCATTCCATGCTGGCTAAGGAAGAACGGCACAAGTGTGTAGACATTCTCTCGGGGGCTAAAGCCCCATTGCAAATGCAGTGCTTGCGGCGGGACTGAAGTCCCGCCCTTTCAAAATGCGGACTTGTTCAGGGATTCCCTAACGCAAATCGTACTGCTGTTACTAAAAATAAGGATTAAGAAAGAGAGAAACCAGTAGCAGCAACCGTTGCCACTGGAAATGTGGAAACCAGGCCGATGTGTCGCAGGGCCGGCGGGTTGCGGTACGGCATGGATTTAGAAAACCGCGCCCTGGATCTCGAAGAAGGAGCAAGAGTGGCGGGCATTGGCGCAGAGACGACCCACTTATCGCGCTTCTTCACAGAACCATTCGCGAGCCAGCCGCGCAGACCAGTCCGGTTCGTGGGAATAAAGGACAAAACTAGCAATATCAACGGGATAGCGGGCCCAACTTTTGAACAGTGGAGTGATCCGCTAAGAGGATAATGAGGTATTCTCGCGGGAAGGGGGCAGGATGAAGATCGCACTCTTTGGAGCGAGCGGGGCCACCGGGATGTTGCTCACGGGGCGCTGCCTAGCTGCCGGATATGAGGTAACGGCGCTGGTGCGGAGGCCTGAGGCGTTTGTATACGCCGAGCGAGTGCGTGTGGTTGAGGGCAACGCGTTTGATGCAGAGGCAGTGCGGCGGACGGTCGAGGGGGCGGATGTGGTGCTGTCGGCGCTGGGGGCGCGCTCACTGAAGAAGGAAGACATTTTGGAAAGAGCCGTTCCGCTGATCGTCGACGCAATGCGGCAGACGGATGTGCGGCGGATTATTGTACTCGGGTCGGCCGGGGCAAAGGATGATTCGCTAAAGAAGCAGCCTGCGTGGCGGCGCTGGTTTGTGCAGAAGATGGTGTACAACACGTTTTTGAAGTGGCCGGTGGCGTCGCAGGTGGCGCAGTGGAAGACGCTCTCGGGGTCGGGGTTGGATTGGACGATGGTGATGCCTCCAATGCTGACGAACGGAGCGGGGCGCGGGAAGTATCGCGTAGATGGGGAGGCGCTGCCGCAGGGCGCGTGGAGGATTGCGCGGGAGGATGTTGCGGATTTTATGATGACGCAGATTGGGAGCCGGGAGTGGGTTGGGCGGGGCGTGTATCTCGCATGGTAGGCGGGAATCGCAAGAGAAGGAAAAGTACAGGGCGAGAGTGCGCCGCGCGGGGAGGCCGGAGCATCTGAGAGTAAGGTGCGTCTCAGGGGACGTTGCGGCGCAGCGTAAAATCGAGCTGTTGTGAATTCGATCTGGATAGGAGCATCCCTTGGCAGAGACGATCTTCGATGTGGTGGTGGTGGGTGGAGGCCCGGCCGGATACACCTGCGCGATCCGTGCCGCGCAGTACGGGATGAAGGTGGCGCTGGTGGACGCCAACGACCGGCTGGGCGGGACGTGCCTGCTGTGGGGATGCATTCCCACCAAGGCACTACTGTTTACGGCGGAGCTTTGGGACCAGTTGAAGCACGCGGAGCGCTACGGCATCGAGGGCGTGGGCGCGGCAAAGCTGAATTGGAAGGGCGTGCTGGCGCGCAAGGACGACGTGATTACGCGGCACACCAATGGCCTCGACTTCCTGATGAAGAAAAACAAGATTGCGACGTTCAAGGGGTTCGGACGGCTGACAGGCCTGGCGAAGGATGGAGTGCATACCGTCGAGGTGAAGCTGGCGGATGGCAAGACAGAGACAGTGAAGGCGAAGAAGGTGGTGCTGGCGACGGGGTCGGACGCGAAGATGCTGCCGGGAGTCAAGGCGGACGAGACGGTCCTGACCAACTACGAGATTCTGAAGATTGCGGAGCCGCCGAAGTCGCTGGTAGTGATTGGGTCGGGCGCGGTGGGCGTGGAGTTTGCATCGATCTTCAAGAGCTTCGGCGCGGAGGTGACCATCCTGGAGATGCTGCCACGCATGGTCCCGGTGGAGGACGAAGAGATCGGGAAAGAGCTGCTGCGGCTGATGAAGAAGCGCGGCTTCGACGTGAACCTAAGCGTGAAAGACACCAAAATCGAAAAAAACAAGGATGGCGCGCTTGTTTCGTGGATCGACGCCAACGGCAAGGCGCAGAGCAAGCAGGCGGAGAGGGTTCTCGTCGCGGTTGGACGATCTCCGCGGACCGAGGGCATCGGGTTGGAGAAGACGAAGATTGTGCCGGAGCGCGGATTCATCATGACAAATGAATGGATGGAGACGACCGAGCCGGGTGTGTATGCCATCGGCGATATTGTGGGCGGAATGCCGCTGTTGGCGCATGTGGGCAGCATGGCCGGGCTAGTCGTGGCGGCGCGGATGGCGGGCAAGTTCGCCAAGCCGATCAACAAGACGCGGATTCCCGGATGCACCTACACCGATCCGCAGATTGCCAGTGTTGGGCTGACCGAGGCGAAGGCCAAGGAGCTGGGACACACGGTGAAGGTGGGCAAATTCCCCTTTGTGGGCAACTCCAAGGCGACGATCCTGGACGCGCACGACGGATTTGTGAAGGTGGTGGCGGACGCGAAGTACGGCGAGGTGCTGGGTGTGCACATCATCGGGCCGTTTGCCACGGAGATCATCGCGGAGGCGGTGACCGCGCTGGAGCTGGAGGCCACAGTGGAGGAGATGATGTTCACCATCCACGCGCACCCGACCGTGGCCGAGGCGCTGCTGGACGGCTTCAGCAGCGTGGAGGGCATGGCGGTGAATGTGTAAGGCCGGGGCTATACTCTTTCTATGAATAACGAATTCACGGCGGTGATCGAGCGGGACGGCGATTGGTACGTGGGGTTTTGCCCGGAGATTCCCGAGGCAAATGGCCAAGGGCGTACGGTTGACGAGTGCCGCGAAAACCTGGCGCAAGCCATCGCCCTGGTCTTGCAGGACCGCCGCGAAGACGCGCTGCGAGGCGTGCCGATGGAAGCGATCCGGGATGTGGTGCGTGTGGCGTGAAACGCGAAGACCTGTTGCGTCATCTGCGGTTGCACGGATGCTACCTGAAGCGCGAGGGCGGCGCTCATTCCCTCTGGACCAATCCTGCTAACGGGAGTATGCAGGCGGTCCCGCGGCACAACGAAATTGCCGAGATGCTGGCAAGGAGTATCTGTAAACGGCTCGGATTACCAGACGCGAACAAGCGCTAGAGATGGTCTGCACCGTGTTCGAGATTCCCTCAGTGGCTAAAGCCGCATTGGAGATAGACCGATTGCGGCGGGACTAAAGTCCCGCCCTTTCAAAACGGGGGACGGATTCAGAGATTCCCTAAGCCTTCAGTGTGGACATGTCGATGACGAAGCGGTACTTCACGTCGCTGCGGACGACTCGGTCGTAGGCTTCGGCGAGCTTCGAGATCGAGACGAGTTCGATGTCGGAGACGATGCCGTGGTCGGCGCAGTAGTCGAGCATCTCCTGCGTCTCCTTCATGCCGCCGATGTTGGAGCCGGCGAGCGCGACGCGGAACGAGGTGAGCGAGAAGGGCGCGACGGGAAGCGGCTTCTCCGAGAGGCCGACCAGACAGAGGGTGCCATCCAGGCGAAGCAGGTCGAGGTAGGCGTTGAGGTCGTGCGGGGCGGAGACGCAGTCGAGGATGAGGTCGAAGCTGGCCCTGTGCTTGGCCATGGCGTCGGCGTCCCTGGAGATGACGACCTCGTCGGCGCCGAGGCGCTTGGCGTCGGCGATCTTGGATTCGCTGGTGGTGAACTGGACGACGTGCGCGCCGAAGGAGTGTGCGAACTTGAGTCCCATGTGGCCGAGGCCGCCCAGGCCGACGATGCCGACCTTCTTGCCGGGGCCGGCCCCCCAGTGGCGCAGCGGCGAGTAGGTGGTGATGCCGGCGCAGAGCAGCGGCGCGACGCCGGAGAGCCGGTCGCCAAACTTGGGCGAGATGGTGTGGACGTAGCGCATGTCGCAGACGATGTTGTTGGAGTAGCCGCCGTAAGTGATGGCCCCGTCGTAGCCCTTGGCGTTGTAGGTGCCGACGAAACCCTTGACGCAGTAGTTTTCCAGGTCGGCCTTGCAGTTGGCGCAGACGCGGCAGGAGTCGACCAGCACGCCGACGCCGGCCAGGTCGCCGGGCTTGAAGCGGGTGACCTCTGCGCCCACCGCCGTCACGCGGCCGACGATCTCGTGGCCGGGGACCATGGGATACATCGAGCCGCCCCACTCGTCGCGCACCTGGTGGATGTCGGAGTGGCAGATGCCGCAGTAGGCGATCTCGACGACCACATCGCGCGGGCCGGGATCGCGGCGGTCGAAGCTGTAGGGAACCAGGGGCGACTTGTTATCGTGCGCGGCGTATCCGTGGGACTTCATTGAAAGCTCCTGTTGGTTTAGTGTGACGCGGTTCAAATTACTCGTCGTAGTGGAGGAGGCTGAAGACGTCGTATTCGGGGAATTTGGCGCGGCCGTTGAGGAAGTCGAGCTCGACGGCGAAGGCGAGGCCGGCGATCTCTCCGCCAAGCTGCTTGACGAGCTGGATGGTGGCCTGCATGGTGCCGCCGGTGGCGAGCAGGTCGTCCACCAGGACGACGCGCTGGCCGGGCTGGATGGCGTCGAGGTGGATCTCCAGCGAATCCGTCCCGTACTCCAGGTCGTAGGTGACGCGGGCGGTGGGCGCGGGGAGCTTCTTGGGCTTGCGGACGGGGACGAAGCCGGCGTTGAGGCGGTAGGCCAGCGCGGGGCCGAAGATGAAGCCGCGCGCCTCGATGCCGAGGACCAGGTCGATCTTGCGGCCGATGTAGTGCTGCGCCAACGCGTCGATGAGCTGCGCGAAGCCGGCCTTGTCCTTGAGCAGCGTGGTGATGTCGTAGAAGAGGATTCCCGGCTTGGGGAAGTCGGGCACGGTGCGGACGAGCTGCTTCAGGGGCTCGCAGTCGATTGGTTTAGTTGGGGTCATTACCACGCTCCTTCAATCTGGAATGATTGCAACTCGTCGCCTTCGCTCTCGGCCACGGGACGGCTTTCGATGTTGTCGACGCGGCTTCCGCGGGTGCCGCGGGCGAGCGCCTGGACGAGGTCCTCCAACTGGTCGGGCGAACCGGCGGCGAGGACTTCGACGTGTCCGTCGTCGGTGTTGCGCACCCATCCGCGCAGGCCGATACGCGCTGCCTCGTACTGCACGAACCAGCGAAAGCCCACGCCCTGCACACGGCCTTTGACTAGATATCGCTGCACCATATCGATTGCCTGCTGCCGATAAGTGTAACTGCACCGCCTTTACCTCGTCCGCGAAAGCCGATGCGATTTGAAAGCAGCGACCTCAGGGGCTGAAGCCCAGATCATCCTGCGGCGTTTACGGCACGGGTGAACCCGTGCCCTTAAGCAAAACGAGATCTTGCGGCACCTACTCTCGTGCGTGGCTGGGACGCACTCTTATGCGCGGCTAAGGTACGCGCCTTCGGCGGTGTCGACGCGGACCTTCTCGCCCTCGTTGATGAAGGGCGGGACCGAAACGACGAGGCCGGTCTCCATGGTGGCCGGCTTGGTGACGGACGACGCGGTGGCGGACTTGATGCCGGGCTCGGTCTTGACGACGGTCATCTCGACGTAGGTGGGCAGCTCGATGCCGACGGCCTTGCCGTCGTAAAAACTGACGCTGATGGACAGGTTGGGCGTCAGGTACTCGACGGCGTCGCCCAGGGTGTCGCGCTTCAGCACGGTCTGCTCGAAGGCGTCGTCCATGAAATAGAAGTCGTCGCCGTCGTTGTAGAGGTACTCCATCTTGATCTCGTTGACCTTGACGCGGTCGATGGGGTCGGGCGAGCGGAATCGCTCGACGAACATGGCGCCGGTGCGGACATTTTTCAGCTTGGCCTGGATAAAGGCGCGCAGGTTGCCGGGCGTGCGGTGCTCCACCGAGAAGACAAGGTGGAGCTGATCGTTGTGCTTGATAAGCATGCCCGGGCGCATCTGCGTGGCGGGAATCGACATAAGGAAAACCCCTGATTCTGGCAGTTCTGGTGGACTTTGCCGCGGAGTGCAGCAGCTTCGATTGTAGCTCAGTAGCGCGTCGGCTGAGCGCAGCGGCGTTGCCTTTGCATGCTGCGGCAGGGCATTATCTTCCGCAATCTCTATAGATTGGCGAGCAAGGCGGCGAGCAGGGCGGTGCGGGGAACGAGGTGCTCGATTACCACCGACTCATGCGCGGCGTGGGCACCCTCGCCGACCGCGCCGAGGCCGTCGAGGGTGGGGACGCCGAGGGCGGCGGTGAAGTTGCCGTCGGAGGCGCCGCCGGTGGAGGCCTCGTCGAACTGGAAGCCAAGTTCGGCGGCGTGACGGCGGGCCTGCTTGTAGAGCGCGACGGTTCCGGGCTTGCGCTCCATGGGCGGACGGTTGATGCCGCCGGTAATGGAGAGCGAGCAGTGCGGGTCGGCGCAGCGCAGAGAGCGAAAGAGCCGGTCAACGCGGGCGGCGTCGCTGGCGCGTGCGATACGCACGTCTATATCCGCGAAGGCGTGCTGGGCGACGACGTTGGCGTGCGTTCCACCGGAGATGACGCCGGGGTTGACGGTGAGGCCGCGACGCAGATCGGTGAAGCCGGCGACGGTCTGCAGCAGCCGCGCGAGTTCGAGGATGGCCGAGTGGCCGTGGGTGAAGTCCACGCCGCTGTGCGATGCGACGCCGGTGACTTCGATGCGGTAGCCGCCGACGCCCTTGCGCGCGGTCTTGCAGGCGAGGCCCTGGGCGGGTTCCAGCACTAGAACGGCGGATGAGGCGAGCGCCAGCCGCTCCGTGATGGGGCGCGACGCGGGGCTGCCGACCTCTTCGTCGCTGTTGAGAAGCAGGGTAATGGGACGGCTGATGCCGAGCCGAGCGAGCGCGCGGATGGCCGCGAGAGCCATGGCGACGCCGGCTTTCATGTCGAGAATTCCGGGGCCAAAGAAGCGGCCATCGCGTTTGCGCCAGGGCATGGTGCCGAGCGTGCCGAGAGGCCAGACGGTGTCCAGGTGGCCGAGCAGCAGGATGGGCTTGCGCCCGCCGCGCGCGGGGCCGAAGCGAACCTCAAAACGTCGCCGAAGAGCTTCTGGCGATGAAGTTTGACGCGGCCACCGATGGATTTGGCGAGGCTGGCTACGAGGCGAACTGCCTCATC
Organism: uncultured Acidobacteriaceae bacterium; assembly: GCA_963767315.1. Taxonomy (GTDB): domain Bacteria; phylum Acidobacteriota; class Terriglobia; order Terriglobales; family Acidobacteriaceae; genus Edaphobacter. The sequence continues at coordinate 12,641 of CAVYDK010000007.1, read as the reverse complement.
GACCGCGGGCTTGTTGTCGCTGGGAGACTCGATTTGGACGAGATCGCGCAGCGTGGTTGCAAGCCAGGCCGACTGGGACTGTACTGCTTCGAGAATGGCTACAGGTTCTTTCATGAATTGTATGGATGGTATAGCAGGGGAGTAGACTCAGAGAATTTCACTCCGTTCAGGATGACAAATCGAATAGAGGAGTCCATGAATTGCGATTCGATGTGCGTCTAGTGTGGTCAATTTGCCACACCTCGGAGGTGGTTTCCCGGTTGTAATCTGAACGATAGGGTTGATGGGAGCCCCGTCTTTTGGCACAGAACGCTCACCCCGAGCAGACCATCCGGTCGGAGATCGAGTTTCGCGGCATTGGATTGCACAGCGGCGCGGAGGTCTCGATGCGTCTGGTGCCCGCGCCCGCCGGGTCGGGGATTGTCTTCCGGCGGACAGACCTGGACGGCTTCGAGATTCCGGCGACCGGGCGCAACGTCGCCAAGGTGAGCTACGCCACCAGCCTGATGCGCGGCTCGGTGCTGATCTCGACCACGGAGCACCTGCTGTCGGCGCTGATCGGATACGGCGTGGACAACGTGATTGTTGAGGTGGACAACCTGGAGCTGCCGATTCTGGACGGAAGCGCGCTGCCCTATGTCGAGGCGTTCCAGTCCGCCGGGTTGAAGCAGCAGCGGCGGCGGCGCGAGTACCTGCGCATCCTGAAGGAGGTGGAGGTACGCGAGGGCGGCAAGTTCATCGGCGTTTATCCCGGCACGGGCTACGGCATCGACTACACCATCGACTTCCCGCAGCCCATCGGATCGGCGCGGTTTCAGGGCGACCTGGAGAGCGGCGACTACGCGCGGTTGATTGCGCCGGCGCGGACCTTCGGCTTCAGGGAGGACGAGGCGAAGCTGCGCGATATGGGGCTGATTCGCGGGGCATCGGAGGAGTGCGTGATTATTCTGACCGCGCAGGGCGTGCAGAATGGGCCGCTGCGCTTTGCCGACGAGTTTGTGCGGCACAAGGTCCTGGACCTGATCGGCGACCTGGCGCTGGCGGGACGGCGAATCCAGGGACGGGTGGTGGCGGAGCGCGCGGGCCACGCCATGCACACCGCGCTGGTGCAGCGACTGATGCGCGACCGCTCGGCGTGGGAGCTGGCGCATGTCTACGATGAGGTTCCTGAGCCGGCAGAGGTTGGCGTGGGCGCGGGCAGATGTCGGAGACGCTTGCCGCCCATGCGTAGCGCTTCTGTGCGGAGGAGAGCGTGAGACGAATCGCTGCCATTGCGCTGGGGTCAAATCTTGCCTCGCCGTGGGGCGACCGCGAGGCCAACCTGCGCGAGGCGGTGAGGCGCGTGGGGAAGCTGGGCGAGGTGCAGGGGGTCTCGTCGTTCCATGACACTGAGCCGGTGGGCTACGCCGATCAGCCGAACTTCCTGAACGGCGCGATGCTGCTGGAGACGGAGCTGGAGCCGGTGGAGCTGATGCGCGCGCTGCTGGCGATCGAGCGGGCGATGGGGCGGGACCGCGCTGTTGTCACTGATGCGGCGCAATCCGGCGCGGCCCCGATCAAAGGCCCGCGCATGATCGACCTCGACCTGCTGCTGATGGACGACTTGGTTTTGGATGCGGATGAGTTGACGCTGCCGCATCCTGCGATGGCGGAGCGGCGATTTGTGCTGGAGCCGCTGGCGGAGATTGCGCCTGCGATGGCCGATCCAGTCTCTAGGCGCACAGTGGCGGAGATGCTGGCGCGACTGACTCAGTAGTCTTTTCAGTGGTGTTCAGTTGAGGGCGGGTGGTGGCCCCAGTCGAAGCGGCGGCCGAGGATGCCTTTGACGATGAGGTGGTCGGTGGCCGCGGTGGGGCCGACGCCGACGCCGATGTTGATCTCCCATTTGGGCGAGACGTTGAGATCGGTGACGGCGAAGATCTGTTGCTGCTGGTTGTGCAGGGTGTCGGGCGAGGTGAGGCGACCGTAGTCGGCGTAGTACTCGAAGCCCACGTTGACGACCTTTGTGATGTCGTAGCCAACCTTCACGCCGGGCGAGAAGTCGAGGCCCAGCGTCACGTCGGGCCCGTGCCAGGTGCGTTCCAGCGCGGGGTTGAAGGCGAGGTACCAGCGGCCTGCGGTCTTGTCGACGATGGGGCGAATCTCCCAGGTCCAGGTGTCTGGCGAGTAGACGGCGCGCTGATAGCCGGCTTCCATGGAGAGCGAGACGCCGACCGGCCAGTGCCAAGAGTCCGGCACGCGGACGCGGGGGCGGATGTGGTCGCCGACCCACTGCACGCCGTGGCCCGCCTGCTCGCTGGTGAAGATGTAGAAGCCAACCTCTGACCAGTCGTTGATGCCCTGGGTGAGCTCGATCGTCTCATGCTCCTGGTGGTTGGTTGGATAGACGCCGTCGATGAGGTTCTTCTGTCCCTCTGGGGTGAAGTTGGAGTGCAGCTCGACCATGAGGGTTTTAGGTGCGACTGTGTCCGAGCCGTAGACCTGAATCTCGTAGTTGCCCTGAGCGCGGGCGGGGAGGGTGAAGAGAATGACGATTGCGAAGAGCAGACCACTCTTCAACCCACCCTTCGCAAGATGCGCACAGGATGGGGCACTCGGCGCGACCTCGGAGGGGTGGCGATGCATGTGGATAGGATGATCGTTCGCGCACAGATTCTTCATACACAGGAGATATACTCTTCCGGCGCGAAGGATGGCGTATGCGGATTCAGGCTGCGCTAGCGCAGATCGGCCATGACGGCGGGGACGGGCGGGCCGGCGGGGTTCATCTTCAGGCCCACGATCTTCAGCGTCCAGGCGTAGTCGCATGGCTTGTCGGCGGGAAGCTTGACCTTGAGGCCGTCGGCGTCCTGGGTGAACTTCAGTTTGCCGGGGCTGCCGAGGAGGGTGACGGTCTTGATCTTGCCCTGAGGAACCGCGCCGTCGAGGGCCTTGCCCTTGGTGAGCGACGCGATGACGGCGGTGTCGCCGGGCCAGGATTGCGCGATGGCGTAGAGGTTGTCGCCCTTGACGGTGAAGCGATAGACGACGGGCTTCGGTCCTTGAGCTTCCGCAGGGATGGGCGCGGGCGGCGCGGCGGCAGCTACGGTTGGTGCGGGAGCGGCGGGTACGACCGGGCTTGTGGGTGGCGCGCCGGGTGCAGTTGGAGCAGCGGGGCGCGCGCCGCCCGGTTCGCCGGGGCGATTTCCGCCGCGGGCGAGGCCACTGCGCGGAGGCAGAGGCGTAAATCCTTCGCCGTCGACGATCCAGTTGTGGGTCCCGTAGACAGCCTCTCCGTTGACGGCGAGCCACTTGCCGACTTCCTTGAGCGCGGTGCGCTGCGCATCGTTGATAGCGCCCGTTCCGGTGGGCGAGAGGTTGAGCAGTAGGTTTCCGTTCATGCTGAGGATGGTGCAGAGCTCGTTGATGACCGAGCCTGCGCCGCGGAAGGTTTCGACCGGGTTGGCGGTGGAGTAGCCCCAGGTGCTGCCGATGGGTTCTTCGGCGTCCCAGATGCCGGTGAGTATCTGGGTCGGGCCGCGCGGGTTGAGCTTCTCGAACTCCAGCACGCTGCCGGCGAGAAAGGCGGAGTCCTTGGTCAGGAAGGTGACCGGTTTGTGCCACTGGAGCGCGCGGTTGTAGTAGTACGCGGCGACCTTCAGCTTGAGCGGATCGTAGTCGCGCGAGTTGATGCCGTTGTCGTACCAGAAGATGTCGGGCTGATACTGGTCGATCAACTCCATGCTCTTGAGCACCCAGTCCTGAAGGAACTCCACGAGCCGCGCGTCACTGTGGTTGGTCCAATAGAAGTTGGCATACTGCGGATCGTCGAGATCGGTCTTGACTCCCGGCGGCGGGTGGATGAAGGTGTAGTGCTCAATGTTGTGGCTGGCGACGCCGAACTTCAGGCCGACCTTGCGCGTGGCGATGGCCATCTCGCCGACCAGGTCGCGGTGCGGGCTCATGTTGGTTGCGTTGAATGGATTGGTGGCGCTGTTCCAAAGCGAGAAGCCGTCATGATGTTCGACGGTGGGCGCGAAGTACTTTGCGCCGGACTCCTTAACCAGCTCGGCGACGTTGTCGGCGTTGAAGTCCTTGGCGGTGAAGAGCGGAATGAAGTCCTTGTAGCCGAACTTGTCGGGCGGGCCGAAGTTCTGAGCGTGCCAGCCTGCGAAGGAGTGGTCAACGCCGGCTGAGGGTGCTGCGGAGTACATGTACTTCTCGTACCACTCGTTGTGGTAGGCGGGGACGGAGAAGAGGCCCCAGTGCATGGTGATGCCGAACTTGGCGTCGATGAACCACTGGGGGACGCTGTAGTTGGCGCGGATGGAGTCCCAGGTGGGTTGCACGGGGCCGGGCGCGACGGGCGTCTTGGCAGCAGCGGCGGCGGCGACGATCTCCGGGGTTACGGGAGGGCCGGACTGCGCGGCGGCAAGGCGGGGCAATGTTGCCAGCAGGAGAAGTGTGAGGATTGCCAGATGCAGGAAGGTGCGCAAGGCTGTGCGGGTGGTCATGGAGCTTCTCCAGAGGGACTTCAATCGAGGGTTGAGCTTTATTTTTTCGGGTGGTGTAGAGGATGGTTCACGGTACTCCCGCCACGACGGATGAGGCAAGGGCAGAGCGTGGGCGGTTAGCCGCGAATGCGCCCGCGGCCTCATCGCGTCTCGGGATTCTGCGGTACCCGACAGCAGCGGGGACCGCCGCTTGAGCGCACATCGTATCCATCCGCCCGTACTGCAGACGGCATCTTATGAATAATGAGTGGGGCCGCGCGGAGGCACGCGGATACGAGACGAGCCGGAGCGCACCGGGCTGGGAGCAGAATGACGGAGATTCGCAAGACTGAGGTTCAAGGCGTGGCAAAGATCTGCTGGGCGGCAGGCTGTTCGATGCTCTGCCTGATGCTGGCATTGCCGCTCAGCGGCGCCGGGGCGTCAGACAGCCGCGCCGCCAGAGGCCGGATCGGCGCAGCAGATTGTGGCCACGATGCTGGCCAATGAGGATGTGGCAGCGCAGCATAAAGGCCGTTATGCGTATCTCTCGAAGGAGCGCTCCGACCGCACCGGAGGCCATCTGTGGACGGAAAAACTGGTCGAGACCTCCGTCGGCAAGGTACGCATGTTGCTCGCTGAAGACGGCCAGCCGCTGAGCGCGGAGCGCATCGCGCAGGAGCGCGGACGGCTCGCCGGCGTGGTTGCCGACCCGGCAGGCTTCCAGCGGAGGTCGCAGGCGCTGAAGGACGATGAGTTGCACGCCAGGACGATGCTCACGCTGCTGTCCAAGGCCTTCCTCTTCGGCGATGTGCGCAAGCAGGGGGACGAGCTGCTGATCGACTTCCGACCCAACCCGGAGTACGAGCCGCAGTCGCTGGAAGAGCGCGTGCTGCATGGCATGTCCGGCTCCATGATGATCGACGCGAAGGCGATGCGCCTGCACCACATTGAAGGGCGCATGCCCACGGACGTCAACATCGGCTTTGGCCTGCTTGCCACCATCCACGCCGGAAGCAGCTTCGCCACCACGCGCGACCCGACCAGCAACTCCGCCACGCCCGAGTGGAAGACCACGCTGATCGACAGCGCCATCGACGGCAGGGCCATCCTCTTCAAAGCCATCGCCAGGAACGAGCACGCCGAACACAGCGAGTTCGTCCGCGTGGCCAACGACCTGAGTGTCGCCCAGGCGGTCGCGATCGCAGAACAGTAGCGCCTGCGGCCCACGTCTCATAATCGAGAGATGGGTCACCCGCACCTGGCATCCGGTTCAGTAGGTGCCGAGCTTGACGTGCAGTACTGCGCCGGGGGAGCTGAAAAAGAGACCACTGTCCGCCTCGTCGCCGTTCCAGAGGCGCCCTCCCTTCCACTCCGTGCCCTCGTAGTGGCCCTCCTGCACGCGCAGAAACTGGGTCTGCACGGTCTGTGGATGGACTGTGCGATGGAAGCTGACCTGGGCGTCGATGCCGATGACGAGAAACTCATCGGTGGCGATGGGAGCGATGAGGACGCGGCCCATCTTCAGGCGCGCGGAGGGTGAGCCGCCGTCGTTCGGCACAGCGGCATCGAAGGCCGGCGGGAAGCTGACCAGCGCGGTCCAATCGCCGAAGGGCAGTTCGATCTGCGCCAGGCCAGGCTCTTCGACCGCGGTCTGCACCTTGCCCTGGAACTGCATCTGCGCGACGACCTCTCCGGAGGGGACGAGCAGGCGGTTGTTCTCGGCCAGGCCCTGGCGTTCCACATCCAGCTTGCCGTCGGGGCCGAAGGTGACGCGGTCGATGCCGAAGGGGGAGAAGCCGAAGGAGCCCGCGCCCACGGCGAGAAACTCGAGGCGGCCCTGTCCGTCGTTGCCGCGCGTGGCGCCGTAGCCGTCGGTCTCCGGGATGAAGAGAGGGTTGTCCGGGCGCGTGTACTGCTGCATCACGTTCTTGAAGCCCTGCACACCGGGCACATGGATGTCGGGCGCGATGACGTCGATGTGCGGACCGGCGGCCTTCCAGATGTCGAGCATGTTGTAGGTGGGGCCTCCGCTGGGATAGTCCACGCCGGGAATGGTGCTGACGGGGTAGGCGCGTGGACTCTTCAGCCAGTTGTTGACGTACATGGGCAGGTTCATCTGCTTCTTGCCGGCTTCGGCCACCTTGTCGATGTAGTTGGCGGTGGCGTAGGCGGCGAAGGCCTCGTCGGCGTCGTCGCCAAAGAGCGTCTTCCAGTTGCCGGCGGGCTTGTGCAGGGCCTGGGCGAGCTCCGGCGGGACATTGGCTTCAAACTGCTTCTGCGCCATGGGGGAGAAGTCGCGCACCGCGCCCAGAGCGCCCGGCTCGTTCTCCAGTTGCATCATGATGACGGTGTGCTGCGTGCCGTCGATCTGGCGCAGATGCGCCATGAGGTGCGCGAAGGCCGCGGCGTCGGCGTAGTAGTTGGCCGGTGAGTTGGGCGAGAGCACGTCGATGGGCAGCCCGGCGGGCGCGATCATGCGGGGAAATCGCTTGGTGTCGCTCTTGACCCACTCCGGCGCATAGTGCATCTTGCCGTTCTTCCATGTGGCGAACCAGAGCAGGATGAGGCGCACATGGTGGGCGCGCGCCTGCTCGACCACGTTATCGACCACCGAGTCGTCGAACTTGCCCTCGCTCGGTTCCAACTGCTCCCAGTAGACGGGGACCTCCAGCGTGTTGACATGCATGGCAGCAGCCATGGGCCACAGCGCCTGCAGCTTCTCCGACCAGCCGCTGGAGTTGGAGACCTGCGCGCCCAGCATGAGATAGGGCTTGCCATCGACCATCAGGGCGTAGCGGCCATCCTGATGGGCCATGCGTGGCATCTCCTGCGAGGCCAGCGTGGCCGGGACCAGGAGAGAGGAGAGCAGAAGAGCGTTCAGGCGGGTGCTGCGGACGATGCTGGATAGCTTCATGGTTCGGGCCTCATGGGGAATCTGGTTCTGGATCGCAAGAAATTGTACACGCGCTGCGTGTGCTGCGCTGTCATCGGAGAGGTGCGAACAGGCATACTGAAAGGATGGCCCGCAGGTTTGAAATCGGCGCGGCAGCGGAATCCGGCGGACGGCGCGGCGCGCTGCACCTTCCCCACGGAGCTGTGCATACGCCGGTCTTCATGCCGGTTGGGACGGCGGCGACGGTGAAGGCGGTGCCTCAAGCCACGCTGGAGCGGATTACAGATCACGTCTCAGAGGCGAGACCCTTCGGCAAGCTCAGGCAGGCTGTGGGGCACCCAGAGTATTGACTCATCGGGGAGCCTCAACAGGTTTCACAATCCAAAGCCCATACCCGAAGTATTGCGGGGTTGGCTCTTGTAGCAACCTGTACCGTGCAAGGATGTAGTCGCAGATGGGCTGACAAATGCTATTGGGATGAACCGCTCTCCCAATGAAAGGAAAGTCGAACAAGTCACCGATCACATGTTTTTCTAATGGACTATTGAAATGGCAGATATCTTCAAAGTGCTCCGGAAGCAGGAGGGCTTTTTCTGGATGACTCTTGATCTCTGCGAGTTTTACGTGAATTGCATCGAGTGAATTAGCATTCTCGAATCCTTCGTAATGACCATAATCTACCTGATTCGATAAATAAGTTCCAAATCCATTGGGCCTGTATCCATACGGAGCAAGAAATGTCCCGTGCCATAAGGGATATAGGCTGTTTAGGTCAACCCTATCTGTATAGACAAGCGGCGGATTGGCAATTACAGCCTTAAGCATGGCCTGTTTGGATGCGCTGCCGAACTTTGTGATAGATTGTCTGCCTATATATGTTATCGACCTGATAATTATCGAATTACTATTACTCTCACCAAGGACTATTTTCCCGACTTGCTTTAATAGTGGAACATAAAGCGACATCCCAGAGTAGGACTGTATGATAATCAGGAAAACAACGAAGGCAGTCTTATACAGTTTCCATGCGGCTTTGTAGTTGGAAACATAGAACATGCTAGCCAAAAATACGCCCTCCCCATTTACTAATACCTGAATTATGCACAAGGCCGTTTGGGAACCCCTGAGAATCCTGGTTTAAAACAGTAGGGACGCGAAGTTCACAGCTTCGCAGACCGATTCCCAGGAGTCACCCAAATGGTGAGCAATGCAAATCAGACTACGCCTGACAGCCCCGTCAATCAAGGGGTTCACGCAGATAATCTGGAGCCTAATAAAATCGGGGCTTCCACGCCCTATGACTTCGAGGCGCGGAATCTGACGGCCTACGGAGGGCTGCTTCCGGTAGCCACGATGCTGGAGAAACTCGGGTTCCAGCAGTTGGTCGAAGAGACCCTCACGGTAAAGCGGCAGACACGTTCAATGCCGATGTACAGGTTCATTCTGGGGATGGTGCTGGCCTGCTATGTAGGTTTTTCGCGCCTCAACCATCTGCGATTTCTGAAGCGCGAACCCATGCTAACCGGCATTCTGCGCGTGGTGCAACTGCCTCCGCAGTGCACCTTCTGGCGTTTTCTGGTATCGCTGCATCTGGGCATTGCGCGGCAACTGCTGACCATGCAGTGGCGCATGCGGGAACGGGTTTGGGCAGCGGCCAACGTGCATCTCGACGAGGTCACGGTGGACACCGACACCACGGTGCACACGCTGTTCGGCAACCAGATGGGCGGGCGTAAAAGCTACAATCCGAAGAACAAGGGGAAGAAGAGCTATCAGCCCATCCTGAGCTTTATCGCCGAGACGCGGGAGTACGCAGCGGGCTCGTTGCGCAATGGCGACCGGCCCAGCGGTCGGGAGATTGCCGACCATCTGGAGAGTGTGGCCAAGGGTCTGCCTGCGGGAGTGAAGAGGGTGTGCGCGCGGGCTGATTCTGGCTTCTACTGCTGGCAGGCGGTGGAGGCTTACGCGAAGTTGAACTGGCGGTTCATCGTAGTGGCGCGGAAGACTTCGCGTCTTGTCAACCAGTTGCAAGCAGCGAAGTGGAAGCGCTCAACCGAGACCGATGCCGACGATCAGTGCGAGTTCCTCTATCAGCCGGAGGGGTGGGGCAAGGCCTGCCGTTTTCTGGCGCTGCGTTATGAAAAGCCGCCAGAGGTCAAGGACTCCGAACAACCCGAGCAATATCAACTGTTCGACACGCCAGCGTTCACCTACAGGGTCTTCGTCACCGACATGAATGACCCGCTGGATCTGCTGGTGTGGTTCTACAACCAGCGTGCCGGGGCCGAGAACCTCATCAAGGAAGCCAACAACGATGCTGGCCTGACGGCGCATCCATCGAACCGCTGGAGGATGAACGCCAACTGGTTCCAGATCGTGATGCTGGCCTACAACCTGAACTGCTGGCTGCAACTGTTCAGCCGCGAAGAAAACGTCACCGTGAAAACCATGAAACACACCACGCTGGCCACAGCTCGTCTGCGCTTCCTGTTCCTGGCTGCCCGAATCTGGCGACATGCAGGCAGAGTGGGCGTCAGCTACAGCGACCACTACCAGGAGAAAGATGCGTTTCAGCGGCTCATGGAACGCCTGCGCAAAGTCGCTCGCGGGCCGGATGGATTTGCTCCTGTACTTCCTGTGCCGCTATGTACCTGATTCGACATCGAGAATTGCGCATAGCTTTTTATGCATCTACAGGCCAACCGTTTCAAATACTTGCAGCACAGGTCTTGGGAAATAGAGTACAGGAGAGAAAACAGAGACAGAACCAACCAGCACAACACTGCCGCTCAACAAGCCAGTCGCGCTTGCGTACTCAGGCTATGCATAATTCAGGTAATACATGACCAGGGTCGCATCTCCCCAAAGCCGCGGCAAGCATTGGTACCGAAAAAGCGATCAGGCCGATGGTGTTGTCCTGGATGCTCCGCTCTAAACAACGGCGGAACACATAGCAGGCACAAACAAACAAGGCCGCGAAAAACAGCAGAATATGCGGAGCGAATATGACAGGAAAGCTGTCCGCCCCCTTTCCATTAACCTTGATCGAGTCCAGCACATGTAATTTCAAAGCGGTGCAGAAAACAACCATTAGTGCAAGTAGTAACCCGGCAAAGACAGCGAGAAACCTACCGTTCCGGCCTGGAGCGGGAAGCAGGAAGAGACATACGCAGGCGAAGGCGTGAGCGAGCGCAATTTCGGGAGAAATCAATAGCAGGATGATGGTGAATGCGACCGAAAGAAGAGCGGCATAGACCCGCGATTTGCTGCCACTCCTGTTGAGAAGTTTGTGAACCACCAAGATAAAAAATAACGGGCATGTAAACCGCAGATAGGTGTAGTTTATACCCATACAAACAATAGATAAAAAGGATGATCCGTACAATAGAAGAAATATAGTTTGTTTTGATTTAGTAGGGTAATCGACCATATTGACGACTGAGAACAGAAGCACCGTTCCCAGCAAGAAGTTGAAAACCCAGAAGAGATAATAGGCCTGGACGATATCGAGATGAAGTAAATGATGCAAGAGATCTGGCACATAGAGAAAAGAAACCCCATAAGCCCATTCGAAATCCACATAGGGAATCCTGCCTTGAGACAGCATCCAGGCACGGTCTATGAAGTAGGTAGACTCACCAAATCCGCCGAGCCTGCCTGCAAATACAACCATAACCAGGCAGCCGAGCAGAACTGCTATCAGGGACCCTATAAGGGTTTTCAGAAGAACAGATTGAGAAACTCCTGGTGTGCATAGTTGCAGATTCAGACCTTTGGTTCATACCGCACCAATTGCCACCAGCAAAAGGACGAGCACGACGCCAACTTGATTGTTGTATCCAAAGTTATATGAGGCCGACATCGCGGGAGCCGTCTGAACCAGCGTGGGCAGATAGAAGATGGCGGCCAAACTGCAAGCGACGTAAGCTAGAAATAACCATCTGTTAAAAGTGCGCACTTTTTGATTCATCGGAAAATCCTTTCAGATCATTCTCCGTCTTCCTGTGTGTGCAAATTACATGGACACTCGCAACGCCAGACACGGCTCCCGCGGTCGATTTCATTGCAGGGCACCCGGCGAACCGCGGTTGTTCGGCTATTGAATTCCATGGTTCAAAAGTGAGACGTGGGACACCCGGCTGTTTGAAGGTATCGCAGTTATGGAATGTTGACTTCAATTACCAATAGCGCGCCGAGAAGGGTACATCTGGGTTCCGTTGCTTCAAGGCGGCCTCTTTCTCGGTATCTCGATCGCATTAGAGTGTACACTCGCATCAAGTTCTCAAGGACGACATCTGGCTTTAGAGGACCTCTGAACTGGCGTTCAGACATTCCCTCGCCGTCGCCCAGACACTTGCAGTAACTGAGCAGTTGCGCCGTCGTCTAAGAACGCCGAGAACGGGCATACTGGAGGTATGGCCCTGAGCTTTGAAGTTGGCGCGGCATCGGAGGCGGGCGGACGGCGAGGCGCGCTGCACCTTCCCCACGGAGCTGTGCATACGCCGGTCTTCATGCCGGTGGGGACGGCGGCGACGGTGAAGGCGGTGCCGCAAGAGACGCTGGAGCAGATTGGCGCGAACGGCGCGGGTGCGCAGATGGTTCTGGCCAACACCTATCACCTCACTCTGCGGCCTGGGCACGAACTCATCCGGCGCATGGGCGGCCTGCATCGCTTCATGAGCTGGAAGAGGACGCTGCTGACCGACTCGGGCGGTTTCCAGGTCTTCAGCCTGGCCAAGCTGCGCAAGGTGACGGAGGAAGGCGTCGAGTTCCGCTCGCACCTGGACGGCAGCCTGCACTTCTTCTCGCCGGAGCACTCGATGGAGGTGCAGATCGCGCTGGGCGCGGACGTGATGATGGTCTTCGACGAGTGCGTGGAGACGCCGGCGACGTGGCAGCGCACGCGCGACTCGATGGGCCTGACTCACGCCTGGGCGATGCGGTCGAAGGAGTACTTCGCGGCGCACAAGAATGCAGTCCCGTGGGCGAGTCAGCGAGTCAGCGAGTCAGCGAGAGAGCAAGTCAGCGATGACTTGGAGTATGAGGGGGCGAAGTTCGAGGGGAAGACGCAGGCGCTCTTCGGGATTGTGCAGGGCGGAATGTACCCCGATCTGCGCCGCGAGTCGGCCGTGCGGCTGGTGGAGATGGAGTTCGATGGATATGCCATCGGCGGGCTGGCCGTGGGCGAGCCGCCGGAGGTGACACGCGAGATGATCGCGCGCACCCTCGAACTCCTGCCACGCGACCGTCCGCGCTACGTGATGGGCGTCGGCTAT
>CAVYDK010000006.1:0-49865 GCA_963767315.1 uncultured Acidobacteriaceae bacterium | reverse complement strand
TGAAAAATATTCAATCAATCAAATCATACTGCAAGCACCGGAGTGGGGCCGGTGTGCGATGTCACAGGACCGATGGGCCCCAACGGACGTATTCCGTCCCGGCCCAACATCAAAGTGAGTTTGAAGGCGGCGGTAATAGTCGTGGTTTAGGTGAAAAGCTGACCTCAGGGGCTAAAGCCCCATTAATTTTGCTGCACTTACGGCACGGGTAAACCCGTGCCCTTAAGCAAAACAGGGTATTTCCGCAGCCGGTGAAGCCGATGAGCGAATCTTTCCGCGGCGGCAACCGGCGATTGTGAATGGAAGGGATGAAGATGAAATGGATGGTGAGAGCGCTGGGACTCGAACCCAGGACCAACGCCTTAAAAGGGCGATGCTCTACCAACTGAGCTACGCTCTCGAACCACACTCCAACGGTAGCATATCGAGCGGCCCCCGAGGCGCCTGGAAGCGCAGTGGGAGAGGCGAATGAAGCGTGCCGATTCTGCGCGCGAATGAGAGGGCGAAGGAGGGCCATGCGGGTGTGTGTGGGGGCGAGCGCTTCATGGGGGAGCTGCGCAAAGCAGAGCGCGGAGGGACCGGCTGAGGATGGTATGCAGCGCGAGGCCGATGGGACTGACAGGAAAGCGACTTGTGGATGGGAGCAATTTGCGTACCGTTGGAGAGGGACCGATGGAGAAAAACGGACCGAATTCCTTTTCGGGGATGGCTTAATACCAAAAGAAGACAACTAAGATTATGAAAAAAAAGGCGCATTGAATGACACTAAAGTTGCAGGGAGGACTGATTGACTTGGCATAAGGACGAACGTAGGCTTGAAGCATAACTTGCAAGAGTACGCATAAGTGCAATCGATGGAATCGAGTACGCCACGCAGCCTGGCGGTGATCGAGGTCTTGCAGCGGGACTGTACCCCGGTCCCGGAGTCATAGTAATTCGCACGGCTGGCGACGATTGCGATGCGTCTGAGAGCTAGAGCATTTTCACCGACGGTGTAGAGCTTGCGCCTCGAACAAAATGCGGGGATTCTTCCCCTTCGCAAGCTCAGGGTCAGAATGACAATTCATTTACCTCTACACCAATAGTGAAAGTGATTTAAACATACAGAGCAATCAATACAACTTGCCGCCGGTTGGCGGCGATGCCGATGCGGCAGAGGGCCAAACCGGAGCAGCAATGGACTCAAGCGGCCGAGAAGCGGGCGACGAGGAGGCGGTAGCGGGAACGCCGGAGGATGTGGCCGTACTTTACCTGTGGGCGAACCTGCAGGGCGCGAAGTACCGCGACTTCTCGGCCTCTCGCCGGGAGTACCGCGCGCAGGTGCGGTACCGCGCCGCCCAGGCGATGCGGGAGCGTGAGTTGCGGGCGGAGGCGGCGGCGGAGGCGGCGGCCGAGGCGGCGCAACGCGCGGAGTTGGCCGCGATGGCCACAGCCCAATTGCAGGACGCAGGCGACAACCGGGCGTTGCGAATGCAGTCGCTGCAAAATGCCGAGGAGGCAGCGCGCACGGCGTACGGCGAACGGATGGAAGCTGCGCGCCGGGCCGAGGCCGCGGCCCATGCCGTGGCCGTCGTGCTGCGCGAGGAGCGCGAGATCGCCGAGGCCCAGGCGTCGGCCAGGCGGCAGGCACTGCGTTACGCGGAGTCGGAGGCGCGGCGGCGTCGACTGGCGGGGCCTCAGCCACGCGATCCGATGGGTGGGGCGAGTACGGCCTGGAGCGCGGTGCCGGCGCAAGAGATCAACGGCGAGGCTGCGCACGAACCAGAACCGGACCGCGCGGCGATGGCCGACCGAACGAAGGAAAGTGAGACCGTGCGCCGCGCGACGATGGACCGTGGGACGTTGGACGGCGTGCGCGAGCTTGTGCTTTCGGAAGAGTTGCAGCCATCCAGCACGAAGGTTGAGGGCGCCGATTCCGTCGGCGCGATTTCCGTTGGGACCGATGCTGTGGGCGCCGATGCCGATGCGGAACCGACGGGACCGGCGTGGCTCTATGCTTCGCAGGGCCCGCCACCGACGCGGCTGTTGCAGGCGAACTCGCAGGTGCCCAGGGGAGACGCACCAGCAGGCAAGGGATACAAGAGGGAGGCGCCTGAGGGGGAGACGCTGCAGGACTCGCGGGAGCGGGTTGCGGCGCGCTGGTCCGCGCTGAAGGAGGTCTTCGAGCAGGCCGTGCCGGAGCTGCCCGCGATGCCCCCGGCGAGGCCGGTCGACGGGCGGATGCCGCTGCTGGCGGTATTTTCGCTGGCCGGAGGCGTGGGCAAGACCAGCCTTACGGCGACGCTGGGACGGGCACTCGCCTCGCAAGGGGAGAAGGTGGTGCTGACCGACACGACCTCGCGCGGCCTGCTCCCGTTTTACTTTGGGGAGCGCGAGCTTCGCCCCGGGGAGGTGCGCACCTTCCAGCCGCCGGTGGGGAGTCCCGGCGCGCCGGTCTCGCTGGTGATCTTCGACGCCGCGAGCATGGGAGCAGACGAGCGGCATCAGAAGACGCTGACCGATGAGATCCTGCGCATTGGCCAGGGCAACCAGCGCCTTGTGCTGGACCTCTCATCGGGATCGAGCTGGCTGGTGCGGCGCATGGTGGAGCTGCATCCCGTCGTGCTTGTGCCGGTGACCGGCGACATGAACTCTGTGATCAGCCTGCACGCGGTGGAGCGGGTCTTCCAGTCCATCGCGGGCCGCGACGGCCGGCCCCTGCTGCCCTATTATGTGCTGAACCAGTTCGAACCATCTCTTCCCCTGCACCTGGATGTTCGCGAAGTTCTCCGCCGCCAGCTAGGAGACCGCCTTCTGCGTTTTGTGATTCGGCGCTCGCAGGCGGTGAGCGAGGCGCTGGCCGAGGGGATGACGGTGGTGGATTACGCTCCGGAGGCGCCGGTCTCGCAGGATTACATGGATGTCGCCTCGTGGCTGCGCAGCGTCTCTCCGCCGGCGCAGGCGGAGTTATCCGATCGGCAATGGAGTCAACAGTGACGCGCTCGCTATTGTGGAGAGAGTTCGAGTCGGCGGACAGCATTCCGATGCGTGTGCTGCGCTTCTCGGTGCTCGCGGGCGGGGCGCTCTTCTTCTGCTTTACCGGAGTGCTCCCTCTCAACTGGCCGCAGCAGTTGATTCTGGCCGCGATGACGATCCTGCTTGCGGTATGGATGGACCGCGGCTCGAGTTCGTATCCGGTGACTCTGACGCTGATGCTGCTTTCCATCTACTCGACGTTTCGCTACGGTTTCTGGCGCATCTCCACGGTGCTTGCATTCTTCCGCAATCCGGGCACGCACTGGACCGCGCTGGATGCGTTCTTCGTGTGGATGCTCCTGCTGGCGGAGTGCTATGCCTTCGCGGTGCTTCTGCTGGGGTATATGCAGATGCTGTGGCCGCTGGGGCGCAAGCCGGTGCCGCTGCCGGACGACCTGGAGCAATGGCCCGCGGTGGACGTGCTGATCCCGACCCTCAACGAGCCGCTGAGCGTGGTGCGCTTCACGGCGCTGGCGGCGATGAATATCGACTGGCCGGCCGACAAGCTGAACGTCTACATCCTGGACGACGGCCATCGGGAGGAGTTTCGCGCGTTTGCCGAAGAGGCGGGCATCGGGTACATTACGCGCGACGACAACCGGCACGCCAAGGCGGGCAACATCAACCATGCGCTAGCGCAGATTGGATCGCCGTTTGTCGCCATCTTCGATTCGGACCATGTGCCGACGCGCAGCTTTCTACAGGTCACCATGGGGTGGTTTCTGCGCGACCGGAAGCTGGGCCTGATGCAGACGCCGCACTACTTCTACTCGCCCGACCCGTTCGAGCGCAATCTGGGGCAGTTTCGCGTCGCTCCCAACGAGGGCGAGCTGTTCTATGGAATTGTGCAGGACGGCAACGATTTCTGGAACGCGGCGTTCTTCTGCGGGTCCTGCGCGGTGATCCGCCGCGCTGCGCTGGACGAGGTGGGCGGCATTGCGGTGGAGACCGTGACCGAGGACGCGCACACCTCGCTGCGGATGCAGATGCGCGGATGGAACACGGCGTACATCAACATTCCGCAGGCGGCCGGCCTGGCGACCGAGCGGCTGAGCGGGCATGTGAGGCAGCGCATCCGCTGGGCGCGCGGCATGGTGCAGGTGCTGCGCATCGAGAACCCGCTGTTTGCGCCGGGGCTGAAACCGGCGCAACGGCTCTGCTACTTCAATGCGATGTCGCACTTCCTGTACGCGCTGCCGCGGCTGATCTTCCTGACCGCGCCGCTGATCTACCTCATCTTCGGACGGGTCAACATTCCGGGCTACTGGTTGACGATCGTGGCCTATGCGGCGCCGCACCTGGTGCTGTCGAACCTGACCAACTCGCGCGTGCAGGGACGCCACCGGCACTCGTTCTGGAACGATATCTACGAGACGGTGCTGGCACCCTACATCTTTCTGCCCACGGTGCTGGCGCTGTTCAGCACGCGGACGGGCAGCTTCAACGTGACGGCGAAGGGCGGAGTGGTTAGCCACGAGTACTTCGACGCGCGCATCGCGCGACCGTTCCTGGTGCTGCTGGGGTTCGATCTCTTCGGGTTGTTGTGCGCCATTCCCAGGGCGGTGCGGTTTCCCGTTTTCAATGTGACGCGGTGGCTGCGCTTCGTCAACTGGCCGGCCAGCATCTACGACGGCGGCCATCCGGGGACGATCTTCATGAACGTTCTGTGGCTTCTGTTCAGCGTGGCGCTGCTTGGGGTTGCGACAGCGGTTGCGCGGGAGAGCGTGCAGCGCCGCCAGTCGGTGCGCATAACCAAGGCGGTGCCGTCGGACATTCTGCTGCCCGACGGCTACATGGCCCAGGGCATCACCTGCAACCTGTCCAACGGAGGCGTGCTGGCCAGGATCCACGGCCCCATCCATGCGGGGGTGGGCGATCCGCTGCGGTTCGTCTTCCCCCTGCTGGACGGGACGGCGACGCTGCCGGCCACGGTCGTTGCCATCGAGGAAGAGACGCTGCGCGCGAAGTTCAACTCGCTCAACCTGCAGGAGACCGAGGCGCTGGCCATGATTCTGTACTCGCGCGCGGACACCTGGCTGTGCCCGCGCGAGGCGCGCGAGGCCGACCATCCGATGCGCAGCCTGGGGCGCATTCTGCGGCTGTCGCTCTATGGCCTCTCGCAGACGGCCGGTTCCCTGCTGGGAAATTCGTGGAGGAGCAACAAGAGGAGCGCCGCGAAGGGCGGGCTGGCGGCGAGCGTCGTGCCGGTCCTGCTGCTTGGAGTGCTTGCCGGAGTTTCGCCGGGCGATGCGCGGGGAGCGCAGGCGGCCGGTGCGCCCAGCGCGCCCAGAACGGCGCCCAGTGCGGCGTCGAGGCAGCGGGCCGTTGCGGCGGCGAGGGACGACGACAACCTCAACCTGCTTCCGCGCCCGTTTTACGACTCCGCGGCGGACCTGCATCCGGCGGTGCCGATCGTCTTCCTGTCGCCGCCCACGCCCAAGGCGATGCGCGCGGCGGGAATCATCGCGTCGTGGTTCGGCATCCTGACGGACGACCATCCGGTGCGCTTCCCTGTATCGATTGGGACGATCCCCAACGGCAACGCGATTGTGATCGCCGAGAAGGCGCGGGAGATTCCGGCTTCGCTGGGGCTGGCGGAGGTCTCCGCTCCGGTCGTGGCGCTGCGCGCCAACCCCTCCGGCGCGAACTCGAAGCTGCTGCTGGTGACCGGGGGCAACGCGGACGAGCTGGTGAAGGCTGCGATTGGGCTGGCGCTGGAGTGCGACCTGTTGCAAGGCGGTGCGGTGAGCTTCACCGGCCTGAAGATGCCCAGCCCGCGCCAGCCGGACGACGCTCCGCGATGGCTGAGCACGGAGCGGAAGACCGAGATTGGCGAGATCGCGAAGACGGGCGACCTGCAAAGCGACGGTACAGCGCCAGTGAGCGTCTTCATGCGCCTGCCGCCCGACCTCTACTACGGGCAGACGCAGAACCTCGCGTTCCATCTGAACTACCGCTACAACGGGGTCCCGCTGGGCAGCCAGAGCACGTTGCAGGTGACGATGAATGGGGCATACGTCAGCTCGACGCCCATGCCGCACACCGACAATGCGTCGCAGGTGCTGGAGACCGTGGTGCCGATCCCGGTGGTGGACATGCGGCCGTTCTCCAACACGCTGCGGTTCCAGTTCGCCTTCCAGAGGGCGAAGCCGGCCGAGGGCGAAGAGGCGGCGCCGGCAAACCTGGAGGGCGCGGTGCTGAAGGACTCGACCCTCGACATCGCGGGGATTCCGCACTGGGCCGTGCTGCCGGACCTCGAACTGTTTGCCAATGCGGGCTACCCCTTCACGCGCCTGGCGGACCTGAGTGAGACGACGGTGGTGCTTCCCGAGCGGCCTTCGGCCGGCGAGCTGGAGGTCTTCCTCGACCTGATGGGACACTTCGGCGCGCAGACCGGAACCCCGGCGCTGAATGTGGGCGTGACCAATGCGGCGGGCATGAGCGGTGACGGCCACAAGGACTATTTGGTGCTGGGCACAGTGGACGACCAGCCCGCGCTGCGCACGGTGGACCCGGCCCTGCCGGTGGGTGTGGATGAGGCCGGGCTGCAGATCCGCGACGCGCAGGGCTTCTTCCGCCGCGCCGGGAACGCGTGGTGGCGCGTGCGCAGCTCGGACCATGTGCAGCCGGACGAGCTGGAGACGGCGGGCGGCCTGCCCGATGCGCTGATCGAGGCCGCCGAGTGGCCGCGCGGTTCGGCGCGCACGGTGGTGGTGGTGGTGCTGCGCGACCCGGCGGCGAGCGCGAACTTCGCGGCGGCCTTTCTGGAGAACTCGCAGTCGTCCGCTATCTCGCAGACGGTGAGCGTGCTGCGCGGCACGCGGTTCGCCTCCTACCGGATCGGATACGGCTGCTACAGGGTAGGGAGGATTCCGTTGCTCGCCCGCGCGGCGATCGTGCTGACGGAGTTTCCCTGGCTGATCGTCCTGGTGGTGGCGATCTTTTCGTTCCCGATGGCGGCCCTGATCTGGGCGATGGTGCGGCGGCGCGCGCGGGTACGGCTGCAGGGCAGCGACTAGGAACCCGGCCCTATTTCTGAAAAAGCCCCTTCCATTTTGCCGAAAAACGGCTGCACCATCCTTCGTGCAACGCGCGAAGGGAGACCGGGCGGCGCGGAAACGCAAAAAAAATGGAATTGTGTCCCCAGTTATCCTCAGATGAGTGGTTCTGGAGGCCAAAATCGCGGTACAAGACGGAAGCCCAGGCGGTAGTCTTCAGGAATAGCCGCAGTACCAATCCTGGTTCTTGCCGGCCTTGATTCCTGTCGGCGTCGGGCAGCGCACAGACAACGATGATGAAACCGCGTGCAATCCGGCTCTGGGCCCCTGCGATTCTACTTGGCGGCGTGGCGCTGGCAGCGTTCTCCGTCCGGGTTGAAGCGCAGTCTTCCCAGCCGGGTACGCAGGCTTCTCCGCCCACGACGCTGCCTGCTCTCGCTCCAACACAGGCCTCTCCACCGGCGACACAGGCTTCTCCGCCCGCAGCGCAGGCCCCTTCGGCTGCAACTCAGGCCCCTCCATCCGCAACGCAGGCGCTGCTGGACAAGGCCTATGGGTTTGAGGCTCGCGGCCGCATGGACCTGGCGGAGCAGACCTGGAAGCAGGTGCTGCAGACGGAGCCGAACAATGCGGACGCTCTGGGAGGACTGGCGCGCGCGGCCAAGCAGGAGGGCAACACGGCGCTGGCCAACAGCTATTTGGAGCGGCTGCGGGCGGCCCAGACGAACGCTCCGGTGCCCGCCAGCGCGGAGGAGATGAGCGCGCAGCAGAAGCAGTTGGCGCAACTGGAGCAGGCGGGTAAGCTGGCCGAGGCAGGGAAGTATGCGGCGGCGATGGCGATCTACCGCCAGATCTTCGGCGCCACCCCTCCGCCGGGCGAGTGGGCGCTGGTGTACTACGAGACGGAGTCGGCGACCGACGACGGCCGGTCGCACTCCATCGCGGGCTTGCAGGCGCTGGTGAGCAAGTATCCCAACGACCCGCGATACCAGATTGCGCTGGGACGCATTCTGACCTACAACCCGAAGACACGCGAGCAGGGGCGGAGGTACCTGGAGCGCTATCCGGAGGACCGGCAGGCGGACGAGGCGCTGCGCCAGTCGCTGCTGTGGGACTCGTCGGACCCGGCTTACGCCGCGGAGATCCGCGCCTATCTGGCGAAGCATCCCGACCCACAGCTTGCCGAGGCATTGCAATTGGCGGAGGAGGCGAAGTCCCCGTCGAATGCGAGTGCGGTTACGGGGCCAGTGCCAGCGCCGACGTCCGGACCAGCGCAGCCCGCAGCGCATACTCAGACCGCGGCACAGACGCAGACTCCAGTTCCAGCGCAGGCCGCTGCACAAGCGCGGCCTGCTGGACAGGCACAGACCTCCGTGCCAGCGCAGACCACCGTACCAGCGCCGCAACCAGCCCCGGAGAGCACCATCGCACAGTCGGCGATGGAGGTTGAGGCATACAAGGCGCTCAACGCCAAGCACCTCGACCAGGCGGAGGCGCTCTTCAAGGCGGTACTGGACAAGGACCCCGCGAATCCGCGCGCGCTGGCGGGGATGGGCTACATCCGCATGCAGCAGGGGAACTTTCTGGGCGCAATCAGCTTCCTGGAACAGGCCAGGCGCGGCAACATGAGCGACAAGGAGCTGGCGGAGGCGCTGGAGACCGCGCGTTTCTGGTTCCTCATGGGCGAGGGCCAGGCGGCGCTCAACGACAACGACCTGATCATGGCGGAGAAGCAGTACCGGGCCGCGCTGCTGCTGCGCCCCAACAGCCCGGAGGCGCTCAATGGGCTGGCCGGTACGCTGCAGAAGGCGCAGCAGCCGGGACCGGCGGCGCCGCTGTATGAGCGCGCGGTGCAGGCAAACCCCGCATCCATCGAGGGCTGGCGCGGCCTCTTCCTGGCGCAGGTTGAGGCGGGCAACGCGCCGCTGGCGCTGGCCACCGACAAGCGCATCCCCACGGCGATCCATGTTCAGTTGATGCGCGATCCAGCGTATATGCGCGCGCTGGCTTCCAGCTACTCCGCGGCGGGCCGCGACCCCGACGCACAGAAGACGCTGGAAGCCGCCCTGCAACTGCCCTTTGCCGCGGATGCGAAGAAAGTGAAGACCGACATGCAGGTCCAGTTGGCGGGCATTCTGCTGGCCTCCAACCACCTGGAGCAGGCCGCGACGCTCTACTCCCAGGTACTGGCGCTGGACCATGGGAACACCGCGGCGTGGCAGGGACTGACGCGGGTGCAGCACGGGATGGGCCACGATCAGGAGGCGCTGGCGACGGTGGAGGGAATGCCTCCGTCGAGCTATGCAGCGGTGATGCGCGATCCCGGCTTTGAGGCCACCGTGGCTGCGATCTACCAGGCGGAGAAGAAACTGGATGTGGCCCAGGACCTGCTGGAGAAGGTGACGGCGCAGCAGACCGGCGCGGGACAGAAACCGTCCGTGGGGGTCGAGATGCAGCTTGCGGGCATCTATGTGGAGCGCGGAAACCCCAAACTCGCCGTCCCGATCTACCGGCGGGTGGTGACCGACGATCCAAGCCGCGCGGACGCGTGGGCCGAGCTGCTGTTTACGCTGCATGCGGCGGGCAACGACAAGGAGGCGGCCGCGCAGGCGCAACAGATTCCCGCCGCGGCGCGCGCCCAGTTGGAGAGCAGCGTGAACTACCTGCAGACCATGGGCTCGGTGTACCAGGCGCTCGGCCAATCGCGGCAGGCGCTGGCTCTGCTGAACCGGGTGCAGCAGTACTATGCGGCTCAGCACACCGCTCCGCCCGCCGACGTCGACATCCAGAACGCGTGGCTGCTGTACAACAGCCAGGACGAGACGGGCCTCTATCGCCAGTTGATGGCCCTGGGCGGACGGCCCGACCTGACGCAGGAGCAGAGCCGAACGGTACAGGCGATCTGGACCAACTGGGCGGTGCGGCGCGCCAACCAGACCGCGGCGGCAGGGAACTCGCGGCACGCGCTGGCCATTCTCAACGCGGCCGCGCGCGCGTTCCCGGACAATCCGGCGGTGCTCAAGACGCTGGCCAGCGGATACGCGCGCGCCGGGCAGCCGGAGCAGGCCGTGCTCATCTACAAGGCGCAGAACCTGTCCTCGGCCAGTGTCGAGGAGTACGAGGCGGCAGTGGGGGCGGCCCTGGCCGCGGGCGAGAACAAGGTCGCCGACACATGGCTGCACTACGCGATGGCCGCATTCCCCAACGACCCGCGCATCCTGATTCTGGGGGCGCGCTTCGAGCAGGCGCGTGGAGATACGGCGAAGGCCATCGACTACTATCGGGCGTCGCTGAAGGCCATGCCGCCCCTGGACCGCGGCGCGGAGTTGGCGGCGGAACTCCGGCTGCCCGCGCCCAGCGGGGCATCGCGCCTGCCCAGCGCGGAGCAGGCGCAGGACCTCTCCGACCTGCTGGCTCCGGGGAACGCCGGCAGCCTGCCCGGCGCACAGGCCCAGCCCTATCTGCCGAGCTACGGCTATTTTTTTGTGGTGCCGAACGGCCAGGCCCCATCGGCGCCGAACAGCCTGCCGAATAACGGAACGAGCGGCGGACCGTCCGGTGTTGTGCCGCCGTATATGACCAATCCCGTCGCGCAGCCGGAGAGCACCGGCAAGGGCAGACCGAACCAGATCGCCCCGCAGTCCCGCCTGGACAAGGGTGCGTACAATCTGCCCAGCCAGGCAGAGGTCGCGTTGAGGGTGCGGGATGCAATCGCCCGCGAGCTGGGCGAGTCCGGGGCCGCAGTTGAGATCGCGTCGCAGCCCGCTTCCGAGACCACGCCCCGGCCTGAAACGATGACTGCGTCCGGGGCCGCTCCAGAGCTCTCGCTCCAGCCGTCGCTCCAGAGCGAAGCACAGACGCGGCAACCGACCGCACTGGCTGACGCTGCCATGCACTCCGCCGTCGCGGTGCAGCTTGGCGACAGCACGCCGCATCCGGCGCTGCCTCCGGCCGAGGTGACGGACGTTCTGCCCACCGCGCGCTACGTCTCCAACGCGCGCGCCGTGCAGACTGTTTCTTCTCATCCCGACATCGCCGCCGCGCAGGCCGCCGAGATTCGCCGCCATCAGTCGGACCCCGGCACGGCCAGGACCGGGCAGGGCAGTCCCCCGGCCGAGGACTCCATCATGGCGACCGGGGAGAACGCGCAGTACACATCGCCGCAGCTTCTGGCGCAGAACCAGAGCAGCACGCTGGTGGGCCAGCCGTCCCGGCCGCCTACGGGGCAGCCCCTCTACATTCCCGACACCGGCACTCAGCAGTATCCCCAGCCGCGAACCGCACCCGCATCTGCCGGCGCGCCGGCCCGTTCAACGGGCGCCTCGTCCAACGCTCCACGCCGCGCCGTCGTTCGCAGCACGCCTGCGCGAACCGCGGGCCATCCCCCTGTACATGCTCCAACCCCTGCACCAAGCGCCTCGGCCAGAACGCGACCGTCCGTGCCTGAGCCGACTCCGCCCGCCGCCAACCTTCCGGCGGCGAGTACACCGAGCGCCGGTCAGCCGCTGGGCGGCCAGCCCTACCCGCTGATCGGGCCGCCGTATCCGCTGGCCGCTTATGGCGAACTGATGGCGCGCAATGTTCCGCCGCTCGGCGGCTTCTATGAGGCGCAGGCACCGCTTCCCATGACCCCGAGGCAGGAGGCCGAGAGCGAACTGGAGTCACTGGAGGGTTCGTACAGCGGTTGGTGGGGCGTCACGCCCATCGGGAGGGTCCGCAGCGGCACCTCGGGACTCGACCGGCTCACCGATGTGGAGGCGCCGGGCGAAGTCTCCACCGTGCTTGGCCGGTCGCTGCGGCTCACCGCGGTCGCGCGCCCGGTCTTCCTCAACTCCGGCGCGCTCAACACCTCCTCCTTCACCGGCAGCAATGTTCCCTACCTGGGCACGATGCCCGCCAACAGCGCAAACCCGCCGGCCCAGCAGTTTGCCAGC
This sequence comes from uncultured Acidobacteriaceae bacterium, assembly GCA_963767315.1. Taxonomy (GTDB): domain Bacteria; phylum Acidobacteriota; class Terriglobia; order Terriglobales; family Acidobacteriaceae; genus Edaphobacter. Next base: position 37,918 of record CAVYDK010000006.1, on the reverse strand, counting down.
GGAGTCGGTGGCGAGTTGCAGTTGACGACCAGGAACCTGGGCCTCGCCGCCGGCTATACGCCGTCCAACTTCCTCGTTCAGAACATTACGGGGCACTTCAGTTGGCGTCTCTTTGGCGGACACTTCACGCTCTTCGGCGACCGCGACCCGGTCAAGGACACGCAGCTCTCCTACGCGGGGCTGCGCGATCCCGCGACCATTACTCCGCTCTACATCGGCAAAGGCTGGGGCGGCGTCGTCTCCAGCACGGGAGGCGCGCGCATCGACCTGGGCAGCGGCGGCTCGGGCTTCTACTTCTCCGCGGACGGCGGCATCCTGCACGGCTACCACGTGCTCAACAACTCCAAGGCCGAGGGCGCGATGGGCGCTTACCTGCGCGTGAAGAACTGGCCCTCGGCCGGCAGCCTCACCGTGGGCGGCGCGCTCTTCGGGATGCACTACCACTACGACGAGGTTGGCCTCTCCTGGGGCCAAGGCGGCTACTTCAGCCCCGACTCCTACTTCCTGGCCGCCGTTCCGGTCACCTTCAACGGGGCCTACAAGTCCAACTTCCATTACCTGGTGTCGGGGGCCTTCGGGGTGCAGACCTTCAAGCAGGACTGGCAGTACTTCTACCCGCTCGATGCCGGGCTGCAGGCCAACCTGCAAGCCACCCTGGGATGCACCCTGGCACAGCTTGCCGCGCACACCTGCGGGGAATATCCAATCAGCGTCGACACCAGCCTGAACTACGCCATCAACTCCGAGGTTTCCTACCGCTTTGGCGAGCACTGGTATCTGGGCGGCTTCGTCTCCGCCAACAACACGGACAACTACAACGCCGTCTCGGGCGGCTTCTTCTTCCGCTACGCCCTGCGCAAACAGCACGCGTCGGAGGGCTACCCCAGCGGCCTCTTCCCGGTCGATGGCTTCCGCCCGCTGCGGGTCCCATAGCGCGGCGCGGCCACTCCGCTCAGACTGACAAAGCAAAAACAGAAGCAGATCCCCTACGGGGATGACGACACAAAACAAGCAACCGCAGGTCACTTCGGCTCGCTTCGCTCGCTCAGGATGACAGCTTAAATTTACGGGCTACTTTTTGAGCAGGGGGAGGACGAGGGCGAGGACGTTGCGGGCGACGACCTGGTTGCCGCGGGCGGTGGCGTGGGTGCGGTCGGGCTGCATCATTCCGGGGACGCCGTAGACATCCTTGAGCAGGAAGGGAAGCATGGGGACGCGGTACTTCCGGGCCAGCAGGGTGTAGGTCTGGTTGAACTGCTGGATGTAGTCGGGGCCGTAGTCGGGCGGCAGGGTGATGCCGGCGAGGGCGACCCGGATGCCAGAGCGGCGGAGCGTGGCGACGATGCGGTCGAGGTTGGCGCGGGTGTCGGCGATGGGCAGGCCGCGCAGTCCGTCGTTGCCTCCGAACTCAACGACGACGACGGCGGGATGGAGGGCGAGGACCTCGGGCAGGCGCTGGACTCCGTCCTTGGTGGTGTTGCCGCTGATGCCCTGGTTGTCGACGCGGTAGCGGATGTGGCGCTGGTCGAGGAGGGCCTGGAGGTAGTCCGGGTAGCTCTGGCCGGGACCGACGCCGGGGCCGGCGGTGAGGCTGTCGCCGAAGCAGACCAAGATGGGGCGGTGGTCTGTGTGCGCGGATGGGAGCTGGACTTTGGGCTGGGCGGAGGCGGAGAGAGCGAGCAGGAGACACGCCAGGACCGAGAAAGGATAAACTTTCCGCATCGTTCCAACGTATCAAAGATACAGGTGCATGAGGGGAATGCCTGCGGTCTTGGGGCGAAGGTCCGAACCGGTTCTGGAGATTTCCTCGGCGGCTAGAGCAAAACCAGCTTTGGTGTGGTCCTTTGAAGACGGAAGGCCAACGGCAAGACAAAGACGAAAGGCATGATTCTTGAGCTGTAAGCTATCAGCCATCAAGCTATCAGTTAAGGCGATGGAACTAGCATCCCTGGTTTTGCTCTAAAGCCGCGTTGCCAGGGGATGGCGAACGGCGGGACTGAAGTCCCGCCCCTTCAAAACGAGTTTACGGCTTGTTCTTCGCGGCTTGTTCTCAACACTTGATTGCGCGATGCAGAGGGAGAGGTTGATCGGTGAGTGAAGACGACAGACCTGAGCGAAGAGATCGTCAGAGAGCAGGCGATGATTGTGGTGGAGGGGTTGCGGAAGTCGATCCGCAACGGGGCGCGGACGGTGGAGATCCTGCGCGGGCTGGACTTTAGCGTGCCGAAGGGCGAGTTTGTGGCCATCATGGGGGCGTCGGGCAGCGGGAAGTCGACGCTGCTGGGGCTGCTGGCGGGGTTGGATACGCCGAGCGCGGGCGATGTGCGGCTGAACGGGACGGCGATCAGCTATCTGCCGGAGGACCGGCTGGCGCAGGTGCGGGGACAGACGGTGGGGTTCGTCTTCCAGTCGTACCAACTGGTGCCGACGCTGACCGCGCTGGAGAATGTTCTGCTGGCGCATGAGCTGAACGCCGAGGGCGATGGCAAACCGAGGGCGCGGCAGTTGCTGGCGAGCGTCGGACTGGGCGACCGAATGGACCACTACCCGGTGCAGCTATCGGGCGGCGAGCAGCAGCGGGTGGCGCTGGCGCGGGCGTTCGTGATGCGGCCTCCGATTGTGCTGGCGGACGAGCCGACCGGAAACCTGGACACCGTCAACGGCGCGCATGTGCTGGAGTTGCTGCTGGGGTTGAACCGCACGGAGGGAACGACTCTGCTGCTGGTGACACACGATGCGGCGCTGGCGTCGTGCGCGGACCGGCGGATTGTGTTGCGCGACGGCCTGATTATTTCGGACGAGATGAATGAGGACCGGCAGACGCCGGCCGGGACCGCGGTGGGCGTTTAGATGGCGAACGGGCTGGCATGGGGAACGGCGGCGAAGATCGCGGCGCGGGAGATGCGGCACTCGCGCGGGAAGTTTCTGTTTGTCATTCTTTCGGTGGCCATTGGAGTGGCGGCGCTGACCGGGGTGCGCGGATTCTCGGCGTCGTTCCGCGCGACGCTGCTGGACAGGGCGCGGTCGATCATGGCGGCGGACCTGGCGGCCAAGTCGATCCAGCAGACGACGCCGGAGGAGCTGAAGGGGCTGGAGGGGATCCGCGCGGGCGGCGTGGAGATGACGACGGTGACGGAGATGATGTCGATGGCGGCGCCGCCGCAGTCGATGATGCCGGTGCTGGTGAGCCTGAAGGCGGTCGATCCGGCACTGTATCCGTTCTATGGGGAGATTTCACTCGCGCCGGCGATGGGGCTGAAGACGGCGCTGGGGCCGGGTTCGGTTGCAGTGGGAGACGACCTGCTGCTGCGGCTGGGGCTGCATGTGGGCGACAACGTGCGAGTGGGCGGAAAGCTGTTTCGCATTGCGGCGACGGTGGTGGATGAGCCGGACCGGCTGTCGGGAAACTTCGAAGCGGGGCCGCGCGTGCTGATCTCGCGCGAGGCGCTGGATGCGACCGGGCTGCTTGCACCGGGGAACCATGCGACGGAGCGCGTTCTGTTCAAGCTGCCGCCGCCGAGCGATGGCAGGCCGGTGTCGGATGCGGCGGTTGCGGCGCTGAAGACGAAGATTGCGGCGCTGCTTCCGGAGGCGCAGATTACGGACTATCGCGAGACCAACCCTTCGCTGACCGAGGGGCTGGACCGGGCGACCAGCCTGCTGTCGCTGATGAGCCTGGTGGCATTGGTGCTGGGCGCGGTGGGCGTGGCCATGGCGATGCGCGCTCATTTGCAACAGCGGCTGGACACGATTGCGATCATGAAGTCGCTGGGGGCGCGCAGCGGGCAGATCATGAAGATATACCTGCTGCAGACGCTGCTGCTGGGGCTGGCGGGGGGATTGCTGGGCGTGCTGCTGGGGGTTGCGGTGCAGCTTGCGTTCCCGCTGGTGCTGGGCAGGCTGATCAATGTTCCGACGGAGTTGCACATGCAGTGGAGGGCGATCTTTACCGGGCTGGGCGCGGGGATGCTGACGACGCTGCTGTTTACGCTGCCGCCGCTGCTGGACATTCGCGGGGTGAGGCCGAGCCTGATCCTGCGGAGGGCGGTGGAGGACAGCGACGATCCGTTCATCGCGGCGGTGTGGAAGAAGATCACCAAAAATGCGGCGCAGATTGTGGCGACGGCGGTGATCCTGGGGGGAATTGCGGCGATTGCCACGACGTTGTCGGATTCGGCGGTGGTGGGACGGGTGTTTTCGCTGGGGCTGGTGATTGTGCTGCTGGTGCTGCTGGCGGCGTCGGCGGCTGTGCTGTGGGGGCTGAAGTTCTTTCTGAATCGAACGCGGCTGCATCTGCCTTCGGCGTTGCGTCATGGGCTAGCGAATTTGTACCGACCGGGCAATCCGTCGGCGGCGCTGCTGGCCGCGCTGGGCATGGGCGTGATGCAGATCATGCTGGTGTTCCTGGTGCAGCGGGCGGTGGTGAATGAGCTGCATATCACGTCTGCGCCGAACCTGCCCAATGTGTTTATGGTGGACATTGCGAATAGCGAGATCGATGGGATTCAAAGGGTGCTGAAGGCGCAGCCGGGAGTGACGACCCAGCCGGAGCTGGTGCCGATGGTGGGGGCGCGGGTGGAGGCGATGGATGGCGTGACGGCGGCGGAGGCGAGGGCGAAGGCGGATGAAGAGAGAGCGCAGGAGCAGGCGCAGGGAACGCCGAGGAACGCGCGACGGCGGCGGATGCCGCGTTCGGTGAATCTGACCTGGTCGGAGGCCGTGCCGGTAGGGACGAAGGTGGTGGCGGGCGAGTGGTGGAAGGCAAGCGAACGCGGGCCGGAGCTGGCGATCTCGCAGCAGGAGGCGCAGTGGCTGGGCGTGAAGCTGGGATCGACGATCACGTTTGCGGTCGAAGACCAGCAGATAGCGGCGACCGTGGTGGCGTTGACCAAAGACGATGGACAGCACCTCTTCGGACGCGCGCAGTTCACGCTGCCGAAGGCGGCGCTGGACGGGCTGCCGGTGGTGTGGTCGGGCGGCGTGCATGTGACGCCGGAGCGCGTGGGCGAGTTGCAGCGCGCGCTGTACGCGGCGTATCCCACAGTGACAGTGATCAACGTGGCGCAGGCGATGGAGACGGTGCGCGCGGTGGTGATTCAGATTACGTATGTGATCCAGTTCCTGGCGGCGTTCTCGATCTTCGCGGGGGTGGTGATTCTGGCGTCGTCGATTGCGGGGACGAAGTACCGGCGCATCCGCGAGGTGGTGGTGCTGAAGACGCTGGGCGCGACGCGGGGGCGGATTGCGACGATCTTTTCGATTGAGTTTGCCGTGCTGGGGCTGGTGGCGGGCGTGGTGGGGATCGGGTTTGCCAATTTGATTACGCGGACGCTGCTGCACCAGATGAATGTGGCGTACCAGGCGCAGTTGCTGTTGAACTTCAGCGCGCTGGCAGGAGTGGCGGCGCTGACGGTGGCGACGGGCTGGATGGCGAGCCACAGGATATTGGAGCAGAAGCCGCTGGAGGTACTGCGCGAGGAGTAATCAATTCACAAAAATGGCAGTCTTATCGGCACGGGTGAACCCGTGTCCTTCCGGCTGATCTCGACTGGTGGAGTTAACTTTGGTTTGGTGGTTCGGGTATGATCCTGTTGCCGGAGGCAGGGGTGGTTTCGCGGCACCGGCTTTCATCGGTGTCATTTTTTGTCATTCTCTTTCAAGGGTCAAAGAGCGAGGTTGTGCGATGGTAGTTGGGCGGAAGACGGGGTTGCTTGCCATGGCGGCGGGCGTTTGTTTGTTGGGGACGATTCAGCAGGGCGCATGGGCGCAGCAGGCAGTCGCGCCGCAGGCACCGCAGACGGGTGCGCCGCAGACTGCGCCAACGGCCTCGCCGCAGACTCCGCAGACGGGTGCGCAGCAGTTTCCGTCGCAGTTGACGGACACGCCGGTGGCCCCGCCGAATACAGAGGCGATGCACCTGGCGGGGATTGCGAGGGACAACTCGCGCGGGTTCGGCTCCTCTCCGGACGATGGCGGGCCGCTGGACAGGGACCTGTCGCCGGCGATTACCCCGGAGGCGGTGGGCGCGGCGATGCGCAAGGTGGCGGACTCGGAGCTTGCCGGGTCGCAGCAGTACTTCACGGTGGTGGACCGCGCGCGCAACATGGACGGGCGGATATGGACGTGGAGCGTGCTGTACGCGGGGTATATGGCGGCGGCGGACGCGCTGAACGAGGCGAGGTACCGCGACGCGATGGAACAGGTTGGCAAGAGCTACAACTGGGGGCTGCGTTCGACACAGATGCCCAGCGGCGACGACCAGAGCCTTGCGCAGATGTACCTGGAGCTGTACCTGAAGGACAGGAAGCCGGAGCAGATTGCACCGATCCAGGCCGCGCTGGACGGGATTCTGGCCGCTCCGCGCGTGGAGGTGGGAACGCAGCGGAGGATCGCGTGGTGGTGGTGCGATGCGCTGTTCATGGCCCCGCCGGTGTGGGCGCGGATGTATGCGGCAACCGGCGACAAGAAGTACATCGGCTATCTGGACGAGGAGTGGGCCAAGACATCGCAGTTGCTGTACGACCCGCAGGCGCATCTGTATTCGCGCGACGCGAGCTACATACCGCGGACGGAGAAGAACGGGCAGAAGATGTTCTGGTCGCGCGGCGAGGGATGGGTGATGGGCGGGCTGGCGCGGACGCTGGAGTATCTGCCCAAGGACGATCCGGCGCGGGCGAAGTATGAGACGCAGTTGAGGGAGATGGCTGCGGCGCTGGCCAAGATCCAGGGGCCGGACGGGCTGTGGCGCGCGGGGCTGCTGGACCCGGCGGACTACGACCAGCCGGAGTTGTCGGGGTCGTCGTTGATTACGTTCGGCATGGCGTGGGGGATCAACAACGGGATTCTGGACCGCGCGGTGTATGGGCCGGTGGTGACGAAGGCTTGGGACGGAATGCTGAAGCACATCTACGCGGACGGGCGGTTGGGCGACATCCAGCAGACCGGGGCGGAGCCGGCGGCATTCAAACCTGCGGCGAGCTACAACTATGGGGTCGGCGGATTCCTGCTGGCCGGCAGCGAGGTCTACAAGATGGCGGAGGGCAGACCGGGCAAGAATTAGTTGCTGGTTGCAGATTGTCAGAAACACTACACTGGATGCAGCAACCTGACGTTACAGTGGATTGCGCCGCAAAGGTTAGGGAAGGCTTGTACTAGTGTTCGAGATTCCCTCGGCGGCTAAAGCCGCATTCATAATTGGCCGCTTGCGGCGGGACTTAAGTCCCGCCCTTTCAAAACGGAGGCTCAATCAGCGATTCCTTAGCGCGTGAATCGAGAGAAGGGGCATTTGTTGATCGAAACCGAGTCCAGTACGCGAGCCAATGCGATTGAGCCGGCATCGGTGCGCACTCATGCGGCGTTGATGGGGATCTACGAGATATCGAAGATGCTGACGCGGCCGGCGCGTCTGGAGACGGCGCTCTCCGGGGTGGTGAACCTGCTGCACAGTTTTATGGACATGAGCGGGGGACTGATCGCCCTGCTGGACGAAGAGGACCGGACGACGACAGTTGTAGGCGCGGGTTGGAACGAGGCAGAGGCGAGGGACCACTTTGAACGGCTACCGGAGCAGGCCGTGGGGCAGATCGTGGTCTCCGGGATGCCGCTGGTGGTGCGCGATGTGGCGCGGAGCCCGCTGTTCGCCCAGTGGAGCGAGCTGAAGGCCGAGGGTGCGGCGGCGGTGCGGTCGTTTGTGGGGGTGCCGATCAAGGGCGAGAACCGCACCGTCGGGACGATCACAATCGAGCGCGTGGGCAGCCAGTCTTCTCCCGGCACGCTGGATGAAGACGTGCGCTACCTGACGATGATTGCCAACCTGGTGGGGCAGACGGTGGCGCTGCAGACCATGGTGGAGCGCGACCGCGAGCGGTTGATGGCCGAACGCAACCGGCTGGAGCAGGAGCTGGAAGAGCGGAACCCGGCGAAGCATGAGGGGATCTCGTGGATCATTGGAGTGAGTCCCGCGATCCGCGAGGTGACGGAGAAGGTGCAGCTGGTGGCGCGATGCAACCTGCCGGTGCTGCTGTGCGGCGAATCGGGGACCGGCAAGGAGCTGTTTGCGCGCGCGATCCACGAGTACTCCCCGCGCAAGGAGCAGCCCTATATCCGGTTGAACTGCGCGGCGCTGTCGGAGACGGTGTTGGAGTCGGAGCTCTTCGGGCACGACAAGGGGGCGTTTACCGGGGCGATTGGAATGCGCAAGGGACGCTTCGAGATGGCCGACGGCGGGACGCTGTTTCTGGATGAGATTGGCGAGATTTCGACCACCTTCCAGGCCAAGCTACTACGCGTACTGCAGGAGGGAGAGTTCGAGCGCGTGGGCGGAAACCACACCATCAAGGTGGATGTGCGGCTGGTGACGGCGACCAACCGGAACCTGGAGGCGGCGGTGATTGCCGGCGACTTCCGCTCGGACCTTTACTATCGCATCAGCGTGGTGCCGATCTTTCTGCCCGCGCTGCGCGAGCGGCGGGAGGACATTCCGCTGCTGGCGCGCGAGTTTGTGAAGCGCTTCAACAAGGAGCATGGGGTGAGCCTGAGCATCTCGCCGCGCGCCATGGAGGCGCTGACGGCGTGCGACTTTCCCGGCAACGTGCGCGAACTGGAGAGCTGCGTGCGACGCACGGCGGCGCTGACCAAGAACCCAGTGTTGCAGGCGGAGGACTTCGAGCTTAGCAGCAGGAGCAGTCCGTCGGCGATGGGGAAGCCGATGGGGCGGGCGCGCTCATCGGGCAAAGGCGCGATGGCCTTTCCTGCTCCGGAGCCGAATGGAGCTGAACAGGTCGCCGCTGGGCCGGGCTTTGCGGAGACGGAGGGGGAGCACTCCGCGGAGGCCGCAGGCGAAGGCGACTTCAGCGCGCGCGAGCGGCTGGTGGATGCCATGGAACGGGCCGGTTGGGTGCAGGCCAAGGCGGCGCGGCTGCTTGGCCTGACGCCGCGGCAGATGGGCTACGCGCTGCGCAAGCAGGGGATCGAGATCAAGCGGTTCTGAGTCGTATTGCGAGTAGGCAACGACCTAGGGGAAGGTCCGCACAACTCTTCGAGATTCCCTCGGCGGCTAAAGCCGCATCGGAAATTGGTCGCTTATGGCGGGACTAAAGTCCCGCCCTTTCAAAACGGGGGCTTCTTCAGAGATTCCCTAGCCGAGCCAGTCCGGATTGCGTGCCGAACCGTCGAAGCGCGCGGTGGTCTTGAAGGGCTCGAACTGGCCGCTGAGGGCTGCGTCGCGGGTGCGGGCCAGGAGCGAGGCCGTCTCGGATTCGGTCAGCGGCTTGAAGGTGCGCATCGCGGTGAAGGCCTGCTCCATGATCTGCATGGTGTCCATGCCGGTGATGACGACGGAGACAGGCTGCGAAAGAGCGAAATGCAGCGCTTCGATGGCGCTGACGGTGGTGTTTCGGAGCAGAATGCCGGCGCTCAGGGTCTTCATGGCAAGCACGGCTGTGCCCTGCGCGCGGGCCACCGGAATGACTTGTTTGTTAAACGAGCGGAATTGCGCATCCAGCACATTGATGGGCATCTGCACGGTGTCGAAGTGGAATTTATGTTGCTGCGCGATCTCGAACGTGCGCAGGTGAATGGCAGGGTCCTTGTGGCCGGTGAAGCCGATGTAGCGGATCTTGCCCGCCTTTTGGGCTGCGAGGGCGGCCTCCAGCGCGCCGCCGGCGGCGAAGATGCGGTCGGGGTCCTCCATGCGAATGAGCTCGTGAAATTGCATCAGGTCGATGGTGTCCACCTTGAGGCGGGCGAGGGACTGCTCCAACTGGGTGTTGAAGGACTGCGCGGAACGGCCGTCGATCTTGGTCATAAGGAAGACTTTGTTGCGATAGCCGTCCTTGAGGGCGTCGCCCATGCGCGACTCGCTGGCGCCGTCGTTGTAGTCCCAACTGTTGTCCATGAAGGTGATGCCGCGGTCGATGGCGGTGCGAACCATGCGCACGCTCTCGGCGGGATCGGATTGCACGCCGATGTGGTAGCCACCCAGGCCGATGGCGGAGACCTTCACTCCGGTGCGGCCCAGGATGCGGTACTGCATCTCTGAAGAGGAGGGCGCCGTTTCCGTCTGCGCCTGACCAAGAAGGTTGGATGTTGCCGCGGCAGCCACTCCGGCAACCGCGGCCGCCTTGAGAAACTCTCTACGCTGCATACGCTCTCCAGTGGAAGTGAAGTTGCAACCATGCAGGCGAGGAGGGCGCATCTGGGCTACTCGGGAGCATGGAGATGGCGATCCTGGGCACAGTGCGCGTTCTGCCGGACTTCCTATTGATGCAGGAGACGGATAGGGAGATGCAGGAAAGTGAGTTGGCGCGGCGGGCACGTGACAGCGAAGCAGGATTCAATAGGGATTAACGGATGGAGAGGAATGGTCGGGGCGAGAGGATTTGAACCTCCGACCCCCTGGTCCCGAACCAGGTGCGCTACCAGACTGCGCTACGCCCCGAACTTTGTTGCCAAGAGCCACTCACGATGCCAAGCGCCACAGCCATGGGCAATCCGCCACGAACTGTGGCCGAGTGGATGCCGGTGTGTGGGATGCAATCCGTGGGCCGAGAGGCGCACTGGACCGCAGTGCCAGCATAAGCAGTTTAGCAGAGATTCCGCGCGAGGCGTGCGGGCGCAGGCTAAAGCCCGCGCCTTCTCTCTATTTATTGTGCGTTTTGCGGCACGGGTAAACCCGTGCCCTTAAGCAAAACGTATCAAATACGGGGATTCTTCGCTGCGCTGCGGAATGACAAACATAGGGCGAGCGGATTGTGGCACGCGTGAACGCGTGCCCTTCCGATTTGCATGCTGATAACACGGGTAAATGCGTGCCCTTCCGACATTTCGGCGAGGCGAGGCTAGAGGCGGCAGATGAGGAGTTCGCGCTCGTAGACGAGCTGGGCGGGGAGGTGGTCGTGGAGGGCGATGAAGAGCTCCTCGTGGTCCATGACCTCGCGCTTCCAGGCGTCGGGATTAATGTGCTGGAGATGGTTGAAGAGCTCGCGCAGCTCGTCGCGGGGAATGTCCAGGCCCTGCCAGTTGATGTCTTCGAAGAAGGGGGTCCAGCCGATGGCGGTCTCCTTGCCGTTGGCGTGGCCGTGGATGCGGTCGACGATCCACTTGAGGATACGCATGTTCTCGCCGTATCCGGGCCAGAGGAAGTGGCCACTGGCGTCCTTGCGGAACCAGTTAACCTGGAAGATGCGCGGGGTGTAGCTGAGGTTGCGCTGCATGCTGATCCAGTGGCGGAAGTAGTCGCCCATGTTGTATCCGCAGAAGGGGAGCATGGCCATGGGATCGCGACGGACCTTGCCCACGGGAGCGCCCGCGGCGGCGGTGGTTTCGGAGCCCATGGTGGCCCCGATGTAGACGCCGGCCGACCAATTGAAGGACTGGAAGACGAGCGGGATGGTGGTGGGGCGGCGTCCTCCGAAGAGGAACGCGGAGATGGGAACGCCCTCGGGGTTCTCCCAGTCGGGGTCGATGGAGGGACACTGGCTGGCTGGGGTGGTGAAGCGGCCGTTGGGATGAGCGGCGGGAGTTTTGTTCTCCGGGGTCCAGGGATTGCCGCACCAGTCGATGAGGCGGTCAGGCGGGGTGTCGGTCATGCCCTCCCACCAGATGCCGCCGTCGGGCTTGCCGTTGGCGCCGACGGTGAGCGCGACGTTGGTGAAGATGGAGTTGCGGGCCAGCGTCTTCATGGCGTTGGGATTGGTCTTGTCGGATGTGCCGGGAGCGACGCCGAAGAACCCCGCTTCGGGGTTGATGGCGCGCAACTGGCCATTGGCGTCGGGCTTGATCCAGGCGATGTCGTCGCCCACGGTCCAGACCTTCCAGCCCTCGAAGCCGGCGGGTGGAATGAGCATGGCGAGGTTGGTCTTGCCGCAGGAGGAGGGGAAGGCGGCGGCGAGGTAGGTCTTCTCGGTGCGGCCGTTGGCGTCGGGCGGTGTTTCGATACCGACGACGAGCATGTGTTCGGCCATCCAGCCCTGGTCGCGTGCGATGTTGGATGCGATGCGCAGGGCGAAGCACTTCTTGCCCAGCAGGGCGTTGCCTCCGTAGCCCGAGCCGTAGGACCAGATCTCGCGCGTCTCCGGGAAGTGGACGATGTACTTGAGGTCGTTGCAGGGCCAGGGGACGTCCTTCTGCTTGGGCTCGAGCGGCACGCCGACGGTGTGCATGCAGGGAATGACGCGATGGATCCCCTTATCGATCTCGGCGAAGACGGGGGCGCCGATGCGCGCCATGATGCGCATGTTGACGACGACATAGGCGGAGTCGGTCAGTTCGACGCCGATCTGCGACATGGGCGAGCCGACCGGCCCCATGGAGAAGGGAAGGACGTACATGGTGCGGCCCTTCATGCTGCCGGTGAAGAGCTGCTTGATCCGCTTGCGCATGACATCGGGGTCTTCCCAGTTGTTGGTGGGGCCGGCGTTTTCCTTGGAGAGCGAGCAGATGAAGGTGCGCTCCTCGATGCGGGCGACGTCGGTGGCCGCGGAGCGGGCATAGAAACAGCCGGGCCACTTCTTATCGTCCAGCGGGAAGAAGGTGCCGGCCTCGACCAGCTTGTCGCAGAGGAGGTCGTACTCCTGCTGGGTGCCGGTGACCCAGTGGATGCTCTTGGGCTGGGTGAGTTCGGCCATCTTTTCGACCCAGCGAATGAGATGGGTGTTGGTGGTCGGGGGAGCGGCGGCGGGCTTGGTCGTCATAGGAGTGAAGTATTTTCCTTTGGGGTTCAATTCAAGTTTTAGCTATTGAGGCGAGGCTGTCAACCGGATTTGTTGGGTCGAGGCGCAAAGACCGCTCAAATCGTGCGATTTTCTGCTGAGAAGAAATCGAAGCGTACTATTTTCCGAGAGGCGCGAGCGATGACTGCGAAGATCTGTATTGTCGGGCTGCTGAGTTGCGGGATGGCGGTAGGGCAGACGGCGAGTGCTCCGGCGGCGGGGAGTGCTGCGGCAACTGGGGCTGTTGTGTCCGCGGCAACACCGACCGAGCCCGCTCCGCCCACCATCAAGTTCGATGTGGTCGTCCTGAAGCGATGTGCACCGGACGCCACCGCCGTCTACAACACGATTTCGACTGGCGACTCCTGGCAGAGACACTGTCGGCCAATCAGGGGCCTGCTCGACCTGGCGTATGGTGGCGGCTCCGCTTACCTGTTGAAGGGAGAGCCCGACTGGGTCGACACCGACCCTTATGACTTTGTGGCCAAGGTCGCGCCCGAGGACGCCGCCACATGGCAGAAGATGGACGGCCCCACCAAGAGGCTGATGGTGCGCGCAGTACTCCCCGAAGTCCTCAACCTCAAGGCGCACATCGAGATTCAGACCCGCCCTGTTTACAATCTTGTGGTTGCCAAGGGCGGCCCCAATTTAACCCCGGCGAAGCCTGATCCGAACGCCCCAAGCGATGCAAAGACGCCTGTCAGAGGGAGTGTCGAATGGGTCAGCATAGACGAGGCCGCCTACACGAACTGCTCCATGGCAGACCTCGTTGATGGGCTTGCCGCACGGCTCGACCGCGATGTTATCAACAAGACCGGCCTAACCGGCAGATATGATTTTCACGTGAAGCCCCTGCCAGGTGCACACTACGATCCCAAGAGCACCAACGTAGAGGACACGGACTTTTCCGGGATTATCGAGGGAGTCAAGAACCTTGGCCTTAGGCTGGAATCGGGCAAAGCCGACACGACCGTCATCGTCATCGACCACATCGAGCGGCCACAGGAGAATTAGCGGGGTCATACACGAACCCCACCGTTTACGGGTTCTCGGCGAAGGCGCGGAGGTGGGATTCGGTGGGTGGGCGCGTGAGCAGGCTGACGGTGATGAGGCAGACGAGGCTGGCGAGGAGCGCAGGGAAGATGGCGTCGCGGTCGGCAATGACGGCGGGCAGGTGGGTGTGGATGAAGGCCGTGTCCCAGAAGACGGTGACGAAGGTCCCGGTGAAGATGGAGGCTACGGCGGCGGAGGCGGTGGCGCGACGCCAGTAGAACGCGGCGAGGATGACGGGCGTGAGCGCGGCGGAGTAGATGGTGTAGGCGTAGAGGGACTTCTTGAGGACGGATTCGGTGTGCAGGCCCTGATAGAGCGCCCAGAGGCCGAGCAGGACGACCATGAGGCGGGAGACGAGGATGATTTCTTTGTTCGATGCGCGGGGCTTGAGGTAGCGGACGAAGAGGTCGTTGACCAGGTTGGCGGCGGGCGAGAAGAGATAATTGTTGGCGGTGGAGACGATCTTGGCGAAGATGGCGCCGACCAGCAGCGCGCCGAGAAGCATGAGGGGCCGGGAGCCGGTGAAGGCGTGCAGGCCGATGGTGGCGAGGATCTCTCGGGGATGGTCGTGGACCTCGCCGGTGGGGAAGATGGCGGAGCCGGTGACGGCGAGGGCGACGATGACGGTCTCAAGTATCACGGTGCCGACGATCCATCCGGCGACGGCGCGGGAGGCGTCTCTTTCGGACTTCGCGGAGAAGAACTTTTGGTACATCGACTGGTTGCCGAGCATGAGCAGGCAGGTGGGCAGGAAGATCTCCAGCGCGGAGGAGATGCGTTCGTGCGTGCCATCGGGCAGCAGGTTGGGGCCGTAATAGCTGTTGAAGGGATGCAGGTCGCCGAAGATTTGGAAGTGGGTGGAGGGCAGCGCGGCGCGGACGGCGGCCCAGCCGCCGAAGTTGTGCAGCAGGACGGGCAGCGCGGCGCAGAGGGTGAAGGTGGCGAGCAGTCCGATGGCGACGTCCATGTAGGCGACCGAGGACATGCCGGCGATGGCGGTGAAGAGGATGACGAAGGCGGCGATGATGTAGCGACCGTGGATGGCGGTGATGGAGCCGGGGAAGATGAGGTGAAGGATGTCTCCGCCGCCGATGAACTGGTAGCTGGTGATGGCGGTGTAGGTGAAGAGGATGGCGATGACGCCGAGGACTCGGGCGGTCTGGTTGTAGCGGGTTTCGAGCAGGTCGGGGATGGTGTACTGGGCGAAGCGGCGGGCGCGCGGCGCGATGAAGTAGATAAGGGCCAGACCGGCCCATCCTCCGGCGGGTTGCCAGAGGGCTGCGAAGCCGTGGCGATATGCGTTCTCCGCGCCGCCGAGCAGCGAGCCGGAGCCGATCCAGGAGCTGAGCAGGGTGAAGACGAGGACGAAGGCGGGCAGCGAGCGGCCGGCGATGAGATAGTCGGCGCGGGTGTGTACCTTGCCCAGGCGGGTGAGCGAGACGGTGAGCAGGGTGAGGACGATGAGGGCGAGCGTGACGGCGGTGATGTTCATGGAGGACTGGGGATCAGTGTACTGTTTTGAGTGGGGGCGATGCGGCGGATAAGATTGCGGTGGGACGGTGCGGGAGGAAAGATTCGCCAATCGCGATGGAGTTGCTGATTGAACAATAGCGCGGAAGAGATGGCGGCGGAGGGCGCGGGGCAGGCGACGGGCAATGGGCAGGAGCAGAGCCATGCGCTGCGGCGGAAGCTGGGGCTGCGCGACCTGGTGCCGATGCAGATCCTGCTGGTGGTGGGGATCACCTGGGCGGGGACCGCGGCCAAACAGGGCGGGACGCACATATGGTTCTGGCTGGCGGCGATCCTGACGATGTTTGTGCCGCTGGCGGCGGTGGTGGGATGGTGCGCCCGGGTGTGGCCGCTGGAGGGCGGCGTCTACCAGTGGACGAAGTTTGCGCTGGGGCCGTTTGCGGGGTTTATGAGCGCGTGGAACTTCGGGTTGTGGGCGCTGCTTGCGGTGTCGAACGTGGGGATCATGACGGCGACCAGCCTGAGCTATGGGCTGGGGCCGCGGGCGGCGTGGATGGAGGACAACCACACGCTGATCCTGGGGCTGACGGTGGGTCTGTTCCTGGTGATCCTGCTGGTGAACCTGCCGGGGTTCGGGATCGGGCGGTGGGTGTCGCACTTCGGCACCCTGGTGACGGTGATGGTGACGGTGCTGCTGATGGGGCTGTTGTTCTTCCATCCCCATTCCAGCGCGCTGCATCCGCATGTGAACCCGCAGAGGCCGTTCAGCCTGGCGATGCCGGTGCTGACCCTGTTCAGCGTGAACATCCTGACCAAGATCGCGTTCAACGCGCTGACCGGGCTGGAGCAGGTGGCGGTGTTTGCGGGCGAGACGCGGGACGCGGGGCGGACGATCATGCTGTCGGCGTGGATTGCGGCCCCGGTGATTGCGGCGATCTACATCCTGATGTCGGGCGCGATGCTGGCGTATATTCCGGCGGCGAAGGTGGACCTGATGGGGCCGATTCCGCAGGTGCTGGCGGCGGCGTTCGGCGGGGCGGCGGCGGGGGCGGCGGTGGAGCCTTCAGCGGTGGTGTCGATTGGGGGCTGGCGCTGGGACGGGCGACGATCCTGGCGCTGGGCGTGTCGCTGGTGGCGCAGTACACGGTGATGGTGGCGGAGACCAGCCGGTTGCCGATGGTGACCGGGTGGGACGGGATGGTCCCGGCATGGTTCACGCGGCTCGATCCGCGCTGGAAGACGCCGACGCGGTCGATTGCGGCGATCGTGCTGGTGGCGATCGGGGTGGGGATTCTGGCGACGTACGGGACGGGCGCGCAGGAGGCGTTCCAGTTGATCAATTCGGCGGGGAACATCTTTTACGGCGTCTACTACCTGATGATGTTCGCCATCCCGCTGGTGGTGGGCGGGCGTTTCGCGGTGCGCGCCGGGGGGTGGCTGAAGCTGGGCGCGGTGAGCGGGCTGGCGGTGACGGCGGTGGCGATGGGATTCAACCTGCTGCCGATCGTGGACGTGGCCAGCAAGTGGGCGTTCGCGGGGAAGGTGGCCGGGGTTTCGCTGGCGCTGAACCTGGTGGGGGCGGCGGTCTACCGGAGGGGGACGCGGCAGAGGAAGGGGCGGGAGCGAGAGCTGGGGCAGAGAAGATAGAGCGGCTGCCGGTCATTGTATGTATCCCCCCCCGGGGGGATAGCGTAAAGTATTCATAAAATGCAGGTTAAGCACGCGCTATGCGCGCGAGACGTATTAAAGGCGAAGGCGCGGTGCGCTGTGTTCGGTGAAAAAAATAAATTTAGCCATGATCTTCATAAATAAGCAGTTAGGTCTGGATCAAATTTGCAAGATCTTCATTCCAGATGGTTTAGATCTGTATATCTCTGGAATCAACGACTTAGAGAGTTTTTACCAATGTAGAGTATCGCGCCGCGAACAAAATGCGGGGATTCTTCGCTACGCTCAGAATGACAATCTCAAGAGGCACAGCGGTCAGAATGACAATTCATTTCCCTCTACAGCTAGCGGTTAAATGCGAAGGCCCGGCGGTTGGCCGGGTCTGTTTGGTTTTGCTTACTGCTTTAATTATACGAGATGGAGGGAAACTACTATGCCAACTATTTTTACAGTTTAAGTGGTTTCGTTGGTGTTGGTTAGGGGAGTTTTTGGGCTACGAGGGGCTTGACAAGCGGATTTGCTGGGGTTTTTGAGGGGGATGGGACGAGAGCGTGTCCCGGGGGCTGAAGCCCGATGTGGTGTCGGGGCGAGATTGCCCAGGCTGAAGCCTGGGCCTATCTCAGGTGCGAGTGCAACGGCAAGAGCGAACAACGGCCAAGACAAATGCGGGGGTCCTTCGACTGCGTCTGGCGCAAAGTACGCGCCAGACTCCGCTCAGGATGACGGCGCAAAACAAGCAAAGGCAAGAGCAACGTCAACAGCAACGGCAAGGGCCAATACGGAGATTCTGGCTGCGCCAAAATGACGAGCTGGAACAGACAACGGCAAGAGCTACGGCTTGGCGGTGGCGGCCTGGAGGTCTTTCATGTACAGGTTGAGGTTGCGGGTTGGGCCGAAGACGTGGACCATCATGAAGCGGTAGAGGGGCGGATGGATGAAGCCGGTTTCGGTGATGCGCAGGGTGGTTGTGTTGGGTGATGGGCCGGGCGAGAGCTCGTAGGTCCAGGTTCCACCGTAGGAGCCGTTCGGCAGGTCGAGCAAGACTTCGCGATGCGTGGGGGCCTCGCCGCGCACGGCGAGGAAGGTCATGGTTTGGCCGTGGCCGAGAGATTCGACCCAGTGGTCCTGCCTGCCATTGGGGCCAGGGACGGGCGCGAGGACGGTGACGGACTTGACCTCGGGACGCCAGGCGGCCCCGTTGGCGACGTTGGCGATGCGAGCGAAGACCCTGTCGGGAGGGGAGGGGACGACTCCGGTTACGGAGACCGTGTGGTTGACGGGGAGGCTTGCGCCGATGGCGTAGACGAGGACAGCGGCGAACAGAAGGACGAGCAGGATGAGGCCAAAGATCTTCATGGATGCTCCTGAACGGGGAGTGAAATAACAGGATTCGGGCCGGGGAAGAAGACTGGACAGGTACAAGATGAGCGTGGGACAAAGGAGTCGCAGAATTTTCAGCGGGCACATCGGATTTCCCTGTCCGGTACCCTGCCGGCAAACCGGCAAATATATTTTTGAAATGCAACAACTTATCTGACTGTGAGTAGTCAACAGGAGTGGGTTGCACTGCCGCACCGAGCCGCGCGACCCGGAGTAGAATCTGCCGCACGTCCCATGGAGGGCCGCCATGCGCGTCAACTGCCGCTGTTCTCTGCCGGTTCTGGTTCTGTTCGGGGTACTAACTGCCATTCATGCCGCATCATCCTCTACGGCCAACGCACAGTCGGCCAGCCCGACAACGTTTACCTATCCGCAGATCGTTCGCCTGAGCTATGTCGAGGGGGACGTGCGCGTGGCGCGCGGCAAGGAGGCGGAGAAGCAGCTTGAAAAAGAGAGCGGCGATGCGATCGATACGACCGGATGGGAGCAGGCCGCGGCCAATCTGCCGCTGGAGACGGGCTACAGCCTGGTGACCGGGACGGGGCGGGCGGAGATCGAGTTCGAGGACGCCTCGGTCGTCTACCTGGCGGACAATTCGGTGCTGACGTTCAACGAGCTGAGCACGACAAACGGCGTTCCGACCACCGAGATCGCGCTTCTGTCGGGCACGGCGACGATGAATGTGCAGAACATGGTGCCGGGCGAGAGCTTCCGGATCTTCACGCCCAGCGACAGCTTCACGGTGGTGTACCCGAAGAAGGCGTATCTGCGGGTGAACAGCTACCTGGACGCCATTGCAGTGACCCCGATGCAACATGTGCCGTGGTTTGCGCCGCAGGAGAACCTTGTCGGCAAGACGGTTGCCGTACACAATGGGCGCACAGTTGCGACGCCGGAGATGGATTCGGCTGCGATGGCTGAGTGGGACAAGTGGGTTGCGGGCAGGGTGTCGGCGCGCAGTGCGGCGCTCAAATCCGCGATGAAGGACGCAGGGCTGACGGAGCCGATTCCAGGACTGGCGGAGATGGAAGGGCAGGGGAAGTTCTTTGCGTGCGAGCCTTATGGAATGTGCTGGGAGCCGAACCAGGGATGGGGCGGGGACAAGGCCGAGGTGGCGCAGGCTGAGGCGCATCCCGGGGCTTCCTCCGGCAGCGCCAGCGCGCAGGCCGAGACACAGCCCGCCGCACCGGCTGACACACAGCCCGCCGCTCCGGTGGAACGCGCGGCAGCGAGCGACGACCAGGCGGCGCCCGCGGGTGCGCCTGCTGTTGCCGGTGCGCGGAAGGCCTCTGGGCAATCGGCCGCGGACGCCTATCTGGCGAGCCATCCGGGGGCGATCCTGCGGACCGAGGACTACATCTTTCCTTGTTCTGAGTTTGCGGTACGCGACCTGATTGCGGTGGACCCGGTGACCGGCAAGGAGACGATTGTCGGCAGTGAGTTTGTAACCGACGGCTATCCCTATTTCGCGGGATGGCCTTATGGCGTGGGATTTCCGCATCGCATGTCCAGTGCCCTTCGGCTGTCCGCTTCGCTATGGGGTTTTGATGAGTATGCGGGCTTCAATGGCTATGAACCGTGGGATTGGGGGGTCTGCCATGCCGGGAGCTGGATCCGCTGGCAGCACCGCTATGTGTGGGTGGCGGGAACCAAGCGGCACCACCATCCGCCGGTGCGCTGGGTGAAGCACGGGCGCAAGGTGGGCTATGTGCCGCTCCATCCCAGGGACGTGAAGGGCAAGCCGCCGATCAACCTGAAAGATGGGGCCTTCAAGCCAGCCAAGAAGGGCGATTCCATCACTGTGGAGCGGGTCAACTTCGAGCAGGGCAAGCCGGTCAAGGTGCTGAGTGAGGCGCCGAAGGAGTTTCGCAAGCCAGAGTTGGAACCGCTGAAGATCGCGGAGGTCCCGCGGGCGGTAGCCTATTCGGCGTACCAGGCGTCCATGGCGACCAAGAACTCCGTGAAGACCAGCGCCGCGACGGGCAGTTCCCCGATCGCCAAGGGTACGGTGAAGACCGGCTTCACGATGGAAACAGGACCGGCGATGAGGCAGCCGGGGACGCCCATCCACTTCGACCGCAAGACGCAGAGCTTTTCAGTGGTGCGGCCGGTGATCGAGAACGGCAGGCCCACGAGCGTGGTGCAGAGGATTGGCGGGGGCGGGAACGGCTACCCGGCGGCGCGTGGCACGGCGAGCTATGGCGGAACGCAGAGCAGGCCGGCCACAAATACGGGGAGCGCCTCGAACGGCGGAGGCGCTACGCGGACGTATAGCCCTGCGCCCTCGTATTCGCCGCCTGCGCGGTCATACTCGCCTCCGCCTGCGCGGTCGTACTCGCCTCCTGCGCGGTCGTACAGCGGAGGTGGCGGAGGTGGCAGAGGTGGCGGTGGGGGCGGAGGTGGCAGAGGTGGCGGTGGGGGCGGAGGTGGCGGTGGGGGCTCGCATAATAGCGGCGGCTCTTCGGGCGGCGGCCCGTCGCACCGGTGAGGTTGGGGCCGGTGCGGGAGCGGGGATGAGTTCGCGGCTGACGGCTGAGCGACTTGGGTCGCATCCATTCCGCAACGAACGCGGGATGGATGTGGCGTGCGCCCAGGGCGCGGACAGGCATATCCGCTACAATCGATGGAACGGGCCCCCCTAAAAATTCAAAGACGGAGATCTGCCATGCCTGACTCTTCCGCCGTTTTCTTTCATGCGCTCGATGGCCGCATCGATCGCTACGACCTGCTGCAGCATCCCTTCTACCGGGCCTGGTCGAAGGGCGAACTGACGCGCGAAGACCTGCGCGAGTACGCCGCGGAGTACTGGCGCCATGTGTCGGCGTTTCCGGCGTACCTGAGCGCGCTGCACTCGCGCCTGCCCGACGGCAAGCTGCGCCGGGTGGTGCTGGGCAACCTGGCCGACGAAGAGGGCCTGCACGACGGCCGCCCGCACAGCGATCTGTGGATGGACTTCGCCAAGGGGATGGGCGCGGAAGAGACGGAGGTTCGCGCACGCAGGATCGGGCCCCAGACGCGCGCGCTGCTGGAGCACTTCCGTGCGGCGATGCAGGGCCCACCCGCCGCGGCGCTGGCTGCGCTGTATGCGTATGAGTCGCGCGTGCCGGGGATTGCCAAGACCAAGGCCGCGGGGCTGGAGCGGCACTATGGAGCGGACGCCGCCGCGCGGCGCTACTTCACCGTGCATCGGACGGCGGACGTGCATCATGCGCAGGTATGGCGCAACGCGCTGGCGGACGAGCTTGCGGCGCACCCGGAGGAAACGGAAGCCGCGCTGGCGGCGGGTGAGGACACGGCGCGCGCGCTGTGGACTGCGCTGGATGGAGTGGGGCGTGCGCGGCAGGCGCGGATGGCTGCCGCGGCCTGAGACGGCGCAGACAGATTGGTCTGCCCGCAATCGCTGTCCTGTCGCGCTTCCCCATGGCTGTGCGGGTGTGAAAGGATGGCTGCGCGGCCGCATGCGGCCCCATCGAGGAGTTCCATGCCATACAAGAGATTTGTTCTGCCGAAGGCCGCCGTGTGCGCGGCGCTGTTGTCGTTCGTCTGCCTGATCCGGGTTGGTGTCTCCGGTTCGGCTGCACTGCACGCGCAGTCGCTCGCCGGCGCGCCTTCGGTTGCGCCATCGACCGTGCTGGTGGCTGTCGATCAGCGGGCGACGCAGCAGAGTTTGAACGGCGAGTGGCACTATATTCTCGATCCCTATCTGAACGGCGGGGGCGGCGGACGCAACGGCTACTTTAAAGATGAAGAACTGCCCGCGGGCAGCAACCAACTGATTGAATACAGCTTTGCCAAGAGCCCGACGATCAAGGTTCCCGGCGACTGGAACACGCAGCGGGTGTCGCTGATGAACTACGAGGGCGGCTTCTGGTACGAGCGGCACTTCCAGTACCAGCCGCAGGCGGGGCACAGGGCGTTTGTGGACATTGGCGCGGCGAACTACCGCTCGCGGGTGTGGGTGAATGGGCAACTGCTGTGCGCGCACGAGGGCGGGTTCACGCAGTTCGATTGCGAGGCGACCAAGGCGGTGAAGGCAGGCGCGAACAGCGTGGTGATCTTTGTCGACAGCACGCGGACCGCCGACGGCGTTCCCACGCTGAAGACCGATTGGTACAACTACGGCGGACTGACGAGGGACGTCTCGCTGGTGACGGTGCCGGAGAGCTTCATCGACGACTTCGATCTGCATCTGGACCGCGCGACGAGAAGCCAGATTGAGGGCTACGTTCACGTCGATGGAACGCAGGCGGGGACGAAGGTGACGGTCGATCTGCCCGCGGCCAGGCTTCATGCGGAGGGTGTGACGGATGCGGACGGGCGGGTTGCGATCAGCCTGCCGGCGACGGGGTTGACGCTGTGGTCGCCGGAGACGCCGAAGCTCTACCGCGTGGTGCTGAAGGCGGGAGAAGACACGCTGACCGACGAGATCGGCTTCCGCACGATCGAGACAACGGGGACGAAGATTCTGCTGAATGGCAAGCCGATTGTGCTGCACGGGGTTTGCATCCACGCCGAGGCGCCCTTCCGCACCGGGCGGGTGAACAACGACCGGGACGTGGCCACGCTGATGGGCTGGGTGAAGGAGCTGGGCGCGAACTACGTGCGGCTGGCGCACTATCCGCACGACCAGAGGATGACGCGGGCCGCGGACAAGATGGGGATTCTGGTGTGGTCGGAGGTGCCCGTTTATTGGGCGGTCCAGTTCGAGAAGGAAGATGTGTTTGCGAAGTCGCAACAGCAGTTGCACGAGGAGATCCGGCGCGACCGCGACAAGGCTTCGGTGGTGCTGTGGTCGATTGCCAACGAGACGCCGAACAACGCGGCGCGCACGGCGTTCCTGACGCGCTCGGCGGAGTTTGTCCATCGGGAGGACCCGACGCGGCTGGTGACGGCGGCGCTGCTGGTGCGCGGCGATTCCCACACCAAGTACATCGACGACCCGCTGGGCAAGGCGCTGGATGTGATCGGATTCAACGAGTACGTGGGCTGGTACGAGGGAACGCCGGAGAGCGCCGACTCGATGGAGTGGAAGATTGCGTACGACAAGCCGCTGATCACCAGCGAGTTTGGCGGCGGAGCGAAGGCCGGGTTGCACGGGGCCAAAGACCGGCGGTGGACCGAGGAGTACCAGGCGGAGATCTATCGCCACCAGATCGGGATGCTGAACAAGATTCCGCAGTTGCGCGGGACGACGCCGTGGATCCTGATGGACTTCCGTTCGCCGGTGCGCGAGCTGCCGGGGATTCAGGACGGCTTCAACCGCAAGGGGCTGGTCTCCGATCAGGGCAGGAAGAAGGCGGCGTTCTTCGTGCTGCAGAAGGCGTACAAGGAAAACGGGCTGGGGCACGCGGAGTAGATTGCCTTACCATGAAGCTGTGAGCCGATTCTCTACGCGAACCTCGTGGGACTCCTCCGAGAGCAGCTACGCCGCCGCGGTGCGGGAGGCGCGCGCGTCGGGGCGGAGGGTCTACGACCTGACGCAGGCTAACCCCACGCGCTGCGGATTCAACTACGATGCGGAGGCGCTGCTCAGTCCGCTGCGCGACCCGCGCGCGCTGGTCTACGATCCCAATCCGCGCGGCATGGTTGGCGCTCGCGAGGCCGTCGCGCGCTACTACGCCGGGCATGGGGCGCGCGTTGCGGCGGACGATTCAATCCTGACCACCAGCACCAGCGAGAGCTACAGCTTTCTGTTCCGGCTGCTGTGCGATGCGGGCGACGAGGTGTTGGTGGCACAGCCGAGCTACCCGCTGTTCGACTTCCTGGCCGACCTGGACGACGTGCGCCTGCGCCCCTACCAGCTGTTTTACGACCACGGCTGGTGGACCGACTTCAGTGAACTGGAGCGGGCGATTACGCCGCGCACGCGGGCGGTCCTGGTGGTGCATCCCAACAATCCCACCGGCCACTGGACCGGGGCGGGCGAGAGGGAACGGCTGGAGGCCCTCTGCGTGCGGCACGGGATTGCGCTGATTGTGGACGAGGTCTTCCTCGACTACCCGCTGCGCGAACTGACTCCGCCGCCGCAGAGCTTTGCCTGCGGAGCGCATCCGGTGCCGACGTTTGTGCTGAGCGGGCTGAGCAAGATCGCCGGGCTGCCGCAGATGAAGGCGGCGTGGATCGCGGCGCTCGGCCCGGAGCGGGAGCGGGCCGAGTCGCTGGCGCGGCTGGAGATTGTGGCTGACACCTTTCTTTCGATGAATGCGCCGGTGCAGTTGGCGATGCCGTCGTGGATGGCCGGTTGCGCGGCGATTCAGGCACAGATTCTGGAACGCGCGCGGGGGAACCTGGCGATTTTGCGGCGGGTCGCGACGGAGGCGCCGGGGCGGCTGCAGGTGCTGGAGGTGGATGCGGGATGGAGCGCGGTGCTGGGGCTGCCGGGTTGCGTCGGGGAAGCGGACTGCGCCGAACGGCTGGCGCGCGAGCGGGGGGTGATTGTTCACCCGGGAGGGTTCTATGGGATGGGCGAGGCTGGGCGGGTTGTGGTCAGTTTGATTGGGCCGAGCGAGGAGTTTGCGGCAAGCATTCAGCGCGCCATTGAGTGAGTTTTCCACACGTGGAAACGCTCAAGTTTCGCATGAATATGAATAATCAACGAGGCAGTAAGATACTTCATCCAATACACTCTTTAGTGTATGTAACTAGTTGTTTATAAATACAAACCATCTCAATTGCGAAAGAGACAGCTACATCCAAATATGGAGATTCTGGATCGCCAGAATGACGACTTGAGGGATTGACTACAGGCTTGAGCAAAAACAGTGTGGGTGTGTCCTTTGAGGCCGAAGTGCCGATCACAAGGCAAAAGACGAAAGGCATGATTCATGAGCTGTAAGTCAATCAGCTTTAAGCTATCAGTTAAGGCGATGGAACTAGCATCCCTGGTTTTGCTCCAGGGGAAAAATGCTCAGGCCAGGAATGGATTGGACTCGCGCTCGTCGCCAATGGTGGTCTTCGGCCCATGGCCGGGGAGGACGATGGTCTCGTCGGGGAGCAGGAGCAGCTTGCTGTGGATGGAGCGAAGGAGGGTTGGGCCGTCGCCGCCGGGAAGGTCGGTGCGGCCGACGGAGCCGGCGAAGAGAGTGTCGCCGGCGAGCAGCAGGTTCTGCGCCGGGAGATAGAGGCAGACGCTGCCCTGGGTGTGGCCGGGGGTGTGCAGGATGCTTCCGGAGAGATTGGCGATGGCGATGAGCTTGCCGTCGTCGAGGGTGTCGTCGGGCGGGCGGACCTCGGGGGTCTCCACGCCCAGCCACCCGGCCTGGACGGCCATCATTTTGACCAGCGGCAGGTCGTTCCGGTTGTAGAGGATGGGCGCGCCGGTCAGGGCCTGAAGGCGCGCGGCCCCGGCGATGTGGTCGATGTGCGCGTGGGTGATGAGGATCTGCTTGACGGTGAGCTTGTGGCGGGCGAGGACGGCGAGAATGCGGGGGACTTCGTCGCCGGGATCGACGACGATGGCCTCGCCGGAGGCTTCGTCGCCCAGGATGGAGCAGTTGCACTGCAACGCGCCGACGGGAAGAATCTCGTGAACCATGGGCAACCTGCGAACCGCGCAGAGCGGGAAGGCGGCTACTTCTTTGGCGTGGAGTGCTGGGTTGGCGTCCCGGAGAGGACGGAGCGGTTGACGTGCGAGCGGCCCAGCATCACGGTGAGCGAGATGGAGACGACCATGAAGATCACCGCGCCCCATGTGGTGAGCTTGGTGAGCAGGTTGGCCGCGCCGCGCGGGCCGAAGGCCGTCTGCGATCCCTGGCCGCCGAAGGCGCCGGCGAGATCGGCGGATTTGCCCTGCTGCAGCAGCACAACTCCGATCAGAAACAGGCAGACGATGACGTGAACCACTACCAGAAAGATGAGCATGGGGATATTTTCGAGTCCTTGGAGATCCAAGTATGAGTGTATCACTGGGGGCGGTGGGCGGGCTGAGAGGCGCGCATGAGTTAAGATGGTTCGGATGGCCCAACACAACGCAATTGCACTTCTCTTTCCCGGCCAGGGCTCGCAGTCCGTTGGCATGGGGCGCGATCTCTACGACAACTTTGCCGCCGCGCGCGCGGTCTTCGAGGAGGCCGACGAGGCTCTGGGGTTCGCTCTGTCGCAGGTGATCTTCGAGGGGCCGGAGGAGACGCTGCGGCTGACCGAGCATACGCAGCCGGCGATCCTTACCGTGTCTACCGCTGCTGCGCGCGTGCTTATGGAGGCGATGAAGCCGCTGGCTGTTGCGCCGACGATGGCGGCGGGACACTCGCTGGGCGAGTACTCGGCGCACGTGGCGGCGGGCACGCTGAGCTTTGCCGATGCGGTGCGCGCGGTGCGGCTGCGCGGGCGCTACATGCAGCAGGCGGTTCCGGCGGGCGAGGGCGCGATGGCCGCGATCCTGGGGCTCGATCCGGAGTTGATTCGCGTGATCTGCGAACAGGTGGAGGACAAGCTGACTCCGCTGCCGGGCGATCCGGCTGCCCTGAACTTTGTGCCGGGAAGCGCCGTGGTCTCGCCCGCCAACCTGAACTCACCGGGGCAGACGGTGATCTCGGGAGCTGCGGCGGCGGTGGAGCGCGCGGCGGAGCTGTGCAAACAGGCCGGGGCAAAGCGCGCGGTGATGCTGCCGGTGAGCGCGCCGTTTCATTGCACGCTGATGCAACCGGCGCAGGAGTCGTTGGCGCGGGACCTGGCGGAACTGGAGTTCCGCGATCCGGCGTTTCCGGTGGCGGCGAATGTGAGCGCGAGGCTTATAACTACGGGAGTTGCCGCGCGCGAGGCGCTGGTGGCGCAGGTGACTGGGGCCGTGCGCTGGGTGGAGTGCATCGAATTGCTGGCGGCGCAGGGAGCGACGCAGTTCATCGAGGTGGGGCCGGGACGCGTGCTGAGCGGGCTGTTGAAGCAGATTCAGGGCAAGGACGCGGCGGCGGCGCTGAATGTGGAGGATTCGGCAAGTCTGGAGAAGACGCTAGCGGCGCTGGCATAGATTCCCTCGGGGGCTAAAGCCCGGTTTATTTCTGACTCGAACGGACGGGCTGAAGCCCGTCCCTTTCAAAGCAAGACCGAGACTTTGAAGCAACGTCGAGACTTCAAAGCAGGGTTGGTTCAACGGAGGATGAAGATGCAGGCTGGCGATGTGGTGGCGGACTTTACGTTGCAGAACCAGGATGGGGTGAGCGTCTCGCTGAGCGACTATGCGGCGAAGCCAGTGGTGCTGTTCTTCTATCCGCGGGCCGATACGCCGGGCTGTACGCTGGAGTCGTGCGGCTTCCGCGACATCTTTGCGAAGTTCAAGAGGGCGGGGATCGTGGTGCTGGGCGTCTCGCGCGACACGGTGGCGAAGCAGAAGAAGTTCAAAGACAAATACGAGCTGCCGTACGATCTGCTGGCCGATCCCGAGATGGCGCTGATCAAGCGATACGACCTGCTGAAGCAGAAGACGATGTACGGCAAGCCGGTGACGGGGGTGGAGCGGACTACGTATGTGATCGGGCCGGACACGGGGAAGGGACAGCGGCTGCTGCATGTGTTTCCCAAGGTGACTCCGGCGGGACACGCGGAGGAGGTCTTTGCATTGTTGAAGGCGAGTGGGGTAGGGAAGAAGTCGGCATGAGTCTGGCGATTGGGGAGGTTGCGGCGGGGGCGGCGGCGCTGGGGCTGGCGGCGGGCGGGTTGGCGTACGCGTCGCTGTGGCCTACGTCGCAGATCTTCGGGTGGACGTTGATCGCGGGCGACGACGCGGACGAGGTTGCGCTGACCTTCGACGATGGGCCGAACGATGCGGCGACATTGCAGTTGCTGGAGGTACTGGCGCGGCACGGGGTTCGCGCGACATTCTTTGCGATGGGAGATTTTGCGCGCGCGAAACCGGAGATTGTGCGGCATGTGGTTGCCGCGGGTCACGTAGTGGGCAACCACACGATGAGCCATCCGCGGCTGTCGACCCAGAGCGCGGCGCGAGTGAGGCGGGAGCTGGCGGATTGCAACGCCGCGCTGGAGGAGATTACGGGAGCGGCGGTGAAGTTCTTCCGGCCACCGTACGGAGCGCGGCGGCCATATGTGCTGCGTGCGGCGCGCGAGCTGGGACTGACGCCGGTACTGTGGAATGTGACGGGGTACGACTGGAAGCCGATTGGCGTGGAGGGGATTCTGGCCAATCTGGACGAGGGCATTGCGCGGAACCGGCGGCGGGGGCGCGGGTCGAACCTTTTGCTGCACGACGGCGGACATCGCGGGATGGGCGCGGCGCGGATGGACACGGTGCGGGCGGTGGACCGGCTGTTGACGGCGCGGCTGGCCGCGTCGGAGCAGGGAGCGGCGACGCGGTTTGTACCGGTGAATGTGTGGGCGGGGCATGTGGCCTCGGAGCGATGGGCCGGCTATTGATATTTCTTTTGATTCTTGAGCTATAAGCTATGAGCTATAAGCCATGAGCCAGGAGCTAGGAGCGGTCGGCTTGGGGTTTGGATGGTGCGGCGAGGGTGAGCAGCGCGGCGCATAGGGCGAGCGCGGCGATGGCGTAGAGTCCGCCGGCGAAGCTGTGGGTCGCGTCGCGCATGAGGCCGGTGAAGTAGGGGCCGAGGAAGCCTCCGAATCCGCCGATGGTGGTGATGGTGGCGACGGCTCCGGCGGCGGCCGCGCCACCGACCATGCGCGTAGTGAGCGCCCAGAAGGGGCCCATGGTGCTCCACAGGCCGATGGCGACCAGCGACATGGCGATGAGCGCGACGGGGATGTTGCCGGCGCGGGCGGCGCAGGCGAAGCCGGCGGCGGCCAGCATCATGCATCCGGCGATATGCCAGCGGCGTTCATTGGTGCGGTCGGAGGTGCGGCCGATGACGACGGTGAAGATTGCTGCCAGAAGATAGGGCAGCGTGGCGTAGCGGGCGATGAGGCTTGCACTGGCGGTCGCGGCGCCGGCGCGCGAGAGGCTGCTGAGGATCAGAGGCATCCAGAGATTGACGATGTAGACGCCGATCTGGATGACGATGTAGACGGTGGCGAGCAGCCAGACGGCGGGCAGGCGGAAGGCGTCCAGCAGATTGTGATGCACGGTTGCGCCGTAGCGGGCCTGGTCGCGCGCCAACTCGCGCTGGAGCCACTGCTTCTCGGTGGGCGTCATCCAGGAGACCTTGTCGGGCGAGTCCTTCAAAACGAAAAGAACGGAGACGCCGAGCAGGACGGTGGGCACGCCTTCCAGCAGGAAGAGCCACTGCCATCCGCTGAGGCCGCGCAGGCCGTCGAGCCGCAGCAGTGCGCTGGCCAACGGCGAGCCGACCACGCCGGCCAGCGAGGTCGCGGTCATGAACTTGGCGACGGCACGCGCCCGCTCGTGCGATGGGAACCAGAAGGTGAGGTAGAGCAACATGCCGGGCACAAAACCGGCCTCGGCCACGCCCAGCAGAAGGCGCAGCAGGTAGAAGGAGTGCGGTGAACGGATGAAGACCATGGAGGCGGAGATGAAGCCCCAGGAGATCATGATGCGTGCGATCCAGAGGCGCGTGCCGACGCGGCGCAGGAGCAGGGTGCTGGGCAGGTCGCAGAGCGCGTAGCCGAGGAAGAAGATTCCCGCGCCGGTGCCGTAGACGGTGTTGCTGAAGTGCAGTTGGCGCTCGATGTCCGCGGCCGCGAAGCCGACGTTGACGCGGTTGACGTAGGCCGCGATGTAGAGCAGGAACATGTACGGGATGAGGCGGCGAGTGATGCGGCGATAGAGCGCGCGCTCATCGGTTGGCGCGGAGTCGGCCGGCCCGGAGAGAACTTCCATGGGATTAATGTACAGGGTGCTGCGCTGTACGGGCTTCGGCGGCGAGGAGCTTCTGTTTGCGCTGGAGGCCCCAGCGGTAGCCGGTGAGGCTGCCGTCGGCGCCGATGGCGCGATGGCAGGGGACGGCGATGGCGACGGGGTTGGCGGCGCAGGCGGCGGCGACGGCGCGGGCGGCGGTGGGCTTGCCGAGCGAGCGGGCGAGGGCGGAGTAGCTGCGCGTCTGGCCGCGCGGGACCTGCTGCAGGGCGCGCCAGACGCGCTGCTGGAAGGCGGTGGCGCGGACGTCGAGGGGGAAGGCGGCGGCCAGCGGGTGTTCGGTGGTCTGGCTGAGGACGAAGGCGAGGGCCTCGGCGAGCCATCCGGTGTTGCCCTTGGCGGGGACGAGCTGGGCGCGGTTGAAGCGCTGGCGGAGGCCGGCGGTGAGTTCGGCGTCGTCGCGGCCGAATGCGATGGCGCAGATTCCCGCATCGGTGGAGGCGGCCAGCATCCGGCCCAGCGGACTGCGTGCCGTGGCGTAGCGGATGACGAGGCCTGCGCCGCCTGCGCGCAGCGTGCGCGGAGTCATTCCCAGGGAGTCGTTGCTGGACTCGTAGAGCCGGCTGGAGGAGCCGAAGCCGGATTCGTAGATGGCGTCGGTGATGCGCTTGGCGGGAGGGTTAATTAAAGATGCGGAGGGGCGGAGGGCGTCCTTGAAGCGGGCGACACGCTGGGCGCGGGCGAACTCGCCGGGGCTGACGCCGAGGACGCGGCGGAAGGCGCGCAGCAGGGTGAGGCGGCCCACGCCGGTGACGCGAGCGAGGTCGGCGAGGCGGGTGCGTTCGGTGGCGTGGCGGGCGAGGTAGTCCGCGGCGCGGGCGATGAGGTCGGCCTGGGGGTCGGGGCGCGGCGTGGCGAGGTCAGGCCGGCAGCGCTTACAGGCGCGAAAGCCAGCCTGTTCGGCGGCGGAGGCGGTGGGGAAGAAGCGGACGTTCTGGCGCGCTGGACGGCGGCTGGGACAGCTTGGTCGGCAGTAGATCATGGTGGATTTGACGGCATAGACAAACTGGCCGTCGGCGGCTGTGTCGCGGGCCAGCACCTGCTGCCACTGGCGGCCGGGAAAGAGGCTGGGCGCGGCGGGGGCGGATGAATTCCCGTGGCTGTTGTGGTTCTGCGCCGCAATGCCGGTGTGCTGTGGCTGGGACATGGTGAGCGCTCTCCTCCCAGTATCGTCGCTCGAAGCGCGCCGCGCGACACTCCGCAATGTTCAGAGAAGTTGCGGGCTGCCTGCGCCCTTCAAGTTTTGCGCGGTCTGTCCGTTGATACTATAGATCGAGCAGGCAAAGGACACGATGAACCGCGACCTCTCAGATGGCCCGCATTGCAAGGACGGAGCGGCGGAGTACAGTTCGAGCGCGGCGCGGGGCGCGCAGGCGACGGGCGAGCGGCGGTTCTGGGGCTGGACCGCGCTGGGGCTGGGGGCGATTGCGTTCTGCAAAGGGATCCGCGAGCCGAACGCGTGGTCGTACACGCAGGCGCAACTGGACTACAGCGCCGGGTTTATGCGCCGCGGGCTCTTCGGGGCCGCGCTGAGTCATCCTCTGGGGCTGAACCTGTACGGTCACTTTGCGGTGTTCTCGACCGCTCTTCTGCTGTTGCTGTTCGCCGCGCTGGCGTTGCTTGCGCACAGCTCGAAGCTGGCGGAACGAACGCCTCCGGGCGAGCTGCTGGCGGTGTATGCCTCCAGCTACAGCGTGAGCTACCTGGCGGACATGAACGGCTACCTGGACATTCCTCTGGCGCTGCTGTGCGTTCTGCCGCTGTTTGTGCGCCGGACGGGCCGGCGGCTGGCGGCGGCCGCGGTTGCGACCGTGTTGGGCATTTTGATCCACGAGCAGTTCTTCTTCGCGTTTCTTCCGTTGCTGGCGGTCAGCGTGCTGTTCGGAGGGGCCACGGCCAAAAGCGCAGGCGAGCGGCGGCTGGCGTGGGCAGGGGCGGCGCTGCTGCTGGCGCTGGGGCTTGGTTTGACGATGAACTTCCTGCGGCTTGGCCCTGCCTCCCTGGCGCAGAGCGAACAGTTGAGGCAGTCGATTGCGCGCTCGGCCGACCGTTCGGTGAACGCAGAGATGTTGAAGGTACTGCCCAGCACCGCGCGAGAGAACATGGAGATCATGCAGACGGTATGGCGGCGGCCAACCTACCTGCCGGCGCAGGTCGAGAGTCTGCTGATGTTCGCGCCGACGGCAGGAGTGCTCTCGTGGGCGACGCTGTTTCTGCTGCGGCGATGGATGCCGGGACGGTACCGCTGGCCCTATGCGGGGGTCTTGCTGGCGACGCTGGCCCCGCTGAGCCTGCACCTGTTGGGATGGGACAAGAACCGCTGGAACCAGTTGCTGTGCCTGAACGCGTTTCTGCTGCTGCTGATGGTCTCGCGGCTGGTGGGTGGCGAGCCGATCCATCTACCCGCGCGGCTGCGGCGGGCGTGCCTGCTGGTGATGCTGCTGAACATGGCGACGGGCGGAGGGATGCTGGACAACCGCCACATCCGGCCGTTTCCATTTTTTCGCAGCCCGGATGCGGTGGTTGTCGGAACTCCCACCGCTCATCCGTAGGCGAGTGGCCATTACCGTCAGATGTTGTCATCCGGATTCAAGGCTGAAGCCGGTGGGCGGGCTGGATGCGCGGCCGAATGAGAACCGACGCGGAGTCATTGGGCGAGATTCTGTATCTCATGGTACAGCTTCCGTGGCAGGTCGCAGCCGGTTATGCACAATCAACGCGATTGCCGGCACGACAATTGGAATCCACTCTGTGAAGATTCGAAGCTCTACGATAACGCCCACAATCATCATGCCCACGAAGTAGACAGGCAGGATGATTGCGCACGCATAATAGAGTCCATCGCAGCGGATCCATCTCCGCTGAAGGAAGAGAAACGGCAGCGAAAATCCGCATACGCTCAGCAGTACGGGCCACTGCTGCGGCTTGACGATCTCATGCAGGTTGTATGCCAACATTGTGTCAAAGAGACCGCCTGCCACCGATCCGATTTCTACCGGATTGTGGGCATAAGCCTTGGCGAGTGACCATCTTGATTGCGATCCAGATGGCGGCCTGGACCAGAGCGTGCGGAGCAATCCGCAGCAGTCGGGATTTGATTGCGATGTCTGATTTCGCAAGGCGCACCCATTCCCAGACGACAAAAAACACGGAGAGGAAACAGGCTGTCTCCCGGTTCAGCACAGCCAGCGGGAACATAAGGTAATAGCCCCAGAGTCTGCGGCTAATGATCAGGTATATTCCCAGCGAGAAAAAGAAGAGAGACGGAACATCGTAGGGGAGGGTGAAGCTCCCGTTTGAAGCCAGTTGCAAGTAGCTCATCAGGGCGAGCAGCAGCGCAGCCCAGAACGCATAGATGCCATCGCCAGTCAGTCTGGCGATCGTGAAGCGCGTAACAATCAAAGCACCGAGCATAGCGAAGAACGCGATGGCGGTGCCAATCAGGCGGTACGGGTCGTTATTGAGAAATGCGAGATGGGAAGCCAGCCTCAAGGTTAGATGGGACCGCATGAGCATGCGGAAGACAAACATTGTCAGTACTCGATATTGGTAGGGTGTGCGTTCCAATCCCCTGGCGTAGAGAGGCAACTTGAGGAAGCTGGAGTTTAGAGCGTAGTGGAAGGAGAAGTAGCCGCACACGATCAAGAGAAAGAAAGTCTTCGCAATGCTATTTAAAGCTGTTGTGGGAGCCGCGAACCATGGGGTGATTGGGGAAGACGATGGGTCAGGATTGGGACGATTTGCGATTTGCTGCATGTACGTTCCTTTCTTCCTAGGTGGACTGGACATTGCCGCCGGCAACGTACGCGCGTGGCCCGAAGAAGATCAATCAGTAAGGAATGCGCGGGTTAGGAGCGTTTCGGAATGAGGGCCGAGGAGCGCTCACTCGCCGAACCGGGCCGAGGACTGCGATGGCGAAGAGCGGTGCGACATAGGTGGCAAACAGGGCGCAAAAGACGACGGCTTCCACTCCGAAGGTGAGGAAAGCGATCACGCCGGATAGCATGCCTTCCGGCGCGGTGTGGCTCAACAGCGCCAGGACCAGGAGGCCCCAGGGACTGGTTCGGATGTCCCCGATGAGGGAGTCGAGGACCACGAACAGCAGGAGCCAGAGGAGCGGGGCAACGACGAGGATGCCAACCCATTTTGCCCAGTGATAGCCCTCCCCGGTGGGGCTGAAGGAGATGCCGGTGGTCGTGTCGCCCACGTCCAGCGGCTGGCCATTGATCTCGTGCATATAGTTGTTGCCGAGGTTCAAATCCGGCTTGTTGGGCCAGATGACGTGGGGAATCGCGTTGAGAAAGGTCGCTTTGACGGGCCAGAGGCCAAGGACATGTCCGTGATCGGTGATATTGATGAGGCCGTCGTTGACGGAGATGAACTGCAGGCGGTCCCAGAACCCCTGGGACGTGTTGTAGTAACCGCCGCCGCTGCCGGCCGTGGAATCCAGGTACTTTTGCCGGGTATCATCGGGGTGTTCGAGGAGGCGGACTGAGAGATCGATTTGCTGAGTGAATGTTTGGGCTTCACCCCTGAAATTGCGTCCGTAGTCGGCATAAGGGGTCAGGTAATGAAAGACAATGAAGACGGCAAACAGGCAGGAACACCCCTGAAGCGCAGTGAGCCGATACCGCAGCGCGGCTATGGGGAGGGCCCAGCAGGCGAGAGGCAGCAGCATACCCTGCTTGGAGAAGCTAAACAGCCCGGTATTTATGAACGCAAAAACGATGGCGAAAGCAGTGGGCAAGTTGATGCTGCGTGCGCCGTGGCTATGGCGGATCTCGTACATGACGCCGATGATGATGGCCAGCGGGAACAACTGATTGAGCTGGTTAAAGGCGGTGACGATCTTGGCCCCTGCTTCGCCCAGCAAGGCAATGATGGACAAGCCCACGATGCCGAAGACGATACATCCGACGGAGGCGCGATACATTCCGGACTCCTTCAGCAGGTTCTGCAGCAGGCCGGTCTTGCGCGAGAGGCGACGGCTGAGGAGAACAGCGGCGAGCATGGCAGCGATGCTGCCGACGTAGGCCAGAATGTCTGTTTGCGGGTCGCGGAGATTGGAGTCAGCCGGCTCTCCGAGGTAGGCCTTATAGCAGAGGCCGACGATGACGACCAGGGTGGAATAGAAGAAGACGTATGCACCGGAGCTGCGGGTGAGTCCACCGGCGGCGTTGAAGGCAAAGGCGGCGATGAGAACGAAGGCGACGCAGCCGGCGCTGAAGTAGAGGGCTGTGCCCTGAAACCTCTGGACTGCGAAGAGCACTCCCGCAAAGATGGCGACGCGGTTGAGGGGGACGCGCTCTGGGAAGGGGATGCGCATGCGATTGGCCTCAGTGTAGCAGGGGACCGAAAGGAAGGGCCCCGATACCGAGGTCGTGTCCAGTGTGGCACAGGACCACTCTGTTTTCGACCTCAAATGCAGCTTGGCCCTTGCAAAACCCTCATGTGCGGTAGAATTCCTGCATATTCGAAAAAAGGAGATTCCAGCTCAAGACTCCAAATCAGATGCTGGCAAGGTTGTAGTCACGCTGATGCCTAAAAGATATCCTCTCCCGTCTTTAGCAAAGTCCTGCCACCACGATGTTCGAGATATCAGCATCGGGAGCTGTAAGCCGGTGCAGTGTGATGATGTGCCATTTGCCCCGTCGGAGGCGCTTGAAGCGGTCTCCTCTCTGAATGGACTGGAGGCGAACCTCTCGTCGGCAGCCGAAGCGGGCTATGGGCAGAGGGGCAGCCGCGAACACGCCGGCCCGGACCACGCCATCGTCTCCCTCGCCGATATGAAGAAGCAGGCGATCCTGGGCACCATCCGGCAGTTGAACGGGAACAAGCTGATGGCCGCCAAGTTGCTGGGCATCGGCAGGACGACGATCTATCGCAAGCTGAAGGACTATGTCTCTCCGAGGCAGTGGAAGAGTTGATGGACAATTGAGAAATCTCAGCAATGGGCATACCCCGTGGCCCGAAGAACATCAATCAGGTAGGTATGCGTGTGTTGGGTGCGGGCCGGAATGAGATGCGATGGGGCGGGGCATTGCGCGGTCCGGGCCGGCTGGAGGCTGGGTCAGACATGGGGCCTAATCCGGGAAACGCACCGACAGCACATCGTTGCCACCTAATTTCCCTACATACTTTAACTCCACGTGCTCTGCCGCGAAGGCCTGTTCAATCCAGTTCCAGCCCCCTTGCTCGACGACGAAGATGTGTGCTCCTGGCTGCGTGGCGAGACTTTCATAGGGCAGGATGGTGTAGGGCGTAAACGACTTCATATGGAGCACAATAAGTGAACTCGTGTCGAAATGGTTCCAGCGCATCTCCTCATCCCTTGAGTAGACGAGCGCCAAGTGTGAGCGCACATTGGCATCGGGTTCGTAGTACGCCATGAATCCAAACAGGTCGATATCCTGGAGATAAAGTAACTTGCTGGGGCTGGCCGTGATTGCAGCCTTTACCTCCGGCGACAGGATGAGATACGACAGCGCGTCCTGGCGTGCTCTGGGCGCTGCTCTAAGGCCTGTTATGCCGTTGCAGGCAAACGTGGCAAATAGCAGGAGCAGAGCAATGCGGCCAATTGTATTGTTGCGGAGAAGCGGCGCGAGAGCGATCGCCAGGAGCGCTGCGATCCCGATGACTGAGCCGAGAACGTAGCGCGGCTCCAGGGCGTGGGTTATGAAACGGCCCAGAAGGAAGCCGGCGAATGGCAGGGCGGCAAGCGTGACGAGAAAGACAAATTCAGCATCCGGCAGGTTGAGCGACTTGCCGCGCATCTGGCGGACACAGCTCCCGAGAACCAGAACAATGAGCAAAGCCAAACCAATGGCCAGAAGGTGGTTTGTATGAGTGCTGAAAGCGCTATGGCCCAGCAGAATGAAGTTATAACTTTGCGTGATCGCCTGATGGGGAACGGCTTCGGTCTGGTAGTGGCTGCGGAAACCGGCGGCCCCCTTCAAGAAGGGCAGAAGGAAGACGGCTCCCACCATGCCCGCGCCGATCGACAGAAGCAATGGAGGATCCACCCGCCGGCCCTGGCGTGCGCGAACGAGTTCGGCAGCGCAGAGAGGCACCAGAAGCAGAACCCCGTAGTAGTGTGTATTGATCGCGACGGCGATGGTGAGAGCGAGGACGACGAGCGCCCATGTGCGATGTGACTGGCGGCGAACTGCCGTCTGCCAACTGAGCATTGCCAGACCGAACAGCCCAAGCAGCAACCCGTAGGGGCGGACCTGCTCCGTATACAAAAACACGACGGTAAACACTGGAAATGCGAGAGCGAAGACCGCAGCCCTTTCCGATGCGATTCGACGGACAAAATAGAAGAGAGAGATCTGCATCAGCAGAAAGCCGAGAAGAGAGGGCAGCCTGAGAACAAATGGGTTTACGCCGAAGAGTCGAATCCCAACGAAGGTGAGTCCGTGGTAGAAAAACGGATCAATCGCAAGCGGCAAGGAGCTTTGGATATGGACGAGTTGACGGATGCTTGCGACGTTATCCACCCAAAGCTCGAGAAGATCATCGCCATAAATGAATAGGTAGTGCGCCGTGAGAAGGGAAACCGCCGCAGTGAGGATGAGGAAAGCAATCGCCGAGAGCGGCATTCCCGCGATGCGAAATCGGCGATGGCCCTGTTTCGCCTCTAAATCATCAGGAATTAGCGATGCGCCCATACGTTTCGCGGTCCACCCGGCGTGGAATGAATGTCGAACCAAGTCTAGTCGAACCAAGTCTAACAGCCTGTGGTGCGAGAGCCAATCCGGAAGGCCAAGCCATGTTTCGAGCAGGCGCGGCACAGGCGGCGAGGGAGGAGTTGTCTGAAGATTGCAGAGTGCGCTCACTTGGCGCGTGACGCGGG
>CAVYDK010000005.1:0-92909 GCA_963767315.1 uncultured Acidobacteriaceae bacterium | reverse complement strand
ACGGGGACGTAGCTATAGTGAAGGCGCGCGTAGGGACTGGGGCTCTTCCAATCGCCGAAGAGTTCGGTGACGAGCTTCTTCATCTGGACGGGGTCGAACTGGCCGCTGATGACGATCTCTCCCTCGCTGGCCCCGTAGAACTGCTTGTAGTACTGGCGCGCGTCGTCGAGGGTGAGTTTGTTGAGGTCCTCGAGGCGCTCGTCGATGGTGGAGGTGTAGCGCACGTCTCCGCGCGAGTATTGAGGGTTCATGTGGCGGTCCATCTCCATGGAGGCCAGGGTTGAGGGGTCGGACCTGCCGCTCTCGGCGCTGGCGATGCGCTGCTGGCGGATCTGCTCGAATTCAGTCGGCGGGGAAGCTGGGTTCGCGCAGGAGTTCGCGGGTGAAGCGCAGCGTATCGGCGAGGTTGGCGTCCAGGGTGCGGAGGGAGACCGAAACGGAGGAGGAGTGGCCGGTGATGGTGATCTGCGCCTTGAGGCGGTCGGTCTCATCCTGGATCTGCTGGCGGTTCTTGGTGGTGGTTCCGCGCATGAGCAGGCCACCGGCCATGGTTCCAGCGGCGGACTTGCCGAAGAGCGACTTCTCGTCGCCGAAGCGGAGGTCGATGGTGGCCGAGACGGTGCCGCCGCGGGTCTTCTTGGGGAACATGACGAGCTTGAGACCGTTGGGCAGCCTGGCGCGGATGACGCGGGCCTCGATGTTCTGCGGCGTGGGATCGAAGGTTTCGCCCTCTTGAATGGCCGCGCCGCCATGGTAGTCCTTGAAGCGCGCAGCGGGATCGGGCGTGGCGGGAATCTCGGCGCGATCGGGAGTCTTGGTGGGAATAAACTCGCCCAGCGTGCGGTTGGAGGACTTCAGGTATGTCTTGGCCACTCGCGTCACGTCGGCGGGGGTGACCTTGCCCACCTCGTCGCGCATGAGGTAGAAGGAGCGCCAGTCGCCGTTGCCCGCGTCCTGGCCAAGCAACATGGCAACCGTCTGCGAGTCCGTCATTGCCAGTTCAATGCTCTTGAGGATGCGCGCCTTGGCGCGATCGACCTCCTCCTGCGTGGGCGGATCGGCGGCCAGGCCCTCGACCGTCTTGAGAAGAACCTGCTGGGCGTCGTCGATGGACTGCTCCGGCTTGAGCTGCACGAATGCCAGCGCAACCCCGGGGTCGTGCATGGCGTTTGCGCCCATGCTGACGGAGACGGCCTTCTTGGTGTCGACCAGTGCCTTGTACAGACGGCCCGTCTGCGCAGCGCCGAGCACCTGGGACATGACTTCCAGGGGCGCGAGATCGGGATGCAGCGCGGCGGGAATGTGGTAGACCGCCATGATGTACTGAATGTCTCCGATGCGGCGAAGGGTGACGAAACGCTCGCCTTCCTGGGTGGGCTCCATGGTGTAGGGCTGTGTGAGCACGCGCGCCGGCCGGGGCAGTGCGCCGAGGGTCTGGGAGACCATGGCCAGCGCCTTGGCTGGGTCGAACTGTCCCGCGATGATGAGATCGGCGTCGTCGGGCTGGTAGTACTTGTGATAGAAGACCGCGAGATTCTCAATCGGCACGCGCTCGACGTCGGTGCGGTCGCCGATGACGGTTTTGCCATAGTTGTGGAAGTTGTAGGCGGCGGCCATGACGCGCTCGTCGAGGACGTTGAGCTGGCTGTTCTCTCCGGACTCCATCTCGTTGCGGACGACCGTCATCTCGCTGTCGAGGTCCTTCTTGAGCATGGTCATGTGGGCCATGCGATCGGTCTCCAGATCCAGCGCCCAGCGGAGGTTGTCGTCGCTGGCGTTGACGGTCTCGAAGTACATGGTCTGGTCGAAGGATGTGGTTCCGTTGAAGTTGCCGGCGGCGCGGTTGGTGAGGTCCTTGAAGAGTTCGCGGCCGTCCTCTGCGCCCTTGAAGGTCATGTGCTCCAGGAGGTGGGCCATTCCGGTCTCGCCATAGGCTTCGTTGCGCGAGCCGACGCGGTAGACGACGTTGACGGTGATCTTGGGCTTGGAGTTGTCGGGAAACAAGAGGACGTGCAGGCCGTTGGGAAAGGCGTACTCCGTGACGCCCTCGACGGCGGTCACCTTCTGAACGCCCTGCGGCAGGGTTTGAGCGAAGGAGGCGACAGTCAGAAGGACGGTGGCTGCAACGAGAGCGAAACATCTTTTCAGGCCCATGGATCACCCTTTCAAGTTTCAGCGGCCAATTATATGCGGGAAAACTATATGGCGCTGAAACGGGTTGTGAATCGTTGGTGGATGGGAGCGATGCGCCGGGAAGACGATCCGCAAGGCGATGGAAGGAGCGGTGCCGGCAGAGGTTGCTGTACTTCAGACGGAGAGCAGGTGAATTGGTTAGGGATGGGAGTGCGGGGGACGGTGCGGGCGGCATCTCCCACATCTCAGAATCGAGATGCTCACCCCAGCGAGCAACTGCGCTCGCCGGGGACCCCGAGATGTGGGGCACCCGGCAAGACAAATGCGGGGATTCTTCGCTGCGCTCAGAATGACAAACAAGAATAGCCAAAGCGAAATACGGAGATTCTGGCTGCGCCAGAATGACGACTCATGTTATGCGTAGGCTTCAGGGGTTGGGGAGGAAGCGGTAGCCGATGCCGCGGACGGTGGTGAGGTGGGCGGGGGTGGAGGGGTCGTCCTCGATGTAGCGGCGGAGGCGGACGATGAAGTTGTCGATGGCTCGGGTGTCGGTGTCTTCGCGGACGCGCCAGACCTCTTCGAGGACCTGTTTGCGGGAGACGATCTGGCCGGGGCGGAGGGTGAGGTAGCGGAGGAGGTCGGCCTCCATGACGGTGAGGCGGGTGGTGCGGTGGGGGGCGATAAGCTCGAGGGCGTCGAAGCGGATGATGCGGCGGTTGAAGGTGTAGGAGTCAGCGGGGGCGGGCTCGACGGAGGGTTGGGCGGATTGCCACTGGGTGCGGCGCAGGAGGGACTTGATGCGGACGAGGAGGATGTTGAGGTCGAAGGGCTTGGGGAGGTAGTCGTCTGCGCCGGCCTCGATGCCTTCGAGGACGTCTTCGGGACGGGCGCGGGCGGTGAGCATGAGGATGGGGGTGAAGCACTGGAGGTCGCGCAGGGCGCGGGCGATAGCGAAGCCGTCGGTGCCGGGCAACATGCAGTCGAGGACGATGGCGGCGATAGGATCGGGCGGGTCGAGGAGGTAGGCGAGGGCGGCGTCGCCGTCGGATTCGTGGTGGGTGCGGTAGCCCTCGGCGGCGAGGTTGAAGAGCAGGCCCTGAGCGAGGTGCTCTTCGTCTTCGATGAGGGCGATGAGGGGGGATGGGTTGGGCGGATGAGCGCCAGCGGTCATGGACTCATCGTAGAACATGGGGTGATTCGGCGCGATCAATTCTTGTCCCAATGGATGCCGACGCGGCCGGGGAAGATCTTTGCGGCCGGGTTGGGGCCGATGTTCTGCAAGACGATGCCGCCGACGAGACAGAGAAGGACGAGCGCCACCACGCGATGCGCGATCGGGCGCAAGCGCTGGGCCGCCAGAGCCGCACCGGTGACTGCGCCAGCCATGGTAAAGATCGACGTGTTCGCGACCAACCAGAGCAAGAGCATCCGGGCGGGAAATGCGAAGACGGAGACCTGGCCGAAGAAGCCAGCCGCCGCGAGGAGAACCCCAACCTTCAAACCGAAGATCGCACCTGCGCGAAAGCCAGTGATGGAGAGCCTGGTCATGAGCCAGACCAGCAGGATGGTCCAGAGCAGAAATGCGAGGTAGCCGAAGGGGATGTACTGGAACATCTTGAGCGGAGTCAGGAAGCCCGGCAGGTCCCAGCGGTAAAAGCGGGCCAGAAGCCCGGCATCCAGAAAGAAATCCAAACCGATAACGGCGAACCAAGCCAGGGCGGTGATCTGGATGAGTCGTTTGCGCGAAAGGGGAGGGATGACTGCCTCTGCGGTTGTCGACATGGAGTTGCGCCTCCTTGATTCCGGCTTTGGATTCCGGCTTTGCCAGAATGACAATGATACGGACACAGGCGAAACGCAGTTCCGAAACATCGTAGATCATGGAGTGAGCGCCGGGCGCGGCATGTTTTGTGTGCAGAGCCGTCGAAGGGCATGTCCCGGGGGCTAAAGCCCCGTTCTGCCGGTTGCCTCGAATGTCCGGGCTGAAGCCCGGACCTATCTCAGAAACAAGGGCGAAAAGCACAGGCCTATCTCAGAGACAAGAACAACCGGGCGGAACTCTGCCGCGCCTCACTCGATGCTGAATCCCGGACCTATCTCAGAAGCTATGCGGAGGAGTTGCCGGGATTGGCGAGGGGGAGGGTGAGGGTGATGGTGGCGCCGAGGTTGGGGCCGGGGCTGGCGGCGGCGATGCTGCCTCCGTGCTGGCGTGCGATGGCTCGGACCAGGAAGAGGCCGAGGCCGGTGCCGCGGATGCGCGCGGCGTTGCGGCCGGGGACGCGGTAGAAGCGATTGAAGATGCGCTTGAGCTGGTTGGGGGCGATGCCTACGCCGCGGTCGGCGATGGTGAGGGCGAGGTTGCTGTAGCCGGCGATTTCGAGGGAGCAGCGGACGTGGACGCCGTTGGGGGAGTACTTGACGGCGTTGTCGAGGAGGTTGAGGACGGCGGTGCGGAGGTCTTCGGGGACGGCGCGGACGTGGAGACGGACGTTGCCGGGGACGGGTGCGAGCTGGATGGCATCGGCGGGGAGGTGGTGGCGCAGGAGGGTGATGGCGATGCAGTCTGCGACGAGCGGGGCGAGCTCGAGGAGGATGCGGTCCTGGGGGCGGCGGGCGCCGAGTTCGCCGGCCTTGAGGACCTGCTCGACGGTGGCGAGGAGACGGTCGGAGTCGGCCAGCATGATCTGGTAGAACTCGTGGCGCTGGGGTTCGGGGACGGTGTGGCGCTGGAGGGTTTCGAGGTAGAGGCGGAGGGATGCGATGGGGGTCTTGAGCTCGTGGGTGACGGCGTTGAGGAAGGAGTCCTGACGCTCGTTGCGGCGGACCTCGCGGACCAGGAAGACGGTGTTGAGGACGACGCCGGTGGTGATCAGGCCAAAGAGGATGAGGCTGACGACGAGCAGGGCGATGCGGCGCTCGTTGAGGATGATCCAGGCGATGTTGAATGCGATGAGGCCGCCGACGATGAGGACGCCGAGGGTGATGGCAAGGGCGATGGCTCCGCGGCGTCGGTTGATGTTCATGGCGTAATTCGGGCTGGGGCGGGGAGGATTAGCGGCGCCAGGGGTTGGGCGGGTAGTAGTAGAAAGGGACGGGGACGTGGACGACGCGATAGCAGGGGCAGGAGACGAGCGCCCAGAGCAGCAGGACAAACCAGCCGATGACCGTCCATCCAAAGAAGAGATTGAGCACAAGGATGAGCGCGATGCCGTGGCCGCGGCCGGCCGCGACGATGGTGGGCAGGAAGTAGAGAAGGGCGAGAAGGGCAACGAAGATCATGGGCTACCTCGTCGGGGTCGGGCTTGCTGCTCAGTGTACTACGCAGAGGCAGGGCGGGAAGTTCCGCGGCGGGTGATATTCTCGGGCGATGAGGAATGAGCTGGATACATCGGGGCAGTGGCAGCGGCTGGTCGAGTTGTATCGCGCGATGTCGGACGAGGAGTTGCTGGGGCTGGCGGCGCGGCCGGGCGACCTGACAGACGAGGCGCAGGGCGTGCTGCGCAATGAGATGGCGGGCCGGAGGTTGCAGTCGCAGGCTGCACCTGGGGCGGAAGCTCGGCACATGGGAATGGCGGAGCGAGCTGCTGCTGGCGCGGATTACTATGCAGGATTGGGGTTTCCTGCGGTTGCGCAGCGCGAGCCGGAGATGAAGCCGGAGCCTGCGGCGAAGGGATTGGCGAAGGGGACGGTGGTGCTGACGACCTTCGTCGATGCGATTGCCGCGGGCGAGGCTATCGACTTTCTGGAGGCGGAGGGGATGGAGATCGAGGTGCGGGACGTGGCGAAGGAGTTGGGCGGTGGCGGATCGTTCTATGGCGGGCCTCCGGTGGCGCTGCAGATCATTGTGCAGCAGCGCGAGTTGAAGCGGGCGATGAATCTTCTGCAAGAGAAGATGGGGATATTTCCCGGGCAGGAGGTGGAGGAGGCCGACGAGGCAATCGACGATGGGACGACGGCTATGCTGGGGGCGTTCGGGCATCGCAGCGACGCGGAGGATGTGGCGCGAGTGCTGGAGGAGGCGGGAATCTGGAACCGCATTGCAGCCAATGCGGAGGGAAGGGTGGAGGATGAAGACGCGTACACGCTGGAGGTGAAGGAGGTGGATTTGGTAAGGGCGGGGGAAGTGGTGGAGCGAGGGTTGGGGCTGCCGGAGGGGTGAGGGCTAAATAATTTTCCTATAGACCTACCAGCCCTTAACCAAGTGTGAAGTTACGATCTCGGTTGAGTGATTGAAATTTATATTTCC
Source organism: uncultured Acidobacteriaceae bacterium (assembly GCA_963767315.1). Classification (GTDB taxonomy): domain Bacteria; phylum Acidobacteriota; class Terriglobia; order Terriglobales; family Acidobacteriaceae; genus Edaphobacter. The sequence continues at coordinate 86,530 of CAVYDK010000005.1, read as the reverse complement.
AATTCCCAAATTTGACTACGACATTATCTGGATCAAGCTCCATTTGAATAATGTCGTTTTCCGTTGCTGCGATTAGCTTTCCGGTGATTCTCTCCGGAGAGATATTGAGATCGCTATCAAGTAAATCCAGCTCTGCCTGAAATTCCTCAATCTTCTCGTCACAACATTCTCGACTAAACCTGATGGACAGTAGTGATTGCATTATTGTTTTTCCCCTTTACTGCTACTACGCAATCAACTCTGGCACAAAATAACGCAAAAGTGTTGGCTTACGGAATTATTTTCAAATTACTTTTTTGTATATTTCAGCGACAGCATGATGCGAACTTGAACAAAGACATACCCCAGAGGCTAAAGCCCCTTCATCTATTGGACGTCTGAGAGGGCCAAGCCTGAAGGCTTGGCGTACCTAGAAGCAAAGACGGTCGAGCTTCGCTCGATTCCCACCCATGCGCAAAAAGCGCGCATGAATGGGGCACCCGTCGTTTGCTACCGCAAACGATAACCCACCCTTTCACGATGAAACCGTGAAAGGATGGGGCACCCAATGCGTGGCTAGTCTAGAGGACGCCGGCGGGTTTGGGGTTGGAGGGGTCGTAGCGGGCGGTCTGGACTTTTGTGGCTAGGCCGAGCTTGGCGAGGAGCCAGATGCCGTAGTAGTTGGGGTCGAACTCGTACCAGGCGAGGCCGTGGCGGGCGCTGACGGGATGGGCGTGGTGGTTGTTGTGCCATCCCTCGCCGCCGGTGAGGAGGGCGACCCACCAGGAGTTGCGCGAGTCGTCGTGGGTGTCGAAGCGGCGGGAGCCGAAGATGTGGGTGGCGGAGTTGACCAGCCAGGTGGCGTGCAGTCCGAGGGTGACGCGCAGGAAGGTGCCCCAGAGGAGCATGGAGACGGCCCCGTAGAGGGCGTGGCCGACGGGGGCGAGGGCCGCGCCGATGACGATCTGCGCGATGCCGGAGAGGGTGAGCGGGAGCCAGTGGAAGCGGCTGAGCCAGACGTGGCCGCGGTCGCGGGTGAGGTCGGGTGCGTAGCGGCCGAGCAGGGCGGTCTCGGAGTGGAGTGCGCGGCCGGAGAGAATCCAACCGGCGTGCGACCACCAGGCGCCATCGCGGGGAGTGTGGGGGTCGCCCTCGTGGTCGGAGTTCTGATGGTGGACGCGATGGGTGGCGACCCAGAAGATGGGGCCGCCCTCGAGCGCCATGGTCCCGCAGGCGGTGAGGAGGTATTCGAGCCAGCGGGGAACGCGGTATCCGCGATGGGTGAGCAGGCGGTGGTAGGCCATGCCGATGCCGACGTTGATGGCGAAGAAGTACGTGACGGCGAAGGCGGCGAGGTTGATCCAGGAGAAGCAGAAGAGCGCGGCGACGGCGCCGATGTGGAAGAGGGCCATGACGATGGCGGTGATCCAGTTGATGCGGCCCTGCTGGTAGGTGCGGCCCATGCGGAGATCCTGCTTGACGCGGCGGGCGACCTCGGCGGAGCGGCGAGCGGCGGCGATGCGGTGGGCGGCGAGGGGGCCGGGCGTGGAGACGGGGACGGCAGTTTGCGCGCGGGGCCCGGAGGCGGGCGCTTCGGGGATGAGGAGGGTTGGCGACATTGGGTTGAATTGACCTCGGAAGTTGCCGTACTTCCTGTTAGATTCGACGCTAGCAGGGCGCGGTTCCGGCGGGGTGTAAGAGTTTTGTAATGGGGATGCAAGAGCGATTTGTTAGGGTGAGTGGATGAGTACTTCGAGAGGCAGGGCGATGCGCGGATGCGTTTTGTGGAGTGGGGTGCGGGTTGGGTTGGGCGTAGTGATGCTGGCGGGTGTGGGGGCGCAGGGGCAGGGGATGGTGGTCGATCTTCCGTCGAGCAAGCAGATTGTGGGGGTGGCGCCGGGAAGTCCGCAGCGGGTGAACTCGGAGCCGGTGTCGATGGCGGTGTCGCCGGACGGGCGGTATGTGGTGACGGTGAACGCGGGGTATGGGACGTTCGAGTCGAAGTACGAGCAGTCGCTGGCGGTGATGGATACGCAGACGGGGAGGGTGGTGGACTTTCCCGACGAGCGGACGGCGACGACGGGCAAACAGACGCTGTACTCGGGGCTGGCGTTCAGTCCCAGCGGGCATTTTTTATATGCGAGCATGGCTTCGCTGACCGATCCGACGGGGAGTGCGAAGGGAGATGTGGGGAATGGGATTGTTGTATATGGGTTCGATGTGGGGAAGATTACGCCGGAGAGATTGATCCCGATTGGGTTGCAGAAGCTGGAGGGGACACGGCGGACGAAGCTGATTGGCGGGGTGGATGGGACGATGGGAGTGCCGTATCCGGCGGCGATTGCGGTGATGGAACCCACCCATGACGATAAAGCCGTCATGAGTGGGGCACCCGGATTTGTGGCTGGCGAGCGGCTTCTGGTCGCGGATAATCTTTCGGACGATGCGCTGCTTGTTATGACGGCGACGGACAAGGTGGTAAAGCGGTTCGATCTGTCGGAGAGCGATGCGGTGCCGGGGACTTATCCGGTTGCGGTGGCGGTGTCGAAGGATGGGACGCGCGGGTTTGTGGCGCTGTGGAATGCAAGCGAGGTGGTGGAGCTTGATCTAGTGAACGGGAAGGTGGGACGGAGGCTGGCGCTGCTGAAGCCGAACGATCCGGTGAGGCCGGGGACACATCCTTGCGCGCTGGAGATCAGCCCGGATGGGAAGACGCTGTATGTGGCGCTGGCGAACCGGGATGCCGTGGCGGCGGTGGACATTTCTGGTGCTGGTGCGGCGGCGAAGTTTGCGGTGAAGGGGTACTTCGATACGCGGCTGGCGGGGCAGAGTTATTTTGGCGCGGAGCCGGTGGCGCTGGCGGTGAGCGCGGACGGAAAGACACTCTATGTTGCGAACATGGGGTCGGATGCGGTGGCGGTGATTGATACGCGGAAATTGACGGCTGCGGCGGCGAAGCAGGGGATGGTGGAGCCGGTGGGGTTCATTCCGACGGAGTGGATGCCGATGTCGGTGGCGATGACGGCTGGAAAGCTGTATGTGGCGACGGACAAGGGACGGGGGACAGGGCCGAACAATTTTGCGCAGAAGGTGACTGCGACGGCGATTCCCAAGACGAAGCAGGAGTTCACCTACATCGCGACGCTGCTGTATGGGTCGCTGGCGGCGGTGGATGTGGGTGCGGTGGACTTGAAGGCGGCGACGGCGGAGGTGATGACGGCGAACCGGATGCGGGCGGCGGCGGAGAGGATTGAGTTTGCGGCGTTCACAAAGACAACCGCAGGTTCCTTCGACGAGCTCAGGACAGGCTCTTCGGCTTCCCCTTCGCTGCGCTCAGGGTCCGCTCAGGATGACAAACAAAATATAGGGGATGACAAACAATCAAACCGGGATGACAAACAAGGGGCGGGACCGATCAAGCATGTGATCTACATCATTAAGGAGAACCGGACGTACGATCAGATCTTCGGCGACCTGAAGCAGAATGGGAGGCCGGTGGGGAACGGCGATGCGGGGCTGGCGATGTATGGCGAGAGTGTGACGCCGAACCAGCACAAGCTGGCGTTGCAGTTTGGCGTGCTGGACAATTTTTTCGACTCGGGCGAGGTGTCGGGCGACGGACATGAGTGGTCGAACGCGGCGATCAGCACGGACTATAACGAGAAGACGTGGCAGCAGCAGTATCGCAACGCGCAGCGGACGTACGACTACGAGGGGGTGGTGGCGGATGGCTACCCGCTGCTGCAGAAGATTGCGGACGTGAATGAGCCGGCGAGCGGGTATATGTGGGGCAACGCGGAGGCGCACGGCAGGACGCACTACAACTTCGGGGAGTTCATCTCGTCGACCTTCTGCGATATGAAGAAGAGCGGGAGCATGCAGGAGGGGCCGCTGCTGGAGAGCGTGAAGTGCGCGCGGGAGGCGATCCAGCAGGGCGAGGCGATTCCGGCGGAGTGGGGCGGCGGGGTGAGCAAGTGGCCGTGGGCGATCCCGCTGCTGGCGGGCAACGTGGCGACCAAGCCGGAGCTGGTGGGGCACTTTGCGGCGGAGACCCCGGACTTCAACCTGCGGGTGCCGGACCAGATCCGGGCGGAGGTGTTTCTGCGGCACTTCGCGGGATGGGTGCGGGAGCGGGCGGCGGGGAAGGACACCATGCCGAACTACATCACGGTGCGGCTGAGCGACGACCATACGGCGGGGACGACGGTGGGCGGGCCGACGCCGAAGGCTTCGGTGGCGGACAACGACCTGGCGGTGGGACGCGTGGTGGATGCGGTGTCGCACTCGGCGTACTGGGACGACACGGCGATCTTCATTTTGGAGGACGATGCGCAGAACGGCGCGGACCACGTGGACGCGCACCGCAGTATTGCGCTGGTGGTGAGCAAGTATGCGCCGAGGGCGAAGGACGGCGGGGCGTTTGTGGACAGCCGGTTTTATACGACGGTGAGCGTGGTGCGGACGATGGAGACGCTGCTGGGGCTGCCTCCGATGAACAACAACGATGCGCTGGCGCCGCTGATGGGGCCGATGTTTGCGGGGCCGGGCGACCAGAGGCCGTTTGCGGCGGACTACGCGAACCGGGAGAATGGGCTGATCTACACGGCGAATGCGAAGACGGCGGTGGGAGCGCGGGAGTCGGCGAAGATGGACTTTACGCACGCGGACCGGGCGGATGCGAGCAAGCTGAATGTAATCTTGTGGCGGGACGCGATGGGAGATCGGGCGGTGCCGGCGCAGTTGACCGAAAAGCAGAAGAAGGCGAAGCGGGATGATGATGACGACTGAGGCGATGGATGGAGAATAAGGGGTTGGAGAGAGCCGGTCTGGGGCCGTTCCGGCTGGCGCCGTGGTTCAGCGCGCGGCCGTGGGGAAGGCTCGACCTGCGGCCGTGGTACGCGAGACGGGGACGACGGAGCCGGTAGGCGAGGCTTGGCTGACCGGGGCGCAGTGCGTGGTGGAGACGGGCGCGCTGACGGGGCGGACGCTGGCGCAGGCGGCGGCGAAGGGGCGAGTTCTGCGGCGGGGCGGAGTTTCCGCTGCTGGTGAAGCTGCTGTTTCCCAGTGAGAAGCTGTCGGTGCAGGTGCATCCGGACGATGCGATGGCGCGGGCGATGGGGCAGCCGCGAGGCAAGACGGAGTGCTGGTACGTGTTGGAGGCGGAGGCGGGGGCGACGATTGCGCTGGGGCTCGGCGAGGGCGTGACGGTGGAGGCGGTGCGGGCGGCGGTTGCGGATGGGACGCTGGAAGAGCTGCTGGAGTGGGTGCCGGTTGAGGCGGGAGAGATGATTTTTGTGGACGCGGGGACGGTGCATGCGATCGGGCCGGGGGTGGTGCTGCTGGAGACGCAGCAGACCAGCGATGCGACCTTCCGGCTGTATGACTACGGGAGGGGGCGGGAGTTGCACCTGGAGCAGGGGCTGCGCGCGATGAAGACGCGGACGGCGGCGGGCAAGGTGCGGCCGCGGGCGATGGAGGGGTTCATGCAGGCTGATCGAGCAGAGGTATTTTGTGGTGGACCGGTACGACGTGGCGGCGGGCGGCGAGGCGGATGTGCCGGTGAATGGGGCGGGGTGCGTGGTGGGGCTGCGCGGCGGAGCTGTGGTGAAGTGCGAGGGCTGCGAAGACGTGGAACTGCCGGCGGGGCGGGCGGTGGTGGTTGCCGGTGGGGTGCGGGGCGGTTCGGGTGCGGAGTTCTGTGGGGGCGAGCTTTGTGAATTGCTGGGTGCCATAAGCGAAAACAAACAACAGCGAAATACAGAGTCCTTCGCTACGCTCAGGATGACGGCAAGAACAGGCAACGGCAAAGACCTGGGGCATCCTGCTACGGATGATGAACCTGATGACGCGGTCGCGATGATGCGGGTAGGATGGAGCGCGGAGTTTGAAGGGGAGGGATGATGCGGCGGAGCGGATTTGTGTTGGCGGGTGCGATTGGGTTTGGGATTGCGATGAGTGGGGCGATGGGGCTGGGGCAGGCCCCAGCGGCGCAGCAGACGGCGGCGCCACAGGGGGGTACGGCGCCGGTGAGGCCACTGCGCAGCTCCAGCACCGCCAGCGGTGATGCCGGCGAATGCTCCGGCGCCGACTCTGCTGTGGCCGGAGGGCGCTCCGGGGGCGCAGGGCGATACGGACGCGGACAAGCCGGCGATCTATGCGTGGCTGCCGGCGTCGAACCCGACGAAGACGGCGGTGGTGATTGCGCCGGGGGGCGGGTATGAACATCTGTCGGTGGTGCATGAGGGGTCGGATGTGGCGGCGTGGCTGAACGCGCATGGGATTGCGGCGATCCAACTGCGCTACAGGATTGGGCCGAAGTATCACAATCCGATTGAACTGGGCGATGCGCAGCGGGCGATCCGGATGGTGCGGGCGCACGCGGCGGAGTATGGCGTGGCGGCGGACCACATTGGGATGTGGGGATTTTCGGCGGGCGGACACCTGACGGCGACGGCGGGGACGAACTTCGATGCGGGGAATGCGGTGGCGGCGGATGCGGTGGAGCGGGAGAGCAGCCGGCCGGACTTTCTGATTCTGGCTTATCCGGTGATTACGATGGAGGCGCCGTACGTGCATCGCGGGTCGAAGAAGTATCTGCTGGGCGATGCGCCGACGCAGGCGGAGGTGGATGCGATGTCGGCGGAGCTGCATGTGACGGCGCAGACGCCGCCGGTGTTCCTGTTTTCGACGACCGACGACCATACGGTGCCGATCATGAACAGCGTGATGTTCTATGAGGCGCTGGTGAAGGCGGGCGTGCCGGCGGAGATGCACCTGTTCCAGCACGGGGGGCATGGGTCGGGGCTGGGCGTGGGGAATGCGCAGTTGAGCGTGTGGCCGGAGCTGCTGATCAAGTGGATGCGGGAGCGGGGGTACGCGGCGCAGTAGGGGGCAGTGATGTTGGCGTCAATTTTGGGTTAAACCGCATTTTCGCGCTACCTTGATCGCTTAGCGATCAAGGTAGCGCGAGCGTATTGAAGAGGCCGCTTATTGGCACGCGTAAACGCGTGCCCTTCCGAACTAGCCTGACCGCGAACGTTCCCACCCATGACGATAAAACTCTCATGAGTGGGGCACCCATTACGAATCCGTCCACTTACTGGTGGAGGGAGAGGAGGTAGTTGCCGAAGCCGATGACGATGGCGGAGCCGACCAGCAGGACGAGGCCGGCGACGACCAGCAGTTTGGTGCGGAGGCTGGTGCCGTTCCACTCCTTGAAGAGGATGCCCCAGAAGGTGGCGAAGAGGATGATGGAGGCCATGAGCAGGGTCCAGGAGGAGAAGTCGTAGCGGCCCATCCTGGTACTGCCCATGGTTTGGAAGAAGAACTGGAAGTACCAGAGGACCCCGGCGAGGGTGGCGTAAAAGTAGTTGGCGACCAGAGTGCCGGGGGCGATGCGGTCGTAGGTGGAGGAGTCGAGGGGGTCGAAGTCGACCAGAGTGTCGCCGGCGGTGGGCGCTGCACGCATGGGATTGACTCCGGGCTCGCCGGCAAACTGGCGGATGGAGCCATTTTGGACGATGAGGATGAAGGACCAGACGATGTTGGTGAGGAACCCTCCCCAGAGCAGGACGACCAGAACGGGAAGGCCCTGCCAGAGGTCCAGGTGTCCGGCGGCAAGCAGGCGGGCTTTGGCGATGCTGGCGATGGGCTTACCGGCGTCTTCGCCGAACGCGAAGAATGCGCTCATGAGTCCAGCGAGGATGGCGATGGCGAGGCCCTTGCCGAAGGCGAAGGTCTGCTCTCCGGACTCGATGGTCGCGTCGGCGCCGATCTCCTTCTCCTTGGAGTAGCCGGCGGCGCCGTTGACGGCGACGGCGATGGCGCAGATGAGGACCCCGAGCAGGGTGACCTGGCCGGAGTGGGTGTGGGCGATGGCCATAATCTGGCCGTGGTAGATGGGCGGGATGAGTGTGCCGAAGACCATGCACAGGCCGAGGGCGATGGAGTATCCCAGGGCGAAGCCGAGGTAACGGATGGCCAGGCCGAAGGTGAGCCCGCCGACGCCCCACAGCACGCCGAAGAGAACGGTGTAGGCGATGGCATGGTTGGCCGGGTCGGCGTGGGCCGCGGCGATGACGCTCCACATGTGGGGGACGAAGATGCAGGCCAGCAGGGTGGGCGCGACGATCCAGGCGGAGAAGCCCTGGATGATCCAGTAGACCTCCCAGGACCAGCGCTTGATCTGGCGGAAGGGGATGAAGTTGGTGGCGGAGGAGAAGCCGCCGATCAGGTTGTAGATGACTCCGATGAACGCATTGGGAACCACGGCGCCTCGCTTTTGCGGGTTGAATTCGGTGAAGAGTGCGGACGGTTCAGGAGGAACTTTTAAGGCGGTTCCATCTTATCTGAGGCGGCTGCGATGTGGAAGAAAAACGACGGATTGATTTTTCGCGTTCCCTGGATCGCAGGCGATCCAGGGAACGCGAGGCTTCAAAGTGAGAGCGCGTTACGGCACGCGTAAACGCGTGCCCTTCCGCACATGGGTTCGACCTCAGAAGCCGAGGGTGCGGATGACGTTGCGGATGGAGTCGGCGCTGGCGCGCAGGCCGGCCTCCTCCTCGGCGCTCATGGGCACGGGCAGCAGAAGCTCCACGCCCTGCTGGCCCACAAGCGAGGGCACGGAGATGCAGACGTCGCTGATGCCGCGGTAGTCGGTGAGCAGGGAACTGACGGGCTGCGCGCGCCTCTCGTTCCAGAGGAGAGCTTCCAGGATGATGGAGCCGGAGAGGCCGATGGCGTAGTTGGTGGCCCCCTTGCCCTGGATGATCATCTCGGCGGAGTTGCGCACGCCAAACAGGATTGCCTGCTCGTCGGCGGCGTTGAGCGGGCCACGCCCGGGAATCTCCCAGTTGCGCACGGGCACGCTGCCGATGTTGGCGCCGGACCAGAGCGGGATCTCGCTGTCGCCGTGCTCGCCCACGATATAGGCATGCACGCTCTGCACGGCGACGGCGCAGTGCTGCGCGATCATGAAGCGGAAGCGCGAGGTATCGAGCACGGTGCCGCTGCCCAGGACGCGGCAGGTCGGGAGGCCGCTGACCTTGAGCGCGACGTAGGTGAGCACGTCGACCGGGTTGGTGACCATCAGAATCCTGGCATCGGACGCGACGCGCAGCAGGTCGGGGATGAGGGTGCGGCACATCTCGGCGTTGATACCGGCCAGCTCGATGCGGGACTGGCCGGGCTTCTGGCGGGCGCCGGCGGCGATGACGATGACATCGCAGTCGGTCATGACGTTGATGTCGTCGGAGCCGTCGACCGTGGCCATGGGCACGAACATCAGCCCATGGTTGAGGTCGAGGACCTCGGCCTCCACTCTGGACTTCACCACATCGTACAGGCTGATGTGCTTTCCGATTCCACGAACCATGCATGCGTAGGCGATGGTCGCCCCCACGCTGCCCGCGCCTACGATGCCGATCTTTCCCTGCCATTTGCTCATTGCGGTGAAACCTCCACCAAACAAACTAACATAAAGCGGTTCACGGGGCTGCGAAATGTGCGCGATGATTGAGACGGCGAACAGACGGCCCGGGGCTAAAGACCTGTCGAATCCATTGGCTTTTTTCAGGGGGCTGAAGCCCCCTGCTCCCTCCGAAGAGCAAGCAGAGGAGTTGGCTGGGCTGAAAGGCTGACCTCAGTGGCTAAAGCCGCAATGCCAATTCGGCTGTTACGGCATCCTTCGGCTACGCTCAGGACAGGCTCGTAAACCCGTGCCCTTAAGCAAGACTGGGTTTTTCCGCAGTCTGAAAGGCCGAGCCTTGCGATTTATCCCCGCCGGCAAGGTGTTGCACTATACTGGCCCACGGCCAACGGGGCGGGTTGGCGAATGCAATTGCGCAGGGAGTATATTTCCATCAATGCAGTTCCAAAGTTTTAAGGGGGTAGGTCATGGGTAAGGGCAGTGCGAATTCCGGCGCGAGCGCGACGGAGCGGGTTTTTGCGGCGTTGGATGGATTCCGGATCGAGGTCCCGTCGTGGGGCTTTGCCAATACCGGGACGCGGTTTGGCAAGTTCGTGCAGGCGGGCGCGGCGACGTCGCTGGAGGAGAAGTTCAGTGACGCGGGCCAGGTGAACAAGCTTACCGGCGCCAGCCCGACGGTGGCGCTGCATGTGCTGTGGGACCTGCCCAACGGCAAGGGCGACGTTCCGGAGCTGAGGCGGCTGGAGAAGAAGTACGGCGTGAAGTCGGGCGCGGTGAACCCGAACCTGTTCCAGGACCAGGAGTACAAGTACGGGTCGATTGCGCACCCGAGCGCGGAGATTCGCAAGCACGCGCTGGCGCACCTGCTGGATTCGGTGGAGATCGGCAAGGCGCTGGGAAACAAGGACGTGTCGATCTGGCTGGCCGATGGATCGAACTATCCGGGGACGCAGTCGATGCACAAGCGGATCGAGTGGCTGGAGGAGGCGCTGGGGGCGACCCACGCGGCGCTGGGCAAGAACCAGCGGATGCTGGTGGAGTACAAGCCGTTTGAGCCGGCGTTCTACCACACCGACATCGGGGACTGGGGCATGGCGCTGTCGCTGGCGCGCAAAGCGGGGCCGAAGGCCAAGGTGCTGGTGGACACAGGACACCATCTGCCGGGATGCAATATCGAACAGATCGTGACCTGGCTGCTGCACCTGAATGCGCTGGGCGGATTCCACTTCAACGACAAGAAGTTTGCCGACGACGATCTGACGCTGGGATCGATCGACCCGTACCAACTGTTCCGCATCTTCCACGAGATCCTGGTGAGCGATTCGCCGGCGGTGAAGGGGATTGCGTACATGATCGACCAGAGCCACAACCTGAAGGGCAAGATGGAGGCGATGGTGCAGTCGGTGGTGACGGCGCAGGAGCTGTTTGCCAAGGCCTCGCTGGTGGACCACGCGAAGCTGGCCAAGCTGCAGACAGTCGTGCAGCCTGGTGGAGGCCGAGGAGCTCTTCCGCGGCGCGTTCTGGACCGACGTGCGGCCGATGGTGAAGGAGTGGCGCGTGGCGCGCAAGCTGCCCGCCGAGCCGCTGGCAGAGCTGAAGAAGAGCGGATACGTGGAGAAGATCAGCAAGGAGCGCGGCGCCAAGAACGCGGGCAGCGTTTCGCAGCTACGCGTAGAGGCAAGGAACAGGGAACAGGGAACGGGGCCGGACTGCGATGTGCAGTTCGGCCCTGTTTTTAATCCGACAGTGAAGCCACAACTGCGCAGAAGCGCGAGAGTGGGGCACCCGGCGAAAGACACTAGAAGTCGCGGCGGCCTTCGAGGGCGCGGGAGAGGGTGACCTCGTCGGCGTACTCGATGTCGGAGCCGGCGGGGACTCCGGTGGCGATGCGGGTGATGCGGAGGGCGGGGTTGATGCGGCGGATTTCGTCGGCGAGGTAGGCGGCGGTGGCTTCGCCCTCGGTGGTGGGCGAGGTGGCGAGGATGACTTCGCGGATGGTGCGGTCGAAGATTGATCGCGCAAAGCTATCGGAGCTGTTTCTTCTTCGAGCGAATTGTCGGGGCGATGTTTTCCTCGATAGGCGCGGAGGGAGCGAGGCGGGCGAGGAGGCTACTGATGCGGAGCTGCTCCGGGCCTACGCCGCCGATGGGCGAGAGCGTGCCGTGGAGGACGTGGTAGACGCCGTTGTAGCTGCGCGTCTTCTCGATGGCGGCGATGTTGGTGGGCTCCTCGATGACGCAGACGGTGTGCCGGTCGCGGGCGGGGCTGGCGCAGTAGATGCAGGGATCGACGTCGGTGATGTTGTTGCAGATGGAGCAGAGGCGGAGCTTTTCGCGCAGGACGAGGATGGAGTCGGCGAGGGCGCGGGCGTCGTCGTCGGTGCCGCGCAGAAGGTGGAAGGCGAGGCGCTGGGCGGATTTGGCGCCGATGCCGGGGAGCTTGCGCAGTTCGTCGATGAGGCGGGCGATGGGGTCGGCGAAGCGGGCCATTGCTTACTCCAGGCCGGGAAGGTTGAGGCCGCTCATCATGCCGGCGACGGAGGACTTGATGGCCTCGTCGGCGCGGCGGCCGGCCTCGTTGATGGCGGCGGCGATGAGGTCTTCGAGGAGTTCGATGTCGCCGGTGGAGGCGCCGAGGGCGGTGGGTTCGATCTTGAGGCGGAGGACCTCTTTTTTGCCGTTCATGCGGACGGAGACCATGCCGCCGCCGGATTCGGCCTCGACGATGGTGGCGGCGAGCTTCTGCTCCATCTGGGCCTGCATCTCGCGGGCCTGCGACATCATTTCTTTCATCTTGGCGAGATCGGGGAAGGGCATAGGAGTTGTCGGTTGCAGGTTATAGGTTACAGGTTGAGTACAAATGCGGGGATTCTTCACTTCGTTCAGAATGACAAGCGAGAACAGGAAAACGGCAAGTGTCACAAGCAAGAACAGATAACGACGAAATACTGAGATTCTGGCTACGCCAGAATGACGAACGGCTGAGCGATGCGGTCAGTCGGGTTCGCGGAGGTCGATGACGGTTTGGAGTTCGGCGTGGAAGAGCTTTTGCGCCTGCTGGACCATTGGATGCTCGAGGGCCTTGGCCTGGACCGAGCCGGTGCGGGCGGGGCGGGGCTTTTTTGCGGCGGCGGGTGCGGCGGCGGGGAGCAGAGTGAGCTTGAGGACTCCGGCATCGCGGAGGGCGGCGCGGATGATCCGTTCGGCGTCGGGGTTGAGGACGACGGGGAGCATGGTTTTGGAGAGTGCGGTCTGGATGCGGGCTTCGGCGTCGGCGATGGTCCATGCGGCGTCGGCGAGGGCTTCGGCGGCGGAGGTTTGCCTAGCGGCGGTGAGGGCCTGGACGATGGCGCGCTGTGGGTCGGAGACGGAAGGTCGGGAACCCACCCATGCCGGGATGAGACTCCGGCATGAATGGGGCACCCGGAGTTGGGGCGAGTTCGAGAGCGGTTGCGCCACGGGTCTCGGGGATGGGTGCGGCGCGACGGAGGAGATGGGGATTGGCGCGGACATCTCTGGACGGCGGCGGAGTTTGTCCTGCTCGAAGGGGGAGATGGCGGGGACGGTGGCGGCTTTCCCACTCATGCCGGGATGAGACCCCGGCATGAATGGGGCACCCGACTTTGTGGCGAATGGAACAGCCGGTTTGGTGGTGATTTTCCCACCCATGCCGGGATGAGACCCCGTCATGGATGGGGCACCCGGCTTGGTGGAGATGGGGCACCCGGTTTTGGGGTGGGGAGCTGGCTGAGGGCCTCTTCGATGGGGAGGAGGCGGCGCAGGTGGACGAGCTTGAGGAGGCCGAGCTCGAAGTGGAAGCGCTGTTCCTGGCGATAGCCCAGCTCGTCGAAGGTGCGCAGCATGACTTGCAGGAAGCGGGAGAGTTCCTCCTCGCTGAAGAGGGCGGCGGTGCGGGCGGCGCGGCGCTGCTCGTCGGGGGAGATTTGCAGGAGCTCGCTGCCGACGCCTTCGGCGGATTCGCCTTCGGGCGAGAGGGCTGCGATCTTGGCGATGAGGGCGTTGCGCAGGTAGCGGACGCATTGGCGGGCGAGCTGCGCGGGGGAGTTTCCGGCGTCGAGGAGCTGGTTGGCGGCGGTCATGACTTCGGCGGAGTTGTTGGCGTTGACGGAATCGAAGATGCGCTCGAAGACGGCGTTGGGGACGGCGCCCATCAGCTCGCGAATCTGGGCGGCGTCGAGGCGGGGGTGGCCGGGGGTTCCGTCGGTTGAAGGTTCCTGCGGCGCGGAGGCGATGGCCTGGTCCATGATGGAGAGGGCGTCGCGCATGGAGCCGTCGCCGGCCTCGGCGAGCAGGGCGAGTGCGGATTCATCTGCGAGGACAGCCTCGGCGGCGGCGATGGAGCGGAGCTGGCCGAGGATGTCGGCGAGCTTGACGGCGTGGAAGCTGAAGTGCTGGCAGCGCGAGCGGACGGTCTGGGGAATGTCCTCGGGCTGGGTGGTGGCCATCATGAAGATGATGTGGGGGGGCGGCTCTTCGAGGGTCTTGAGGAGGGCGTTGAAGGCTGCGTCGGTGATCTGGTGGGCCTCGTCGAGGATGTAGATCTTGTAGCGGTCGCGGGAGGGAGCGTAGCGGGCGGCGTCGCGCAGCTCGCGGATCTCGTCGATGCCGCGATTGGTGGCGGCGTCGATCTCGATGACATCGACGGCGTTGCCGGCGCGGACCTCGGTGCAGGATTCGCATAACTGGCAGGGCTCGATGGTGGGGCGGGCGGGGGAGCCGATGGGGTTGCGGCAGTTGAGGGCCATGGCCAGGATGCGGGCGATGGTGGTCTTGCCGATGCCGCGGTGGCCGCTGAAGATGTATCCGTGGGCGATGCGGTCCTGGGCGAGCGCGTTGGCGAGGGTGACGGTGACGTGGTCCTGGCCGACGACGTTGGCGAAGCGCTGGGGGCGGTATTTTCGGGCTAGAACCTGGTAGGCCATCGACGAGATTGATTGTACCGCCCGGGAGGTGGGGCGGTGCTTCTCCAGGCTAGGAAGGACGGCAAGTACAGGCAACGGCGGAGAACCCAGGTCTCAAAATCGAGACCTGGGGCACCCGGCGGGAGTGGATCAGTTTGGCGGCCCACTGTTCTCGGTTCTCGCGTCCCTTGATCGCAAAGCGATCAAGGGATGCGAGGCTTCAAAATGAGCGCGCGATTCGGCACGCGTGAAATCACCCCAGCGAGCGACAACCGTTCGCCGGGGCCCCGATACGCGTGCCCTTCCGATCAATCTGTACTGGCCGATGTGTTGCCCCAAACTGCCCCAATCCCGTTTTTGCGAAGACGTTTGGGCGGGGCGGAGCGTCTAAACTAAGGTGGAAGGGGACGGCGATGCGGAGACGCTCCGGGATGGCGTTGGTTGCGGGTGCGTGGATGGCGTGGGCCGCGGTTGCGTGTGGCGCGCAGAGTACGCCGGCGGCTGGCCCCGCGCCTACGCCCGCGGCCGGGACTATTCCTTCGCCTTCGCCGGCGGCCGGTCCCGCGCCGTGTTCGGTGGCGCCGCAGCCGGTGCCGTGCGGCACAAAGACGGCGGACCCGGGGAAGCAGAGCGCGACCCAGCAGTTTCCGTTTCCCGGCGAGGCGAGCGGAGGCGGCGCGTCGCTTACTCCGTACGCGGAGCCGGCGAAGCTGAGCGGGGCCCCGCAGACGCCTGGAGCTGCTGGCGCGGGTTCCGGCGCGGGTTCGGCGGCGAAGGCGGCGGCGCAGTTTCCATTTCCCGGCGAGGACGGGAAGGACGGCGTGAGCGGCACTCCGGATGCAAGCAGTGGGCCGGATGCGAGCGGGTCCGAGCAGCAGTTCCAGCTCCGGCGACGATGCGGGGGCGGCTGATCCGGATGCGAATCCAGCGGGGACGCCGGACGCGGCGGGGTTGACGGACAAGGGCAGCGAAGGCGCTCCGGGAAGACATTTGCTGCACCGGGTGAATCCGGTGGGGACGAAGCTGCAGACGGCTGACGAGCGCGAGGCCGAGGACCTGAGCGTGGCAAAGTTTTACACCGAGACGGGCGACCTGCAGGGGGCGTATCTGCGCAGCCAGGATGCGGTGAAGACGGAGCCGGACGATCCGGACGCGCACTTTGCGCTGGCCGAGGCGGCGCTGAAGCTGAACAAGCGCGACGAGGCGATTGCGGAGTACAAGGCATGCCTGAAGCTGGATCCGGTGGACAACGAGGCCAGGGAGGCGCGCAAGGCGCTGGAGCGGCTGAAGCCGTAGGGCGGAACCAGCTCTCAATATTCCCTCAGGGGCTAAAGCCCCATTGCAGTTGGAGCACTTATGGCACGGCTGAAGCCGTGCCCTTAAGCAAAACAAGGCAAATACGGAGATTCTGGCTTCGCCAGAATGACGACGTGTCCGATGGAACTCTATGCCAACCGAAAAATTATTACGGAGCTTCAAGTAAGGCGGTTGCGCACGAGGGCAATCCTGGCGGGGGCCGGTTTGCCGGCGGGCGCTGGCGGGGGCGCCTGATCGGCTGCGATGGATGGGGCCGGCAGGTCGTCCGCGTCGGGGTCGAGGTCTTCTTCGACGCGCAGGTACTTTCGCATGGTGCGGAGTGGCTCCTCGGCGAGGGCGAGTTCGCGCAGGTGGTAGCGCCAGGCGTCGGGGCGGGTGCTGCGGCGGGTGTAGGCCTTGCGGGAGACGGTGGCGATGGTGCCATCGGCCATGCGGCGGGTGAAGGTCTGATTGGGCACCTGGAAGGTGATGCGCTCGCCAGTCTTCCAGAAGCTGGAAGCGAACTCGTGGGAGAAGAGGAGGGCGTAGTAACGCCGCTCGGCGCAGAGGGTCTCGACCGACCGGCGAGTGGACTCCCAGGGCAGACCGAGCCTGGAGGTGTACCACTTGCGGAAGTCGAAGCCGTTGGCGCGGGCCTGGGCGACGAGCAGATGGAGCAGTTCAAAGCGTGTCATAAGGGGCAGATTCCTGGGGTAAAGTCCGACCTGCCGGGGCGGAAGAATGGGTCGAAGAACAGAATTGAAACCTACCTGAGATTATCCTGCCAGATTGCGAATTCGTGGTGTTGAGTGCATTATATTGATACACTCCCCGCGCCGCACTGTGGCCCTGAGTTTGCGTGGTCTTGCTGCTCTGAATGCGGCGGAAGCCGTCTTGGAAGATCTACTTCGCCGGGCCATAGGTTTTCAGGAGATTGCCGGCTATGGCTGTTCGATGCCCAAAGTGTCATGAACGCGACATCCGGAGGTCGCATCGCAGACTGTTCGACTTCCTGCTGCGGAGCATCGGCATGGTGCCCTTGCGCTGCAACATCTGCGAACACCGCTTCTTCCGGTTCCGCAAGAGCCTCCGCGCCTGATCCGCTCCCGTGGCGCGTGTCTTTTCCGCTGCCTGCTCTCCGTGCAGGTGTGGCGCCGGTGCAGGCGGGGCCCGTCTGGACCGATGCCCATGCACTGCCGCGAAGCCAATCCAACCGCCGGCGCGTCCAATGTTCAAGGTACAGTCTATGGAGGGGCCCTGCGCGTTGAGCGAGGGGCGGGAACGGGAGTTGAGATTGTTGCGAGCAGTCGATCCGATGTGTGCAATGGATGCTTCGTGAGCGGCAGAGGTGCGTCGCGAGCGCGCTGGCCGCAGCTCTCTTCGCAGTCCCACTCGCGGCTTGCCTTGCGGCTTCCTGGCGGCCTTAGGAACGCCGGGCCGGTTGGCGCATCTGTGCTTCTGATGGTGCTGCTTGCCGTTGTCGCGCCTGGCTTGGCCGCGCCTGCCCTGGCCGCGCCTGGCGCGCCGCAGTTGAAGGCGGCGACGGCGCAGCACAGCGATCCGTTGAACTTCGACCCAGTGGTGCGCGAGGCCTATGAGCACTTTTATGTTCTCGACTTCGATGGCGCGTTGAGCCGCACTGAGGCAGTGCTGAAGGAGCATCCGCAGGACCCGATGGCTTACGGGTATGTGCTGATGGTGACGGTGTTCCGCGAGCTATACCACCAGGACCTGCTGGACACGACGTACTACGCGCACAACAGTTTTCTTACCTCGAAGCGGGACGTGCCTGTGCCCGCAGCCACGCGGCAGAGGATCGAGTGGCTCACGGACACGGGCATCAAACTCTGCGACGAGCGCATCAAGGCCAACGCGAACGACAAGAACGCGACCTTTGCGCGCGGGTACCTTCGCGGGATGCATGCGGTTTTCATCACGCTGGTGGACCACAGCTATGTGGCGGCGGCGCGGCAGGGATATGCGGCGCGCAACGACTCCGAAGCGGTGCTGAAGCTGGACCCGCAGTACGCGGACGCGAAGATGGCGATCGGCATCCAGCAGTTCGCGGTGGCCAGCCTTCCGCGCTGGGTACGCATCCTGGTGGGTGTGATGGGCGTGGGAGGGAACCGGGAGCGGGGGCTGGCGCTGCTGCGCGAGTGCGCGGAGCATGGCGTGGTGACGGCAGTAGAATCGCGGACGGTGCTGTCGCTGTTTCTGCGCCACGACGCGCGCTACCCGGAGGCGCTGGCGGTGCAGCATGGGCTGGCGGTCGAGTATCCGCACAACTACCTGTTCCGACTGGAAGAGGCCAACCTGACCAAGGACGAGGGCAATGGGCCGGGCGCGATCGCGCTGTACAAGGTGGTGCTGGCGGATGCGGCGAGGCCGGGATACTTCGTCGATCCGCGGGTGCAGATGGCGTGGTTCGGGCTGGCGGACACCCAGCGCGGATGGAACGACATTGCGGACGCGGCAGAGAACTACCTGAGGGCGGCCGAGCAGCCCGAGTGCAGCGACTGGCTGCGCAAGCGCGCGCAGTTGAATGCCGGCGAGATGTACGATCTGCTGCACCAGAGGGCGAAGGCGGTGGGGCTCTACCGGATGGCGTCGTCGGGCGGGGGAGACCAGTCGCAGGCCGAGATGGCGCGGCGGTTGATGAAGACGCCGTATGCGGGGAAGTAGGCGGGGCGCGATTTTTTTGGAGGGGAACCGGAGAGCAGGCGAATGCGTATAGAAGGGCGGGATGTGGGAAAATAAGAGACTCCCGGAGGCACACGATGTATTGCTCTCATTGCGGAAGACAGGTGGATGCGGCGGCGCGGTTCTGTTCAGCCTGCGGAGCGGTCGTGCAACCGGTGGGCTATGTGCGCGTGCCGGTGTACGGGCAACTGATGCGGCCACGCACTCCGCGCGTCTTCGGCGGAGTGTGCTCCGGCCTGGCGTTGCACTACGGGTGGGACGTCGTTACAGTGCGGCTGCTGTGGGTGCTGTGCGTTCTGTTCGCCGGGACCGGGGTGCTGGCGTACATCATTGCGTGGATCGTGATTCCCGAGGCGCCGTATGTACTGCCTGAGAGCGGGACGGGGAGCGGGGTTTGAGCGCTCGCGCGGGGAGGGCCACGGGCAAAGGCGCTGCGGCGCTGACGGTCGCGGCGCGGCCGTTCCACTATCGCGGGAGAGGATTGCGTTGCGATGGGGTCTCGCTGGCGGAGCTGGCGGAGACGCATGGGACGCCGCTGTACGTCTACTCGGCGGGACAGATTCGCCATCGGTTTGGGCTGTTTCAGGAGGCGTTCGCGGGGCGTGAGGCGACGGTCTGCTATGCGGTGAAGGCGAACTCGTCGCTGGCGATTCTGCGGCTGCTGGCGGAGTTGGGCGCGGGGTTTGACATTGTGAGCGGCGGCGAGCTGGAGCGGGTTCGGCGAGCGGATAAAGCAGCGCTGAAGCGCGTGGTTTTTTCCGGCGCGGGCAAGCAGGTGTGGGAGATCGACGCGGCGTTGAAGGCAGGGATTCTGCTGTTCAACGTGGAGTCGGAGGCGGAGCTGGAGTTGCTGGCCGAGCGGGCGGAGGCGCTGGGTGTAAGGGCGCGGTTTGCGCTGCGGGTGAATCCGGATGTCTTTGCGGAGACGCATCCGTATATCTCGACCGGGCTGGGGAGTCACAAGTTTGGAGTGGAGATTGGGCTGGCGCGGGCGATCTATCGGCGGGCGGCGCGGTCGCATTGGCTGGATGCGGCGGGAGTGAGCGTTCACATCGGGTCGCAGATCCGCTCGGTCGAGCCGTTTGCCGCGGCGCTGGAGCGCGTGGCCGGGCTGGTCGGCGAACTGCGCGAAGATGGGCACGAGATTCGCTATGTGGATGCGGGCGGAGGATTGGGGATCGACTATAACGACTCGCCGACGGAGCCACGGTTCGATGCGGCGCGCAAGGTGAGGGAGTACGCGGCGGCGCTCAACAAGGCTTCAGCGGGGCTGGGCGCGGTGCATATGCTGGTCGAGCCGGGACGGTTTGTGGTGGCGCAGGCGGGCGGGCTGCTGACGCGCGTGCTGTTCGTCAAGAAGAATGGGGCGAAGACGTTTGTGATTGTGGACGCGGCGATGAACGACCTGATCCGGCCGGCGCTGTACCAGGCACACCACGAGATTCTGCCGGTGAAGCAGGGGCGCGGGGCGACGGCGAAGGTGGATGTGGTGGGGCCGGTGTGCGAGTCGGGGGACTTCTTTGCGCGCGAACGGGAGATGACGCGGGTGAAGGCGGGCGAGCTGCTGCTGGTGCTGGACGCAGGGGCGTACGGGATGAGCGAGGCGTCGAACTACAACACGCGTGCGCGGGCGGCGGAGGTGCTGGTGGATGGGGGCGAGGCGCGGCTGATCCGGCGGCGGGAGACGCTGCGTGAGTTGATGGCGGTGGAGATTTTGTAGGGCTTTAGTTAGCGAGTCAATACCTCGTGCCTTAAATCGAGACATGGGGCATCCGGCTCCCGATCGAGGGGGCTTGTGAGCGGGAAAATCGGCCCCGCCATTATCAGAATCCGTTTAGAGGTTTAGGCGCGCCAGAACCCAGAGTAGCAGTGCAGCAGTCGGTGGCACCCACACATACGCGGCGGGCAGTTTGAATAATCCCAAAATGCTAATTTGCGATGGATGCCAACTAGCCTCTCCCCGAAACAGACGTGTAAGGGCATGCGGGTACGGTGTCCCGAGCATGGTACTGAAAACGAAGAAGAGGAAGTCCTCCAACACCATAGCTCCCAGAGTTCCCGCAATGGTGAAAAGCAGCCATCCGAACCAATGGGCGGGTGGAGACGTAATAATGTGCCGCAATAGAAAGCCAAGGGAGAGGACCGATGCCGGCACGAGAACACAATACATAAAAAAGTGGTACCGCGTCAGCAGTTGAAATCCAACTAAGTTAAAGGGTGCTTTTCGAATGAGGGACTTCCCCCATACCTTATCTTGTGGGAGTGGTTCTCCCCATCCAAGGCGGTAGTGAGCTATACCCCATATCTCAAAGAGCGCCACGGCAGTGGCAATTATAGCGACGATGATAAGATACCAAAATCCTAATTTCAAGCGCCCACTTCCTCGGTACTCAGAGCATGATTAGGCCGATTCAGGCGCCTCTTCAAAACTTCAAGTCGCCACACCTTCACACAAATGATTAGTAGGAGCGACCCAGATAAGACCGCCCACCAAGTATCTGAATATGACCAATGCCCGTGGGAGACATCTCCCCAAAGGAGAATCAAAAGCACCGCAGGTTCCGACGATAAATGGCAGGGAGGTTGCATGATCCCGATGAAGACTCTCGATGGTGCCTAGTTTCCTTAGAAAACGTTCAAACCCCAGTGCCTTGTCAAGTTCCTCGACGGATAAAAATCCCATGTGTGGGAGCAATTCCTCCTTCAGGTAGAGAACGATCACCAAAAACTCGAAGTTGATGTGCAAGACCGCCCAACTCACGGCAAGAAGGCAAAGCACCCCTATCCACTCAAGGCTCTGGTGGCTATGCACCGTCCACCATAGAGAGGCCAAATATCCGAATAAGCCGGCGGCAATCCCCCAGGCCGCATACTGCATCGTCACGTAATAAGTGATTCTGGACGTTAGCGTATTATATTCGGCGATCTGGATTTCAGCTAGTCGGCTTGGCCGTCCTGTTTTCGTTCTTGTCGTCGTCATGGCGCCTCCTGAACATTAAGCTGCGTCTCAGTTATCGCTTGTTCAACTACAGGCTTTTCAGTTAGGTGTAAGGATACTAGAACCGATCTGGGGTTGCCCCCTCGGGTGACTCATTCATGCGCATTGTTTGCGCGAGAGTGGAGTCAAATTGTCTACGGGCTACGAGTCTACGATACTCCTGCCTTTGGTCGTCGCGAACGGGAAGCACGTCGTGTCCGATGAATCCTTTTGGGCGGGGTTGAAGGGAAGGCCCGGGGCTGAAGCCCCTCCTTCAATGATGAGCTTTTCAGGGGCCTGAAGGCCCCTGCTCCCTCCGGGTCGCGCTTACACGCGGTACCCACTCATCGCGCAAAGGACGCGCGATGAATGGGGCACCCGGCGCTCAGGATGACAGCGGAAAGCAGACAACCGCAGGTCCTTCGACTCCCCTTCGGCAAGCTCAGGGTCGCTCAGGATGACAGAGTCTGAGTGGGCTGTGGGTTCACTCATCGTGCTAAAATCGACTGTTGCGTGAGGCTGGCTGCAGGTTGCTGGCAGCGCCCAGATCGGCATGTTCAGCCAGCCAAAATCACAGAATTAAGAGGGAAGAAATGTCAGGCCATTCGAAGTGGGCGACCATCAAGCATAAGAAGGGCGCGACCGACGCCAAGCGGGGAAAGATCTTCACGCGGTTGATCAAGGAGATTTCGATTGCGGCGAAGAGCGGGGGGGGCGATCCGGACGGCAACCCGCGGCTGCGGACGGCGATCCTGGCGGCCAAGGCGGAGAACATGCCGGCGGAGAACATCAAGCGGGCGATCCAGCGGGGGACGGGCGAACTGGAGGGGCTGAGCTACGAGGAGATTGTGTACGAAGGCTATGGGCCGGGCGGCGTGGCGATCATGGTGCAGGTGCTGACGGACAACAAGAACCGGGCGGTGAGCGAGATCCGGCACGCGTTCCAGAAGAACAACGGGAACCTGGGCGAGTCGGGATCGGTGAGTTATTTGTTCACGAAGAAAGGCGTGATCGCGATCGAGAAGTCGAATGTGAACGAGGACAGGTTGACGGAGATCGCGCTGGATGCGGGCGCGGACGACCTGGCGGACGAGGGCGACCGGTGGGAGGTGATTACCGGGCCGAAGGAGTTCGACGCGGTGCTGGAGGCAATCAAGGCGGCGAAGATCACGCCAGAGTACGCCGAGGTGACGATGGTTGCGTCAACCCACCAGAAGCTGGAAGGGAACCAGGCAACGGCGATGATGCGGCTGCTGGAGGTGCTGGAGGACCTGGACGACACGCAGAATGTGTACACCAACTTCGATATGGATGAGGCCGCGATGGCGGCCCACACCGGATAGGCAGGCGAAAAGGCTTAACGCCGATCGACACCGAGGGCACCGATTAAGAGCGAAGGATTATTTTAAAGATGGGGCCGCCGGAGCGCCGGCGGCTTTCTTCTGTGCGGGGATTCGAAGAAAGGCAGGAACAACAGTCGACATTCCCTCAGCGGCTAAAGCCGCATTTCAATTGCGGTGTTTACGGCGGAACTAAAGTCCCGCCCCTTCAAAACGGGATTTGATTCAGAGCTTCCCCGGCTTGTTCAAGGAACGGAGCAAGAATTTGAGCGGCACGAAAATTTTTTGCGGGCTTGCTGTTGCGTGGGTGCTATCAACCGGTGTGGCGGGCGCGCAGACTGTTTCGAGTGGAGCGGGAGTTGCGATCACCAATCCGTTGCGGCATGAGGCGAAGCCGTGGAATGTTGGCGGTCTGATGCAGACGGGATTCGGCGTGACGGAGGACCGCGGAGGCTTCAAGTTTTTGATGGCGGGGGTCCATGCGGGCAAGGTGCTGACGGGGATGCATGGGTGGGGGATGATGCGCGGCAACTTCGAGGTTGCGATGGAGGCGTTTCCGTTCTGGCAGTCGTATACGCCGACCGGGCTGCGGCAGAACTGCACGGTTGCGGCGGGGCCGGTGGGTGGGGTGGGGGCGCAGTGCTCCGCTCCGTTCACGATTGGAGGGACGTTTACCGGGGTGAGCATAACGCCGATCATTCTGCGCTGGAACTTTGCCGGGACGCGGCGATTCGCTCCGTGGGCGCAGGGGGCGGGCGGGTTGCTGTGGACCAACCACAAGTATCCGGCGTTTGGCGGGCCACCGCTGTCTAGCACGGCCGGCTTCAGCTACAGCACGTTGGGCGACAATGGGCCGAACGATGAGACCAGCGTGTGGAACTTTACGCCGCAGTTTGGCGTTGGGGTGCATTATTTTACGAGTGCCAGGCGGTCGATCGACCTGGGGGCGAACGCGGTCCATATATCGAGCGCGTCGCTGGGCGACAAGAACCCGGGGGTGAACGCGAGCGTACAGTTCACGTTGGGGTACAGTTGGTGGAAGTGAGATTATGCCGTCGAGCCTGAATCCGAATGCGGTGATTGAATGCGTGCCCAACTTTTCGGAGGGCACGGACGAGGGGAAGGTCGCCTCGATTGTGGCGGCGATGCGGGTGGAGGGGGTGCGCCTGCTGGACTGGTCGCTGGACGTGGCGCACAACCGGAGCGTGGTGACGATTGCGGGGGCGCCGGTGAGGGTCTTCGAGTCGGCGGTGCGCGGGGTTGGGCGGGCGGCGCAACTGATTGATCTGACCAAGCAGAAGGGGGTGCATCCGCGGATTGGAGCGGCGGACGTGGTGCCGTTTGTGCCGGTGAGCGGGGTGTCGCTGGCGGAGTGCGCGATGCTGGCGCGGCAGGCGGGGCTGGAGATCTGGCGGCGGTTCGGGGTCCCGGTGTACTTCTACGAGGCGGCGGCGGCGCGGCCGGACCGGGTGAACCTGGAGGACGTGCGGAGGGGGCAGTTCGAGGGGCTGCTGGAGACGGCGCACCGCGACGCGGCGCGGCGGCCCGACGTTGGCGGGCCGGAGATCCATCCGACGGCAGGGGCCAGCGCGGTGGGTGCGCGCAGCTTTCTGATTGCGTACAACATCTTTCTGGAACCGCCGAAGACGGCGGCGCAGGGGGGGGGCGGGTTGCCGCTGGCCGCACAGGCGGACATTGCGGCGGCGCGGGCGATTGCGCGTGCCATTCGCGCCTCGGCGGGCGGGCTGCACGGGGTGAAGGCGATCGGCGTCAGCGTGAACGGACGGGCGCAGGTGAGCATGAACATCACGGACTTCCGCGCCACTCCGATGGGCCGGGTACACGACAGGGTGCGGGAGCTTGCGCGCGCGCACGGCACGGTTGCGGCGGGTGGCGAGATCATCGGCCTGATCCCGCAGGAGGCGTACGAGGCGGAGGCGGAATGGCTGCGCGAGATTCCCGACTTCGACCCGGAGGCCAAGGTGCTGGAACGCAGGCTGGAACATCCGCTGCCATGGCCCGAAGGGTGAGGCGGGCGGGCTTGCGGGGCTCAGGCAACTTTGTGGCAGGGCTGGAAATTGACCTCAGGGGCTAAAGCCCCATTGATTTTTCTGCACTTTCGGCACGGCTGAAGCCGTGCCCTTAAGCAAGACGGGTGATTTTCCGCAGCGCTGACCCTAGCCTTATAAGCAAAAGGGACTTTTCCGCAACTGATCGTAGCTCCATGTTCCCACGGAAGTGCAGGCAGCCGGTTTATCGCGCGGCGAGGCGGGAATAGCTGTTTCGATTGTGACAAACCTTTTTACAATCTGTTCGTCCAAGCAAATGAATGCCACTTGCCTCGATTGTCGATTCAGAGAACAATGGTACGGGCGTGCTGTGGGCGAGAACCGCAGCCGGCAATTCAACAACCACCGATGTACGGGAGTGTACTGTGCGTATTTTAGGTTCCGAGTTTCGATCCAGATCCAACCGGCAGAGCAGACTGAAACTGGCGATGGCTGCCGCGCTGACGGCGATGCTGGCGATCTGCGCGCCCTTTGCCCAGGGCGAACAGCTTTCGAGCGATGCCAAGGCCTCGATTCCACAGGACGTGCAGCAGATCATCATGGTGGACTACCGCGCGATGCAGAACTCGCCGGCGGCGATGAGCCTGAAGGACCGCGTGATGCCACCCGAGCTGAAGCGTCTGGAGCAGGCGCTGCTGCAATCCGGACTGAAGGTGGACGAGGACACCGATGCGCTGGCCTTCGTGTCCTTCCGCACGCCGAATCCCGACGGCAAGGGCGCCGAGGTGGAGCGGATTGTGGGCATCGCGCAGGGGCAGTTCCACACCCACGACGTTCTGGCGAACTTGACCAAGAGCAAAACCAAGCCGGTGGTTATCCGCAACAACAGCATCTATCCCATGGGGGAGAGCGGCTTGAGCGTGGTCTTCATGAACCAGACCACGATGGTCTTCGGGGACAAGGACGCGATCAAGGCGGCGGTGGACTCGCGCGACGGATTTGCCCCGAACTTTCTGACCGACAGCGACCTGGTCGCCGACATGGTCTCGGTTGAAAGCCATGCGATCTGGAGCCTGCTGGACGCCAAGGGAACGCAGCAGATGATGCGGAACGTGCTGGGCACGGCGTCGCAGCTTGCCGACTACGACACGGTGAAGGAGCGGATGAAGGGCTCGCGCTACACCATGGACTTCTCGAATGGGGTGCGGTTCAACATGAGTGTCAGCATGTCCGACACGCTGACGGCCGCCACCTGCGCGACCCTGCTGAAGGGCTTGCAACTGCTGAAGAAGCAGCAGGGAACGCCACTGGAAAAGACCGCCCTGGACCAGACGAGCATCGATTCGGGTTCGGGCACGCTTACGGTGGACTACTCTTCCTCCGACGACCAGTTTAACAAGCTGCTTACATCGCCCCTGTTCCAGACGGTGGTGAGGTAGGCGGCGTTTCGCAGCGTGAACCAGCCCGGACCGATCCAGGTCCGGGCTGAATTATTTATCGGCACGAGGACCGGTTTTCGACCGGCTGGCGGATTGCCAGAGTTACCGTGAACGGCGAGTTGTCGAACGCGTAGGTCCTGCGCATTTTCAGGTGGCGCGGATTCAGCGTGTTGCGGTCCGGCCCGCGCGATCGCGAGATTGCCGGCACCGAGAGGTCCGAGGCCGAGGCCGCTGCTCCCAGCTTGCTCTTCCAACCACCGGCGATCATGTTGCACAGCTCGCCGACCGCGTCTTCGATCAAGGCGTTCTCCCAGTTGTTTTCGCAGCCCAGGAAGGCATCGGTCAACTTTTTGGCGCTGGCCTGCGGGAACTCGACCAGACACTGGGCCTCGATGGAGCCCGAGAGCAGGACCATTGCCGAGATGTCGATGGTGGCGGCGGCATCCTCCACCACGTCGCAGCTTTGCTGCAGCAACATGTGGAAGACATCCGCGACGATGTCGTCGATCTGCCAGATCCGCTGGTTCTGTGCGCAATCACCGGCCTTCATTCGTGGGCGTCTCCCGTGGCCGACGGTGCAGGTCCGTTCGTGGGGAGCAGCAGGGACGCCACGCACTTCTGGATCTGTTTTAGCGTGAATGGCTTGGTGATGGCGCCCTGTGCGCCGGCGGCCACTGCCTTGAGCACCTGCGGGTCGCTGGCGTCGGCGGTAATCATCACCAGCGGCGCCCGCGGAGCAAGGTTGCGCCGCTGCTTTTCCAGCAGGAAATCGAGTCCGTTCATCTGCGGCATGTGTACATCGCAGAGGATGAGATCGAGTGGCCGGTCTTCGGTCGCGGAGTTCTCGAGAGCTGCCAGGCCCTCCATGCCGTTGGCTGCATGCAGCACCTCCGCCAGATCCAGACCGGAGTGGCGAAGCGCGCCCTCCAGGATTTTTCTCATCACCGGGGAATCATCGACGATCAGGACTCTTACGCTCATGCTTTTAATTTGGCCTCAGAGCGTCTATCGGCTTTTGAGACGCAGGCGTGAGGGGAGCGGTTGCAGGTTCGAGGTTGCGAGGTTCTCAAGGTTCAAGGTTCGAGGTTCAAGGTTGGAGTGGGCGGGCGTGGAGCACTCAGGCCCACATCTCGCAGCTCAGGCATGACTGAACAAGAACTCGACATACCCTCGGGGGCTAAAGTCCCGATTTTTTGCCGATTTTATTGTCCGGGCTAAAGCCCGGACCTATCCCAGAAGCAAGAACAACGGCAACGCCAGTGCATTTGTGCAAGGCCGTACAAACAGGTACTCAGACTATTGGGTAGGGAAGGGGATGAAGCTGGCGGCGCAGGCGGGGAGGGTGCCGCCGACTTCCTTGCCGGTGACGGTAGAGTCGTCGCCGGTGAAGATGGGGTTGACGGGGCCGGGGCCGAAGGTGAGGTCGGTGTGTATGGCCTGCGCTTTGTAGCGGGCCGGGCCGTCGAGGAGCAGAACGCCATCGAGGGTGACGCCGATGCGGTGGGTGTGGTCGAAGCCGTTGAACTGGAGCTTGCCTCTGCCGGAGATGCGGACGTTGCGCAGGGTGATGCCGTCGTAGACCGGGAGAAGCTGGACGCCTTTGCCGGGGAAGGAGTAGGCGGTGTCGAAGAGGATGGGGTATTTGGAGTTGCGGATGCAGATGTCGTCGTAGAGGACGTCCTGGACCAGGCCTCCGCGGGTGGCGTTGGACTTGATGCGGATGCCGTTGTCGGGGCCGTCGAGGGAGAGGCCGCGGACGAGGACCTGGCTGACTCCGCCGTTGGTCTCGCTGCCGATGGACATGCCGTGGCCGGAGTAGAAGTGGTTGTCGAGGACGCTCACGTCGGTGGTGGGGCCGTCGCCCGCCTTGATGGCGACGTTGTCGTCTCCGGTGCGGATAAAGGAGTGGGTGATGGTGATGTTGCGGGACTGCGCGGGGTCGATGCCGTCGGTGTTGCGCGCGGTGCTGGGTGTGTCGATCTTAACCGCCCAGACGGTGAGGCCGTCGCCGCGATGGAAGGAGATGTGGAAGTTGGGAGAGTTTTTGAGGGTGATGCGGTAGAGTGTGAAGTCGTCGGTGAGGTCGGTGTCGATAAGGCGGGGGACCTGCTGGCGGCCTGCGGTGCGGGCGTCTTCGGCGAGGTCCCACCAGGACTTGTCGGAGGGATGGCCGTCGAGGAGGATTTTGGCGCCGCCCTGTCCGTCGATGGCGCCGTCGCCCATGATGGCGGAGCCGGTGGCGCTGCGTGCGGAGATCAGCGGGCGGCATCCGGCGGAGGCGTCGTTGACCAGGCCGCAGGAGCCTTCGGAGAGCTCGTAGTCATTAGGATTGCGCGAGGCGTAGAGAGTGACGCCGCGGTCGATGAGCAGGGTGACGCCGGGGCGCAGCGCGATAGGGCCGGAGAGGAATGCGGTGTTTGCAGCATTGGGGGCGAGTTCGACGGCGTGGGATTTGGCGCAGCGGTCGAGGGCCTGCTGGATGCGGATGGTGTCGAGGCGTACATTGCTGTTGGCGCGGGATTCGATCTCGCCGCTGGTGGCGGATGCAGTGGTGAGGGCGGCCTTCAGCGTGACACAGGCGGGAGGGATGACGGGCTCGGTGACGCTGCGCGTGTCCTGCGCGCGCAGGGAAGTGCAGGCGATTGCCGCGGCTGTGAGAATAACTGCAAATCCAGAGGGCTTCATGCTGCTCCATTTCGATCGGCGGCGCTGGCGCAGGGCTTCCCGAGGAACCGGGAGGGGCATCGATCGACCGAGATCATTTTACTTGCGAGCGCAGGGGGTAGGATATTGCAAGCGAAGAATCGAGTGCGATTTGCGATGCAGAAGTTACAACGGCCGTCTTCGACTGATATGAATTCGACGGACATGAATTCGACGGACATGAACTCGACGGACATGAATTCGAGCGAGAAGCAGGCAAGCTGTTTCGGGCCATTCCGCTATGACTGGGAGCAGCGGCTGCTGTTCCGCGAGGGCGAGACGGTGCCGCTGGCCCCCAAGGTGGCGGAGACGCTGCGCGTGCTGCTGGAGCGGCACGGGACGGTGGTGGGAAAGGCCGAGCTGATGCGCGAGGTGTGGCCGGACACGACCGTGGAAGAGATCGGGTTGGCGCGGAACATCTCGCAGTTGCGCAAGGCGCTGGGCGACGAGAGCGAGAGTGGACGGTACATCGAGACGCTTCCCAAGCGGGGATACCGGTTTGTGGGCGACGTGGTGACGGAGGGGGCGGAGGTCGTCGAGCCGGCGGGTGCGAAGGAAGGCGCGCCGTGGGCGCGGCGGGTCCGCTGGATTTTACTGGCGGCGGTGGGGTTGTGCGCGATTCTTGCTGTGGTGTATTGGCAGTTCTACCGGCCGTCGCGCTATCTCTCGTCGAGCGACGGGATGGCCAACATCGCGGTGGTGCCCTTCGAGTGCCTGAGTCCGGAGCTGGACTGCGGAACGTTTCCCCACGGGCTGAATGATCTGCTGGTGGCCGACCTGTCGCAGCTCGACGGGGTGCATGTGCTGTCGCCATCGACGGTGCATACCTATCAGCGCGCCCGGTTGTCTATGCCGTTCATGGCGCGCCTGCTGGGGATGGAGGTGATGGTGGATGGGACGGTGCAGCGGGCGGGCGAGCGGGTGCGGGTGACGGCGCGGCTGGTGGATGTGCATAGCGCGAAGCTGATCTGGTCGGACAGCTACGAGTACCCGGTGCAGCAGTTGACCGATGCGCAGGCGCTGGCTGCTCGGGAGATTGCTGCGCAGGTGGGCGCGCATCTGGCGATCCAGAAGCAGTTTCTTCCTGCAAGTCGATAATTCTATTGAGATTCAGAATTTGAAGAAGATTTGTTCAACGATTCTTCATGGATTGCGAAGTTTTTTTCCGGCGAGGCTGCGCGATAGTGAAGCGTGCGGGCGAGGGCTGGGAGGCTGAGATGAAACGGATGATGCGGCTGGGCTTGGCTGCGGTGGTTGGAGTGGTCGCTGTGCAGGTCGGAGTGGCGCAGACGGCGCAACACCGGCCCGCGACGCATCGAGTAAAGCTGCGGCAAGCCACCGAGATTCAGGGCTACCCATGCGCCAAGGGATACCAGTGGTTCTATGCGGATGGGAAGCTGGAGAGCTGCGCGGTGTCGCGGGAGACTGCGTTAGGCGAGGCGATGTTGCCTTCGGGATCGATCCTCCATCTCCTGCCGGACGGTCTACCGAAGTTCGCAGTGCTTCAGCACGACTCCGTTGTCGCAGGGGTGAAGTGCAGCGGCGGGAACTGGCTGCTGGGGCCGAGCGAGGGTTCGATGACTGTGTTCTACCCGAGCGGAAAGCTGGAGCGGTGCTGGCTGGCCGGAGACCAGGTGGTGCAGGGAGTGCCGTGTATGACGGCGGGATTCATCGGACTGTTCGGCGACGGTGCGCGGCGCGGCGGCGGGGCAAAGTTCTACGAGAGCGGAAAGCTGGAGTCATGCACGCTGGGGAAGGACTACGGCGGGAAGCGGCGTGGGGAGCACTTCCAGCAGGGGCAGTGAAGGCGTGCATTACAAGCTGCGGAAAAACTCAACTTAGGCGGATAAGCAAAAGGCCCGGGGCTAAAGCCCCTTGATAAGCGTGGGCTTATTCAGGGGGCTGAAGCCCCCTGCTCCCTCCAAAAGTCACAACCATGAGTATTTCCGCGGCGCGTTAATCCATTCTGACATCGCGCGCGGCGACTCTATAATCGAGACGGGAGAGTCGCATGGGCGCTGGGCTGATCTTTCTGTGGAATGCGACGCGGGGCAGCCGGCTTCGGCCGTGGCGGAGCGAGTGCCTGAAGTGGCGGGTGGAGACCTACACGGGAAAGCACGCGGAGGAGGTCGGGTTGCGGGACTTCCTGTCGTTTCTGTATGCCGAACGAAGACAGTTGCTGCGGTTTATGCAATGGCTGACGGAGATGAGGGGCTACGCACACGGGGTCGAGAATCAGTGAGGGCGGGGCGTTGGGTGAGGCGGGAGCTTTGAGGGGGGCTTCGCGTCGGGAGTTTCTTGGGACGGCGGCGCGGCTGGGTGCGTGCGCGGCGACGGCGACGGTGTTGCCGCTGATTGCTGCCGGTCGTGCTTATGCGGGTAAGCCGCGCAGAGCTGCTGGCGAGGCTGCGGCGGAGGGCGTTGCGGGAGATGCGTCGCTGGGGGCGCACGCGGCGGAGCACGGGCTGTTATATGGTTGCGCGGTGAATATGAATGCAGTGGGCACGGACGCGGCCTATGCGGCGCTGGTGCGCGAGCAAGCTAGGATTGTGGTGGCAGAGAACGCGATGAAGTGGGGCGCGCTGCGGCCTTCGGCTGAGGGATTCAACTTCGATCAGGCTGATGCGCTGGTGGCGTTTGCCGAGGCCAACCGGATGAAGATCCGCGGACACAACCTGGTGTGGCACCAGAGCAACCCGAAGTGGCTGGAGGCGACGGCCACGAAGGAGAATGCGCGAGAGCTGCTGGTGACGCATATCGAGACCGTGGCTGGGCGGTACGCGGGGAGGATGCACTCGTGGGACGTGGTGAACGAGGCGATCCATGTGGAGGATGGCCGGCCGGATGGTCTGCGCAACTCGCTTTGGCTGCGGCTGGCGGGCGAGGAGTACATCGAGCTGGCGTTTCATACGGCGCGGGAGGCCGACCCGCAGGCGCTGCTGACGTACAACGAGTACGGGATTGAGGAAGAGACGCGCGCGGGCGAGCAGAAGCGCGAGGCGGTGATCGAGATGCTGCGGCGGATGGTGGCGCGGCGGGTCCCGGTGGATGCGGTGGGGGTGCAGTCGCACATTGCGGCGTGGGCGGCGGACGGGAGTCAGAGTGCCGATTCGCAGTACGGGGCGGGGTTGATGCGGTTTATCGCGGCGGCGCGGGAGCTGGGATTGCAGGTCTTTGTGACGGAGATGGACGTGAACGACCGCGCGCTAGCGGCGGACGGGCCGGGGCGCGACGCAGCGGTGGCCGCGGCGTACAGGCAGTATCTGGAGCTGGCGCTGGGCGATCCGGCGGTGCGCGCGGTGCTGACCTGGGGGATTACGGACCGCTATACATGGCTGGGACACGAGGAGGGCCGCGCGGATGGGAAACCGGAGCGGCCGCTGCCGTTCGACGCAGAGGGGAAGGCGAAGGCGGCATTCTTTGCGGTGCGGGAGGCGTTCGATCAGCGCGGTGTGGCTTCGCAATCTCCTGGGGCAAATGCTTAGCACCGATCGACACCGATGAAACCGATACGACTGACTTAGGAAGGTCTGAAAATGTGTTCGCGATTCCCTCGGCGGCTAAAGCCACATTGGAAATACCGCTTGCGGCGAGACTAAAGTCCCGCCCTTTCAAAACGGGGACTTATTCAAAGATTCCCTAACTATTGTCCCGCAGCTTATTATCAGCGATGGTATTGCGCCCATTTTGGGGTGGTGTCGAATTGCGGCGCTCTCGCTTAGGGTGCTATCCTTTACGGAGACACTAAGGCCACGAGTGAACTAGAGATCAGGAGCACCAACTGCTGTGCTGGAATCGGTAAAGAAGACAGGAATCATTGAGAAGTTTCGCACCCACGACGCGGACACCGGGAGTCCGGAGGTCCAGATCGCCCTCCTGAGCGAGCGCATTGGCGAGTTGACCGAGCACTTCAAGACGCACAAGAAGGACCATGGCTCCCGCCGGGGACTTCTGATGCTGGTGAGCAAGCGGCGCGGTCTGCTGGATTATCTGAAGAAATGCGACGCAGACCGCTACCGCGAGGTCATCACGAAGCTTGGCATTCGCAAGTAGACTCGACTGGGACAACCCCCATCATGGACGAACGCAAGACCCGACCCACCACGGCAGTCCACTTCACGCGCAGCCGCACCGGTTGTTGCCGCCGGAGTTGCTGACGATGGGAGAGGCTGTGAGAGCGCATGTTGCCGGCTGCGAAGGACTGGTTCCGGGCCGGTTGCACTGCGCAATGGGCCGCGATTTCGGCCCACAGATTTTTCCATGCACTCCGCTGGTGGCCGCGAGGATGGCCAGGCAGGACTGCGACTCTGCGCGCTTGGCTAAGCGGCGCAGCACCAAGTTTCCTAACTGATAAAAAACGAAAGACGAGAGAAGAGGCAAACGATGAAGCAGGAAGTGACAGTAGAGCTTGCCGGCGGCAAGCGGATTACATTTGAGACCGGACGGGTGGCCAAGCAGGCCTCCGGCGCCGCGTTCACCACGAGCGGAGACAACGCAGTTCTGGCGACGGCCGTGGCCTCGCCCGACCCGAAGGAGGGGATCGACTTCTTCCCGCTGACGGTGGAATACCGCGAGAACACCTATGCGGGCGGACGCATTCCCGGCGGATTTATCAAGCGCGAGGGGCGGCCGAGCGAGAAGGAGATCCTGACGTGCCGGCAGATCGACCGGCCGATTCGCCCGCTGTTTCCGGAGGCCTTCCGCAACGAGACGCAGGTGGTTGCGTTCGTCTACTCGGCGGACAAGGAGAACGATCCGGACGTGCTGGGGATGAACGGCGCGAGCTGCGCGCTGGCGTTGAGCGACATTCCATTCCACGGGCCGGTGGGCGCGGTGCGCATTGGGCTGATCGACGGCGCGTTCATCGTGAACCCGACGTATGCGGAGCGCGCGAAGAGCCTGCTCAACATCATGGTGGTCGGCACCAAGGACGGCATTGTGATGGTGGAGTCGGGATCGAAGGAGTGCAGCGAGGTGCAGGTGGTGGATGCGATCGAGTTCGCGCATGTGGAGATCAAGAAGATCTGCGCGGCGATCGAGGACCTGGTGTCGCGCGCAGGCAAGGCGAAGCGCGTGCCCGTTGCCGAGGAGATCGATCAGGCATACCTCGACGATCTGACGGCGAAGGTTGGCGCGCAGTTGAAGGACGCGCTGGACACCGCGAAGCACCCCAAGTTCGAGAGCCACGAACTGGTGAAGGCGATCAAGGACGCGCTGAAGAAGGCGCTGCCCGAGGGCGACGCCGAGGCGGCGAAGAAGTTCAGCAAGTACTTCGATTTGCTTCGCGAGCAGATCTTCCGCGACCAGGTGCTGAACGAACGGATTCGCCCGGACCATCGCGCGTTCGACGAGATACGGCCGGTGACGATTGAGGTTGGCGTACTGCCGCGGGTGCACGGCTCGGCGCTGTTCACGCGCGGCGAGACGCAGGCGATGGTGTCCGCGACGCTGGGGACGACCGACGACGCGCAACGCATGGAGAGCTACGAGGGCGAGCAGAAGCGGCGCTTCATGCTGCACTACAACTTTCCGCCGTTCTCGGTGGGCGAGTTGGGGCGCATGGGCGGCGTGGGGCGGCGCGAGATCGGGCACGGCGCGCTGGCATGGCGGGCGATTGAGGCGGTGCTGCCGGGCGAGGACGAGTCGCCGTACGTGCTGCGCGTGGTGTCGGACATTCTGGAGTCGAACGGGTCGTCTTCGATGGCGACGGTGTGCGGCGCGTCGCTGGCGCTGATGCATGCCGGCATTCCCACCAAGGGCGCGGTGGCCGGGGTTGCGATGGGGCTGGTGAAGGAGGGCGAGAAGTACGCGGTGCTCTCCGACATTGCGGGCGCGGAAGACCACTACGGCGATATGGACTTCAAGGTGGCGGGGACGCGCAAGGGCATCACCGCGCTGCAGATGGACATCAAGATCATGGGCATTACGGCGCAGATCATGCGTGAGGCGCTGGAACAGGCGCGGCGCGGGCGGCTGCACCTGCTGGACATCATGGACGCGACGATCAGCACGGCGCGCGCGGAGAAGTCGCAGTTTGCGCCGCGCATTCACACCATTCAGATTCCGACGGACAAGATCCGCGACCTGATTGGGCCGGGAGGCAAGGTGATCCGCGGGATCATCGATGCGACCGGGGTGAAGATCGATGTGGACGACACGGGGCGGGTCAATGTGGCATCGAGCGACGCAGACGGACTGGCGGCGGCGATCCAGATGATCTCCGACCTTACGGCCGTGCCTGAGATCGGCAAGACGTATCTGGGCAAGGTGGTGCGGCTCGCTGAGTTTGGCGCTTTCGTGGAGATATTTCCGGGAACGGACGGGCTGCTGCACGTCTCCGAGATTGCGGAGCATCGCGTCAAGGAGGTGAAGGACGAGCTGCGCGAAGGCGACCAGATCCTGGTGAAGGTGCTCTCGATCGAGGGC
The DNA here is from genome assembly GCA_963767315.1 of uncultured Acidobacteriaceae bacterium. GTDB lineage: Bacteria > Acidobacteriota > Terriglobia > Terriglobales > Acidobacteriaceae > Edaphobacter. The sequence goes on along the minus strand of CAVYDK010000005.1, from coordinate 51,313 downwards.
AACCGGATCAAGCTGTCGCGCAAGGCCGTGCTGCGCGAGCAGCGGGCGAAGCTGGGACTGCCGGAGGTTGGCGAGAGCGGCGAGGGCGGCGGGCACGGCGGCGGCAGACAGAGCCACGTCGCTGCGGCGGCCTATGCTGCTCCCATTGAGGACGACGACGAGGAGGTGCTGGTTGAGGGCGGCGAGGAGTTTCCCGTAGAAGAGGACGAGGACGGCGACGATGCGCCGGATGACGAGCCGAACTTCAACCGCGCCGATGGCGTTCCGGCGCCGGCGGGCAACGCTGGCGGACGTGGGCCTGGCGGGCCGGGCGGAGGGCGCGGGCCGGGCGGAGGCGGCGATCGCAGGCCGGGCGGACGGCGCCGGCGCGGCGGACGGCGGCCTGGTGGCGGTTCGCAGGGCGGCGGAAACCGCTAGGACTTAGCCGTCACGATGGACGTGGCGGATGCGATGCAGGATGGAACAACGGCGAGGCCCGATTCACTGTGGGCTTCGCCGGTGTCTTTGTGGGGTGCATTAGCGGCAAGGAATCGAGGGTGGTGCGCGGCGGAGATTTTGCTTACGCGGCTTACGGTGGGCGAAGTACACTTCTGTCCATGGCGGCTTCGATGTACATCGTGGTGGAGGGCGAAGACCCGGGGTTCGACACCTTCGTCAACGGGCGGGCGCTGGCGCGGCACGAGGACGCGCTGGAGCGGCTGGCGCTGAAGCTGGGGGTGAGGCCGCTGATTGAATTTTTTTCGGCGGACGAGAACTCGATGGCGCTGCTGATCGAGGAGGGCGGGGGGAATCCCGAGCTGATGCGCCGACTGCCACCGCCGCAGTGGTACTTCGCGGACGATGGACTGGCCACGGTGCTGGCGCTGGTGGCGGAGTTGCAGGGCGATCTGCAGCAGCTTGGGACGGAGGGGCCGCAGGTGCTGGCTGAACTGCTGGAGTACGCGTGCGTGCTGGATCGGACAGTGAAGGCGGGGCTGCGGTGGCACCTGGCGGTGAGTTGGCGGTAAGGCGAAAGGCCTAACACCGATTGACACCGATCAGACCGATTTTCAAATACAAATGAGGGGATTCTTCGCTACGCTCAGAATGACAAACGAAAATGCCGATATCCCACCCATTCCGCACACGACGTGGAATGAATGGGGCACCCGGATACATGAGTGATCGCTGCGCGACGATAGGAGTTGAGACGATGGCGGGAGTTTCGCTGGATGCGGTTTGGAAGACGGGAGTTAAGCTGCCGGGCGTGGTGCAAAGCACGGCCTACGGAAGCCCGGCGCTGAAGGTGGGCGGGCAGTTGATGGCGTGTGTGCCGATCAGCAAGTCGGCCGAGCCCGGGTCGCTGATGGTCCGCGTGGACCGTAATGAACAACGGCAAACGCTGCTGACCGAGTCGCCCGAACTCTACTACGTCACGGACCACTATTTGCCCTACGATGCGGTGTTGGTGCGACTGGAGCGGCTGAATGGGGAGCTGCTGCACGATCTGCTGGCGATGGCGCACCGGTTTGTGACAAGGAAGGGTAAGAAGCGGGGATAAAGATGAGATGGCGGGGAGATGGCGGTAGGGGCGAAAAGCGGTAACATTACAGCCCAGAGGAGACACCACTGATGGATCACTTTGAAAGCATTATTTCGACGTTGCTTGAGGCTGACCACTACTGGGTTCGTAGGTCTTTCAAGATTGGAGTGACTCCAGAAGAAAAGCGCCTAGTCCACAAGCGTTCTATTCCGCGCCCGGAGATCGACTTGCTCGCGCTTAGTTTCTCAAAAAACGAAGTAATTGCCTTTGAGGCAAAGTCATTCCTAGATTCGCCGGGAGTCAGGCTCGCGGATCTGCAAATGGAACACGAAGTGCAAGAGGGGCTGTACAAGCTCTTCACTTGCCAAACTTATCGAGAGGTTGTTCTAGCGAGGCTGAAGCAAGACCTCATCGATAAGGGCATGGCCGATCCAAATACAAAAATCATCCTCGGTCTTGCAGCGGGCAAGGTCTATCAAAAGAAAAGTGAGCCGCCAATGACTCAAAGCAAACTCTTGCGTGAGTTCATGAATGGGAAAGGCTGGGTCTTTTGGTCGCCCGAAGATATAAAGGAAAAAATCGAGGCGCTCGCTAAACCGGAAAGCGGATACCACGACGACCCCTCCGTCATCACCGCGAAAATTCTCATGCGATGATGTTACGAATGGATGAGTCGCAAGCGATTTCGGTCGTTTGCTACAGCAAAGGATAACCCACCCATCGCATGAGACAAGAGCGCGATGAATGGGGCACCCAATTTTCGGCTGGCCGCGATGAAGCTGCCGCTAGGATGGGGCCCAGGCTAACAGACTACTTTTTGCTGAAGACGTTGCCCATGCGGCGGATCTGGGCGCCGACGTTGCGGAGTTTTTCCTCGAAGCGCTCGTAGCCGCGGTCGAGGTGGTAGACGCGGTCGAGGATGGTTTCGCCGTCGGCGACTAATGCCGCGAGGACGAGCGAGGCCGAGGCGCGCAGGTCGGAGCACATGACGGCGGCGGACTCCAGCCGGGTGCGTCCGCGGACGGTGGCGGTGCGGCCCTCGACGGTGATGTTTGCGCCCATGCGGTTGAGCTCCTGCACGTGCATGAAGCGGTTCTCGAAGATGTTCTCGGTGACGGTGGTGGTGCCATCGATCTGCGTGGCGAGGGCCATGAACTGGGCCTGCATGTCGGTGGGGAAGCCGGGGAACTCCTCGGTGGAGATGCTGGTGGATTTGAGCGAGCCGCCGGAGCGGACGCGGATGTGGTCCTTGCCGGATTCGAGGCGGACGCCGCAGGCTTCGAGCTTGGCGATGAGCGCGCCGAGGTGGGCGGGGTTGCAGCAGTCGACGTTGAGGTCGCCGCCGGTGATGGCCCCGGCGATGAGGAAGGTGCCGGCTTCGATGCGGTCGGGATTGATGCGATGGCGCGCGCCGTGGAGCTTGGCGACGCCGTGGACCTGGATAGTGGAGGTGCCTGCGCCTTTAATCTTTGCGCCCATGGCGTTGAGCAGGGCGGCGAGGTCGGAGACTTCGGGCTCGCGGGCGCAGTTCTCGAAGAGGGAGTCGCCATCGGCGAGGGTTGCGGCCATGAGGAGGTCTTCGGTGCCGGTGACGGTGATCTTGTCGAAGACGATGTGCGCGCCGTGGAGGCGGTTGGTGCGGGCTTCGAGGTAGCCGTGGTCCTGGGTGATGGTGGCACCCATAGCTTCGAGGCCCTTGATGTGCAGGTCGATGGGACGGCCGCCGATGGCGCATCCGCCGGGCATGGCGACGCGCGCGATGCCGGTGCGGGCGATGAGCGGGCCGAGGACGAGGGAGCTGGCGCGCATGGTTTTGACGATCTCGTACTTGGCGACGGGGTCGGAGAGGACGGCGCAGCGGATGCTGGTGCGGTGCTGGGCGCGGCCGTAGCCAAGATCGACCTCGGCACCCATGGCGGCGAGCAGGCGGCGCTCGGTCTCGATGTCGCGGACCTGCGGGATGTTCTCCAGGATGACCTCGTCCTCGGTGAGGATGGCAGCGGCCATGCAGGGCAGAGCGGAGTTCTTTGCGCCGGAGACTTTGATGGTGCCGAGGAGAGGATTGCCTCCGCGAACGACGAACTTGTCCATGGAGATAGTTTACGGGAATGGCGGGCGGGGGGATGAGTGGCGGGATTGGTGCGGGGCGGGAGAGGATCAATTGCGGCGATAGATGTCGTAGTTGGGGAGGGCGCGGACGAGGGTGAAGCCGGGCTGGAGGGCGCGGAGGATGTCGGGCAGGTCGGGCGAGGGCGGGCCGGTGAGCTGGAGGTTGCGGCTGACGATGAGCCAACGGACGCTGTGCGCGCGAGATTGGTCGAAGACCTGTTGCGGCGAGTATGGGTTGGTGGCAGGGTCGAAGAGAAGGACGGGGAACTGCGGAGTGCGGCCCGTGGCGAAGTAGAAGGGCGTGTCGCCGGGGATGAGGAGGATTGCGTCGGCGGAGGGAATCTCGGCGTTGGTGACGCGGACGAGCTGTTCAAAGGCGGGGAGCCAGGGGCCGGGGGTGGCGAGGCCGCGGAGTGCGGGGAGTGTGGCGCGGGCGAGCGGGCCGTCGAGATGGATGTAGCTGAGGCGCTCGTGGCTGGTGGCGTAGAGGCTGCCGCAGAGAAGGAGCGTGGCGGAGATAACGACGGCGAGCGGGCGGGCGAGGGTTGGGACCTGCGTGAGAAGCGCGGCGATGAGGAGCATGAGGAGAGGCCAGATGGCGTAGGTGGACCCCCAGAGTTGCTGAGAGAGGAATGCGCCGTGGATGGTTGCGATGAGGATGAAGGGAAGGAGCATGGTGAGGCCCGGCTTCGAGAGCAAAAGGCTAGGGCGAAGATTGGTGACGGCGAGAGCGACGGCGAGGATGAGGAGGTGAGGCCAGAGGAAGAGAAGCTGGCCGGCGCGGTCGTCTGGATCGCCGGCGAGGGCGAGGGAGGCGATGGTCCAGAGGAAGGGCGCGGCGAGAAGGAGAATGGCTGCGATTGATCGGGCACTGGACGAGCGAGGTGGGCTCGCACTGTTTCCGCTCCCGGCTACTTCACTCCCACCCATTCCGCAGAGGACGCGGAATGGATGGGGCACCCGGAGTTTTACTTCCCACCCGTCGCGATGAGGCTGCGATGAATTGGGCACCCGCTTGTTGCTGCGCAGCAGGGCGACGGCGATGATGGCGGCGGGGAGGGTCCAGAGGAGCGAGGACTGGCAGTAGATGGCGAGGATGAGGCTGAGGCCGGGAAGACGGCGCTGAGCGGCGAAGGTAATGGTCCAGGTGAGGTAGTTGTGCAGGCCGACGGTGATGTGGATGAGGAGCGCGGCTGCGGCGAGCGCGGTAAGTGCGCCGGTGAGGAGCCAGAGCTGCGGGGCGAGGCTGGCGCGTTGCAGTCGGCGGGCGAGAGCGAGGACCGCGATGGCGGCGAGGGTGGTGAGGAGGAAGGGAAGGCCGATGTTCTGCTTGAAGAAGAGCGGGAGGACGCAGGCTGCTCCTGCGAGCAGGTTGCGCTGCGCGGATTCGCTGGCGCGCTGGAGGAGATAGAGGGCGAGGAGGACGGCGAGGATGCAATCGCTGTCGTAGATGGGGTGGGGGTAGATTCCGTAGATGCCAAGGAAGACGAGCGGAGCGGCGAGGAGTGTGGCGATGAGGAATGCGCGGTCGGCGAGGGGCTTGAGCAGGCGGAGGAGGATGCGCCAGGTGAGGAGGGTTGCGAGGCCGGCTTCGAGGGCGGCGCAGAGGATGTGCGGGAGGTAGACGCGGCCGAAGAGCTGGATGATTCGTGCGTGGAGGAGAAATGTGAGGGGCGCGTGGGCGAAGGGGAAGTCGCGGTAAGGGAGCTGGTGGAGCGAGATGCGGAAGCTGGTGTCGAGCAGGTAGCTGAGGTCCCAGAGGGCGGCGACGCGGGCGTTCTGGTAGAGGGTGAAGGCGGCGGTGGCGAGGAAGAGCGCGGCGGCGGGGAGGATGTCGCGGACGCGCCATGCAGGAGCAACGCTCATTCGCTGATCTTACTTTGAATTGACTGCTTAGAGTTCGAGGCGGGAGTCGTCGATGGCGAGGCGGACGTTGCCGTCGGACTTGGCGAGGCGTCGGACGGCCTCCATCTTGTCGACTTTGGCCTTGAGCATGACGACGGCGATGGGGATGGACTTGCCGGCGGACTTGATGGTGCGGATGGCGGAGTCGCGGTCGATGCCGCAGACGCGCATGAGGACGCGGATGCCGCGCTCGACGAGCTTGGCGTTCTTCATGTGGACGTTGACCATGAGGTTGTCGTAGACATAGCCCAGGCGGGTCATGGCGCCGGTGGTGATGCTGTTGCAGACCATCTTCTGGGCGGTTGCGGACTTCATGCGGGTGGAACCGGAGACGACCTCGGGGCCGACCTCGACGACGATGGTGTTGTCGGAGACCTCGGCGAGCGGGGTGTTGGTGTTGCATGTGATGGCGGCGGTGATGGCCCCCCGGGCGCGCGCGTACTCCACCGCGCCGAGGACGTAGGGAGTGCTGCCGGAGGCGGAGACGCCGAGGACGATGTCCTTGCGGGTGGGACGGCGGCGAGCGATGTCGCGCTGGCCCAGCTCGGGGGAGTCCTCGTTGACGTCGGAGGCGGAGGCGAGGGCCTTGGGGCCGCCGGCCATGATGTATTGCACCTGGGCGGGGAGGGTGGAGTAGGTGGAGGGACACTCGGATGCGTCGAGCGCGGCGATGCGCCCGCTGGAGCCTGCGCCGACGTAGATGAGGCGGCCGCCATCGCGCAGCGCGCGGGCGACGATGTCGATGACAATGGCGATCTCGGGGAGGGCCTTGCGGACCGCGGAGGCGACCTTGGCGTCTTCGTGGTTGATGATGCGGGCGATCTCCAGTGCCGACTTGGTATCGAGGCCCTCGGACGCGATGTTGGAGGTTTCAGTGGTGAGGTCGTGGGGGCCCTCCACGACCTGCATGTGAGGTTTGGGCGTGTCCGTCTGTTCCATCATGGTGAGTGTTGCCATAGGTTACTGCCGCCGTGGTGAGAATTAACGTACCGGGTGGTCGCGTACCAAGCGGGGAGCGAAATGCGCCGGAGCTTCCATTACCTATTATACGGTTGAGAGCGTCCAAATGTCCCAGTACGAAGCGGAATGAAGACGATTTTTCCCGGGGGGGGCGCATTGCCTGGAGCCGCGCGCAGGAGGCTTCGGAGATGCGTTCCCGAGGGGCATGCGGCCCTGCAAACCAAAAAGAACTGTGGCGCTGCAAACTGAGCGGAAGATTGGCCCCGTAAACCGAGTGGGTGGTGCGTCCCGCGGCGCGGAATGTACCATGCAGAGGATGAGAGTTGCTGGAGTTGTGCTGGGAGTTGCGGTGGCCGCGGTGTTCGGGGCGGAGGGCGGGGCCGCGCAAGAGTGGGCGGGTGGGACGACAACGGCTGCGGCAGGGCCGAAGAGTGTTGGAACGGTGAGTCCCAAGGGCGGGGCTGCTGCGTCTAACGAACGAGTGCAGCAGAGACAAGAGTGCGAGGAGAGAGCGTGATCGACGAAGAACGGATGGGTGCCGAGAGGCCAGTGGAGGTCCAGGCCGGGGGGGAAGGGAACGATGGAGGTTCCCGTTGGTCTGCCGGCTGGCACTCGTGGCTGCGCGACCTTGTGGTGTCTGTTGCGGTGTCGGCATTCATCATTGTCTTTCTGTACCAGCCGGTGCGGGTGGAAGGAACCAGCATGTTACCGGTGCTGGAAGACCAGGACCGGCTGTTCATCAACAAGATTGCGTATCGCGTGGGCGAGGTCCATGCGGGGGACGTGGTGGTTTTCCAGTATCCGCGCGACCACGCGAAGAGCTACATCAAGCGGGTGATCGCGCTGCCGGGAGACAGGATCCGGATCGACCAGGGGCAGGTGGTTGTGAACGGCAAGCTTCTGATGGAGCCGTATCTGCAGGGCCGATTCGCCGACGACCGGTCGCAGCCGGAGATGGTGCTGCCGCCCGGCGAGTACTTCGTGATGGGCGACCACAGGTCGATCTCCAGCGACAGCCGCGACTTTGGGCCGGTGGACCGCGGCCTGATCTACGGCAAGGCGGTCTTCGTCTACTGGCCGATGGAGCAGGTTGGCGTGGTGCGGTAAGGCAGGGAGCAGGTAACAGGGGACAGGGCACAGGTTGGGGACGATTCGCCGCGATCCGCGCGGACACAATCGACGGTGGGCCCGGACCGAATGCGCGCGCCAAGAGAAACGCCCATGCCGGAGACCGGTATGGGCGCTTTATTTGCTGCGGGCAACAGGCGCGTTCAAGCGCTCATCGACCTGGGAAAGGGCGTATCCATCTTGAGCGAGGCGCGCTGCATGACCTCGAGTTCTGCCGGTGCAAGGAGTTCGGGCGGCATTCCGCCGATCGCGACGAAGCCTGGGTTGTCTCCCAGGACCTGCGAGATCTGGTTCCAGCGCAGGAAGGGCGAGGTGGTGGGCAGAACGATGAGGCGGCGCTTTGGCTCAGGCAGGGCGAAGTAAGCGGCCCAAGTGGCGAGAACCAGGCAGATGACGACGCCGTTGACCAGGTTGCGGGCCGTATGCATCCCTGGATTGAGTGTGAGCCATGCAGACTGTACCAGGTCGTTGGTGGCCAACACGCCGAGGCCGAGGCTGACTCCGAAGATGCGGCTGCCGTAGTTGAGGCCCATGGGAAGGATGGCGAAGCAGACGAAGACCAGGAGGCAGAGGGTGAGGATGCTCTGGGTGCGCTGCAACTGCGAGATGGCGGCGATGAGGTACTTGGTGCGCGTCATCTCCGGTGCGAAGGCCGAACCGAGAGCTACAACGACGGAGATGGATGCGGCCCAGCGGAAGACCATCATGCCGAGCTGCTGCAGGCCCTTGAGCGGGGCCATGGCAAGCCGGTAGACGCTGTAGACGACGATGAGTGCAAGGATCGACTCGATTGCGAAGCTGATCCAGTAGACATAAAAATAAAGTTGATATGCAGTATGTGTTCCCAGGGGTTTGCCGAAGCGCATAATGCCCATGCAGGCGCTGCTGGAGAAGGCCCGCACGGCGAGAAACGCGCCAAGCGACCAATAATCCTTCCACTGCTTTTTGGCCAGGATTGCGCACAGAGCCGCGAGGCAAAATGCAACTTCAAGCCAACCGAGCAATGAGAGAAACGGGATTGAGGTCACGCGCAGACACCCCCGGACAAGTAGAGGATACCTCATCCAGGGGGAGCGTCAACAGCTATTTCGAGTCACTTTGGTTACCGATGGTAACGATCAATCGAAGATGCCGCAGCCGTTGGGGTCGTCCGGGGGGCAGTTCGGGATTGGCACCGCGCTCGTCTTTGAGATGTTGACTGTCGTCTTGGCGGAGGAGGCCTTCGCGGAGGTGGTGGCGATTGCGCCGGTTAAGGCGAGGGCGATGACGAGAGTGCGGACGATAATTTTCATGGTAAGATTCCCCTTATTGGTTACTCAAAGTAGGCGGAGCGAAAATTTTTTGCTGGACAAATCCAACAAAATGATCATAAGATGTAAACTACTGTAAGTCTAGTAAAATCAATTACATAACGGCATATCAAACACGTAAGGTTACGAAGGTAACCTTTTCTGTGGATAATTCTCGGACTTGCGGGGATTCTGCTTGTATTTGAAGCAGATGCGCCCGAGTGCGATCTGGCAGCGACCGCGAGTGGCACCGACATCTGTGACTGCCGACACCACCTCTGTTCCCGCCGGTGGTTTTAAGCGGGACGAGGTTGCCTCCGTTTCCCCCCTGGCAGGTGTCTTGCCGGGTAGTAAATCACGGGGCGGCGGGTGGATGGCGTTGATGAAGGTCTTCTGCGGATCTGTTGTTGCGAGCGGCGGGCGTCGATGATTGCTAACGCTTGTAGGTGCCCATCCACTGGGTCTGGGCGAGGATGTGCGGCGCCATGGCGCGTTCCAATTCGCCGCGGGCGGCGCCGGGCTTGAGGTCGAGGCGGACGTTGAGCGCGTAGAGCCGGAAGAAGTAGCGGTGGGGATGGCCCGGAGGCGGACACGGGCCGCCATAGCCGATGCGACGGAAGTCGTTAACGCCCTGGCGCGCGCCATTGTCGAGGAGTTCGACCTTGGGCGCGTTCTCGGCCAGGAGCGAGGCGCGGGCGGGAATGTTCCAGAGGAGCCAGTGGGACCAGGCGCCGGCGGGTGCGTCGGGATCGTCGGCGATGAGGGCGAGAGACTGGGTTGCGGCGGGCGCGTCGGACCAGGTGAGGGCGGGCGAGAGGTCGGCGCCATCGCAGGTGTAACGCGCGGCGATTGGGCCGCCGTTGGGGAATGCGGGCGAGCTGATGGTGAAGGACATGGGGCTGCCTCCTTGCGGTTCGTAGCTGGCCGGGTTTGCGGGGTGGGGCGCGGCGATGCGGCTGCGCGAGCACATGCGCAGGGCAATGAATGGGACGAGCAGCGCGGCGACGATGAGGACCAGCGGTGTGTGTCGGCGCTTCGGCATGATGCGACTCCGGCGGAGAGAATAGTAGCACCGAGGGGGGTATGTGCACTCTCGTGTACGAAAAAATCCTAAAGTCTTCACAACAGGGATGTTAAGTCTGGACTTTTTTGGATAGGTCTGGACTTGGTCTGGACTTCCGGGCCAAAGTATTGATTGCATTGGTGTTAGTTTGTAAAGTCTCTGGAATCATGCGTTTAGTGTCTAGTTGCGGCGGCATCGGGCGGACGCGGACGCAGCAGGCAATTTTCCCCCTACATTAATGATAGCGGATTGAGCATAACTACTATGCCAACTATTTTTGGCGTGGAAGGGGTTTGGATTGTGGGAGATGAGGATTTTGAGACGGAACGAGACCCTTGACAGGAAAACAGGGAACAGGGATCAGGGAACAGGGATCAGGCAAGGGCAACGGCAAAGGCCCGGGGCTAAAGCCCCTGCGCTTCCGCGGGGCGATGATTCGCAGGGCTGAAGCCCTGCGCTCCCTCCGAAATACAGAAGCAACGGCAAGGGCGGATACGGAGATTCTGGCTTCGCCAGAATGACGACGCAAAACAAGCAACCGCAGGTTCCTTCGGCAAGCTCAGGACAGGCTCTTCGACTTCGCTCAGGATGACAAGCGTAAAACAAGCCGCAGGTTTCCTTCGACTACGCTCAGGACAGGCTCTTCGACTGCGTTTGGCGCAGAGTGCGCCAAACTTCGCTCAGGATGACAGCGTATTGGGGGTGGGAATGGAGCGGGGGCGGTTTTGAGGGGGGAGATTGGGCCGGAGGGGGACGCGAGGGGATGCAGGGAACAGAGAACAGGGAACAGGGAAGGGCGGTGCGGGAGGGGTTCGCGAGCGAATGGCTACCCTCATACATTCACCCCAGCGAGCAAGCTCGCCGGGGACCCCACCCATGCGCGAAAGGGCCGCGCATGAATGGGGCACCCAAAATGGTTTTGTGGGTAGGCAGAGGGCGAGATGTGAGGCAGGCAGCGAGATGCGGGGCTCCCGGCTGCTCGGCCCGCCCTAGCAGAGCTAGGACGGGGCACCCGCGTTGTTGGCGTTGGAAACTTAGGGTGGGCCACCTGACTGCATCGGAAGGGCACGCGTTCACGCGTGCCGATGAGTCGCATCCACCTCCCCCTTTTATTTTTCTGTCGCTGTGATCACGGGGCGGAAGGCGGAGGAATAGGGATAGAGTTCGGCGGCGGTGACGAGATTGGCGCGGACGGGGTTCTGGTGGATGTAGGCGCGGCGGGATTCGAAGTGGTCGCGGTCGAGGATGATGTGGTCGGCGTAGCCGCGTTGCCAGATGGGATACTTTGAAGCGAGGCGTCGGGAGAAGGCTCCCTTAATGAGGTTCATGGTCTGCGAGATGGTTTTCTCGTTCGGGGTGAGGAGCAGGTGAACGTGGTCGGGCATGATGACGAAGGCGTGGAGTTTGTATGCGCCTTCGGCGCGGTAGTGTTGGAGGGTTTCGAGGAAGAGGTCGGCGTTCGTGGGGATTTGGAAGAGGCGGCGGCGGTTGTAGGTGATGGTGGTGATGAAGAAAGTGCCGGAGGCGGCGGTTCTCGGGGGTTTCGCCATGCGGACAGTATATGCGGGGTGGTGAGGGGTCGGTGGCGCGGAAGAAGATAGGCGGAGCGAAAGAAGGCAGATCAGTCGTTGCGCGCTGCGCGCTTCACTCCGGCCTTCGGCAGAGCGGAAGCGCCTTCGGCGCGGCTGTTTTTGGCCCGCGTGAACGCGGGCCCTTCCGGTTGTGGCTGATGATGAGGATTTAGTCGCGGACGATTCTATGAAAGTCCTCGTGCCACATATATTCACGAATTGGTTCTTCAACTCTAAGCGTGATGACACGCGTCCATATCGATCCTTTCTCTCCAGCATCCAGCGCCATTACAATTCGCTTGAGAGTATGTAGCTCGCCATCCGCTATCCAACCCGCAATGCACCTAGATTTTTTGGAGAGTTCAGTACTCAACGGAATGGTCAGACCTTGGCCACGAGGCATCAGTCCCTTACACGCGATCTCGTTAAGTGCGCCTGCCGCAAGATCTGGAATAGACGCGATATCTTCTATAAAAAAGGAACCGTCGTCGGATTGAGTGGACCCATATCGAAAATGCCCCAGATTGTGGGGCATATAGTGGCTCGTGATATTTACGATAGCTTCCGTCCCATCGATAATTCTCTGCGAGTTTGCAACAATATCATCTTCGTCCGTTAGCCAAATAACATTCTGTCCGGGCGCTGATAAACCTGACAGTAATGTGCTCCCAAAATGAGACATGCGAAGGAGCCTTTCCAGCGTGTCAGGGTGCCAGTTTACTAAGTTAGATGGTTCTATTGTGCTGCCAGCGTCCTTTTTGAATAGCGAACCGATCCGCTTGTCAACGATGATGGTAAACAATAGACCAGGTATTGTATTTGCTGCTTTAAGCAACGAAACGAGAGCTTGCTTACGCCGAGAGTCATTCAATGCTTTGAATGACATTCTTCTACCGTCACGCAGTATTTTCTTTCGAGTCTCTTTTCTCAACTCATCCCATAACCATGTGAATGACTTCGCCGCGACTAAAAAGGAGTAGCTTTCGTGAGAGGCTTCATTATGTTGGCCGCTGTAATCACAGATAACAATAAGGTCAGTATCACAGCGCAAATCGGTTAATAGATTTGGATTAGCCCACTCCAGCGTGGCGATGGAATCGCTAATTGAATTGCTGATACCGAATTCGGGTCGGCTTAGCCTATTCCATATCATGTGAGTTGGACGTCCACTATGTACTTATTCTGGCGGGTGCTTTTTGTTGCGGGGGCGGAGTTTGAACCAGATGGGGGCGCCGATGAAGCCGAAGGCGGCGCGGACCTGGTTGGCGAGGAAGCGCTCGAAGGCGAAGTGCAGCTTGACGTCGCGGTCGGTGAAGAGGACAAACGTCGGCGGGGCGACGGCGGCCTGGGTCATGTAATAGATTTTGACGCGGCGGTTCATGGGGACCGAGGCGCGCTGGAAGTCGACGGTGGCGAGGAAGCGGTTCATCGCACCGGTGGTGACGCGCTTGCGGCGCTCGCGGGCGACGAGTTCGACTTTGCGGAAGAGCTCCTGGACGCCGAGGCCGGTGGTGGCGGAGACGAAGACGAGTGGGGCGTAGTCGAGGAACTTGAGGTGGTTGCGGACCTGCTGCTCGAAGAGGCGGGGGTCGGCGGGAAGGGGGTTGTACGTTGTATGTTGTACGTTGTCAGTTGATGGCTTGCGCGTGGTGACGAGGTCCCACTTGTTGACGACGAGGATGACGGAGCGGCCCGACTCGTGGGCATAGCCGCCGATGTTGGCGTCGAGGGCGGAGACTCCGTCGGTGGCGTCGAGGACGAGGAGGCTGACGTCGGCGGCCTCGAGGTGCTTGCGGGCCATGATGACGGACAGCTTTTCGGCCATGAGGCGGGTCTTGCCCTTGCGACGGATTCCGGCGGTATCGACGAAACGGAAGTCGTGCGAGCCGCGAGTGACGACCTCGTCTACGGCGTCGCGGGTGGTGCCGGCGATGGGCGAGACAATGGCGCGCGCGGTGCCGGTGAGGGCGTTGAGAAGCGTGGATTTGCCGACGTTGGGGCGGCCGATGATGGCGATCTTGGTCTCGTGCTCGACGAATGCGCCGTGGGAGCGGAGGCGGCGGGGAGGGTCGGTTGGAAGTTGTGCGTTGTAAGTTGTAAGTGGAAGAGCGGGGCCGGAGGCTTCTTCGTTATTGGGAGACGACAAAGACGGAGGTTCGAGGAAAGAATCCCACCCATCGGTAAGAGCGCCGATGGATGGGGCACCCGAAATCCCACCCATCGCAGAGTGCGCGATGGATGGGGCACCCGGGAGGGCGGCGAAGACTTCGTCGAGGAGGTCGCCGATGCCGGCGCCGTGTTCGGCGGAGATGGCGAGGACGTTGCGGAAGCCGAGGCGGCGGAAGTTTTCGGCGGCGGGAGCGAGGGCGATGGTGTCGATCTTGTTGACGGCGAGGAAGACGGGCTTGCCGCCGCGCAGAAGGAGTCGGGCGAGGGCGATGTCGGGCGAGGCGAGCTCGGTGCGGCCGTCGACGACCATGATGATGACGGCGGCTTCGGCGAGGGCGGTGCGGGCCTGGAGGAAGATTTCGGCGGGGATGAGTTCGGGGTCGTCGGGGACGATGCCGCCGGTGTTGACCAGGCGGGCGGTGGCGGACTGCCACTCGATGAGGCCGTAGATGCGGTCGCGGGTGATTCCGGGTTCGTCGCCGACGATGGAGCGGCGCGAACCGGTGAGGCGATTGAAGAGCGTCGACTTGCCGACGTTGGGGCGGCCGCAGATGGCGATGAGTGGGAGCGCGCGGGAGGCGGCCGAGTCGGCGGCGAGCGAGAGCTGGGCGGCAAGGATTTCGGCGTCGCGCCAGGCACGGGTCTCGGCGGGGGATTCGGGGGCGGGGGCGTTGTAGGTTGTATGTTGTACGTTGGAAGTTGAAGGCGCGCGGGAGGCGGGAGTTTGCTTAGAGACAATTATGTGGGATTCGCGCTCGGGGGAGCGGGTGGGGGTGCGCTTCTTTTTATCCTGCTCGGCGCGCTTGGTGGAGAGGGACTTGCGCTTGCGGGGATCGACCGCTCCGGTGGTGGGTGTGGTGCGCGGGGCTCGGCCCAGCTTGGGGCGAGTGGATGCCTGACGATGCTTCTTGCCGAGGCGTTTTCGGTCGTCGCGTTGCGCCATGGTGAGTGCCTTCCGGGAGACGCGATGCGCCTAAGGACATTATAGGGAGGGGGGGCGGGACAAGGTGTCACAAATGCGGGATGTCAATAGCGCAGCGTGAGATCATAAAGCGTACGAACGGAGCGGAATAACATGTCTGAATCCAAGCGAAAGATGAACAAGCAGCAAAAATTTCTCGCTACGCACTCCATCTGCTATTTCTGTGGTGGTATCAACAGGGCTACTACGATAGACCATGTTCCGCCGCGTTCCTGTTTCCCAAATGGATATGCCCCTGAAGGGTTTGAGTTTCCAGCATGTAAAGAATGTAATGAGGGATCAACTAAGCAGGATTTAGTATTCGGGTTTTACTCAATGTTCTTGGATTTTGATGAATTCAAGATGACTCGAGAAGAAGATCTCAACAAGTTCAATAAACTGAAACAAGGCATCATTAATAATTATCCAGAAGCGCTTCCAGATATTTCGACTGCCTCTCCAATTCATCAGGTTGGGTCGATCATCTCAACCCATCCCGTTGCCGTTTCGATAGATACAAACCCAACATTCAAAGAAGCGGTTCATGTGATAGGCCAGAAACTCACTCATGCACTTTACTGGCTTGAATGTGGCAAGATTCTCAGCACTCGACATAATATCTTGAGCAGTATTTACCAACCGCAGCGTGGTGAGACGGATGCGCTTACCTCCTACTTCAAATCGCTTCTTCCAGATGAAAAGATTGGAAATCGCAACAACATAAAAGACTATGGCAACCGCTTTAGATACATATCTGGTTACAAAGCGGTAGAGGATTTTTTCCTTTATGCAGCGCAGTTTGGCCAAGGCATTATTCTTTGGGGCATTGTGTGTGAACCGGACGTTGCAATACCAAAAGTTGAGCCGCTCAAATCTGCTTCATGGACGAAAGGCGCGGCTGGACTGAAAAGCTGACCTCAGGAGCTAAAGCCCCAGCAATTCTGCGGAACTTATGGCACGGCTGAAGCCGTGCCCTTAACAAGACGGAAACAGGCAAGAACGAAAGACGGTCGCGCATGGCGCGATACCCACTCATCGCGTGAAACAAAGACGCGATGAATGGGGCACCCGCTTCTCCCACCTTAGCAACGATGAAGCCGTCGCGAAGATGGGGCACCCAGTTACGTGGCGGCGCGTGAACCCATGTCTCAGAAGCGAGACATGGGGCACCCGAGTTCAGTGGTGAATCGAAGATATACTTGGGGGGTGGAGAAGACTTTCTATATCGAGACGTTTGGATGCCAGATGAATGCCCATGACTCGGAGAAGGTCATTGGGACGCTGGAGCATGAGGGGTACATGCGCGTGGAGGATGAGGCCGACGCGGGGCTGATCCTGTACAACACCTGCTCGATCCGGGACAAGGCGGAGCAGAAGGTCTTCCACCGGCTGAATGAGTACAAGCGGCTGCAGGGCGAGGGGAAGCGCTTCGCCGTGCTGGGGTGCGTGGCGCAGCAGGAGGGGGAGCGGATCTTCGAGCGCGCGCCGTATGTGTCGATTGTGTCGGGGTCGGCGAGCTATAGGAAGCTGCCGGAGATGCTGGTTCGGCTGGAGGCGGGCGAGCGGCGGATTACGGGCCTGGACGACCGCGAGACCGAGGAGACCTTCGACACGGAGTTCACCGCGCGGACGAACCCGCATCGGGGGTATATCACGATTGTGGAGGGGTGCGACAAGTTCTGCGCCTACTGCGTGGTGCCGTATACGCGGGGCAGGGAGCGGTCGCGGACGTCGGCGTCGGTGATGGAAGAGGCGCGGCGGATGGTGGATGCGGGTTACACGGAGATTCAACTGCTGGGGCAGAATGTGAACTCGTACCGCGACCCTTCGGGGAAGCTGACGTTTGCTGAGTTGCTGGCGGCGGTGGGCGGCGTGGCGGGGATTCGGCGGGTGCGGTTCATGACCAGCCATCCGAGGGACTTTACAAGGGAGATTGTGGCGGCCATCGACGCGGTGCCGACGCTGTGCGATCATGTGCATCTGCCGGTGCAGTCGGGGGCGGACCGGGTGCTGGCGGCGATGGCGCGGGAGTATACGCGGGAGTGGTATCTGGAACGGATTGCGTGGATCAAGGCGGCGCGGCGGGAGATCAGCATGACGAGCGACATTATCGTCGGGTTTCCGGGTGAGACGGAGGCGGAGCTGGAGGAGACGGCGACGCTGCAGGAAGAGGTGAAGTACGACGCGGTTTTCTGCTTTAAATACTCTGCGCGGCCGAATACTCCGGCGACCGGAATGGCGGACTCGATCCCGGAGGAGGAGAAGGTGCGACGGTTGCAGGTGATTCTGGAGCGGCAGCGGGCGATCCAGAAGAAGAGCTACGCGCGGCACCTGGGCGAGGCGATGGAGGTGATGGTGGAGGGGCACAACGCGGCGCGGGGACAGGCGGTGGGACGCAGCTCGCAGAACAAGACGGTGAACTTTACGGTGAAACAGGCGATCCTTCCGGCGGTGGGGAGCTATCAAATGGTACGAATCACGGAGACGTTTCCCAATAGTTTGGCGGGCGAGGTTGTGGCGGGTTGAGGGAGGTGGGGGGATGAAGACGGCGAGTGAGCGCGGGGATGCGGCGGTGGCGGCGATGGCCGAGGTGGAGATGCAGATTCGCGGGCTGATGATCGATCCGCTGACGAATATGCCGGTGGTGGTGCTGAAGGACGTGGCGAGCGACGCGGTGCTGCCGATCTGGGTGGGAATCTTCGAGGCGAACGCGATTGCGCTGGAGCTGGAGAAGACGGCGATGCCGCGACCGATGACGCATGACCTGCTGCGCAACATGGCGCGAGGGCTGAATGCGGTGGTGCGGAAGGTGGTGGTGAGCGAGCTGCGGGACGATACGTTTCTGGCGGTGATCTGGATGGAGCAGGACGGGGAGACGGTGGCGATCGACGCGCGGCCTTCGGATGCGATTGCGCTGGCGCTGCGCTGGGACTGCCCCGTCTACGCAAGCCGGGCGGTGCTGGACAACGCGAAACAGGTGGCCGAGGGGCCTCAGAATGCGAGCGGGGAGGAGATGCGGCGCTGGCTGGAGAACCTGAACGACGACGACATGGGGCGATACAAGATGTAGTGCTTCGCACCGTTCTCGACGCTTCGCGTAAACCCATAAAAGACAGCAGCAGAAGCGCTTCGGACTCAGAGAAGTTCGGTGGGGTCGGGGGGAATGCCGGTGAGGGAGTGGAGGAGCGCGTCCCACTGGTCGCCGTAGCGGTCCCATCCGCCGAGGTGATGGACGCGGGCGATGGCGGCGGCGGAGAGTTGCTGCTGTAGGGCGGGGTCGTCGGCGAGTTGCTGCAGGCGAAGGGCGAGGGCGCCAGTGTCGCGGGGCCCGACGATAAAGCCTGCCTGGTTATCTGCGAAGAGATGTTCGGCCCCGGTGGCGCTGCTGGCGATGACTGGGCATCCGCAGGCCATCGCCTGGGCCATGACCAGGCCGAAGCCCTCTTCGATGCTGGGCAGAACCAGAACGTGGCTGGCGCTCATGCGGTGGGCCAACTGGGGTTGGGGGATTGAGCCGGTAAAGGAAACATTCCCGGTGGGGAGGGTGGCGAGGAGCGGGCGGAGATCGTCCTGCACGTCGCCGACGAGGGTGAGTCGTTTGCGCGGATGGCGCAGGCGGGCGAAGGCTTCGAGCAGGTAAGGGATTCCCTTGCGCAGGCTGATCTGGCCGGCGAAGAGGACTTCAAAGGAGTCGGCGGGGGGTGGTTCGGTGGGGGTGAAGCGGTCGAGGCGGACTCCGTAGGGGATGACGTGGACTTTTTCTGGAGCGATGCCCATGGCGAGGAATGAGCGGCGGGCGACGTTGCAGCCAACGGTGATGGCGTCGGCGAGGGCGTAGATTGCCTCTTCGCGGCGCAGGATGTGGGCGGGCGGAGGGGTGTAGGGGAGATGCCAGCGGCGATGCTCCTCGGCGATGACTTCAAACTGGAACCGCTGGTGGGTTGAGCCGCGGTCGCAGATGAATTTTCCGCCGCGCGACTGGACCAGCGGGCCGGTGGTGAGGCCGGCGCCGGAGATGGCGATGAGCGCGTCGCAGGGTTCGATGCGGCGGCGAAGCCATGCGTCGAAGCTGTCGGAGACCCACTGGTTGAAGCGGCCTTCCAGCGCGGCGGGGTAGAAGCCGGTGCGGCGCAACAGGGTGTCGGTGGTGTGGACGAGGGGGAAGGTGCGGACAAGCGAGCGGGGCAGGCCCTCGCGCCGGAGCCGCGCCCAGGGCCAGGTGGAGTAGATGCGGCGCAGATGGTTGCGGCGGTGTAGCTGATGCGCGAGCTCAAAGTGGTGGTAGACGCCGAAGACGGCCTGAGTGATCTGCATGGCTTCCTATCGGATGCTAGCAGAGGGCACTGGCGAAGTGGAGCTATGACCTGCTTACAAACTCAGTGGCAGCCCCCGAACACGACCTCAGTGGCTAAAGCCGGAGGAAAAATGCATTGTCTACGGCACGGGTGAACCCGTGCCCTTAACAAGACAAAAATCAATTTACTCAAAACGAGATTATACAAACTGTCAGGAGACCCAGGCGCAGAGGCGGGCGACCTGGCTGGCCCACTCGTCTTCGGTGGGGAGGTGGGGTTGCGGGACGGCGTGGTGGCGGCCATCGAGGACTCCGTCGATGGCGGAGGCGAGCGCGGTGGTGAGGGATTCCGGGCCTCCGGTGAGGACGGTGGCCCAGGGGGTTTCGAGGAGGATGTCGGAGACACCGGAGTCTCGGTGGAGGAGGACGGGGATGCCTCGCTGGAGGGACTCGATGGCGGGAATGCCGTAGCCCTGGACGGCGGGCATGAGGAAGAGATGGGCCTGATCGTAGAGGGCCTGGAGTTCGGAGTCGGGGACGAAGCCGTGGAAGTGCACGCGGTCGCCGAGGTCGAGCTGGGCGGCGAGTTCGCGGAGCGGGGCAAGCTGCGGGCCGGAGCCTGCAACGTCGAACTGCCAGGCCGTCCACTGAGAGAGAGGCGGGGTGGTGGCTTCCAGCTCGGCGAGGGCGCGGAGGAGCCAGTCGATGCGTTTGTTGGGCTCGATACGGCAGACGGAGAGCATGCGGAGCGGGCCGCCGGGCGGGATGGGGCGAATGCGGAAGCGGCTATCGGAGAATGTGAGGCCGCCCATGCGCGCGATGTGGGCTTCAATGTGGAAGTCGCGGAGACACTCGGCGCGGAGGAATTCGCTGGTGACGATGGTGTTGCCACCGCTGGAGAGGCCGTGGGCGATGATGCGGTTGGAGACGGCGATGCGGAGGCGGCCCTGAAGGGTGCGCGTGGCGGCGTCGCTGAAGAGCGAGGGCGTGTCGTGCATGAGGGTGTGGAAGCCGCGCAGGCCGGCGAGCGTGGCGTGCAGCGCGGCCTGATAGCCGGAGGCGAGAGGATGGAATGAGTTGCCAGGGAGTGACCTGAAGTAGCGACGGAGGGCGGTGATGCGGCGGCGGACGCCGGTGCCGGGGCGGAGTTGAACGATGGGGAGCGGGTGGGTGGCGAACTGCGCGAGGTTGCAGTGGTCGGCGTAGGTGACGATGTGGCAGGGGAGCTTGCGCGTGTGCAGCCAGCGGGCGAGGGCGAGGACGCTACGCTCCGCGCCGCCGAACTGCTCGATCTGGGTGATGACGATGGGGCGGGAGCCGGCGGTGGGTGGGGTCTCGGTCATGGGTTTGAGCATTTTCAGCGATAGTGTAATGTATCGCTCCACAAACAAAATGCGGGGTTTCTTCGCTGCGCTCAGAATGACAATACTTTCCGCATAACAGTAACAGTGAAAGTGCTTCTAGTGCGGGCCTTATCTTAGGGCGAGGGCGTCGAGCGAGGTGAAGAACTCAGGGAAGGAGATGGAGGCGGCCTCTGCGCCGTGGATCTCGGTGTCGCCGGTGGCGCGGAGGGCGGCGATGGCGAATGCCATGGCGATGCGATGGTCGGCGCCGGAGTCGATGGACGCGCCGTGGAGGACTTGGTTGCCGGGGACCTCGAGGCCGTCGGGATTCTCGGTGAAGCGCGCGCCCATGGCGCGGAGATTTTTGGCGACGAGTGCGATGCGGTCGGACTCCTTGACGCGAAGTTCCTGGGCATCGCGGAGGATGAGGCCGTTGGCGGTGTAGGGGGCGATGGCGGCGAGGACGGGAAGCTCGTCGATGAGCTGCGCGGTGAGTGGGCCGTTGATGAGGAATGGGGTGGTGGACGGCGCGGCGGGGGCGCGGTTGACCTGGATGGTGCCGATGAGCTCGCCGTGGCGATCCTCGACGGTGAGGACCTTGATGCGGCCGCCGAGGGCGGCGATGACGTCGAACAGGGCGGCGCGGGTGGGGTTCATGCCGAGCGAGTCGAGGACGAGGTTGGAGTCGGGGAAGAGAAGAGCGGCGCAGAGGAAGAATGCGGCGGAGGAGATGTCTCCGGGGACGGTGGCGTCGATGGCGTGGAGGCGCTGGCCGCCGGGGATGGAGAGCGTGGCGGGCTGGTTGAGGCCGCGGGCGAACGTGCGGGTGAAGGTGGCGCCGAAGGCGAGCAGTGCGTGCTCGGTGTGGTCGCGGGTGAGGATGGATTCGGAGAGGCTGGTGACGCCTTCGGCTTGTAGTCCGGCGAAGAGGACGGAGGTCTTGACCTGGGCGGAGGGGATGGGAGTGGTGAAGTCGATGGCGCGGAGCGGAGTACCGTGGATGGCGATGGGCGCGTGTCCATCCGTTAGATCAATTTTCGCTCCCATCTGGCTGAGAGGGTTGCGGATGCGCTCCATTGGTCGGAGGGTGAGGGAGGGGTCGCCGAGGAGGGTGAAGGTGTGGGGGTGGGAGGCGATGAGGCCCGTCAACATGCGCATGGTGGAGCCGGAGTTGCCGCAGTCGAGGGGCGCGGAGGGCTGGCGAAAGGCTCCGGCGACGCCGGTGATCTCGATGGTGTTGTCTGGGTTGCGGAGGACGCGAGCGCCGAGGGATTCCATGCAGGCGAGCGAGGAGTGAGGGTCGGCGCCGGTGGAGAAGTTGGCGAGGCGGGTGGTGCCTTCGGCGAGGCCGGCGAGCATGGCGTAGCGATGCGAGATGGACTTGTCGCCGGGAACGGTGAGCGAGCCTTGCAGAGAGCGGGCGGGGCGGATGAGTTGAGTTGACATGCGTGTACCAGTGTAGCGCGGGGAAGAGGGGGAGCACGGCGGTTGGGGAAGGCCCTTCCTTCTATAGGCCGCTATTCGTGGGGCTGAAGCCCCACGCTCCCTCCGAAGAACAAGGGCAAGGGCAAATGCGAAACGGTCGCGCTACGCGCGATACCCCACCCTGCCCGGCGATGAAGCTGCCGGTTGAGGATGGGGCACCCGGTTTACACCCGATTTTGTGACGCGCCGTTAGGTGCGGAGGATGAAGGCGTAGGCGTAGGGGTTGGGGGCCTTGTCGGGGAGGTTGAGGGTGAGGCCGGTGGCGTCCTGGGTGAAGGTGAGCTGGCCGCCGCCGATGAGGTTGACGCGCTGGATGGGCTTGGGCAGGGCGGACGCGCCGCGGGCGAGGGTCTTGATGAGGAGCTTGCCGTTGGCGGGCCAGACGAAGGCGAAGGCGTAGACCGTGTCTCCCTTGCGGGTGAAGCGGATGTCTTCGGAGGTGTAGGCGCGCTGGGTCTTCTCGTTGAAGCGGCCGGTGACGACATCGGGCGGGCCTTCGCCGAAGACGACGAAGGGACGCGTGCCGTAGATGGCCTCGCCGTGCTTTGGAATCCAGGTGGCGATGGATTCGAGGAAGGCGCGCTCGTCGGCGTCGATGGTGCCGTCGCCCTTGACCGGGATGTTGAGCATGAGGTTGCCGTTCTTGCTAACGATGTCGATGAGGCTATGGATGACGGAGATGGGCGTCTTGTAGCGGTGGTTTTCGAAGAGGGAGATGTCGTAGTGCCAGTTGCCGATGCAGGTGTCGGTCTGCCAGGGGTTGGGCTGGATGCCGTTGGTCTTGCCACGCTCGATGTCGAGGGTGAATGCGCCGACGTGGTCGGGCTTCTGGTCCTTGCCGGTGAGGACGACGTCCACCTTGCCTTTGTCGCGGACGCTGGAGTTGTAGTAGTGGGCGGCGATGTCGAGACCGAACTGGCCGAGGGGAAGCTCGGAGTCGTCGAAGTAGAGGAGGTCGGGCTTGTAGGAGTTGACGAGGTCCTGGCAGCGCAGGAACCAGTTGTAGGCGAACTGGGGGTTCATGGGCGGGATGATCTCGCCGAAGCGGGCGTCGTTGGCGGCGTGGAACTTGTTGGCGTCGGCGATGGTGGTGATGCCGTCGGGCATGACCTCGTTGCGTCCGGTGTAGAGTTCCTGCGGGTCGAAGCCCTCCCACCACTTGCCCTTGCCGTCGGCCTGGGTGAGGGTGTAGGCGTCGTAGCGGACGCCTGCCATCGGGCCTTCGGGGTCGTAGTCGTAGGCGACCTGGAGCCAGTTCCATGCGTGGGAGGAGTGGTTGGTAACGGCGAAGCGGAGGCCGTGCTGGCGGGCGAGCTTGCCGTAGATGCCGACGATGTCCTTCTTGGGGCCGAGCTTGACGGAGTTCCAGTTGTGGAAGCGGGAGTTGTAGGCGTCGAAGTTGTCGTGGTGATTGGCCAGCGCGGTGAAGTACTTTGCGCCGGCGGCGGCGTAGAGATTCATCAGCTCTTCGGGCTTCCAGTTCTCGGCCTTCCACATATTGTCGAGTTCCATGAAGCCGAATTTGGAGGGATGGCCGTAGGTCTTGACGTGGAAGAGGTTCTGGCGGCTGCCCTGGATGTACATGTTGCGGGCGTACCAGTCTCCCTGCTCGGGGACGCACTGCGCGGACCAGTGGTTCCATATGCCGAACTTGGCGTCGCGGAACCAGTCGGGGGTGGTGCAGGCGACGAGCGATTCCCACGTGGGCTTGAATGGGCCGGGCGCGATGTGGACCTGGGCTTCAAGCGCGGCGGCGGGATCGGCCTGGGCGAGGAGACGGCGGGCGGAGAAGCGGGAGGCGAGGGCCGCGGCAGGCGCGGCGGCAAGGGCGGACTGCAAGAGACGGCGACGGGTAAACCTGGATGTAGACATGCCGGGAATGATAGGCGCAGGGAGTGGGCGGAGGCAAGATGCGAGTTGGGCAGTTCTCGTGTTTCCTCGATCGCAAAGCGATCGAGGAAACACGATCGAATCAATAAGTACGCAATTCGGCACGGCTAAAGCCGTGCCCTTAAGCAAAACAAATACGGGGATTCTTCCTGCCCCTGCCAGCAAGCTGGCCGGGACCCCGTTCGCTGCGTTCAGAATGACAAACAGGATGGGGCACCCGGCTACGGAGTTACGACTTTTCCGGGGCGGATTTGGCGGCGAGCTCGGCGAGGATTTTGACGCTGGCGGAGGCGCCGATGCGGGTGGCCCCGGCGTGGAGCATGGCGGAGGCGTCGGCGAGGGAGCGAATGCCGCCGGAGGCCTTGACTCCGGCGCGGGAGCCGGCGACCGAGCGCATGAGGGCGATGTCGTCGACGGTGGCCCCGCCAGTGGAGAAGCCGGTGGAGGTCTTGATGAAGTCGGCGCCTGCGGCGAGGGCGAGTTCGGAGGCGCGGAGCTTTTCCTCGAAGGTGAGCAGGCAGGTTTCGAGGATGACCTTGACGATGGCCCCACTGGTGTGGGCGAGATCGACGATGGAGTGGATTTCGTGCTTGATGGCGTCGTAGTCCGGCTTGGTTGCGGACTTGAGCAGGCCGATGTTGAGGACCATGTCGAGGTCGTGCGCGCCGAGTTTGAGGACGCGGGCGGCCTCGTCGCGCTTGCTGGCGGCGAGGGACGCGCCAAGCGGGAAGCCGATGACGACGCCGACCGGGATGGAGGTCCCGGCGAGGGTTTCGACGGCGCAGGCGACCCATGCGGGGTTGACCATGGCGCAGGCGAAGCGATGCTCGGCGGCCTCGTGACAGAGGCGGATGACCTGGGCGCGGGAGGCCTCGGGCTTGAGCAGGGTGTGGTCGAGGACGGCGGCGAGCGCGGCGGGAGAGGAGAGAGCGCGCGCGGCGAAGGAGGCGGCGTCGAAGGGCGTGGGGACGGCGATCTTGAGGCTTGGGGTGGTGGAGGTTGAAACGCTGCTCATGAAGCTCCCTTGGGGCGGAGGAGGACTCGCCCGCACTGTTCTATCACAGGCCGGTTGCGACTGGCTGAATACAAGCTGTAGGCGGGACTCGGCTCGCGGACCCGTTGCCGGGGGATGCTTGTGGATTGCTCGATTCACTTCGGACTTGACAAGTTCGCAGAATGCGAATTATAACGATACTGTGAGGTCTGCGTTTGCACGTCATAAGCAGAAAGAGATTGCTGGAGGCGGCGCTGGAGCATGGCGATCTCTACGCTCCGCTGGATGCGTGGTATCGCATTGCAAAGAAGGCGGAGTGGCGATCGCTGGATGACGTGCGGAGGATATTTCCATCGGCGGACGGGGTCGGGAGGTACACGGTGTTCAACATCAAGGGGAATGCGTTCCGACTGATCGCGGAGATCAACTACAGGACGGGACGGCTGTACATCCGGCATGTATTGACCCACGCCGAATACGACAGAGGAGGGTGGAAGAGATGAGCGCACTGACGGTGAGTCCGGCGTACACGGCGCTGCTGGCGCGGGTGCCTCCGCGCGTGATTCGGACGGAGGAGCAGAACGAGTATTTTATTGCCGCGCTGTATGAACTGGAAAAGCGGGCCGCGCGGTGGAACAAGGCCGAGGCAGAGATGGCCGACCTGTTGACGCTGCTGATCGAGGACTACGAAGAGAAGAACTACCAGATGCCGAAGGCGTCGCCGCTGGAGGTGATCGCGTTCCTGATGGACCAGCACGGGCTGAAGCAGAAGGACCTGGTGGATGTCTTTGGGACTCCGAGCATTGTTTCGGAGGTGATGAACGGCAAGCGGGAGTTGAACAAGGAGCAGATTCGGCGGCTGAGCGAGCGGTTTCACGTGTCGCCGGAGCTGTTCTTTTGAGAAATATAATGCCACCCAACTTCACCTATAGCTACTTTCGCATGCAAGAAACGGCTGTCTCTGAGATAACACGGGACAAATGTAGGGGATTTTTCGAGGTGATCGAGCTCGCTGTAAATGCGTTGATAGCTGCGCTCAATGAAATTACGGGCATACCAGATGTCAATACGGTTTCAGGCACATTTCAATCATTGGCGTGGTTCTGGTATCTCAAGGTCATCTATACGATTGGAGCTACAACCAATTGCTTCGAGCACGGATACTACAATGAATCTCTAGTCCTCACGCGTTCAATATCGGAACATCTTGTCCAAGTACTATATCTCTGTCGCCATCCTGAACAAGTGCGAGACCTGCCCAACCTGCAAAATGACAGACGCAGAAAGATTTCGTTCAAGAAGATGTTCGATGAGATCGCACCTGGATACTACGACAAGCACTACTGGTTGAATTCTGAATTCGCACACCCCGGTTTAACTTGTGCAGGTCTCAAGCTCAATATCGATTTTGATGGAACCAGTTTTCTCGACCAAGGGGTTGTCTTCAAAGAAGACGGAGTGACACGGTGTTTTAACGGGTTATTGATACTGATGATTGGATTACTGCGGTCAATTGATCTTGTCTTTCCCAAAGCCAACTTCACCGAATCAACTGTCCAATTATTGATTGATGCTGAGGCGAGGCTCAAATGGGGTATTGAAAGTCATATAGAGTTCAAGGGTGGGCCTAACGATTGGCATACACTCTCCAAACCCCTTTGGATGCCATATGACGGCGATCTTGCCACTCGACTGAAAAAATGTAATTCCACCACATAACATCTGCTTGGTTGCGCTGCGGTCTCAGTGGGAGGGGTTGGCGGGGAAGAGGCGGATGTCGGGGACGTTGCGGTAGATTTCGGAGAAGTCCATGCCGTAGCCGATGACGAACTGGTTGGGGACCTGGAAGCCGACGTAATCGGCCTCGATGGGGACGAGGCGGCGGCTGGGCTTGTCGAGGCAGGTAGCGATCTTGAGCGAGGCGGGCTTGTGCTGGAGCATGAGGCCGCGCAGATAGCTGAGGGTGAGGCCGGTGTCGAGGATGTCCTCGACCAGGATGACGTGGCGGTTCTCGATGGGGTTGTCGATGTCCTTGATGAGGCGGACGGCGCCGGAGGAGACGCGGGCGCGGCCGTAGCTGGATACGGCGACGAAGTCGAATGTGTTGTCGATGGAGATGGCGCGGGCCAGGTCGGAGAGGAAGATGGCCGCGCCCTTGAGCACGCCGACCAGCACGATGGGCTGGCCGGTTGGCTGGCCCCGGTAGTCGGCTGTGATCTGGCGGCCCATCTGGGCGACGCGTTCGGCGATCTGGGCGGCGGAGAAGAGGATGTCCATCCCGGAGGCGGGGGGAAAGACGGCGGGAGCGGCGGGGAGGACAGAGCTGGGCGGCATAGAGAGTAGGGTAGCGTATACGCGGGGGAATGGTCGAGCGCGGAGATTTCCTCGGGGGCAGTTTAGTTTGATAAATCAACTTTCACGTGCTCCCTTGATTGCGAAGCAATCAAGGGAGAAAGAAGTTTAAAGGGGGGCGGCTTATGGCACGCGTGAACGCGTGCCCTTCCGTTCGTGACGAAACGAGAATGTCGTGGTTGCGTGAACGCGTGCCCTTCCGTTCGTGACGAAACGAGAATGTCATGGTTGCGTGAACGCGTGCCCTTCCAATCAAGTTGCACCGCCAATTCGGGGCAAATCGCCTGGGCAGATATACTTTGAGAGGAAGCGAGGACTATGTATCCCTATCTGCCTGCGATTGGACCGTTCCACCTGCCGTTCCACCTGCTGAACCTGACCATCGGGCCGTGGCAGGCGGGCACCTTCGGGTTGCTGCTGTGGCTGGCGGCGGTGGCGGCGACGATTGTGCTGTACAAGAACTTCGCGCGCAATGGCGTGGACGCGGATGCGATCAACGTGGTGGCGCTGGTGGTGGTGGCGGGCGTGGTTGGCGCGAAGGCGTGGCACGAATTGCAGAACGTGCGCGAGCTGCACTACGCGCTGCGCGCGATTGGCGCGCCGGGGTGGCACCATCCGATGCAGGTTGCGCTGGGGTTCCTGGGCTGGTTTCGCGACGGGTTTGCGTGGTTTGGCGGAATGCTGGCGTCGATTGCGGTGTTGATGGGGCTGGGCCGCGGGACGCGCTTCAAGGGGCCCGGCTGGCGGTCCATCGTCGATCCTGGGCCGGTGTTGGGCGCGCGGTTGGGAGCGGTGCGGATGCTGGACCTGGCTGCTCCGGCGGCGGCGCTGGGCTACGGCGTGGGTCGCATCGGATGCCTGCTGGCGGGCGATGGCGACTACGGCATCAACACCACGCTGCCGTGGGGCGTGCATATGGCGAAGAATGCGCTGGTGCCGCCGACTCCGCCGACGGCGCTGGTGCAGCCGACGCCGATCTATGAGCTGCTGTTCTCGCTGGCGGTCTTCTGGCTGCTGTGGAAGCTGGGCGAACGGGCGCGGCCGGTGGGCTGGCTGACGGGAGTTTATCTGGCGCTGAGCGGGGTGGGGCGGTTTCTGGTGGAGTTTGTGCGCATCAACCCGAAGCTCTACTTCCACCAGACGATGAGCAACGCACAGGTGGCGGCGGCGGCGAGCGCGATTGTGGGTCTGGCGGCGATGGCGGCGGCGCAGAAGATGCAGGTGCCGTGGACGCCGAAGCCGGCCGCGAAACCGGGGACATGATGGCAGAGAATCCAGACCGTGGGCGCAACCTGCGCGGCGACAGCGGAGACGGGAAGACGCTTGCGCAGGGCCTGATGTTTGTCTTCTGCCTGCTGTTCGGGCTGGCGATGATAGCCGATACGCAAGCGGCTGGGGATGGCGTGTGGTACTGGTACGCCACATTTCTTCACAGCGGTAAGCACCTTTACCGAGACATGCACCTTGCACTACAGCCGTTGTACGTGCTGGAGACGGCATGGGTGCTGGCGCTGCTGGGCAAGGGATGGGTGGTGTCGAAGGCGCCGGCGATTTTGCATCTGGTGGCCTATTGTGTTGGTTTACTGCTTTTGGTGCGGCGCTCGGAGCTATCGGATGGCGAGAAGGCGGTCGTACTGGGGTGCGGCTTCTTCGTCTCCATCAGTTTTGAGGCATACCGGTTCGACGACTACCATGTTCTGGCGGATTGCTTTCAGTTGTACTGCCTGGTGGCGTTGCTACGGCTGCAAAAGGCGTCCAGCACGCGGGGGGTGCTTTTTCTGTGCGCGGCGCTTGGAGTGCTGTGCGGCCTGACGCTGACGACGCGTGTGAACGACGGCGCGGCGCTGCTGGTTGCGGTAGCCATCGCTATCGCCTGCCTAGCGCCGTCGCAGCGGCTGCTTGCCATGGTTCTTTTTTTTCTGGCGAGCGGGGCGACGGTGGCGTTGATCGTGAGCTTGACCGGGGATTCGCTGCGCGATTATGCGATGTACTCCATCTTCCACGCGGCGGGCAGCAAAGGCGGGACGGGCAGTGTGCTGACCTACCCCTTGCGCCTGCCCATCCATACGCTTCGCTGGCTGAAGTGACCGCCAGTACGAAAAGGTGATTGCGTATGTGTTTGGCGTGGCGCTGGCGTGGGTGTTTCTGTTGCGTCCGCTGGCGCGCAGGCGTGGGCGGAGGGAGTTTGCGCTGGCGGCGGCTGGAGCGCTGCTGGTGTTGCTTCCGCTGCACCGCATGTACCGGGCGTTTCTGGACATCACCGTGGTGATGAGCCTATCGTCAGTGGCGGTGCTGGTTGCGTACGGGTTGGGGCTGCTGGTGCTGCTGCGATTGCTGGGCTGGATGCTGCGGCCGGGAGGTGGGGATGGGTGGGACCGGCGCGAGATCCTGCTGCTGGTCCCGCTGGGGCAACTGGCGTCGGGATCGATGTCTTCGGGCGGGACCCGACCTGGGACTCTACGGGCCGGTGGGGCTGCTGGTTGTGCTGTTGCCGATCTGCGCGCCGATCCGAATCAGGGCGGAGTGGGCACGCGCCATGCTGGTTGCGGTTGCGGCGCTGCTGCTGTGCAGTGCGGCCCACTTCAAGTGGAACGATCCCTACTCGTGGCATACCTACCGGGAGAAGCCACTGTTCAGCGGGCGCACATGGTTTCGGCATCCGGTGTACGGGCCGATGGTGATCGACCGCGACCTGCTGCAGATGATGGAGCCGGTGTGCGCGCAGGTTGGAGACGGCGGACCGCGGCAAGAGCTGCTCTCGCTGCCCTTCTCCTACGCAAACTACTTCTGCAACATTCCTCCGTGGCACGACGATGTGCAGACGTTCTTCGACACGACGAGCAAGGAGACGATTCAGGGATTGATGAAGGAGTTGCAGGCCTCGCCGCCGCAGTGGATTTTTTATCAGAGGCAGATGGCCACGCTGCGGCTCCATGAGCTTATATACAACCACGGAGAGCCACTGGAACAACGGCATCTGGATGAGTTGATCGAGCGGAAGCTGGCCGACAGAAGTTGGCAAGCGGTGTATATGAGCGACTATGGAAACAGCGCGATGTGGGACAACGAGTGGATTCTGATACGAACCCGATAGGCGCGGCTAGGCGGACTTCTCTCCGAAGAGAGTACTGGGAAGCGGGATGGAGATGCTGGCGGCGAGCAGCACGAGAAGCGCGATGCACTTGAAGACGCCGTGCAGCGTCAGCAGCGGTTCGGTGGCCACAAGCCAGGCGCAGGGCAGCAGGAAGCAGAGAATCTTTGCCATGGACATTGGCGTCCTGCCCTGGGCAACGTCGTCGAGCAGGAAGATGAGGAAGAGGCCCATGGGGACCAGAAGCAGGATTAAGGTGTAGTCGCCGGCGACAAAGGGAAGGACCAGGGTGATGCAGGCCAGGGCGAAGACCTGGTTCAACACGGGCTTGTTCCATACCCTCCAAAGTGTCACCAGAGCGATGAGCGCGGCCAGCGGCAGGTACACCTTGTATAGCGTCCAGGCGAGCGGATCGTTGACCTGCGGTGCGATATATTCTTTGGCGGGAAAGTGGAATCCGCGATAGCGAACGACACGGGCGATGGTTTTCATCGTCTGGAAGAGGGAATGGTCTACCTTCATCTCTTCCATCGGGCGAAACGATACAACGTAATCCGCGAAGAAGGTGCTCTTCCCGCCGATGTGGCGCCAGGCGCGCAGCGGATT
This sequence comes from uncultured Acidobacteriaceae bacterium, assembly GCA_963767315.1. Classification (GTDB taxonomy): domain Bacteria; phylum Acidobacteriota; class Terriglobia; order Terriglobales; family Acidobacteriaceae; genus Edaphobacter. Next base: position 20,581 of record CAVYDK010000005.1, on the reverse strand, counting down.
GGGGTCGATGACCAGCAGGGAGGCCAGTGTGACGGCGGCAGCGGAGACGAGTCCGAGGACGACCTCGCGGAATCTGCGTTGGCGCGCCATGAGGGCGAACCAGAGCAACGGATAGGGCTTGATGCAGGAGGCAATGCCGAAAACAACGGCCGCGCCGGGATATTGCCGCCGCGCGAAAAGCGCAACTCCGAGACAGATGGCGATCCAGATCAGGCCTTCGATGTTGCCGCGCATGAGGACCTGCAGGGCGCCCCAGCCGCAGAGTCCGGTAGCGAAGATCGCTACGCCGATATACCAGCGATAACACTCAAGCCGCCGCACCCTTCGCCAGAGCAGGGTGCAGGCCGCGAGCACTGCGCCGAGCACCGTTGCCAGCAGCACCGGCAGCGCAAAGGGGGCGCAGACCTGAAGCAGGAAGAGGTAGATCACCACTGCGAAGGGGGGATAGTTCCTGGGGAACAAAGTCCCGATCAGATGCTCGGAGTCGAACATGCGGGGGTCTTTGCCGATCTGGTACTTGGCGGAGAAACGCAGCAGATCACCGAAGCGCTCCACCCGTTCGCCCAGGGGAAAGAGATGGCCGGTGACGTGCCTGTGCAGCGCGAACCAGACCCAGACGCCCAGGTTCAGCGCAACGCAGAAGAGCAGGTAGATGAGGACGGCTGCCTGTACACGGTTACGGCTGGATTTCAGGTTCAAGGGAGGCACCTCATCTGATAAACAGGCTTTGTGCACGCAGCGCTATCTTTTAGGCAGGCCATTGCTCTGCATCAGAATACACGAGTGCCGCGCCGTTTCAGGCTGGTCGCACGGTCAATTGGACATTGCCCACGCATTGGACATTTCAGGCCATGAGATAATGGGGCGCATCCGGCTAGCCCGCAGTGAGAATCGTTCGGTTCACACATATGGAAAAGACTAATCCGCCTCACGAATCTGAAACTGCATTCTCAAGTTCTCCGATCTCCATTTTGAGTATTTCTACTGCCGTCTTTGCAGCTACTTTGCTGCCCCTGCTCTTATACTTGAGGCGCTGTTCGCCGTTTGCCGAGACGTCCGTCTTTCAACCCGACGCGTTCTACTACCTGACGATTGCACGAAATTCGCTCCATACGTCGTTCTACTCGTTTGACGGAGTTCTGCCAACCAATGGATTTCATCCCGTATGGGAGTTCCTGCTTTACCACGCAATGCGGCTGAACCTGCTCAAGCCGGACAATCCCTTCCTCACTCTGCACCGCTTATATATCGGCAATCTTGTAATTCTAAGCGTTGCTTGCGCTTTGCTTGCTGCCTTCTGCGCGCGACATTTACATCGACGATGGCTTGCATTTCCTGCCGTCTGCCCAGGGTTTCTTTGGTTTGTGGTTGCATTAGTGGCATCCCAATATCTCGCCAACTGGTCCTATCTGAATGGCATGGAGAGTTCCGTGGAGTTGCTCTTTCTGGGACTGGCGCTTGCGTGCTATTCAACAGATCGAACAGCAGCGTTTCGTCTTCCCTTGTCGATGTTCTTCTTTGGATTGATGGTACTCAGCCGTCTGGACGATATACTTCTCCTCCTGCCCGTCCTGATTCTCGTCTGGAGATCGCATGTCGGAGGCCCGCGCCGCAGGGTTATGGCTGCTGTAGCGCTGCCGATCGCCATGATCGCCGCTTACCTCGTCTACAACCGCATTTCTGTCGGCGTGTTCATGCCCTTAAGCGGCTCCATCAAGGCGGGCCTCTCTGTCTCGGAAAATCTGCATTACACCCTCAGGTTGATACTTCCCGGCCGGTGGTCGCAAATGACGGTCGCGGATAATTTGTATTCTGAAATTTACATGAGGATACTTCAGATGCTTGCGCCGATTGTTCTGTGCGGCATCTTTCTTATTCAACGATCTCGTTCCATCTGGGGTTTGATCGAGGCTTTGTGTGTTGGCGTCATATTGAAGGGGGCCTATAGCTTTATCAATGTTGCGACGTTTCACCAAGGTTCCTGGTATTTTGCAAGTTCGATCTTCATAGCCGATCTAGTGATTGCGCTTATGTGGGACCGGGCCCTCAACCTCGCATATCCTATGAAGAGGAAATACACACTGGTTCGTCCATGGATAGCCGCATTGGCTTGCGGAATCCTGACCGCAATCAGTTTCAACATCTATGCGAACCACCTGATGTTGAACGGCGGCGGCAGATGGCAGGAGAGCATCCTCCAGCAGCGCGACGCTCTACGCTCAATGGTGCAGCGTGAAGGCTCCGATCGCTTCATCGAGATGAACGACGGAGAGCTGGCCTACGCCACCGGAATGCAAACTCTCTCCGGTCAAGGACTCGTCCTCGACCCCTCGGCTGCCTATGCGCTTGCACATGGCCATTTTTTCGACATTGCCTTCGCGCGCGGCTACTATCTGATGATGGCGAGTGGGATGTATAAGGATCAGATCGACGCATTTCTGCAACACAGAAAAACAGGGGACCATTTGCCGATATACATCATCCATGGCGAGGAATTTGACCGGTTCAATGTCGTTCCCGTTGCGTACGACTCGATTAGCGAAACCAAACTGTACCGCATGAGCCGCAAGTAAGATGATCAAAAGGCTTATCTTGTGAGAGGTGCGGAAGGCGCGGGAGCGGCTGCGGCGACGGGGTTGAGGGGGACGATGCGGTAGAGCGTCTGGAGGCGGTAGGCGTGCTGGGTGTAGAGGTAGCTGGAGTGCCAGGTGGGGTAGTCGATGCCTTCGGTGTGGACCTCTTCCAGGCGTAGCGCGGGGTTGTGGAAGAAGTGCAGCGCGTCGCCGAAGCGGGTTGGCGATCCGGTGCCGTCAACATCGCCTTCGGGGCCGTTGTGGGCGAGGATGACGTAGTTGGCGCCCCTTTCCTGGAGGTACTGGGGGACGCGGCCGGAGAGCAGGTAGGGCAGGTAGTTGCGATCGACCAGGCCGCCGATATCGATCAGGTCGATGTGGCTGAAATAGCCGATGGCGCCGATGTCGAAGACACCCATCCTGGTGCCCGGCGGGTAATTCGCGTTGAGATACTCGGCCATCCTGATGTGGCAGTTGTCGATGTTGTAGATGCTGTCGCGGAGGGCGACGCTCCAACGCGGCAGGGTGACAGCGGTGAGGGCCGCGACCAGAACAAGAGCGAGCGTCTGCAGGGGGCGCAGCAGGGAGCTGCCGCGCGATTTGAAGAGGAGGAATGCAAGCGCGATCAGGTCGAAGAGCGCGATGGCGAGCAGGGGAGGGAAGAGGAGAAGCACGAAGGGCTGGTAACGTCCGCCGTGGCCTGTGGCGGGCAGGGTGAAGCAGTAGCTGGCATAGTGCAGGGTGGCCCAGAGGACGAGGATGGCGGTGCGGTTGGGGAAGCGGCGGAGCAGCACGAAGCATCCGTAGAACGCCAGCACAACAAAGACCATCGCCCAGCCACGGGAGGTGTGGAAGAAGTTGTGCTGGATGACTTTTTGATAGGTTTCGATGGTGAGAGCGCGAACGGTGGAACGGCCGACGTGCAGCTTGTCTGTGCCGTTAAAGAGGAAGCGGCGTCCGCGCAGGGTCATGGGGAGGACCGCGCCGGAGGTTTTCAGGTTGAGCAGAAACGAGGGAACCAGGAAGAGGACGGCGACGGCGGCGGCGCGGAGAACGTCGGCGAGAGTGCGGCCGCACCACTTGTAGAGAACGAAGAGGAGCAGGCAGAGTGCGAGGCCCTCGGGGCGGGTGCTGCCGAGGGCGCCGAGGGTGAGGCCGGCGAGCAGCGAGGTGCGCAGAGCAGCGTCGCGCGGTGCGCCGCAGGCGCGGAACCAGAGCAGAATGGCGAGGAGCGAGAGAGTGACGAAGAGGACGTGCTCCATGCCGATGAAGACCAGCCAGACGTAGTTTCCGGAGAGGGCCGGAAGCAGGGCGAGGGCAAGCGCGTAGAGCAGCGGAAGGCCGTCGAGGGCCGCCATGCGCCAGAGCAGAGCGCCGGAGAGGATGAGCAGGATGGAGTTGAGAACGAGGGTGAAGATCACCGGTGAGACAGCGGGAAGCAGAAGGTAGTTGAGAGAGAGAATGAGAGTCCAAAGGGTGCTGGATGAGCCCGATGATGTGACGCCGGGGGTGAATCCGAAGCTGTGGCGCTGGATGAGATTGCGGGCGATCTCCTGGTGGATCCAGGAGTCGTCGAGGGGAAAGCCGAGGTTGTGGCGCAACGCCACGGCCAGCGAAGCGAGGCCGATGAGGTAGGCGGCGGACACAACCAGAACCCAGCGCCAGGCGAGCAGAGAAAGGGGCCGATCCTGCATGAGATGGATGGACTCCTCTCCGGCGGCGAAGGCACGCGCGCTGCACCGAGTTTAGCATCCGGGGCATGGCGGAGCGGATGCGCAATGGGGGAAGCTATAGCATATTCACCCATGGTGTAGAGTGCTGCGCCGCGAACAAAATGCGGGGATTCTTCCCCTTCGGCAAGCTCAGGGTCAGAATGACAATTCCTTTCCCTCGACACCCATCGTGGAAGTGCTTAAAGGAAAGGTCGGAACAAGTCCTCAAGATTCCCTCGGCGGCTAAAGCCACGTTCAAAACAGGCGGTTTGCGGCGGGACTAAAGTCCCGCCCTTTCAAAACGTGGACTTGTGCAGAGATTTCCTAGGGGCCCCGCGGCGGCGCACTGGCATTCGAGTGCATGGACGCACCGGGAGTTCAATCCGGGAAGGGAGGCGTTTGGCGACGGTATAATCTGCTCAAGGCCATGCAGACAACCCTGACGGACCGGCAGATCACCTACTTTCGCGCACTATGCACAGCGGTGCTGCTGGCGGGCGCGGCCTGCTATGTGGTGTTCACAATCCACTGGCAATGGATGTGGGACACGCAGGTGATGCACTACATGGTGTTGCTGCTGAACCACGGCAAGGGCCCGTACAAGGAGATCTACGACATCAACATGCCGGGCGCGTACCTGACGGAGCGCTGGGCGATCGGCATCTTCGGCGGCGGCGACCTGGGCTGGCGGCTGTACGAGTTCACCCTGCTGGGCTCGATGACAGGGGCCATGATGGTGATTGCGTGGCCCTACGACTGGCTGGCCGGGCTCTTCGCCGGCGTGCTGTACAGCATTCAACTGGGGTCGATGGGGCCATGGCAGGCCACAGAGCGCGATGAAGTGATGACCGTGCTGATCTTTATCGGCTACGCGTTTCTGATGCTGGCTGTACGCAAGGCCATGCCGGCACTGATGCTGCTATTTGGCGTAGCCATGGGCCTTGCGATTCTGATCAAGCCGACGGTGCTTCCGTTCGCCCTCTGCCTGCTGCTGTTCCCGTTGCTTGTGTTGCGCAGGCGAGGCAAGTCGCCCACGGCATACCTGCTGTTGGCGCTGGCGGGCCTGGCGATAGCGCTCGGCATCCTGCTCGAGTTCCTGCTGCCGCAGCACGCCCTCGGCCCTTTCTTCTTCATCCTGAGCAAGCTGGTCCCGTACTACTCGTCGCTGGCGCATCCTACGCTATGGGTGCTGATTCGCCGAAGCATTCCGCAGGCCTTCCGGGTGTATTTTCCGCTTGCACTGCTGCTCGCCATTGCGGGCAGAAGCCGTGAGCGCCGGAACGCAGTCAAGGACGCGGACTGGACCCTGAACTGGGAGATGTGGGCGGTACGCGCGGGCGTCCTCTTCGGAGGGATTTCGTACTTCATCCAGCGCAAGGGCTACGACTACCACCGCACCGCATTGGTGTGCTTCGGACTGCTGTGGATCGGGCTGGAGTTCACCGCGGCGATGAAAGACCGAGGTTGGCGCAGGAATGTTGGCGTGGCCGGGATGGCGTTCGGCGTGCTGTTTATGGCGCCATTCAACGCGTGGAAGGTGCATGGACAGCATGTGGTCAATGCGGCGGTTCCGGTACTTGAACAGGACCTGGTGCGCCTCGGCGGAGACAAGCTACAGGACCGGGTGCAGTGCCTCGATCTGGTGGGAGGATGCTATAGCGCACTCTACCGCCTGGGGCTGGTGCAGAGCACGGGGTTCGACGGCGACCTGCAGTTCTTCGGGCCGGACGATGGCAAGGTGGTGCCCTACTACCGCAAGCTCTTCTGGGACGAGATCCACCAGAACCCTCCGATCGTCATTCTGCTGAGCAATGAGTGGTACCAGGAGTCGGGCTACAGCTTCAACAAGCTAAATACCTGGCCGGAGTTCCGCGATTATCTCAACTCCGCATACCGCCTGCAGGCGACCGAAGGGCCCTTCATCCTTTATTGGGCCCCAATGGAATACCGCGTATATGTGCTTAAGGGGAGCTTCGCGGACAAGCCGGGGTTGTAGGGTGGTTGGAGTGGGGCGGTCTGTCGCGATGGCCCATCCATGATTGATTGCGATGTGGACCCCACCCATGACGATAATGCCGTCATGAATGGGGCACCCGGCGGATTTGTTTGAGCGGGGGATTGGAAGCGATTCGCGGGGGGGGATCATGTTGAAAAACGACTTGACATAGAGAACTCTATAATGCAGAGTAGTTCATGGAGGGACGAGACGATGGCAGAGTTCGAGCAGGAAGACGGGACGACGCGGGAGGATCTGGTGCAGCGGGTGGCGCTGATGGAGACGATGATTGCGGAGGGACGGCAATCGACTGCGCGCTACGGGTGGATGTTTGTGCTGTGGGGACTGACGTACTTTGCGGCGATTGCGTGGACGGTGTACCTGCCGTATAGGGACTGGGCGTGGCCAGTGTGCATCGCCGCATGCAGCGTGGTGTTCGGCGTGGTGCGCTCGCGGCAACCGCGCGCTGGCGGAAAGATCGATAATCTGCGCAAGCACAGCCTGGATGCGGTGTGGCAGGTGATCGGCGGGGGAATCATTCTGTATCTGATCGCCGTGATTGTGAGCGGGCAGGCCAAGGAGCCGGGCTATCTTGCCGCTGTTCTGTTCTTCAATGGACTGGCGAATGGAGTGAGCGCACGGATTCTGCGCTGGTGGCCGCAAGGAGTGGCTGCGGCGATCTGGTGGGGATGCGGCACGGCCATGCTGTTCTTCACCACGCGGACGGAGGAGCTTGCGCTGTTTGTGACGGCGACGTTCTGCGGAATGATTGTGTTCGGGCTATATGCGATGTGGCTGGAGCGGCGCGCGGCGGCGGGAATGGTGAAGGCCCATGCCTGAGCTGCCGGAACTCGATCCTGTCGTCCACGGCAAGCTGCGTCTGGCGGTGCTGTCGCTGCTGGTGGGCGTGGAGGAGGCGGACTTTACGTGGCTGCGCGACAAGACCGGATCGACCGACGGCAACCTGGGCGCGCAGATGCTGAAGCTGGAGGAGGCGGGCTACGTTGCGATGCAGAAGCGGTTCGCGGGACGCAAGCCGCAGACGATCTATCGCATGACGCCAACGGGGCGGAAGGCGCTGGCGAAGTATGTGGCGGCGCTGAAGCGGCTGCTGGGCGGGGCGCTGTAGATGAATCGTGTGCACTCATGGTGTAGTGTGTCGCGCTTTGAACAAAATACGGGGATTCTTCGTACGCTTAGAATGACAATTCAATCTTGGTCTAGGCAATCATGAAACTGCTCAAGAACGGGGAGGAAAGATGAGAGATCGATTTGTAGTTATGTTGATCGCCGGCGCGCTGACTGCGACGGGCGCGGCTTTTGGACAGACGGCCTCAGCGGTGCAGGCACCTGTGGCGGCAACGGCTAATGCGGCGGCAGCGGTCACGAACAGCAGCCTTGCGTTCGACGCGGCGTCGGTGCGGCCGTCGCCTGAGCCGGACCAGCAGACAATGCTGGCTGGCCTGATAGCGGGCAGGAGGCCGAACTGGGTCCGCGTGGATGGGACGCGAGCGACGTTCAACTACGAGTCGCTGAATGACCTGATTGCGTACGCCTACAAGCTGAGGTCGTATGAGGTGAGCGGGCCGGAGTGGCTGGTGACGGACCGGTTCGACATTGCGGCGAGGCTGCCGGAGGGAGCGACGAAGGACGATGTGCCGGAGATGTTGCAGGCGCTGCTGAAAGACAGGTTCAAGCTGGCGACGCACAGCGAGATGCAGGAGCAGCCGGTGCTGGCGCTGATGGTTGGCAAGAGCGGGCCGAAGCTGAAGGAGGCTGCAGCGACAGCCGAGGCGTTCGACGAGAACGCGCCGCTGAAGCCGGGCGAATCGAAGATGGATACTCCGAGCGGGCCGATTCGCTTGATGAAAAACGCGGACGGATCGACGACCTACAACATGGGCGCGAGGGGAAGCTTTACGCTGAAGTTCGACGGCGAGACCCGCTCGATGCACATGGAGGCAAGCACGATCACGATGAAGGGTTTCGTCATGATGATGACGACGCTGGGCGCTGGACAAGGACGCCAGATTGTAGACATGACCGGACTGACGGGCATGTATCAGGCGGCGGTGGACTTTTCCGTTATGGACCTTCAGTCGAGCCTGAGCGCTCAAGGCATCGATATACCGAGGCGTCCTGGGGGCGGTTCTTCCGGTACGGAGGCAACCGATCCGGAGGGCGGCGCGACCGTTTCAGCGGCGCTGGAGAAGCTCGGGCTGAGGCTGGAGAAGAGCAGGGCGAAGGTAGACCGGCTGGTGGTGGACCACGTGGAGAAGCTGCCCACGGAGAACTGAGGGGCGGTTGCGGCGGGCTAGGCTGAAGGGGCTTTGGGGAGCAGGTTGTGCTGCACGCGGCTGTGCTTCTTTCCGTAGCTGAAGTAGACGATGAGGCCAATGATGAGCCAGACGATCAGACGCGTCCAGTTGACCCATCCCAGCTTGACCATCATGTAGCCGTTGAAGAGCACGCCCAGAATCGGCACCACGGGGCCCCACGGCGTGCGGAATGGGCGCGCCCTGGCTGGGTCGGTGCGGCGCAGGACGAGGATGGAGATGCAGACGATGACGAAGGCGAGCAAGGTGCCGATGTTGACCATCTTGCCGATGTCGTCGATGGGGGTGAGCGCGCCGACGACCCCGGCGAGCGTGCCGACGAGGAAGGTATTTTTGAATGGTGTGCGGAAGCGGGGATGGACCTCGGCAAAAGGCCTGCGGGGCAGAAGGCCATCGTTGGCCATGGCGTAGAGGACGCGGGTCTGGCCGAGCAGCATGACCAGCATGACGCTGGTGAGGCCGGCCAGCGCGCCCAGGGTGATGATGTCGCTGGCCCAGGCGAGTCCGCGGTCGGCGAAGGCGCGCGCGATGGGGGCTTCGATGTTGACCTGCTGCCAGGGCACCATTCCGGTGAGCACGGCGGCGACTCCGATGTAGAGCACGGTGCAGATGATGAGCGAGAGGATGATGCCGATGGGGAGATCGCGCTGCGGGTTTTTGGCCTCCTGCGCGGTGGTGGAGACGGCGTCGAAGCCGATGTAGGCGAAGAAAATATAGGCCGCGCCCGCGCCGATGCCGGAGAAGCCGTAAGGCGCGAAGGCGTGCCAGGTGTTTCCCCAGTTTGCGGGATGGACATAGTGCGAGCCGAGGCCAATCACAAGAAGCACGACCGCGACCTTAAGGGCCACAATGCCGGTGTTGAACTTTGCCGACTCCTGAATGCCGATGGCCAGCACCGTGGTGACGGCCAGAGCGATGAGGAAGGCGGGAAGGTTGATGCCGATCTCGTGGCCGAAGAGGACGGGCGCGCCGAGCACGACGTGGGCCTGCGCCATCATGGCGGCTGTGGGCGCGGCTTTGAGGAGGCCGAGCTGGGCGATGTACTCCTGCGTGCCTGGGATGAGGGAGGGATAGCTGGCGGCCATCACGTGACGGCTGACGATCTCGACCGCTTTGCCGAGCGCGGTCCAGTGGTCGTAGGCCAGCCAGAGGGGGAATTTGATGTGGAAGATGTCGAGCAGCTCGACGAAGTAGTTGGACCAGCCGGAGCTGACGGTGCTGGCGCCCATGGCGTACTCCAACGTGAGGTCCCAGCCGATGATCCAGGCGATGAGTTCGCCCAGCGTGGCGTATGCGTAGGTGTAGGCGGAGCCGGCAAGCGGAATCATGGCGGCAAACTCCGCGTAGCAGAGTCCGGCGAAGGCGCATCCCAGGCCGCTGAGAACGAAGGAGAGCATAAGGCCGGGGCCGGCGTAGTGCGCGCCCAGGCCCGCCATGACGAAGATGCCCGCGCCGATGACCGCGCCGATGCCCAGCGCGGTGAGTTGGAAGGGGCCGAGGGAGCGCTTCAGCGTTCCCACACCCGTGGCGCTGGCCTCCGCCATCAGCACGTTCATCGATTTTTTGGCAAACAAATTCGCCATGCGGACTTCAATCTCCTGGTTCTACTTTAAGGGAGGTCGGAACAAATGTTTGATATTCCCTCGGGGGCTAAAGCCCCGTTCCTGTTGCGGCCCATACGGCGGGACTGAAGTCCCGCCCTTTCAAAACAAATCCTGCGCCCCTCAAAACAAATCGAATATCCCTTCAAAACAAATCCTGATCTGGAACTGAAGTGTGGCCGAGGCGCTTCCAGAGCAGGTACACCGGAACCCCAAGCACAACGAGGACGAGTCCAGGCCATGTGTACTGGGGTTTGTAACGCAAGAGCACAACACAGATCCACGCTGCCATCAGGATATAGATCGCGGGAAGAATGGGGAAGCCGAAGGCGCGGTAGGGGCGCGGGGCATCGGGCTGGGTGCGGCGCAGAACGAAGAGGCCTGCGATGGTGAGGATGTAGAAGACCAGCACGGCGAAGATAACGTAGTCCAAAAGCTGGCCGTAGCTGCCGGAGAGACAGAGCAGACAGGTCCATGCCCACTGCACCCAGAGCGAGTTGACCGGGACGCCGCTGCGCTTGCCGAGCTTACCGACAGAGTGGAAGAAGAGGCCGTCGCGGGCCATGGCGTAGTAGACGCGCGCTCCGGCGAGGAGCATTCCGTTGACGCAGCCGAAGGTGGAGATGAGGATGGCGGCGGCCATCAGCCTGGCGCCGATGGCGCCGAAGGCCGATTCCATTATGGCTGTGGCTACGCGGTCCTGCGTGGCGAACTGAATGCCGCGACCGGCGAGGGTGGCCGCGGTTGGCGAGCCGGCCAGCGGGAGAACGCTGAGATAGACGAAGTTGCAGCAGATGTAGAGGAGCAGCACGACACCAGTGCCGAGGGCGAGGCTGAGCGGGATGTTGCGGCGCGGGTTTTCAATCTCGCCGGCGGTGAAGGTGACGTTGTTCCACGCGTCGGCGCTGAAGAGGCTGCCGACCTGAACCACTGCGACTACGGTCAACAGGCCGACGAATGCGGTCGGGCCACCGACGCCGACCTGCACTGCATGGGTGGTGTGCCAGCCAGCGCCGGCCCAGAAGTTGTGCCAGCCGGGGCCGAAATTCGCGGCGATGGCTGCGGAGTTTTTTGCGACGAGACCGACGAGAACGACGGCGGCGAGGGCGAGAACTTTTGCGGAGGTGAAGACATTTTGCACAGACGCGCCCAGCTTTACGCCGAAGGTGTTGAGCAGCGTAAGCAGGGTGATGATGACGATGGCGGCAAGATTCGCAGTGTTGAGGCCAATGTCCATATTGCCGAGGACCATGGGGCCGATGGGTATTGCGGGCACATGCGCGATGTGCCAGAGCCAGTGGTTGGCGCTGACGGAGGGAAAGAAGACGCCAAGGAACTTTCCGAAGGCGACGCCGACCGCGGCGATGGTCCCGGTCTGTATGACGAGGAAGAGCGTCCATCCGTAGAGAAATCCGCAGAGCGGGCCGAGCGATTCGCGGAGATAGACGTACTGGCCGCCGGCCTTAGGCATCATGGCGGCGAGTTCGCCGTAACTGAGCGCTCCGATGAGGGTCATGAGGGCTGTCACCATCCAGGCCGCGATGAGCAGCGCGGGTGAGCCGACGATGCGGGCCATGTCGGCGGAGACGATGAAGATGCCGGAGCCGATCATGGAGCCCATGACGATGGCGGTGGCGGAGAAGAGACCCATGCCGCGCACAAAATGCGGGGCGACGGAGGGATGGTCCTGAGGCATGCCGGATGGAGTCACTTCACTCAGTTCTACCGCAGATGGGCGAGAAAGTCGCGTACGAGCTGGTCGGGGCTTTCGTTGGGGGCGAAGAGCGCGGAGATTACGGCGATGGAGTCCGCGCCTGAATCGATGACGCTGCGGGCGTTGGCGCGGGTGATGCCTCCGATGGCGACCAACGGCTTGGTGGTGAGAGAGCGCGCGCGGCGGACGCCTTCGAGGCCGACGACGGGGTCGGGGTTGAGCTTGGTGGCGGTGGCGAAGACGGGGCCGATGGCGATGTAGTCTGCGGAGGATTGGTCGGCGATGCGTACCTGTTCGTCGGTGTGGGTGGAGACGCCGACGATGCGATTCGGGCCGACGACGCGGCGTGCGTCTTCGGGCGAGAGATCGCCCTGGCCGACGTGGACGCCGTCGAAGTTGGCGAGGACGGCGAGGTCTGCGCGGTCGTTCAGGATGAGCTTGCAGCCGCTGCCGGAGAATGCGTCGCGGAGGATTGCGGCAGCGCGGAGGACCTGCTGCGGCGAGCCGTTTTTATCGCGATACTGCAACAGGGTGACGCCGGCGGCGCGGAGATCGCGGGCAAAGACGGCGAGCGAGATGCCGTGCGCAGCGAGGATTTCTGCGTCGAGGATGGGGTAGAGGTGGGGTAGTACAAAAGGAGGTTGCATGGCGATTGCGTGCGTTAGTCCTGCTGGTTCTTAAGCCCCAATAATTCAGCATGCACTTTTCGGGCATTCATATTAAATGCCAGTTGCTTTTGCCGGAATTGCGGTACGTCTCCGCCTTTGTTTTTTGCCCAGTTGTGCCCTTCCTCAATGAGTGATGTGACTGATGTTTCAAGGTTCTTACCGTTCACTGGCGCAAAGTCAATAAACTTTGACAATTCCCACTCACAACGTATCAATTCTTGCCAAAGTGGATGGAGCTCTGACAGAAAATTTTCTGCGCCTCCATCTTCATATTTGCTATATTTGTAATAAATAAAAACGAAACTGGTGGCTGCATTATTAAAGCCAGCAGAAACTTTGAGAAAATCATCAGCCCACGTCACACGCCATGGGGATTGTCTTTGTACTGTCGCATTCTGTAATTGAATCGTGTTATTGATCCACATACCAATCAATACAATTGCTATAGGCGTGCAAATAGAAACAAGTAGTTGTAGGCTCTCAAATAAATACTTATGACACATGTCTTACGCTCCCTTCAGCAGGATCGATATGCAGTAACCCTGGAGCTATTTCATAACATAGTTCTGATCATCTTTGAGCTCTCCCTCAGGGGCTAAAGCCCCATTTTTATTGCTCTCTCTGCGGCACGGGTGAACCCGTGCCCTTAAGCAAAACAGCGCGATCCTGTCGCACGAAGTAAGCAACGATGAAATACAGTAGCCCTTCACTGCGTTCAGGATAACGGCTCAGACGAATGACCGCTTCTTAGCCTATCTTTCTAACTTTGTCTTATCCGACTGGCGAGCGAAGAAGCGCTCCATGAACTTGGTGTCGAACTGGCCGGCGCGGAAGTCGGGGTCGTCGAAGATGCGCTGGTGGAGGGGGATGGAGGTGTGGATGCCCTGAATCACAAACTGGCTTAGGGCGCGCTGCATCTTGTTGATGGCCTCTTCGCGATTGGCGCCCTGGCAGATGAGCTTGGCGATGAGCGAGTCGTAGTAGGGCGGGACGACGCCCTCGGCATACTGGGCCGTGTCGACGCGGACTCCGTTGCCGCCGGGAAGGTTGAAGGCGGTGATGGTTCCGGCGCTGGGGGTGAACTTTTCGGGGTGCTCGGCGTTGATGCGGCACTCGATGGCGTGGCCGGTGATGGCGACCGGGGAGGGGACGATCTCGGAGAGGCGGTCGCCGGCGGCGATGCGGACCTGGGCCTTGACGAGGTCGATGCCGGTGACCATCTCGGTGACGCAGTGCTCGACCTGGATGCGTGTGTTCATCTCGATGAAGTAGAGCTTGCCGTCCTCGTCCATGAGGAACTCGACGGTTCCGGCGTTCCAGTAGCCGACGTCCTTCATACATCGCTGGATGGTCTGGCCCATCTCGGCGCGCAGCTTGGGCGAGACCATGAGACTGGGGGCCTCTTCGATCAATTTCTGGTGGCGGCGCTGGATGGAGCACTCGCGCTCGCCCAGGCTGAGGACGTTGCCGTGCTCGTCGGCGAGAATCTGGAACTCGATGTGGCGGGGCCGCTCGATGAATTTTTCGAGGTAGAGGTCGCCGTTGCCGAAGGCGCCCGCGGCCTCGCCGGAGGCCTGCTGGAAGAGCGCGGGCAGCTCTTCGGCGGAGCGCACGATGCGCATTCCGCGGCCTCCTCCGCCGGCCGCTGCCTTGAGCATGACGGGATAGCCGATGGAGCGGGCGCACTCCAGGGCCTCGGACTCGCCGGCGAGCACGCCGTCGGAGCCGGGGAGGATGGGGACTTTGGCCTTCTTCATGGTCTGGCGCGCGGTGCATTTTTCGCCCATGAGGCGGGTGACCTCGGGCGGCGGGCCGATGAACTTGATGTTGGAGGCGCGACAGACCTCGGCGAAGTTGGCGTTCTCGCTGAGCAGGCCATAGCCGGGATGGATGGCGTCGACGTCGGCGATCTCGGCGGCGGAGATGACGGCGGGGACGTTGAGGTAGCTCTCGGCGGCGCGGGGCGGGCCGATGCAGATGGCCTCGTCGGCGAACTTGACATGCAGGCTGTGCCGGTCCGCCTCGCTGTATACGGCGACGGTGCGGATGCCCATCTCGCGGCAGGCGGAGACCACCCGCAGAGCGATCTCACCACGATTTGCGATCAGAATCTTACGAAACATTTTCCGCCTTTGAGTGATTTACAACCCTTTGCCTGACCTCAGCGGCTAAAGCCGCAGTTCAAATTCAGCATTTACGGCACGGCTGAAGCCGTGCCCTTAAGCAAAACAAGATCGGTGTTCCATCCGTATTGATCGGTGTTAAGTCTTTCGTCTTTATCGCGGGCGGATGGCGAAGAGGGGCTGGCCGAACTCGACCGGCTGGCCGCTGGTGGCGATGCGCCGGACGATCTCGCCGGCGACATCGCACTCGATCTCGTTCATCAGCTTCATGGCCTCGACGATGCAGAGCACCTGGCCCACCTCGACCTGGTCGCCGACCTTGACGAAGGCGGGCGCGCCGGGCGAGGGCGACTCGTAAAAGGTGCCCACGATGGGCGACTTGACCTGGTGCAGCTTCTCGGAGTCCGCCGCAGCGGGCTGCTCCCCCGGGCTTGGGACGCTGCCGGTAGCGCTTGCGGCCAGTTGCCGCGCCTGTGCCAGATCGGCCGCGCTTGCGCCGGCGGCGCCGGCAAACTTGATGCGCACCTTCAGGTCCGTGCGTTCCATGTCGAACTCGGCGATGCCGTTTTCCTTCAGGAAATCGACCAGCTCGCGCAACTCCTTCAGCTTATTGCTGTCCATCGTTCCTCTTCCTCGCGCATCATGCGCCTTTGCATTCCCGTTCACTGTTTGCCGTTCCCTGTCTTTACAACTCGATCCACGCCTTGGGGCTTGGAGTGAGAATCTCGCATCCGGAGCGTGTGACCAGCACCGTGTCTTCGATGCGCACGCCGAAGCTGCCCGGCATGTAAATGCCAGGTTCAATTGTAACGATCATTCCGGCTTTGAGCTTCTCCGTTCTCTTTGCGGCGAGGCGCGGCTCCTCGTGGATCTCCAGCCCGAGGCTGTGGCCGGTGGAGTGGGTGAACCAGTCGGCGAGGCCCGCGCGGCGGAGCACGGAGCGCGCCGCTTCGTCTACATCGCCAGTGACGACGCCCGCGCGGACAGCGGCGACGCCCGCCTCCTGCGCCTCCAGCACGGCGTCGTAGGCGGTGCGCTCGGCTGTGGTGGCGCGGCCGATGTGGATGGTGCGGGTCATGTCGGAGCAGTAGCCGTCGAGGAGGACGCCGAAGTCCAGCGTGACGAATCCGCGGCGGGGAAGTTTCGCAAGGGTTGCGTGGCCATGGGGCAGGGCAGAGCGCTGGCCGCTGGCAATGATGGTCCCGAAGGACATTCCCTCGGCGCCGGCGAGGCGCGCCGCGTGCTCCAGCTCCGCGGCGACCGCCATCTCCGTCATGCCCGGCTGGATGAAGGTGAGGATGCGGTCGAAGAGACGGCAGCCGAGGGCGGCGGCGGCGCGCAGGCTGGCGATCTCTTCGGCGTCCTTGACCTGGCGCAGTTTGGCGACCAGCGGGTCGACGGCGACGAAGAGGGAGCGGCGCAGTTTGGCGGGGACGGCCTTGCGCATGGTGGCCAGGCGGCGACGGTGGTCTGCGTCCGGTCGAAGCCGCAGCGCCTGACGCCGGCGGCGGCGATCCACTCGCAGGCCTCGGTGAGCGGCGGCCGGGTGGCGATGACAACCTGGGTGCCCACCGCCTCGGCATTGGCCTGGGCGATGTAGCGGCCATCGGTAAAGAGAACCGCGCGAATTGGCGAACGCGACGGCCTCGCCCGATGGCCGCTGCGCAGAGCAGCACAAGCGCAGCACTCGACCCGGTAAAGCCGCACAGCCAGCGCACATCGGGAAGATGAGTCACCAGCAGCGCGTCTACCCCCGCCGCCCGCGCCGCGCCCGCCGCTCTCTTCTTCCTCGCATTCAAGCTCATCCGATCAATTCTACCCAACCCGACGCGGAGAGCAATTCCCGAGTGTCCAACGCCAGGAAAAATTAAGCGAAACCGGCTATCATGCAGTATGACCGGATTCGTCGCCGATCCTCCGCATGCAGAGCAGAAGACGCTGCTTAGCCGGCGCAACTTTCTGCTCGGCTCCGCTGCCGCTGCCGGCGGCCTGGCGCTCTACTCCGGCGAGATTGCGCGCCACGAGATCAGCATCGTCGCGCGCGACGTGGCGCTGACGCGGCTGCCCGGCGCATTTCAGGGCTATCGCATCGCGCAGATCAGCGACATCCACTTCGACGAGTACACCGAGCCCTCGTTTGTGCGCCGCGTGGTCGCAGAGGTGAACCGGCTTGCGCCCGACCTGGTGCTGCTGACCGGCGACTACATCAGCAATACCCCGCGGGGCCGCGAGTTCGCCTACCAGGCCATGCATCGCTGCGCCGATCTGCTGCGCGAGCTGGCCTGCCCGCTGCGCTTCGCCGTCATGGGCAATCACGACTCCATCCTGGGCGCGCCCACCATCCGCCCAATCCTGGCCGCGGTTGGCATCCCGCTGCTGGTCAACCAACATGTCGCCGTCGAGCGCGCGGGGCAGCGCCTTTGGCTATGCGGCATCCACGATCCCGTGACCCACATCCCCGACCTGGAATCCGCCATTCCCGAGAAGCCCGACGGCCCGGTGCTGCTGATGTCCCACGGCCCCGATTACGCCGACGACGTGCTGGCCCACCCGCGCGGGGCGCTGGTCGACCTGATGCTGGCGGGGCACTCGCACGGGGGCCAGGTGCGGCTGCCGATTGTCGGAGCGCTGCATCGCGTGGATGGCGGCAAAAAATACATCCAGGGGCCCTTCCGGCTGGGCAAGATGCAGCTTTATGTGAACCGCGGAATTGGCACGGTGGGGCTGCCGTTCCGGCTGAACTGCCCGCCGGAGATCACATTGTTTACGCTGAAGAAGTTCGTAGGTTCGAGGTTCGAGGTGCGAGGTCTTTCCGCGTACCTTGAACCTCTTGCGCCTTATCTTGCGCGGCCGGCGGGCTTCTTTTCGCGGGGCATGACGGAGTAGGCCGATGGGGCCTTGGCAGAGCTCATGCGGACCATCCATGCGTCGAGCAGGCTGCGCTTGAAGCGCCAGCGATTGCCCAGCCTGAAGGCCGGGATGAAACCCTCCGAGGCATAGCGGTAGAGGGTGTCGCCGCTGATGCCTAAATAGTCCGACGCCTGGCGGATATCCATCACCTCGCGCATCATCTGCTGGACTGCACCCGCCATGGAAGAACGCTCCCTGAGACTCGAAGTCCCTGAATGATGAAGATGCCGGAAACCCGAAGATACCGGGACAAAGGCCTGACAAAACCGGCATTTCCTTTTGTATTCCCAAACGAAGGTCCAGGCAACAGGATTCCGGCTGTTCATCCAGGGGTGCATGTTTTTGCTACTAACTGATTGATAAACAAGAAGGCGGATCGGCGCTGTTGTGCGCTTGCTGGATCGCGGAGCGATCCAGCAAGCGGGGAGTCCGGGGTGGATGCTGTTCGGCGGGGCTGAAGCCCCGCCCTATCAAAACAGTGGGTCTTCACGATGGGCGCTATGCGGCACGGTTGAAGCCGTGGCCTTCCGGGTAAGCTGCTATTCCTTTGCGGGCTGGAGGCCGCGGATGACGGCGAAGATGTCCTCGCCCACGGTGCGCGTCTGGGCGATTGCGTCGGCGATTGAGATGTCGCAGATCTTGGTTCCCTTGAGAACCGCCATGCGGCCGAACTTGCCTTCGTGCACCATGTCGATGGCGGCGATGCCATAGCGCGTCGCCAACATGCGGTCGTACGCCGTGGGAGTTCCGCCGCGCTGGGTGTGGCCGAGGTTGACCGAGCGCGTCTCGTAGCCGGTGCGCTTCTCGATCTCCTCGGCCAGGACCTGCCCGATGCCGCTGAGGCGCGCATGGCCGAAGGAGTCCAGCTTGTCGCCGACCGTGATCTGGCCCTCGACGTTGGGCAACTTCGCGCCCTCGGCGACGACCACGATGCCGAAGCGCTTGCCGCACTCCCAGCGCGCGCGCAGCAGGCGCACGACGTCGTCCATGTCGATCTCGTGCTCAGGTGTCAGGATGACGTCGGCCCCGCCCGCGATGCCGGCGGTGACGGCGATCCATCCGGCGTCGCGGCCCATGACCTCGACCACCTGCACGCGGCTGTGCGCCTCGGTGGTGGAGTGCAGGCGGTCGACCGCCTCGGTGGCGATCATCACGGCGGTGTCGAAGCCGAAGCAGGCGTCGGTGCCGCTGAGGTCGTTGTCGATGGTCTTGGGCACGCTGACGACGTTGACGCCGCGCCCGGCCAGCTCGACGGAGATGGACTGGGTATCGTCTCCGCCCATGGCGATCAGGGCGTCCAGCTTCTCGTCCTGGATCACCTTGAGGCATCGCTCGAATCCGCCCTCGATCTTCTTCACATTGGTGCGCGAAGAGCGCAGGATGGTCCCGCCGCGATGCAGCATTCCGCTCATGGTCTTCATGCTGAGCGGCATGGTGCGGTCGTCCAGCACGCCGCGCCAGCCCTCCATGAAGCCGATGAACTCATCCCCGTAGTGCAGTACGCCCTTGTGCACCACCGCACGGATCACAGCGTTCAGGCCAGGACAGTCCCCGCCCCCGGTCAACATTCCAATGCGCATCGCAAGAACCTCTCCAGGGGCTAAAGTGTCTGCGTGAGAACGCCGTTGGCCCTTTTGCAGCGACGGTGTTGGATAGGGTTTCACCGGCCTGTTCGGTCGGAGGTTTGGTTTCAGGCTGCGCGCAGGACGTGCAGCCGGGTGATGTTGAAGGCCAGCGTGGCCAGGGCGAATTCGTTGTTTACGTTTTGCAATCCACGGGTGCGAAATTGGCGTATTCCACGTTGTTGTTTGAGGACTCCGAAGACCGGTTCGACGACTGCCTTGCGCCGCGCGTAGGCGGCCTGTCCATCGGGCGATCGCAGCTTGGCGCGCATTCTGCGATGGGCTGGCGCACGGGCCTTGACGCGGCAGCGCGTACCCAGATTCAACTCCGAGGCAAGATTCGAGTCCGGCACATAAGCATCGATGTTGCGCAGTTCCATCTGTTCGATGTTGTCGATGGAGAAGAAGCCGCTGTCGGCCAGAGCTGCGCCCGGCGGCGCGCCGCAGCGCTGCTCGACCTGGTCCAGCATGGGAGCAAGCGAGCCGTTGTCGGTCACGTTCTGCGTTACCCGTTGGGCCACGATCAGATGATCGTCCGAGACGGCGATCTCGCCCGTGTAGCCGAGCACGAAGCCGCCGCGCTGGCGCAGAAAACGCGCGTCTTCATCGGTCCGGGAGAGTTTTTTCAAGCCGCTCTTCTTCAGCCGCTGCAGACGGCGCGGCAACGCATCCAACGCCCGGTTCAACTCGCCGATGGCGACCTCCAGCCCGCCTGGCTCCTGGTCGTCGCGGTCGGCCTCCTTCTGCCAGGCCCGCACCTGACGGCGCAGATGCGCCCGCGTATCGCGCAGCGCCTGCTCCGTGTCCACACAGTCCTTACTGGCGTTGGCCGCGATGCGCGTCGAGTCGACCGCCACACGGCCCAGCTTCACCATGCCCTGCTGCTGCGCCCACTCCAGCACCTGCGTAAACGCGTCGTTCAACGCACGCCCGTGGCGGCGCCGGAACGCGCTCAGAGCCCAGTTGTCCGCCCGCTCGCCGGCCCCCAGGTAGCGAAACGCCAAGTCCTCCACCAGACGCCGCTCCACCTGCCGCGCGCTGGTAATGCCCAGCGCGTAGGCGTAAAGCCACACGCCCAGCATCAACTGAGGCGCGTAAAGCTCCCCGCCTTCGCTGCTGTAGCTCTGCTCAAACACGCTCATATCCAATCGCTCAATCACTCCACGGACGAAAAAGCACAAGTGCTTCTCGCCCAACTCGTCCCGCACGCTCGGAGGCAGCAAATACGCCTGATCCGGGTTGTAAACCTTAAATCGCGACATGCTTCTTTGTCGCCCAACTGCGATGTGAATTACAAGTGCCTTGTGTAGTTCTCACGCAGACACT
>CAVYDK010000004.1:0-81346 GCA_963767315.1 uncultured Acidobacteriaceae bacterium | reverse complement strand
TCTGGTTGAGACGTGGGGCCATTTCTCGTAAATGTTGCTGGAGCACTTCCGGGTACAGGAAAAGGAGAAATGCTCTACTGCGTGGCGGCTGCCGGCGCAGTGCTGGCGGCGGGGGTGACGCGGGGGTAGTAGCCGCTGCGGGTGCGCACGGAGAGCTTGCCGTAGCCCTTGTCCCTGGCCTCGACGCGGACCACGCGATAGCCGCCGAGTTCGGGCGGTTTGGTGGAGTGGTAGGAGATGGTGTACTGGGTGCGGATGTCGTTGGCCACCTCTTTGGTGATGGCGTCCACATCTTTCACCGATTTGGGAAAGTAGGCCGCGCCGCCGGTCTGTTCGGCGAGGGTTTCGAGGACGCGGCGGGCATGGCGTGCCTCGGTCTTGGTGGTGTCGTCGCCGAAGAGCAGGCCGATGCAGTAGACCACGGGGCCGTCGAAGTCCTGGATGCGGCGAATGGCCTCTTCGAGGGTGGCGCTGGAAGCGTTGTCTTCGCCGTCGGTGACGATCAGCAGCACTTGCTTGGGGTGCTTGGCGTTCTTGGAGAGGTAGTCGGCAGAGAGCACCAGGGCGTCGTAGATGGCGGTGCCGCCGGAGGATTTGATGTAACTGAGGCCCTGCTGGAGCTTGGCGATGTCATTGGTGAAGTCCTGATCGAGGAAGGCCTCCCAGGAGAAGTTGACGAGGAAGGCCTCGTCCTGCGGGTTGGAGAGCTTGACCAGGTCGAGCGAGGCGGCATCGACGGCGGCGCGCTTGTCGTACATGGAGCCGGAGCTGTCGATGAGGATGCCGAGCGAGACGGGAAGGTCCTCGTGGCGGAAGCTGGCGATGGTCTGCGGGACATTGTCCTCGAAGACGCGGAAGGCGTCCTTGCCGAGGGTTTGCTCGCTGCGGCCGGAGCTGTCGAGGACAGTGGCGTTGAGGCGGACCTCGTAGGCATTCTGGCGCAGGGTGAATGTGCCGCCTGAGCCGCGTTCGATGGGGTTGAGGGGAGTGCCCTGTGTGCTGTCGGCGGGCCCGGGCGGAGTTGCCTGCGCGGGTGCGGCTTCGGGGGAAGGTTGAGCCGGCGGAGTTGGCTGGGCCGTTGCAGCGGCGGGTTGCGCGGGCGCGGGCTGCTGGGCGCGGGCGATTGCAGCGCAGAGGGCCAGCGACAGGAGCGCAGCGGCGGCGAATCCCTTGGATGCACCCGAAAGCATCTTTCTCCTACTGCGAAGGCGCATAGTATCCCTCGCGGAAGTGTACGGTCAGTGGCGGAAGACCGGGCGGGGGCGCGAGCTTCACCTTGAGTTTACGCCAGCTTCCGTCGCGCTTCGGCTCGGAGGGGTTGTAGCCCAGGACGTACTCGTTGCGCAGTTCGGCGGAGATGCGCGAAGCAATGTCCTCCAAGTCGCCGGCGTCGCTGACCGTGAACAGACGCCCCCCGGTGCTCTCGCAGATCTCCTTGAGCAGTTGCGGGCCCATCTGCTCCTCCGGGCTGGGGGCGTAGTTGTCGAAGATGCCGATGGAGTAGATCTGGACGCCGGCCTCGCGCACCACGCGCTCCAGTTCGTTCTGGGTGTAGCGGCTGCGGTTGTCGCCTCCGTCGGAGATGATGAGCAGCGCCTTGCGCTCGTAGCGGGCCTGGCGCAGGTGGTCGACGCCGAGGTAGACGGCGTCGATCAGCGCGGTGCGGTTTTCGGGCTTCAGCATGACCATGCGCGCCTCCACGTCGTCCACGTCGGAGGTGTAGTCGACGATGACCGAGGGGCGGTCGTTGAAGCCGACCACGAAGAACTCGTCCTGCGGGTTGGAGGTGCGCAGGAACTCGGTGAGCGCCTTGCGCGCGCGGGTGAACTTGGCGGTCATGCTTCCGCTCAGGTCGAAGACGACGCCGATGGTGATGGGCGCGTCCTCGGTGGAGAAGTAGCGGATGGTCTGGGGGACGTTGTTGTCCCAGACGGCGAAGTTCTCTTTCTCCAGGCCGGTGACGAGGCGGTCCATGGGGTCGGTGACGGTGGCGGAGACCTGGACGAGGTTGACATCGACGCGCAGGCGGGCGTCGCGCTGCGCTGTGCCCTCGGCGGCCACACTGGGCCCGCCGTCGGCGGTGGGCTTCGGGGTTTCGGAGTTGGAAGCCGGCGGCTTCGGCGGCGCGGGCGCGGGCGTCTGGACGTTGCTTAGCGGGTTCTCCTGGGCGCGGCCAGGGAGGGACGGGACCAGGGCGAGGACAGCCAGGCCCAGCGCGAAAGCTGCGCGCGCCAGCCGCGTGCGGCCCACTCTGCCCGTCCTGCCTGCCGCAAACCGCATGATCGGCCTCTACCCACTTGCGCGACTACTATCATCTCGCAGTTCAACTCGTCTTGTTAGACTCTGCATCGCCGGACGGGGATGCCGCGGCCCTGGCGGTACCGGAGGAGAAGACCAAGGCGGCGGCGGAGATGGGTTCCCCGTACAATCGATGGCAGAACATTTTTGTCAGGAGCGCCGAGACCCCGCATGGCCCGCATCTATCCGTTCCGCGCACTTCGCTACGACACCAGCCGCGTCCGGATGGAGGACGTGGTCACCCAGCCCTACGACAAGATCACCCCCGAGATGCAGCAGCGGTACTACGAGGCGAGCCCGTACAACCTGGTGCGCATCATTCTGGGCAAGCACGAGCCGGACGACACCGAGGCGCAGGAGTTTCTGCCCGCCGGCGAAGAGGCGCACAACGTCTACACCCGCGCGGCGGAGTGGCTGCGCGAGTGGCGCGAGGAGGGAATCCTGGCCGAGGAGGCGGAGCCCGCGCTCTACGGCTACTCGCAGACCTACACCGTGCCGCATACATCGGAGGTGCGCGAGCGGCGCGGGTTCATCGCGCTGGGGCATCTCTACGAGTACGCGGACAAGGTGGTCTACCGGCACGAGCAGACCTTTCCCAAGTACAAGAGCGACCGCCTGGCGCTGTTCAAGGCGACGCGGGCCTACTGCGAGCAGGTGTATATGCTGTACTCCGACCCGGCGTTCACGGCTGAGAAGCTGATCTTCGGGACAGGGAAGGACGGGAAAGCGGCCCGTCCCGCCGACCTGGCGATCACAGATGAGTACGGCGTGGTGCATCGCGTGTGGAAGCTGACCGACCCGGCGCTGATCAATCCCATCCTGACCGCGATGGCGGACAAAAAGCTGATCATCGCGGACGGTCACCATCGCTACGAGACATCGGTGGCGTATGCCAAGGAGCGGTCGGCGCAGTTGCGGCTGCCGCTGGGCGAGCCGCGCAACCCGGACGAGAAGCTGGGCACGGGCCGCCTGCCCGCGCCGCCCTTTCCCGAGGCGGCGATGATGATGACGTTTGTGAATATGGACGCGCCGGGGATTACGATTTTGCCCACCCACCGCGTGGTCTTCGGGCTGGAGAATTTTTCGACCCAGAGGTTCCTGGCCAGCGCGCAGGAGTTCTTCACGGTGACGCGGCTTGATTCGGCGGACATGAAGGTGTTGAACGAGGCGGAGGGCACGGCGTTTCTGGCAGTGACGCGCGATGGAAATCATCTGCTGCGCGCGAAGCCCGATGCGGTGCGGGCGGCGCTGGCCGGCGTTCCTGCGCGCCAGGCGCAGCTCGACGTGGTGCAGTTGCACAGCATTCTGCTGGGCCGGATTCTGGGGCTCTCGCAGGAGAGGATCACGCAGGCCGGCAGCTTGCGCTTCCTGCGCGAGGCGGAGGAGGCGGTGGAGCAGGTGAGGGCGGGCGAGGCCGACGTTGCCTTCCTCATCAAGCCGGTGCCGCTCGGTCAGTTGCGCGAGGTCTCACTCTCCGGCGACGTGATGCCGCAGAAGTTGACGGACTTTTATCCCAAGCTGCTGAGCGGGCTGGCCATCTATGCGCTGGATTGAGGCGTCGTTGTATGGCTGGATGGAGCAGTCGCCCCTCCATCGGTCTAAGATTTGTTTGAAGAAGAACCTTTGAACCCTACTCGCAAGTTCGCCGCCGTTCTCGTCGCCATTCTGGCGGGCGCGGCTGTTGCTGCGTTCTGCCTCCGGGCGCAGACGCAGGGGCAGATTTCGAACCCCAGGCAGGCACAGGGCTCTGCCGCATTGCAGATGGACCGCGATCTTGTGGTGCTGGACCCGGCGCACGGCGGGCAGGATGCAGGCGCCACGCTGGGCGACAAAATCTTCGAGAAGGACGTGACGCTGGCGATTGCGGCGCGGCTGCGCGCGACGTTGACGGCCGCGGGCTTTAGCGTGGTCGCGACGCGGGATTCCGACTCCGTCGATCCCAATCCGATGACCAGCGACCAGCGCGCCGAGATCGCCAACCGCGCGCACGCGCTGGCCTGCCTTGTGATCCACGCGACGGCCAGCGGACCGGGCGTGCATCTATACACTTCGGCGTTGCAGCCGCCGGAGGAGGACTCGAGCTCGAACGTTCCGCTCACCCCGCGAGTTGCATTCTCCCCCGTGCCGTGGGAGCAGGCGCAGGCCGCCTCTGTCAGCCAGAGCCTGCGCCTTGCCGGCGACCTGAGCGCGGCGCTGGGGAAGGCGAACCTGCCGGTGGTCTCCGGGCGGGAGCCGGTGCGGCCACTGGACAATTTGGAGTGCCCGGCTGTGGCGATCGAACTGG
The DNA here is from genome assembly GCA_963767315.1 of uncultured Acidobacteriaceae bacterium. Classification (GTDB taxonomy): domain Bacteria; phylum Acidobacteriota; class Terriglobia; order Terriglobales; family Acidobacteriaceae; genus Edaphobacter. The sequence continues at coordinate 76,764 of CAVYDK010000004.1, read as the reverse complement.
CCCCGCTGCCGGTCGCAGGCAGCGACGCAACACCCGTGACGGATGCGGAGTACCAGCAGCGTGTCGCCGCCACGCTGACCGCGGCGCTGCAGGCGTGGCGCAATCAAGTGGACCCGACGGCCACCAATTCAACCGCGACGGGCGCGGGCGGGGCGACCATCGATCCGGCGGCACAGGCCGCGGCCGAGGCGCGAGCAGCGGCGGAGGCTGCCGGGCGGGCTGCGGTCAGGCGGGCGGCAGCCAAGGCCCATGCTCCGTCCGGCGTTCCGTCCGGTGGGCAGGGTGCGACGAACAAGGACAAGGAGAACAACGCTGGCCAGGCCGCGCCGGCGAGCTCCTCCACCGGGTCAGAGGACAACCCAGCGCCAGCAGAGGGGACCCCATGATCCCCCGCTACCAACGCGTTCTCTTCTGGAGCCTGAGCGGCGCGATCCTTGTGATGGCGTTGGTTCTGCTGCGCGGCTGCGAGCAGACGCGCGAAAAGCTGACCCGGCACCGCGATGAGACGCCGCTGGCCGCGCCCGTGGCCACGCCCAGCGAGACGGTCCACCTCGCGCTGGCCAACGACGCCACCGGCTCCATCACTCTGGTGGAGCGCGATGTCGCGCTACCGACCGAGACGACGGCCCGCGCGCGCGCCTTGCTGACGCGGCTGATCGCGGAGTATTCCTACAAAGGCTCCGCGCACCCGCTGGAGAGCGGCCCGGCGGTGGACGATGTATTTCTGCTCGACCTGCCGTTGCGACCGCCGGTTGCGCCCGGCGGCAAGCCTGCGGAGGCAGAGAAGCCGGTGCAGGGAAAGAACGCAGCGGCGCGCAAGGACCGCTCGGTGGTCGCGGGATGGAGCGCGCCCGACGGCCCTCCCTCCAACGCCGACCAGAACCCCGGGCCGCGCATTCCCGGCGGCAAGCTGGCGGTGGTGAACCTGCACGGCAGCTTTGCCGACCACCACCCCTCCGGCATCGAGCCGGAGACGCTGACCATTGACTCGATCCTCGGGACCCTCTATGCAAACTTTCCGCTGATCGAGCAGGTGCGCTTTCTGGTGGACGGCCAGCCGCGCGAGACGCTGAATGGGCACGCCGACCTGCTGCGCACCTACGATGTGGTGGATACCAGCAAGACCGCGCAGGCGGCCACAGAGGAGGGCCACTGATGAACGCAACGGGTTTGACCATTGGAGTCTTCGATTCGGGCTTCGGCGGGCTGACCGTGCTGCGCGAGCTGCTGCCGCTGGCCGCGGGCTCCCACTGCGTCTACCTGGGCGATACGGCGCGGCTGCCCTATGGGTCGAAGTCGCGCGAGACGATCGTCCGCTATGCGCTCTCCAGCGCACGTTTTCTCCAGCAGCGTGGCGCGGAGCTGCTGGTGGTGGCCTGCAATACCGCAACCGCGCTGGCGCTCGACGATCTGCGCGCGGCGCTGACGATTCCGGTGGTGGGCGTGATCGAGCCGGGAGTTGAGGCGGCGGCTGCTGCATGCAGGGAAGTTGGGACAGCAGGCGAAGTTCTGGTGCTGGCCACGCAGGCGACCATCGAGTCGCACGCTTATGCGCGGGCCTGCGCGGCGCTCGGGCTGAAAGCGACCGAAAAGGCCTGTCCGTTGCTGGTGCCGCTGGTGGAGGAGGGATGGATCGGAGAGGGAACGCCCGGCGACGACGGTAGCGCAGACGATGCGGCGCGGGCCTCCGTCACCGCGCAGGTGCTGTGCATCTATCTCGGCGAGGCGCTTCGCGAGGCTCCCGAGAGCCGCGCGCTGCTTCTTGGCTGCACGCATTATCCGCTGCTGCGGGTGGCCATCGAACGCACGCTGGCGGAGCTTGGCCGTCCGCTGCGCGTCATCGACTCGGCACAGGCGACGGCGCGTGTGGTGGCGCGGATTTTATCGGAGAATGGCGTAGCGCACGGAGCTTCGACGGGCATTGGCGAGGCAACCTGCGAGTTCTTCGCCACCGACTCCGTGCGGAAGTTCGAGCGGCTCGGCCCGCGCTTTCTCGGTCGCCCGGTCGGGCAGGTTCAACTCGTCGATCTGGGCGGGTAAGCAATTAATCTGCGGCGAGTTTTGCTTGCACCATTCCTGGCACTTCGAGCCTCTAATCACCTATGCCGTATCTGTTAAAGACCGAGCCGGGAAAATACTCCTTCGACGATCTGCTGCGCGATGGCGAGACTGTGTGGGATGGCATCACCAACAATCAGGCCCTGCTCACCCTGCGCAATATGAAGAAGGGCGACAGGCTCGTGATCTACCACTCGAATGTGGGCAAGGCCGCGGTAGGAACGGCGAAAGTGGTCTCGGTGGGCGCAACCGACCCGCGCAACCCAATCGTGCGCATCAAAGCAGGGAAGCGGTTGCCGCGCGAGAGACCGCTGGCCGAGATGCGCGCGGCGAAGATATTTCAGGGGTCGGTCCTGTTTCGCCAGTTCCGGCTCTCGGTGGTTCCGCTGACGGAGGAGCAGTACGACTGGCTGACGCGCGGCTAGGGCCGGGCGCGGGACCCCTCCGCCGCTGCTATCCTAATGATTGGAATCTCTTGGAAGATTTCTAGGAGTTGCATGATCGATCTGAAGGGCAAAGTGGCCGTCGTCTTCGGCCTGGCCAATAAACGCAGCATTGCATACAGCGTGGCGCAGAAGCTGGCTGAGGCGGGAGCGACGCTTGTGCTCTCCTACCAGTCGGAGCGGCTACAGCGCGAGGCCGAAGAGCTGCTGGAAGACCTGGGCCAGAGTGGCACGGGGCGCGCGTTTCGTTGCGATGTATCGCGCGACGAGGAGATCGACGCGGTCTTCGCGCAGATTGCCGCGGTGTTTCCCAAGATCGACATTCTCATCCACTCGGTTGCGTTTGCGCCGGCCGACGCGCTGAAGAACGACTTTCTGCTCACCAGCCGCGAGGACTTCCGCATCGCGCAGGATGTCAGCGTCTACTCCCTGATTGCGCTGTCGCGTGCCGCCGCGCCGCTGATGACCGACGGAGGAGCGATCCTCACCCTCACCTACTACGGCGGGGAGAAAGTCTTTCCCAACTACAACGTGATGGGCGTCTGCAAGGCCGCGTTGGAATCCACGGTGCGCTATCTGGCGGCCTCGCTGGGCGGGAAGAACATCCGCGTCAACGCCATTTCGGCCGGGCCCATCCGCACGCTGGCCGCGCGCGGCATCGGCGACTTCAACCAGATTCTGGACGCCGTCACGCTGCGCGCTCCGCTGCACCGCAACGTGGAGCAGGCCGAGGTGGGCAATACCGCGCTCTTCCTCTGCTCGCCGCGGGCCAGCGGAATTACCGGCGAGATCACCTTCGTCGATTGCGGCTTCAACATTACCGGAATCTAAATTGGAACTCCCGGAATCTAAAATTCTGTTCAGGAAGGACAAGGAGACCCCAGATGACCACAGCGGAACTGTTACTGCAGGATTTCGACATGGAGATGGGAATGACGCGGCGCACGCTGGAGCGCATTCCGGAAGACAAGCCCGACTACAAGCCCCACGAAAAGTCCATGCCCATGGGCAGGTTGGCCAGGCACGTGGCGACGCTGCCGAAATTGGGCACTTTCATTTTGACCACGCCCAGCCTGGACCTGACCACCGCCAAGTGGCCCGAGATGACCTTCAGCACGCGCGAGAAGCTGCTGTCCGACTTCGACGCGCTGGCCGCCGAGGCGCGCGCCGCGCTCGTCGCCTCCTCCGACGCCGACCTGGCGACGCCGTGGAAGTTCTCCTACGGCGAGCATGTCATCTCCAACGGCCCGCGCTCACTCTCATTCCGCCATGCGTTCTTCAGCCACCTGATCCACCACCGCGCGCAGCTCGGTGTCTATCTGCGCCTGAACGACGTTCCCGTGCCGGGACTCTACGGCCCATCGGCCGACGAGCCCTTCAAACCGTAGAGCTGCGTGGGGACAAAACCTTAACACCGATCCACACCGATGAAACGATAAAGGCAAAAGGAATCAGAGACAAAAGAACATATCTTTTGCCTTCTGGAGACGCTTGGCCCTGTCTTGATCGGTGCTCGCCGGTGTAAATCGGCGTTAAGTTTTCAGTCGAGGTCGAAGTCGCGCAGGGGCTTGCCCGTGTCCGGCTTCTCCTTGGCCTTCTTGACGGCTTCGGCGAACTTCTTGGCCATCAGGTCGTCCTTGTTCTTCTGCGCGTTGACGGACTGCGCGAAGATGGAGTCGCGGCGTGCTTCGGCCTCGCGCGCAGCCTTGGCCGCGTCAGTGAAGTCCTCGAACATGCGCTTGCGCGGCGCGGGCGTGTGGCTGATGATGGCGCGCGTAACGGGATCGACCTTCAGCATCGCTCCGCAGTCGGGACAAGTCACTTCAAACGCTTCATCGCTCAGGCCCATGTTGTTCACCTCGTCGACAACCATTTTAGAACGGTTAACCGTTGTCCGTTGACCGTTGTCAGTTGTCAGAACGAAGAACGGACAACGCTCAACGGACAACGCATCAGAGCCGGATGACGAGGTGGTCTGCGGATTGGCTGGCGGCCTCTTCCACCAGGCGCGCGATGAGGCCGGAGCTTTCGCTGTGCGCGGACTCCCACGCGGCCAGGAACCAGACGCCGGCCAGCACGCGCTCCTGCAACTGACCGTTGGGGAAGAGGTGCAACGTGATGGCGTCGGCGTGCTTGCGCAGGCTGGCGTCGCGCTGCATCTCGGCGGTGGCGGCGAGGCGGCGCAGGCGGTCCATCTGGTAGCGCATCTTGGAGGCGGAGACCTCGGCGGCGCGGGCAAGGCTGGGATCGAGCGCGGCGAGGGTGTCGTGCGCGGCGGCGAGCGCCGCATCCAGCGCGTTGCCCGCGTCGGCCAGGCGGCGCTTGGCCTCGCTGGGCAGGGCGCGCGCGGCCAGCCGCTGGGCCAGTTCCTCGGCCGGGAGCATCGCGTCGGGCAGGCTGACCTCGTGCTGCGCCATCATCGCGCCGATGGCCGGCCCGATCAGCGTGGCCGACAGGCGCGGCAGAATCGGCGTGATGCGGCCCAGAATGCGCTGGTAGAGCACGGCGCTCTGCGCGAAGTACGCGACCTCGGCCGGCCCGCCGATGTAGGCCGTGGTGGGCAGAATCGTGTCCTGGAAGACGGCGCGCAGGAGCGCGTTGGGACTGAGCCGCTCGGGCGCTGAGTCGAGAATCGTCAGCAGCTCGGCGGTGGAGGTTGATGCGGCGGAGTTGCCTGTTCCGGTCTTCCAGTTTCCGTCGGGATCTCGGTGCAGGGCCTGGCGATTTTGCGCGCCTTCGACCTCGCTGATGAGAAAGAGCAGCGAGGCTCCCGGCTTGACCAGCACCTGTGCATGGTAGCCCGCGGCTTCGAGTTCTGCTGTGCGCGCCAGCAGCGCCGCCTCCAGTTCTTCGGCGTGCTCGATGGCAAATCGCAGCGTGGACGCGCCGAGGGCGTGGAAGTCGCAGCCCGAGGCGTCCATCACGATGAGGCCGTGGCCGGCGAAGAGGCGCGTCATCAGGCGGGCGAAGGCGCCGGCGAAGGTTGGGGCGGCTTTGTCTGGCTGATGCGCGTAGCACTCGCGCAGCAGATCGCAGATGGGCGCGTGGTGCAGTAACTCGCTGGCGCGATCGAGCAGCGCATTGATGCTAACGTCGAAAGAAATGTTTCCGACGGGCGCGGCATGCGCCTTGGCGTTGAGGCGCAGTGTCTCGACCGCATTTTTGCTGAGCAGCGAGACCTGATCAACCTCTTCGAGGTCGTGATCTTCCGTTGCGAGCCAGAAGATGGGAACATGTTCTACGCCAGTCTCCGTGGTCGCCTGTTTGGCGCGGGCAATGGCCGTGGCAGCCTTGAGCAGCGTGAGCAGAGGCCCTCCGAAGAGCCCGACCTGCTGGCCCGTAACGATGGCGCGAGCGCCCGCGCGCAGCTTCGCGATGTTGGCCAGCGTGGCCGGCCCTGCGCCGAATGCGCGACTCTGCGCATCGAGCGCGTCGGCCAGCGCGGCGGGGTGGGTGCTCGCAGCGGCTGGCTTCATCCACTCGCTGCCGAAGGGTTCCGCTCCGTACCACGCACGCAGCGGCGAGGCTGCGCTCTCGCCCATGGCGAGGACGTTGCGGAAGAGACGGGTTGTGTGCGGCAGCGTTGCGATGGGAGTACACTCGGTGCTCATCAAAATCCTCAAACCGTGGGACACATTCCTGGGCCAGCTTCCATGTTAGAGCGGAACCAGAGTAACAGTGCCCAAGCGAAGAGCATAGAAGGTGGCTTTTTCTTGAGGAAAAAGCCACTCGGCGGGATTGCCCCCGGGTATACCTACTCTGGTTCCGCTCTAGCTTGACTGCACTCGGCGCGGAGCGCTCCTGTCGTGGCGTGCGCGCGCGGCCTTCTCTCGGTGCGAGAGATCCCTTCGATTGGATGCAGCTACTGCGGCCTCGATGCTGGATGAAGATGCTGGATGATACCGTAGACCCATGGCCGCACATTCAAGCAAATCCAGGAAGTCCCTCTCTGCCAAGACAAAGCCCGCGCCGGTCAAGGCCGCGAAGACCGCATCCACAGCCAAGCCCGCCGCGAAGAAGACAGTAGCGAAGATGTCAGTTACGAAGAAGCCGCGAGCCGCCAAGGCGAAGCTTCTCTCGTCGAAGCTCGCGTTCCAGGGCAGGGTCTTCAACGTCTTCACCGACACGCTGGTAGAGCCGGGTGGGCACCGCAACACGCGCGACGTGGTCCGGCACAACGGCTCAGTGGTGATGCTGGCGGTGGATGAGCGCAGGAACTCCGCCGACCCCGACGTGATTCTGGAGCGGCAGTATCGCCACGCCGCCGGGCAGTTTCTGCTGGAACTGCCGGCGGGAACGCGGGAGCCGGGCGAGGCGCCGCTGGCAGCGGCCCGGCGCGAGTTGATGGAGGAGACCGGCCTCCGCGCCCGCCGCTGGAAGATGCTGCTGCGCTACTTCGCCAGCCCCGGCTTCCTGGGCGAGTGGATGCAGATCTACCTGGCCCGCGACCTGCGCGAGGGCGTGGCGCGGCCCGAGCTGGACGAGCAGATCGAGATCGTGCGCATGCCTCTGTCGCAGGCGATGAAGATGATCGCCGAGGGCAAGATCCACGACGGCAAGACGCTCATCGGGCTATCGCTCTACGACGCAGCCCGGCGCGACGGACGGTTGTAGAAGCTGATGAAAAAGTCAGTTACGGCGCGGGGAGATTCCCTCGGGGGCTAAAGCCCAATTCATTCGTTGCCCTTATGGCGGGGCTGAAGCCCGCCCTTTCAAAACTACGAGTTTTTCCGTGGTCTGAGAAACCCCTCAGCGCGGGGCGAGCTGCTTGGGGGTGAGCTTGGTGGCAATCTCTTCGGCGACCTCGGTGGCGGGCTGCAAGGTGTCCAGGTCCTCGTCGGTGAAGCTCTCGCCAAGGCCGCCGAAGCGGCGCTCGCGCTTCTGGTAGCTCTGGATGGCTTCGAGCAGGTGGATGCCGCGGAAGTCCGGCCAGAGACGGTCGGTGAGGTACAGCTCCGAGTAGGCGATCTGCCAGAGCAGGAAGTTCGAGATGCGCTGCTCGCCGGAGGTGCGGATGACCAGGTCGGGGTCGGGCATGTGCGCGGTGTAGAGCGCGCCGGTGATGTGGTGCTCGTCGAGGCGCGACTCCAGGCCGTTGACCTGCAGCAGGTCTTCCAGCGAGCAGCCGCGCTGGTCGGCCTCGGCGATGAGATCGCGGAGGATGGAGCGCACCGCGTCGACGATCTCCGAGCGCGAGCTGTAGTTCAGTGCCAGGGTCAGCGTGGTTCCGGTGTTCTTGGCCGTCGCCTCGGTGGCCCACTGCATCGTCTCCTGCACCTCGCTGGGCAGCTCGTGGATGCGGCCGATGTAGTTCATGCGCACGTTGTTGTCGTTCATGCGCTGGACGTTGCCCACCAGGTAGCTCCTGAGGAGCTTCATCAGGAAGTTGACCTCGGACCTGGGTCGGCGCAGGTTGTTCTCGATCGAGAAGGCGTAGAGCGTGATGAAGGGAAGATTAATGCGCGAGGCCGTCTCGACGACGAAGTGCACGCTCTCGGCGCCCTGCTGGTGGCCGACGAAGCGCTTCAGGGCGCGCTTGCCTGCCCAGCGGCCGTTGCCGTCCATGATGATGGCGACGTGCTGGGGAATCCTGGCGGGGTCGAGTTGGCGGTAGATCGCAGCCTCCTCCGCCGAGAGCTCGTGGAGGCGGGAGCAGGGTTGGAAGACCGGCCTGGATGGGGATGTATGCAAGCGGAGGCGACCTCGCAGGGTATGACGCTAGCATACCCCCTTCGGCGTGCGCAATGAATTCGCGCACGGGTGCGCAGAGCGCCTGAGTGGTGCGGGACTGCCTCAGGCGGTTCTGCGTCTACCGGCGGCCAGTTCGCGGACGTGGTTGAGGAAGATGGAGCGCTGCAGGTCGGTGAGCTGCGAGGTGTAGGCGGCGATCTCGGCCAGGAAGGGGTCGGCGGTGAGCACGGCGGTCTCGTCGGAGTGGCGTGTGTTGGCGTCGCGCAGCAGGGCGCTGATGTCCACCTTGAGCGCGCGGGCGAGGCGGTCGAGCGAGCCCAGCGTGGGCATCGCCTTGCCATTCTCGATCTTCGAGATGTAGGTGCGCGGCACGCCCATGCGGGCGGCGAGCTGGCGCTGCGAGAGGTTGCGCACATGGCGCAGATCGCGCACGGCGGTGGCGACTTGTATGGCGCCATCCTTCTTTTCGGTTTGCGGAGGAACGAGCGAGAGCGGGGCCGGTTCGGCGACCGGAAGCTCCACCTCAAGGCACTTGTGGCAGCGCCGGCAGAGCGAGTTGACTGTGCGAAATTGCACCAGGCCGCAGTGGTCGCAACGGAGAACCTCCCGTTGTTCGACGGACGCCATCATGGTTGCCATCAGTTGTAGTTGCGGGCGGGCCCAGAGCAAGGACCGCGGCGCTCACGTCCGATAACGGAGGTTTGCGATGCACCTAGAGTGACACCGGGTATCGCCGGAGTCAAGGGGTATTGCCAAAGATTCCCGAAGAAAACCGGAAGAAAGCCGAAGTGGAACCACGGGAGTTAACAGCAGGCAGGGTAACTAGCTGCCCAGGATCTCCTCGGACAGGATGCGCTGGATGCCGGCTTCGGCGAAGGCCTGTCGGGTGGCGTCGATGCTGCCCGGCAGCTTGACGGGGCGGGTGGCGTCCTCGATGACAAGGCACTCGAAGTCGAGCGCGGTGCCGTCGATGGCGGAGAAGCGCACGCAGAAGTCGTAGGCCAGCCCGCAGAGGAAGAGACGCGTCAGGCCGCGTTCGCGCAGGTAGCCGGCCAGGCCGGTGGGCGTGAAGTGGTCGTTCTCCAGAAACGCGGAGTAGGAGTCGATGTTGGCGCGGAAGCCCTTGCGCAGCACCAGCTCGGCGTGCGGGATGTCGAGCGCGGGATGAAACTCCGCGCCGCGCGTGTTCTGCACGCAGTGGTCGGGCCAGAGGGTTTGCGGGCCGTAGGGCGCGGCGATGCTCTGATATGGCTTCGCGCCGCGGTGCGCGCTGGCAAACGAGATGTGCGCGGGCGGGTGCCAGTCCTGGGTCAGCAGAACATGCGGGAAGGCCCGCGCCAGCGCGTTGACAACGGGGACGATCTCGTCGCCGCCTGCGATCCCCAGCGCGCCGCCCGGGCAGAAGTCGTTCTGCAGGTCGACGACAAGCAGCGCGTCGGTGGGTTGAATCGTGTGCATCTTGATTAAGATGCTAACGCAACTCGACGAGGATTCAGTGAATGGGGAACTGCCTGCGGCTGCGCGGCGCGGTTTCGGTAGACTGGATGCATGAGCAAAGACGGTGCTGTGCGGAGGGTTGTGGGCGAGACGCGGTTGCGCGTGCGCTATGCGGAGACCGACCAGATGGGCGTGGTCTACTACGCCAACTACATGGTGTGGTTCGAGGTGGGCCGCTCGGAGCTGATGCGCGAACGCGGCCTCGACTACAAGCGGATGGAGATCGAAGAGGGCTGCCTCATGGCGGTGGTCGAGGCCACGGCGCGATACAAGGCCCCGGCGCGATACGACGAGGAAATTATCATCGAGACTACGGTGACCGGCGTGCGCGGGCCGGTGGTGCGCTTCAGCTACCGCGTCCTGCGCGCCGCGGACGGGCTGCTGCTGTGCGAGGGCGAGACCGTGCATGTGGTGGTTGGCCGCGACATGAAGCGCTGCGCGATGCCCAGGAAGTATGCGGCGCTGCTGAGTGCCGCGGCATCCCATATGGCGCTGTAGCATCCAATATGCAGACCTGAAATTTTTAACGGAGACGAGATTCGATGAGCGATGCGAAGGGGAAGGTTGCGCTGATTACCGGCGCGAACAAGGGAATCGGATTGGAGACGGCGCGGCAGTTGGGCGCGCTGGGAATCACCGTGCTGGTGGGCGCGCGCGACCTCAAGAGGGGCGAGGCGGCCACGGCGGAGTTGAAGAAGCAAGGCATCGACGCACGCGCGTTGAAGCTGGACGTGGTGGAGGATGGCGATCGAAAGACCACGGCGAAGTTTATCGAAACAGAGTTTGGCCGGCTGGACATTCTGGTGAACAACGCCGGAATCGCATCCGAAGACATGAGTTCGAACAGCACGCTGACCACCACGGAAGAGACGCTGCGCAAGATCTTCGAGACCAACTTCTTCGCGGTGGTCGCGCTGACCGGCGCGTTGCTGCCGCTGCTGCGCAAGAGCGCGGCGGGGCGGATCGTGAACCTGTCCAGCATTCTGGGCTCGCTGAAGCTGCACGCAACCCCGGGCTCGCCCATCTACGGCGCGAAGATGTTTGCCTATGACGCGTCGAAGACCGCGCTGAACGCGTACACCATCCACCTGGCCCATGCGCTGAAGGAGACGAAGATCAAGGTCAACTCCGCGCACCCCGGCTGGGTGAAGACGGAGCTGGGCGGCGATGGCGCGCCGATGGAGATCGTCGACGGCGCGAAGACCAGCGTGCGCCTGGCCACGCTCGCCGACGACGGCCCCTCCGGCGGCTACTTCCACATGGGCGACACGCTGCCCTGGTAGGTCATTCCTGACCCCGCCTATGGACAGCGCCTGTTCTCTTCGTCGAGACTTGGTGTGCTTCCATCTCATGGCGGGGCCAATTCATGAACCGACGATCTTTTTTGCAGACAGCCGCGACGCTCACGGCTCCACTGGCAATTCTTCCCGAAGCGGTCGCGCAGGCAGCCGGCAATCCGGTGCGCGATTCAGTCAACAGCCCCGCAAACGATGGTGCGCAGTCTGAAAGCGCGCGCAGGATTGAACTGGCGACCGCTGCGGCCATGGCGATGCAGCGTCGCGACTGGGAGCAGGGCACCCTGGCGCAGGCGATGGTCGAGGCCGGCGACCGTCACAGAACGATTCTGCTGACCAAGGCTGCGATCGTGCAGAAGACGCCGGACGGGCGGCTGGGGGTTGTCGTCTCCGGCAGTCCCACCGATCCTGCGATGGGCGGCGCTGCCTACGCGAAGGCGGCTGAGTGGACCGGCGATGCCGAGATGCATCAAGCCGTCGATGGACTGCTGGCCTGGATTCGCAAGTGCGCGCCGCGCAACGCAGAGGGCATTCTGTATCACGTCTTCCGCGGGGCGGAGATGTGGTGCGACGGCTTGAATTGCGCGCCGCCCTTCCTTGCGGCGATGGGCTTCCACGACGAGGCGCTGGCCCAGATCGAGGGCTATCGGCAGCGGCTCTGGGACCCCGGCAAGAAGCTGCTCGCGCATATCTGGGACGACCAGAAGAAGCAGCTTCGCGACGCCAACTTCTGGGGCGGCGGCAACGGATGGGCCGCAGCGGGCCTGGCCCGCGTCTGGCGCAGCCTGCCAAGCGAGCGACGCCAGGACCGCGCGCGCCTGGCCGACTTTGCGCGAGAGATCGTCGATGGCTGTCTCGCGTGCCAGCGTCCCGACGGCCTCTTTCACAACGTGGTCGATCAGCCCGCGACCTTCGTCGAGACCAACCTCGCTCAGATGCTAGCATTCACCATCTACGAAGGAGTATCGGCGGGCTGGCTTCCCGCCGCCTATCGCGCCCATGCAGACAATATGCGCGCAGCAGCACGGCTGAAGATGGACGCCGATGGCTACGTCCAGGGCGCGTGCGGCGCTCCCAGCTTCGACCGTCCCGGCCCCTCCACCGAGGCCCAGGCCTTCTGCATCATGATGGAGGCCGCTGGCAGCCGATGAGATCGAGATCGCACTTGTTACTGCACCTACAATTGATGGTTTTTTTGGCGATACCTGCCTTCGCGCAGAGGGCTGCATCTGACGCGAGCAGTGCAGCAGTTCGCATTGAGGTGCAGGACCAGCACGGAACTCGCGTGAACGATCCTGCAACAGCCACTGGTTCGTTTACGGCCACTCTCGATCTTCATTACGCCTATCAACCGGGCGACCGCATTCTCTTTACAGGGCCGCAGGAGATGGCTGTGCGCATGGATCAAACTATGCCCGAGTGCCTGCTTTACGCGCCGAATCCAGCGTCAGGTTCTCTGCTGTACGAGATTCCATTCGGCCGCGCGGAGCAGGAGACGGGAAGCGCCTACGCGCCGGATGCTTTCTCCGGCGACTCGCATCGCGTGACGGTCCGCGCCCTGACCGGGCGGGAGCGCCGCGGCTATCGCAATCTCGCGCTGAATCCCTGCGATCAACCCCGCGTCGATCTGGCGATCTACCCTCATGCAACCTCCAACAGCGTTGCCCGCAACCTCTTCGACTTCGCAGCCCGCAATGCGATCGACGGGGCGACCCGCAACGGACATCATGGCGCGTGGCCCTATCAGTCCTGGGGGCCGGAGTTGGCAGCGGATGCGTGGTGGAAGGTGGACTTTGGCCGGCCCGTCAGGTTGGACAAGATTCGCCTGATGCTTCGCGCCGACTTCCCCCACGACGGCACCTGGAAGAGCGCCGGCGTTGAGTTCTCCGATGGAAGCCGCGTGACCATTCAGCTTGCGCCGACCGCCGAGTTTCAGGAGTTTTCTTTTCCGCCTCGAAAGACCACCTGGCTCCGTCTGACGAATCTTGTGTCTGCGGACCCGGACAAGTGGTGCGCGTTGATTGAGCTGGAGGCGTGGGGAAGAGAGTAGACGGAGCTAGTTCTTCTTCGATCGTGCGGAGTGCCATGCCTTGGCGTACTTCCAACTGGTGTAGGCGGCCTGATAGAGGTGCAGCAGCAGGCCCTCACGGCCGTCGAGGAAGCCGAGGCGGAAGACGTAGTTCCACAGAAATGTCAGCTTCGGAATCGTCACGACATTGCAGACGAACGCGAGCCACGAGCGGCTGACCTTTCCAGAGGCGACCAGCAGTTCGCCGCCCAGCGTGCTGTAGCGGTCCATGTGTTCGATGTAGTTCTCCAGCGTCGGGTAGGCGTGGTGGATGAGGTCGTGGTCGAGTGTGCCGGTCTTGCCGTCGAAGGCGATGGTCTCGTGAACGGGGCGGTCCTGGAAGCGCGGCGGCGTGGTGACGCTGGCCGGGACGCGGCGGAAGAGGCGCAGCTTGGGGTCGGGATAAAATCCGCCATGCCTGATCCATCGGCCGAGGAAGAGGTTGCGGCGGCGGATGCGGTACGCGTCTACGGGAGGATTCGAGGAGAGCAGCGACTGAATCTCCGCCTGCAACTCCGCAGTCAACTCCTCGTCGGCGTCGAGCGAGAGGGCCCATGCGCCGGTGCACCTGGCGATGGCCGAGTTCTTGGCAGCGGCAAAACCGTGCCAGGGCTCCTGGTAGACCGTGGCGTTGGCGGCGTGGGCGATCTCGATGGTGCGGTCGGTCGAGCCGGAGTCCACGACGACGATCTGGTCGGCAAACCACACGCTGGCCAGCGTGCGCGCGAGGTTCGCCTCCTCGTTCTTGGTGATGATGGCTACGGAGAGCGTCTGCGTCATCGGTGTCAAGTTCCTCCCCGTTTGCGCGCTCATCGCGCGGCACTTCATGATGCTGCGATTGAGAGCAGTCTATACCGGATCAGCCGAGTGTGATCGAGGGATCGCCGAGATGCTCGCGCAGCAGGCGCTCGATGAGCGGCATCAGCGCCTCGCCGGTCTTGGGAAGCACGAACGCGCCCGCGGCCTCGTCCCAATCCAGCTTGAAGCTGGTGGTTTGGGCCGATATCCAGATCTGGCGGACGGGCGTGTTGGGCGTGACGACGAACTTGCTCGATCCGTCCTCGAACAAAATGTTGCTCGCGCCGCTGTTGTCCTCGAACTCGAAGCTGCCGGAGGCGTCCTCGGCGGCGATCAGCGCCTGCTTCAACGATTCGAGGGCGCGTTCGGATTCGCGGCGGAAGGTGGTTTCGTCGATCATGGGTCTAGTGTAGCGTGGGCGCGCGCCCGTGAGAACCCAACCCATCGCGAGAGAATGCGATGGAGGAAATCGGCAGTGAGCAGCAGCGAGCCGGTATGATTCTTACGCAGAAAAATATGCAGTTGGAGGGGCATTATGCTTCGAAGCAAATTATCCGTTGCTCACCGCGATGCGCGGCGGCGAGCCGGTCGTGGCCTGCGCTGCGCTCTGGCCGTGGTCTGTTTTGCACTGGCAGCCCGGGCGATGGCAGCGCAGCAGATGACGGTGCTCTTCGGCACGCACGTCGCCGGCCCGGGCAAGGGCTTTTCCGTGTCGAGCTTCGACGCCAAGACAGGCGCGCTGGGCAAGCCGGAGTTTGTGATCGAGGCGGAGGCGCCGGCGTACTTCATCCTGGCCGATGACGACAGGCGGCTGTATACCTGCAACTCCACGGGCTTCGTCAGCGCGTATGCGGTTGCGGATGGCGGTCGCAGCCTGACCCTGCTGAGCAAGGTCCCCAGCGGCGGCGGCGACCCCAGCTACATCAGCCTGGACAAGTCGGGCCGTTACGTCTTCGTGGCCAACTACGACGGCGGCAACATTGCCGCGTGGGCGCTGAAGGCGGACGGCAGCATCGGAGCGCGCACGGCGTTTGTGCAGTTCACCGGCTCGGGCGTCAACCCGCAGCGGCAGACGCACGCCTACGCGCACTCCATCGTCGTGGACCCCACCAACCGCTTCGTGCTCACCGGCGACCTTGGCGTGGACAAGGTCTACGTCCACCGGTTCAACGTGAAGGACGGCTCGCTCACGCCCAACGATCCCGCGTCGGTCAGCATTACGCCGGGCTGGGGCGCGCGCCACGTCGTCTTCCATCCCAACGGAAGGTGGGTCTACCTGAACACGGAGATGGGCAGCCGCATCGTCTTCTTCCACTGGGACACGGCGACGGGAACGCTGACCCAGCAGCAGGTGGTCTCGACCCTTGCGCCGGACCTTCACGGAACCAGCAATGCCTCGGAGATGCGGGTGAGCGCGGACGGCCGGTTCATCTACGCGAGCAACCGGGTCGACGTGGGCGACGGTGACATTGCGGTCTTCGCCATCGATCCCGAGAGCGGCCGGTTAACGCCGGTGCAGCACATCGACTCGGGCGGCCACACGCCGCGCAACTTCGACATCGACCCCTCGGGCGAGTGGATGGTGGTGACCAACCACGGCAGCAACAACGCGCAGGTCTTCCGCATTGACAAACAGGCGGGAACGCTGACGCCGGTGGGCGCGCCGGTCAGCGCGCCGTATCCCTTCAGCCCGCGATTTGTCTCTGCAGCGAAGTAACGTCTGTCAGAAGGGGATGTCGTCGTCGGTGATGCCCTGGTCGGCGAAGTCGGGCGCGGCGGCGGGCGCAGCAGCGGTGGCCGTGTAGGGAGCGGTGTTGGACTTCGAGTAGCTGCCGCCGCCTTCGCCGCTGCCGCCGCCGGGCTTGCCGAGCAGCGTCAGTTCGTTGACCAGGATTTCGGTGCGGTACTTCTTCGCGCCGGACTCCTTGTCTTCCCAGGAGCGGTTGGAGATGCGGCCTTCGATGAAGAGCTGGGTGCCCTTCTTGACGTAGTCGCGGACGATCTCGGCGGTGCGCTGGAAGCAGACGATATTGTGCCATTCCGTCTTGTCGGTCCAGTTGCCGTCCTGGCCCTTGGTGCGTTCTGCAGTGGCGAGGCCAAACGTGGCGATCTGCATCCCGCTCTGGGTTACTTTGAATTCGGGGTCTTTGCCTACATTGCCGAGGAGAAATACTTTGTTGACGCCTTTTGCCATTTGTCTACGCTCCAGAGGTGCTGTGGTTGCGAAGGATGAGAATAGCAGATCGGCGAGGCGGCAAGTTGGCAAATCGGCGTGACAACTTTCGGGTGGGCCGTACTTACGCCGACTCGCGGTGCGAGGTCCCAGGTTCGAGGAGGTGAGCGTGCTTGAGCGTCAGCGGATGACGGCCTGCAGCAAGTAGACGTAGACGCCGCTGACCGAGACATAGAGCCAGATGGGGAAGGTGCCGATCGGGCGAGCCGCTTGTGCGCGGGGAAGCGCCCGGTGAGCGAGAGGAAGAAGGTGATGAGGACCATGGGCAGGGCGAGGATGGCCAGCGGGATGTGCGTCCAGAAGAGCACGATGGCGTAGCTGGTCCAGAGCGCGCCGGTGTGGGCGATGGGAAGGTGCGTCTCGCCGTGCAGGGTGTAGTTGACCAGGTAGCAGACGAGGAAGATCGACGAGAAGAGGAAGGCGAAGGACATGGAGGCGCGGTGGTGCAGGATGCGCCGCTCGCGAATCTCGCGGAAGCCGGTGACCAGCGCGATGGCGGCCAGCGCGTTGAGCACGGCGTTGACCATCGGCAGCCAGCGCAGGTGCGTTCCGGCCACGTCGGTGGGCGCATGGAAGTAGACCAGCCAGCAGATGAGCGCGCTGGCCGCGGCCGAGACGCCGATGATCCCGGCGATGACGCCGGGCGGCGTGCGGAGGTGGGCGTGTTGGTGGTGAGTGGCTGGCATGGGATTCGTTCTCAGCGATGAGTTTAGAACAAAAGGCGGCCGCGAGCGTCCAGCATCATGGCGGCCAGCAGCAGCGGCAGGGAAAGAATCGACGCGTGCAGCAGGCCGCGCGCATCGCTGGCGGCCCGGTACCGGTCAGCTTCTCCAGAGGACCTGCGTCGATTCCAGCGGCAACAGCGCAGGCGGACGGCGCGGCAGCGCGCGCGGCGTGTAGTCGCCGGCGGGACGCGTCGCGGGCACTTCGGCAGCATAGAGCAGCACGCCTGGAGGCTCGCCCCGCCACCGCGGTCATTGCCTCGATCTCGCTCATCCCTCCCGCAACCGGCTCCGCGTAGAGTTCCACTCGTAAATCCTTTGCAGCCACGTCGCCGGGAAGGACCTCTACCTGGAAGCGAGTGCGTCCATTCTTCGACTCGACCTTCAGCGCGCCAAAGCGCAGCGAACTCCAGTGCCGCTCCATCTCCTGTTGCCACTGCAAGAGGCCCGTTCCCACCGCGCCATTGTTCGCGGCCCGTTCCTTATACCAAGCCGCGGCGGGCAGATAGTGGTTTTCCGTGTACTCGCGGATCGCGCGGCTGGCGGAGAATTGATGGGTCAGCCGCGCCATGCTCTCGCGGATGCGGTGCAGCCACTTCACCGGCATGCCTTCCGCGTTGCGCTCGTAGAACTGCGGGACCACCTCGTTCTCCAGCAGCGCGTACATCGCCTCGGCCTCCGCGGCGTCCCATGCCGGGTCTTCCCCATGCTCCTTGCCGTCGCCGATGGCCCATCCAACCTCCGGCGAGTAGGCCTCCGCCCACCAGCCGTCCAGCTCCGAGAGGTTCAGCCCGCCGTTGGCCAGCACCTTCATGCCGCTGGTTCCGCAGGCCTCCCACGGGCGTCGCGGCGTATTGATCCAGAGGTCCATCCCCTGCACCAGCTCCTGCGCCATCTGCATGTCGTAGTCGCTAAGGAAGACCACATGGCCGCGCACCTCGGGCCGCTGGATGAAGTCGTTCCATTTTTTGATCAGTTCCTGCCCCGGGAAATCCTGCGGATGCGCCTTGCCCGCAATCACCAACTGCACCGGCCGTTGCGGATGGGTGAGCAGGCGGACCAGCCGCTCCGCATCGTGCAGCAAAAAGTCGGGGCGCTTGTAGGTGGCGAAGCGCCGCGCGAATCCAATCGTCAGCGCCTCCTCCTTGAAGACCTCGGCAGCATCCAGCTTGGGATCTCCCTCGGCGGAGAGTTGCCGCGCATAACGCTCATGCACATGCGCCAGCATCGTCTTGCGCGCCTCGCCGCGCATCTGCCACAGCTCCGCGTCGGTCAGTTGGCGCACGTCATCCGCAATGGGATGATCGCCGCGCCAGCGCTCCGCGCCGCACACCTTCGTCCACAGAGCATCGGCCCCGGCCGAGTCCCAGGTCGGCACATGAATGCCGTTGGTGACCGAGCCGATGGGCACCTCCGCGCGCGGCCAGCGCGGAAACAGCGGCCCGAATATCTGCCGGCTCACCTCGCCGTGCAGCTTGCTGACGCCGTTCACCTGCCCGCTGCCGCGCAGCGCCAGGTACGCCATATTGAACGGCTCCGAGGCATCTTGCGGGGTCCGCTCGTCCAAATGCAAGCAAGCCCTCCACCGAAATTGCGAGTTCATCCTTCGCATAGTGCGTCAGGTATTTACGCACCAGCTCCGGACCGAAGCGGTCGAATCCCGCCGGAACAGCCGTGTGGGTGGTAAACAGATTTCCCGCGCGCGTGATGCTCATCGCGACATCGAACGGGACTTTGTGGTCCTCCATGGCGCAGCGCGCCCGCTCCAACACGGCAAAGGCCGCGTGCCCTTCATTCAGATGGCAGACCTCGGGATTGAGCCCCAGTGCGCGCAGCAACCGCCAGCCGCCGACGCCCAGAACGATCTCCTGCTTCAGGCGCATCTCCGCGTCGCCGCCGTAGAGCTCGCTGGTGATGCCGCGTTGCGCGGCGGTGTTGGCGAAGTCGTTGGCGTCCAGAAGGTACAGCTTCCTTCGTCCCACAAAAACCTGCCAGCAACGCAGCCAGATCCTGCCTCCGGGAAATTGAAGCTGCAGCCGCAGCCACTCTCCATCGGCGCGGCGCAGCGGCTGGATCGGCAACTGGCCGGGATCGTTCACCGGATAAAGGTCGCGTTGCCGCCCGTCCGCGTCGAAGTCCTGGCGGAAGTATCCCTGGCCCCACAGCAGGCCAACCCCGACCACGGGAACGCCCAGGTCGCTGGCCGCCTTCATCTGGTCGCCCGCCACATTTCCCAACCCGCCGGAGTAGATGGGCAGCGCCTCGGTCAGCATGAACTCCATGCTGAAGTAGGCCGCCGCGGTGAGCGCCGCGCCAGCGTGCTTCTTCTGGAACCACGCATCCGCGGCATGGGCCTCGTGCTTATGGCGCAACATCCCGGCCAGGCGCTGTTGGAACTTCGGCGTCGCCAGCAGCGCGTTGATCTTGTCCTGCGAAACGGTCTGCAGAATGACCCATGGGTTCTGCGTCGTCTTCCATAGAGTGCTGTCCAGGGCGCCCCATATCTCGTCCGCCTTATGGTTCCACGACCAATGCAGATTCAGCGCCAGCTCGGTGAGCGCATCCATTCCCAGAACCGGTTGTGTGCCGGCCTCTGGACTTGTATGGCTGGACTGTCTTTTCTTACTCGACTTTGGATCGCTCACATTGTCTCCTGAACGTAGGAAGAACTGAACAAGGGCTTGACATTTCCTCGGGGGCTAAAGCCCTGTTGCTATTGATGCGGTTACGGCGGGACTGAAGTTCCGCCCTTTCAAAACAGAGACTGATTCAGGGCTTTCGTAAAGGCCCGGGAGCGGAGTTTGCGGCCGGAAGCGCACTGCATGCGATAGTCTGCGCCACTTTTTCGATTTGTATCAGATGTTCGTACCATCAGATGCGCGCGCACGGATTTTGTATGCTCGCTGCCGGACGACCGCGCGGCAAGAGCGGAACCAGAGTCGGTGTATCCGGGGCGATCGAGCTTTGCGCGGTTTTCTCTCAAGGAAAACCGCATCGCATACTTTTCGCCAGGCCGCAGGAACTCTGGTTCCGCTCAAGCCACAGGCCCGCGGCGAGCGTCCTGACATCGTTCGATGCCGAACGCACCGCGCTGCGTGGTATGAGGTGGGGCTGCGGCGGAGGCGAAAACTTCGTCGAAGCTTCTTCGAACTTCGTCCGGTGCAGAATGACGACGCGCGGTGCCGCGATCAGGCCGCGGGTTCCAGCGCGCCCTGCTCTTCTTTCTCCGGCCAGGGAGGCAGCAGCTTCATCAGTCCCCACAGAAGCAGCAACGGGAGAATGGTCAAAAAGATCGCCATCAGCAGCCCCTCCTTGGTGACCAGGCCCATCTTGTAGGTGGTGTATCCGAGGAAGCTCTTGGAGAACAACTGGCCGCCGATGACGACGTTCCAGCGCATGGCAAAGACGCCGATCTGCACCAGGCACCCCGACACAACGTAGATGCGCCTGCGCACAATCGCGGGCAGCTTTGTGACCTGAACGATCGCTAGCAGGAAGATCGGAACCAGCGTTCCGATACAGATCTGGAGAACGATCTGCGAGAAGTAGAGCCTGGTGTGGACCATGAAGTTGAGGGTGCGGAAGCTCTCGTCCGCCTCGTAGATGCGATGGACCAGGTCCAGCATCTCCAGGCTGAAGTCGAGGATGAAGATGTAGAAGAGGTACATGGCGATGGTGTCCACGCAGGGCATGTCGATGGGCTGCTTGCGCATCCAGGTGGTCAGCATGTAGAGCAGCAGCACCGCGGCGATGCCGCTGACCATGGCGGAAAAGATGAAGACCACCGGCATCAGGGGCGAGTTCCACCAGGGGTTCGCCTTGACGGAGCCGAAGATGAAGCCGACGTATCCGTGCAGGATGAGGGCGGAGGGAATGCCCACGATGGTGACGATCCAGCCGACCTTGTGGTCGATGGCAAGCGACCGCGGGCCGATGTTCTGGGAGCCGAGCGTCATGATGCGGTAGAGGCGGCGCAGGAGTCCGGTGGTGGTCTGCGAGAGATGGACGATGTCGCTGCGGTAGTCCAGCCAGATCTCGAAGACCAGAACGGCCATCAGATACCAGAGGTAGACGAAGCCGAACATGGCCATGGCGGAGGTGCTGTGCGGCGTGAAGTACATCTCCGGCGAGCGCCCCGGATGGCCCAGGTGAAGCTGCAAGGGCAGCGGCGCGACGATAAGGAAGGCCAGCGCGGTGAGCAGCGCCAGCCGGTAGGTGGGCGCCACCGCCTTCACGTTGAAGACGCGGACCAGCGACGCCAGAATGAATGCGCCCGCCACCAACCCCGTGATGTAGGGGTAGAGAACGATGAGCACGCTCCAATAGAGTGTGATTTCGTTTGGATACATGTAGCCTTCAACACCGTTCATCTTGTTCTCCAGGGCTTGAATTGCAAGCCTCGATCCAGATTCCCTCAGGGGCTAAAGCCCCTTCAATCTAAGCTGAACTTGCGGCACGTCTGAAGCCGTGCCCTTAAGCAAATCGTTATCGAACCGAACCGTCCAGCTCGTTGTAGAAGACCTTCGCGCCGGTGGCCATCTGCGGCTTCAGCACCTGGACGTGGTGGGTCTTCAGGAATGCGTGAATGGGATCGTTGGGATCTTTCAGGTCGACCAGTTGCCGCGCGCCGGTTGGGCAGTTTTCGCAGCAGGCGGTGGTCAGGCCCTTGGTGATCCGGTGATAGCAGAGCGTGCACTTGTCCGCGACTTTCTTTTCCGGATGGATGTAGCGGCATCCGTAGGGGCAGGCCTGCACGCAGTAGGCGCAGCCGAGGCAGTAGGTCTGGTCCACCAGGACCACGCCATCCGGGGCGATGAATGTGGCGCCCACCGGACAGACCTGGGTGCAGGGCGAATCGGCGCAGTGGTTGCACAGCTTGGGAACGAAGAAATACTTGCCCTCATCCTGGGGCGCGGAAGAGAAGCCCTCCTCGCCGCCTGCGCTTTGGGCGACGGCGGGGAACCCCTCCTTGCCGCCGTCGGGCGAGATGACCTCGGGGCTCTCCATGTGCCAGTCGTTGACGTGGTAGCGTTCCACCCAGGTGCGGAAGTGTCCCTCCGGAACATCGTTCTCCGCCGCGCAGGCGCGCACGCAGTTGCCGCATCCAATGCACTTGGGAATGTCGATCAACATGCTCCACCAGTGGTCGGTCATGGTGTAGTTGGGCGCGGCCTCCGGCGTTCCGGCGAGCACATACTTCCAGGCGATCGCAGCCGCGGGCAGCATGACGAGAAAATGGCGTCGGTCGAGGTTCACTTGGCTTCTCCAGTCTGAATCACAGGCCATTATGCGGCTGGTGGCAGGTTTCGCAGGGGACCCCGCCGGAGTGTTGCACCGGGTCGATCTGCGGGAACCCTCCGGGTTTGGCGGCGCTCTCCGCATGACAGCGAATGCACAGCACGGTGGTGTTGATCTTCGCCGGCTGGATCGAAGGGTCTTCCGCGTGCTTGGCCAGCGGACCATGGCAGGCCTCGCAGCTTACGTTCTCGTGCTTGCCCGCCTTCTTCGCCTCGGCAATGTCCGCGTGGCAGGTCTCGCAGGTTTCGTGGCCGGCGTAGTGCAGCGGGCGGGCGGCGATCTCCGCAATCGCTGCTCCGCGGTAGTGGCCATACTCTCCGAAGCTCTTCGGCACAACGAAGTGGCGGACCACAAGAAACACCGCGAACGCCACAACGAAGAGAAAGGCAAAGCGGAAGAGATGTCCTGCATCCTTGTAAAGACTCATTGCGGTAATCTTACTTCCTTCCGAATTGGGGCCTGCCGTTGCCGCCGTTGCGGGCCGGAATGGAGGAACAGCAAGCCGCGTCCGCTGCTCGTCTCCGCACCGGCAATTCATTCCTACGGGGCGGGAGAGAGGTTTGTATGTGAGCCACGTCACAGCTTGCCGGGCAGAGGCGGGGGGGGGGGTGCATGGAAGACGTAAAAAAGATCGTCACTCACTTGGTGGAGTGACTATAATCACAAAGGCTCGCCACCCCACTTTTTTTGACCGTACCTTCATTGTGAGTGACGACGGTCACATCCAAATCGCCATTTTGCACTCTATCGTACCTTTATTGTGAGTGATGGCAGTCACACGTAATCTGTGATTTGACTCTCTAGTGTTTCTCAACCCGCTTTATTTTTCGCCAATTGAATTGGTGCTTTCTTTAGCAACCGGAACGAAGTCGCAGTCATCGAACACAGGAACCAAGAACCAAGCAGTCGTCGAACACAAGAACCAAGCAGTCATCGAACACAAGAACCAAGTTGCAATCCATGGGCGAGCAGTCTGTGCGGAGGCACTCCGCGGAGGGGCTGAATGAAACGGATTTTGCTGTGTATGGCTTTGATCGCGTTGCTTCCGGGGCTTTCGACGAAGGCCGGTTCGCTTTATGCCGCGGGCGCGAAACAGCAGGCGGCAGTGGCGCAGAAAGCGGACGCTCCCAATCCCGCCGACTTTGTCGGTTCGGACACGTGCGCCGCCTGTCACGCCGATGTGGCCAAGAAGTTCAGCGACAACCCGCACTCGAAGCTTGCGCTGAGGAACCATGGCACGGGCGCGACCTGCGAGAGCTGTCACGGGCCGGGCAAGGCCCACGTCGAGAGCGGCGGCGACGTTTCCAAGATCGTTCAACTGAGCAAGCTTTCGCCGAAGGACCTGGATGCGACCTGCCTGGGCTGCCACGCGGGCGTGCATCCCAACTTCCTGCGCTCACCCCATGCCAAGGCCGGCGTCAGTTGCACCAGTTGTCACAGCATTCATGAAGGTGACACGGAGGCGAAGCTGCTGAAGGCCGCGCAGCCGCAGCTTTGCTTCCAGTGCCATGCCGATGTGAAGCCGGCGTTCGACATGCCCTTCCATCATCGGGTGAATGAGGGCCTAGTGAAGTGCAGCGACTGCCACGACGTTCACGGCACCTTCGGCAACAACAACATCCGGTCCACCGCCGACCAGAACGCGATCTGCACCAAGTGCCACACGGAGACGCGCGGGCCGTTTGTCTTTGAACATGCCGCGGTGAAGGGGGAGGGATGCCTGGGGTGCCACACGCCGCATGGCTCGCAGAACGCCCGGCTGCTGAATGTGCCCAACATCAATCAGCTATGCAACCAGTGCCACAGCCCGGTCTCCGCCGGCACGGTCCATGGGATGAACGCGGGATCGGCAGACCGTCCGCCCTGCGTCACCTGCCACACCATGATTCATGGGTCCAACGTCAATCCGGCTTTCATCCGGTAATGGAGTTTGACGCGCCGTGCAGTTACGGTCCACGGCGCGGCACAGATTGCGCACCAACTGTCGCACCGGGATTCTAGGTTTCGATGTTCGCAATGTTTTCTTCCAATGAGGCTTGAGATGACGATAATTGACGGGCCCTCTCTGCACCCCACGGAACAGTTCTCTCACGCGGCCAAACCCCGGCTCGCACAGAGCATGGGGGTCGCCATTCTTCTGCTGACGACGGCCGCCGCAGCCGCCCAGACCCAGCCGGCGCCGGAGGCGGTGCAGGATGGGTATACGGTCCACCAGACTGCGGACCTGGGCGGCCACATGGTCGGCCTCTCCGGCAGCGGAGCCATGTACGACACGCTGGTCAACATCCAGTCCGGGCCGCGCGTGCTGGGCGAGACCTTCACCATGCATGCCGTTGAGGGAACAAAGCATCCACTGCTGGATTCGCTTTCAGCCTTCAGCAGCGGCTTTGGCGGCGATCCCAACAACTTCGCCAAGCTGGACTTCTCCAAGGGCAAGCTCTACGAATTCTCCGGAATGTTCCGCCGCGACCGCCAGTACTCCGACTACGACCTGCTGGCAAACCCGGACAACTCCGGACAGACGGTCCCCTACGGAGTGGTCAACACTGTTCCCACCGCTGCGGCCCTCACCTGGCCGCAGAACAATGTTTCGCCGGTGATGTTCAACACCGTGCGGCGAATGACGGACACCAACCTGACGGTCCTGCCGCTCAGCAAGGTCTCCTTCCGGGCCGGGTACTCGCAGAACATCTTCCAGGGCCCGACCCTCAGCCCTGCCCGGTCGGTCGGAAAGTATGATTCGCTGGCCATGGAGGTCCAGCGCAACAGCACCGACGATTTTACCGGCGCGATCGATTGGAAGCCCGTGCAGCACACCAAGCTGACATTTGAGGAGCAGGTCAACCATTACAAGGCAGACTCGTACTTCACCCTGAATCCGAACGGCTTCCTGGCGCAGGAGGCGGATGGCACCCCGGTCTCGCTGGGCGATTGGGACGCTTTGTCCGCTCCCTACTCCATCTCCGCCTGCAATACGGCCAGCATGGGCAGCGCGTACTCCGGTTCGGGCAGCACACTCACCTACACCATCTTCTCGGCCCCGCAGACGCCGGGCGGCCTGCCCATCGTCAATCCGGCGTGCGATGTCATCACCAGCTACCTGCGCTCGCAGCCGACGCGCATCATCTACCCCACGGAGATGTTCCGCTTTCAGAGCTCAAGCATCCGGAACATCGCCATGAACGGCGACTTGCGTTACTCCATCTCCAACAGCAATCTGCCCAACTACTACGAGAACTGGACGGGCCTGGACGGGGTGGCCGCGACTGGTACAGGAGTTACCCCGGCTTACCCCGCTCAGGCAATCCGCTCGGCGACGTTTACGGGCAATGCGACCGTGCAGCGGCGGGTTGTAAGCCTCGACTACGGCATCGTCTGGCAGGCGACCAAGACGATTGCCCTCTCCGACCAGGTTGACTTCTCCAATGTCCACCAGCCCGGCGTCTCCAACATCTCTGCCGGAATCACGCAGAATACGCCGACGAACCCCAATGAAACCATCAACTACTCGGGTGCGCTGGGCCCTGGATCTGTTTTCAGTATCACCGGCAATCCCAACGGCACTCCGCTCGATGGCTACTTTGGCCAGAAGTTTGTGACCAATGCCGCGACGGCGGCATGGGACGCCTCGTCTCGCGCCACGCTCTCGCTGACCTATCGCTACCGCACGCACAGCATCGTGCAGGGCAATGTAACCAGCCCTGGGAGCACGGAGATCGACATCAACGAAAACGCCGGAATCCTCAACGCCGCGCTGCGTCCCACCAATCATTGGGACCTCAACGGCACGGTCGAAGTTTCCTACTCCGACAACGCCTTCACTCCGATGAGCCCCCGGCAGTTGAAGCACTACCGGGTGCATACCCTGTACCGGCCAAAGCCCTGGGCGACAATCTCCGGCGCCTTCAACGACCTGGAGCGGCATAACAACACCAACAACACGGGCACTCCGCCCGCGGACGGCCCGCTGCAGCACGTCGATCACAGCCGCACGGTGGGCCTGGGCGCCGTTCTGGCGCCCAACGAGCGCTATAGCTTCGACTTCAACTACTCCTACAACGATGTGTATATCTCCACCAACGCCTGCTACCTGAGTGGCGGGAGCGTCCTTTTCCCTGGCGCTGCCGAGACCACAAGCGCGGGCGCGCCCAATCTGTGCCCGAACCTGCTGACGGACTGGGGGCCGGTCAAGGACTTCATGGATGCACCCACGCAGTACGCGTCGTTTGGCCTCACATACTCCCCGAACAAGGTGCTCCGCTCCGGTCTGGGCTATCGCATCAGCGCGGTCAGCGGCAACCAGTTCTTCAGCGACGCGCAACAGGTGAACGGCTCGCTGCAGTCCGCCTATCAGTCGCCCTATCTGAATGTTGCATGGACGGTCCATCCCGGACTGGTTTGGAGGGCGGAGTACAACTTCTATGGATACGGCGAAGGCGGACCCTCCGGTGCGCCCTTCTGCAGCACTTCAACAAATGCGACGTCAGCCGTTGTTCCCTGCAACTCGTCCACTCTGACCGGCCCGACCGGGCTGACCGAATCGCCCGCCGGGATGAGCGCGCCGCGCAACTTCCACGCCAATAATTTGACCCTTGCAATCCATTATGAGTTTTGAGTATGAGTTACAGTGAAAGATGAGTTCCAGCAAAACAGGAGATTGCCCATGAAGATTCGGACTGGAATTGCGCTTGCCACCATCCTGGCGGCCATGACTGGCACCACCGCCTTTGCCCAGGGTTCGGGAGCGGACACCTACAAGAAGTGCGCGATGTGCCACGGCGCAACCGGGACGGGGAATGCCGGAATGAAGGTCCCGCCGTTCAAGTCCCCCGAGTCCGTTAAGGCCACGGATGCAGCTTTGATTGCCGCCATTAAAAACGGCGCAGGCACAGGACCCATCAAGATGCCGGCCTACGCCGGCAAGCTGACCGACGCGCAGATCAAGGACGTTGTAGCCTACATCCGCACCCTGCAGAAGTAGTGAATGAGGCTAACCGTGGCCGCGTCGGGTCAGTTCGGCAGGAAGTTACGGGGAGATTGGCCACAATCCCTCCATATCGCTAGAAAGAAATTGGCAGGATTGCCTGGCTCTGGAGCAACATCCAACTGCGCAGTTCTGCTGTCTCTTCTCCTTGCCATCTGCCTGAGCGGCCCGTCCATGCTGCGCGCGCAGACCGACTGCCTTTCCTGCCATGCGGACAAGACGATGCAGGACGCGGCGGGACACAGCGTCGGCGTGGATGCGGACGTTTTTCATGCGAGCATTCACGGCAGCCTGGGCTGCACCGATTGCCACACTTCGATCAAAGACTATCCCCATCCGGAGACGCCGGTTGCGGTGAAGTGCGCCGCCTGCCACGCCGATCAGGCGACGGGAATCGCCGACAGCGTTCATGCCTCCGCCAGCGCGCATCCCTGCACCGGTTGTCATGGCGACGCGCACGCCATCTTCCCAAAGAGCGATGCGCGGTCCGCGGTGTATCCGTTGAACATTCCACGCACCTGCGGGTCATGCCACGCCAGCGATGCGCTGGCAAAAAAGTACGGCCTGCAGAATGTCTATTCGGTGTACATGGACTCCATTCATGGCTATGCCGTCAGCAAGGAGGGGTTGCTGGTGGCGGCAAACTGCATGAGCTGCCACGGATCGCACCACATCCTGAGCCACAAAGACCCGCAGAGCCCCACCTACAAAACAAACATTCCCAACACCTGCGGAACGTGTCATGGGGGAGTGGAGGCGGAGTACTCCGCGGGCGTGCATGGCAAGGCCGTCGCCGGCGGGGACCTGAACGCGCCGGTATGCTCGGACTGCCACACGGCGCACGCCATCCTGCAGCCGACGCTGGCGGACTTCCGCATGCAGTCCACGCCCATCTGCGGCTCGTGCCACAAGGGGAGGTTCGCCACCTACCAGGACACCTTCCACTCGCAACTGGGGCTGCTGGGCGGCTATGTGCAGACGGCGCGCTGCTGGGACTGCCACGGAGCGCACGACATCCGGCCCGCGTCCGATCCTGCTTCGCCGGTGAACAAGGCAAACCTGATCAAGACCTGCGGCCGCTGCCACGCGGACGCCAACGCCAGCTTCGTTCAGTATCAACCGCACGCCAATCCGCGCAATCGCAGGCTGAACCCGGCGCTGTACTTCACCCGGTTCTTCATGAACCTGTTGCTATGGGGCGTGCTCGGGTTCTTCTCGCTGCATACCCTGCTGTGGTTTATCCGGGCGAAGAGGGAACAGGGCAGGAACGGGCCAACGGGGGAGGCAAAAGATGACTGACGAGACGGGGACCGTGCCCTCGCAGCAGCCGGAAGGCCAGCCGCATCCGCAAAGCCAGCCGCAGGAGAGCGGCCAGCCGCAAGCGAGCGGCAAAGAGAAGTACTATGTGCGGTTCACCTTGGCCCAGCGATACCTCCACGTGGTCCTGTTCACATCGTTTCTGGGGCTGGCGGCGACCGGTTTGCCCATGCGCTTCAGCGACAACCCGGCGGCGCGTTTTTTCGCGCGCGAGGTGGGCGGCTTCGGCGCCATTCTGTTCCTGCATAAGTTTTGCGCCGTGGTGCTGACGCTGGCGTTTCTCTATCACCTGAAAGACATCGCGACCCGCGCGCTGGTGCATAAGGAGAAGGGGATCTTCTGGGGGCCGACGTCGATGGTGCCCAACTGGAAGGACGTGCAGGACGTGGTCGGCCACCTGCGCTGGTTTGTGGGACTGGGGCCCAAGCCGCAGTTCGAGCGCTACGCCTACTGGGAGAAGTTCGATTACTGGGCCGTCTTCTGGGGCATGATCGTCATCGGTTTTTCAGGATACGCAATGTGGTTTGCTCCCTTCTTCGCCAAGTTCCTGCCGGGCTGGGCGTTGAACGCCGTTCTGGTGATCCACGGCGAGGAGGCCCTGCTGGCCATCCTGTTCATCTTCTCCATTCACTTCGTCAACACGCACCTGCGCCCCGACAGTTTCCCCATGGACATGGTGATCTTCACCGGCAAGGAGACGGACGAGGAGTTCCAGAAGAAGCGCACGCTGGAGTATCGGCGCCTGGCCGCGCAGGGAAAGCTGGAGGCTAGAGAGGGCGAGAAGCCGGTATATTGGTGGGAGAACTTCGCCAGGGTCATCGGGTTCACCGCCATTCTGATTGGGCTTCTCCTTCTGGTATTGACATTGATCGGTTACTTCGGCACGGAATAATCCTCTTCAGAGGTCTGCATGTTCGATTACGAAAAGCTGAGGAAGAGCCTTCGGCTGGTCCTGTTCTATGGCAACAACTGGACCAGCCTGATCGGCGGCGCAATCACCAGCGCGTCGGCCGTTGTGCTGGTCGGGTTCTGGGTTGTCAGTATCTTTGGGCACGGCGGCTCCTCCAATCCCTACCTGGGCATTCTCTTCGATGTATTTCTGCCCGGACTGTTCATCCTTGGGCTGGTTCTGATTCCCATCGGCATCTGGCTGCGGCGAAGGCAGCTCACGAAGCTCGGCCAGATCCCTTCCATCTATCCGCGGATCGAGCTCAGGGACCCGGTCTTCCGCCGCGGGATCGAGATCGTTCTGGTGGCCACCCTGATCAACTTCATCATTGTGGGCACGGCGAGCTATCGCACGGTCTCC
Source organism: uncultured Acidobacteriaceae bacterium (assembly GCA_963767315.1). Lineage (GTDB taxonomy): Bacteria > Acidobacteriota > Terriglobia > Terriglobales > Acidobacteriaceae > Edaphobacter. The sequence goes on along the minus strand of CAVYDK010000004.1, from coordinate 47,051 downwards.
TATATGGACTCGGCGAACTTCTGCGGCCAGAGCTGCCATGTGATGGCGCCGCAATGGGCCGCATACCAGGTGTCTCCGCACTCGCATGTGGCCTGCGTGGAGTGCCACATCGGTTCCGGATTCTCGGCGGCGGTGCAGGCCAAGGTGAACGGGACGAAGCAATTGATCGAGGTGACGCTGGGCAACTATCCGCGTCCCATCCTGGCCCCGCTCTCCGTGCTGCGCCCGGCGCGCGCCACCTGCGAGGAGTGCCATTCGCCGACGCGCTTTGTGGGCGAGAAGCTGCTGGTGGAGACGATGTACGGCGACGACGAGAAGAACTCCATCACGCGCACCGTGCTGGCGCTGCACCTGGGCGGAGTGGACTCGCTCTCCCACCTCAGCGGCATCCACGGCCACCATCTCGACGACTACGAGTATGTGGCCACCGACACCACCTTCCAGACGATCATTGCGGTCAGCAAGCACAATGCGGACGGATCGACCACGCAATATGTAAGCTCCGACTGGAAGGGGCCGGTCAAGGGCGTTACCCGCCGGATGGATTGCATGGACTGCCACAACCAGGCGACCCACACCTTCCAGACCGCCGAGGACGCCATCGACGAGGTGATGGTGGACGGCACGCCCAGCGCCAGCCTTCCCTTCGTCCACAAGGAGGGGCTGCAACTGATTCAGGCGGAGTACGCATCGCAGGCCGAGGCGGCCGCGAAGATCGCCTCGGGGCTGGACGACTTCTACCGCACCGAGTATCCGGCGGTGTGGGCGGGCCAGCGCGCAGCGGTGGACGCGGCGGCGAAGACGCTCGTCGCCATCTACAAGCGCAACGTCTTTCCCGATATGAAGGTGACCTGGGGAACCTATCCCAACGGCATGGGGCACAGCGCGCCGGGGCACAATCCCTCGCCCGGATGCTTCCGCTGCCACGACGGCAACCACACGTCGAAGGACGGCAAGACGCTCACCAACGACTGCTCGGTCTGCCACAATCTGCTGGCGGTGGACGAGGCGAACCCCAAGCAGTTGGCGGACCTCGGCCTGCAGTAGCCGCTTGGCTCGCAGCAAAAGGCATAACGCCGATCCTCACCGACGAGCGCCGATCAAGAACAACACGGACAAGAAAACAACTCTGATCTCGTTGGACGAGAACGAGCAAAAAAAATCAGGTGCCACTCACCGCGTTCAGAATGACGGCCGTTGAAATAGAAAGGTTTTCGATATGTGGTCCATCGGTGTCGATCGGTGTTAAGCCGTTCGTTCTTTTTGGGATTTAGAATGGATGGATGAGCGACGCTAAGGTCGTATCGCGGACGGTGGCGGAGTCGCAGGCGGAGCGCAGCGAGATCATCTTTCCCGCGGACACCAACGCCATTGGAAACCTCTTTGGCGGGCGGTTGATGCAGTGGATCGACCTGGTGGGCGCGGTGGCCGCGGTGCGCCATTCGCATGCCATCGTGGTGACGGCGAGCATGGACCACCTGGACTTCGTCGCCCCGGTGCATGTGGGCGACCTGCTGATCCTGAAGGCCAGCGTCAACCGCGCCTTCCACACCAGCATGGAGATCGGCGTCCGCGCCATGGTGGAGGACGCGCGCGGGCAGACGCTGCGCCACGTCTCCTCGGCTTATGTGACCTACGTCGCGGTGGACCACGAGGGGCATCCCATCCCCGTGCCGTGCGTCATCGCGGAGACCGAGCACCAGAAGCGCCGCTTCGCCGACGCCGGCCGGCGGCGAGAGATGCGCGGCGAGGAGACGCAGCGGGCGCGGGAGGTTCGCGCCGCGCTGGGGGCTGGGTGGCACGTTTGAAGGTTGCTGGTTGTTGGTAAAGACAACGGCAACGACGAATGCAGGGTTACTTCTGCTTCGACCGGCTCAGGGTCAGGATGACAACGTAATACAGACAAGCGCAGAACGCGCAGGGGAGATTTCTATGGGACATACAGGAGCAGGAGGTCCGCAGGGGCCGCAGCCATTGCCGGGTGTGACGTACGTGGTGGCCGTGGGCAGCGGCAAGGGCGGCGTGGGCAAGACGACCGTCGCGGTGAACCTGGCGGTGGCGCTGGTCAAGCTGGGCCATCGCGTGGGGCTGCTCGACGCGGACATCTACGGCCCCAACGTGCCGATCATGATGGGCGCGACGCGAGCGCCCAGCATGGTGGGCGAGGACCGCATCGGCCCTCTCGTGGCGCACGGCGTCAAGTTCATCTCCATCGGTCTACTGGCGCCGGGCGACCAGCCGATGGTGATGCGCGGGCCCATGCTGCACCAGATCGTCCGCCAATTTTTGCAGCAGGTGGAATGGGGCGAGCTGGACTTCCTGATCGTGGACCTGCCGCCGGGCACGGGCGATGTGGTGCTCTCGCTGGTGCAGACCGTGCCGCTGACCGGCGCGGTGGTCGTCTCCACGCCCAGCGACGTGAGCCTGCAGGACGCGCGCAAGGCCATCGAGATGTTCCGCCAGGTGAAGGTCGAGGTGATCGGCCTGGTGGAGAACATGGGCCACTTCACCTGCCCGCACTGCCACCAGGCAGTCGACATCTTTTCCTCGGGCGGCGCGGAGCGGACGGCGGCGCAGTTTGGCCTCGAGTTCCTGGGTTCGCTGGACCTCGATCCGGCCATCCGCGAGGGTGGCGACCGCGGGCTTCCCGTGGCGCTGGCCGGGCCGGAGAGCGTTGGGGCCAAGCCGTTCTTCGAGGTGGCCCGCAAAGTGGCAGCGCGCGCGCAGCAGATCGCCGCCGCGAGCGAGCAGATTCTGGAGATCAGCTAGAGACAGGTTCGAGGTGCAAGGTTCGAGGTTCGAGGTTTGGGGAACCCGGCCTCTGCCTCGCTCTGTGGTTGAAATGATTTATGCGAAGCGCAGGCTGACCTTGCCGGCGTGGGCGAATGCGACCTCGACCAGCGAGCCGGGGCGGGCAGGCGTATTGCCGGTCCAGCTTCCGGTGGTGATCCACTGGCCGGCCTTGAGGCCTCCGGTGCGCGCCGCGCCTTCGTTGGCCAGGTAGGGAAGTAGGCGCATCAGGTCGCCCGATGTGTTGGAGCCGGTGCGCTCCACCTCCAACTTGCCGTTGATGGAGAGGGTCACCGTCTCCGTCTTGAAGTCGATCTTCTTCCAGTCTTTGCAGGCGGGGCCGTGGATGAAGCCGCCGTGCATCTGCAGGTCGGCGAGCATGGAGAAGTTGTTGGCGGCCTTGGGGTCGATGAGGCCGGACTCCAGCTCCTCGATGATGGGATGGCAACTGGCAATGGCCGCGACCACCTCGGCGCGCGAGTAGGGCTTGGCGCGCGCGGGCAGGTCTTTGCCCAGCAGGAAGGCGATCTCCGCCTCCAGCACGCGATAGCGGAAGCGCGGGCCGGCCAGCAGCGTGCCGCCGCGGGCCATCCAGGCCAGTGGCATGGGCGCGAAGAAGGGGGTGGCGTCGGGCGAGCCAGCGCCGATCTTCCATCCGCCGATGGGCCCGAATGCGGTGGCCATGATTCCGTGGATGACGGCAGCATCTTCCAGCGACTTCGGCTGCACTTCAGCCGGCAGGTCGGCGATAGGTGCGTGGTTGCGGCGTGCGTTGATCAGCAGGTTGGCGGCTTCCAGGAGGTGTTGCATGCGCGCTTGGGTCATGATGGTACCAGTGTCGCTCAAATAGGCGGCTGTGTCATGAGTTTTTCAACGAAGGAACGGGGAAATCCCTAGCGCCGCCGTTCCCGCCGCCGCGCCCGAACAAAGCTGCTGCCCGAGAAGTAGCCGAAGACAGCCAGCATCGCCAGCGCGCCCAGCAGTTGCCGGTGTTCGGGCGCGTTGGAGTGCCACTCGCCGCGCAGACGCCACACCCCAGTTGCGGCGAAGAGCACGAAAAGCCCGAAGACGACGCCCGCAACCTCCAGCCACAGCACCCCCCAGAGGCGCACAAACGTCCTCCATGTGGGGCCAAAGCGCCGGCTGCCGTGCCGCAGCCCCCGCTTTGCTGTACGCGCCTGGACGACGGTCCGGGCCGCGCCATGGGCCGCAATACTAGCTGCCTTGCTCATCGCCGCAGGGGCCGTCGTATGGGGCGGGTCCGCTGCGCCACTCGCCTGCGGCCTGGGCGACGCCGGACCGGCATTCGCCCCCGCGCTCGCACTCGTGCCCGCGCTCTTGCGCGAGGGGTTCTCCGCCGTGGCCGCGTCCACCGCAGCCGTCACCGTCTTCACCGCCTGCCGCGCTCCGAAGCCAAGCGCACGCCCAAAGCGAACCACATCCATGCTCGAAGTGTAGAGCAATTTCACGCTTCTTGTAGAGCATTTCTCCTGATCCTACTCACCGGATAAGCTCCTCGAAAGCCGTTTTTCTTGAGGAAAAACGGCGCAAGAACCTCGTCTTCGGCGTACACCATCAGGAGAAATGCTCTAGCCTTCGCGGGATTGCGCAAAGCCGCGTTCCCTGAGGAAAACCAACCGCAAAGTGGCATTGCGGCGGCTTTCGGCGCGGCGTATCCTTGAGTTCAGAGTCAGAGAGAACGGACCGCAAAGCCGTTCCCGCCGGTGGGCGTCTTCCGAGGGCAGGGAATACCCAATGCGGTCGAATCGCAGGCTGGATTAAAATCCCAGGGCAGCGCGGAGGCGGCATTGAATGCAAAAGTGAAGAACCTGATCCAGAAGCTGGGAGAGGCAATCCACGAATCTGTCTCCGAGTCGGAAAGCATCGCGGGCGTGGTGAAGAACATCCGCGACCAGGGATTCGACGTTCTGCTGATGCTGGAGGCAACCATCGGCCTCAACGAGGTGGAACCCGTCAGCGAAGCGGGCCGGGCCACGGACTCCGACAGCGTAGCCGCGCTGGGCGCATTTACACGCAACGACCTCAACTTCCTCAAGTCCCTGCGCATCACCCTTCCCGATTCCGATTCGGAATCCCATTCCAACAGCCTCGGCATTGGCTCCGCTGCCGATTCGGCCGCGGGCCCTTCAACCGACGCATAGCCGGCAACTGTCTTCAGCTCCGCGCCCGCTCTCAGCCGGACGCGCGGCCTCTTCGCCCCTCATGGGACTGCACCCGGTCCCCCTTCAGCGGCCTCTTCTCCTCATTCCGGCACAAAAAACAACACACCCGTGGTAGACTCTCGATTCGCTCACCGTTCGATAGGGGCGATGCCGAATCCGCTCTGCTATCGTCGTATGCAGAGGCCTACTTCGCTTTCGAGGTAAAGGACGATGAGAGACACACTCGGTGTGCTGCTTGCAGGCGGGGCCGGCGAACGGCTCTTCCCCCTTACGCGCGACCGCGCCAAGCCGGCCGTTCCCTTCGCCGGCCAGTACCGCATCATCGACATCACGCTGTCCAACTGCATCAACAGCGACCTGCGCCACGTCTACATCCTCACCCAGTACAAGGCGCTCTCGCTCAACCGGCACATCCGCGAGGGCTGGGGCCCGGTGGTGGCCAGCGAGCTGGGCGAGTTCATCGAGATCCTGCCCCCCATGCAGCGCGTCTCCAAGAGCTGGTACCAGGGCACCGCCGACGCGGTCTACCAGAACATCTACTCCATCGGGTCGGAGGAGCCGCGCTACGTCCTCATCCTCTCCGGCGACCACATCTACAAGATGAACTACGGCCGCATGCTGCAGCAGCACAAGGACTCCGGCGCCGATGTTACGCTGGCCACCCTGCCGATCCGGCCCGACGAGGTCTCCCGCTTCGGCATCGTCGAGGTCGCGCGCACGGGCGAGGTCACCGGATTCGTGGAAAAACCCGCGTCCACCGAGATCCGCTCGCCCGTCGACCCCAACGTGGTCGACGCCTCCATGGGCATCTACCTCTTCAACACAGACATTCTGCTGCCCGAACTCATCCAGGACGCCGAAGACCCCGGCTCCACCCACGACTTCGGCCACGACATCCTGCCCAAGCTGCTCGGCCGGGTCAAGATGCACGCCTTCAACTTCGTCGATGAGAACAAGCAGCGCGCCCTCTACTGGCGCGACGTGGGAACGCTGGAGGCCTACTACGACGCCAACATGGACGTGGCCGGCATCTCGCCCGTCTTCAACCTCTACGACAAGAGCTGGCCCATGCGCACCCGCCCCTATCAGTACCCCCCCGCCAAGTTCGTCTTCGGCGAACCGGGACGCACCGGCATGGCCATCAACTCCATCGTCTGCTCCGGCTCCATCGTCTCCGGCGCGGTGGTGCGCAACTCCGTCGTCAGCCAGGACGTGCGCGTCAACTCCTACGCCGACGTGGACTCATCCGTCATCTTCTCCCACGTCAACATCGGCCGCCACTGCCGCATCCGCCACGCCATCATCGACCGCGACGTGCACATCCCCGACGGCACCGTCATCGGCTACGACGCCAACGAGGACAAGAAGAACTACTTCGTCTCCGAGAGCGGGCTGACCGTCGTCACCCGCGACTACTCCGTCTACGAGAACCCCGTCAGCCCCGAGTTCCTCCAGCCCGGCAGCATCTGGTAGTTCCCGGAATGATTCGGATCGCCCGTCTTGCTTAAGGGCACGGGTTTACCCGTGCCGTAAGTGATCCATTTCAAATGGGCTTTAGCCCCGGATCGTCTGAGCCACTCTGCTATAGATGGCGTGGTCCAAAGTGCAGCCACCACACCACTGCGCTCGCCGCCAGGCAATAGATTCCGAACCAGGTCCAGCGGCCATTCTCCAGCCAGTTGCTCAGCCACTTCAGCGCCACCAGACCGGCGAGGAAGGCAAACACCGCGCCCAGCAGGCTCATCGCCACCGTCCCATGCAGATCGACGGGCGAGCCCGTCGCCGCAGCCGCGTGGGTTGCATGCACCAGCCGCATCGCCTCGCGCCCAATCGCGGCCGGCGTAATCACCACCGCCAGCGCGAAGCTGAACCGCTCGGCCCGCTGCTTGCTCGCACCCGTCAGCATTCCGGCGGAGATCGTCGCGCCGGAGCGCGAAAACCCACGAAAGGGAAGGCATAGCCCCTGCACCAGGCCCATCCAGCCCGCCTGCCGCATGGTCACGCTGTCGGCCGGCCGCCGCGTCAGGCTCGCCGCCGCAGGCTCCTTGGCCGATGTACCTTCCGACCGATTCTCCCGCAGCCCGGCAATCAGAATCAGAATCCCAGCACAGGCGAGCGCCGGCGCGACCAGGTCCAGCCGCCCGAAGAGGTCTTCGATCTCGGCTTGTGGCGCGCCTTTGAACATGGTGTGTTCCACCAGCTTGATCAGCGCCTCGCCCACGATTCCCGTCAGTGCCGTCGCATAGACCAGCCGCAGCGCGAAGCGTTTGAACGCGTCCGCCGTGGCAAAGTAGCTCTGCCTCCACTGCCGCCAGAAGTACGCAATCACGGCGAACATAGTGCCGGTATGGAGCATTACCAGAAGCAGCGTCATCTGCGGCGTCGATGGGTCGATCCCCATCAATTTTTCGGCGACGACAACGTGGGCGGAGCTCGAAACCGGCAGCAACTCGGCGAGTCCCTGCACAATGGCCAGAACGATGACTTGATAGATGGGCATTCCGCTATTTTATCCGGGATGTGTGACGCGGTCTTGAAGGCTGTGCAGACGCGGTTTATTCGCGGTCGTTGCCGTAGATGGGAATCTGCTGCTGCACGCGATACGCAATGCTGGCCGCGCGCGCCGCGAAGTCCGACTGCGGGTAGCGCTGCTTCAGCTCCGCGGCCAGACCGACCGCATTCGCCGCCGCCTGCTGCGACCGCTTCTTCTCGTCCTGCACCGTGTACATCTCCACCAGCACGCCCTCGCGGTAGGTCGCCTCATACAGCGCCTCGGCGGCCTTGGGGCTGTCGGGATAGCGGTCGGCGTAGCGCTCGTAGAGGCCGGCCTCCATCTCCGGGCACTTGGGCAGCCCCTGCCAGTCGCCGCACAGCTTATTGTCGATCAGGTCGTAGGCGGCCAGCGCGGCAAACTTCGACGCCGGGTAGAGCTTCATCACCCGCTGCATCTCGCCCTCGTAGAGCTGCGGCCGCAGGTACGCCTCCTGCTCGTGGGCCGAAGGCAGGGTGCCGATGTCGGCCTTGTCGATCTGCCAGCGCACGTCGGCCGAGCGAAACATCGCCTCCGCCGCCAGCGGCGAGTCGGGGAAGTACTCGGCCACGCGCCGGTAGAGCAGGTGCGCCTCCTCGGCCGCGTCTTTCGGTGCGTGCGGCTGTTCCGCCTGCTCCTCGAAGTTCGCGGCAGTGCCGTACAGAATCGTATCGCCGTTGGCCGTTGCCGGCGTCACGATACCCTTGTCGTGGATCCACCCCGAGGCCGGCGTCACGGTCTGGTCCGCGCTGAACTCCGGCTTCTGGTCGTCGGCCTGCTCGTCCGGAATATCGGTGTTGGCGAAGACGCGCACCCACGCGCCGTTGCGCTCGATCACCACCACCTCGTGGCCCGGCAGCACCTCGCTGATGTGCTGCGCGTTGTCGTCCGCCGCGACGTACACAATCGCCGGATGCACCAGGGTCGCGCGCGCCGAGCGGTCGTAGCCGGAGAGCGTTGTCCTTCGGATTCTTCTGCGCATTCGCCGCCGCCGCGCCGATAGTGGCAACGGCGATCGTGAGCAACCCAAACAGCAGAGCGGATCTCATCCGCAGCGGTCTCGTGGAGGCAGGCCTCATGGATGTATTAGACTCCCCCTTGCCCTCCCGCGGAAGCATCCACCGAGCAGCCTGGGCGCGCCTGCGCATTTCGAGTGACAAACAAGGCTGTAGTCGGATAAGGTTACGGCTCAATGAATCTGGCAGGGAATGGAGCGGCGTAGGCCGCAACGCTCGATCTGTGCCAGCGTTCCAGGAGGGCAAAAACTTGAAGATCGCAATCCCCACTCTGCTTGCAGGCGCCGCTCTGGCAGTTCTCTTCGCGTTCCCCGGAACCAACGCGCATGCGCAACAGTCCTATGTAAGCCGCTACGACGTCTACGCGGGCTTCGCCGACATCGACAGCCCGATGCTCGGCCTCAACGAGCAGGGATTCCACGCGCAGGCGGGGATGAACATGCGGCGCTGGCTCTCGGTCGGCGCGGACTACAGCGAGGGAACGGGCTCGCAGATCCTCACCACGGACCTTCTGCCCGCGGCGCTGCAGGCCACGGTCAACGGCGCCCAGGCCCAATACATTTTGCTGGGCTATCTGCCGGCGAACTACCGCCTTGCCGTGCCCACCGACGCCGCCACCCAGACCTTCGCCTTTGGGCCGCAGCTCGTCGACCGGCACTACTCGAAGCTCACGCTCTTTCTCCGGCCGTCGCTGGGAGCGCTGCGCGAGCGCGCCGTGCCCCACGCGCAGGACGCATTCCAGACCGTGATCGTTGGCCAGCTTGCGCCTGCCGGATTCAAGCGCGACTGGACCGGCTTCTATGGCGTGGGGGGCGGAGCCGAGGTCGCCCTCGGCAAGCACGTCGGCATTCGCGGACAGATGGATTTCGTCTACAACCATCCCTTCAACGACATCCTCGCCGATGGCCGCTGGACCTACCGCTTCTCGGTCGGCCCCAGCTTCCACTTCGGCCGCAACGTGGCCGCGGGCGGCAAGAAAACTCGCAAGCCGTAGATGAATGCATCGATAATAGCATCGAATGATGCTAGAATAGGTGTATACGGTGCGGAGGGATATTATGCGAACCACAATTAATTTGGATGACGACTTGGTCGCAACGGCGCAGGAATACACAGGCCTGACCGAGAAATCAGCCATTGTCCGCGAGGGGCTCAAGTTGCTTGTCCAGCGGGAGGCGGCCCGGAGGCTTGCGAGACTCGGCGGAAGCCAGCCCCAGACTTAAGCCCAGCGCTAGCGGGCGGCTGAGCTCTTTGCCGCCCGTATGATCAGCGCGAAGAAGTGAATGAGCCGCCACTGGTCCATCGGCCCCGGCTTCGGCCCGTTGAGGTCGAGGTGCGAGAGCACGGGGCTGACCAGCATCGCCTTCAGCTCGTTGCGCGGCAGCTCGCGGGCCATCCACAGCGTCTCGGCCGAGGGGATGACGTTGTCTGCCTCGCCGTGCAGCAGGTAGACCGGCGTCTCCAGCGTGCGCAGCCGTCCCTCTGGCGAGAGGCCCGGCGACTCACCCGCGTGCCGCGCAATCGACGCCGCAATCGCGGCGCGCGTGGCGGGCAGGGTTGTATCCATCAGGTCGCGCGCCTCGCGCCGCTGCACGTCGCTCAACAGCCGCGTCGCGGCAGCCTCGCCCGGCCTGTCCTCGTAGAGATGCGCCCGCAGCACCGCGCGCACCGGGCCGAGGTCCGCCGCCGGCACAAACTCATCGACGTGCTCGTACTCCAGCACCAGCGGCCCGTACTCGTGCGGCGCCAGCGCCTCCACCGAGCCGTCGGGGCGAGCGTCGCGGCCCGTCATGTAGAACTCCGCCACGCGCAGCATCGAGTCCTGCGACCCCACCGCAACCACAAACTTGAAGGCCGGGTGATACTGCGGCTCGCTCGCCGCCACCAGCGCCAGCCCGCCGGAGAAGCTCAGCCCCATCACGCTCACCGGCCCGCCCGTCTGCGCCGCGAACCACTTTACCGACTCGCCGATCGCTTCGACCGAGGCCTGGCTCACGTGGTAGTCCTTGATGCCGGGCAGCTCCGGCGTCAGCACGCGAATGCCGCAACTCGCCATCGCCGTTGCAAAGCCCATCAGCCGCGGCTCGTCGATGCCCTGGTAATGCACGCCGTGGAAGATCACCATGGCCGGCGCGTTCGGCCTGCCCTGCGGAGTGTACAGCCGCGCGCGCAGTTGCTGCGGCCCAATCGCCGTCTCGATGGGGAAGCTGAAGTCCTGGGTCGTCACCGCAGCCGTCAGGTCGCGCGCGATCCACGGCGCCGGCTGTCCCGCCACCTGGCGCAGCACCACGGCCACCTGCAGGTGCGCCTTTGCGGACGGCCACGCCAGGCCGCAGAGGGCCGCGACAGCCACAGCGAGAATCGCCAAAAAGGTCTTTCGCATCGCCTATGTCTGCGGCCCTAGCGCCTGGTCCTTGGCATCGTTCAGCGTCACTTTGAAGTCCATCTTCTTGCGCCCGCGAAAGACGGTCAGGGTGACCGTATCGCCGGCGTGGCGCGCGTTCATCGCCGCCGCCAGGTCTTGCGGGCTGGTGATCTCCTGGCCGTCGAAGGCCACAATCAGGTCGCCGCCCAGCATCGACCGGCATTGTTGCCCTCGTAGGCGCGCTGGGTGCCTCCGTGCAGGCCCGCCTTCTCGGCCGCGCCGCCCGGCAGCACGCGCTCGACCAGCACCCCGTAGTCGGCGGCCAGCCCGATCTGCTCGGCAATATCGGGGTTGATCGGCAGCGTCACAATGTCCAGCGTGGGCCGCCGCACGCGCCCGTACTTGGCGTAGTCGGCGAGCACCGCCTTGGCCGTGTTGATGGGAATCGCAAAGCCGATGCCGGCCGACTGCTCCACGCCGTTCGACGCGATCATGGTGGTGATCCCGATGACCTCGCCGCGCGAGTTCAGCAGCGGCCCGCCGGAGTTGCCCGGGTTCACCGACGCGTCGGTCTGGATCGCGTCCTCGATCAGGTTGTTCTCCCCGCCGCGAATGGTGCGGATCGCCGAGATGATGCCACGCGTCATGGTGCCCGAGAGCCCGAACGGGTTGCCGATGGCGTACACCCGCTGCCCCACCTGTAGCCCTGTGCTGGTCTCAGCCAGGGTCGCCGGAACCAGGTTGGGTGCGTTGATCTTCAGCAGCGCCAGGTCGTGCCCCTTGTCCACCGTCACCACCGTCGCCTTGTAGGAGTGCTTGTCGTAGAGCCTCACCTCAATATTGCCGGGCTGCGCGTTGCCGATCACATGGTTGTTGGTCAGGATCAGCCCGTCTTTATTGAGAATGAAGCCAGACCCCTGCCCCGCCAGTGGCACTGGCCCGAAGAAGAAGTTGTACCCCACCTCGGTCGTGGTGATGTTGACCACGCTGGGCAGCGCCTTCTTGTAGACCGCGATGTTTTGCTGCTCCTCGGAGTCGAAGGCCGGCGCGGCGGAGGCCACATTCAGGTCGAAGGCGCCGTCCGTGCCGCGCACCGATTCAATGCCGGCCGCGGGGCCGGCCGGGTGCAGCGAGGCCAGCCACGGAGCCAGCGCGCCCGTCGACGCCAGATGCGTCGTCACGAGATAAAACCCGGTAAGCAGCAAAACCACAAGCAGAACAGGACGTAATTTCATCGCGGAAACACCCGAAACGTCGGTATCGGCGGAGACTTCCCCGCACATTGGTATTGTAGTCATTCCAGGCCAACGGGGCCTCCGAAAGGCGTGCGAATCAGCCTGGCCGGTGCATGGCGGCATCCCTCAGCACCGGCCACAGCGCGTCCACCTGCGCCTGCAACTGCTCAATCGATCCATCGTTGGTCAGCACAAAATCGCACTTCGCAGCCTTGCTCTCGTCGTCGATCTGTAGCGCGATCCGTTTCCGCGCCTCTGCCTCCAGCACACGCCGGGCCTCTTCGCTCAGCGTCTTCCCGGCGGCCGCGCGCGCGACAAAGCGCGCAATCTTCAACTTCTCCGGCGCACTCACGAAGATGAGCTTGTCGAAGCGCCTCTGACAGCCGCCCTCGCGCCCATACTTTGTCTCGAAGATGAGCGCGGACTCGACGATCGCCACGACATTCGGATCGCGCGCGGCAACCTCGTCGATCAGCTCCGCCTGCCGCGCGATCACCGCAGGATGCACAATCGCATTCAACTCCTCCAGGCGTCCGGCGTCCTTGCCCTTGTTGCCGAATGCAATGCGCGCCAGCGCGGCGCGGTCGAGCGTCCCGCAAGGAGATCCACCTGTATCATCCGCCTTCACCACCCCCAGCCCGAAGTGTGCCACAATTGCCGAGTACACCGCTTCGCCCGGCTGCATCAACTGTCGGCCAATCTCGTCGGCGGAAAAAACCTGCGCTCCCAGCGCCGCAAACCGCTGCGCCGCGGTCGATTTGCCGCTGCCCAGCCCGCCGGTAAGGCCCACGCGCAGCATAACGCTACGCCTTCGCCACGGCTGCTTCGCTGAGTTCTGCAGCCGCGCCTCGCCGAGCCTTCGCCGCCTGCACCGTGTTCTTCATCAGCATTGCAATGGTCAGCGCGCCCACGCCTCCGGGCACCGGCGTATACGCTCCGGCCCGCGCGAACGCCGCCGGATGGATGTCGCCCACCAGCGTCGATCCACGCTGCGCGAACTGCGCGGCGCGCGCCTCGTCGCCGGGAAAGAAGCGTGCGACTTCAGCCGCATCGGTGACGCGGTTGATGCCCACGTCGATCAGCGTCGCTCCCGGCTTCACCATCTCGGCCGTAACAAACCCCGGCCTGCCGATGGCCGCCACCAGAATGTCCGCGTCCCTCGTGTAGCGAGCGATGTCCACTGTCTTGCTGTGGCACACCGTCACCGTCGCCGACGCGTTCAGCAGCATCATGACCACGGGCTTGCCCACAATCTCCGACCGCCCCAGCACCACCGCGTGCTGCCCCGCCACCGGCAGCCCGCTGCGTTTCAGAATCTCCATGATTCCCGCCGGCGTGCATGGCGCCAGCGCCGTTCCGGCCTGCACTCCATGGGACGCGGAGCTCTGCAATCGCCCCACGTTGATGGGATGGAAACCGTCCACATCTTTCTCCGGCGACACCGCTTCCAGCAGCCGCCGCGTGTCCACATGCGCGGGCAGCGGAAGCTGGACCAGAATCCCATCCACTTCATCGCGCGCGTTCAGCCCGGCGACCAACTCCAGCATCTCTTCCGTGGTGATGCTCTCGGGCGGCGTCAGCATCTCGCTCCATATTCCCAGCTCCGCGCAGGTCTTCACCTTGCTGCGCACATAGATCTCCGACGCAGCCAGGTGGCCTACCAGTACCACCGCCAGCCCCGGCGTAATCCCGTCCGCCGCCAGTGTCCGTGTCTCCTCGGCGACCTCCGCCTTGATCTGGGCGGCGATCTCGACCCCATTCAAAATTCGCGCTGTGGCTTTCATTCTAAGTACCATGGTACCGCGCCGCGTGGCTGGCCGTGCGTCCCGAATCGGGCGGGCCCGCTGATGTTGCCGCCCCGTCCCGCGCGCCGAGGTTCACCTCCGCCCGGCTTCTGCCGATAAACGGGGCAGGGAGGATGGCCATGGAAGACAATTTGCACGCAAGCTGTGCGATAGAAAAATTCACCGCGACCGACCTCTCCTCCCTGCGCGAGGAGCTGACCCGGTCCGGCCTCGATTCCCGGCAGGCGGCGGAACTGATCAGCGCGTTTCTCATTGTGCGCGGATACGGAGTTTCAAGCTACGAGGCGTGCGGCGCGGCTTCGCGCATCGAATCCTTCGGCTGCTCGCTGAAGTCGATGCAGGAAGAGCTGGAAAAAGTCGCCCTCGTCATGTAACTCGGCCGCCCGTCATGGATCTCGAGTGCGCATCCGAAATTCGACCAGCGCATCGTTCCAACCACTCAGCTCTGGCCCATCCGCCAGGTCGTCACCACCAGATTCAAAAATAATTTAGGGCTGTGTTGGCGCTTGCGCGTGCGCAGCCTCGGTGATGCGCAGGCGCTCGCCGGGGGCCAGATAGCTCTTGCGCCGGAACCAGTCCTCCATGGCCTCGGCAAGGCGATCCAGCGGAACGCGCGAGCCCACTTCGAGCAGCCCGTCCGCGATGGGAAGCGTGTCGTCGAAGACCGCGTCGTTGGTGAAGTTGCGCATGGCGAAGTTGTCGATCTGCGCGATGGGGCAGCGGTGCGCCAGGCCTGCGGCGTCGATGCGTTCGATGGTGAGTCTGCGCGAGAACATAGGGATACTTGGTAATAGGTAGTATTAGCGAATCGCGGCCATCGCCGCGCGGAAGAGCACTTCAAAGTCCTGTGCTGCGTCGGGCTGTTTGGCGATGGCGGTCTCGATCGCACGTTGCGCGATGGGCCGCGCGTAGCCCAGGTTCACCAGCGCGGAGAGCGCATCGTCGCCGGCCGGGCCATAGCGCGCAGCCTGTGCCGACGGCGCGACGGCCATGTCGTCCAGCTTGTCCTTGAGCTCCAGCACCACGCGCTCGGCGGTCTTCTTCCCAATGCCCGGAATGCGCGTCAGCGTGGCGTGGTCGCTGCCGCGGATGGCCGTCACCAGCCGCGCCGCGTCGATGCCGCTGAGCACCGTAATCGCCAGCTTCGGCCCAATGCCGCTGATCGTCAGCAGCCTCTCGAAGAGCCGCTTCTCATCCGGCTCCGCGAAGCCGAAGAGCGCGATCTGGTCCTCGCGCACGTGGGTGTAGATGTGCAGGCGCGCCTCGGCGCCCTCCGGCGGCAGCGAGGTGAAGGTCGCAACGCTGATGGTCGCGTCATAGCCCACGCCGGCGCACTCG
This sequence comes from uncultured Acidobacteriaceae bacterium, assembly GCA_963767315.1. Lineage (GTDB taxonomy): Bacteria > Acidobacteriota > Terriglobia > Terriglobales > Acidobacteriaceae > Edaphobacter. The sequence goes on along the minus strand of CAVYDK010000004.1, from coordinate 31,789 downwards.
ACGATGGCCCGGTTAGGCGACTTGGAGAGCAGGCGTCCGCGCAGGAATGCAATCATTCGCCGATTGTACTCGGGCCGCACCTCCGGACGAAGCGCCGTCTCTCGATGCCCATGCCGTGGCGATGCACGCGGCCGCATCGCGCTTCATCGAATGCCCACGAACTTATGCGTCTGCAGGCCCAGGCGCCACGCGGGATGCTCGAGGCAGTAGCGCAGCGCCTGCTCCGTGTTGGCCTGCCGGAGCGGGCCATCCATTGGCTGCAGGAAGAAGTGCCGGAACGCCAGCCCCGCATAGCTCTCCGGCGTCGCGCCCGCCTGCGGATAGACCAGCTTCAGCTCATCGCCCGTACGTTGCACCAACTCAGCGCCCGCCTTGGGACTGACGCAGAGCCAATCGATTCCATGGGGGACCGCAATCGTTCCGTTCGTCTCCACCGCGACCTCGAACTCCCGCGCATGCAGCGCGTCGATCAGCGCGCGGTCCAGTTGCAGCAGCGGTTCGCCTCCGGTGCAGACCACAAACTTCTTTCCCGCCGAAGGGCCCGCCGAAGAATCCGCCTGCCAGCTCGCCTCGATCCGCGCCGCCAACTCCTCTGCGCTCTCGAATCGTCCGCCACCCGCTCCGTCCACTCCCACAAACTCCGTATCGCAGAATTGGCACACCGCTGCCGCGCGGTCCTCCTCGCGTCCCGACCACAGATTGCATCCTGCGAACCGGCAGAAGACGGCCGCGCGCCCCGTCTGCGCTCCCTCACCCTGCAGCGTGTAGAAGATCTCCTTGACGGCGTAGCTCATGGCTGGTCCCCGCAGTTCATGGCTGCGTCCCGCGATACTTCAGTGGATCGACGAGTCCATTCTCGCGAAATCCTTTCTGCCGCAGCACGCAGGAGTCGCAGCTCCCGCATGGCCCGCCGCTCGGCGATGGATCGTAACAACTGCTGGTCAGCCCATAATCCACGCCAAGCGCCAGCCCCTTGCGTATGATCTCTGCCTTGGTCAGCGCGATCAGCGGCGTATGAATCTTCAACGCCTGCCGCCCCTCCACGCCCGCCCTGGTCGCCAGATTTGCCATCCGCTCAAAGGCCTCGACGAACTCAGGCCGGCAATCAGGATAGCCGCTGTAGTCCAGCGCATTCACTCCGATAAAAATATCGCTGCATCCGAGGACCTCCGCCCAGGCCAGCGCGAACGACAGAAAGATCGTGTTGCGCGCAGGCACGTAAGTAATGGGAATTTCTTCGCACATCTCTTCCGGCGCGCGTCCCTTGGGCACGGCGATCTCTGCCGTCAGCGCAGAGCCGCCAAAGGCGCGCAGATCGATCGTCACTGTCCGGTGTTCCTTCGCTCCCATCGACAACGCAACCGCGCGCGCACACTCCAATTCCCACGCGTGTCGCTGCCCGTACGCGAAGGAGAGCGCATAGACGTCATGCCCCTCCGCCTTGGCGATGGCCAGCACGGTCGCGGAATCGAGCCCGCCGCTCAACAAGACCACTGCCTTGGACTTCTGTTGCGACATCTACGGCGTCTCCCGATGGCACCTCTTTCAGGGTACAACGGTCTGACGTATCCCTTGGAAAAGCCCTGGTCCAGCCCGTGATTTGAAAAAGGGCGGGACTTCAGTCCCGCCACAAGTGCCGCAAGATTGACTGGCCTTTACCCCCGAAGGAAACTCCCCCTCTACTTGGCAGGGGCAGGCGCCATCTTGTCGAGATACAGATTCAGCTCCAGCACATTCACCCGCGGCTCGCCCAGCAGTCCGAACTGACGCGGCGTGAGGTGGGCCGCAACCAGGCCCCGCACCGCGTCTTCGCTGACATGCCGCTCGGAGGCCACGCGCGCCACCTGATAGAACGCGGCTGCGGGCGAGATGTCCGGGTCGAGCCCGGATCCCGACGCCGTTGCCAGGTCGATGGGTACGGGGCCATTCGTTCCCTTGGGGTTGAGCGTCTGCACCGTCCCGGCCACGCGCGTTGCCAACGCTGCGCTCGTCGGCGCATAGTTCGATCCCCCAGAGTTCCCCGCATCGTAGCCATTTCCCGCCGCCGACGGCCGCGACCAGAAGTAGCCCGGGCCGCTGAACGCCTGCCCGATCAGCCGCGATCCCACCAGCGTCCCATCGGCGCGGTGGATCAGCGACCCCTCGGCCTGCCTGGGGAAGAACAGGTGCGCCAGTCCCGTCACCGCCAGCGGATAGACAACGCCCAGCAGCACAGCCGTCACCACCGTATACAGCACCGACGTCACAATAAGCTTCTTCATCTCTCGAACCTCGAACCTTGTCCCTACACCAGATGAACCGACGCGATAATCATGTCGATCAGCTTGATTCCAACGAACGGAGCGACGATCCCGCCCATTCCATAGACCCACAAGTTGCGCTGCAGCAGCGCCGCCGCCGACATCGGCCTGTAGCGCACCCCGCGCAGCGCCAGCGGAATCAGCGCAACAATAATCAGCGCGTTGAAGATCACCGCCGACAGGATCGCCGACTCCGGCGACCGCAGATGCATCACGTTGATGATCGCAAGCTGCGGAAAGACCACCATGAACATCGCCGGAATAATGGCGAAGTACTTGGCCACATCGTTGGCGATGGAGAAGGTGGTCAGCGCGCCGCGCGTCATCAGCAACTGCTTGCCGATGCCCACGATCTCGATCAGCTTGGTCGGGTTGGAGTCGAGATCGACCATGTTTCCCGCCTCCTTGGCCGCCTGCGTGCCACTGTTCATGGCCACGCCCACGTCCGCCTGGGCCAGCGCCGGCGCGTCGTTCGTCCCATCGCCGGTCATCGCCACCAGCTTGCCCTGCGCCTGTTCGCGGCGGATCAGGTCCATCTTGTCCTTGGGCTTGGCCTCGGCCAGAAAGTCGTCCACGCCCGCCTCGCGCGCAATGGCCGCCGCGGTCAGGGGATTGTCGCCGGTAATCATGATCGTCTTGATCCCCATCGCGCGCAGTTGCTCGAAGCGCTCCCGCATCCCGCCCTTCACGATGTCCTTCAGGTGGATCACGCCCAGCGCGCGGCCATTCTCCGCCACCACCAGCGGCGTGCCTCCGCTGCGCGCCACCTTGTCCACGGTGGCCCGCACCTCGTCCGGCAACACCGACCCGTTTTCTTTGAGATAATTCGCAATCGCATCCGCCGCACCCTTGCGAATGCTGCGCCCCTCCATGTCCACGCCACTCATCCGGGTCGTTGCGCTGAACGGGATGTACTCCACGTTGAGGTTTGCCAGCTCGCGCCCGCGCAGGCCGTAAAGCTCCTTGGCCAGCACCACGATCGAGCGGCCCTCCGGCGTCTCGTCGGGCAGCGACGAGAGCTGCGCCGCGTCCGCCAGCTCTTCCGCCGTGACGCCCGCCGCGGTCAGGAACTCCGAGGCCTGCCGGTTGCCCAGCGTGATGGTCCCCGTCTTGTCCAGCAGCAGCGTATTCACGTCGCCCGCGGCCTCCACCGCGCGCCCGCTCACGGCCAGCACATTGTGCTGCACCAGGCGGTCCATGCCCGCAATCCCAATCGCCGACAGCAGCCCGCCGATGGTGGTCGGAATCAGGCACACCAGCAGCGAGATCAGCACGAAGACCGTCTGCGGCGCGCTCGAATACACCGCGAACGGCTCCAGCGTGACAACCGCCAAAAGGAAAATGATGGTGAGTCCGGCCAGCAGAATGTTCAGCGCGATCTCGTTGGGCGTCTTCTGCCGCTGGGCGCCTTCCACCAGCGCGATCATGCGGTCCAGAAACGTCTCGCCGGGATTGGATGTAATGCGCACCACAATCACGTCGCTCAGCACGCGCGTACCGCCAGTGACAGCCGAGCGGTCGCCGCCCGCCTCGCGAATCACCGGCGCGCTCTCGCCCGTGATGGCCGACTCGTCAACCGACGCCACGCCCTCGATCACCTCGCCGTCGCCGGGAACCATATGCCCGGCAACCACGCGCACCTTGTCGTTCACGCGCAGATGCGAGCTTGGGACCTCTTCCACTTTGCCATCCGCGCGCAGCAGGTAGGCCGTCGTCTCACTCTTCGCCTTGCGCAACGCATCGGCCTGCGCCTTGCCCCGCCCTTCGGCCATCGCCTCGGCGAAGTTCGCGAACAGCACGGTGAACCACAGCCACAGCGTGATCTGCAGGTTGAACGCGAAGAGGGTCGCGCCATGCGGCAGGATCAGAAGCACCGTGGTCACTACGCTGCCCACCTCGACGACAAACATCACCGGGTTCTTCGCCTGCAATCTGGGATTCAGCTTCTTCAGCGAATCCACCGCGGCGCGGCGAACGATGGACGATTCAAACAACGCCCGCTTCTTCGAAGTTCCTGTATGTGCTGCACTCATCTCTTGGCCTCATCAATTCGCTAACTCGCCGACTCGCCGACTAGAAACTCATCCCTGTCCTCAGCAACAAATGTTCCAGAATCGGTCCCAGACTGAGCGCCGGGAAGAACGTCAGCGCCCCGACGATCAGAATCACGCCGACCAGCAGCACCGTAAACAGCGCCGAATTCACCGGAAACGTGCCCAGCGACGGCGGCACAATCTTCTTGGTCGCCAGATTTCCCGCGACCGCCAGCATCGGCACAATCATCAGGAAGCGACCGGACAGCATGGCGATCCCCATCGTCGAGTTGTACCAGTGGGTGTTGGCGTTGATCCCCGCGAACGCCGAACCGTTGTTGCCCGCCGCCGAGGTGTATGCGTACAGGACCTGCGAGAGTCCATGCGGCCCGTGGTTCGAGATGCCCGCCAGCCCCGCGGGGACCAGCACCGACACCGCTGCAAACCCCAGGATGATCAGCGGAAAGATCAGCACATAGAGCATGGACAACTGCACTTCATATGCCTGCACCTTCTTGCCCAGGTACTCCGGCGTTCGACCCACCATCAGGCCCGCGATGAACACCGAGAGAATGACGAAGATGAGCATCCCGTACATGCCCGCGCCCACGCCGCCGAAGATGATCTCGCCCATCATGATGTTGGCCAGCGGGACCATCCCGCCCAGCGGCATGAAGGAGTCGTGCATGGAGTTGACCGCGCCGCAGCTTGCGTCGGTCGTCACCGTGGCAAACAGCGCGGAGTTGGCAATCCCGAAGCGCACCTCCTTGCCCTCCATGTTGCCGCCGGGGCTTAGCGACTGCCCCGGTCCCGCCGTCGCCACGCGCTGGTCCACGCCATGCAGCAGCGGGTTGGGCTGCGCCTCCGCCCAGTAGCACGTCGCCACGCCGGCGAACCACAGCACCGACATCGCCGCAAACACCGCCCATCCATGGCCCGGTGAGCCCACCATCTTGCCCAGCGTGACGCAGAGCCCGGCGGGAATCAGAAAGATCGAAAGCATCTGCAGCATATTGGTCAGCGGGGTCGGGTTCTCGAAGGGATGCGAGCTGTTGGCGTTGAAAAATCCGCCGCCGTTGGTGCCCAGCATCTTGATTGCCTCCTGCGAGGCGGTCGGCCCCTGCGCGATGGTCTGCGTTGTCACCCTCGTCGTCACCGGCTTCCCATCTGTGCCGGTCGTGGTTACGGATTGCGGCTCCAGCAGGGTTGCCGTGTCGTACGGATTGAAGTTTTGGATTGCGCCCTGCGAGACCAGCGCCAGCGCATACACCAGGCAGATCGGCAGCAGCACCCACAGCGTTCCGCGCGTCAGGTCCACCCAGAAATTGCCCAGTGTCTTCGACTCGCGCCGCGCGATGCCGCGGATGAACGCGATGGCCAACGCCATGCCAATCGCAGCCGACCAGAAGTTGTGTGTCGCCAGCCCCGCCATCTGGGTCAGATAGCTCATCGTGGTCTCGGGCACATACGCCTGCCAGTTGGTGTTGGTGGTAAACGACGACGCCGTGTTCCACGCCAGATACGGCTCGACCGCCGCGAGGTGCTGTGGGTTCCACAGCGGGATCGCGTGCTGCAGCCGCTCCAGCGCATAGGTCAGCAACAGCGTGGCCAGGCTGAAGATCAGCATCGCCGCACCGTACTCGGTCCACTTCATCTCCGCATCGGGATCGACGCCGGTGATGCGATAGAGCAGCCGCTCCACCGGGCCAAGTACGGGGTCGAGCCAGGTCTTCTTTCGCTCATACACCCGGGCCATGTACAGCCCCATCGGCTTCGCCGCAAGCAACAGCAGCGCGAAGAAGACCGCAATCTGCAACCATCCATTGGGGGTCATCTCAGAATTTCTCCGGACGCAGAAGCGCAAAGACCAGGTAGACCAGCAAGCCGGCGGTCAGGATGAGCATAAGAATGTTTTCAAGCATCGTTGCGCCCGCCTTTCAGACGCTGGCAGCCGTAGACATACAGCACGGCGACGAAGAAGAATGCAAACGAAGCGGCTAAGAATGCAAGATCGCTCATAACTCAACTCCAGCGGCCCGCCGCGCTCGTTCGTTCCTGCGCGACAGGATCATAGATGTGAGTCTCACAGCGATTGGCGTAGGAATGCCGTAGGAATCGCGTTAAGATTTTGTTAAGATTGCGCGGCCCTAGAAGCGGAACCAGAGTAGGTATACCCCGGAGGCAATCCCTCCGAGTGGCTTTTTCCTCAAGAAAAAGCCACCTTCGATGCTCTTCGTTTGGGCACTGTTACTCTGGTTCCGCTCTAATCGTCTTCGTTCTGACGGGCCTCGTCAGGAGTGGCGGGCCGCGGGCTCAGCCGATAGCCCACCCACGGTTCGCTGAGGATATACTGCGGCTCGCCGCCCGGCTCGATCTTCTTGCGCAGTTGCGCCACCAGCACGCGCAGGTACTCCGGCTGGTCGGCGCCCGCCGCGCCCCACACCGCCCGCAGCAGCACCTTGTGCGTCAGCACGCGGTCCGCATTGCGAACGAAGTACAGCATCAGGTCGAACTCCTTCGGCGTCAGGTGGACCTCCACGTCGCGCACCAGCACCTGGTGCCGCTCCACGTCGATGCGGAAGTCGCCCAGCTCGATCAGGCTCGCCTGCACCTCACTGGCAACCATGCGCCGCGACTGCACGCGCACCCGCGCCAGCAGCTCCTGAATGCTGAACGGCTTGGTGATGTAGTCGTCCGCGCCCTCATCCAGCGCCGCCACCTTGGCCGCATCCTGGTTGCGCACCGAGAGTACGATGATGGGCGCCTGCGAGCGCGCGCGGATCTCCCGCGTCAGCTCGATTCCATCCATCCCCGGCATCGCCAGGTCGGTAATCACCAGCTCCGGCTGCGCCTTCATGAACCGCGCCAGGGCCTCCGCGCCGTCCTGCGCAACCGTCACCTCATGCCCATTGCTTTGCAACGAGGTGCGCAGCACCCGCGTGATCTGCGGCTCATCGTCAACAATCAGAATCCGCATGGCCCCAACCCTTCAACTCCACCGCCTCGAACCTCGACCCTATTTTGCCTGTTGCGTCACGAGATGCACATCCACGTGCGGAGCCTCGTTCATGAACTGCTGCAACGCCAGATAGTACAGATACTTCTTCCATCCCTTCACCGCCGACCGCCCGAAGATGACCTGGGTGATTCTGTTCCGGGTGATATATTCCCCGGTCACCGCGGGAACGCTGCTGCCCTTCAGCCGGACCACCCGCGCGCCCACGTTCTCGGCAAACTGGATGTTGGCCTCCAGCGACCGCCGTTGGTTCTCCGGCACCTCCACCGCGCTCTCCACATGGAGTACGAAGAACTCGCCATTGATCGCCTCCGCCAGGCGCGCCCCGCGCGCGATCAGGTCGCGCGACTCCGGGTTTGCGCTGATGCACACGGCCACCCGCTCGGCGATCTGCCAGTGCCCGCTCAACTGCTTGCGCGTCACATAGTCGTCCAGCGTGCGGTCCACCGCGCGCGTCACCCGCTGCAGCGCCATCTCGCGCAGCGCGATCAGGTTGCCGCGCCGGAAGAAGTTCTGCAGCGCCCGCTCCACGCGCTCCTGCGGATAGATGTCGCCGCGGTCCATGCGGTGCACCAGCGCCTCGGGCGTCAGGTCGCTCATCACGATCTCGTCCGCCCGGTCCAGCACCCAGTCCGGCACCGTCTCCCTCACCGTCACCCCGGTCAGGCTCTGCACCCGCGGCGTAACGCTCTCCACGTGCTGGACGTTCAGCGTCGTCAGCACGTCAATCTTCGCCTCCAGAATCTGCAGCACGTCCTGGAAGCGTTTCGGGTGCGCGCAACCTTCCACGTTGGTGTGCGCCAGCTCGTCGATCAGCACCACTTCGGGCCGCCGGGCCAGCACTGCATCCACGTCCATCTCTTCGAATATCGCGCCTTTGTACTCCATCTGCTTGCGCGGGACCTGCTCCAGTTGCGCGGCAAGCTCGGTCGTCCGGCTTCTTCCGTGCGTCTCCACGATGCCGATCACGACGTCTTCGCCGCGACTCTTGCGGCGGATCGCCTCGCTCAACATGCTGAAGGTCTTGCCCACCCCCGGCGCGTACCCCAAAAACACCTTGAACCGGCCGCGCTTCTGGCCTTCCGCCGCGGCAAGCCACTCTTCGGGGGTCTTAATATGAGGCTGTTCTGGATTCATCTGGCCCATCTTTCTATACAATTCTGATTGTGTCCATCAAGCATATTGTCGAGGCGGCCCGCTGGATTCTCATCGTGAGTGGGCTTGCCGGTATTGTAGCTCTCTATCACCACTTTCCCCGGGCAAACAATACCACGGAATCGCTCACTCTGCTTCTGCTTGTGCTGCTCTTTGCCGGCAGTTGGGGCCTGCGCTACGCAATCGGCGCCTCCATCGCCGCGGCTCTCATCTTCGACTACTTCTTCATTCCACCCATCGGCACCTTTACCATCGGCGACACGCAGAACTGGATCGCGCTCTTCGCCTTTCTCGGCACCGCGCTCTACGCCAGCCACCTGGCCAGCCGCATTCGCCAGGAGTCGCATGAGGCCGACACGCGCCGCCTCGAGTCCGAGATGCTTTACCGCCTCGGCCGTCAACTGCTGCAACCCGAAAACGTCGCCCAACTGCTCAACTTCATCCCCTCCAGCGTGGCCAACGCCTTCAACAGCCCGGCCGTCACGCTCTATCTGGCCGACGGCGACCGCATCTATCTCTCCGACCCCAAGCGCATCTCCAGTCCGAAGATCGCCTGGAACCCGGGAGATACGCCGGTCCCCGCCATCGAGCGCACCCGCGCCGAGATCGTCAACGATCTGCGCGAGGCCATGCTGCATCCTGTGGTCAACTCCCCAGCCGACGGTTTTCCCGCTGTGATCCCGCTGCGCGTCGGCGTGCGTCCCAGCGGGGCCGTGCTGCTGGAGGCCACCACGCTCTCGCGCGAGACCATGGAGGGGCTCAGCGGACTGGTCTCCATGTCCATCGAACGCGCCGAGGCGCTGGAAGACAGCGCCCGCTCCAAGGCCGCCAAGGAGACCGAGCGCCTGCGCACCGCCCTGCTCGACTCCGTCACCCACGAGCTGCGCACTCCGCTCACCTCCATCAAGGCATCCATCACCTCGCTGCTCACCCAGCAGGCCCTCGATGCTCCGGCGCGCAAGGACCTGCTCGCCGTCATCGACGAGGAGTCCGACCGCCTCAACCACCTCATCGAGCAGGCCGTCGAGATGGCGCAACTGGATGCGCACAAAGTCCAACTGGACCTAAAGCCGCAGTCCATCGCCGGCCTGATCTATGTTGCGGTCGAGCAGAGCCGTTCCAGCCAGCCCTCCCGCGATATTCGCGTCTCCCTCTCCAGCTTCCTGCCCAACGTGCTTGCCGACAAGGCCTGGATCGAGAAGGTGCTAGCCAACCTGCTGAGCAACGCCATCAAGTACTCCCCGCCGGACCAGTCCATCTTCGTCTCCGCCGACCCCCAGAAAGACATGCTTGCCATCAGCGTCGCCGACCGCGGAACCGGCATCGACCCGCTGGAGCAGGGCATGATCTTCGACAAGTTCTACCGCGGCCCAAGCCAGCGCAACCAGGTCAGCGGCACCGGCATGGGCCTGGCCATCTGCCGCGCCATCGTCAACGCCCACGGCGGCGCCATCGGCATCACCAGCCAGCTCGGCCACGGCTCTGTCTTCACCTTCACCCTCCCCATCGCCACCCCGGACCCAGCCCGCCGCTGACCCTGCCCCTGCGCGCGAATTTTTTACCCAACCATGTAATCCACGCCGCGCGATTCTCGTCTATAGTTGCTAAGCAGGGTTGCCCCTTCATATCTCTTTCCAGGGAGACTCACATGAATCTTCACCGCATGGTTCGCACCACGAAAGCGACACGGTTTCTTGGCGTTGCCGCCAGCCTCTGCCTTGCCGCGGCCCTTGTGACGGGATGTTCCACCGCCGTCTCGCCGAGCGTCAGCACGGGCAACATCAACTCCCCGGCGGTCGCCGTTCCGGTGCTCATCACCGACGCACCCAGCGACCAGCTCGTCGCCTTCACCCTGACCCTGAACGGCATCACCCTGACCGACACTGCCGGCAAGACCGCCAGCGTCCTCAGCACCCCCACCACCATCGAGATCTGCCATCTGAATGGCATTCAGGCGCCGCTGGTCACCGCCAACGTCCCGCAGGATACCTACGCCTCGGCCACCATCACCTTCTCCAGCCCGCAGATCACCTACATCACCGGCGCGGGCCTGCCGGTAACCGTGACGCCGACGCTGGCCACCACCTCCTACACCTTCACCTTCTCGCCACCGGTCGTCGTCAGCAACTCCTCCACCTCGCTGCTGGTCGATCTGCTCGCCGGCCAGTCGGTCGCCATCAACGGAACCACCGTCACGGTCACTCCGGTCTTCAACGTCAAGGCCGTTCCGCCGCCCTCCACCATTCCGCCTCCCGGCCAGAACGGCACCGGAATGCAGCAAATGGGCACCGTCGTCTCGGTCAGCGGAACCACGCTGGTGCTAGAACCCGGCAGCGGCCCCAACTTCACCCTGACCACCAACAGCGCAACCGTGCTGCAGGGCTTCACCTCGCTCTCCGCGCTCACCGCCGGCGAACTGGTCCAGGTCGACTTTGTCCTTCAGTCCGGCGGGGTCTACCTGGCCACGCGCATCCAGCTTGCGCCGCCGCCGCCCACCGGCCAGCCGCCCATCAACCTGCTCAGCGGTCCCGTCACCTCGGTCTCCTCTGGCAGCTTCAAGATGGTCCTGATGCAGGGCCTTGGCCCGGCGGTCAGCCCCGTCGCTGCCTCTGCGGTCTCCGTCTTCACCGTCACCACCAACAGCTCGACCGTCTTCGCCATCACGCCGCAGTTCGTCTCGCTTGCGGGACTTCCCTTCACGCCAACCTTTACCGCGTCCAACCTCAGCCCCGGCCAGACGGTCGGCGTCCTCGCCTCCTCGGTATCGGGGACCACGGCCGTGGCCTCCAACGTCTACCTCATCCCGCAGACCATCGGCGGGACCGTCTCCGCGATCTCGACCAGCGGCAGCTACACCGTCTACACCCTGACGCTGGCCAGCGGCTCGGCCTTCGCCTCGCTCAGCGGGGCCTCCACGGTCACCGTCTACACCTCGGCCGCAACCGTGGGCCCGGTTGCACCCACTGCCACCAACAACACGCCGATCAAGGTGGGTAGCCAGGTCCGCTTCAACGGCCTCATCTTCAACACCGGCTCCGGGAGCTTCAGCATGGTCGCCGGATGCTCGCCCGACGGCCCGCCGGGAATCTAACCCCGCTGTGGGTGACGAACGACCCTCCCAGGTCTGTGACCGCGCCACGAATCGGGCCGGGAGTCTGCCAACCGCGGACTCCCGGTTTTCTTTGCGCGCTGTTGCGCTCCGGCAGACCGCGATGGGCCGTCCATCCCGTGCCGGACAGATATCAAACCGGATCGCGGCCTGAATTGCGGAGCTGGTCACAGATGTAAAAAGTAGACGGGGGCACACCCCGCCAGCCATGCCGCAACCTGTAGCGCAAGCACCCGCAGGGTCTGTCCGGGCGCCCGCCGCAGCCACTTCACCACAAAGAACAAGGTGATCGGCCACTGCAACGTCATCAGCAACTGGAAGAGGTGCGCGATGGCCCCTTCGTCCGGATCGCGTGCGATATGCCCACCATGAGCAAGACCCACCGCAACCGCGCCCAGCACAATCGTCAAGGCAGCCAGCGACATCGCCACCGGCAGATACGCGCTGGGCAGCCTCATCATCGCTCGGAAGGAACCGGGCTCTCGATCCATATTGCCTCCTCGATTTAGGACTTCATGGCCCGGTGCCCCATTCATCGCGGCCCAAATGCAATGGGCCGTTTCCTTCCGCTCCGCCTCACGACTCCGGCGGGGCAGCTCCCGCCGCCGGCCTGCGCAACTGCTCCGTCGGCACATTCATCCGCGGCATTGTCCCCCGCATCCAATCCTGCGGCAGATAGTCCGACCCCACCGACTCCATCACAAACGCCAGCGACTGGGTATAAATCTCGTGCATCAGCGAGCGCGGATTGCCCAGGTTCGGTCCGCCTGAGCGCGGGTTGCCCAGGTTCGGCCCGCGCCCCAGCTCGCCCAGCGGCACGCGATAGCAACTGAACTTCTGCGCCGGATCGTACTGGAACAGCTTCGGCGCCTCCGCCTCGATCAGGTCATACGCCGCCGCCAGCTCCTTCATCTGCTTCGGATCGGTGGTCAACTTCGCCGCCAGAGCACGCAGATAGCGGAAGCGCCACAGGCCCACGTCGAGCGTGGTATTGCAGATCGCAAAGTGCCGGAACCAGTCGAACCGCGTCGCAACCTCCGCCGCCTGCGCCTGGGTCAGATGCGGTTTCGCTGCCTCCAGCGCCGCCGCCATCTCGTCGATGCGCCCCATGCAATCGGCCTTCTGCTTCTCCATCCGGGCGACATTTTCCAGCGTCGGCTCAAGATACGCCGCATACTCCGGCAGATAATTGCGGTTGGTATAGCGCAGCAGCACCTCGCGCCGCGCAATGCTGCCGGCGAAGTCCGCGTTGGTTGACGACCCATGCCCCAGCGGCGACCAGCACCACGTACACGCATCCTCCGACGCCCGCATAAACTTCACCATCGCCGGCGCGGCCGCCTCGCCGTAGATGCCGGCGGCCCACATGTGCCACAGGCCCGCGACATCGGCGTTGGCGTTCCATGCCAGTTCGCGCCAGAAGAAGACGCAGTGGTTGTTGATAATGTCGGCGAAGATGTCGAACGCAGCCGGCTGGTTCGTTCCGCCGGCATAGATCTCCGTGCCGCCGTTGGGGCCGATCAGCTTCAGCGCCCGCTGCATCGTCGCCGCCGTATAGTTCACCGTGGAAGCGGGGAAGTACTGGCGGCCGATGAACTGCCCCACCATCTGGTACTCCGCGATCTCGGTATGCGGCGCGCACTTGCCCAGCAGCGTGGTGAAGCGCGCATTCGGCTCGCAGTCCGAGTGGTACACCTTGGTCTGCATGATCACGTCGGCGGGTGTCTCCTTGATCACGCGGGCCCACAGCTCGGGATGGCTCAGGCCAAACTGCCCATATCCCGGCGCGTGGACGTAGTTCGTCCCCAGCCAGTGCGGGCAGCCCGACGACCATGTGCGCAGATGCAGCCGCTGCCCCATCGGCTTCAGCAGCGCGTGGTAACGCGAGATGAACTCGTACAGCTCGTTGGGAAACTTGTTCAGCCCATTTGCCTTGCAGCGCGCGTCCTGGCAGTAGGCGCTGTAGTTGTCCCAGAATGTGGCCGAGATGCCGTCGCCCCCGGTCTGCTCGGCCCACTCACGGACGAAGGCTTCGATCACCTTCCACGTCAGCGGATCGGACGGGCACAGCGCCGCCGACTCATGCGAGTTCGCCTCCGGCGTGCCCTTGGCCGAGGGATACGCCTTCAGCGCCGCCGCATACAGCGCCGGAGACCACGTTGCAAAGTTGTTGCCATACGGCAGCAGCGCGAAGACATCCACGTCGGCGTCGTGAAACTCCTTCACCCGCGCGGCGTTCTGCGTCTTGTGCGTCTCGGCGCTTGCCACCAGGCCCTTCTGCTGCGCCGCGGTGAGTTGCCCAAAGACATCGGGCAGCGCCTCGAGCGCCGGCGAAGCAGGCAGGTTCGCGGTATAGAAGTTCGCGCCGAAGATGGCGGTCTGTTCGGCGACCGGGTAATCCGGATGCCATTGCGCGGTGCGAATGGCAAAGTCCGGATTGCGCCGGTAGGGTGCAGCCTTGGGCGCGGCCCAATGCTCCGGCTCGCCCGCCGCAAACAGCAGCGACCGCGGGCGCGCCCCATACACCACCGTCCCGCCCGTGTACGTCACCGTGTAGCCGTCCTGCTTGGGGGCTTCGGTCGCGGGCAGCTTCCCATCCTTCGCCAGCGCCAGAACGATGGCCCCGACCGTCGCCTTCGGCGCGCCCTCGTATGTCGAGACCGCCGACTCATCCAGCTTCAGCTTCTTCGCCAGAATCTTCGCGGCACTCTGCATTGCCGCGTGGCCATTGGCCGGAACAAGGACCGACTTCGGGCTGGACGCGGGCGCGTCGGCGAAGAGGTTGAGCGGGCGGATGAGGCTGGCCCCTACGCCGGTCATTCCGGCCAGCAGAAGAAAGTCGCGGCGCGTGGGGTACAGATCGGCGGGATTCCTGGACGACGAGTTGACAGCTAGCTTGGACGACGAATCGGCAGATTGGTTGGACACGGGGAAGCCTCCTGGTTGTTCTGCGGCGTGCATTCGACAATACGCGCCCGACGCCAGACTAGTCTCAATCGCGCTGCAAAAAATACGGAATTCGCGGCGGTGCGCAGCTTTCAGCCAGGGCCCACTCTCCGGGCTATTTTTCATCTGGCATAAGCAAACAAAAAGCGAATATAATGGACGGCGATGGAGGCCGCATGGCCGAACCTCCCCAACCCGACCGCTTCGCCTTCCTCCACGTCGACCTCAACAGCTTCTTCGCGTCGGTGGAGCAGCAGTTGCACCCGGAGTATCGCGGCCGCCCGCTCGCCGTCGTCCCCACCCAGGCCGACACCACCTGCTGCATCGCGGCCAGCTATGAGGCCAAGGCGCTGGGCATCAAGACCGGAACGCTGGTGGGCGAGGCCAAGCGCATCTGCCCGGAGATCATCCTGGTCATGGGCGAACACGGCGTCTACGCCGACTACTCGCGGCGCATCGCGCAGGCAGTCGAGCGCTGCTGTCCCGTCGCGCACACGCCGTCCATCGACGAGATGGTCTGCGAGCTGATGGGCCGCGAGCAGGAACCTCCGCGCGCCCGCCAGATCGCCCTCGCCATCAAGCAGGCCATCCGCGACGACGTGGGCGAGTCGCTGCGCTGCTCCATCGGCCTCGCGCCCAACCGCTTTCTGGCCAAGATCGCCAGCGACATGCAGAAGCCCGACGGCCTGATCGGCCTGCTTCCCTCGCAGCTTCCCCGGGCCATCGCGCACCTGGAGCTGCGCGACATTCCCGGCGTCGGCGCGCGCACCGAGGCGCGGCTCAACGCCAGGGGAATCCACACCATGCAGCAGCTCCTCGCGCTCGACCGCAAGGGAATGCACGCGCTGTGGAACTCGGTCTGGGGCGACCGGCTCTATCACTGGCTGCGCGGCGCGGAAACCGGCGACGACGGAGCGCCCGTGGACTCCGGCGTGCAGAAGTCCCTCGGCCACTCGCACATTCTCGGCCCGCAGTACCGCACGCCCGAGGGCGCATGGGCGGTGGCGCACAAGCTCCTGCACAAGGCCGCGATGCGCCTGCGCATGGAGCAGCTCACCGCCAGCTCGATGCATGTGACCATTCGCTACGCGCTCACCCGCGAGCAGGTCTCGCAGGCGGAGAGCGCGGGACGTCGCGCCAAGCGGCACTTCAGCGGCCTGCGCCACTCCGGCTGGCGGATGGAGGCGTGCTTTCCGCCCTGCCAGGACACGCTGACGCTGCTCGAAGCGTTGCGCGGCATGTGGGACAGGCGGCCCGAGGGCGCGCAGTTTGCGCGTCCCTTCTTCGTCGGCGTCACCATGCACAACCTCATCGCGGAGAGCGATCTCCAGCCCTCGCTCTTCGCCGATCCGAACCATCGCGCTCGCCTGGCCGCCGCCATGGACCGGCTCAACATGAAGTACGGCAACACCACCCTGCACTTCGCCGCAATGCTGCCCGCCAGGCAGTCCGCCCCAACCCGCATCTCCTTCACCCAGGTCCCGGTGAAGTACGGCGTGGATTACATCTAGAAAATTTCTGCACAAGTCCACGTTTTGAAAGGGACGGGCTGGTAGCCCAAGGCTTTAGCCTTGGGTCTCAAGTCCGTAAGTGCCGCAAAATCATGGGGGCTTTGGCCCCTGAGAGAATGTTGAAGACTTGCGCAGGCCTTCCCTAGATCAGCTTCGCAGGAACTGTGCGGATGCTCTACTGCGGCGGCGTTGTGGGCTGAGGCTGTTTGTCGCCGCTGCCGAAGATCTTCTGGATCATGTTCTGCGGGGCCTCGCCGCCCATGTGGCTGCATGTGCTTGCAGGGACGGTGCCGTCGAGGAACGCGAGGTGTAGTCCTCGGGGCAGCTATCGTCGGCCGGCAGCCAGGTGTTCATGTCGATGCGCACCAGTTGCACGCCGTCGGTCGGGCTGAACGGCCTCATGTCGGAGTACTGCGGCAACTTGATGGCGCGGTTCATGAACTCGGCCCAGATCGGCGCGGCAGTGTCCGCTCCCTGCAGCGCATGTGTCAGTCCATGCGAGATATCGGTGTAGTCGTCGTTGCCGACCCAGATGATGCAGAGCAGGTTCGACGAATAACCGGCAAACCACGCGTCGTGCTCGGTACCGGTCTTGCCTGCGGCGGGGGCCGTAAATCCGTGCGCGCGCACCGCAGACGCAGTGCCGTAGTTCGCGGTGAACTCCAGCAGCGACTGGGTGAGGTAGGCGGCGCGCGGGTCCAACACCTGGTGGGCCTCCGGCGCAAAATCGGCGACGATGTCGCCATTGGCGTTGCGCACGCTGGCCAGCATCCACGGCTTCAGGTGGACGCCGTTGTTGGCGAAGACAGTATAGGCGCCCGCCATGTCGATGGGCGTGGCGTTGTAGGTGCCGATGGCGACCGACGGCGTTCCCCGCGCGTTGGCGATGCCTGCCGTGCGTGCCAGCGCCGCCACATTTTCATAGCCGATCTGCTCGGCCAGGTCGATCGTGGCAATGTTCAGTGAGTGGGCGATCGCCTGCGCCGCCGTCACCATCCCCGGGTATTCGCCTTTTTCGAAGTTGCCGGGATCGTACGGCTTGCCATCGAACATGAAGGTGTGTGGGTCGTCGTTCAGCCGCGTCAGCGCGGTGAAGATGCCGTTGCCGCCCAAGTCCATGCCGTTGAGGCTGGTGTTGTAGGCCGCGGCATAGACGAACGGCTTGAAGATGGAGCCGGTGGGCCGCTCGGCGGTGGCGTGGTTCAACTGCGAGACGCCGTAGTTGCGCCCTCCGATCAGCGCCAGGATCTGCCCGGTGTGCGGGTTCAGCGCCACCAGCGCGACCTGCGGATACAGGATGTGGCTGTCGTTCTTCTTATGCCGTTTGCGCACCAGGTCGTCCACGTTCTTCATCCCGGCGTCCACCGCCTCGGAGGCGGCGCGCTGCAGCTCCGGGTCGAGCGATGTGTAGATGCGCAGCGCGTCGTGCCCCAGCTCCTGGTCGCCCACGCGCTGCGAGAGCTGGTCATGCACCAGATCGACGAAGTAGGGCGCCTCCGACGCGTCGATGTTGGGCGCGGTGAGGCGGATCGGCTCGGCCTTGGCGCGGTCGGCCTCCGACTGCGCGATGGCCCCGGTCTCCACCATCGAGTCGAGCACCAGGTTGCGCCGTTCCATGGCGCGGTCGAGATGGTGGTAGGGGTTGAAATAGTTGGGCCGCTGGATCATGCCCGCGATCAGCGCGCACTCCGACAGGTCGAGCTGGCGCAGGTCCTTGCCGAAGTAGACCTCGGCCGCCTCGCCGAAGCCGTTGATGCCGAAGCTGCCGCGCTGCCCGATGTTGATCTCATTGGCGTACATCTCGAAGATCTGCTGCTTGTTGAATCGCGCCTCAAGCTGGAAGGTGATCATGATCTCGATCAGCTTGCGGGTGAACTTCTTCTCCGGCGACAGGAAGAACCCGCGCGCCAGTTGCATGGTGAGCGTCGATCCGCCGCACTCCTTGTGCCCGGTCAGGGTGTCCTCGACGGCGCACTTGGCGATGCGCATGTAGTTGATGCCGCCGTGCTCGAAGAAGCGGCGGTCCTCGATGGCCAGCACCGCCTGCACCATGTTGGGCGGGATTTCGTCGTACGTGACCAGGCGGCGCTTGGTGCGGTTCTCCCCGGAGAGCGCGGTGATCAGTTGCGGTTCAAGCTGGTACGCGGCCAGCGGCGCGCCGTTCTCCGCCGTGATGGATTGCACCACCGGGCCGCTGCTTGTGCCCGTGTCCGCATCGCTGCTCTGTCCGGTGGTGATGGTGGCCCCGTCCGTGGAGTGGTAGCTCTCGGGGCCGGGCTTGATCCGGATGCTGTTGCCGCTCAGGGTAAAGGCGCCAAGCTGCGGGTTGCTGTTGTAGCCGGCCTTGCGCAGTTCCTGCGCGATGAACAGGACGGTCAGCCGCTGGCCCACGCGCACCTCGCGCGGCGCGGCGTAGATCTGCGAGGTGTTGGCAAAGATGGGCCCGGAGGCAAGCCGCTCGTCCACGATGGACTGGTACTTGAAGTAGCAGATGCTGAGGACGCACGCACACAGGACCATGCAGAAGAGCGCGGCAAGGAGCAGGCCGCGCAGAAAGCGGTGCTTGAGGCCGGGAAGGCGTCCGCGGGTGTTGCCGTTGCCGCCGAGTTTGAGTTTGATGGCCATGACGACAGCGATAAGTGGTCAGTGGTAAGTGGTCAGCGAATGACTGAACGAGTCTCGGTCTTGCTTAAGGGCACGGCTTCAGCCGTGCCAAAAGAGATGCATTTGCAATGCGGCTTTAGCCGCTGAGGTACGTCTTTCATCAGCCCTGCAACATTTTCTCTAACCTCTTTCGCCCTTGAGGGAATGTCTAACATTTGTTCAATCCTTCATGAGTTAATGCCAGCGCGGCCTGCATCTGTTGCACGGCCTCGCCCGTGGGAATGTCGTCAGTCCGGTTGGTGAGGCGGTTGAGCAGTTCGACCTTGCCTTCCACGAGCTTCTTGCCCACGGCGATCCGAAAGGGAACGCCGATCAGCTCGGCGTCCTTGAACTTCACACCGGCGCGCTCGTCGCGGTCGTCCAGCAGAACGTCGATTCCCGCGGCGCTGAGGTCGGCGGCAATCTTCTCGCCCGCCTCCAGCAGCGCGGCCTCGCGCACATTGGTGATCGTCACCACCACCTGGAACGGCGCAATCGACGGCGGCAGCGCGTAGCTCTCCGTCGCCTTGGGATCGCCCGCACTCTGCGCTGCGAACTTCGCCGCCGACTGCTCGATCGCCGCCGTCAGGATGCGCTCGATGCCGATCCCGTAGCTGCCCATGATCGGAGTCGTCTCCTTGCCCTCGCGGTTCAGCACCGTCGCGCCCATCGACTTAGAGTACCGGTACCCCAGCTTGAAGATGTGCCCAATCTCCACCGCCTTGGCGATGTGCAGCGGCTCGCCGCCGATGGGGTCGAGCTCGCCCTCGTTCACGCTGCGCACATCGGCAATCAGCGTGGGTTTGAAGTCGCGCATCGGCGTCACGTTGCGCAGGTGGTACTCCTCCTTGTTCGCTCCGGCGATCAGGTTCGTCCGCCCTTCCAGCGACGCGTCCAGAATCACCAGCGTTCCCGGCTTCTTCGGGTGCGGCGCGGCAGTCAGCCCAATTGGCCCGAGGAATCCGGCGGGAGCATTGAACGTGGCAACAATCTCCTCCGCTTGCATGGGGCGAAGTTCGCCGCCTGCGATGCCCGCCAGCTTGGTCTCGTTGAGCTGGTGGTCGCCGCGCAGGAACACAACCACGGCGCGCGTCTTGCCCACGGTTTTGACCTGCTTCTCGTCCGACTGCGGGTGATCGACGATATAAGCCATCGTCTTCATCTGGTGAATCGGCTCAACGCCCAGAAAAGCCCCAACCTCGTCAATCGTCTTCTGCTCCGGCGTGTGCACCAGCTCCGGCAATCCGTCGCCGGTGGGTGCGAGGTCCACGACCGGCGCGAGCTTCGAGGTCGCCTTCTCCACATTCGCCGCGTAGCCCGAACTCGAACTCGCAATCAAATCTTCTCCCGCCTCGGTCGAGACCATGAACTCCTGCGATCCCGTTCCCCCCATCGCGCCCGAGTCGGCCTCCACCACCAGGAGCGTCCAGCCCGCAGCGCGTAAAGATGCGCCGGTAGACCTCCTCATGCTTGCGGTACGACTCGTCCAGCCCCGCCTCGTCGATGTCGAACGAGTACGAGTCCTTCATCAGGAACTGCCTTACCCTCAGCAGCCCGGACTTCGGTCTCGGCTCGTCGCGGAACTTGGTCTGGATCTGGTACCAGATCTGCGGCAGTTGCTTGTAGCTGCGCAGCTCGGAGCGCGCAATCGCGGTCATCACCTCTTCGTGGGTCATGGCCAGGCACAGCTCCGCGCCCTTGCGGTCCTTCAGGCGGAACATGGTGTCGCCCATGCCGGCCCAGCGTCCGCTCTCCTCCCACACCTCGCGCGGGTTTAGCGCGGGTAGGTGCATCTCCTCGCCGATGCTGTCCATCTCCTCGCGCACAATGGCCACAATCTTGTTGATCGCGCGGTTGCCCAGGAAGAGATAGCTGTAGATGCCCGCGCCGAGCTGGCGGATGTAGCCCGCGCGCAGCAGCAGTTTGTGGCTTGCGACCTCGGCGTCGGCGGGGGCCTCGCGGAGGGTGGGGATGAAGAGTTGCGACCAGCGATGCATGGGGTGTGGGAGAACGCTTTCCGGCGTAGATCGCCTGTGGGCCCTGACGCTTGCGGCCTGCTCGACGAGCGAGGCGCGAGCGCATGGGGGCCAAAGTCCATTCTAAACCGGCGAGCGCGAAGCCATACCTGCGCGCGCGCCGCGCCATCAACGGATCGTGATGTTGCCGGAGCCGGTGGTGGCGCGCAGCGTGGGCCCGCCGCCGTTGACCGTCCCGACCACGTGCTGTCTGTTGCGCGTCTCCTGCGACAGCAACGGCTGTTCGACGTGGATGGAGCCGCTGCCGGTCTCGGCGTTCAGGCTGAATTTGGCCGCGCTGCCCACATTGGCGGCAACACTGCCCGAGCCGCTCTCCAGGCGCCACTCCGCGGTCGGGTTGCCCGCGACCTCGATGTTGCCCGATCCGGCCTCGGCGCGCAGTCCGCCGTTGATGCCGCCGATGCGGATGGAGCCCGAGCCGGTTTGCGCCTTCACGTCGCCTGCCCCGCTCAGTTCGAGTTCGAGGTTGCCGGAGCCGGTCTGGAGCGTCGCAGCGCCGTGTACGTTCGTGGCATGGATGGAGCCGGAGCCGGTTTCCAGCCGCGCATTCGCTCCGATATTCTCAACCCGCATCCCTCCCGATCCGGTCTCCGCGGTCACCGCGCCTTCAATCCCGCCGATCTCCATGTCGCCGCTTCCGGTCGCGGCCTTCAGCGTAGTGCCGCTCGGCGTGGTGATCTCGTAGTCGATCGAGACGTTGTGAAAGAGGTTGGATTCGCCGTGTTCGGTTCCAATCGTGATCGTATTGCCAAACTGTTTGATGGGCGGGTCGGCCACGATCTGCCTGACCCGGGCCTCCGCATCGCCAGCGCCGCCGAACAGACCGGCCCGGACGTGGACGCGACCGATGACATGCACCTGGCTGTCCGTGCCGGAGTAGACATGCACGTAGCCGGAGCCGGTCGCGACCGAGAGGCTCGTCGCGCTGCTGACGGCAAGCGTCTTCTCGAAGCTGCCTTCGGCGGCGAAGGCTGCGGTTGCGGTCAGGGTTAGGGCTGCGATCAGAAGGGCAAAGTGTTTCATGGCGGCTCCTCTTGGCTGTGGTGCGCGCACTATAGGATGCGGACGGAGGGCAATCGGCGCAAAACCTCTTCTGCCCAACCGTCTCGAAAGAGTGCTACGCAAAAGCCGACGCGGCGGTTCCATGGAAAAGTTCAGGCGTACTTGCGCAGGATGCCCAGCACCTTGCCCTGGATGGCGACGTTTGCGGCGGGCGCGAAAATCGGCGCCATCTCCTTGTTCGAGGGCTGCAGCCGGATCATCCCTCCCTCGCGGTAGAAGCGTTTCAGCGTCGCGTCGTAGCCGTCCACCAGGGCGACGATGATCTCGCCCTCGCGCGCCGTTGCCGTGCGCTCCACCAGCACATAGTCGCCGCTCACAATGTGCTCGTCGCGCATGGAGTCGCCGCGCACCTCCAGCGCGAAGACCTCGCGGTTGCCGATGATGTCGCCCAGCGAGATCGTCTCCGCCATCTCGACGGCCTCGATCGGCTTGCCCGCCGCAATCCGCCCCACCAGCGGCAGGCGGTCGAAGCCCTTCTTGCTGGAGCGCGGAGGCAGCACCTCGATCGACCGGCTGCGGTTGTGCGCCCGCTGCAGCAGCCCCTTGTTCTGCAGGTTGGTCACATGTTTGTGAACGGTCGCCAGCGAGGTGAGGCCCAGTCCGTGCGCAATCTCCTCGTACGAGGGCGAGTAACCGTTCTTCTGCGTGAAGTTGGAGAGGAAGTCGATGACTTCCTTTTGCCGCCGTGTAATAGCCATGCGCCGATTGTAGCGAATAAACGGCGAAGTGCAAGCCCTTTCGCAAAATAAATTCGTTGCCCGACTGGGTTCCGTGCCAGACTGGGTTCCCTGCCGGAGTGGCTTCGGCCCCGCTCTCACGCAATCTGGCTGAACTTTGTGCGCACCTGCGCAAAGTCCGCCCGCCCCAGCCCGCGCCTCTCGGCCAGCTTCAGATACGGCATCGCGTCCGCGTCCAGGTCCCAGTACGCCTTGGCGACGTACGCGTCCAGCGCCACCGGATCGGTTCCCGCCACCAGCGTCTTGTGCAATGCCACGTCCTCCACATTGCCGCCCGTCGGCCCGTTCCTCAGCAGCACGCGGTAGCAGTCGATCAGGGTCAGCGTGGGCAGCATGAACGCCGCCAGGTCCACCAGGCTCTGATGGATCTGCTGATGCAGCCGGTTGCGCTCGCCGCCCAGGATTCCGTACCAGTTCTTGAATCCCAGCGTCGCTCCGGTGAGGTCGTGCTGTTTGGCGATGGGCAGGTTGATCACCTTGTCGGCCTCCAGGAACGGCCCAAAGACCTGCCAGTCCTGCAGTATCTCGCCGCCCAGGTTCACCTCGCGGAAGCGCGCCGGATCGGGCAGAATCACCTCCGCTCCCTCGCCGCGCGCCGCCGCCGCAATGCCGGAGCGGTGGAAGCAGCGCTCCGCGTCGTTGCAGCTTACGTCGGTCACAATCACCCGCTTCGCCCCGGCCTGCACGCACTGCTTCACCACCTCGGCCACTACGTCGGGATTGGTGTTCGCCGCCTGCTCCGGCGTGCGGTCCCACGCGATGTTCGGCTTCAGCACCACCACGTCGCCATGCGCGATGAATCGGCTGACTCCTCCCAGGTCTTCGAACGCCCGCCGCACCAGCGCG
Source organism: uncultured Acidobacteriaceae bacterium (assembly GCA_963767315.1). Classification (GTDB taxonomy): domain Bacteria; phylum Acidobacteriota; class Terriglobia; order Terriglobales; family Acidobacteriaceae; genus Edaphobacter. The sequence goes on along the minus strand of CAVYDK010000004.1, from coordinate 8,395 downwards.
CGCGGATCTGTGGCGTTCGGCCCGTCGCCCTGCACCACCACCATCTCCGGCAGCGCGCTGTCGGCCTCCACCGTGTGGTCGCGCCGCGCGTTCGCCGCAGCAGTCGAGACTGGAAACGCGCTGTGCTTCGCCAGCCACACCGCCGCCGCCGCCGTGCCCGCGCCCGCGCCCGTCAAGCGCAGCAACTGCAGCATCGCCTCGCGCCGCGTCATTCGGTCCTTCGCGGCTGAATTGCCGGAGGCCGGATTCTCGAAGCTCGAATTGTCCGCAGCCGGGTTCTCGGAAGCCATCCCCGTCTCCTTACGCAATGCGTTGCTCGATCAGCGCAATCCGCGCCGGATCGTTCGTCCCCAGCCGGTGTTGCGCGTCCGCCGCGGTCGCCAGGTAGGTGATCGGCGTGCCCTTCTGTTCCAGCGTTGGCAGGCCCTTCTCTGCGCGCTTGCGCTCGACGATCCCGGCGCAGGTGGTGTCGATCGCCACCTGGTCCTCGCCCACGATCAGGCCGTTCTCGTTCCACGCGTACTCCGGCCGGTAGCTTGGCCCGCCCTCGTACACCGCGGTCATCATATCGCCCACCACGAAGCGCACCCTCTGGCGGATCTGCGGAACCATGTTGAGATCGGCGATATAGGGGTTGCACGCCGAGCCGTGCATGGTGCTGGGATTGTCGATGACGCCATACATGTTCTTCATCGCCATGGTGACGCCGATAATATTGTGGTTCTTCAGCACCGGCATATTGATCGCCACATCGCACCGGGTGAGGATCTTCGCCAGCCGGGTCGTCACCGATCCGTAGCGGACCGCCGCGTCCTCATATCCCGCCGTGTCCGAGCCGACGAAGCGCACCGCGCCCGGTGCGTTGGACAGCTTGAACCCGGCCGCTTCCAGTTCCCGGCTGCCGCGGTCCCACACAATGATGTCGCCCGCCTTGATGCCGGCCTGCTGCAGCCGCTCGCAGATCGTCGCCACCAATGCCACGCTGGGCGACAGCATGCGGCCCAGCGAGTTCAACTTCAGGCCCACCACCTGGCCCGGACGCACGATCTGCTTCCACGGCTGGACGGGATTCTGCGCATTGAAGTAGGTCTGCATCGCGTGGTCCAGCATTGCAGCCACGCGCTTCTCGTCGGGCGCGGGGCCCGGCGTGCGCAGCTTCGCGTCGCGCACAATCACCACCTTCGACTTCTTCGCCGCGCTCGTCTCGCCCCATGCCAGGTCTGCCCCCGCTCCCAGAACAGCGGCCCCCGCCACCATCTCCTTCACAAACTCACGCCGGCTTTGCATCCTGCTCCTCCGTGCCTCTGGCCCTTCAGTCCGTCTTGCTCTTCGCTGCAACTTGTTCTACAGCTTGCCCTCAATCCCGTGCGCCAGCGCCAGCAGCGCGTCGCTCTCTCCCGGCGCCGCCTCGAAGGCCGTGATCCGCACCAGGGCCGGTCCTTTGCGGAAGACCACGCTCTGCCCGTACAGCCGCCCCGCATCGCCCAGCGGCACGATCTTGCTGTCGGCAGTCGGAGGATCGGCGTCGAAGATCGTCTTCGCCCCGTCCGCCGACTTCATGGTGTAAACGTCCACCGTCGCCTCCAGGTTTCCCTGGAACTTGTAGTCCGAGGTCGATGTCGTCACCACGCCCGCGCTGATGTACTGCTCCGCCCCGCCGTCGATGTACTGCCACAGGTTTGCCGCATCGTAGCTCTGAGTCTTGCCGCTCTTTTCCCACCCCGCCACCGCTCCCGAGGCAGGGAAGGGGTCCACAATCTTCTTCTTGCATCCGCCAACCATCGCCACAGCCAGCATCAACGATGCGACGAGTACAGCTCCTTTGATCCTCATAATCCTCTCCCTCACGACTGTCCTCTCCTCGTTCATGACTGTGCCCTTCCCTTTCGTCTGCTCAATAAAATCTGGCTGTCCACCGACCGGCTCTCTCCGATGCTGGTCACATACACCGCCGGATGCTCCTGCAACGGGCAGGCGTACTCGCACGCTCCGCAGCCCACGCAGAGGCTGGGATCGACGTGCGGCTGCTTCAGCAGCTTCTTGTTGCCGTTCGCGTCGACGACCTCGACCTCCTGCAGATAAATCGCTTTGGGCGACACGGGACACCACTCCTGGCACACGATGCAGTCGGTCGCCATGGCCCACGGCAGGCATCGCCCGCGGTCGTAGAATGCCGTCCCCAGCCGCACCGGCGGCGCATTGCCTTCGCCCACGCCCACCACCCAGCCCTTCTCGGCGGGCGTCAGCTTCCAGATCGCCCCCGTGGGACAGACCTCCGAGCAGAGCACGCAGCTCGGCTCGCAGTATCCGATCCTCGATGTCAGCACCGGAGTCCACAACCCCTCCAACCCTCCCTCGGTCAGCGCCGGCTGCAGCGCATTGTTGGGACAAACCTTCATGCACTCGCCGCAACGGATGCAGTGCGCCAGAAAGTCCGTCTCATCCAGCGCCCCCGGCGGACGGATCAGCCGCTCGTCCCGGCTCTTTCCCATCGCAGTATTGGCCCGTAGCAGCGGCACCGCCGCAATCCCCACCGCCAGCCCGGTCAGCACCTTGCGCCGCGGCAGGTTCGGCCCGGCGACCTCCGCCTCCTTGCGGAAGAAGCGGAACTCCAAACTCTGGTGCGGGCAGGCGTCCAGGCAGTTCATGCACATCAGGCACTCGGCCTTGTGCCACGGCGCCGCGCCCACCGGATCGTCGCCGCCCTGGCAGTGCAGCAGGCAGCGGTTGCACTTGTCGCAGCTCTCCGCGTCCTTGTGCAGCCCGAAGACCGACCACTGCGACGCCACGCCCAGCAGCGCGCCCAGCGGGCAAAGCGCGCGGCACCAGAAGCGAGTCACCCGCAGGTTCGCCGCCATCAGAATTAAAAGATCAGCCCCAGATAGACGCCCTGGCGAAAGTGCGGCTGCTTGAAGTTCAAGATCGTCGCCGCCAGCGCCGCGTGCAGCCCCATGCCCACCAACTGCACGAATCCCACGCCGCTGTGCCCCATCGCGTTCAGCCCCGCATTGGCCGCGTAGTTCGCGCCCGGCAGGATCGACAGCCCCATCGACCGCACCAGCAGGCTGAACGGGTCGAACCAACCCACCAGACCCGTCCCGCACACCGCCGCCGCCAGCACCGCAATCAATATGACGTACTTCGTCCTCTGCCACCCCTTGTAGCGGTTCGCCTCGATGCCTTGCTTGCCGCGTTTGCTCTCCGACCGCAGATTGCCGAAGAAGTGGTGCAGCGTTCCCATCGGGCAGATCCATCCACAGAAGAACCGCCCCACAAAGATCGCCGGCAGCAGGATGATCAAGCTCCACAGCAGCCCGCGATAGAGCGCATGGGTTGCCAGTGCATTCGCAAGCGCCGCCAGCGGATCAAGCTCGAAGAACAGACGCACCGGCCAGTGCAACCGCACGTCGCCGCCCGCGCCCACCGTCCCGCGAAACTCCGTCCTCAGCAGAAGGAACAGGAACAGCAGCAGGAAGAAGACCTGCGACGCGCGACGCAGCGCCACCACCCGAGGCCCTCGGCCCCGCTCTCCCGCGAACCATCGTCCCATCCGGAATCTGGCGAACAGTGCTCGGATCACCAGCCCCCTCTCCGCGCCAACGCACTGGCCCATTCAAAACATGCCGCGCGCCGTCACGCAATCGCCTCGTCCATTGCCAGAGACGCAACCGCCGCGACAATAGCCGCAACCGATGTAATGCCAACAGCCGCATCGGCCGTCGCAGCCGCCGCAGCCGTATCGGCCGTTGTAGCCGCCGCAATTCTGTCAGCCGCACCAGCCGCGCCCGGATCCAGCTCCGATTGTTCGCCTCTGCGCTGCCACGATCAGTGATGCCCATCACCGCCAACCGGCTACATGTGTTCGCCTGGCAAATGGGAGTATGGCATCGTATTGAATAGCCGGGCCTTACAGAGCGCGGACAATCGCCGTTTTGCTTAAGGGCACGGCTTCAGCCGTGCCGAAAGGAGCTCTCATTTTGAACCCTCGCGTTGCCTTGATCGCGAAGCGATCAAGGCAACGCGAGAGAGAAGGGCCGTCAAACGGACCCATTATCGCAAGAGCAGAACCATTTGGGTTGTAGCGCAAGCAACGGAATCGTATGGTGCGCCCGGAGAGATTCGAACTCCCGACCCTTTGGTTCGAAGTCTAATATCTAACGTAGTATCAACAACTTACGCGCCGTGACCGGTAGTCTAAAGTGTTGATAAGTAATGGTGAGGAAGAACGAGGAAGTCTTACTGTGGGGCTATTGTGGGGTCGGCGGTCGCACAGCTTACGGCTGCAATGTCTGGATGCTGCTCAGTGGGTAGCGGGGACGACGGGGCTCGAACCCGCGACCTCTGCCGTGACAGTTAGAAGCTGAATCGCAACTCATTGATTCTAAAGCGCACTGATGGCTCAGAAAGCGCTCAAAACCACACAAAAACAGCCTTCAGCACCCTGATCGAACCCTTAAGAGTTGAAGAAAGCAGAGGTCAAGACCTCAGCATTCCAGGTCAGGAGACTCGCGGCCCGTGTTCCCAGGCACGGGTCACAACCATAACCTGAGAGGCTCCGCTAATCCACAACGTGCGGACTAGGGTCCTCACCAAAATTCTCATACCCACCAAGAAACCGCTATGCCCTAAAAGGTGGTAGTGGTATATTCAGGAGGTGCCCGTTTGACGGCCAGTCGCGCCCGGAGGAATCATCTGTGTATTTGAAGACAATCATTGCCGCATTAGCACTTGGCTTATTCCCATCGCTCCTCATGTCGCAAGCGATGCCGACAGCAACTCGCCGGCTCGACATGCAGGTAGGCGGTTTGTTCTCCATCGCAAATCCCGGCATTGCCAGCGACGCAACCATTCGCTACGGCCAAATGAACTTCAAAGGGGGCGGTCTGTACACAACGATTGACCCCGCTAATCATCTCGGCGTAGAGCTGAGCGTGCGCCAGGTGTTTGGAATTGAAGGCGTTCACGAGCGCACTTACGAGCTCGGGCCACGGCTCTACCTGACCCACGGGCGTTTAATGCCATACGGGAAAGTCCTCTTCGGCCGCGCAGTGTTCAATTTTCCAAACGATATGGCGAACCAGGCGTTCACCGAAGGAGCCCTTGGGGGAGGCCTCGACTACCGCGTTAGCTCGGTGTTCTACCTTCGCGCCGATTACGAGTATCAGAGATGGTTAGGGTTTGGAACGCAGGTGAGTGCTTTCCCGGGATCTTTGAGTCCGAGTGTCGCCTCGTTTGGGGTTGCCTATCACTTTGGCGGGGATGCCAATTGCGCCTGCGGCAGGTACTAGAGCACGGCGATTTCCGCTCAAAAGGGGCGATAACGATATGAGTATCTTTGATTCTCCAGAACGAACGCATCAGTCCTTGATCGACGTCGGTTATCTCACGAAGCGGGAAATCTCGACGGTGATCTATCTGGCTGGGAAACAGAATAGGCCCCTACTACTAGAAGGGCCGGCCGGCGCCGGTAAGACCGAGCTAGCCCTCAGTGTTGCGAAAGCCGAAAAGATGCGTTTTATTCGGCTTCAGTGTTATGAAGGCATCTCCGACAAGCAGGCAGTCGGCGACTATAACCGAGCGCTACAGGAGATGTTCGTTATCCTGCAGTCGAAGAACCAGACCTGCTCGTGGGACGAAATTCGCAAGGAAATCATCGGTCGCGCGTTTTTTATCGCCGGACCGTTGCTTGAGGCTCTCGAATCACCCGAACGGGTAGTGCTCTTGATTGATGAGTTGGATAAAGTGGACCACGCATTCGAGGCAACACTACTTGAGATCCTTTCCGTCTGGGAGATGTCTGTTCCCCTCTTGGGCACCATCAAATCTACTCATCCGCCCTTCACAGTGATTACGTCGAACCAAGAGCGCTTTCTCGGATATCCGCTGCGTCGCCGCTCGTTCTATATTCAGATCGAACATCCTACCGCACAGCTTGAAGCGGCAATCGTAGCCCGCAAGACACCCAACGCATCACACGAGCTACACGCATTCATTGCTGGCTTTGCTCAGGCGCTTCGTGCCTACCCGATGGACAAATCTCCGTCAATCTCAGAGATGAATGACCTCGCAATGGCCTTGACGGGTCTTGGTCGGGTATCGCTCTATCCGGAGGACAAAGAGATTCTATTGCCTCTGATCGCGAAGACCGAGGGGGATAGAAAGAGACTTCTGATGAAGGACGGCTTCGAAAATCTCGTCGAATTGGCCAGGAAAAACGCGGAGGAGATGATTCGCTTGGAACGTGTCGAAGCTGATTTGCCGGCGCCGTTGAAGAAGGAGCCTGCAGCGGCGACCAGGGGGGCCACTGTATGAAAACGCCTACGTTAATAGTTGGGACAATCCTGATCGGCACATCCTTCGCTTGTGGCGCACAGAATCCACAGCGGGAACGTCCCGCCGAGATGGTGTATTACGCCAATGCTTATGCCGATTTTTACCACGTCCCCAGGGAGATTGTATACGCCGTGATCACCCACGAGTCGGGGTGGAACGCTACGGCTATTTCGAACAAGGGTGCGCGCGGACTGATGCAGCTTATGCCTGCGACCGCAGCTCGCTACCTTGTTACGGACCCGTTCAATATTTCCGCAAACATTGGAGCGGGAGTTCATTACCTCGCAGATCTCATCGCACAGTTGGGAGATTGGAGACTGGCAATTGCCGGCTACTATTGCGGTCCAACCTACCCTCTAGAGCGAGGTCTAGCGTACGCGAATAGAGATGTTGTTGAGTATGTGAACGCAATACAGCGGCTCTACACTCGCGAGCTATCGACGCCACCAAAGCCGGAGGTGCTACCGGCCGCACCCCCATCTGAGCCAATCCAGCAAGACACGCAAGAGGTAATTCCATGATCCGTAGCACACTCGCAACACTTACCGTATCGATGGCCGTGGCGACCGTGTTCGCGCAGTCGACAGACAAATCATGTCAGTCATCGACTGTGAAGAAGCCTTCGGCCGCAATTTCGAGTTCGAGGCTAAAACCAGCGGTACTGCACGCAAAGCCGTCGGCAGGGACGACTATACCTCGAAAGCCGCGTGCGGTATTGCCGCCTGTCACCAATGCGCTATTCGGACCAAAGCCTGCTCCACCGGCGCTTGTGGTGCCATCGACGTTACCAGCTACTGCCGCTTTGATTGTGCCACCGATTGCGCCGCTGATCGTGCCACATCCCAGGGATGTATCGGTTCATCCGAATTTGGAATTTGTCCCGACGTCCAACGAGGTGGTTCGAGACATGCACCTGCGTCCGCTATATACGTCGACTATCCATGTTGGAGAATCTGTCAGTTCGCTCGTTGTGGGAGCGCCAACCCTATTCGAAGTCGAACACAAGGATAGCGAGCCAAACCTCATCTTTGTGAAGCCGTCGACTCATCTACCCGCTGAAAGCAACCTGCTCATTGCATTCGCGTCCGGCGAGACGATCAGCATTCGTCTTATATCCCCGGGAGATGCGGGGTCGACTGACCCGACTGACTTCGTGGTGGACTACCGCGGACGGAAAAGCATGTTTGAGAGTCGAGCCGTCGTACTGGGGACACCAGGGAGGGACTTAGTGGGACCGCCCCCGGAGAATGTCCGCCAAGTAGAGGTCAACGAAGAAGAGCCATTAAGTTCCCATTCGGATATAACCGTGTCCGGACACTCTACGCTCCCCCTGAGCACAGATTCCGCTCTGGATCATCAACTCATAGTTGGATCGCCCCATTGGGTGACAGTCCCTGAGCTAGCCAAACTGATAAAGGCAAACGCATTGGCTCCGAACTGTATTGCAATAGCCATCGGGGACATCCGGCAAGAGGGAGACGACATGGTTGTCAGCTTCTCGATCCTCAATATCAGTCACCATTGGGTCAGTATCATGCCGCCGCAAATTGAGTTGACCAACCCACTACTCAGCAAAAAAGACGCAAAAAAGAAGGGATCCTTTGCGCAGCCGATTGCTGTCACGGAGTACAAGTTGGACAACCCGAAACTGAGTCCCGGGGCTCGCGCGGATGGCTCGATCAACTTTCCGAAGCCAGACTCCAAGATTGCCAAAGAAAGTCTGCTGCTTCACATCGCTACGTCCGCGTCCATCGACACTCCGGTTTACTATCCACTGCCGTTCGTGGCCCCATCATCTGAAGAGATCATCGCGCAACAGGGAGGTGCAGATGCCCGCACTAATTGAAAAACAGAAACCGCTGCCAACCGAGGAGACGGCAACTCCGGTTGCTGGCACTATCGAAAGCCCGGAAACCAACCAAAGCACGGGTTTCTTTGTATCGAGGCGGAAACTGGACCTTGGGCAGAACAGTAGTAAAGCGATGACAATCGCCGCCATCGTAGCCGTACTGGCCATTGGCGGCGTGTTTGCCCTGTCCCATCGAGAAGGCCCAGGCGTCAA
>CAVYDK010000003.1:0-118720 GCA_963767315.1 uncultured Acidobacteriaceae bacterium | reverse complement strand
ATCTCCGGCGATACGTTGTCTTGGAAGGTAATCGGAGGCTGACTGCCTCAAAGCCTAGAAAACCCCGAATGGCTAGTCGGAGCCATGCCACCCAGCGGCGTGGATGAAATGCGCAGTCCGAGTAGGCAATGTCAAGAGAATCCGGTCGAGTCATTGCAATGCATCGTGGTGGCCAGCAAAGAGGAAGCTAGACACTGGATGGAATTGAGGCATACCGGAGGCCAAAACAATGGCGCATCGGTTGTTCCTTGGGGCAGTGATGATGCGGCACGCTTCCGGGCACGCACTGGCAATTTCGAGTTTCACACCCAGGCACTTAATTTCTTGGAGGATGGTGGCCAACTCACTCCTGCGGAGCGCAGAAATGTCAAAGCGACGAGTTTGAAGCGCCTTCTCGGAACGCCCGAAGTGCGCGTGAAACTCGGCATCGAATCCCGCGACGGCAAGCTGGCGGTGATAGGGGATCAGAAGCGGGTACTCAAAGCCCTGAAGCATGTTGTAAACGATCTTGCAACACTCAAGGTCAAGGACATCTATACGCAAGACAAGCGAATCGCCTACGCCGAAGCCCTGCCATCGAATATTGTTGTCCCGCCTCTCGGCAAGGGCACCACAGTCGTTGTGGCAGGCAAGCAGTTTGTAGTCAGTCGGACCGTGGGTACGACTAGCGCGCCTCCAAGGGACAAGCTGATTCCAACAAAGTGCGCTTTGAACATCATAGACCGTCGGCTACAGGATATTGCGCGGGAGCTGAGGAAGTTGAGTTTGACCGCCAACCCAAACGCAGTGAGTGTCCTCTTCCGTGTATTCATCGAACTAAGCGCGGATTCCTACATTGAACGCGAGAAACTGTCCGCAACAGTGGACGATAAACTGAGTAAGAAGTTGTTGGATGTCACGGCTGACCTCGTTTCACGCAAAAAATTGACCAAACAACAGGCCGCGCCAGTTCGGCTTGTCTGTAACAAAGACTCATTCCTTGCCCCATCCACGGGCCTGATGAATGAATACGTTCACAGCAAGTTCATCTTCCCGGCCCCGGTTGATCTGCGCGCATACTGGGACAGCATCGAACCCTTTGTTGCTGCAATTTGGGCACCCTAAAGAAAACGCTGGCCAGACCATAGGTCGTCGCGCTAAACTCCACGCAATGCCCTACTACACGCCACTTCGATACCCAGGCGGTAAGCGCCGGCTTGCGGCAACAATCATGCGCCTCCTCGACGCTAACGGTCTCAAGGACATTGATTACGCAGAAGCGTATGCAGGGGGCGCAGCCGTCGCTCTTGCTCTCTTGATGGAAGAGTATGCCTCAGCAATCCACATTAACGACCTCAGCCGTGCTGTATATGCGTTCTGGCACACAGTTCTCAATGAAAATGAGGAACTTTGCCAGAGGATTAACACGGTAAAGGTCACCATGCGTGAATGGCGTATGCAGCGTGAAGTGTACGACAACCGCGAGACTGCGAGCCTTGCAGATTTGGGATTCGCTACTCTCTTCCTCAACCGTACCAACCGTTCTGGAATACTCTCCGGTGGAGTGATCGGTGGGAAGCAACAAGCTGGAGCGTGGGCACTCGACGCTCGATTTGGCAAGCCAGAAATCGTCAATCGAATTCGCAAAATTGGCCGATATAGGAGCCGCATCAATCTGTATCGGCAGGATGCCTTAGAGTTCACGAAAAACGTTCTGCCGAGCCTTGGGGCTAATCGCTTTGCGTTTTTTGATCCGCCATATATTGAAAACGGAGCCGACCTTTATCTCAACGATTACAATCTCGACGGCCATCGTCTTCTCGCTCAAGAGGTATTGAAACTCGATGGAGGCTGGGTCGTCACCTACGACCATTCAGCGGTGCGCCACAAATTGTATAGCTCATGCCGCCGCATGGTTTATGGGCTCAACTACAGCGCCCAGGCACGTTACGAGGGTAAGGAAGTTATGTTCTTCGCCAATGATCTAATCCTGCCTTCAGACTGGAAACGATTTCAACCTATCGCTATGAGTGCAGATCGCAGCGAATATCCTCTGTACGGCATGATCGAAGGAAAGAGACAACCTCAGAGTATGATTGCCGCCTGCCCCACATCTCGATTCTGAGATGTGGGAGATGCCGCTACTCCATCCCCCGAACTCCCATCCCGATTCCTGGCCAAATCCCGCCAAAATCGCTTGTCAAGCCCCTCGACCCTCCAATTTCCCAATAACAATCCCACTATCAGCAACTTACCTACGAAAAATAGTTGGCATACTAGTTTCCCTCTAACGCGTATAATTAAATCAGTAAGCAAAACCACACAGACCCGGCCAAGCGCGCCGGGCCTTCGCATTTAACTGGCCCCTGGCCCTCAACCGTCGCAACGAAGTCCAGACTTTGTCCAGACTTAGTCCAGACATAACCATACCAAGTCCAGACTTAACATGCTTTTTTTTGAAGACTTTGAGACTTTTCGCACACAAAGGGAGAACCCGCGGCACCGGCGCAACCGAAACCTGCCAGATCTTCGCTTTTAATACGTCTCGCGCGCTTAGCGCGAGCTTAAAATACATGTTTTGAATACTTTACGCTATCCCCCCCGGGGGGGGGAGGGGAGTTACAGGTAAGTTAACACCGGGCCGTCATCCGAGAGACATGCGTCACTTCCTCGCCAGTAGAAGTCATCCAGAAGACCGAAATCTCCTCTGGCGGTCCCATCCCCGCCGGCGTATGATTCGCACCGAATGAGGCCCGCAAGCCTCGCGTCTTCCTTGGCAAGGAGGCGTCCCATGTCGAAGTGCACTCTGCGCAGCATCTTCACCGTCCTCATCTACGCCGGAGTCGTCATCTTCCTCTTCCCGTACCTCATCGGACGCCTCACCGACGTTGGCTACTTCGTCCTCGCCGGCCTTGGCCTCGCCCTCGTCTGCGGCGTCCTGCGCTGCTGCTGCACCGAAGCCGAAGAGGGCGACTGCGCCGTCGATCCCGCTCCCACCCGCCCACCCACCACTCCACCACGCACTAGGCTGTATCCACATATAGCTGAAGTCTGAGCCATGTGCATGCGAGAGCGGTGCAGGCTCTGAAGGCCTCTATGTTTCGACAGTAGCGGGTGCTGAAGCGTCGGAACTGCTTGAGGCGGTTGAAGCAGCGTTCGATAAGATTTCGCTGTTTGTACAGGGTACGGTCGTAGCTGCGGGGCTGTTTCCAGTGCCGTCTTGGCGGGATCACGGCAACCGCGCCCAGCGCTTCGATGGTGGCAACGATCTCGGTCGAATCGTAGCCCTTGTCCGCAATCACGGCTTCGGCCCGTTGGCCTTGCAGCAGGCTGATTGCCTGAGCGTATTCCGCAGCCTGTCCAGGTGTGATGCGGAAGGCTACGGGCAGACCCGTTTCGTCAGCCAGCAGGTGAATCTTGGTGCTCAATCCACCTCGGGAACGCCCCAGAGCCTTGTCTTCGGAGCCCCCTTTTTGCGGCCCGTGGCCGCCTGCTGGTGGGCTCGCACGATGGTCGAGTCGATCATCAAGTATTGGTTCTTTTTGTCCGCCACCAGGTCGGCGAAAATGCGCTCCCACACGCCCGACCGCGCCCAGCGCATGAACCGCGCATGCACGCTCTTGTACTTGCCATACCGCTCCGGAAGATCATGCCAGCGTGCCCCCGAACGAAGCACCCACAAAACTCCGTTGACGAACTGGCGATTATCCGCCGCCGTACGGCCAACGTGTTCCACTCGACCAGGAAGCGTGTCCTTGATCCGCTCCCACTGCCCCTCGCTCAACTCATATCGGCTCGCCATGCTACAAGTGCAACAAATCAAACACCCGCTGCAAAGTCTATATGTGGATACCGCCTAGCACTCAATAAATCGGGTGCCCCATTCATCGCGGTTTTATCGCGATGAGTGGGAAGTCGCGCCACAGCTTCATCGTCTCCCAACTCGATATACTCAACCCATGCCCCGTCCGCTCGCCCTGAGAAAACTAGCCGCCCTCGGACTGCTTCTCTTCTCCGCCTCTATCGCGCGCGCCACCGTCTTCTCCCAACTCCATGGTGTCGTCCACGATCCCCAGCACCGACCGCTCCCCGCCGCACACATCACCCTTGCCGCCGCGCGCTCCGCCTTCACCCTCTCCGCCGACAGCAACTCCGACGGCGCATTCACCCTCCCCAACGTCCCCCTCGGCGACTACACCGTCACCGTCACTCACCCCGGCTTTGCAACCCTCCAGCAATCCCTCACCCTCCACTCCGATACCACACCCATCCTGCACTTCCAGCTCCAGCTTGGCAGCGTCTCGCAGACCGTCAACGTCACCGCCGAGTCGCAAGCCGCCAACGTCGACACCGTCACTCCCACTGCGCTCCTCTCCCGCATCGACATCGCCGAGACACCCGGCGCAGACCGCACCAACTCCATGGCCATCATCACCGACTACGTCCCCGGCGCATACATGACCCACGACATGCTGCACATGCGCGGAGGCCATCAAGTCGCATGGCTCATCGACGGCGTAGAGATTCCCAACACCAACATCGCCAGCAACCTCGCCGCCCAGATCGACCCCAAGGACATTGACTACCTCGAAGTCCAGCGCGGCAGCTACACCGCCGACGTCGGCGACCGCACATACGGCGTCTTCAACGTCGTCCCCCGCAACGGCTTCGAGCGCGACCGCCGGGCCGAACTCGTCCTCTCCGCCGGCAACTTCCTCCAGACCAACGATCAGCTCAGCCTCGGCGACCACAACGAGCGCAGCGCCTACTACGTCAGCCTCAACGCCAATCGCAGCGACTATGGCCTCGCCCCGCCCATCGGCGCAGTCCACCACGACGCCACCAACGGCATCGGCGGCTTCGCATCCCTTCTCTACAACCGCACGCCGCAGGACCAGCTCCGTCTCATCGCCCAGCTCCGCCGCGACTTCTTCCAGGTCCCCTACGACCCCAGCTCCGCCGACTTCGAGGCACAGCAGTACAACTCCAGCGGCCTGCGCGACACCCAGCACGAGTCCGATGTCGCCGTCCTCTTCACATGGCTGCACACCCTCAATCCCTCCACCGTCCTCCAGCTCTCGCCGCTCTTCCACTCCAACACCGCCGACTACGGCTCCAACCCCAACGACATCCCCGTCGCCACCACCGTCCATCGCGCCTCCAACTACGCAGGTGCACAGGCCGGTATTACGACCACCATCGCGCGCAACACCCTGCAGGCAGGCCTCTACTCCTTCGGTCAGCACGACAACTACCGGTTCGCCGCCATCTTCAACGACGGCAGCGGAACCGCACCCATCAACGAACCCGACTCCACCGACGGCGGCGTGGTCGAAGAGTACGTCTCCGACAGCGTCAAGCCCACCGCATGGCTCACCCTCATCGCCGGCCTGCGTCTGGCCCACTTTCAAAGCTCTTTCGCCGAGAACGTGGTCGATCCGCGCCTCGGAGCGGCCCTGCGCATTCCCCGCCTCAACTGGGTCTTCCGCGCCTTTTACGGCCGCTTCTACCAACCTCCGCCGCTCATCACCGCCTCCGGCCCCGTCCTGGCCTACGCCAACGTCAACAGCACCACCCTTGTCCCGCTGCATGGCGAGCGCGACGAGGAGCACCAGTTCGGCCTGCAGATTCCCTACCGCGGCTGGCTGCTCGACGCCGATACCTTCAAGAACCGCGTCAACAACTTCCTCGACCACTCCAACATCGGCGACTCCAGCATCTACTTTCCCATCACCGTCGACGGTGCGCTCGTCCGCGCCTGGGAACTCACCCTCCGCTCGCCGCGCATCGCCCGCCTCGGCCAGGCCCACCTCTCCTACTCCAACCAGATCGCCCAGCAGCGCGGCAACATCACCGGCGGCCTCATCTGCACTCCCATCGGCGATCCCGCCTGCGACGCTGGCTTCACCTACACCCCCGTCGATCACGACCAGCGCAACACCCTCAACCTCGGCTTCAACGCCACGCTCCCCGCCCGCGCCTACGCCTCCGCCAACGTCTACTACGGCTCCGGCTTCACCAATGGATCGCCCGACCCCACTACCCCCTATCCCAACCCCTATCTCCCGCAGCACACCACCTTCGACCTCGCCCTTGGCAGGTCCATCACCGAAAACATCTCCGCCTCCATCACCGCAACCAACGTCGCCAACCGCCGCGTCCTGCTCGACAACTCCCTCACCTTCGGCGGCTTTCACTTCAACGATCCCCGCCAGCTCTACGCCGAACTCCGCTACCGCTTCCGCTTCTGATCGCTCGCTTGACATCCGTATTGCATATCGATACACTTTACATGGTTCGGACGGTTGGCCCGATCGATGATAAAGTCCTTCCACCACGCAGGCCTTGAGAAGTTCTACAGAAAAGACTCCAAGGCCGGTATCAACCCGTCTCATGCAAAGAAGCTCCGCAAACTGCTCACGGCCCTTGACGCAGCCGCGCGGCCCGAAGATATGAACGTCCCCGGATGGGACTTGCACCCGTTGAAGGGAAATCTCGCCGGTCATTGGTCGGGTTCGGTCAATGGCAACTGGCGCATGACATTCAAATTCAGAGGAATTGACGCGGAAGTCGTCGATTATCTGGACTACCACTGATCACTGGCCACCGAAATGGAGGTTCCAGCAATGCCTATGTTCAATCCATCCCACCCCGGCGAAATCCTGCGCGAGTACATGGGCGATAGCCTCACCGTCAGCGCGCTCGCAGCCCACCTCGGCGTCACCAGGGCCAATCTCTCCATGATCCTCAATGCCCGGGCGGGAATCTCCGCGCCCATGTCCCTGAAGCTCGATGATGCCTTCGGGACCTCCGAGGGCTTCTGGCTGCGCCTGCAGACCAACTACGATCTTGCCCAGGCACGCAGACTCAAAAAAGGTAAAATTCGCCCGGTCGGCACAATCAAGTTGCAAACCAGAAGACTGGCCAGGGCTGTGGCATAATCGACAACTTCAACTGAACCATGCGCCTGCTCACCCGATACATCCTCCGCGAAGTCGTCTCCTACGCCCTCCTTGGCGCGGTCCTCTTCACCTTCGTCCTCTTCATGCGAGACCTGCCCAAGATCCTCGAGCTGGTCGTCCGCGACTCCGCCTCCCTCACCGACGTCCTGCGCATCTTCGCCTACACTCTGCCCAACACCCTCACCGTCACCCTGCCCACCGCCGTCCTCGCCGGAATCCTGCTCGGCCTCAGCCGCCTCGCCGCCGACAGCGAGATCACAGCCATGCGCGCCTGCGGCATCGGGGTCTTCCGCTTTGTCGGCATCGTCTCCATCCTCGCCCTCGCCGCCCTCGGCCTTGGCCTGTTCAACGCCCTCGACTTCGCCCCGCATGCCGCCGGCAATCTGCTCAAGCTGGAAGACCGGCTCAAAACCTCGCAGGCCTCCTTCGAAGTCCAGCCCCGCGTCTTCTACGAAGACTTCAAGAACTACGTCCTCTACGTCCAGGATGTCCGTCCCGCCGCCGGCGCCGCCGCCTGGCACCACATCTTCCTCGCCGACCTCACCCAGCCCGCAAATCCCAACATCACCACCGCCGACCAGGCCCTCGTCTCCAACCCCGGCCCCGCCAACTCGCAAGCCCTCCGCCTCCACCTGCTCGACGGAAGCCAGCACCAGATCTCCCCCACCGACCCCAACCAGTACGACATCTCCACCTTCGCCTCCACCGACCTGCCCATCCAGTTCAACTCCCAGGACGACACGCACATCTCGCGCTCAGACACGCCCCTGCACGCGCTCTCGCTCCGCGAACTCTTGCAACGCATCCACGCTTCCCGCTCCAATCCATCCCCCCTCAACACCGCCGACGCGCGCGCCGCCCGCATCGAACTCAACCTCCGCTTCTCCTATCCCTTCGCATGCATCGTCCTCATGCTCATCGGCGTCCCACTCGGCCTCTCCTCCCGCCGAGGAGGCAAGAGCGCCGGCGTCGTTCTCACCCTCCTCCTCGTCTTTGCCTACTACCTCCTCTCCAACATCGGCGTCGCCTTCGCCAAGTCCGGCAAGCTCTCCCCAGTCCTCGGTGTCTGGGCCGCCAACCTCATCTTCACCGCCTTCGGCATCCTCCTCCTCCAACAGCTCGCCGGGACCGGTTTCCTGATTCACTTCTTCCACTCCATCGCCGCATCCCTCGGCAAGATGCTCTCCCCCATCGCCCCCTCGCGCATCCGGTCAACCCTCGCCGGGCTCACCCGCCCAACGTCCCACCCGGCCTCCAGCGCAGCCGCCGCACAGATCTCCTCCATCCACGCGGCCGCCGCCAGCGCGCCCAGTCCCAACCATCCCACCCACGCGCACCATCCCCGCCCAACCCTCGTCCAGCGCATGAGAAGCCTCTTCAATTCCAACTTCCCTCTCCTGCTCGACGAGTATGTCCTGCGCGCCTATGCCACCAACTTCATCCTCTCCCTCGGCGCCTTCGCCCTGCTCTTCATCGTCTTCACCTTCTTCGAGCTCATCGGCGACATCGTCCACAACCGCATCGCGCTGGTCACCGTAGGCGATTACCTCCTCAATCTCATCCCCTACATCGTCTCCACCGTCACTCCGCTCTGCTCGCTGCTCGCCGTCCTCATCACCTTCGGCTCGCTCAACCGCAGCTCCGAGCTCACTGCTATGAAGGCCACCGGCATCAGTCTCTACCGCATCGTCGCCCCCATCGTCGTCCTCGCCGCCATCCTCTCCGCGGCCCTCTTCGCCTTCAACGAGTCCTACCTGCCCGACGCAAACCGCCGCCAGGAGGCCCTGCGCGCCGAGATCAAAGGCAAGCCCGCGCAGACCTTCCTCCTCCCCGGCCGTCAATTCATCTCCGGCCAGAACGGCGCCGCCGGCTCGCCCGCGCGCATCTTCTACTACCAGGCCTTCGACGCCGACCGAGACATCTTCGCCAGCCTTACCGTCTTCGAGTTCGATCCCCAGACCTTCACCCTCCAGCGGCGCATCTTCGCCAGAAGCGTGCGCTGGGACCCCAACGTCAACCAATGGGCCTTCAACAACGGATGGCAGCGCACCTTCGCCAACCAAACCGTCGCTTCCTACCAACCCTTTACCGTCGCCGGCTTCCCCGAGATCCACGAACAGCCCGCCTACTTTATCAAGGAGGAAAAACAGTCGCAGGAGATGACCTACGGCGAGCTCACCGGATACATCGCAGACCTCAGCCAGTCCGGCTTTGACACCATCCGTCTCCGCGTCCAGCTCGACCGCAAACTCGCAGACCCCGCCATTACCCTCGTCATGGCACTCCTCGCCGTTCCCTTCGCCCTCTTCATGGGCAAGCGCGGAGGACTCGTCGGCATCGCCACTGCCATTGCGGTCGCCATCTCCTACTGGATCGTCGCGGGCATCTTCAGCTCCCTGGGCGACATCAATACCCTCCCGCCCCTGCTCGCTGCCTGGTCCCCCGATCTCCTCTTCGCCATCGCCGGCTCCTACCTCCTCCTCCGGACCCCCACATAAACCACACCATCTTTTTTAAAATTGGGTAAATTAGGAAGTGACATGAAAACCATCTTTCCCCTCTCCATCCTCGCCCTCGCCATCGCGGCGTCTCCTCTCGCCGCGCAAACCGCCAAGCCGGCCGCGCCCCCCGCTGCGCAAAAGACCGCCGGCAACACACCGGCAACCGCAGCGAAGACCGCCGCGCCCGCGCGCGGCTGCGCCAAGCTGCCCGAGCTCTCCCCCAAGGTTTCCGCGCTTCCCGACGGCCTGCCCTGCGCCAAACCGCTCTACACCATCACCCTCAGCCCCACCGCCAAACTCAGCGACGTCTCTCCCATGGAAGACCCCAACCTGCGCGATGCCCTCGGCATTCAGTTGCCTTCCACCTTCACCCTGAGCTACATCGACGCCAAAGTCGGCAGCGGGGCCCGCGTCGCCCCGCGCAAGTGGTACACCATCCAATACACCGGCTATCTCGTCGATGGCACCAAGTTCGACTCCTCCTACGACCACCCCGACCACGCCCCCTTGTCCTTCCTGCAAGGTCCAGGCCCGCAAGGCCAGCGTCAGGTCGTTCCCGGAATGGACACCGGCCTCGACGGAATGCGCGTCGGCGGCAAGCGCCGCATCTTCATCCCCTGGCAGCTCGCCTATGGCCCCAACGCTCACGGAAACATCCCGCCAAAGTCCTGGCTCATCTTCGACGTCAACCTCATCAGCCAGAGCGACAAGGACCCCAGACCCAAGCCTCCTGCCCCTCCAGCCGCATCCGCTCCCAAGCCGCCAACTCCGGCTGCGCCAACAACCGCGCCAACTCCAGCCGCGTCCCCAGCTCCTGCCGCCGCTGCGCCTAAGCCGCCAACTCCGCCTGCGCCGGCAGCCGCGCCAGCACCGGCAGCCGCACCAGCGCAGACAACCGCGCCGCAGCCTGCCGCGCCCAAACCTTAACCTCACCCGCTACCCGATGGAAGGCCGGGGGCCCGCCATAGCTCCCGGCCTTCGTTTTGTCCTTTCGCCACTCCGCTCGTCATCCTTGCGCAGCCAGAATTTGTTTTGCTTAAGGGCACGGGTTCACCCGTGCCGCTAGAGACCCATTGAAAACGCGGCTTTAGCCGCTGAGGTCAGCTTTCAGTCCAGCCACAACTTTGCCTGCGCACGCGCAAACTCATTCCGCTCGACCATCTATACTTAACTCAGGCCCTCCCCATGTAATGACCCCGCAAAGGAGCCCCTCATGCTGCACATGTCTCTCGAAGCTCTCGAAATGACCGGCATCATGGCATGGCAGATCCTCTGGGCGCTCTCGCTCGGCTTTCTGCTCTCCTCCATCGTCGAAGCCGTCGTCTCCAAGGCCCAGCTCTCCAAGCTCCTCCCAGACTCCTCGCCGAAGACGATCCTCAAGGCCACCGCCCTCGGCGCGGCCTCCTCCTCCTGCTCCTACGCAGCCACCGCCCTCGCCCGCACCCTCTTCCGCAAGGGGGCCGACTTCATCGCCGCCATGGCCTTCCAGTTCGCCTCCACCAATCTCGTCGTCGAACTCAGCGTTCTCCTCTGCGTCCTCCTCGGCTGGCAGTTCATGGCGGCCGAGTTCATCGGCGGTCCCATCATGATCGCCCTCCTCGTCCTCCTTCTCCGCGCCACCCTCCGCCCGCGCCTCATCGAAGCAGCCCGCGCCCACGCCAATCGCGGCCTCGCCGGACGCATGGAGGGCCACGCCGCCATGGACATGAGCCTGCACGAAGGTACCCTCTGGCAGAAGCTGCGCTCGCCGGTCGGCATCACCGCCATCAGCCACTACTACTGGATGGACTGGTACTCGCTCGTCCCCGACGTCGCCCTCGGCCTCTTCATCGCTGGCGTCCTCGCCGCCTTCGTCCCCTCCAGCTTCTGGCAGGCCTTCTTCCTCTCGGGGCACCCTGTCCTCACCCGCATCTGGGGCCCGCTCATCGGCCCGCTCGTCGCCGTCCTCTCCTTCGTCTGCTCGGTCGGCAATGTCCCCCTCGCCGCCGTCCTCTGGAACGGCGGAATCAGCTTCGGCGGAGTCATCAGCTTCCTCTTCGCCGACCTCCTCATCCTCCCCATCCTCAACATCTACCGCAAGTACTACGGCCTCCGCGTCGCCTCCATCCTCGCCCTCACCTTCTACCTCGCCATGGCCGGCGCCGCGCTCATCGTCGAAGCCCTCTTCTCCGCCCTGCATCTCATCCCCGCCCACCATCAGCTTGCGATCATGAACGCCGCCATCACCTGGAACTACACCTCGGCATTGAATCTCCTCTTCCTCGCAATCAGCGCGGCGCTGCTCTTCCGCTTCCTCCGCACCGGTGGCCCCGCCATGTTGCGCGAGATGGGCAACGCCCCCGCCATCCCCGCCGCTCCCCACTCCTGCTGCCACGCCGAACCCGAACCAACTGAACCCAAGCCGCCCCACTCCTGCTGCCACTCCGAACCCGAACCCCCACCACCCCCAACTCACTGCTGCCATTGAACCGGGTGCCCCATTCATGACAGTTCTATCGTCATGGGTGGGCATCGGCGAAGCCGACCGCTTTCCCTCGACCCACCACAAACCCACGCCGCGATACCCTGGTCCCATGCTCCTCTACGCCGCCACCACCAATCCCGGTAAGCTCCGCGACTTCGCCCGCGCCGCCGCGTCCTCCCCCTCCATCCGCATCGAACCCCTCCCCAACATCGCCGCCATCTCCGCCCCGCCCGAGGACGGGCCCACCTTCGAACTCAACGCCCGCGCCAAGGCCATCTACTACTCCCTCCGCGCACCCAACCTCCTCGTCCTCGCCGACGACTCCGGCCTCGAAGTCGCCGCCCTCGACGGCGCACCCGGAGTCCGCAGCGCCCGCTTCGCCGCCGACCTGGCCCACCCCGCCGAAGCCGACACGCCAGACAACCGCAACAACGCCGCACTCCTCGCCGCCCTCGCCGGCGTCCCCGAATCCCGCCGCCAGGCCCGTTACCGCTGCTCTCTCGCCCTCGCCCGCAATGGCGAACTCCTCCACACCGCCGACGGCACCGTCGAAGGCCTCATCCTCACCGCGCCGCGCGGTACTGGCGGCTTCGGCTACGACCCCCTCTTCTTTCTCCCCCACCTCGGCCGCACCATGTCCGAGCTTCCCCCCGCCGATCGCCTCGCCCTCAACCACCGCGGCCGCGCCATCGAAGCCCTCCTCGCGCGCCTGGAGCTCGCTCATAACTCATAGCTCACAGCTCATAGCTCGTTCACAAATTTTTCTTCCGCACCCTAACCTCTCGCCTCTGATTTGACTCCCTCATCTCCACGCGAAATAATCGTTTGCCGCCATATTGTGCGCACACTCACAGCCAGCTTGTGCGCTTTCAACTGGCAGGCGTCCACAGGAGCAGCGCCCATGGCAACATCCGCCCCGCCCGCCCCATCGCACACCGCCGTGCGTGGCGTCCAGCCGCTCCGCCCAGACCATGGCCACTCCTTCCTCTGGCGCAAGCTGCACTCCCTCTCCGGCCTCATTCCCATCGGCGCCTTCCTCATCGAGCACATCCTCTCCAACATCGAAGCCCTCAACGGTCCGCTCGCATACGCCCAGCAAGTCCGCCTGCTCAACTCCCTCCCGCTGGTCCGCGTCCTGGAGTGGGCCTTCATCTTCATCCCCCTCGCCTTCCACGCCCTCTACGGCCTGTGGATCGCCCTGCGCGGCCGCGCCACCGTCAACATCTACCCCTGGGCCGGCAACTGGGGATACCTCACCCAGCGCGTCACCGGCCTCATCGCCTTCGCCTACATCATCCAGCACGTCTGGCGCCAGCGCTTCTCCGGCATCTCGCTGCCGGAGCATCCCGGCGCAGCCTTCCACAAGGTTCAGGTTGAACTTCACAACCCCTGGATGCTCGCCCTCTACATCGTCGCCATGATCGCCACCTGCTGGCACTTCTCCTACGGCATCTGGCTCTTCGCCGCCAAGTGGGGCGTCACCCCCGGCACGCGCGCCCGCCACCGCTTCGGCCAGCTCTGCGCCGTCTTCGGCTCCGTCCTCTGCATCCTCGGCCTCGCCAGCATCTACGCCTTCGTTGGCAACCCCAAGTTCGCCAACGCCCCCGCCGACGCCTTCGCCCCAACATCACCCCCAGCCCTCACCCAACCCGCTCCCGTCGTCACACCTCGACCCATGACTTCGCAATAATTATTGTTTGTCATTCTGAGCGAAGCGAAGAATCCCCGTATTTCGTCGTTGCTTGTTCGTCGCAGCACAGAGAAGCAAAGTGAGGACCGACAATGTTTGAGATCACAATTCATTCGGTAATGGCTTGGGGCAGTGTCTTCATGATTGCGTTTGTGACAGGAATATGGGCAATATACGTTCAAAACGCCCGCGCCCAGAACAAACCCACTTACACTTATCTAATAATGAGGTTAAGTGCTGGGGGAACCTTTTTCAGTGAGATGAAAGAACATCGGAACTTCTTTCCAAAGAGTCCCCTTAGAACACTAACCGTAGTGTCCTGGTGTCTTGCCATGTCACTCATCATCCTGCAGGTGGTATTGGATTACAGACATTAATCATCATCGTCCGCCACAAAGTCTTCTAGATAGGTAGAAAAAATGCCCGCACCTCGCATCATCGTTATCGGAGGAGGCCTCGCCGGTCTCTCCGCCGTCATCAAGATCGCCGAGGCCGGCGGCACGGTCGATCTCTTCTCCATCGTCCCGGTCAAGCGTTCGCACTCCGTCTGCGCGCAGGGCGGCATCAACGCCGCCAAGGACCTCAAGGGCGAGGGAGACACCGTCTACAAGCACTTCGACGACACCGTCTACGGCGGCGACTTCCTCGCCGACCAGGCCCCCGTCCGCGACATGACCGCCCGCGCCCCCGCCATCATCGACCTGCTCGACCGCATGGGCGTCCCCTTCAACCGCACCCACGAGGGCCTGCTCGACTTCCGCCGCTTCGGCGGCACCCTCTACCAGCGCACCGCATTCGCCGGGGCCACCACCGGCCAGCAGCTCCTCTACGCGCTCGACGAGCAGGTCCGCCGCCACGAGTCCGACGGCCGCGTCCACAAGTACGAAGGCTGGGAGTTCCTCTCCGCCGTGCTCGACGCCAACGGCGTCTGCCGCGGCATCTGCGCCCTCAATCTGCGCACCATGGAGACCCGAACCTTCCCCGCCGACGCCATCATCGTCGCCACCGGAGGCATTGGCGCCATCTTCGGCAAATCCACCAACTCCGTCGTCTGCACCGGCTCAGCCCAGTCCGCCCTCTACCAGCAGGGAGCGGTCTACGCCAACGGAGAGTTCATCCAGGTCCATCCCACCTGCATCCCCGGCGACGACAAGCTCCGCCTCATGTCCGAGTCCGCCCGCGGCGAGGGCGGCCGCGTCTGGGTTCCGAAAAATAAACAAGACACGCGCGCAGCGCGCAGCATTCCGGAACAAGATCGCTTCTACTTCCTGGAGGAGTGGTACCCCAAGTACGGCAACCTCGTCCCCCGCGACATCGCCACCCGCGCCATCCATCGCGTCGTCTACGATCTCGGCCTCGGCCTGGACGGACAGCCCATGGTCTACCTCGACTTAACTCACATCGATCGTGAGACGTTGGATCGTAAACTTGAAGGCATACTCGAAATCTACGAGAAGTTCGTCGGCGACGATCCACGCGACGTCCCCATGAAGATCTTCCCCGGCATGCACTACACCATGGGCGGCCTCTGGGTCGACTTCACCCAGCACACCAACGTCCCCGGCATCTTCGCCGCAGGCGAGGCCGACTACTCCATCCACGGTGCCAACCGCCTCGGCGCAAACTCCCTCCTCTCCTGCATCCACGGTGGCTTCCTCGCCGGCCCCAACGCCATCGCCTACGCTAGCTCCCTCTCCGCCGCGCCCGGCGACGGGGGCCACGCCACCGAGCTTCAGCGTCAAAACGAAAAGAACGCCGCCCTGCTCTCCAACCCCGGCACCGAAAATCCCTTCAAGCTCTGGCGCGAGCTGGGCGACACCATGACCAAGCACGCCACCATCATCCGCTACAACGCCGGCCTCGCCGAAGCTGACGCAAAGATCGTCGAACTCCTCGACCGATACAAGAACGTCAACCTCTCCGACAAGACGCAGTGGGCCAACACCAGCTTCGCCTTCGCCCGCCAGTTGCACAACATGCTTCACCTCGCCCGCGTCATCGTGCAGGGCGCGCGCCTCCGCGACGAGTCTCGCGGCGCCCACTACAAACCCGACTTCCCCGACCGCAACGACCCGCAGTTCCTCAAAACCACCATGGCCACCTTCAACCCCACCGCCAACGCCCCCGCCTTCTCCTATGCCGAGGTCGACACCTCGCTCATCCCACCCCGCCCACGCAAGTACGACGCCTCGGCCTAACCATACCGCCTCACACGCACGCTGAGGCAACAACGGAAGGGCACGGCTTCAGCCGTGCCGCAACAGCACCACCCAAATGATTGTCATTCTGAGCGAAGCGAAGAATCCCCGCATTTCGCTTCGGTCTGCAAAAAGATTGAGGGCAACCGCAATGCCATCCACCATCCACGTCGAGGTCCTCCGCCAGTCCACCCCCGACGCCCCCGCGCGCACCGAGCGCTTCGCCATCCCCTATCGCCGGAACATGAACATCACCTCCGTACTTGGCGAGATCGCGCTCAACCCCATCACCGCCGACGGCGCGCCCACCACCCCCATCACCTACGACTCCAACTGTCTGGAAGAGATCTGCGGCTCCTGCGCCATGCTCATCAACGGCCGCGCCCGCATGGCCTGCTCCACGTTGGTCGACACGCTGCAAAAAGAGCATCCCGATCAGCCCATCCGCCTCGCTCCGCTCTCCAAGTTCCCCGTCGTCCGCGACCTCGCCGTCGACCGCAACGTCCTCTTCGAGAACCTCAAAGTCGTCAAGGCCTGGGTCCCCATCGACGGCACCTACGACCTCGGCCCCGGCCCGCGCCAGTTCCCCCAGACGCAGGAGGCACGCTACCCGCTCTCCAACTGCATCTCCTGCACCATCTGCATGGAGGTCTGCCCCCAGTTCAGCGAGAGCACCAACTTCGTCGGCGCGGCCACCATCGCCCAGGCCCGCCTCTTCAACATGGACCCCGCCGGCTCCGTCCTCAAGGCCGACCGTCTCCGCGCCCTCGCCGGCGACGGCGGCATTCAGGAGTGCGGCTTCGCCCAGAACTGCGTCGAAGCCTGCCCCAAGCAGCTCCCCCTCACCGAATCCATCTCCATCACCGGTCGCGAGGCCATGCTCCAGCAACTCAAAGACCTCTTCACCCGCTGACTCACCACAATTTCGGGCGCCCCATTCATGCGCGCTCTTGCGCATGAGTGGGCATCGTGCGAAGCACGACCGCTCACTCGACGTGTCCGCTTGTTTGTCATTCTGAGCGCAGCGAAGAATCCCCGCATTCGCCTTTGCCGTTGTTTGTTATTCGGAGGGAGCAGTGGGCTTTAGCCCACTGAATAGCCGCAAGAGGAACACGGGCTTCAGCCCCGGGCATCGTCGTTTTTGCTGCCGTCGCTGAGCGCAGTTCGGCGTCCCACGCCGAACGCAGTCGAAGAGCCTGTCCTGAGCCTGTCGAAGGAACCTGCGGTTGCCTCTTCTTGTTTGTCGTTCGCAGCGTATCCGGGGTCCCCGTCGCCCCATGATCGCCGGGCCTGCGCAGCGAAGGGTAAGATGATCGTGGAAACATCCACTGCCGGGTGCCCCATTCATGCGCGCTCTTGCGCATGGGTGGGTATCGTGCGCAGCACGACCGCAACCCTCCATCGCAGCAATTGGTTGCCCTTGAGCGCACGCACTGTTCGGCAAATGGATTCGAGGATAGGAACGCATGAAGAGGGGCCGCAAGAATGCTTTTCGCCGCCAGGCTAAGCAATCGTTCTCCAGGCAACCGGCAACTTCCGGTTCCTCCTCTGTGGACCTTCTGCTCCAGAAAGCCACGGCCCACCACCAGGCCGGGCAACTGCCCCAGGCGGAAGCCCTCTGCCGGCAGATCCTGCAACTCTCTCCCGGCCATTCGCGCGCGCTGTATCTTCTGGGGGACATCGCGTCGCAAAAAGGACAATATGCCAACGCCCTTGATCTGATCGACCGCGCCATTCAGGTCAATCCGGATTTTGCGGAGGCCTGCTACAGCCGCGGCAATGTTCTGTTTGCTCTTCAGCAATACCAGGCGGCCCTGGAGAGCTACGACAGGGCCATCCTGCTGCAACCGGATCATGCGGAAGCCCACCATAACCGCGGAAGCGCGCTGAATATTCTTCAGCAGCACCAGGCGGCCCTGGAGAGCTACGACAAAGCCATCCAACTCAAGCCGGATTATGAGCAGGCCTATAGCAACCGGGCCAATGCTCTTCACGCCCTCACGCAGTTTCAGGTGACTATCGAGAAGTATGAAAAGGCCCTGCGCCTCGGGCCCGATTATGGATACAAAATGGAGACCAAAGTCTTCGAGTCCGTCGGGAAAGAGGTCGCGCGGATCGCGAAGATAACGGGCAGAGCGGAGATGAAGGCCGCGCTCGACGCATTGCCGCCCGGCCTTCATTCGCATCCGGCGGTATGCAACCTGCGCAACGCGTTCTTCGTAAAGACGGAATCCAGCGGCAAAGACCTCGTCTTCTATTGCTTCCCCCTGGACGAGATTTGGAATCCCCGGACGGCCAGGGAAAAAGGCATCGGAGGGGCGGAGGAAGCCGTCATCTGGCTCTCCCGGCTGCTCCACCGGCGCGGATGGAGCGTCACCGTCTATGCCTATTGCGGTGCGCAGGAAGAGGACTTCGACGGCGTCTCATGGAAGCCCTATTGGATGTGGAACCACCGCGACAAGCAGGATGTCACGGTGTTATGGCGGTATCCCCAGTTCGCGACGTACGAAATCAATTCAGACAGGGTGGTTGCGGATCTGCATGACACCGTTGGCGAGGAAGAGTTCACCCCGGAAAGACTTCACAGAATCCATGGGATATTCGTCAAATCCAGGTTCCAACGCTCCCTGTATCCCGGTATTCCCGACGAGAAGTTCATCATCATCCCCAATGGCATCGACGCGAAATTGTTTGAGGGCGCCGCCGATCGTGACCCGATGCTGCTCGTCAACACCTCGTCGGCGGACCGCAGCCTCGAGGCGTTCCTCGATTGCTTCGAGGAGATCGGGAAGCAGGTCCCGAACGTGAAGGCGCAGTGGGCCTATGGCTGGGGCGTGTGGGATTCCATGTATGCATCGGACGCACAGAGACTGCAATGGAAAACCAGGATGCAGGAGCGCATGAAGCAACTCGGCGTCGAGGAACTGGGAAGATTGAGCCACGACGAGATTGCCCGGCTCTACCATAAGGCAAACATCTTCGCCTATCCTTCAGAGTTCACTGAGATCGACTGCATCTCGCTCTCCAAGGCCATGGCCGCGGGGGCCATCCCGGTCACAACCGATTTCGCCGCCATGGGAGAGAAATCGCAACACGGAGGGGTTTTCATCCACTCCAAAAAGACCAAGGACGACTGGGTACAACCCTACCAGTTCCACTTCGAGATCGAAGACCCCGGACAGAAAGCGGAGTTTGTCCGCGAAACAGTGAAGTTGCTCTTGGGCCCTCCCAGCGAAGCGGCGCGAGGGCCCATGCGCGAGTGGGCCAGGTCCACCTTCGATTGGAACAGGATCGCCGGCTCATGGGACTCCGCCCTTGCGTCCCTGGCAGCGGAATCCGCGCCCGCGCCTGGGCCGGTCGACAGTGCGGTCCAGCAACAACCGGGGGGTGCGGCGTTCCACTTAAACCGTGGCAATACGCTCTATCTTGCTCAGCAGTACCGGGCGGCGCTCGAGAGCTATGACAAGGCCATCCGGATCAAGCCGGACTATGCGGAGGCCTACCACAACCGCGGCAGCGTACTGAGTGTTCTCCAGCGGCGCGAGGACGCGCTCCAGAGCTATGACAAGGCCATCCTGTTCAAGCCGGACTATGCGGAGGCCTACGGCAACCGTGGCA
The DNA here is from genome assembly GCA_963767315.1 of uncultured Acidobacteriaceae bacterium. Lineage (GTDB taxonomy): Bacteria > Acidobacteriota > Terriglobia > Terriglobales > Acidobacteriaceae > Edaphobacter. The sequence continues at coordinate 99,308 of CAVYDK010000003.1, read as the reverse complement.
ATACCCTGTTTGTTCTTCAGCAATATCAGGCGGCGCTCGAGAGCTATGACAAGGCCATCCTTCTCAACCCGGAGTTTGCGGACGCCTACTACAACCGGGCCAATTCTCTCTATGCGCTTCAGCAGTACCCGGCGGCCCTGCAGAGCTATGACAAGGTTATCCTTCTGAATCCGCGCCATGCGGAAGCCCACAACAACCGAGGCACTGCGCTGACTGCCATGCTGCAGCACGAGGCGGCTCTCGTGAGCTTCGACAGGGCCATCCTGCTCAAGCCGGATTATGTGGAAGCCCATAACAACCGGGGCAATGCTCTCCTGGCCCTCAAGCGGTACCGCGCGGCTCTGGAGAGCTTCGATAAGGCCCTCCTCCTCAAGCCGGACCATGAATATCTGCGTGGAATGCGGCTTTATATGAAGAGGCTCCTCTGCGATTGGGAGGATGTTGAAAGCGAATGCGAGCAGTTGGAAGCCTCCATCGGCCGCGGGCTGAAAGCAGCGATCCCATTTGCGATGCTGGCCATCAGCGGTTCTCCAGCGATACAAAGGCAGGCCGCGGAGATATACGTCCGCGACAAGGTTCCGGCGCGTCCCTCCGCCGCGGCAATTCCCCGCCTGCCCCGGCGCGACAGGATTCGCATCGGCTATTTCTCCGCGGACTTTCACAATCACGCCACCAGCTATCTGATAGCGGAGTTATTCGAGCGGCACGATCGCAGCCGGTTTGAAGTCCTGGGGTTCTCCTTTGGCCCGCTGAAGCTCGATGAGATGAACCGGCGGGTGTCGTCGGCGATGGATCGGTTTGTGGATGTGCGATCGATGACGGACCGCGAGGTCGCCGAACTCAGCCGCAAGCTCGAAGTGGACATTGCAGTGGACCTGAAGGGGTTCACGCAAGACAATCGAGCCGGCATCTTTGCCGGGCGCGCCGCCCCCATCCAGGTCAGCTACCTCGGCTATCCCGGCACCATGGCCGCCGATTATATGGACTATCTCATCGCCGACCCTACGCTGATTCCCGAAGCCGACCGTCGCTACTACTCGGAAAAGATCGTCTGCCTCCCGGACAGCTATCAGGTCAACGATTCCCGGCGTGCCATCTCCGCGAAGCCCTGCGCGCGCGCGGACGAAGGACTGCCGGAGTCGGCATTCGTCTTCTGCTGTTTCAATAAAGCCTACAAAATATCGCCCGCCGTATTCGACAGTTGGATGCGCATCCTCGGGCGCGTCGAAGGCAGCGTTCTCTGGCTGCTGGAGGAAAATCCCTGGGCCGTCGAAAATCTGCGCGCCGAAGCCGCCCGCCGCGGCATCGCTCCCCAGCGGCTGGTCTTCGCCAGTTCGCTGACCGTGGACGAGCATCTGGCGCGGCATCGCCTGGCGGACCTCTTTCTCGACACCCTCCCCTACAACGCGCACACCACGGCCAGCGATGCGCTCTGGGCCGGCCTGCCTGTCCTGACACGCACCGGCGAGACCTTTGCCAGCCGGGTCGCCGCCAGCCTGCTGCGCGCCACCGGTCTGCCCGAACTCATCACTTCAACGGAGTCGGAGTTTGAAGAACTGGCCGTCGAGCTTGCCCACAATCCGCAGCGCCTCCAGGCGCTCCGCCTTCACCTGCAACAAAACCACCCCACCGCTCCGCTCTTCGATTGCGCGTCCTTCACCCGCCATCTGGAGTCCGCCTACACCGCCATCGTCGACCGCTATCACGCCGGCCTCCCCCCGGACCACATCCAAATCCCCCGCCTTAGCTGATAGCTGTATGGCTGATAGCTTACAGCTCAGGAATCATGCCTTTCGTCTTTGCCTTGCCGGGTGCCCCATTCATCGCAGTATTATCGCGATGAGTGGGATGCCCCCTAATACTTCGCCATCTCCTCCATCGCCCGGTACAAGCCCTCCGCCTGCGGCAGAATCGCGTCCTCCAGCAGCGGCTGATACGCCACAAACGCATCCATCGCCGCCACTCTCCGCACCGGCGCGTCCAGCCAGTCGAACAGCTCTTCCCCGATCCGCGCCGCAATCTCCGCGCCGTAGCCCCAGCTCAGCATGTCCTCGTGCGCCACAATCACCCGGCTCGTCTTGCGCACCGACGCCGCAATCGCCTCCCAGTCGTACGGGCTCAGCGTCCGCAGGTCGATCAGCTCCACGTCCACGCCCGTCTCGCGCTCCAGCTTCTCCGCCGCCTGCAACGCCCGCGGCACAATCGCGCCATACGTCACCACGGTCAAATCTTTTCCCGCCCGCACCACCTTCGCCTTGCCAAACGGGATTGCGTACTCCGGCCCCGGATAGGCCCCCCGCCCAAACGTCTCGCGGTACAGCCGCTTGTGTTCTAGGAACAGCACCGGATCGTCGCATCGGATCGCCGTCCGCAGCAGCCCCACCGCATCCAGCGCATTCGACGGCATCACCACCCGCACTCCCGGCGTATGCGTAAAGATGCTCTCGCCCGACTGCGAATGATAGATCGACCCGCCCGTCAGATACCCCCCAATCGGCACCCGTATCACCAGAGGGCAGCTCCACTCCCCATTCGACCGCCAGCGAATTGCCGCCAGCTCATTCCTCATCTGGTGCATCGCCGGCCAGATGTAGTCGAAGAATTGGATCTCCGCCACCGGCTTCAGTCCGCGCACCGCCATCCCGATCGCGCGCCCCACAATGTTCGCCTCGGCCAGCGGCGTGTTCCAGCAGCGCTCCGATCCAAACTCCGTCTGCAATCCTGCCGTCAGCTTGAAGACCCCGCCCTTGCCCTTGATCTCTCCCGCCCGCAGCGCCTCGTCGCGCGTCGCGTCCGCCACATCCTCGCCAAACACCACCACCCGCTCGTCCCTTCGCATCTCGTCCTTCAGGCAGTGGTTGATCAGCTCCGCCATCGTCCGCTCGCTCGCGTCCGCCGTCGCCTCCGGCTGCGTATCGAACCGTGCATCCGTCGGCTTCAACTCCTCCGAGTACTGGTGCCGCAGGATCGCCTCCCGCGTAACGCTCGGCAGCACCGCCTGCATCGCCCGGTCCGCCGCCCGATGCACCTCCTCATCCACCTTCTGCTCCAGCCGGTCGGTCTCCTCCTCGTCCAGGATCCCCTCCCGCAGCAGCCATAGCTGCATCTTCGCCAGCGGATCGCGCGCGTTATCGGCCTGCACCTCTTCCTCGCTGCGGTAGTGCCGCTCGTCGTCGCTCAGCGAGTGGCTGTACGGCCGCACCACATGCCCATGCACCAGCGCAGGCCCGCGCCCCGCCCTGCAGTACGCCACCGCCTCCACCATCGCCCGGTAGCACGCAATCGGGTCCGTCCCATCCACCTCGGCAAAATGAAAATTGGGAAAGTTCGCCACCAGCCGCGATATGTTTCCCCCCGGCGTATTCGCCTCCACCGGCGTCGAGATCGCGTACTCGTTGTCTTCCACCACATACACCACGGGCAGCCGCGCATTGCTCGCCGTGTTCAGCGATTCCCAGAACTCGCCCTGGCTGGTCGCGCCCTCGCCCAGCGACACATACGTCACCTCGTCGCCCTGGAACGTCACGTCCTTAAACTCTCTATAGTCCCCCGCGTGTTTCTTTGCCGCCTCCGGATGCCGCGCCAGGTATCGCCCTGCCTCCGCGCATCCAATCGCGTGCATGCACTGCGTCGCCACCGCCGAACTCTGCGTCACAATGTGCAGCTTCCTGTTCGACCAGTGCGAAGGCATCTGCCGACCGCCGCTTGCCGGGTCCTCAGCCGCGCCCACCGCCTGCAGCAGTTGTTCCTCCACCGTATTGCCCAGCGCTAGGCATATCGCCCGGTCCCGGTAGTACGGAAAGAACCAGTCGTACCCCGGACGCATCGCCATCCCCGCCGCCACCAGCAGCGCCTCATGCCCCGCGCACGATACCTGAAAGAAAATCTTCTGCTGCCGCTTCAGCACAATCTCGCGGTCGTCCGTCCGCCGCGAAAGATACATCAGCCGGTAGAACTCCACCAACTGCTCGCGGCTCATCCCACCCCACTCATCCATTGGGTGCCCCACATCTCGGGGTCCCCGGCGAGCTTGCTCGCTGGGGTGAGCGTCTCGACTCTGTGATGTGGGTTCACGCGTCACCGCGCCCAGCACCGCCGTCTCAACCTCCGCTCTTTTTCCCTCACCGCCCGATCCATTGCGTCGCGCCATGCACACCCCCCGATCACAACATGGCCCACTCACGATTCTACCGCTATCCCAACCGAATCGCCTCCTGCGCAGAGCAGTCGCAATGGAGTTGCTCTCCTCAACCAGCAACCAGCAACCTTCTTTCAGTCCCCCTTCATCCTCTCCTTCACGCTGTGCGCCAGCTTCTCGATCTCATCCGCCTTGCGCACCACATCCAGCGACAGCGTGTTCTTGTCCGACTTGTCCACCGCCGCCTTCAGCTCATTGGCCAGCTCCAGCAGCTTCGTCGTGTCCTCCACCAGCCGCTTCTGCCGGTCTTCATTGCGCATCTTCGCCTGCTCCTCCTCCATGCTGACCGTCCGTTCGTCCTGCGGAACCACCGGAACCACCCCCGGCACCACCGTCTGCGCCTTCGCCCCGCTCCCGCTTCCCTGCACGCCTTGTCCCGCGCCTCCCATCGCCAGAATCAACCCGCCCGCCGCCGCCCACACCGCCATCCTCCGAATCATCCTCATCTCTCTCCCTCCTCATCCCTGCGCACATCTGTCTCACGCAACTTTGAAACTACCACTCAAAATACGGCAGCGTGGTCGCCTGCCTCGGCAACTGGGTCGCAATCGTCACCGCTCCGTCACTCACCTCCAGCCACTGCGGCACATATTGTAGGCTGGATTGCAGACTGCGAGGACGCGTGGCTCCAATTCTCTGGAAGGTTCTGTTCTATAGCTGGATTGCCTCAGAGGTTCTCCTTCTGCTTGTCACCCGCACCCGCCGCCGCAGCGGCACGGTCCGCGACCGCGGCTCGATCGTCGTTCTCTGGATCGTGATCTTCTCTTCGATCTTTGCTGGGTCCTGGTACGGCGAGACGCATCCTCACACCATCTTCGCCGGAGCGCACTGGGTCCGCACGGCGAGCGTTGCGATGCTCGCGGCCGGCCTTGCTGTCCGCTGGACGGCCATCGCATCCCTGGGCAGCTCTTTCAGCGCCAACGTCGCCATCCACGCGGACCAGAAACTCTACTGCAAGGGATTGTTCGCGCTGGTGCGCCATCCCTCCTACACCGGGATGCTGATCATCTTCGCCGCCATCGGAGTGCATATGCGCAACTGGGCCGGTCTCGCGCTCGTCCTCATCCCGACCACTGCCGCCCTGCTCTACCGTATCCATGTCGAAGAAGCGGCCCTGCGCCATGCCTTTGGGCAGGAGTACGACGAGTACAGCAAATCCACCAAACGCCTCATCCCCGGCATCTTCTGATGCCCGGTTCGCCTCCGGCATCGGGTCAATTTGCATTTGTTTTGAAGGCATCGGGTCAATTTGCATTTGTTTTGAAGGCAACGGGGCAATTTGCATTTGTTTTGAAGGCGACGGGCTGGTAGCCCAAGGCTTTAGCCTTGGGTCTTAAGTCCGTAACGACCGCAAAGTAAATGGGGCTTTGGAGGGGTGCTGAAAAACTCCCGTTTTTGCCTTTCGGAGGGAGCAGGGGGCTTCAGCCCCCTGAAAAAAGCCAATGAATTCAATGGGCTTTAGCCCCGGGCCCGTCTGCTCATCGCGGCAGCCCATCGAGCCGCCCGCAAACTAAACGCCGATCGTTCACGCCTTCGCTTTGCTGCACTTCGCCATGATCGCCGCATGCAGCCGCTCGCGCAGCTCTTCCGGAAACTCATACACCTCGTTCTCGCGATAGATCGAGATGGTCTTGCGCGTCGTGTCCATCACCACCTCGCAGTGGCTGCACTTCTTCACGTGCGCCTGGACCTCGGCCAGAACGTCGGCGTCCACGTTGCCGTCGAAGTAGTCGTCCAGCTTGCTCAGAAACTCGGTGCAGGTCACGGCTTCGCCCCCTCATTCGTCTGCCGGAAGTAGCGGCTCAGACGCTCGCGCAACTGAAGCCGCGCGCGCAGCAGCCTCGATTTCACCGCCGGAACGCTCAAGCCCAGTGCCTCCGCCGTCTCTTCGGTCAACAGGTTCTCCACATCGCGCAGCGTAAACACGGTGCGAAATCCGGGAGGCAGCCCCTGGATCGTCTTGCGCAGGATCTCGCCGAGTTCGCCTTGTCCATAAAGCTGCTCCGGGTTCGGTCTCCACTCCGCAAAGTCGCGCGGAATGGCCCCATCTTCCGTCTGCACGTCCTCGTCCATGGAGACGGTCCTGCTCGTCTTCCGCTTGCGCAGCCGCATCAGGCTCTCGTTCACCGCAATCCGCACCAGCCACGTGGAGAACTTCGAGTTCCCCTGGAACTGGTCCAGCTTCTCGTACGCCTTGAAGAACGCGTCCTGCGTAATGTCTTCCGCGTCCTCGCGGTTTTGCGTGATGTGCTGCGCGACCCGGAATATCTGCCGTTCGTACTGCCGTACCAACTGCTCAAACGCCGCCGTGTCCCCCCGCTTGGCGCGCGCTACCAGCGCAACATCGGCGTGGACCTCTTCCGCGACTTGGGATTGGATGGCTGGCATGGGCAAAAGTTGCAACGGTACGGTCAAAATCAGTATTGAAAACAATCCTGCCCGCCGGGAGCAGAATCGCAAATCGCGCGGGCTCGCTCTCCGCAACTCCGTCAAGTGTAAATGCGCCGCCATGTCGCGGGCAATGTCACCCGTTTCGAGAAAGTGCTGCTTGATCGGAAGGCCACGCCTTACCCGTGCCGAACAGCTGTTTGATCGGAAGAGCACGGCTTTACCCGTGCCGTAGCGCTGCTTGATCGGAAGGGCACGGCTTCAGCCGTGCCGTATCGCGCCCTCTTTTTTTAGACTCTCGTCCTTCGATCGCTTCGCGATCGAAGGACGAGAGAGCGAAGCAACAGATGTGCCTCTACTGGTTCCCTCCCGCCGCGCAACGCGCAACAAACCCCGATCGCGGCTTACAGTTGAACTGTGGGCTTCCAGTGCGGACGGCCCTCGTCCGCCGCGGTTCGCTGCGAAGCCAATGGCTGGAGCGTGAAGCAATGCCGAACAGAAAGACCTTGGTCTGCGTGGCCGCGGCTTTAACTTGTCTGCTGTGGCCTGGAACCAGCCTGGTTGCGAAGGCCCCGCCCGCGACGGCCGCTGCCGCGGGCACAGCCTCGCCGCCTCCAGCCGCAAAGAAGACCGCGAAGCCCGCAACCTCAGCCGCATCGGCAAAGAACAATCCAGCCGCGAAAAACACTCCAGCGAAAACCACAACAGTCAGCTCCGCGCATCGCCCCGCCGCAACCTCCAGCGCCAACCAAAAATCCTCCGCATCGAAGAAAAAGCCCCCCGCCCGCCGCCGCACCCGCTACAAGCCCCCCACCGTGCGCAGCATCAAGCTCACCAAGGCCTTTCTCGCCTCCGCGCAACTCCGTCCCATGGCCCAGCAGCTAGCCGCCACGCGCTCACCCGCCGCCTACGCCGGGGTCCTCGCCTACGCCCGCACCCATCCCGGCGAGGGCGCAGCCGCCGCCTATCTTGCGCTGGGCCACGCCTCCGTGCAGGACCACCGCTACGCCGAAGCCATCGCCGACTTCACCCAGGCAAAGCGTTCCGGCGAGGCCCTCGCCGACTACGCCGATTATCTCGCCGCGCAGGCCGCCATCCAGTCCGGCCACTCCGGCGACGCCTACGCCTTCCTGGTCCGCTTCGCCGACCGCTACCCCGACAGCATCTTCGCCGCCACCGCGCCCGTGCAGTTGGCCACCGCCCACCTGCAACAGAACGATCCCCAGGGCGCGCTCAGCGTTCTCGCCCCGCTCGCCAACACGCCGCAGGCGCAACAAGTCGACTTCCGCTACGCCTTGGCGCGCGCCTATCAGCTCACCGGCGACACCGCCCGCGCCGCCCCCATCTTCCGCGCCATCTACGCCGCACAGCCCTTCACCTTCGAGGCCTCGCAGTCCGCCGCGCAGTTGCAGGCCATGGGCGCGCCGCTCTCCGCCGCCGAGCGCAAGGCCCACGCCGACGCGCTCTTCAACGCCAGGCGATACGGCGAGGCCGCCGCCGAGTACAACGCCCTCGGCCGCGACAATCCCCAGCTCTCCCTCGCCGACCGCGACGCCCTCACCCTCTACGCCGCCGTCTGCGACTTCAAGCTCAAGGAGCTCACCCGCCGCGATGTCGAGCGCCTCCCCGACACCAGCGACGACACCGCCGCCCTCAAGCTCTACATGCTCGCCGAGCTCTCCCGCAACGAGGACGACCGCCCCGCCCACGACGCCATCATCGCCCAGATGGTCGCCCGCTTTCCCGCCAGCCGCTGGCTCGAAGAAGCGCTCTACTCCGGCGGAAACATGTATCTGCTGAACCACGACGCCGCGCAGGCCATCGTCCACTACTCCACCCTCGTCCGCCTCTTTCCCTCTAGCGTCTACGCCCCCTCGGCCCACTGGCGCGCCGCCTGGATGAACTACCGCTCGCGCAACTACGCCGAGGCCGCCCGCCTCATGGACGAGCAGATCGTGCGCTACCCCGGAGGCCTCGAGGTCCCCGCCGCGCTTTACTGGCGTGGCCGCATCTACGAGGACGAGGAGCGCAACTTCCCCCAGGCCGTCAACTACTACCGCCGCCTCTCCGACGTCTACGCCGACTACTACTACGCCGGCCTCGCCCGCCAGCGCCTCGCCGTCCTCGGCCCTCAGCCCGCCGTCCCGCCCGCCCCCGCGCTCAACTCAGCCAACCCTGCCCCCGTGCCCGATCTCACCGGCGATCTCCCCGAAAACGACACGCACCTCATCAAGGCACGCCTCCTCGCCAACGCCGCGCTCAACGAGTACATCGCCCCCGAGATCGCCGCCAGCCCCACCTCCGCCGAGTGGGGCGCACTCGCCCAGGCAGAAATCTACACCTCCTATGGCGAAGTCACCCGTGCCATCCAGTCCATGAAGCGTAGCGGCATCTCCTTCTTCACCCTCCCCCTCGACCAGGTCCCCGCCATCTACTGGCAGCTCATCTTCCCGCAGCCCTACTGGAAGGAACTGGTCGCCAACTCCGGCGCAAACGGCCTCGATCCCTACCTCGTCGCCTCCCTCATCCGCCAGGAGTCGGAGTTCAACGCCGGGGCCATCAGTCCCGCCAACGCCTACGGCCTCATGCAACTGCTTCCCTCGGTCGGCAAGTCGCTCGCCAAAAAGCATGGCATCAAGCGCTTCTCCACCAGCCAGTTGCTCGACCCCTCCATCAACCTCGAACTGGGAACCATCTACCTCAAGCAGGCCATCGACCGCTACGGCGGACAGGTCGAGTACGCCCTCGCCGCCTACAACGCCGGTGACACCCCCGTCCGACAGTGGCTCGCCAGCAACGACTACAAGGACGTCCCAGAGTTCGTCGAGTCCATCCCCTACACCGAGACCCGCGAGTACGTCCAGGCCATCCTGCGCAACCGCGAACTCTACCGCGCCCTCTACCCCGTCCGCTAGAGCGCCGGTCTCCGCGCCGGGTGCCCCATCTTCGCCGCAGTCTTATCGCGGCTAAGGTGGGGATTTCGGGTGCCCCATCCTTTCGGCGCACTTTGCCGAAAGGAGGGGTTCCACACCCCCTCCCAAACCGATGTCTATGATAAAGTTTTCCAGACACGAGGGCCCTGATGCGACCGGAGTTCAACGCACTGAAAGACCACCCCAACGTCTCCGTCCTCATCGTCGGCGGAGGCATCAACGGAATCGGTTGCTTCAATGAGCTGGCGCTCCAGGGGATCGATGTCCTGCTGGTCGAGAAGTCCGACTTCTGCGCCGGAACCAGCGCCGCCATGACCCGCGTCATCCACGGCGGCCTGCGCTATCTGGAGAACGCCGAGTTCCGCCTCGTCCGCGAGTCTCTCCGCGAGCGCAACCGCCTCTTCCGCAACGCACCCCACTACGTCAAGCCCCTGCCCACCACCATCCCCATCTTCAACTGGACCTCCGGAATGGTTCCCGCCGTCCGCAACCTGCTGCGCTGGCCCACCAAGCCCGGCGACCGCGGAGCGCTCGTCATCAAGACCGGCCTCACCCTCTACGACCTCCTCGCCGGCCGCCGCTCTCCGCTGCCCCGCCACAAGTTCCGCTCCCGCCGCGAGGCCCTTGCGCTGCGCCCCTCCCTCAACCCCGGGATCATCTGCACCGCCACCTACTACGACGCGCGCATCACCTACCCCGAGCGGCTCTGCCTCGAACTGGTCCAGGACGCCGAGGCCGCCTGTCCCCACGCCCATGCGCTGAACTACGTCCGCCTACAGAGTGCATCCGGCGGCAATGTCGTTCTGCGCGACGAACTCTCCGGCGAAACCTGCACGCTGCGCCCCAAAATCGTCGTCAACGCCGCCGGCGCGTGGATCGACGGCGTCAACCGCGACATCGGCCGCGCCAGCCAGTTCATCGGAGGCACCAAGGGCTCCCACATCGTCCTCGACCACCCCGAGCTGGTCCGCCAAACCGGAGACGACATGATCTACTTCGTCAACCGCGATGGCCGCATCTGCATCTTCTACGCCGTTCAGGGCAGGATCGTCGCCGGCGCAACCGACATTCCCACCGACAATCCCGATGCGGCCTGCGACGACTCCGAGATGGACTACATCCTCCGCGCCATGCAGCAGGCCTTCCCCGCCATCCGCATCGACCGCTCGCATGTCGTCTTCCGCTTCTGCGGCGTCCGCCCGCTGCCCCGCAGCAACGCCCTCACCCCCGGCCAGATCAGCCGCGACCACAGCTTCCCCGTCCTCCCGCCCGGCAACGGCATCGACTTCCCCATCTACTCCCTGGTCGGCGGCAAGTGGACCACCTTCCGCGCCCTCGCCGAGCAGGTCTGCGACCAGTTCCTCCGCGTCCTCGCCCGCCCGCGCCTGCGCAGCTCCGCCCATCTCCCCATCGGCGGCGGAAAGGGCTACCCCCGCCTGCCGCAGAACACCGGCCTCCCGCAGGCCCGCCTTCTCTCACTGCAGGAACGCTACGGAACCGGCGCGGACCGAGTCGCCGCATATATGCAGGCCGGCCCCGATTCTCCCCTCGCCTCGCTCCCCCGCTACTCCCGCCGCGAGATCGAGTTCATCGCTCGCAACGAGCGCGTCCTCCACCTCGACGATCTCATCCTCCGCCGCACCCTCATCGGCCTCCTCGGAGAGGCGACCCGCCCCGTCATCGAAGAGCTGGCCGCCGTCGTCGCCCCCGTCCTCCACTGGCCGCCGCAGACCGCCGCCGCCGAGGTCGGCCGCACCACCCACCTCCTCCAATCCGTCCACGGCATGACCTTCAACGAGTGAAGTTCACTGGTTGATCGCCGCCAAACGGTCGAAGTCGCCCTTCAGGTGCTCGTAGATCTCGCGGTAGACCCGGTAGAACTTCGTGTATCGTTCGTGATTGGCCGCGTCCGGTTCAAACCGCCGCTCCAGATGCACCATCTCCTGTAGCGACTCGCGCACGTTGGGAAAGACGCCCACTCCCATTCCCGCCACAATGGCAGCCCCAAACGGAGAGCCGACCGAAGTGCGCGGCAGCAGCACCGGAAGCCCCAGCACGTCCGCCTTGATCTGGTTCCACAGGTCGCTGCGGCTGCATCCGCCCACGCTGCGCATCTCCCGCACCTCGGCCCCGGCGCTCGCCGCCGTCTCCACGTTGTGGCGCAGCGCAAAGGCCGTTCCCTCCAGAATCGCGCGCACCAGCGCCGCGCGGGGCGTGGCCAGCGACAGCCCGAAGAAGACGCCGCGTGCGTTGCTATGCCACAGCGGCGACCGCTCGCCCATCATGTACGGCAGAAAGATGACTCCGCCGCTGCCCGGTTCGATCCCCGCCGCCTGCCGCGTCAGCAGGTCGTATGAATCGCCGCCGCCCTCGGTCGCGCTCTGGCTCTCCGCCTGCCCAAACTGGTCGCGGAACCAGCGCAGGCAGCCGCCCGATGAGACCATCGCGCCCAGCAGCAGGTGCATTCCCGGCAGCGCGTGCGGCAGCGCGATCAGCGCAGGCTCCGTCAGCCCGCGGTCGTTGGGAATGATGACGACGGTCGAAGTTCCTGTCATCTCCACCGCGATTCCCGGCTCGGCCACGCCGGCCTCCAGCGCCGCCGCGGGACTGTCGACGGTCCCGGCCATCACCGGAGTTCCAGCCCGCAGTCCGCTGGCCTCGGCGGCCTCGGCCGTGACCTCGCCCTGAATCTTGTGCCCCTCCATCACCTCGGGGAACTGCTCCGGCTCGACTCCGCAGGCGGAGCACAGCGCCTCGGACCACGCGCCCGTGGCGTAGTTGCGCATCTGCAACAGAACGGCGTGCGCCGGGTCCATCGCAACCCGCCCGGTCAGCCGGTAGTTGATATACCCGTTCACCTGGACGAACTTCCAGGTCTGCTTGAGCACCTCGGGTTCGTGATCGCGCAGCCACAGCAATCGCGCGGCCACATAAAATGCGTCGGGCCGGTTGCCGGTGATGCGATAGATCTCCTCCGCGCCGATCAGTTCGGTCAGGCGGACCGCCTCCGCTTCGGCGCGACGGTCCATCCAGATCATCGCCGGACGCGGCGGCCGTCCGGAGCGGTCCAGCGGCAGCAGCGTCGGCGCCTGGGAACTCACCGCCATTCCCAGCACCCGTTCCGGCCCATGCTCCACCATTGCCAGCGCCCCGCGAACGGCCTTGCAAGTCGCCTGCCACCAGTCTTCCGGCTCCTGCTCCACCCAACCGGAGCGAAGGTGATGCAGCGGATACTCCGCCTGGCTGACGGCGCAGAGGTTCCCGCGAAGGTCCAGAAGAACGGCCTTCACCGAACTGGTTCCGGCATCGACTCCAAGCAGCAGTGCTTCCACGTTGTCCTTTCGACCGCAGTTATATCAAACCGATTTAATGGGCCGCATAGAGTGGCGCGATCGAGACCACCCCAAGCCCGGTCACAAAGAGGAGGAACATGAGCACAAGCAGCCGGTTTACCTTCGCTCCGCCTCCCGCGAACTCCCGCCACACCAGCACGCCCCAAAGAGCGCCAACCATGGTCGAGCCTTGCCCGATGGCGTAGCTGATCGCAGGCCCAACCTGCAACGCGCGCGGCGCGCTGGCGGCCACAAAGTTCGACAGCGATCCGGCGATCCACACGATGCCGCCTACGATCCCGAGAAAATGAAACCACGAACTTCCTTTCAGGTAATCCGCAAATCTCAGCCGCGGGCCCGCAATCGGGAAGCGCATGAAGTAGAGGTTGTACACGAAAACCGATGCCAGCACGCCCAGCGCAAAGACGAACCCGACCGCGTAGGGGCCAAGTCCTCGCGGGCCCGACTTGCCGATCTCCACCAGCGGGTAAAACATCCCCATCAGGATGCCGCCGACGGCGCTCAGCCGGATTCCCTTCCAGGTCGCCGCTCGCTTCGCCGCGGCGTCGGTCTTGTCTCCCGCTGCGCTCTGGCTGACGGCGTGCGCGCGGTAGGCAATGGCGTCCACGATGATGGCCCCCACAACCAGTGCGACGCCCGCGAACAGCAGCCACGGATTGCCTTGCGGGTTCACGAAGTAGTTCCATATCACCCCAACCACCAGCGCCAGCCCCACGCCGATGGGAAACGCGACCCCCATTCCGGCCACGGAGATCGCGCCCACCACCAGAATGTTGGAGAGGTTGTAAATCACCCCGCCCGCAAACCCGCAGAGAAGGTTCCTTGCGCCTGCTTGCGCCAGATCGTCCACAAAACGGAGGCCGTCCGACCCCCATGTGCCGAAGGTCAGCCCAGCCAGCGCGGCGCCCAGCGCCACTCCGATCGAGTAGTCGTAGTAGAGCAGTTCAAAGCGCCAGCCCTTGGCGATCTTGAGCACGTTGGCCCAGGACCCCCAGCAGAGCATGGTCAGAATGGTGAGCGCCAATGCAAGTCCGTACGAGTGCGGCAGAGTCATGCGATCTCCTTTCACTGCCGTGGAATCGATTTCCCGAGCTTCGGAAAGTCGGGAGAATAGTACCACCTCGCGCAGTCGGGCCTGCGGCTTGCTGCCCATAAGGCCAGGGAAATCGCCGGGTGCCCCAGGTGCCTCGCATTTGGGCACCTGGGAGAGCACCCCCCCCCCCGCGTCGTCATTCTGGCGCAGCCAGAATCTCCGTATTGGCCCTTGCCCTTGTCTGTTTCCTGTTCCCTGGCCCCTGTTCACCCTTGTCAACCCCCTCGACGCCCCAAAATCCACCTAACACACACAAAATAAATAACTTAAATCTTAAAAATAGTTGGCATACTAGGGCGTGTTCACACTACGGACAATCTGTGTTAATGTATGTGTATGGAGATCACGGAAGCGCAGTATGAGCGGATCAAGGATGCGTTGCCGGTGCAACGCGGCAACGTGCGTTTGAACAATCTGCAGGTGCTGAATGCGGTGCTGTACGTCGCTGAGCAGGGCTGTAAATGGCGTGGTTTGCCGAAGCGTTTCGGCCGCTGGCACACGATCTACACGCGCATGAATCGCTGGTCGAAGAAGGGCGTTCTCGATCGGGTATTCGAGAAGTTGCAGATGGAGCAGATCGTGCGCATCAAGATCGAGGCGTTCGCACTCGATTCGACTTCGATCAAGGTTCATCCGGACGGCACGGGCGCTCTAAAAAAAACGGACCTCAGGCCATCGGCAAGTCGCGTGGTGGATGGAACACCAAGGTTCATCTGGTTGCCGCGAATGCTCGGACGGCCATAACCTTCGCCCTGTCGCCCGGCAACGCCCACGACGCTCCCGAAGGACGCGCCCTGCTAACCGAACTTGGGCCTATGCCGGAAGGCCTGCCAATGTTGATGGATCGCGCCTACGAAGGGGACGAAACCAGACAACTGGTGCTCAGTCTGGGCATGATCCCGGTGGTTCCACCCAAGTCCAACCGCATTGAACCGTGGGAGTACGACCGCGCACTCTACAAAAAGCGCAACGAGATCGAGCGGCTCTTCCGACGGCTCAAAGGCTTTCGCAGAATCTTCTCCCGCTTCGAGAAACTCGATGTCCTCTTCCTCGGCTTCCTCAACTTCGCCCTCATCATCGAAGCGCTGCGTTAGTGTGAACACGCCCTAGTTTCCCTCCATCCCGTATAATTAAATCAGTAAGCAAAGCCAAACAGACCCGGGTGCCCCATTCATGCGCGTTTTTTGCGCATGGGTGGGGGCCGGGCCTTCGCTTTTTATGCACTTTATCTATTGCTGTAGAGCTAAATGAATTGTCATTCTGACCCTGAGCTTGCGAAGGGGAAGAATCCCCGCATTTTCTTCGAGGCGCAACACTCTACACTGTCGATGAAGATGCTGTGACATTAAACCGTCGCAACCAAGTCCAGACCAAGTCCAGACTTAGTCCAGACTTAGTCCAGACTTAGTCCAGACTTAGTCCAGACCTGGTCCAGAAAAGTCAAGACTTAACATGCCTTTTTTGAAGACTTTGAGACTTTTTCGCACACAAGGGAGATCCAGCATGTCCGCCGCAACCGAAACCTGCCGGGCCTTCGCATTTAACTGGCCCTGGCCCTCAACCGTCGCAACCAAGTCCATACTTTGTCCAGACCAAGTCCGGACTTAGTCCAGACCTGGTCCACAAAAGTCCAGACTTAACATGCCTTTTTTGAAGACTTTAGTACTTTTTCGCACACAAGGGAGATCCAGCATGTCCGCCGCAACCGAAACCTGCCGGGCCTTCGCATTTAACTGGCCCTGGCCCTCAACCGTCGCAACCAAGTCCATACTTTGTCCAGACCAAGTCCGGACTTAGTCCAGACCTGGTCCACAAAAGTCCAGACTTAACATGCCTTTTTTGAAGACTTTAGTACTTTTTCGCACACAAGGGAGAACACGCAGCAGCGAAACCGCCCAGCGGCCCCATGCTAATCTTGAGCGGACCTTTACAGCTCACTCAGATAGCGGCAAAACCCACGATGACGGTTCCAGACACGGATCGCGCGGCAGACTCATCCACCGGAAAACCCGGCCCAGTGGGCGTCACCGCTGCGGCGACCTCGCAGCCGCCCGGCAAGCCTGTTATTCCGGCAAAGTTCTTCGCCAAGGCGAAGCAGAACAACATCCATCTCTCGCCCGCGGTGCTCGATGCGGCAGCCAGGGACGGCGACGATCTGCTCCGCTCCCTGCGCACGGCCCCCGAGGGCCTGACGCAGTCGGAGGCCGAATCCAGAGCGCAAACCGTGGGCCCGAACGAGGTGGCGCAGGAGCGGCCGCGCGGCTGGTTCATCCGCCTCCTCATCATTCTGCGCAACCCGCTGGTGGTTCTGCTGGCCGTCCTCTCGTCCATCTCCTACGCCACGGGCGACATGCGAGCCGGCACCGTGATGGCCTGCATGGTGCTGCTCAGCGTCACGCTTCGCTTCGTGCAGGAGGCGCGGGCAGACGCAGCCGCGGCCAAGCTGAAGGCCATGATCCATGTCACCGCGACGGTGCTTCGCGATGGCAGCGCGCGGGAGGTTCCGCTGCGCGACCTTGTGCCCGGAGATGTGGTCAAGCTCTCCGCCGGCGACATGATTCCCGGCGACGTGCGGCTGCTCACCACCAAGGACCTGTTCGTCAGCCAGGGGACCCTGACCGGCGAGTCGATGCCGGTGGAGAAGTTCCACGACCCCGAGCCGCAGGCCTCAAGCTCGCCCACCGAGCTGAAGAACACCTGCTTTCTCGGCACCAGCGTGCAGAGCGGAACGGCGACCGCGGTGGTGGTGGTAACGGGCGTCAACACATATCTCGGCAGCATGGCCGGCTCCATCACCGAGCAGGAGCCGCCGACCAGCTTCGACCGCGGCCTCAGCCGCTTCACCTGGCTGATGATTCAGTTGATGGCGGTGATGGTGCCGCTGGTCTTCCTCATCAACGGCCTCACCAAGCACGACTGGAATAAAGCCTTCTTCTTCGCCATGGCCGTGGCCGTGGGCCTCACGCCGGAGATGCTGCCCATGATCGTCTCCGTCTGCCTGGCCAAGGGCGCGATCGCCATGAGCCGCAAGAAGGTGATCGTCAAGCGGCTGAACGCGATTCAGAACTTCGGCGGGATGGATGTGCTGTGCACCGATAAGACCGGAACGCTCACCGAGGACCGCGTGGTGCTGCAGCGGCACTGCAACGTCGCGGGACGCGAGACCGACGAGGTGCTGCTCGATGGCTACCTCATCAGCCACTTCCAGACGGGCCTGAAAAACCTGCTGGACACGGCGATCCTGAACAGCCCGGATTTTCATCAGCAGGAGCTCATCGGGAAGTTCAAGAAGCTCGATGAGATTCCCTTCGACTTCACGCGGCGCATGATGTCGGTGATGGTGGAAGACCCCGACGGCCACGCAATCCTGCTGACCAAGGGCGCGCCGGAGGAGATATTTCAGCAGTGTTCGCAGTTCGAGTTGGACGGCAAGCTCTCGCCCATGGACCCCGCGCTGATTCAGGGACTGAAGGCGGAGTACGCAAGCCTCAGCGGCGACGGATTCCGCGTTCTGGCCGTGGCGAGGAAGGACCTTGATGGTAAGAAGAGCTGCTCGAAGGACGACGAGCACGATCTGGTCCTGAAGGGATACGTCGCGTTTCTCGACCCGCCCAAGCCGAGTGCGGCGACCGCAATCAGCTCGCTGCACAGCCATGGCGTGGCAGTCAAGATTCTCACCGGCGACAACGACCTCATCAGCCGCAAGGTCTGCGGCGACGTGGGACTGGCGCCCGATCCCATGCTGCTGGGCGACGCCGTGGAGAAGATGACGGACGCCGAGCTGGCGGAGGCGGCGGAGAAGACGACGCTCTTCGCGCGCCTCTCGCCCGCCCACAAGCAGCGGATCGTGCGCGCGTTGCAGGGCAAGGGACACGTCGTCGGATTCATGGGAGACGGCATCAACGACGCGCCCGCGCTGCACGCCGCGGACATCGGCATCTCGGTGGACACGGCGGTGGACATTGCCAAGGAATCGGCGGACCTGATCCTGCTGGAGAAGGACCTGAATGTGCTGGAACGCGGCGTGATCGAAGGGCGCAAGGTCTTCGCCAACATCCTCAAGTACATTCGCATGGGCGCCAGTTCCAACTTTGGAAATATGTTCAGCGTGCTGGGCGCGAGCGCGTTTCTGCCGTTCATACCAATGGCCCCGATCCAGATCCTGACCAACAACATGCTCTACGACGTCTCGCAGATTCCCATTCCCACCGACGCGGTGGACGACGAACAGGTGGCCAAGCCTCGGCCCTGGAACATCGCGGAGATCCGGCGGTTCATTCTCTTCGTCGGGCCCATCAGCTCGATCTTCGACTACACCACCTTCTTCGTCATGCTCCACGTCTTCAAGTGCTGGCACCCATCCAACGCGCCGCTCTTTCAGACGGGCTGGTTCGTAGAGTCGCTGATGACGCAGACGCTGATCATCCACGTCATTCGCACCAACAGAATTCCGTTTCTGCAGAGCCGCGCAAGCTGGTCGCTGATGCTGACGACGGCGGCCATTATGGCCTTCGGAGCGTGGCTCCCCTTCTCTCCGCTGGCCTCATCGCTGGGCCTCGTCCACCTGCCGGGGCTTTACTGGCCCCTCCTGCTGCTGACGCTGCTTGCCTACGCGGGCCTTACGCAGACCGTGAAGGTCTGGCTGCTGTGGAAGAAGTGGATCTAAGCCAGAGGCTGTTGCTCTGTGGCGTCAACCGCTCACTGATCCTTGGTTTCATGGTGGGGTTCCATGGTGCCCGGAGGGAGACTTGAACTCCCATGACCTGTTACGGTCTGCGGATTTTAAGTCCGCTGCGTCTGCCAGTTTCGCCATCCGGGCCCGTCGCGGTTGCCTTCCACATCGTACCCCACGCGCGGGACGGGGAGGGAGACGGTCTGCGTGATGACTTCATAGAATATCGTTTCTTTTAGTCAACTTAAATGTATTGCCAACGAAAGAACCGGGAGAGTATCGTACGTTGCCAAGAGAACATCAAGTCGATTCCGTTGCATCTGCGTCGTCCGTGGAAGGGTCTGCGGCGACGGCGGAAGAGATGGGAGGCATAGGAGCATGGCCCTAAGTACAGAGTCCAACCCAATGCGATGGCCAGCGGGCCCTTTGGAGATCGCACTGCGAGAAAAGACCAAGGGATTCACGGCGGAGAAGGCACAGGTGTTACGCAACTGGCTCGATCCGGCCTCGCTGGAGATTTTGCAGGGAACGCCGGTGAACTGCCTTACGGTGAGCTGGGCTTCGGGGCTGGCGGCGGACGCCGACCAGCAGAAGGCGCTGAAGCCGCTGATCGAGAAGGGGCGGCAGGCTGGGATCAGCTTTGTCGGGCTGATTGAGAAGGATGCGAACAAGGCGGAAGCGCTGGCGGCGGCGCGGTCGGCGGGGCTCTCGGCTGTGATGATGGAGGGCAAGGCCCCGACGGACGCGGGGATTGCTGTGATCCCACGCGGCGCGGCCGAGCAGATGAGCTGGGGCGCGAACTCGCGCGTGCTGAGTATTTCGGATGGGATATGGCCGGGGATCCCGCAGGACGTGAACCAGGCGGGCGGGCCGACGAACCTGCCGTGGGTGGATTCCAACGGAGCGGTGCTGGTGATTGCGCGGGCGATGGCCCCGGGCAAGGGCGTGTGGGTTGAGTTCGATCCGCCGCAACAGACAGCGGCACTGACGGCCGAAGCCTACATGCTGGCGGTTGCGGACCCGGCGAGCTACGGGGCACGGTGGGTGGTGTCGCTGGACGATGGAATGCGCGCCGACCTGACGGCCAAGAAGCAGCCGGCGCTGGACTCGTGGAAGAAGATTGCGGGAATGATGGCGTTCTTCGACGAGCACAAGGAGGCCCGGAGCTACGAGGCGATGGGGCCGCTGGCGGTGATCTCGAGCTTCGCGGGAGACGACTGGCAGCGCGGCGAGGAGGCGATCAACCTGCTTCCGCGGATCCGCCAGCCGTTCCGGGTGATTGCGCGATCGCGGGCGGTGGGCGCGTCGTTTGCGGGCCTGCAGGCAATTTATTATGTTGATCCGGAGGCGCCGAGCGCCGCGCTGCGGGAGAAGCTGCTCGCGTTTGCGGTGGGCGGCGGTACCCTGTTGGTGTCCTCCAAGTGGCCGAACCCGGAGGGCCCGCCTGCGAAGGCCGAGCCGTACCTGCTGTTCAACGTGCATACGCTGGGCAAGGGACGGCTGGCGGTGTGCAAGGAAGAGCAGCCGGATGTCTACGACTCGGTGGCGGACATCCAGAACATCATCAGCCACAGGAACGACCAGTTGCGGCTGTATAACGCGCCATCGATGAACTTCTTCTACCAGGCGTCGGCGCAGGGCGGCAAGAGCATGATCCAAATGTTGAACTACTCGCGACGACCGGCGAGCGATGGGCCGCTGTTCTATGTGAAGCAGCCGCAGCGGACGGCGCGGCTGGTGAGTCCGGAGCTGGCCTCGCCGGTGGCGTTGCAGTGGAACCCGCAGGAGGCAGGCGGGTCGGAGTTGTCGCTGCCGAAGATTTCCGTCTATGGCGCCGTCGAGTTGGAGAACTAGCAAGCGAAGGAGAGCGCAATGAAAGATGAGTTGACCAGGAGAGAGATGCTGCTGGGGGCCGGTGCCCTGCTGACGCTGCCTGCGTTTCCGGCTTGGGGCCGCGCAGCCGTAACCGCGCCAACCGCGCGGGTCAGCGTGGGGCGATGCATGAACTATGGGCCGGAGGTGCTGCCCACATTGGCGACCATGTTCGATCAACTGGGCGGGCTGGACCGGCTGGTGAGGGGCAAGACGGTCGCGGTGAAGATCAACATGATTGGCGTGCGCTCGCAACGGCTGGGGACCGCACCCATGGAGGAGACCTTCTGGACGAATCCCGTGGTGATCGGAGGGGTGGTGCATCTTCTGGGCAAGGCCGGTGCACGCCGGATCCGAGTGGTGGAAGGGCCATGGTCGAGCGCCGAAACGCTGGAAGAGGTGATGTACTCGATGAACTGGAAGCCGCAGGACATCTTGAGCGCGGCTGACAACGTGGAGTTCGAGAACACAAATTATCTGGGGCGCGGGAAGACATACTCTCGGCTGATGGTGCCGGGCGGAGGGCTGATCTATCCGGGGTACGACCTGAACCATTCCTATGCGGACTGCGACGTCTTCGTCTCGCTGGCCAAGATGAAGGAGCACGCGGCCACAGGCGTCACGCTGTCGATGAAGTGCGTATACGGGTCCACGCCAATCACGATCTACGGCGAGGGCGCGGGAGTGGACGAGCCGAGCATTCGGCCCCACGGCGGACGCGGCGGAGTCTTCCACTTTGCCCGGCGCATGCCGTCCAAGAGCGCGCCCCAGCAGATCGACATGAGCCTGCCCAAGGACGCGGGGTACAGGATTCCGCGCATCGTCGCGGAACTGTGCACGGCGCGGCCGGTGCACCTGGCGATCATCGACGGCGTGAAGAGCGCAACCGGCGCGGAGACGAACTATGGAAGCCGGCCGCAGGCGGCGGTGAATCCCGGCGTGCTGATTGCCGGGACCAACTGCGTGGCAACCGACGCGGTGGCGATGGCCGTGATGGGCTACGATCCCATGGCCGTCCGCGGAGCGGCCCCGTTTGCCGGCTCGGACAGCATGCTGCAGCTCGGGGAGGGCCTGGGAATCGGAATGCGCGACATGAGCCGCAACGAGGTGGTCGGCGTACCGGTGTCGCAGGTGGTGTTCAGCTACAGCGCGGTGCGCGACAAGATCCTGGCCGCGGCGGCGAAGAAGGCGTGATCCGGAACCCTACACCGCAAACTCCCGCGACGGCAAGCGGCGGGTTGAGGTAGACGTGGCGGAGACCGGCCCTGAATCGGGCGATCTGATTCGGCTCGTGGAGTACGGCGACGCCATGGACGCGACCTTCTCCGTTGTCCTCTATGGGCGGGAGAGGGCAGCGATGGATGCTGCGATTGACGCTGCGTTCGCCGAGGTGGCGCGGCTCGACGCACTGCTCTCCAACTACCGGGCGGAGAGCGAGTGGAGCGAGGTGAACCGTCGCGCCGCCGAAGGGCAGGTTCTGGTTTCGCCGGAGCTCTTTCAACTGCTCTCGAAGTGCATGGCTACCAGCCGCGCGAGCGAAGGGGCCTTCGACATTGCGGTGGGGCCGCTGATGAAGCTGTGGGGCTTCTACAAGGGATCGGGCCGCCTGCCAAGCCGGGCTGAGGTGGATTCTGTTTTGCCGAGGGTGGGTTGGCGGCACGTACATCTGGACGAGAAGAACCGGACGGTGCGGTTCGACTGCGCGGGAGTGGAGCTGGACCCCGGCGGGATCGGCAAGGGCTACGCCGTGGATTGCATGGTGGAGATTCTGCGGCGGCGGGGATTTAGCAGCGCCCTGGTGGCGGGCTCCGACAGCACGATGGTTGGGATGGGCACTCCTCCCGAGGAGCCGAGGGGTTGGCGGGTGGGGATCAAGGACCCGCGCAACCGGCGGCGCACGGTGGACGAGGTGTTCCTAAATGACGCGTCGCTTTCGACCTCCGGCAGCACGGAGAAGTTCTTCCGCGCGGAGGGAGGCGTCTACGCCCACATCATGGACCCGCGGACGGGATTTCCGGCGACACAAAGCGGATCGGTATCCGTGATTGCGCCGCACGCCATCGACGGCGAGGCGTGGGCAAAGCCGTACTTCATCCAGGGGCGCGAGTGGACGGCGAGGCACAAGCTGGAGGAGTTCCGCGTGTGCTTCTGCGACGACCGGACGGATGTGCCGTGCGCGTGGCTGGCTTGATTGCTGCACATTCAGGCAGTGGGTCCGTTTGAAATGAATCATTGAAGTTCCTGATAACCCAACTTTTCAGGCAGTTCAATCCAGCCGAAGAGTACACTCCGTTTGGTTCAAGAATCACGGAGTTGATTCTGGTCAATCCAACGTCTTCTCTTCCCTTAAGCGACCCTCCTCTACAGGTTGGCCCAACCTATTCCAGCGTCGGATAGTCGGGCCTATCGTTGTTGGGCGGAGTTGGGTAGGCCTTGCTGCCGTCGTTCAACTCCAGGCGCAGGTAGTCCCATACAACGCCTGTGGTGACGTCTCCTGCTGGGACGGTGAAGGTCATCTCATTCGCGCCCGCCTTCATCAGCGAGGCGTCGAACTTCACGATGTACTGGTTCCACACGCCCTTGTTCGTGTTGTAACGCAGAGCGTTGGTGGCAACGGGGCGGATGGTTCCGACCGTCTGTCCGTTAATGCCGATAGCCAGGGTAGTGCCATCATCTCCAGCCAGCGCGATGCGCAGCACGGCCGTGCCTTGCGATGCCTTGGCCATGCTGAACTTCACAGTCCAGGTGGTGGCCCGGCCGCGGCCCCACTCGCGCCACGGGTCCGCGTTGGTGGGTGGAATTGCCACCCAGCCGAAGTGTTGGTTGTACGGGTCCTTGGCGTCGGGATTCAGCCAGGCTGTGGTCTCGGAGTGCGGCACCTCCTCGAAGAACCAGTCCTTGCGGTAGTCGCTCTTGCCGATGGTGTAGGTGATGTCGTTGGGGAAGAGGCCGGCATAGCGCAGCGGCCATCCCCATAGCCAGTAGTTGGCGCCGTCGCCCTTGAAGAATTTGTCGGCAGTGCGGTCGGGGTAGCCGATCTCCCATACCTGCTTGCCATAGCGGACGGGCTGCCAGTCGAGTTTGCCCAGGTTCACCGTCTTGCCTGCTTCGACGGTCACCTTCGCAGTCCGGTCATATTCTCCGAGGACTCCGTTGGCAAAGGCGCGCAGGACGTAGGTGCCGGGCCGGACGTTGGGGATGGTGAAGCGGCCATCCGCCGAGCCGTTCACCCAGAACTCGTAGTAGTCCCCATCGTGCGGCCAGGTTACGATGTTGCCGTTCCCTGCCCGCAGTTGATACCCGCTTCCAGCGCCCTGATAGTTCACATGCGTGAGGCCAACGGTGAGATTGGGAAGGCTCTTGGAAGCAGCCTGAGGATCGTCGAGGACGAGTTGACCGGTAACCGTGCCGCGTTCCGCCTTGTGCGGGTAATCCATGCCCTGCACCCAGTCGTAGGGCCATGCGGCCTTGACGGTCTTCGACTTGGCAACCGCGTCGTTCCACAGAGCGAGCGCGTTGTCATGCCAGACCTTGGGCACGGCCGGAATGCCGCTGCCGAAACTGGCTGTGAACCTATCGAGATCAGCCTGCGTCGGGTCCTTGGGGTTGTCCACTGCATTGAAGTAGACGAAGATCGGGCCGACGACCCGGTTCCAATCCTGGCCGGCCGCGATGTCGGTGTTCGCTCCGCCCGCGTAGTGGCCACTGGTCCAGTAAACCTGAATGGTGTTATTCGAACCCCACGCGAAGGGGCCGATCAGATCCAGCTTTTCGGCGCCACCCCCAATATATTCGGTGGTTGGGTTAATCAAATAAACGCCGATGTGGTCTTTGGGGCTGGAGAAGCCCCAGGCGGGAAGCCGGTACATGGTGCCGCAGTAAGTGTATTTGTGCTCGACCGAGTTCTTATAGTAGCCGGCTTTCAGGATGGTCTGCTCCGGCGCGTGAACCATGATGCCGGAGCGCATGTCTTCGGTGGCGGGTGTGAGCATGTTGCGGTCGGCATCGACGGAGAACCAGTTGAAGCTGGGATCGAGCTGGAGGATGAATTGGCTTTCGCCCACATGCGCGACGGGATACGAGGCCGGGTGGGAGAACTCGGCGTAGACGTAAATGCCGCTGCTGCCGCGCTCCATGGTGTAGCGCGTCTCAATATCCATGCCTCCGCCACGACCGCCACCGCCACTGAATGCACCTGAAGCTCCTCCACCTGGAGCGACGTCACCGCCGGGATTGACGCCCTTGACGGCGACCTCCGCGCGCGCGCCGCCGTTGGTCGCCGGGTCGATGGTCACCGAGGGGGTCACGGTTCCGGACGGCATCTGTTCCCAGGACGGGATGGGGCTGCCAGCGGGCGTCGGAGGCGTGTGCAGATTATCCGAGCCGCGCGAGATCGAAGGGCGCAACGTTGCGATGCCGTGATAAATCACCTGCAGCAAACTGCCGTTCTTCTTGACGATGGTTGCCTTGACGATGCCGTTGTCCATGGTCCAAGTGTCGCCGTTGTCGGTGAGGGTCACCGGACCGTTGACCGTGACTTTGGCAACCTTTGGCAGTGCGGCAGCAGCAATATGCGTTGGAGCGGTAGCGGCAGGCTTCGCTTGAGAGGCAGGCAGCACTTTGGCCGCCTGCTGCGCCGCTGCGCTGTATGTCAGGACAACTGCCAGGGCAAGAAACAGGGATACGAAGAGGAGCCTTGCTTTGGTCATGACACAACCTTTCAGAACGAACATTGTGAGGAAGGGGCTTATGTTGCCTGACGGGAATCTCAGCTTGCGGATTTGAATCGCGAGAATTGTACCGCTCCGGAAGGGTATTGCAAGACCAATGTCGACAGTGTGGCCAAACAACAGCCAACATGAACCCGTCCGCATAATCGATATCTTACCTCTTTGATTTCAACAACACGCTGTATTGCTCAACGGATGTGCCCGAAACACGGGGTTGCCTGTAACATCGGTTGCCGTGGAGTTCAAACGGCCCCACCACCCGCTTCCCATAGATGGCGTGCGGATGAAATACTTGATTCATGCCTACAGAACCGCGCAAGCCATTGATCGCAGCCAATTGGAAGATGTACAAGACGCCCGACGAGGCCGTTGCCTTCGTTCGCGCCTTCATCCCCCTCGTCGCCACCCAAAGCCACGCAGAGATCGTTCTCTGTCCCTCCCCCACGCTGCTGCCCGTTGTTGTCGAGGCGGCGCGCAATACTCCCGTCCGCATCGCCGGTCAGAACATGCACTGGAAGGACTCGGGCGCATACACTGGCGAGACTTCGCCGCTGCAACTGAAGGCGCTGGGCGTCACCCATGTGCTGATCGGCCACAGCGAACGCCGGCAGTACTTCAACGAGACCGACGAGACGGTGAACCTGAAGCTGAAGTCCGCGCTGGCGCATGGGCTGGCGCCCATCGTCTGCGTGGGCGAGCTGCTGGCCCAGCGCGAGGCGGGAGAGACCGCCGCGGTGCTGGAGCGGCAGACCGCAGGCGCGCTGGCCGGGATCGATCCCGCGGCGGCGAAGACGCTGGTGGTTGCGTACGAGCCGGTGTGGGCCATCGGCACTGGACGAACGGCGACGCCGGAGATTGCCCAAGAGGCGCACAAGATCATCCGCGCGCAGATTGCCAAGTCGTTTTTGGCGGAGCTGGCCGCGAGCACGCGCATCCTCTACGGCGGATCTGTGAAGCCGGAGAACACGGCCAGCCTGTGCGCGCAGGAAGACATCGACGGAGCGCTGGTGGGCGGAGCGAGCCTTGAGGCGGTTTCGTTCTCGCAGATTGTGGCCAACTCGGCTGCCAAATAGCTGATCTTCCAACTCTGAAATGGGTGCGTCTTGCGAGGCGCGCCCAATTCATTTAATCTTCGCTGCCGAAGGCGCGCTCTTCGCTGAAGAGCGACTCGGAGAATTATTTCCGTTTGTTCGTCTTTTATTTGTTTTTTGTTCTCCCACCCCCCCCCCCCTCCCCCTCCCGGGTATATCTTGGTGGGAACTTGTTTTGTATCAACAGGATGGCGGAGGTATGTGCCGCCAAAGTCGTCATTGCATAGAACTTACTGCCAAAGTCGTCAAACGATTTGAGTTACGGCTGAAAAAACGGCCGTTTTGGAATGCTTCCGCCAAAGTCGTCATTTCAGTGACTTTATATCTATCATATCTATTATCAATTCTTTACGCTGCATGGACGGCGCGGCGGGGGCAGCTTCGCGCCGGCCTTCATGATTCGATCCATATGTTAATTCTACCAGGCGGAGGGAAACTAGTATGCCAACTATTTTTCCGGGGGAAGTGGTTGGTGGGGTGGGAGTTATAGAGATTTTGCAGGGTTGAGGGGCTTGACAAGCGGATTTGCTGGGAAATTCGGGGGAAAAATTCGGTGCTCTCCCAGGTACCCAAAAGCGAGGCACCTGGGGCACCCGGGCGGGGCTTGTTGGGCGAAAGGGGTGGAGGGTTTTGGGCTGGACGAAGTTCGTCGGGGTCCTTCGACTCGGCGCTACGCGCCTCGCTCAGGATGACAGCGAAAGAGACAAGTGCCAATACAGAGATTCTGGCTGCGCCAGAATGACGAGCAAAAAACAGGCGACTAAACTTGATGGAGCGCGATTGCGCGCGGCGGAAGGCCATGGACCTGCACGAAAAAATCCGCACCATTCCCACGCTGCCCGGCTGCTATCTGTACAAGAACGCCGAGGGCGCGGTGATCTACGTGGGGAAGGCGAAGAACCTGCGCGCGCGGGTTCGGTCGTACTTCCTGGAGGCGGCGCAGGCCGACGCCAAGACCGGCTCGCTGATGCGCGAGGCGGTGGACATTGAGACCATCACGGTGGGCAACGAGCGCGAGGCGCTGGCGCTGGAAGACAGCCTGATCAAGCAGCGGCAGCCGCGCTACAACATCCTGCTGCGCGACGACAAGACCTACCCGTACATTCAGTTGACGATGAAGGACCGGTTCCCGAAGGTGTTTGTGACGCGGCGGCTGCGGCGGGACGGATCGGCGTACTTCGGGCCGTACTTTCCCAGCAGCCTTGCGTACCGGCTGGTGGAGCTGATCCATCGCAGCTTTCTGATCCCAAGCTGCTCGGTGGACCTGTCTCGCACCCATCCGCGCGCCTGCCTGCAGTACTACATCAAGCGCTGCCTGGGGCCTTGCGTGGAGGGGCTGACCACACCAGAGGCATACAAGCAGGCGGTCCGCGACGTGCAGCTCTTCCTGGGTGGAAAGGCGGACGAGTTGGAGGCCGAACTGACGCGGCGCATGGAGGAGGCCGCGGCGGCGGAGCTGTACGAGGCCGCGGCGCGGCTGCGCGACCAGATCGTCACCGTACACCAGATGCAGGAGAAGCAGCGCGTGGCCAGCGCGGAGGACGAGGACGCCGATGTTTTCGGGTTCCACTACGAGAATGGAAGGCTGGCGGTGAACCTCTTCCACATGCGCTCTGGCAAGATCGTGGACCGGAGGGAGATGTTCTGGGAGGAGCTGCCGGAGCTGATCGACGAGCCGCTGGGCGAGGAAGCTGTTGAGGAACAGAGGCCGGGTGCGAGCGAGGCGGCGGTTGACTTCAGCGCGGCGGCGTTCTTCAGTTCCCTGCTGAAGCAGATCTACCTGGGCAACGCGTATGTGCCGCGCACGGTGCTGGTGCCTGTTGATTTTGCAGACCGCGCGGTGCTGGGCGAGCTGCTGACGGAGCGGACGGGACACAAGATCGAGATCCATGCGCCGCAGCGGGGCGAGAAGCGATCGCTGGTGGATCTGGCGTGCCTCAATGCGAAGCAGTCGTACGACCAGCGCTTCCGCGTGCTGCAGCCGAGCATCAAGGCCATTCAGGCGGCGCTGCAGGATGCGCTGACGCTGGAGAAGCTGCCGCGACGGATCGAGTGCTTCGACATCTCGCACATCCAGGGGACGGAGACGGTGGCGTCGATGGTGGTGTGGGAGGACGGCGCGATGCGGAAGGCGGAGTACCGCAAGTTCCAGGTGAAGACGGTGACCGGCGTGGACGACTTTGCGTCGATGCGCGAGGTGGTGGGGCGGCGCTACAAACGGCTGCTGAAGGAGAAGAAGCCGATGCCGTCGTTGATTCTGATCGACGGCGGAGTGGGACAGCTCCATGCGGCGTATGCTGCGCTGGCAGAGATCGGGATCCAGCCGGGAGTGCCCGGAGATCCGGCCCTGGCGTCGATTGCCAAGCGCGAGGAGGTGCTGTATGTGCATGGGCAGGAGCAAGAGCCGGTGGTGCTGGACCGGCGGTCGCCGGTGCTGCACCTGGTTCAGATGATCCGCGACGAGAGCCATCGCTTCGCGGTGACCTACCACCGCAAGCGGCGCGAGATGCGCGACCGCGACAGCGAGCTGGACACGATTCCCGGCGTGGGCCAGCGCACCCGGCAGCGGCTGCTGGAACACTTCGGCAGCGTGCGCGCCATCGGGCAGGCCAGCAGCAACGCGCTGACGGCGGTGGTGAACGCGGCGACTGCGGCACGGATCCGGGAACACTTCGACGGTGAAGGAGAAGCCGGATAAAGCGCGCAGGCCTGGACGGTTAAGACACTCTCACAGATACCCCCGCAGCGCGGCGCCCGGGTGGCTTTCAGCACGCGTTGAATAGGCTGCGGAAAATGGGTTGATTGCCGCTTCTGGCAAAAGGCCCGGGGCTAAAGCGCCCTTGATTCGATTGGCCTTATTCAGGGGGCTGAAGCCCCCTGCTCCCTCCGAAAGGCAAAAACGGGAGTTTTTCCGCAGCCTGTTGAATGCGACGGATTTCTGCTGTTCTGTATCACCCAAATTGACTCAACAGTGCAACAAAAGTGGCACGGGAGACGTGTGCAGGCGACGGTAGACTTGCGGCTGTAGCAATAGGTCTGCCGTACCAGACGCCCGCCCTCAACGGAGACTGAACGCACCGGGAACGGCGCAGTTCCGGTGACGGCATGGAGGCGCGGACGGAACCGAATAAGGAGTCAGGCAACCAGTTGCAGCTGCAAGAAGAGGCCCCAGCCATGGTTTCGACGACCCAGCATCATGGTGTGAAGACTGCCTCCATCTGGCGTAAATTCGTCCGGCTGATTACCTCGATATTGGAGCTGATGCAACATCCGGCATTGGCGCTTCTGGTCGGCATTGCACTCTGCTGCACGGCGGCGGGGCAGACGACCACGACCAGCCTGGGCGTATCGAGTGGCGCGATCACAGTTGGGGCGAGCGAGACGCTGACGGCCACGGTGCTCGCGGGAGGCCTTCCGGTGACGGCCGGAAGCGTGGAGTTCCGCGACAATCTGGCATCGCTGAGCGGGACTTTTCTGGGGAAGTCCGCGGTGAATGGCAGCGGCTCCGCGCAGTTGATTCTGCCCAGCCTGGGCATGGGCCTGCATGAAATCTCGGCGATCTATACGGGATCGTCCGGACTGGCTGTGAGCGTCAGCGCGTATCAGGCGGTGACGGTGACCGGCACATCGCAGCTTCCGACGACGACGGCGATCAGCTCGACGGGGGTAGCGGCCAACTATTCGCTGACGGGGACGGTCACTGCGCTGACCTCGGTGCTGCCGACGGGTATTGTATCGTTTCTGGACGCCTCCAACGGCAATGCGTTGCTGGCCACGCAGACACTGGATCCAACGACCAAGGGCTACGGTTTCGCAACCTTCTCGACTGCTTCGGCTGATGGGGGAGAGATGTCCGTAGCGGTGGGCGACTTCAACAACGATGGGAACCTCGACCTGGCCGTGGCCGATAGCTATACCGGCACGGTGACGCTGCTGAAGGGCGACGGGGCGGGGAACTTCACACCGTTCCCGGGCTCTCCGGTGGCGGTTGGAAGCGGGTCGTCCTCCGAACCGTTTGCCGTTGCGGTGGGCGACTTCAACGGCGATGGGAACCTCGATCTGGCGGTGGCCAACTTAGGCGATGGCACGGTGGCGATCCTGCTGGGCGATGGAACGGGGGAATTCTCCCCGCTGCGACTCCCATCGTTACAGTTGGAAGCGACCAGAACTCCGAACCGTTTTCCATTGCGGTGGGCGACTTCACTGGCGATGGGGGCCTGGACCTAGCGGTGGCCAACTCCGGCAACAACACCGTGTCGATCCTGGTGAACGACGGAGCGGGGAACTTCTCGCCCGCTGCGGTGCCCACAGTAGCCGTTGGGGTCAGCCCGCTTTCTGTCGTGGCAGGCGACTTTCTGGGCAATGGGAAGCTGGACCTGGCCGTGGTCAACCAGTTCGGGAACGACGCGACGGAGTCATCTCCCGGTACGGTGTCGATCCTGCTGGGCGATGGAACGGGGAGCTTCACCCCCGCTGCGACACTCCCGGTTGGATACAGTCCGTACGCCGTAGCGATGGGGGACTTCAACGGCGATGGGGTTCTCGACCTGGCGGTGGCGAACAGTTGCGGGAACGACCTACTTTGCAACAACTCCCCCGGCACGGTGTCGATCCTGCTGGGCGATGGGACGGGGAGCTTCTCCCCCGCAGCGACTTCCCCAATTACAGTTGGAGTCAATCCGCGTTTCGTTGCGGCGGGCGACTTCAACGGCGATGGATCTCTCGACCTGGCCGTAGCCAACTTCAACGACAACACCGTCACGATCCTGAAGGGCGATGGAGCGGGGAACTTCGCTCCCGCTACGACGTCCCCGGTACCGGTTGGAGTCAATCCGTCTTCGGTTGCGGTGGGCGACTTCAACGGCGATGGGAACCCCGACCTGGCCGTGGCCAACTTCAGCGACAGCACCGTCTCGGTGCTGCACGCACTCTGGACCGAAGGCGCCACTGCATCTGTGTCGTTCTCCACCTCGCCATCACATAATGTCCTGGCCAGTTATGCGGGGGACGCGATCTACACATCGAGCCAGTCGACACCGATCACCTTGCTGGGACTGTTGGCCACGGGGCTGGTGTGGACGCCGGTGGACGCGATCATCTACGGCACAACATTGAGCGCGCTGCTGAACGCGACAACCACCTACGGCGGCACGCCGGCGCCAAGTACATGTGCCTACACCGCAACTCCCAACGGCGGAAGCGCTTCCCCGGTAGACAGTTCGACCGTGCTTGATGTGGGACCTTACACGCTGGGCGTCAGTTGCATGGGACTCTATCCCACGGCAACGGGTACAGCGCCGTTGACGGTGTACCTCACGGGGTATGTACTGACGACGGGCACCAACAACCCGTCGGAAGGCACGGTGACTCCAGCCTCGGGCGGGACCTATGCCCCGACCCTTGCGATCGCCATCTCCGCGACGGCCAACCCCGGATACATCTTCGAGGGCTGGCTGCCGAATGCAGCCATTGCCAATACCAGCAACGCCAATACCACCGTGACCATGAACACGGCGGAGACGGTGACGGCGGACTTCGAGGCGGTGCCGACGTTCGTGGTGAATACGAACCAGGACGACATTTCGGCGCCCGTTGCCTCAAACTGCCCGGCAAACACGCCGAGCACAGGCAGCGGCCCATGCACGCTGCGCGATGCCCTGCTTGCGGCAGCGGCCATTGGGGGCAACATCACCTTCGACCCGACGGTGTTTTCCGCCAGCAATACAGCGGCGGCCAACACCATCACGCTGGGCGTCGATGGGGCGCTCACGATTCCAACCAATACGATACTCACTGGGGCAACCTCGGGCAGCGGCGCTACGCTGACCAACCTGGTTGCAGTGAGCGGGGCCTCGGCGAGCACGGTCTTCGAGCTGAGTGGCGGCGCGGTGGCGATTCTCAACAACCTGACCATTGAGAATGGAAAGTCTGGCGGCAACGGCGGCGGCATCAATAACAGCGGCACGCTGACGGTGAACGAGAGCACCTTCACCGGCAACTCCGCGATCAACGGCGGCGCCATCGACAGCAGTGGAACTCTGACGGTGAGCGGCAGCACCTTCAATGGCAACACCGCGACCACTGGCGGCGGCATCTGTGTCGAGCCGAGTGGAAACGTGATAGTGAGCGGCAGCACCTTTTATAACAACTCCGGAACAGCCGGCGGCGGCGCCATCGACGACAACCAGGGCGGCCCGTTTGCGGTGAGCGGCAGCACTTTATACGGGAACAACTCAACCAGCAGCACGGGCGGCATTGCCGTGTCGCTCTCCAGCTTCCCGATGAGCAACACCATCGCGACAGGGGACGGAAACGGGGATTGCAGTGTCTCGGGAGGCTCTTGCCCCGCGAATGGCACGGGCGGCAACGTGCTGGGCGTGTCCGCCAACCTGGCTGCGCTGGGCAACTACGGCGGCCCGACCGAGACCATGATTCCATTGCCGGGCAGCGTGGCGATCTGCGCGATTGTTCCCTCTGCCACGGGGACCGACCAGCGCGGAATGCCGTGGCCGGTGGGCTACAACGGCACATCGTGCCAGGACTCCGGCGCGGTGCAGACCGACTATTCGCTGAGCTTCTTTCAGCAACCCTCGACGACGCTGATCCTTACGCCCATCTCGCCGGCCCCGGCCGTCGAATTGCAGGAGAGCGGCAGCCCATTTGCTTCGTCTGTAACGATTCCACTGACCCTGAAGGACAGCAGCGGCAACGATATTACGAGTCTCGACCTGAGCGGTGGATCGGCCAATACGTCCGGTGGCGTGGCTACTTACTCGCCGCTGGACGTTGACGCGCCAGGAACCGGCGACACGCTGACGGCCAATCTATTGCTGAATGCAACGACTTCAATCTCCTCCAACAGCAGCCCGTTCGATGTGACTCTGAAGCCCACGACGACCGTTACGTCCAATGCATCGGCGGTCTATAGCGTTAGCGCACAGAACGTGCCCCTGTCGGCGACGGTTACGAGCAGCATGGGAACGGTGAATGCAGGCACGGTGACCTTCACGGTGACACAGGGCAGTACCACGATCGGATCGCCGGTGACCAGCGGCACGGTGAGCAGCGGTGCAGCCAGTGTGACCTATACTCTGCCGGGCGGAACAACGGCGGGCATGTATTCCATTCAGGCCGTGTACAACACGGCGGGAGGGGTCTTTGCCATCAGTAGTGACAGCACTCATACACTGACGGTCGGCATGACCACGGCGACGGTCATGCTGGGCAACCTGTCGCAGATCTATACCGGGTCTCCGCTGGCAGCAACGGCCAGCACCACGCCCAGCGGCTTGACGGTGAATTTGACTTACAACGGCAGCTCGACCGCGCCGACAGCGGTTGGCAACTATACCGTTGTGGGAACGGTCAGCGACATTGACTACCAGGGCAGCAGCAGTAACACGCTTGTGATCAGCAAGGCCACACCGGCGATCACATGGGCGGCGCCAGCGCCGATTCCGTATGGGACACCGCTGAGCGCGGCGCAACTTGACGCCAGCTCGACGGTCGCTGGGACGTTCGTTTACACTCCGGCAGCCGGAGTGGTCCTCGGCGTCGGACCGCAGACCCTGTCGGTCACCTTTACGCCGACCGACAGCGCCGACTACACGGCGGCAACGGTGTACATCACGCTGGTGGTGAACAAGGGCGCACCGGCGATTACCTGGGCAACCCCGGCGGCCATCCCCTACGGCACGGCGCTGAGCGCGACACAGCTCAACGCCAACACGACGGTGACTGGAACCTACGTCTATACTCCGGCAGCGGGGACCGTGCTGACGGCGGGTTTGCAGACCCTGTCGGTCACCTTTACGCCGACCGATAGCACTGACTACAACACTGCAACGGCGACGGTGCAGTTGACAGTGAACAAGGCAACACCCGTGATTACATGGGTGGCACCAGCGGCCATCCCCTACGGCACGGCGCTGAGCGCGACCCAGCTTGACGCCAGCTCGACGGTCGATGGGGCGTTCGTCTACAGCCCGGCAGCCGGAGTCGTCCTCGGCGTCGGACCGCAGACCCTGTCGGTCACCTTTACGCCGACCGACTCGGGCGACTATACGACAGCTACAGCGACCGTCACGCTGACAGTGAACAAGACAACGCCGGCGATCACCTGGGCCACCCCGGCGGCCATCCCCTACGGCACGGCGCTGAGCGCAACACAGCTCAACGCCAGCTCGACGGTGACTGGAACCTACGTCTACACGCCGGCAGCGGGAGCCGTGCTGACAGCGGGATCGCAGACCCTGTCGGTCACCTTTACGCCGACCGACTCGGGCGACTATACGACGGCCACAGCGACCGTCACGCTGACAGTGAACAAGACAACGCCGGCGATCACCTGGGCCACCCCGGCGGCCATCCCCTACGGCACGGCGCTGAGCGCGACACAGCTTGACGCCAGCTCGACGGTGGCTGGGACGTACGTCTACACACCGGCAGCGGGGACCGTGCTGACGGCGGGTTCGCAGACCCTGTCGGTCACCTTTACGCCGACCGACTCGGGCGACTATACGACAGCTACAGCGACCGTCACGCTGACAGTGAACAAGACAACGCCGGCGATTACCTGGGCCACCCCGGCGGCCATCCCCTACGGCACGGCGCTGAGCGCGACACAGCTCAACGCCAGCTCGACGGTGACTGGAACCTACGTCTACACTCCGGCAGCCGGGACCGTGCTGACGGCGGGTTCGCAGACCCTGTCGGTCACCTTTACGCCGACCGACTCGGGCGACTATACGACGGCCACAGCGACCGTCACGCTGACAGTGAACAAGACAACGCCGGCGATTACCTGGGCCACCCCGGCGGCCATCCCCTACGGCACGGCGCTGAGCGCGACCCAGCTCAACGCCAGCTCGACGGTCGCTGGGACGTTCGTTTACACTCCGGCAGCCGGAGTCGTCCTCGGCGTCGGACCGCAGACTCTCTCGGTTACCTTTACGCCGACCGACAGCGCCGACTACACGGCGGCAACCGGCACCGTGCAGTTGACGGTAAACCAGGCTACGCCGGCGATCACCTGGGCCACCCCGGCGGCCATCCCCTACGGCACGGCGCTGAGCGCAACACAGCTCAACGCCAGCTCGACGGTGACTGGAACCTACGTCTACACGCCGGCAGCGGGGACCGTGCTGACGGCGGGTTTGCAGACCCTGTCGGTCACCTTTACGCCGACCGACTCGGGCGACTATACGACGGCCACAGCGACCGTCCCGCTGACGGTGAACAAGACAACGCCGGCGATCACCTGGGCCACCCCGGCGGCCATCCCCTACGGCACGGCGCTGAGCGCGACCCAGCTCAACGCCAGCTCGACGGTGACTGGAACCTACGTCTACACTCCGGCAGCGGGGACCGTGCTGACGGCGGGTTCGCAGACCCTGTCGGTCACCTTTACGCCGACCGATAGCACCGACTACAACACTGCAACGGCGACGGTGCAGTTGACGGTGAACAAGGCAACACCCGTGATTACATGGGTGGCACCGGCAGCCATCCCCTACGGCACGGCGCTGAGCGCAACACAGCTCAACGCCAGCTCGACGGTGGCTGGGACGTTCGTCTACACTCCAGCAGCGGGGACCGTGCTGACGGCGGGTTCGCAGACCCTGTCGGTCACCTTTACGCCGACCGACTCGGGCGACTATACGACGGCCACAGCGACCGTCACGCTGACAGTGAACAAGACAACGCCGGCGATCACCTGGGCAACCCCGGCGGCCATCCCCTACGGCACGGCGCTGAGCGCGACACAGCTCAACGCCAGCTCGACGGTGGCGGGGACGTTCGTATACACACCGGCAGCGGGGACCGTGCTGACGGCGGGTTCGCAGACCCTGTCGGTGACTTTTACGCCAACCGACAGCACCGACTACAACACGGCAACCGGCACCGTGCAGTTGACGGTAAACCAGGCTACGCCGGCGATCACCTGGGCCACCCCGGCGGCCATCCCCTACGGCACGGCGCTGAGCGCGACCCAGCTCAACGCCAGCTCGACGGTGACTGGAACCTACGTCTATACTCCGGCAGCGGGAGCCGTGCTGACAGCGGGATCGCAGACCCTGTCGGTCACCTTTACGCCGACCGATAGCACTGACTACAACACTGCAACGGCGACGGTGCAGTTGACGGTGAACAAGGCAACACCCGTGATTACATGGGTGGCACCGGCAGCCATCCCCTACGGCACGGCGCTGAGCGCAACACAGCTCAACGCCAGCTCGACGGTGGCTGGGACGTTCGTCTACACTCCAGCAGCGGGGACCGTGCTGACGGCGGGTTCGCAGACCCTGTCGGTCACCTTTACGCCGACCGACTCGGGCGACTATACGACGGCCACAGCGACCGTCACGCTGACAGTGAACAAGACAACGCCGGCGATCACCTGGGCAACCCCGGCGGCCATCCCCTACGGCACGGCGCTGAGCGCGACACAGCTCAACGCCAGCTCGACGGTGGCGGGGACGTTCGTATACACACCGGCAGCGGGGACCGTGCTGACGGCGGGTTCGCAGACCCTGTCGGTGACTTTTACGCCAACCGACAGCACCGACTACAACACGGCAACCGGCACCGTGCAGTTGACGGTAAACCAGGCTACGCCGGCGATCACCTGGGCCACCCCGGCGGCCATCCCCTACGGCACGGCGCTGAGCGCGACCCAGCTCAACGCCAGCTCGACGGTGACTGGAACCTACGTCTACACTCCGGCAGCGGGGACCGTGCTGACGGCGGGTTCGCAGACCCTGTCGGTCACCTTTACGCCGACCGATAGCACCGACTACAACACTGCAACGGCGACGGTGCAGCTAACGGTAAACAAGGCAACACCCGTAATACCATGGGCGACACCGGCGGCGATCACTTATGGGACTGCACTGAGCGCGGCGCAACTCAACGCCAGCTCGACGGTGGCTGGGACATTCGTCTACACGCCGGCAGCGGGAGCCGTGCTGACAGCGGGATCGCAGACCCTGTCGGTCACCTTTACGCCGACCGACTCGGGCGACTATACGACGGCCACAGCGACCGTCACGCTGACAGTGAACAAGACAACGCCGGCGATTACCTGGGCCACCCCGGCGGCCATCCCCTACGGCACGGCGCTGAGCGCGGCGCAGTTTGACGCCAGTTCGACGGTCGCTGGGACGTTCGTTTACACTCCGGCAGCGGGGACCGTGTTGACGGCGGGTTCGCAGACCCTGTCGGTCACCTTTACGCCGACCGATAGCACTGACTACAACACTGCGACGGCGACGGTGCAGTTGACGGTGAACAATGCAACACCCGTGATTACATGGGTGGCACCGGCGGCCATCAGCTACGGCACGGCGCTGAGCGCAACACAGCTCAACGCCAACACGACGGTCGCTGGAACGTACGTCTACACTCCGGCAGCGGGGACCGTGCTGACGGCGGGTTCGCAGACCCTGTCGGTCACCTTTACGCCGACCGATAGCACCGACTACAACACTGCGACGGCGACGGTGCAGTTGACGGTGAACAAGGCTACGCCCGTGATCACCTGGGCCACCCCGGCGGCCATCCCCTACGGCACACCGCTGAGCGCGACACAGCTCAACGCCAGCTCGACGGTCGCTGGGACGTTCGTTTACAGCCCGGCAGCCGGAGTCGTCCTCGGCGTCGGACCGCAGACTCTCTCGGTCACCTTTACGCCGACCGATAGCACCGACTACAACACTGCGACGGCGACGGTGCAGTTGATGGTGAACAAGGCAACACCCGTGATCACCTGGGCAACCCCGGCGGCCATCCCCTACGGCACGGCGCTGAGCGCGACACAGCTCAACGCCAGCTCGACGGTGACTGGGACGTTCGTCTACACTCCGGCAGCCGGAGTGGTCCTCGGTGTCGGATCACAGACTCTGTCGGTCACGCTGACCCCAACCGACGGCACCGACTACAACGCGGCAACCAGCACCGTGCAGTTGGCGGTAAACGCCATAGCGCAGACGATCAGCTTCCCAGTGCCGTCACCGGTGACTTATGGGAGTGCACCCATCACGCTGTCGGCGACGGGCGGGGCCTCGGGGAACCCGATTACATTCAGCATCCTCTCCGGACCGGGCTCCATCACGGGCAGCACGCTGACCATCAACGGCGCAGGGTCGGTGGTGGTTGCCGCGAACCAGGCAGGCAACGCCACCTATGCAGCGGCGGCTCAGGTGACGCAAAGCATTGTGGTCAATCCGGCGTCGGCTGCAATCGCGGTTGCCAGCAGCGCCAGCACGGTGCTGGCGCAGAATGCGGTCACGCTGACGGCCACGGTATCCTCGCCGGCAGGCGTCCCCACGGGTACGGTGAGCTTCCTCGATGGCACGACGCCTCTTGGCCCGGGCACGCTCTCTGGCGGTGTAGCAACGCTGACCACTTCGTCTTTGGCTGTGGGGATGCACTCGATCAGCGCGGTATACAACGGAGGGACGAACTTCGCAGCAGCCACCAGTGCCACGCTGATGCAATGCGTCATGGACATTAGCCTGGGCACAACTGCCGGCGGCTCATCGCAGACCGCTACTCCCGGCGGAAGCGCACTGTATTCGTTGGACATCGCACCCAGCAGCGGCACGTCGTTCCCAGTGGCAGTAACGTTGACCGTGAACGGTCTACCCGCTTCAGCGACGGCAAGCGTAACCCCGGCGGCGTGGGTTTTCTCATCGAACGACCCTTGGACATGGACTCTGCCCGCGAACACCCCGCTGACTAACAATTCGCAGTTGACCGTCCAGTTGCCACAAAACCTGGCACAGGCACACCCGAAGGGCGCAGCAGGCGGCAATGTGGCTTCGCGGCTGGCACCATTTACGCTGGCGCTGCTGATCCTGCCCTTCGCGGGCCGGATGCGCCGCGCAGGCAAGCGGCTGGGACGCGCGGCTTTCGTGCTGCTGTTGCTCATTGCGGGCATGGCGGCCATGGCCGGACTGAGCGGCTGCGGTTCTCCCAGCATCTTCTTCACCCAGCAACTGGAGACCTATTCGGTAACCGTGACGGTGAGCGCGGGCCCGTTATCGCACTCCATGCCAATTACGCTGGTGGTCGAGTAAGAAGGAGAGTTTGCGAGGCGCAGTTCGAACGACGCGTCGCATCACCGCAGCCGGGCGAAACGCCGAGGTATTATTTTGCGAGAGATTTTCATGTGTCAGCTTGGAAAGTGTGGTCACGGCTGGCTGAGAATGACGTTGCTCCGAAACCGGTCCGACGAGCGAGGTTCGCCATGCTGTCCCCTGAATGAGTGGGTAATGGTAGAGCAAGCACAATCGAGTTAGCCAGACAATGCGTCCGTTGGCGGCTGAGAAGCCTGGCGCATTCTGCCGCGGGCGTTTATAGTTGGTCGCGCGCGGAATACCGGTTACCCATGCCATCGCAACGCCCTGCGCCCCGCGCGTTGGGGCAAACGCAAACAGCGAACGTGTGATGGTGTGGCCATTCGAAATCGCGCGCGGATTGTGGGGAGGGATTTGTGTATGTCGAGTTTGCGGTG
The DNA here is from genome assembly GCA_963767315.1 of uncultured Acidobacteriaceae bacterium. GTDB lineage: Bacteria > Acidobacteriota > Terriglobia > Terriglobales > Acidobacteriaceae > Edaphobacter. Next base: position 59,462 of record CAVYDK010000003.1, on the reverse strand, counting down.
GAGGGTTGTACTCCTCTGCGTTTGTCTTACCTCATACTGTTTCGCATCCGGGGCATCACCGGCCGCGCGTGGATACAAGAACTTTCGCGTTGCGGTCTATGTACCGGAGTATGTCGTGGAGCAGATGAAGGACCCCAGTTATCTGCAGAGCACTTGGGAGACCATCAGCGGCCAGGTGAAGGTAGACAAGGTCTATCTGGAGACCTACCGAAGCGGGCGGACTGCGGACGACCAGTTGCTTGACCAGGTCAAGGCGTTCTTCGTCAACCGTGGAGTAGAAGTGGCCGGAGGCATCGGTTTGACGGTAATGGAGTCGAACAACTTTCAGTCGTTCTGCTATACCGACCCCAAGGACCGGGAATTTGTCAAAATGCTCTCGCGGAAGACCGCGCGCCACTTCGATGAGATCATACTGGATGACTTTTATTTTAATAATACAAAAAATGACTCGGACATTGCCGCCAAGGGAAGCAGAAGCTGGGATGATTTTCGGGTTGAATTAATGGAACCAGGCTTCGCGGGAGCTAATTGTCGGCCCAGCCAGGCAGGTGAATCCCAAGGTCAAAGTCATTATTAAATTTCCCAACTGGTATGAGCACTTCCAGGGCAACGGATACGACCTTGATAAGGAGCCGCGCATCTTCGACGGCATCTGGACGGGCAATGAGACACGCGAGGCGGACGGGACCTCGCAGCACTTGCAGCAGTACCAAAGCTATGAGATTACGCGCTACCTGGAGAACATTGCGCCGGGCCGGAACGGGGGCGGATGGGTCGATACCGGCGGCCTGCGCACTGTCGATCGCTACGCGGAACAGCTATGGGACACGATGCTTGCCAAGGCTCCGACCATCATGCTCTTCAAGTGGACGGAACTGCTGAATCCCGCCGCGCCGGGCCAGAGGCAGGCATGGAACGGCATTCACACCAGCTTCGATTATCAACAGCTTGTGAGTAGTTACGATAAGTCCCATCCGGGAAAGCCCTTCACATTTGCCGGTGTTGCTGGCTATGCATTAGACGAGATCGATCCCATTATTGGAAAGATTGGCAATCCGATCGGCATCGCAAGCTATAAGCCGTATAACTCATCCGGGGAAGACTTCCTGCAAAATTATCTTGGCATGATGGGTGTTCCTATAGAGATGGTCCCTAGGTTTCCTACCGAGGCGAAGCTGGTGTTGCTTACCGAAGAGGCTGCCGGCGATCCGCAACTGATCGCGAAGATAAAAACTCATCTTGAAGCCGGGAAAAACGTGATGATGACCTCCGGGTTGGTCCGCGTCCTACAGGCCGGGGACTGAAGGACTTGGTGAGCCTGCGAACTACGTCGCGCAAGGCGATCGTGGCCCACTACTCCGCAGGGGTCCGCGGGCCGGCGGGGGGGGGAGAGAACAACGCAGGAGTACTGATTCCGGAGATCGACTACTTTACAAACGATGCCATGCCGGTGGTGAGCGCAGACGCCAGCGGAAACAGCTTTCCAATTCTGCTGGCAGACCATTATTCCAAGGGAACGATCTTCGTTCTTACGATTCCGGACAACTTCAACGATCTCTATTCTTATCCGCCCAGCGTTGTATCCGCTCTGAAGGAAGCCGTGCTGGGAGATTTCCCGGTGCGGATGGAGGGCCCGAATAAGGTCAGCCTGTTTGCCTACGACAACCATACGTTCGTGGTGGAGTCCTACCTGGACCATCCGGCGACGGTCACGGTTGCCATCACGGACGGGATTGCGAGGATCGTGAATATGGAGAGCGGCGAGAGCATTGCGGGGGAGGCAGCAGCGTCGCGCCGGGGTCCTGGGGGACGACAGAGCACGGGCCCGGCACGGATGAACTTTTCCATCACAATCCAGCCGCATAGCTATGCGGCCTTCAGCGAAGCGCAGTAGCCTTCCGGGAGTTACGCGCGAAGCCCCGTTGCGTGGGCGGCACAGCCCACGGAGTTTTATCGCGCACAGGGTTGGGTCATGGAAGGGCCTTCAGGAGGAAGGTGCGGTACTCAATCTTCATGGGTGGGCCGACGTGGACCTGGACGCCGATGAGGCCGGAGAATTTGCGGTTGGCGGTGTCTTTGCTTTTCAACAACGGCTGAATTCTAATTTCTGGTGGCAACACCGATGCAGTCCAACACAATGGCGCAGGCAAGACCACTGACGTTTGCCGTACGAGCGGCCCTGACGCTCATCGGGTTCAGCGCGGTCATCGGGCAGATCGTACTCATGCGGGAGCTCATCGTCGTCTTCAACGGCAACGAGATTTCGCTGGGAATTATGCTGGCCACCTGGCTATTCTGGACCGCTGCCGGCAGCAGCCTGAGCAGCGCTGTTGCACTGGGCGCGCACAACGCTCGCCGCGCGGTCGCCGCGCTTGAATGCCTGCTCGCCGCCAGCCTGCCGCCGACGATATGGGCGTTGCGCGCCTCGAAGACCATCTTTCAGACGGTGCCGGGCGAGCTGGTCGGGCCGTTGCCGATGCTGCTTGCATCCCTGGCCTGCCTGGGCCTGTTTTGCCTGGTCTCGGGTGCGCTATTCGTGGTTGCGGCGCGGATGGCCGAAGCGGAGTGCGCCGTCTCTGCCCGCGCCGCCACCAGCTCGGCTTACATGCTGGAGGCTGTTGGTTCCGGCCTGGGAGGGATCGTGGCCAGCATGGTGTTGCTGCGTTTTCTCGACTCCTTCCAGATCGCAACCATCGTGGCCATCCTGAACCTGTGCATGGCGGGGGCGCTGTTGCTTCGGGCGGGCCGCAAACAGTTTGCCGCATTGGCGCTGGCTGCGGCGCTCATTGCAATTCCTCTGGTTAAGTTTGTCGCGCCGTCGCTGGACAGGACCTCGCAGGCGCGCCTGTGGCAGGGCTTCCATCTGGTGGCTTCGCGCGACTCCATCTACGGCAACCTGACGGTGACCGGAACGGGCAATCTGCGCAGCATCTATCAGAACGGCGTGCTCCTTGCCAACGCCCCGGACCAGAACGCAGCCGAAGAGGCGGTGGACTACGCGCTGCTGGAGAGCCCGGCGCCGCGGCGCGTTCTGATGATCGGCGGCGGAGTGAACGGCAGCATCGCCGAGGCGCTGAAGCATCCCACGATCCATCGCATCGACTATGTTGAGCTGGATCCCGCGCTCATCGACATGGCGCGCCAGTTCTTCCCGGCGCAGTTTGCTCCCCTGGTCTCGGACTCTCGGGTCCAGATGCACACCGCGGATGGCCGGTACTATCTGAGGACGACCGGCGACCGGTTCGACGTAATTATTCTGAATGTTCCCGACCCGCAGACCGCGCAGATCAACCGTTTCTATACCGTTGAGTTCTTCCGTTCCGCACGCGAGCACCTGGCGCCGGGAGGACTGCTCGCCTTGCAACTGCGGTCGTCGGAGGAGACCATCAGTCCCGACCTTGCGGATTTCCTGCGCTGCATTCGGCGCACGCTCGAGGAGGTCTTCCCAACCATCGTCGCCATCCCCGGCGATCCGATCCACTTCTTCGCCGCGACTCGCCCCGATGTTCTGACGGCCGATCCCAAGACTTTGATCGCAAGGTTGAACGAGCGGAACCTGCAACCCCAGTACGTTCGGGAGTACTTTATCCCATTCCGCATGATGCCCGATCGCATGGCGCAGGTTGACGAACAACTGCGGCCGCTGGGTTCGACGCCGGTCAATCGCGATTTCGAGCCGATCGCCTACTACTTCGACATTGTGTTGTGGAGCACGCAATTCAAGGAGGGCCATTCCGACTGGTTTCGCAGCGCGGCGCGCATCGCTTTTCCGCGTGTCGTCGTTGCGGTCCTTGTTCCGTTGTTGCTGGTGGCGATTCTTCTGGCTTCGGTCGGCACACGCGAGAGACGCGCCCGGTCCGCCGCGGTCTATTGCGCGGCTACAACCGGCTTCACACTGATCGCGCTGCAGATCGTTCTGCTGCTGGCGTTCCAGTCCATCTATGGTTACGTTTACTACCAGCTCGCGATTCTGATCGGCCTGTGCATGGCGGGCATTGCGTTTGGGAGTTGGCTGGGCATTCGCCGCAGCTCTGCCGGCAATCGCCCACCCTGCCGTGCCATGGCAATGACCCAGTTCCTGCTCGCGCTCTCCGGGCCTGCGCTGATCTTTGTGGTCGCCATGCTGGCAAGAATTTCGGGAGTTGCGACAACATGGCTGGCGGCAGAACTCGTCTTCCCTGCCCTGGCTGCTCTCACGGGGATTCTGGGGGGCCATCAATTCCCCATCGCGACCCAGATATACCTTCATGAAAGGAACAGTCGATCGAGGCTGGGTACGCTCTATGCCATCGATCTGCTGGGCGGATGCGCGGGCGCGCTTATCGTGAGCGGTTATCTCATCCCCGTGTTTGGGTTCTGGAAGACCGCATGGCTCTCGGCGGCGATCAATCTGGTGGCGGCCCTGCTTGCCGCGTGCGTATATCTGGAGGCGAAGAGGTCTCGCACATGAGCGGTTATGGCTTGGGTTCGCCGAATACCACCGCGGTAAATTTAAAGATGTCCGTATCCGCATCCTTCCAGCAAGTGGAACTCATTCCCGCCTTGCGGCAGGTCTGTTGCAGAAACGTCTGCCGGTCCCATTTTGGTTCTTGTTCCACTGGGACCTGGGGAAGAAACAGGCCCTCGTTGTCGCCATTCTTCATCACCAGGCCATCCCGTCCAACCTTGATCTGCTGAATGTCCATGACGCGGCGCAGGGGCGAGAGCACGGAGATCTCATATTCGAGCAGCGGCAACTCCGAAGCCGATATCGGAGGGAAGCGGGGATCGCGCAGGGCGGCCAGCGTGGCCGTATCGCGCACGGTCAGGTAGAGAGGCTTGGTCGCGGAGGTATATCCGATGCACCCGCGCAGCTCTCCCGCTTCGGTCAGGGTCACGAACGCTCCGCGGTCCTGGTTCAGCGCCTCGCTTGCGGTTGCGCCCGGCTCGTACTGCTTATGTTCCGTCACCGCCTGCTCGACCGACTTGCGAGCCAGCGCGAGCAGTTCGTTCTTGTCGCGGTCGCTCAGGGAGAAGGGCGTTTCCACCGCCTTTTCAGCTGGGGCCTTGACGAAGACGTCCGCGCTGTATCCGACCACGCGCGAGCGGTCGCCCGATGTGTCGCCGGAGTTGGCGTACTTGAGCACCAGGGCCTGATTGGCCCCCATTCGCTCGGCGGCAATCATGGCGGCCACAATGGGCGCGCCGCCGCATGCCTCCCAAACCCGCGCATCGAAGTTGCGCGACATGCTGAAGTAGTCCCACGCCGCAAGGGCGTTCAGCGTCTTGTGGTCGATCGTCACGGCTTCGTCGTAGGTGTGGTAGTGCGAGAGATCGGAGCTGGCGAGAATCAGCGTGCTGCCGCCCGTTTTTTCGTTCTCGATGAGCTTGGCCAGGGCCACGCCCAGCGCGCGGCTGCTCTCGTAGCTCTGGTCGCCCATGACGATGGGCACCAGTTGGAAGTTGCCCAGCACCCGTTGCAACCACGGCAGCTCCACCTCAATGGAGTGTTCCGGGCCGGCTGGCGTGATATCGTGCCCCATGCCGGAGAGTTGCATGGTGGGGCTTAACTTGACCAACTGCCGGGCAAAGACTTTGTCCACCGGGACCGTCCCCAGCGGCGTTGTGTATGCGTCGCCGTCGTAGACGGAGGTGAAGTCGAAGCCCACGTAGTGCGACGGAGCAATTATGACGACGCGGGAAAATTTGCGCCCCTTCAGCTCCGCGAAGGTGGTTGCGGCCACGGGGCCGGTGTACTGATAGCCGGCGTGCGGCGCAACCGCGGCGAGGATGGGGTCGTGGATCGGCGGCGGAGTTGCATGCGCCAGCAAGTCGTCGATCATCGCCGAGAGCATCTTTGGGTCGGCCGGATAGAAGCCGCCCGCGACCCCGGCCGGCCGGACCTTCAGCGCGCCAGCGGAATGAACGTGCTGCCATGGCGCAAACGCCAGGAACGCTACGAGTGGTGCTGACAGCCAAACCATGTTCCAACTCCTTTTGAACTTCATTGCTCAACCCCTTCCGCACCCTCAAGTGTGCCAGACGCCTGGGATTGGGTTCCGGCAAAATGGGCAGCTATTGTTGCGGACCAGGTTCTGGCTGGCCGTGAACCCGATGCGTTCCACCAGCATCTTGCGGCACTTCGGGCAGTAGGTGTTCTGCGCGGGATGTCCCGGCACATTGCCGATATAGACGTAGTGCAGCCCCTCGGCGTCGGCAATCGACTTGGCCCGCTCCAGGGTCGGTACCGGGGTGATGGGCAGGTTCTTCAGCAGGTACTCCGGGTGGAACTGGGTGAAGTGCAGCGGAACGTCCAGGCCCAGGTTGGTCTTGATCCAGCGCGCCAGGCCGAGAAACTCGGCGTCGTCGTCGTTGAGAGTCGGCACCACCAGGTAGACGATCTCCGTCCACTTGTCCATCTTGCGCAGCGTTACCAGCGAATCCAGCACGGGCTTCAACTGGCCGGTGACCACGTCCCGGTAATACGACTCGGTGAACGACTTCAGGTCGATCTTGACCGCGTCCATCTTTCCGTACGCAGCCTTCAGCGACTCCTGCTGCATGTAGCCGTTCGACACGACAATGCTGCGAATCCCCGCTGCGTGCCCGGCATCGGCGGCATCCATCAGGAACTCGCTGAAGACCACCGGCTCGCTGTAGGTGTAGGCAATCGTCGGACAGCGATACTGCTTCGCCAACTCGGCAACCCGCTGCGGGGGCATGTAATCGGCGGGGACCTGCTCGGGGCGCGCCTGGGAGATGTCCCAGTTCTGGCAGAACTTGCAGTTGACGTTGCAGCCGGCCGTGGCCAGCGAGAAGGCCAGCGTCCCCGGCAGGTAGTGAAAGAGGGGCTTCTTCTCGATGGGATCGACGTGCGCGGCGCAGACCCGCGAGTGCACCAGCGAGAAGTAGGTCCCTCCGCGGTTCTCGCGCACGCCGCAATAGCCGCGCTCGCGGTCTCCCACCGTGCACTCGCGCGGACACAGCTTGCACTTGATCTTCTTGTTTGGAAGTTTCTGGTAGAACTTGGCCTCGACGGTGAACTGCGCATCGTCCTGCTTCTGCGCGCCGCCCAACAGCGGTTGTGCGGTCAGGGGAGCGGGGAATTCGCCAACTCCCAGCGCCGCTCCCGACGCCAGGGCGCACATCATAAAGGAACGGCGGTCCACGTTGCCCCGCATCTCGTAGTCATGCATCGTATTGCCCCCAATCCCGCGTTCGCCTACACCTCGGCGACCGTGATTCTGCCGGGATCGTTCGTGCCCAGCCGGTGTTCGGCATCGGCAGCGGTCGCGATGTAGTGCGGCGCGCGGCCCTCTGCCTCCAGCGTCTTCAGTCCCTTTTCCGCCCGCTTGCGCTCGATGATCTGCCAGCCGGTGTAGTCCAGCGCCACCGGGTCCTGCGAGACGATCAGCGCATTCTGCTTCCAACTGTACTCCGGCTTGTACGCCGGGCCGCCTTCATACTGCGCCGTGGTCGCGTCGCAGATGATCAATCGCATCCCGGTTCGGATCTCGGGCAGCATGTTCAGGTCTGCGATGTACGGATTGCAGCCGTTGGGGTGGTACTTGTTGGGGTTGTGAATGACGCCGTACATGTTCTTCATTGCGATGGTCACGCCCGCGCCGTCGTGGTCTTTCAGCACCGGGACATTGATCAGGACATTGCATCGTTGGGTGAGGATTCTGGACAACCGGCTGCCAACGCTGCCATACGCAACCAGATCCTGTTCGTAATCGACGCGATCGGTGCCGAAGCATTGAACGCCGTTTCCGCCCATCGACAGATGAAAGCCGGAACGTTCCATCTCGGCGCTGTCGCGGTCCCAGACCACAATATCGCCGGCTTTGATTCCCGCCTCCTGTAGCCGCTCGCAGATGGCCTCGACCAGTTGCAGATTGCTACAGAGTCCGCGCCCACCCAGCGCATTCACCTTCACTCCCACCTTGTCGCCGGGGCGAACCAGCCTGCTCCATGCCTCGATCGCATGGTCGCGGTCGAAGAGGCTCTGCATGGCGCGGTCCAGCAGGGCCAGCACCCGGCGCGAGTCCACCGTGGAACCCGTGCCGCGCAGCAGGTTGTCGCGCGCGATGACGACTTTGGATTTCGCGGGCGCCGCTTGTTGGGCCGCTGCGAGCAGTCCCATTGCGCCCCCTGCGCGTAGAACCGCGGCGCCAGTGAACCACTGCATCAGGAAAACCCGGCGACTCGAACCACGCATCGCGCTCATAGGGCTACTCCGCTGAACGCACAACCATACGGCCCCCGGTCATGCAGCGCACCGCACCAATCCATGCTATGCGCAATTGGGTGCCGCTTTGCAGTGACGAACAGCACATGGGTTGGCCATCCTCGATGCTCCCGCACAGTTCCGAACAAGCGCGGGTGCGATTATCATGGGCATTGAACCCTGGAAACCTGGGGCGCGGAGACAGGATGTCCGTTTCAAGTCGATTTTCTGCCTCTGGCACAGGCGCATCGGAGCCAACGCTTCCGGACGCTTTGTATTCCGACGACTCCATGCTTCCCGTGTCCTCGGCATCCCCGCCGAAGCCACCGCCCCACCGTGGGATCATTGCCTTAGCAGTGATGTCCAGCGCCGTGCTGGAGGTACTGGACACATCGGTGGTCAACGTCAGCCTGCCCCATATCGCTGGATCTCTTTCGTCGAGCGTGGAAGAGGCGACATGGGTGCTGACGTCCTATATCGTGGCCAACGCCATCATCCTTCCAATCACCGGATGGCTGGCCAACTACATGGGGCGCAAGCGGCTGTTGATGACGGTAGTGACCGGGTTCACGGTGTCCAGCATCCTGTGCGGGCTGGCGCCGAACCTTCCCATGCTGATCTTCTTCCGCGTGCTGCAGGGGACCACGGGAGGCGGCTTGCAGCCTCTGTCGCAGGCGGTGCTGCTGGAAGAGTTCCCGGGGCGGGAGCGTGGCAAGGCGATGGCCTTCTGGGGGATGGGGATTGTGGCGGCGCCCATCCTGGGCCCCACCATCGGCGGCTGGATCACCGATTCCTACTCCTGGCGCTGGGTCTTCTATATCAATGTTCCGGTCGGCATTCTCAGCCTGATCCTGATCTACCTCTTCGTTCACGATCCTCCCTACATCCGGCGCGGGACGCTGCGCGCCGATCTGTGGGGGCTGGGCATGCTGGCGCTGGGCATGGGCGCTTTGCAGATCATGCTGGACAAGGGACAGGAGAAAGACTGGTTTGGGTCCGAGATGATCCGAGTGCTGGCCGTGATGGCAGCGGTCTTCCTCACGACGTTCATCATTCGCGAGCTTACCGTCAAGGACCCCATCGTCCACTTCCATCTGCTGCGCTTTCGCTCCTTTGCCACCGGCATTGGACTGGCGGGCGTACTCGGCTTTGTGCTCTATGGAGGCCTAATTTTGTTGCCGCTGTTCATGCAGACCCTGCTGGGCTGGACGGCGGCCACGGCGGGCCTGTGGACCAGTCCGCGGGGGATTGGAACGGCGATGTGCATGCCGTTGGTCGGCTATCTGCTGGGCCGGGGCTGGGACGGGCGCCGGATGCTGGCATTCGGATTTGGCATCGCCGGCCTGTCGTTCTTCGGCTTCGCCCATATGACGCTGCAATCCGGCACATGGGACATCTTCTGGATCCAGATCACGCAAGGGGCTGCGATGGGACTGCTGTTTGTTCCCTTGACCACCCTGACCATGGCCTCCATTCCGCCGCAGGAGACAGGCTATGCCACCAGTCTCTACAGCGTGACGCGCAACATCGGGTCCAGCATGGGGATCTCGTTTGTGACCACCTGGATCACGCGGCGCTCGCAGTTCCATCAATCCATTCTGGCGTCTCACATTACGGCTTCGAGCCGGATGAGCCAGGAAGCGATGCAGCAGATTACCGGATTCCTGCAACACGGCGGCGCCGACCGCGTAACGGCCAGGCACGAGGCCGGAGCAATGATCTATCGGACGATGCAACAGCAGGCCGCGCTGCTGAGCTACGTGGACGTGTTTCACATCATGGGATATTTATTTCTGCTGGTGATTCCGTTGGTCTTCCTCATGAAGCGGCCCCGCCACGCCAGCACAGCGCACTGATATGAGGTCTGCGCCTCCGTTCAATCATCGATTCGGCCTCCGTTCGGCTGCAAATCCATGCGCATGAGGAGCGCGTCGTCGTCAGGGTCGCGGTAGTAGCGCGGGCGGCGGGCGGCGAGGGTGAAGCCGAGGGCGGTGTAGAGGGCGATGGCGGCGGAGCTGGCGGCGCGGACCTCGAGGACGAGTTCGGTGGCGCCCTGAGAACGAGACCAGTCGAGCACGGCGCGGCAGAGGGCGCGGCCGATGCCGGCGCGGCGATAGTTGGCGGAGACGGCGACGCTCTCCAGTTCGGCGATGCGTTCTGATGCGGCGGGATGGAACACACCGACGGCGAAGCCTGCGAGTGAATTGTCTTTCTCCGCAACGAAGAGGCAGCGATGCGGAGCGGAGGACTCCAGGATTGCTGCGTAGGCGGAGGGCGGCCAGTGGGGTGCCAGCGAGGTGGCGCGCTCGAGGGCGAGGACGGCGTCGAGGTCGGCGGCGATGGCGGGGCGCAGATGAAATTGCGGAGTCATCGGGCTGGTGTGCCGGGGTGGGATGGGTGAGGCTGCTGCGCGGCGGCGACGACGGGCTTGGCGAAGATCTCGGCGTCGGTGCGACGGAGGTAGTTGGCGTCGATGGATGCGGGGTCGTCGAAGGCGCACTGCCGGATGCGGGCGAGGGCGAGAGGCAGAGCGGAGGCGGCGGAGGGCTCGGCGACGAACTGTGGAGCGAGCTCGGCGATGGACTGGGCGACGGCGGGCTCGCAGACGACGAGCTGCACCTCTTCTCTGCCCTGTTCGGCGAGGAGCTGGTCGCGGGTAAGGAGGGATTCGTGGAGGCAGAGGCCGTTGGCGTAGAGGCCGGAGTAGAACTCGCCGCGTCCGGCGTCGAGGAGGGCGCGAACGCGCAAGGCGGACGGCTGATCTGGACTTGCGAACTGGGCGAGGACTGCGAGGCGGGAGATGGCGACCAGCGGGAGGTTGAGGGCGTGGCAGAGGCCTTTGGCGGCGCTGAGGCCGACGCGCACTCCGGTGAAGGAGCCGGGGCCGTGGACGACGGCTACGGCGTCGAGCGAGTGCAGGGCGATGCCAGCCTGCGCAGCGAGGGCCTGGATGGCTGGGACCAGGCGCTCGGCGGCGGAGCGGCCGGGGAGGGTCGCTACGGCGGGCGGGCGGGCGGAGTCGGCGAGGGCCAGGCTGCCGGTTGCGCCACAGGTGTCGATGAGCAGAATCTTCAAACGGTGCGACCTCGTGAGGCGTGAGTGGCAGGTAAGGAGAACTACAGTTCAGGTTAGAGCAATCGGGAAGCCGAATCCAATTAGACTATGAATTCACTGGGAAGGCTTGTGCATTGCATCGCAAGGGTTTGCAACAGCATCGAAGACTGTAGACCTTGAACGATGAGAGGGAGGGCCGGGATGACGACGATCACAGAGGATGTTGCCGCGACGAGCGAGGAGATTGCTCCGGCGACGGAGAATGGCGCAGCGAAGGGGGATTTTTCCGCCGAGGTGGCGGAGTGGGTCGAGGCGTTCGACGAGGTGGTGGCCATCGGGAGGCCGCAGGCCGTGGAGCTGCTGGAGGCGCTGCGGCTGCGGGGACGCGAGACCGGGGTGGTGCTGCCGTACCGGCTTTCGACGCGCTTCCGCAACACGATTCCGGCGGAGGAAGAGGTTGCCTACCCCGGCGACATGGAGATGGAGCGGAGGATCAAGTCGCTGATCCGGTGGAACGCGATGGCCATGGTGCATGGGCAGAACAAGAAGGACCCGGGGATCGGCGGGCACATTTCGACCTACGCGTCGCTGGCGACGCTGCTGGAGGTGGGTTACAGCCACTTCTTCCACGCGAAGTACACGGGAGAAGAGGGGAACGAGCTGCCGGGGGACTTTATCTACTTTCAGGGACACGCGTCGCCGGGGGTTTACGCAAGGGCGTACCTGGAGGGGCGGCTGACGGACGAACACCTGAAGAACTTCCGGCACGAGCTGCGGGGGACGCCGGGGCTGTCGAGCTATCCGCACCCGTGGCTGATGCCGGAGTTCTGGAACTTTCCCACGGTGTCGATGGGGCTTGGGCCGATCAATGCGATCTACCAGGCGCGGTTCATGCGTTATCTGGAGAACCGCGGGCTGATCGAGCGGACGCCGCGCAAGATCTGGGCGTTTGTGGGCGACGGCGAGACGGACGAGGTGGAGACGCTGGGGGCGATCTCGCTGGGCGCGCGGGAGAAGCTGGACAATCTGATCTTCGTGGTGAACTGCAACCTGCAACGGCTGGACGGGCCGGTGCGCGGCAACAAGCGGATCATTGACGAGCTGGAAGGGGTGTTTACCGGCGCTGGATGGAACGTCATCAAGGTGATCTGGGGCCGGGGCTGGGACGAGCTGTTTGCGCGCGACGTGAATGGGCTGCTGCTGAAGCGGATGGAGGAGTGCGTGGACGGCGACTTCCAGACCTACAAGGCGAAGGGCGGAGCGTATCTGCGACAGCATTTTTACGGGAAGTATCCCGAGCTGCTGGAGATGGTGGCGGACTACACGGACGATGAGTTGATCCATCTGCAGCGCGGGGGGCACGATCCGGTGAAGGTGTTCAACGCGTACAAGCGGGCGGTGGAGCACCGGGGCGTGCCGTCGGTGGTGCTGGCGATGACGGTGAAGGGGTACGGGATGGGGCCGGCGGAGTCGCGCAATGCGACCCACTCGGAGAAGAAGCTGTCGGACGAGGGGCTGGCGGCGTTTGTGAAGCGGTTCAACATTCCGATTCCGGAGGAGCAGGCGATCGAGGGGACGCCGTACCGTCCGCCGCAGGACTCTCCGGAGATGGTGTACATGCAGGAGCGGCGACGCGAGCTGGGCGGAGTGATGCCGACGCGGTCGGTGGCGGCGGCGGGCTTCAAGGCGCCGGGGCTGGATTATTTCGGTGAGTGGACGGCGGGATCGAATGGACGCGCCGTGTCGACGACGATGGGATTCATCTCGGTGCTGCGGCACCTGCTGAAGAACCCGGAGATCGGCCAGCGTGTGGTGCCGATCGTTCCGGACGAGGGAAGGACGTTTGGGATGGAGTCGGTGATCCGGCAGGTGGGGATCTACGCGCCGGAGGGGCAGCGGTACACGCCGCACGACAAGGAGATGCTGCTGTTCTACCGCGAAGAGCTGGATGGACAGATTCTGGAGGAGGGGATCACGGAGGCGGGCGCGATGGCTTCGTTCACGGCTGCGGGGCAGGCCTACTCGACGTACAAGATGCCGATGATTCCCTTCTACATGTACTACTCGATGTTCGGGTTCCAGCGGATTGGGGACCTGGCGTGGGCGTTCGCGGACGCGCGCGGACGGGGGTTCATGATGGGCGGCACGGCGGGGCGGACAACTATGCTGGGCGAGGGACTGCAGCACCAGGACGGGCACAGCCACGTGCTGGCGAGCACGATTCCAACCTGCGTGAGCTACGATCCGGCGTACATGTACGAGATGGCGGTGGTGCTGCAGGAGGGCATCCGGCGGATGTATGAGAAGGGCGACGAGCGCTTCTACTACATCACGATGTACAACGAGGAGTATGCGATGCCGGCGATGCCGGAGGGCGCGGCGGAGGGAATTCTGAAGGGGATTTACAAGTTCCGCGCGGCGGCGAGTGGCGAAGCTACGGTGCAGTTGTTCGGGAGTGGGCCGATCCTGAACGAGGCGCTGCGGGCGCAGGAGATTCTGGCGGAGAAATATGGGATTGCGGCGGACGTGTGGAGCGTGACCAGCTACACGGAGCTACGGCGGGAGGCGATTGCGGTGGAGCGATGGAACCGGCTGCATCCGGCGGAGGCGGAGCGGAAGACGTATCTGGAGACGGCGCTGGCGGGAGCGAAGGGGCCGATCATCGCGGCGAGCGATTATATGAAGGCGCTGCCGGACGTTCTGGCCCCGTGGCTGCAGAGCGAGGGGCGATGCAGGATGGTGACGCTGGGGACGGATGGGTTCGGGCGCAGCGACAATCGCGCGCACCTGCGGCGGCACTTCGAGGTGAACGCGGAGGCGATTGCGGGAGCTGCGCTGGCGCGGCTGGCGCGCGAGGGCAAGATCACGGGGAAGAAGGCAGAGGCCGCGCTCAAGGAGCTGGGAATCGACAGCGAGGCCAAGGACCCGGCGCGGGCGTGATGGGGACGCTGGCTCAAGAGGTGGAGCGGCACCTGAATAACTGAGTCAACATTCGATCTTCGGGATTCCCTCAAAGCCCCGGGCATCATGGGCCGGCACAATGGTGATCCCTGGGAATCGCTCTCCAATTGCCGCCATATGCTGCAAGTTCTCCCGGACCTGCGCGGGGGCCCAGTCGCCCAGTGTCCTTTGCAGCCACGGCCGCTCTTTGCGATTGACGACCCCTTCCCGTTGCCACGCAATATCCCCGATCATGGCGTAGCGCTTGCCATTGGGCAGGGTCAGAAATACGACCACCGAGCCCGGCGTGTGGCCCGGAGCGGGAACGATCATGATCGCGCCGTCGCCATAGACATCATGGCTTCCGGGAAAGCCAAGGTAAACGCCGCCTTCGAACTCATATTCCACATATCGAACGCCAGGGAAGCTTCGTATGAGGGCCGTGAGCCAGCCTCCATCGTTGATAAAACGAAGTTCTTCGCTCGTCACCCAAACGGGCGTCTCCGGAAAGTCGGGTACTCCGCTGACGTGGTCCCAGTGAGCGTGGGTGAGGAGGATGGCGCGCAAATTTTTGCGATTGTAGCCCGCCGCATCGAGTTGCTCGGACGCGGAGCGAGTCCACAGATAGCTGGTGCCTGCCCGGAAGAAGAGCGGCATGGTCCGGATTTGTGTATCGACGTGGCAGCCAAATCCGGTGTCGATAAGAAGGTCGCCCTGTGGGTGCTTCACCAGTAACGCGGTCATCGAGAAGTCGCGCCTGTCAAAAAACGAGCCGCCGCGATAGGCAAAGGAGGCACTTCTGTGCGTAACTCCTGTCGGGAGCTGAATCAATGACATCTCCGGAGGCGGAGAGGCGGCCGGCGCTCTCCGGCGAAACGCGCAGATACCGTCGGTGATGAGGTCGAGAACATAGGCTGAAAGACGACCGCCAAGCGAGTACGGTAAAGCCTAAACGAGGATTTCCATTTTAACAACCATGAAAAATGTGCGCCATCTTCGGTATCCATTCGACTTCGCTCAGGACAGGCTCTGAAGCCGCGCCCTTAAGCAAGACAAATGCGGGGCTTCTTCCCTTTCGACTACGCTCAGGGTCAGGGTCAGAATGACAATTCTTCGTGCGCGATGGAGAATCGTACTTGCACTACAGTAGTAGTGAACGGTCTAACGGTTCCGAGGTGCGTGTGCGGAGAGATGTCTCTGGATGGTTTGCGGGCTTTGCGGGCCTGGGATTTGTTCTGGGCTTGGGAATTGTTGCGTCTGCGCAGACGACCGCGAACACTCCGGCTCCGGCAACTGCTCCAGCGACGGCCCCGGCGGCGGCGCCTGTGCCGGCTGCGGAGGGCCAGGACAAGATCGAGTCGATGCCGGGCTATCGGCAACAGCCTTCGAGCGCGCAGCGGACTGAGGGCGTTTCCGCAGCCGCGAGCGCTGCGCAGACCAATCCGCAGGCGAGCCCGCAGGCTGACCTGCCGCGCAGGCTGCGCCCATTCCGCAGAAGGCACCAGCGCCGGTGGTGACGCCCGCGCCGCCGACGGCGCAGGCCCCCTACACGGCGATGCCTGCGTATGGCAACCCCGACCACAGCGACACGGACGGCAGCGCATACATCCCGGTGGATAGCTGGGTGTATCCGGCGATGCTGCGGCTCTACTCGCTGGGCTATGTGGACACGGCGTACCTGGCGATGCGGCCGTATACGCGGCGCAGCGCGCTGCACATGCTGCAGGCGTCGGAGGGTGCGATTGCTGGCGGGCGGCGACGTGCAGGCGCAGGAGATCCTGTCGGCGCTGCTGACGGAGCTGACGGACGAGGGCGTGCCGGGGAAGACGGAACGCGGAACAGTGTATGGGTTGCAGTCGGTCTATACGCGGATGATGGGGATTTCGGGGCCGATCCTGGCGGACAGCTACCATCTGGGGCAGACATTCTTCAACGACTACGGGCGGCCGCACGAGACGGGCTTCAACAATGTCACGGGATTTTCGACGCTGAATGAGCAGGGGCCGTGGTCTCTGTATGTGCGCGGGGAATATCAGCACGCGCCGAGTGCGGCGGGCTACTCGCAGGCGCTGGCGCAGCAGGTCTCTCTGATGGATGAGATTGTGTTTGCGCCGCCCAACGATCCGCAGGCGACGGTTCCGGCGGGGCCGATTGCGGCGCAAAATCCGTTCCGGCTGGTGGAGGCGACGCTGTCGGTGCATATCCTGGGGCATGAGATCTCGGGGGGCAAGTCGGATGCGTGGCTGGGGCCGGGGATGGGCAGCGCGATGCCGTGGTCGAACAACGCGGAGAACATCTACTCGTTCCGCATCAACCGGGTGGAGCCGATCAACATCAAGTATCTGTCGCGGTGGCTTGGGCCGGTGCGCTATGACTTTTTCTACGGGAGCCTGAAGGGACACACCGATCCCAACGACGACTGGGTCCACTCGGACATGTTCAGCTTCCAGCCGACGGCGAACTTCCAGTTCGGCTTCCAGCGGACGGTGATCTTCGGCGGCAAGGGACACGAGCCGGTGACGATCCGGACGTTTCTGAAGGGATTTTTCGACACCAACGATACGAACGGAGGGGAGAAGGGTTCGCGGGACGATCCGGGGGCGCGGTTTTCGGCGTTCCACTTCAGCTACCGGCTGCCGTTCGTGCGAAACTACCTGACGCTGTATGCGGACTCGGAGGTGCATGACGACCTGACTCCGGTGTCGGCCCCGCGGCGGGCGGCGTACCGGCCGGGAATCTATCTGGCACAGTTTCCGGGATTGAAGCGGCTGGACCTGCGGGTGGAGGGAGTTTCGACCGACTGCTCCACGCTGGTGTGCCTGGGCGGAGGCAACGAGTACATCGAGGACGCGGTGCAGAAGCAGGGCTACACCAACAAGGGAACCATTCTGGGCGACTGGATCGGGCGCGAGGCCAAGGGCGGACAGGCGTGGCTGACGTGGCACCTGAGTGGCAACGAGTGGGTGCAGGTGGAGTACCTGAACAAGAAGACGGCGAAGGACTTCATCGCGGGCGGGACGACGCAGAACCAGTTTCGGGTGGATGTGGTGAAGCGGATCGGGCCGGCGGTTGAGGTGAATGGCTGGTTCCAGCACGAGGGGTGGAAGGCGCCGATCTATATGGCGGGGGCGCAGAGCGACAACACGGTGGCGGTGCAGGTGACGTTCTTCCCCAAGCTGAAGACGAAGGCGCCGTAGGACTACTTCGGATTTGGCGGGGAGGCAGGACTGGAAGTAGGCGAGGGATTTCTGGAGGCCTTCGCGGAGGGGGACCTTTGGGTTCCCAGCCGAGCAGGGCGCGGGCTTTGGCGATGTCTGGGCAGCGGCGGGCGGGGTCGTCCTGGGGGAGGGGCTGGTGGACGATTGCGGATTTTGAGCCGGTGACGGCGAGGACCAGCTTCGCGCAATCGAGCATGGTGAACTCGGTGGGGTTGCCGAGGTTGACGGGGTCGTGCTCGTCGGAGTGCGGCGAGGCGGAGGATGCCGTCGATGAGGTCGGAGACGTAGCAGAAGCTGCGTGTCTGGAGGCCGTCGCCGTAGACGGTGAGGGGCTCGCCGCGCGAGGGCCTGGAGCATGAAGTTGGAGATGACGCGGCCGTCGTTGGCCTGCAGGCGCGGGCCGTAGGTGTTGAAGATGCGGACCATGCGGGTGTCGACGGCGTAGTAGCGGCGCCAGGCGGCGACGGCGGCCTCGGAGAAGCGCTTGGCCTCGTCGTAGACCGAGCGCGGGCCGATGGGGTTGACGCGGCCCCAGTAGGATTCGACCTGGGGATGGACCTCGGGGTCGCCGTAGCACTCGGAGGTGGAGGCGTGCAGGAAGCCGGCGTTATATTTGCGCGCGAGGTTGAGGATGTTGATGGTGCCGACGGAGCCGGCGAGGAGGGTTTCCGGGCCGAGGCGGGCGTAGTCCACGGGCGAGGCTGGCGAGGCGAAGTTGAAGATGAAGTCGACGGGGCCGGGATCGAAGGGGAGGGTGATGTCGTGATTGCAGGAAGGCGAAGCGCGGCTCGCGGGCGAGGTGGGCGAGGTTGGCGAGGTTGCCGGTGGAGAGGTTGTCGACGCCGAGGACGGAGTTGGCGGAGGACTGGGCGAGGAGGGCGTCTGTGAGGTGGGAGCCGAGGAAGCCTGCGGCCCCGGTGACGAGGATTTTCTTCATTTGGCGGCTGAGGCGGCGAGATCGAGGTCGCGGGCGGGATAGACGGCGGGGCGGCCGATGCTGATGTAGGTGAATCCGTGTTGCTGCATGATTGTGGGGTCGAAGAGGTTGCGGCCATCGACGACGATGGGGTAGCGCATGGCGGAGTAGAGGCGAGTGAGGTCGAGGGCGGCGAACTCGGCCCAGTCGGTGAGGACGAGCAGGGCGTCGACGTCGGAGGCCGCGGCGTAGGCGTCCTGGGCGTATTGGAGCTGCGGAGTGGGGGGGAGTTCGGCCTGGGCGCGCTCGATGGCGGCTGGGTCGTAGGCGGCGATGGAGCAGCCTTCGGCGAGCAGCATCTCGACCAGGTCGATGGCGGGGGATTCGCGGATGTCGTCGGTTTCGCCCTTGAAGGCGAGGCCGAGGACGGCGAGGCGTTTGCCGCGCAGGGTCCAGAGGGCGGAGCGGACCTTGGCGAGGAATCGCTTCTTCTGTTCGGTGTTGATTTTTTCGACCTCGGTGAGGAGGCTGAAGTCGATGCCGAGCTGGTCGGCGACGGAGCGGAAGGCGGCGACGTCCTTGGGGAAGCAGGAGCCACCGTAGCCGATGCCTGGACGGAGGAAGCGGGGGCCGATACGGCGGTCGAGGCCGATGCCGCGGGCGACCTGCTCGATGTTTGCGCCGGTGGCCTCGCAGAGGTTGGAGATGGCGTTGATGAAGGAGATTTTGAGGGCGAGGAATGCGTTGGAGGCGTGCTTGATGATTTCGGCGGACTTGGTGGAGGTGAGCAGCAGGGGCGGAGGGGCTGCGGCGGAGCAGGGGCCGGGGATGGCGTCTGGCTGCGAGTAGTAGGCGCCGGAGGTGAGCGGGGCGTAGATGCGGCTGAGGAGGCTGGCGGCGGGTTCGGAGTCGGCGCCGACGACGATGCGGTCGGGGTGGAGGAAGTCGGCGACGGCGGTTCCCTCGCGCAGGAACTCGGGGTTGGAGACGACATCGAAGAGGCTGCGGGCGACGCCGTTGCGCTCGATGGTGCGGCAGATCCACTCGTTGGTGTAGACCGGGACGGTGGATTTTTCGACGATGACCTTGTAGCTGGTGAGGGAGCGGGCGATCTCGCAGGCGACCGATTCGACGTAGGAGAGGTCTGCATCGCCGGTCTCGGACTGTGGGGTGCCGACGGCGATGAAGATGGCGTCGCACTGGCGGGTGGCCTCGGCGAGGTCGGTGGTGAAGCGGACGCGGGTGTTACGGTGACGCTCGAGGAGCTGCGGGAGGTAGTTCTCGTGGATGAGGGTGTCTCCGGACTGGAGGGCTGCGACCTTGCGTTCGTCGTTATCGACGCAGACGACGGAGTGGCCGAACTCGGCGAAGCAGACGGCGGCGACCAGGCCGACGTAACCCGATCCAACAACAGCGATTTGAATGGTTTTGCTCACGGTCTGCGGCAGATGGTCCAATTGCAGTGCAATGCTGACAGTCTAGTGGATTTCCGGTCGAAGCGGAAATCCAACCAGGACCGGCGCCGAAGATCGGTCCCAAACCGGGGCAAGCAGAGGAGTCGAGAAGGCACGATTTGCTTCCTTGAAGTGAGGCGGGTCGAGTAGACTTGCAGGAATGGATCCCCAGAAGACACCGTACCCCCCGCCCGTGAGCTTGCCTGACCGGCAGCCCGGCCTGGGGTTCGAGGTCGGCGACTCCTCGTTGACGGAAGCGTTGGCGACCCTGCGCAAGCGGCGCTGGCTGCTGATCCTCGCAGTGATTCTGGGGGCGGGCTATGGCGCGTACAAGGCGTATACCCAGCCCAAGCTGTATCAGGCAACGGGCACCATCCAGGTACACAATGGGGCGTCCAACGAATACAAGCTGGACGCGGGCTCCGATTACGGCGACGACTCGGAGACCAAGATCAACACGGAAGTTGCGATCCTGAAGAGCGACGCGCTGCTGTACACGGTGGCGAGCAAGATGAATCTGGCGAACAATACGGACTTCTCCGGCGTACCTCCAGGCTCGCACCGTTCGCTGGACGACCCAGGCGTGCGGGCAAGCGTGGTGGGGGAGCTGCAGGGCAATCTACAGGTGTCTGTGGTGCCGCGGACGGAGATGATCGACATCAGCTATTCGAGCCTGAGTCCGAAGTTGTCGGCGGACATCGTCAACAAGGTGATCGAGGACTACGGGCAGTGGAGCTACCAGACACCGGTGGAATCGACGCGGCGGGTTTCGCAGTGGCTCTCCGGGCAGTTGGAGGAACTGAAGGCGGAGGTCGAGCAGACGCAGAAACAGATCATGGATTTGCAGCGGAAGCTGGGGACGCTGGGGTACGATTCGTCGCACAACCAGTTGCAGTCGGCGCTGGAGGAGTTGCTGACTGCCGAGGGCGACGGCGAAGATTGCGCGCATCAACGCCGAATCGCGCTACCGAATGGTCGCGGGGATGGACCCGAATACGATCGAAGGCTCGATCGAGATGACGCCTGGCACCGCGCCGGGCGAGCTGAACATGCTGCGCGCGCAACTGGCGACGGCGCGGGCGAGCTACCAGCAGTTGACGGCGCAGTCGCCGCTGGGGCTGGGGCCGAACCATCCGCAGGTGAAGGCGCTGCAAGCGCAGATCGGCGAGCTGACCAAAGAGATCGACACGGAGCAGAACCGGCTGGAGTTGCAGGCCAAGGAGAACTACCTGGCGGCCAAGGCGGCGGAGGACAAGACCGAGCAGGAGCTGGACGCGAGAAAGGCCGAGGCATACCAGCAGGGCGACGACCTGGTCCAGTTGACGATCCTGCAGCGCGAGTTTGAACAGAACCGCACGCTATATGACGGACTGGAGCAGCGGCTGCGCACGGCCGAGGTGCAGGCGGGCCTGGAGGCGCTGGAAGTGGACGTGGTGGACCAGGCGTTGCCGCCGGTAAGTCCCACAATGCGGCCGCCATCGTCGATCATCCTGTCGACGACGGTTTTTTACCTGATGGGCGGCATCGTGATTGCGTTCATCCTGGAGAGCCTGGATACGGGGCTGCACAACATCCAGGAGATCGAGACGGTGATGGAGATGCCATCGCTGGCGATCATTCCTCAGGCCAGGCGGGCGGGCGTGGAGCAGATGGCAGCGATGTCCACGCCAGAGCGCAACATCCATGTCCTGACCCAGCCCAAGTCGCAGTTTACCGAAGCGTTCCGGGCGCTGCGGACCTCGCTTCTGCTGGCCACGGCAGGACAGCCTCCGAAGTTCATCCTGTTTACCAGCGCGATGCCCTCGGAGGGCAAGACGACGATGGCGACCAACCTGGCGTGCATTCTGGCACAGAGCGGCGTACCCGTTCTGCTGCTGGACGCCGACCTGCGCCGGTCCAACATTCATCACCGGTTTGGGCTGACCGGTAAGTTGGGACTGACGACCGTTCTGGCGGGCACGTCGACGCTGGAGGAAGCCGTGCAGCGTGTTCCCGAGGCACCCAACATGGACATTCTGCCCAGCGGTCCGGTGCCTCCTTTCCCAACCGAGATGCTGAGTTCGGAGGCGATGCGGGCGCTGATGGAGAGGTTGGGGAAGGTGTACACACACGTCGTGATCGATTCACCGCCGGTCCTGTCGGTGACCGATGCCGTGGTTATGGGGCACATGGTGGACGCGGTAGTTCTGGTGGTGCGGCACGGCAAAGAGAGCAAGAATGTGATGCGGCGGGCGCGCGACATTCTGGCCCGTTCGGGCGCTCCGGTGGCCGGCCTGGTGCTGAACGCGGTGGATGTGAACTCGCCCGATTATTACGGGTACTACGGATATCTGGGCTACTCGTACGGGAACGTTGACGGCGACACCTGGGAGACGCAGCCATCTGCGGCGGGGGAGACGGGCGCGGAAGGGAAGGAGAAGCCATGACCAGGAACTTCGCGGCCAGGGTTATCGCGGTGGCACTCATTGCGTTCTGCTGGACCGCGGCAACGGGACAGGCGTTGCCGCAGACGGGCGCGCAGGCGGGGACGCTGGATTCGGGCCCGTTGCCGGCGCAGGCGGCGGCCTCGCCGACGACGCCATACGCCAACCCGTCGATGCTCTATCCGGGAGAGGATTTTCATTTAGACCCGGGAGACCTGATCCTGGTGCATGTATTCATGCAGGATTACTCTCAGACGATCCGCCTGGGCGCGGACGGGAGCGTTCATCTGCCCTTCATCGGCAGCGTCCCACTGCAAGGGTTGACGGTGCGGGCGGCCCAGGCCCTGATCGCGGACCGGCTGCGGGCGGGAGGGTTTTATAAAGATCCCGAGGTTACGATTCAAGTGCTGGACACGGTGAACGGCTCGGTGCTCGTCACCGGGGAGGTCCATTCCATTGTGCCAGTCTCGACGGAGAGGAGCCTGAGGGAGGTGCTGTTGATTGCGGGCGGGTTGCCGGCGACGGCGAGCCATACGGTGAAGATCGTGCGGCCTGGGATGGCGGAGCCGATTGTGATCGATCTGGGGACAGACCTGGCGTCCAGCTCCACGGCAAACTTTCCCGTCAAGCCGCACGACATCATCCAGATCTCGCGCGCCAGCGTGGTGTATGTGCTGGGGGCGTTCGCGCGCCAAGGCGCGGTGCCGCTGGACCAGGCCACACCGCTTACGCTGTTGCAGGTGGCCTCGCTGAGCGGAGGGATCAACTTTGAGGGCAGATACGCCGATCTGCGTCTGATCCGCACCGTGGGCACCGAACGCAAGGTGGTCGATGTCGACATCAAGAAAGTGCGCAACGGCAAGGCCCCCGACCCGGTGCTACAGGCCAACGACATCGTCTTCCTGCCGACCGACGCGATGAAGGCCACGATGAAGAATCTTGGCGTTGGCGGCGTGTTGGGAATCGTCTCGATCCTGTACACAATCCACAATTACTAGAGACGGCTGCAGGAAGCGGCGTTGCGGCGCAGGACTTCTGAGCAAGCGAGCAACGGGAGATGGGAGAGTGCATGACCTCCGTGCCTGAACGATCGGACCCACGGACGCAGCGGCGCGTGCGGCTGGCCTATCTGGTGAGTCACCCGATCCAGTACCAGGCGCCTCTGCTGCGGCGGATCGCCGAGGAGCCGGAGATCGATCTTACGGTGTTCTTCGGTTCGGACTTTTCGGTGCGGGGATACCGCGACGAGGGCTTCGGCGTGGGAGTGAAGTGGGACATCCCCCTGCTGGACGGATACAGGCATGAGTTCCTGCCCAAATTGCGCGACCGGGGGACCGTGAGCGTGGCAAGCCCTTTGAACTACGGTATCGTCAGCCGACTGCGCGGCGCGGGCGGCGATGCGGCGTTCGATGCGCTGTGGGTGCATGGATACGCGACGGCGAATGCGATGCATGGGATCCTGGCGGCGAAGGCGCTGGGGATTCCCGTGCTGCTGCGCGCGGAGGGGTGGATGGGCGACCGCGAACGAGGCGGAGTAAGGCTGGCGATAAAGCGGGCAATGTTTGCGGGACTGAGGCAGATGGTGAACGGAGTGCTGCCGATCGGGAGGCTGAACGCGGAGTACTGGCGTCACTACTTTGGCGACGAGGTCCCGCAGTTTCCGATGCCCTACGCGGTGGACAATGGCTACTTTGCCGAACGCGCGCGCGCGGCTGCGGATGGACGCGCCAGCTTGCAGGCGGAGCTTGGACTGGACCCCGCGCGGCCTGTGATTCTGTTTGCGTCGAAGCTGCAACCGCGCAAGCACTGCGACCACCTGATCGAGGCGTATGCGCGACTTCCGCATGAAGCGGGGGCCGACCCGCACGCGTATCTCGTCATCGTGGGCGATGGCGCGGAGCGGGCGGCGCTGGAGCGGCAGGCTGCGGCGACCGGCTTCGGCAGCATCCGCTTCTGCGGCTTTCGCAACCAGTCGGAGATGCCGCGCTTCTTCGACCTGGCGACGGTCTTCGTGCTGCCGTCGCGGCACGAACCGTGGGGACTGATTGTGAACGAGGTGATGAATGCGGCGCGGCCCGCGATTGTGAGCAACGACGTGGGGTGCGCTCCGGACCTGATCGAGGATGGAGTGAACGGGTGCATCGTTCCGGTGGGCGATGTGGGCGCGCTGGCACGGGCGCTGGAGCACGTGCTGGAGCCGGGCGTGGCCGAGGCGATGGGGCAACGCGCCTTCGAGCGCATCCAGGGCTGGAGCTTCGAGGAGGACGTTCGCGGACTGCGGCAGGCGCTGGCGCATGTTGCGCCGGGGTTTGCGGCGTAAAGCCGACCTCAGCGGCTAAAGCCGCGTCGTCAATGGATCACTTTCGGCACGGCTGAAGCCGTGCCCTTAAGCAAGACAAATACGGAGATTCTGGCTTCGCCAGAATGACGGGGTCAAGAAGCGGGAACTGATTCAAAGCTGTCTAACTCACTCCTGGAACTCAGGCTTTGCAGGCGGTCGAGGATGAGGCGGAGCTGGTGGTCGTTGTGGTAGCCCGAGCGCTGAGCGCGCTCGCGGCCTGCGCGGGCGATGCGCTCGCGGGCGGCTTCATTGGGCAGATAGAGCGCGATCTTGCGGATGCACTCCTCGACGGTGGAGAAGAAGACGGCCTCCTTGTCCTCGACGAAACGGCTGAGATGGCCGGGTGATCGCTCGACCAGCAGGAAGCCGCCGCAGCCGGCGATCTCGAAGCTCTTGTGCGTGACCTCGTCCTGGTTGGATTTGGTGAGGAAGCTGAGATTGATCTTGGAGCGCCAGATCCCGTTGCGGTAGGCGTCGCCCATCAGCTCGCCCTCGCGGAAGAGCTTTGCGAAGCCGGCGAGAGGGAGAGCTTTTTGCCAGGCACGTTCAGCGCCGGAGATGACGACGTGGAAGCCTGCCTGGGAGAGTTGGGTGAGGAACTCGGCGCGGTCATCGTAGGGCGAGCCGATAAACGAGACGTCGCGGTCGCGGTCTGCATCCGACCAGCCATCCGGTGGCGGAAAGTGCGCAATCGGGTCGTAGGCGGTCTGGATTTTGATGACCTGGCGCGCGCCGCGCCGCTTGAGGTCGGCCACGCTGACGTCGCGCTGGGTGCAGTGGAGATCGAAACAAGGGATGGCCTTCTTGTACAGGCGCAGGCCTGAGTCGCGGCGCGGGCCGAATGCGTTGTCGATCATGTAACAGACGGTCTGGATGCCCAGGGCGCGGCAGCGGAGGACGGTGGCGGGCTGGAGCTGGAGCACCTTGTCCGCCCAGAGGAGATCGGGCTTGTGCTCGGCGGCGAGGCGGAGAATATCGCGGTTGAGACGCTGCACATTTGGGCCGGCGGCCAGCAGGAAGGAGAGTTTGCCAAGGACCCTGTTCTTTGTGGCGTAGGGGTTGGTGTCCAGCGGGACGATCTGGTGCCCCATGCGCTGGAGGGCCAACATGCGTGCCCTGGCGCTGCATCCCTGTTCCAACTGACTCACATAGAGAATCTTCATTCTGCCGCACTCCTCTGCATGTTAACACCGTGGGGTTGCTGCGACGGCGCGGAGGGCCTCCAGCGTCCGGCAATCGCATGAACTGTTAATAATTTGCCGGAGGGTGCCCGTCCCCCCTGTCGATTAAGCGTAAGGTATTCAAAAAATGAAAGTTAAGCTCGCGCTAGACGCGCGAGACGTTTTTAAGGCGAAGGCCCGGTGCGCTGTGCTTGGTGAAAAAATACATTTTGCCATGATCTTCATAAATAAGGAGTTAGGTCTGGATCGATTTTGCAAGATATTCATTCCAGATGGTTTAGATCTGTCGATCTCTGGAATCAACGACTTGCCGGCTTCATGCTGGTTAACGCATTAAAGACCCGGCGAGTTGGCCGGGGCTGTTTGGTTTTGCAACCTGATTTAATTATACGCGTTGGGGGGAAACTACTATGCCAACTTCTGGGAATTTTTATCTGGATTCTTTTTATAGGGTTAGATGATATTTCGGTGCGGAGGGGGGTTGACACGCGGATTTACGGGGAAATTTGGGGAAAAAACTTCAGGGGTGGGAGGAGTTGGTGGTAGACCCACCCGACAAAACCGGACTGCCAAGTTCTGTGCTCTCCCAGGCGCCCAAATGCGAGGCACCTGGGACACCCGCTCTCCCAGGTGCCCAAATGCGAGGCACCTGGGACACCCATCTTCGGTGATTGCGATCGCTTCTCCCGGCACCTGGGCCAGCCGCCGAGGATTGCGTTGCAGCGCCATCCGGCATCTCATCCTAGAAGTAACCTTATTTCCGAGGTTTGAAGCGGGCACGGAGGTTACTCTGGTGGTGCGACGTGCGGCGTTTGCGGCCATCGCTTCATGAGAGAATACGCTAGCACGATGATGAACTGGATTTTCCGGGTGTGGGGTGCTCATGTGTGGAATCGCGGGATTCGTCTCGACGGAAGAGGCGGTCGAATCCTCTTCGGTTGATGCCGTTCGGCGCATGACGGATCGGATGCGCCTGCGCGGCCCCGACGCGGAAGGGGTGTGGACGGGCCAAGGCGCGGTGCTGGGCCACCGGCGCCTCGCCATTCAGGACCTGGATGCGCGTTCCAACCAGCCGATGGCGACCAGCGACGGCAAGTACTGCATCACCTTCAATGGCGAGATCTACAACTTCCATGAGCTGCGCCGCGAGCTGGAGGCGGAGGGGGTGGAGTTCCGCACAACGTCCGATACGGAGGTGTTGCTGGCGCTGTATGCGCGCGAGGGGGAGCGGATGCTGCCGCGGCTGCGGGGCATGTTCGCGTTTGCGATATGGGACGCGGGCTTGCGCGAGGTGTTTCTGGCGCGCGATCCCTACGGGATCAAGCCGCTCTACTATGCGCAGACGGAAGGCGGGGTGGTGTTTGCGTCGCAGGTGAAGGCGATCCTGGCGTCGGGGCTGGTGGCGGCGCGGCACGAGGAGGCCGGAGTCGCGGGGTTCTATCTGTGGGGCAGCGTGCAGGCGCCGTGGACGCTGTACCGGGGGGTCTTCGCGCTGCCAGCCGGACACTGGATGCGGGTGCGCGCAGGCCGCGCCCAAACGCCGGTGTGCTGGAACGACATCCGCGACAACTGGAGGCAGGAGGGCGTGCGGCTGCCGGACGACGATTTGCAGGAGGTGGTGCGCAAGGCGGTGACGGATTCGGTGCGCGCCCACCTGGTGTCGGACGTTCCGGTGAGCGTGTTTCTGTCGGGAGGAGTCGATTCGGGAACGCTGGCCGGCCTGATCTCCGAGCTGGGCGGGAAGGTGGAGGGGATCACGGTAGGATTTACGGAGTTCGTCTCGCGGCATGAGGACGAGGTTCCGTGCGCCGCGATCATTGCCAAGCACTATGGTCTGCCGCACTCTGTGCGGCGCATCTCGCGGGAGGAGTTCGAGCAGGACATTCCGCGGATACTGGATGCGATGGACCAGCCGTCGGTGGATGGCGTGAACACCTGGTTTGCGGCCAAGGCGGCGGCCGAACGCGGGTATAAGGTGGTGCTCTCCGGGGTGGGCGGCGACGAGCTGTTCTACGGCTACAACCTGATGAAGCAGCTTCCGCGCAGCGCGATGCTGGGGAGGGCGGCTGCGGCGATTCCCGGCGGCCGGAGGCTGGTGGGAGCTGCGTGCTCAATTCTGGCCAATGGACACAGGCATCCCAAGCTGAAGGGCATTGCGGAGTTTATGGGCTCGCTGGAGGGAGTGTATTACCTGAAGCGCTGCCTCTTCCTGCCGCAGGAGCTGCCCCTGCTGATGGGCGAGGAGAGAGCGCGGGAAGGGTTGGAGCGGCTGGGCGGCCCGCCTCCCGGCATGGCCAAGGCCAATGCCGTGAATGACGCGGCGGGAGTATGCCTGCTGGATTCGACGCTGTATCTGCGCAACCAGTTGCTGCGCGACAGCGACTGGGCCAGCATGGCGCACTCGCTGGAGTTGCGCACACCGCTGGTGGATGCTGCATTGCTGGACGCGCTGAAGCTGTATCACACGAGTTTTACCGGAGGATTCGGCAAACGGCTGCTGGCGCAGACACCGGCGAACCTGCTGGCGGAGGAGATTATCACCCGTCCGAAGTCGGGGTTTGGCGTGCCGATGACGCAGTGGATTGCGGCGGCCACAAACCAGCGCGACTGGGCCAGCCTGCCCCTGCTGGCAGACCGCGGGACCCCCTGGACACGCCGCTGGGCCAAAGTGGTGATGGACGAGGGATTCAAGGACGGCCGATGAGAATCCTGCACTTCATCCCATCGATCGATCCGGCCACGGGTGGGCCGATTGAGGGGCTGCGGCAACGCTGCGCAATCTATCGCATCGGCGGGTATGAGGTGGAGGTGGCCTCGCTGGACTCGCCTGAATTTGTACAGCAATGCGATTTTCCGGCGAAGGTGGTTGGACTGGGCCCGGGCTGGGGAGTTTACGCATATTCGCGCCGCGCGATGCCGTGGCTGAAGGCCAATCTTTCGCGCTTCGACGTGGTGTTCATCAACGGGATATGGAACTACAACACGGTGGCCGCGCATCGCGCGCTTGCCGGCACGGAGATTCCCTGGGCGGTCTTTCCCCACGGAATGCTCGACCCGTACTTCAAGATGCGGTATCCGTTCAAGCATATTAAGAAGGTGATCTATTGGCATGGCCTGCTGCGGCGGGTGCTGCGCGATGCGACCGCGGTGCTGTTCACCTGCGAAGAAGAGAAGCTCCAGGCGCGGCGGTCGTTCAGCCGATACAGCGTACGCGAGATGGTGGTGCCTTATGGCACATTCGGGCCCGACTGCGACACCGGGGCGGCGAGCGAGGAGTTCCTGGCGCGATGGCCGGAGCTTCGCGGCAAACGGGTGGCAATCTCACTGGGGCGGATCCATCCCAAGAAAGGGACCGACATTCTGATTAAAGCGTATGCCGCGACCCTCGGCAAAGATGCGGCCTGGCGGTTGGCGATCGTGGGCCCCGACCAACTGGGATGGCGGAAGGAGCTGGAACCGATGGCGGCGAGGCTGGGAATCGCCGGCCGGATTGTTTGGACCGGAAGCCTGGAGGGCACGCTCAAATGGGGGGCCTTCTCGTCGTCGGAGGTCTTTGTGCTTCCATCGCACCAGGAAAACTTCGGGATCGTTGTGGCAGAGGCGCTGGCGTGCGGGCTGCCCGTGATCGTCTCCGAAAAGGTGAACATCTGGCGGGAGGTAGTGAGCGGCGGGGCAGGATTTGTGGGCGCGGACACGGTCGAGGGGACCAAGAGCAGCCTGCTCGGCTGGGCTGCGCTGAGCGCGGAGGAGATTGCCGCACTTCGCATCCGCGCGAGGAAGTGTTTTCATCACAAGTTCGACTACCACCTCACCTCCAAGCGCGCAATGGAGAACGTCGAGTGTCTGGCCCGGGCCACGACGAGATATCAACCGATCGAGAAATAGAGTTGCCAGTTGTAGCTTGAAGGTTGTTGGTTGCTAGCGCGAGGCTGAGACGGGGATGGCGAAGCAGGTGCATTACAACTCGGCGGAGCACATTGCGGCGGAGACGGCGGCGGACCCGTATCTGCGGCCGGCGTTCGCGGCGAGCGACCGCGCGCGGCGGCTGCTGTGGAACGCGTGCCGGGCGGCGCTGTACCGCCCATCGCCGCGGCCGATGCACGCGTGGCGTGCGTTCCTGCTGCGGCGCTTTGGCGCGACGATGGGGCCGAACTGCCACTTCTATCCAAGCTCGCGGGTGTGGGCGCCGTGGAACCTGGTCTGCGCGGACCAGGTGACGGCGGGCGACGGCGCGGAGATCTACAACCCGGCGCCGGTGCGCCTGGGCTCGCACGCCATCCTGTCGCAGGAGTCGTACCTTTGCGGCGCGACCCACGACCTGGACGATCCGCGCTTCCCGCTGCTTGCCTATGCGATGGAGGTGGGAGCGTATGCGTGGGTGTGCGCGCGTGCCTCGGTTGGCCCAGGCGTGAGCGTGGGCGAGGGCGCGGTGCTGGGGATGGGTTCGGTGGCGACGCGCGACCTGGAGCCGTGGACAATCTACGCTGGAGTTCCCGCGGTGAAGGTGAAAGAGCGGAAACGGCCGGAGTGATGGGTTCCCGCCCTAGCGGAGCTAGGACGGGGCACCCGCTTCCAAGACTATGGTGGGCCACCCGCCAGTCCCACATCTCAAAAACGAGATGTGGGGCACCCAGATTTGTGGTGGTTAGCCGCGGAGCTTGGCGAGGAGGTCTGCTGGGTGGACGGGCTTGGCGAGGACCTCGAACTCGTGGCCCTCGTGGCGCGCCTTCTCCAACAGATCGGCTGTGGCGGCCTGGCCGCTGAAGAGCAGGACCTTGCAGTTTGGCCTCTTGCGGCGGGCGGCGATGGCGGTCTCGATGCCGTTGATGCCGGTCATGATGACATCGGTGATGAGCATGTCGGGCTGGAAGCTGTCGAGGGCCTCGATGGCGGCCTCTCCGCTGTAGACGGCGCGCGCCTCGAAGCCGTGCTGGTTGAGGATGACGGCCAGGGTGTTGGCGATGACCTGTTCGTCGTCGGCCACGAGGACCCTGCGTTTGGACGATGTTGCGGCGGTCGCTTCAGTCATGTGGAGTGTCCTCGGAGTCGTGGCGTGAAAAAACTGGGGTCGGACGCGCTTGCGGCCCGCGGCCCGTTCTTCCCGTACTGGGGCAATGATACGCGCGCGCGCCGCAGGCAGCAGGAATGCCTGGCTGACTTCATCTCTTCGCGTCACGGCCCCGAGGGGACGCGGCGAGAGGTCTTGGCCTTGCTGTATTCTTCTGACAGCGACGCAGAGGGCGAGCCGGAGCCTCTGCACTCAGGGGTCTCCGTTGCGCAAGGCTGCACTCGTCCCACTCCAGGTTGCACTCGTATCGGTCTTCGCCGCGCTGGTCTCGCTCGCGGGATGGTGCGCGCCGGCGCGGGGCCAGGCGGTTGACGGGGCCGGCGGAGTTGGCAGGGTGCAGAGCTACGGCTTCTCGACCAGCTACAGCAAAACATCAAGCCACATCCTGATCGGCGATGCCGAGCAACGGCGCATCTGGACCCTGGGCGTGGAGTATACCCACCTGCTGCACCAGGGGCAGCGGTTCCGCCTGGACTACGAGGGGTCGCTGATGCCGCTGTTCGAGGAGACCGACCCGACGGTGACGGGCACGATCTTCACCAACGGCGGGCAGAGCATCATCACGCCGCAGACGCCGGTGCGCGTGGTCTCGGTGTATCACGGGCCAGTGGGCAGCGTTCCCATTGGAGGGAACCGGAGCGCTCCGCTCTATGCACTCTACGGACGGCAGGACACCTACGCCGCTGCCTTCTCGCCGCTGGGCGCCCGGATCAGCGCGCTGCCGCAGTGGCGCGTTCAGCCGAGCTTTGCGATCGATCTTGGCTTCGTCGTCTCGGCGCGCGACATCCCGGTGGACGAGGCCGACCGGTTCAACTATATGTTCTCGCTCGGCCCCGGCGTGCAGTTCTTCAGCAGCCCACAGGCTTCGGTGCGCGTGGAGTATATCTATCGCCACGTCTCGAACGCCGGCCAGGGATCGCAGAACCCCGGCATCGACCAGGGCGTCTTCCGCGTGACAGTGAGCCGCCGCTGGTAGAGTTCGCGCCGGCCTTCGCCCAGCGCGCGATGCGTGGTGAAGCGCCGGGTGCGAATGCTAATCTAGAGCTATGAAGTTCGGCGTTCTGATCTTTCCCGGCTCCAACTGCGATCAAGACACGCACCACGCAATCGGCGCGGTGATGGGCGCTCCGGTGACGTATCTGTGGCACGAGTCGCACGATCTGGAAGGCTGCGACGCGGTGCTGGTGCCGGGCGGATTTGCCTACGGCGACTATCTGCGGACCGGGGCGATCGCGCGTTTTGCGCCGATCATGCAGAGCGTGCGGCGATTTGCCGAGGCGGGCGGACTGGTGATGGGAATCTGCAACGGGTTCCAGATCCTGTGCGAGGCGGGGCTGCTGCCCGGCGCGCTGATGCGCAATGCGGGCCAGCGATACGTCTGCCGCCACCTGCATCTGAGGGTGGAGACGACGGCGTCGGCGTTCACCGACGGGCTGGCGCGCGGGCAGGTGCTGCAGATGCCCATCGGGCACATGGAGGGCAACTACTACTGCGACACCGAGACGCTGGCAACGCTGAAGCGCGACGACCGCATCGCGTTCCGCTATGCGACGGCGACGGGCGAGATCACGGCGGAGGCAAACCCCAACGGCTCGCTGGAGAACATCGCGGGAATCCTGAGCGCGGGACGCAACGTGCTGGGCATGATGCCGCATCCGGACCGGTCGAGCGAGGCGCTGCTGGGCTCCGCCGACGGGCTTCTGCTCTTCCAGGCGATGGCAAGGAGCCTGGCCGCGGCGTAGGGTGAGTTGGAAGCTATAAACAGATTTCCGACATTCCCTCAGGGGCTAAAGCCCTGTTTATTTTTCGGCACTAACGGACGGGCTGAAGCCCGTCCCTTTCAAAGCATGGACGTATTCAGAGATTCCATAGCAGTGCGGAGCGCGGGCGTCGGTGGTACTCTTGCGTTGCGATGATCGACATTCATCATCATCTTCTGCCCGGATTGGACGATGGCTCCGACAGCATGGAGACCTCGGTGGAGATGGCGCGGCTGGCAGTGGCCGAGGGCATCACGCACGTCGTCTGCACACCGCACGCGAACAGCTACCACGACTTCGACAAGAGCGTGAATGCGGCCAAGGCCGACGAGTTGCGGACGCGGCTGGAGGAGGAGAAGATTCCGCTGACGCTGGGGCTGGGATGCGACTTCCACATGTCGTTCGACAACGTGAAGCTGGCGAAGGAGGACCCGGCGCGGTTCAGCATCAACGGGCTGGGCTACCTGCTGGTGGAGGTGCCGGACTACGGGCTTCCGCCGGGGCTGACGGAGACATTCTTCGAGCTGCGGCTGGCCGGGCTGACGCCGATCCTGACCCACCCGGAGCGCAATGCCACGCTGCAGAACGAGCCCGCGCGGCTCGTCGAGTGGCTGCGCGGCGGCGTGCTGATCCAGGTGACGGCGGACGCTCTGACCGGGCACAAGGGCCGGCGCGCGGAGCAGATGGCGCACGATCTGCTGGAGAAGCGGTGGGTCCACTTTCTGGCCACGGACGCGCACAACACCACAACTCGCCCGCCGCGAATGCGCGAGGCATGCGATCTGGTGGCAAAGAAATTTGGTGCAGACTACGCACGCAGTTTGTGCGTTACGAACCCGATGGCGGTGTTCCTGGGCCATGAGTTCGAGGTGGAAGAGGAGCCGCGCGGGCTGGTGGAAGAGGTGAAGATTCCCAACTGGTGGCAGCGCATGGGCGAGCGGCTGAAGCGGCTGCGGAAACAGGCTTGATTGCAGCTTCTGGCAAAAGGCCCGGGGCTAAAGCCCCTTGATTCGATTTTCCTTATTCAGGGGCTGAAGCCCCCTGCTCCCTCCCAAAGGCAAAAACAGGAGTTTTTCCGCAGCCTGTGAAGCGACGCTAGAGGCCGAGGCCGCCGTCGACGGCGAGGAGCTGGCCGGTGATGAAGTGGGGGCCGGTGGCGAAGAAGAGGACGGCGGCGGCGACATCCTGGGCGGCACCGTTGCGGCGCATGGGGGTCTTCGCGGCGAAGCGTGCGTAGGCCTCGTCGATCTCTCCCTGCACGATCATTCCCGGCACAACGCAGTTGACGCTGACCTCCGGCGCCCAGGCCTTGGCCATGGTCTGCGAGAGCATGTGGAGAGCGGCCTTGGAGGCGCAGTAGTGGGCGTGCGTGGTCCAGGGGTGCGAGCCGCCCAGCGAGCCGATGTTGATAATTCTTCCGCCCGCTGCACGCAGATGAGGATAGGCGGCCTGCGCCATCAGGAAGGGCGCGCGCGTGTTGGTGGCAAAGGTCCGGTCCCACTGCTCGGGCGTGATCTCTTGCAATGCGGCCTGCTCGAAGAGGCCGGCGTTGTTGACCAGAAGATCGAGCCGGCCGAACTCGTCGATGACGGTGGCGACGGACTGGCGGATGCTTTCGGCGTCGGTGAGGTCGGTGCGGAGGGCGAAGGCTTCGACGTCGAACGCCGCCAGGTCGCGCACGGTCTCTTCGGCTTCGGGTTGCGAGTTGCGATAGGTGATGGCGACGTTGGCGCCGCTGGCCGCCAGCCGCAGCGCGATGGCGCGGCCGATGCGCTTCGCTCCGCCGGTGACCAGGACGGCGCTGCCCGCGAGCGGGGCGGATGTTTCTCGCGATTGGGTGTTCCCAGGCTCTGCCATTGCGAACCTCTCCAACGAAGGTTTGTACCAGGGCCGGACATTCCCTCAGGGGCTAAAGCCCCACTTCAACTTCGGCACTTTCGGCACGGGTAAACCCGTGCCCTTAAGCAATACAAGGAATAACTTCTATCTGTGAAGACCGTCCCCATAAAAACTGGGGCTGGAGCCCGTCCCCTTCCAAGCAAAGACTGATTCAGAGATCCTCTACGGCTTCGGCGTGGTGGCGGAGGGGGTGGACGCGGAGCTGGGCGTGGGCGATGTGCCGGGCGCAGCGGAAGAGGGCGCGGAGGGGGTTGACGGCGTGAACGGCTTCGTCTTCGGAGTGGGCCGGACCGGGTCCTGCACACCGGGCTTGAGTTCCGCCGGCTTGCCGGTGTTGTCGATGTAGGCGGAGACCTGCGCGCGCGGGCGGAGCAGGGAGATGACGATCTGGCGGCTGGCCTCGTTGACCTGATAGTCCTGGGCGAAGGTGGCAAAGCCGTCGGCGATGACCTGAATGGTGACCTTGCTGCCGGTGGGGATGACGTTGATCACCGCCTTGCCGTCGGGGTCGGTCTTCATCTCCATATTGCCCTCGTCGCGGCCGTCTTTGACCGGATGAAAGACGACGGCGGCGTTCATGATGGGCTTCTTGTTGAAGCCCTTGAGCACGGTGACCTCGATGCGCGAGGTGTCGGGCGGCGCCTTGTACTTGCGGCCATGCTGCTCCGGCGTGGTGGAGTCGTCCTGGGCGCGGGCGCAGAGGGGTGCGAGCGGGACGAGGAGCGCGAAGAGGCAGAGGGCCATTGTAAAAAGAGAGGCGCGGCGGGAATGGGTGCGGAGAGGGTTGCGGAGCAGCATCCGCCCATTTTACGCCAACACCGGCCCGGCTGGGTTTGGAATGGTGGGCTGGGGTTTTGCGGTCAATTCGATACGATATGAGTGAGTTTCACTCAGATTTCACCCGGAACGGCTTGACAGGCGGAGCCAGGTGGCCTATCGTTAGCAATCGAGGGGCCTGAGTGCTAATGAGCGCGTCGGGCCACTCCGACGGCGGAACGGCTGCCCGGCAGTTGAGCCGAAGCTCCCGTTGGCCGGGCTGGTTTCTGCATCCAACAATTTGCAATCAAATTTACTTTGCAACAAGGAGAGATTCGCAATGGCAAAAATTAAGTTTACCCCCCTGCACGACCGGATTCTGGTCCGTCGTCTGGAAGAGGGCGAGAGCGTTCGCGGCGGCATCATCATTCCGGATAGCGCCAAAGAGAAGCCGCAACAGGGCGAGGTGATCGCCGTGGGCAAGGGCAAGTCCAACGACGAGGGCAAGGTCTTTCCGCTGGATGTGAAGGCGGGCGACACGATCCTGTTCGGCAAGTACTCGGGCACCGAGATCAAGCTGGACGGCGAAGAGTTCCTCATCATGAGGGAAGAGGAAGTGCTGGGGATCGTCAAGAAGTGAGGTACTGATTCAACGTGTATTCCCCGCGATCGAAATCAAGCAAAAGAAAATGCGGGGCCCTTCACTTCGTTCAGGATGACAACCTAAAAACAGGATGACAACCCTGAAAGATTCAGGATGACAACTAACATTCGACCGGACAATGAGCCGGTAAGAGGAGCAGCACAATGGCAAAACAGATTCTGCATGGAGAAGAGTCGCGGCAGGCAATCCTGCGCGGAGTGAACATTCTGGCTGACGCGGTGAAGGCGACGCTCGGCCCCAAGGGACGCAACGTGGTGATCGAGAAGAAGTTCGGATCGCCGACGATCACGAAGGACGGGGTGACGGTGGCCAAGGAGATCGAGCTGGCCAACGCGTCGGAGAACATCGGCGCGCAACTGGTGAAGGAAGTGGCGTCGAAGACCTCGGACATCGCGGGCGACGGCACCACGACGGCGACCGTGCTGGCGCAGGCAATCTACCGCGAGGGCGTGAAGACGGTGGCTGCGGGCGCGAACCCGATGGCGCTGAAGCGCGGCATCGACAAGGCGGTGGAGGCGATCGTCGGCAAGCGCGACGACCAGGGCGTGGTTCATGGCGGCGCGCTGAACAAGCTGTCGAAGCCGGTGACGGGCGACATGATCGCGCAGGTTGGCACGATTTCGGCCAACAGCGACGCGCAGATCGGCTCCATCATCGCCGAGGCGATGAAGAAGGTGGGCAAGGACGGCGTGATCACGGTGGAAGAGTCGCGCACCATGGAGACGCAGTTGGAGGTGGTGGAGGGAATGCAGTTCGACCGCGGGTACCTCTCGCCTCTACTTTGTGACCGACGCGGAGCGCATGGAGGCCGCGCTGGAGGAGCCCTACATCCTGATCTACGAGAAGAAGATCTCGTCGATGAAGGACCTGCTTCCGCTGCTTGAGTCGATTGCGCGCACCGCGAAGCCGCTGCTGATCATCGCCGAGGACGTGGAGGGCGAGGCGCTGGCGACCCTGGTGGTGAACAAGCTGCGCGGAACGCTGAACGTGGCGGCCGTGAAGGCGCCCGGCTTCGGCGACCGGCGCAAGGCCATGCTGCAGGACATCGCAATCCTGACCGGAGGCAAGGCTATCACCGAAGACCTCGGCATCAAGCTGGAGGGGGTCAAGATCGAGGACCTGGGCACGGCCAAGCGGGTGACCAT
Organism: uncultured Acidobacteriaceae bacterium; assembly: GCA_963767315.1. Classification (GTDB taxonomy): domain Bacteria; phylum Acidobacteriota; class Terriglobia; order Terriglobales; family Acidobacteriaceae; genus Edaphobacter. Next base: position 22,434 of record CAVYDK010000003.1, on the reverse strand, counting down.
CGACAAGGACAACACCACGATCATCGACGGCGGCGGCAAGGACGGCGAGGTTGAGGGACGCGTGAAGGAGATTCGCGCGCAGGTGGAGAAGTCGACCTCCGAGTACGACAAGGAGAAGCTGCAGGAGAGGCTGGCCAAGCTGGTGGGCGGCGTCGCCGTCATCAAGGTGGGAGCAGCCACCGAGACCGAGATGAAGGAGAAGAAGGCGCGCGTGGAGGATGCGATGCACGCAACGCGCGCAGCGGTCGAGGAGGGCATTGTGCCCGGCGGCGGCGTGGCCCTGCTGCGCTGCGCGGCGGCTGTGGACACGCTCATCAAGGGCCTGGAAGGCGACGAGAAGATCGGAGCAACCATTATTCGCCGGGCACTGGAGGAGCCGCTTCGGCTGATCGTCTCCAACGCGGGCGAAGAGGGCGCTGTGGTGATCGGCAAGATCCGCGACTCCAAGGACGTGAACTTCGGCTACAACGCGAGCACGGACGTGTACGAGGACCTGGTGAAGGCCGGCGTCATCGACCCGACCAAGGTGACGCGGACGGCGCTGCAGAACGCAGCGTCGATCGCCGGCCTGCTGGTGACCACCGAAGCCATGATCTCCGAGATCCCGGAGAAGAAGGAGGCTCCGGCGGGCGGCGGCCACGGCGGCGGCATGGAAGGCATGTACTAAATCATTTCCAGACAGGCAGATACGTCTGTCGGCGCATCAACCCAAGAAAGCCCCGGAGCAATCCGGGGCTTTCTTGATTGACGAATACGTAAATTACGTAATATATTTACGTTCAGGAAGGAGGGGGATAACTATGAAGGGTTCGATTGATGTTGCAGATGAAGTCTGGATCGCGACCGCACTCCTGCATAAGGAGCACCCCGAGCGCCGCGATTTCACGAACCAAGAAATTTTGGAACGCATCGAAAAAGAGGGTTTGGTGAGACCGGTGAGACCCGGTGCGACAACCCACATCTCGATCCACGCTGTTGCTGGCAAGAAACCTCAGCCGAATGACTATCGGCTGCTCACAGAAACAAGCAGAGGCCACAGGAGACTGTATAGGGATGGAGATTCATCTCACCCTGATCGCAAAGGAAAAACCACTCCATCAATATCTGATCTTCCGTCCAGATATCTAGGGCTGCTCAAGTGGTACACGACCTGGAATCTGTCCGATTCGAAGAAAGGGTCACCTCCTCTCGACCCGCTCCTCGCACTCGTTGGCACATGGACGTTTGGCGACGCCGACACGTATGTCCGCGAGATGCGCGAAGGGTGGGAGTAGCTGGATGACACAGACCCATTTCTTCTGGGACACGAATCTCTTCATCTATCAGTGGGACAACAACTCTCCCTTCCAGGCGTCCGTGTACGCGCTTCGCCGAAAGATGCTAGCCGCAGGAATCGGTCTCGTCACTTCGTCTATGACTCTTGGCGAAGTAATGGCTGGCCCACGCAGAGATGGCCAGGAAGTGATCGCTCAGCAGTACAAATCTGCCCTCGCACATGCTGCGACCATCGTGCCGTTTGACGATCGAGCAGCCGATCTCTACGCGACGGTTCGCGCCCAGACCCGAGTCAAACAGCCCGATGGCATTCAACTCGCCTGTGCGGCGGCCCATGGCGTGGAACTTTTCATCACCAACGACGACAAGCTCTGGAAGCTGCGCGTTCCGGATGTTCATTTCATTGTTTCGATTGAGACCGCATTATCGCTGGTTCCGTAACAGCGCCGCTTATTCGACGTTGCCGGGGCGGACTTTTTCGGGGGTGTGGAGTTTGGTCTTGGCGGCGGTGAACTTGACGCGGACCAGGTCGCGCCCGGGATTGTTGCCGAGGGGTGCGTTGAAGGTAGCGATGTAGGTCTCGGCGAGGGCGCTCTGAAACTTGCTGAGGAACGGCGCGGTGGAGACTGGGTTCCCCACGCCCTCCCACAGGTTGACGCCGCCGGTGGCCTGTGTGATCTGGCTGAGGTAGTCCTGGCCGCTGGAGTCCGTCATGCCGCCGCCCATGCCCGCGTCGCCGAAGTAGATGGCGTAGACGGCGACGCCGGCGCGCTGGGCATCGGCGATGGCGTTGTCAACGTAGGGACTGCCCTGGTTCATGATGCTGGTGCTGCCGTTGTAGGGATCGACTCCGTTGGTGAGCATGAGGATGAAGCGCGCCTTGTGCTGCGTGGGTGGGCCGGGGGAGCTGCTGGAGGAGGACTCGCCGGAGGGCCAGTTCTTGACGAAGTCGGAGAGGCAGAGGTAGGGGCTTGCGCTCATGCCGGGCAAGCCATCGGGCAGATGAAGCGTGGAGGCGGCGAGGGCGTGGTCGGCAGTGAAGGGCTGCGCAGCGACGACGTGGCCGTACTGCATGTATCCGACTAGGACCTCGACGCCGGGGGCCAGGGTGCGCACAAAGGAGCGCAGATTGTCCAGCTCGCGGGCGACGCTCTGGCGCAGGCCGTCGTCGATGAGAAGCGCGACCTGGGCGCTGGCGGGGGCCACCGGCTCCCACGCGCTGAGCGGCTGACTGCGGTCGTTTACCGCTACTACGAGAGCGGAGGCGGCGGCGGGAGGCGTGGACCTGGCATCGACGTTGACCAGCGCCTGCGTGGGGACAAGGCCCTCCTGCTGGGCGTGTGCGGCGAGGCCAGCCGTGAGGGCGAAGGCTAGGAAAAGAGCGGGGGTGAGTTGTCTAGTCATGGCGTTAGATTAGACACGAACTCGCCCCCGACAGTTGCTTTTTTGGTTGCAATTCCCGCAGGGAATCTGCTTCTGTTTCGTTAGTCCCCACCGAGGCGGAGTTTGAGGCCCGCCCGGATGGTGAATGGCAGCGCCGGGTAGCCGATGGGGCCGATGTGCTGCTGGCTGAGCAGGTTGTCGAGTTCGGTGAAGGCGGTGACGCGCGGCCGGACGGCGTAGTTGAGGTTGGCGTCGAGTTTGGCGTAGCCGAAGTCGAGGTCGCGGTTGGGCAGGACGAGCGAGTTGCCGAAGTTGGGATCGAAGCCATCGAGGAAGGTGGAGTCGTCGGAGCGGCTGGCTAGCGCGCCGGTAAACGCCGCGCCCAGCCTTGCGCCCTCGTACTGCACGGCGAAGAAGCCGGTGTGCGGCGGGCGGCGGAAGGGACGCGCGCCGATCAGCGGGCCCTCCGCGCCGATGGCGGCGCCGGGCAGATTGGGATTGTTGCCGGCGGTTCCGTTGCTGTAGGCGTCGCTGGAGAAGGACTGGGTGACGACGGCGTCGAGGTAGGTGTAGCCGCCGTGGATGTAGAGGCGGCTGAACGGGCGGTATTGCAGCTCGGTCTCGATGCCCTGGGCGCGGAAGGCGAGCGAGTTGAGGTAGGGCTGGTAGGTATTCTGAGCGACGCTGGGCGAGTAGCCGAAGAACTGCTCCAGCGCGCCTGCGTCGACCGATTCGAGCTGGTGGTTGAATGTGTTGCGGAAGTAGCCGAGCTTGAGGACCAGCTTCTCGCCACGGATGTTCTGGTCAACGCCGAGGTCGTAGGTGCGCGACCGCTGGGGGCCGGCCGGGGTGACGTGATACTTTGCGATGTCGGCGGTGTCGCCTGCCTCCTGCAGTTGGGTGTAGAGGCTGGCGAACTGGATGCCGAGCGATGGCTCCTCGACGCCGGTGGCGACGTTGAAGCGCAGCAGCGTGCCGCGGAACCACTTTGCGCCGGGGAAGAACGGCACATAAGAGAGGCCGAGGCGCGGCGCTCCGGTGATGCCGTAGAGGTGGTCCTTCTCGATGCCGCCGCCGGCGGAGTAGAAGACGCGGCCCTTGATCTCGCCCTGAAGCTGGAGGGTGTAGTCGAAGTTGGTGCGCTGGGTCTGCTCGCTTTCTGCGTACGGGGCGGGCTCGACATAGCTGCCGCGCTCGTTCTCGTAGTGGAAGCCGAAGAGCGCAGAGAGATAGCGGGCAAAGCTGTAATCGGACTGGTAGGTGAGCTCGTCGCGGTTGGAGGCCATGTCGTCGGCGGGGACGAAGAACGAGGCCTGGCCGGTGGCGGTGTAGCTGTTTGCCCCGCGAATGGTGACGACGTTGCCGAAGTACTCGGTGAAACAGTCTGCGCCCGGTTTGCCGCAGGGAACTGTCCCGAAGTTATAGGTGATGGGCGTGCCGACGCTGGTGAACTGGCGCTCCTGAATGCGCTTGCGGCTGATGCCGTAGCGGACGAGGTTGTGCCAGCCTGCCTCCAGGCGGTTCTCGAGCGTGAGGCCGGAGTAGGTGTCCTGGTCGCCCTGCTTGCCGTCGGCGGAGAGGCCGTAGAAGTCGTGCGCGGAGGGCAATCCAGTGGCGGAGTCCGCATTGCGCAGGGTGAAGCGGACCTGGGTGTTGGCGGTAATGTTGTAGCCGAGGTTGGCGGCGGAGGTGGCTGAGTGGTACCGGTCGCGGGGCAGCGCGTTGGAGGTGTCGAAGCGCGAGAAGGCGGTGTAGTAGTCGAGACGGCGGTGCGCGCCGCTGAGGGTGAGCTCGTCGCGGAAGGTGTGGAAGTCGCCTGCGTCGCCGGAGTAGTTCAGGACGGGGCGGGTGGCGCTGCCGCGCGGCGTTTCAAGATTCAGCACCGAGGCCCCGGCGTCGGTGCCGTAGAGCGCGGAGTTGGGGCCGCGATAGAGTTCGAGGCCCGAGAGCGCGGTGGAGGAGACGGTGCCGAAGTCGAAGGCGCCGCCCACGTCGCCCGCGGGAATGCCGTCGATGAGCACCTGGTTGGCCGTGGAGTTGCCTCCGCGCACGAAGAGCGAGGTGACGCCTCCGGCCTGGCCGGTCTGGACCGCGGCGACTCCGGGAGACTGGCGCAGCACGTCGACGACGCCGACGGAGGTCGCAAGATCGCTGTCGGGGATTAGCGAGACCGCAGAGCTGGTCTGCGCGAGCGGCGTGGGCAGGCCGGTGGCGGTGACTGTGACCTCCTGATAGACGGAGGCAATCTCCAGCACGACGTTCTGCGTGATCTGGTCGGTGAAACCGCCGTAGAAGTCCTGGCCGATTCCGGGATAGAAGGCGGGAGCTGAGGTGAGCAGAACGAAGCGGCCGGCCAGGGTGGAGCGGACCTCGAAGGCGCCGTCCGCGCCGGCGATGGCGATGGCAACGGGCCTCGGCCCCTGAATGAGCTGGACGCGGGCGCCGGGAACGGGGCGGCCAAGCGCGTCGGTGACCACGCCGCGTACCACCACCGCGCGCGCCGGCGTGGGGAAGATCGGAAGCGCAGCAAAGATCAGAGAGAGTTGCGCGAAACGGACCAAAAACAATTGTGCGGGCAAGAGGAAGGCGGCGAGCGCGGAAGCGGCCCGCAGGAGAGATGCGGCCGAAGAGCGGCCAGAGACTGAGGACATGGGTGAACTCCTACGCTCCCCCCCGGGAGCGCGGTTGGATGTACGCGGCGAAACCGGTCTCCTGACTTACGCGGGTGCATGACAGTCAAAGACTGGATCTTCCCTTCCCGTCGCCTGGCGGCTTCAGTGGGAGGATCCTGGCTGGCATTCACGCCTCTCCGCGTGGGCTGGAGAAGGCGTGCGCGTTCACAGTTGCGGGGCAGTGGCGGAGTTTCACCGCGCTTCCCGAACATTCCGTTGCGGGCAAGGGGGTTATGGTTGCGCTGCGGGCAGAGTGCAAGGCCCGCCGCAGGAGTTGCGACGAGCCTAGTCTATGCAGGCCCGTCCATCTTGTGCAGGTCTTTGCCGGGCTTGAAGCGGACGGCCTTGCCGGGGGCGATGCTGACCTCGGCGCCGGTGCGCGGGTTGCGTCCGATGCCTGTTTTGCGGGGCTTGACGGTGAATACGCCGAATCCGCGCAGCTCGATGCGCTCGCCGGCGATCAGGGTCTGCTTCATGCTGCCGAAGATGGCGTCGACCGCGCGTTCCGCCTTCGTTCTGGGAAGTCCGGTACGCTCTACGACCCTCTGGATAAGGTCTTGTTTGATCAACTTGGGCCGCCTCTCTCACGCTAAATGCAGACAGGCGGCCACTAAGGGCCACGCTGCTCTGCTCAAGTGTGATGGTAGGAACTAAGTCCAAGATTGTCAACGCGCGAATGCTGCCGTAAGATTTGGCTATCCGAAATGAGCGGACCCGCCCCCCTTCGCGAGCGCCTGACGGCGCCGCGGAAGCAGAGCGGAGAGGGCCGCCAAGAGGCAAAAACGACAGAGATGGCCATCAAGAGCGACCGCTGGATCCGCCAGCAGGCAATGGAACACCGGATGATCGAGCCGTTCAGCGAGAAACAGGTCAGCGTGGGGGTGATCTCCTACGGACTCTCGTCGTACGGGTACGACCTGCGCGTGAGCGACGAGTTCAAGATCTTCACCAACGTGAACTCGGCGATCATCGACCCCAAGGCGTTCGACGAGCGGTCGTTTGTGAGCGTGCAGGCGGCGAGCGTCATCATTCCGCCCAACTCGTTCGCTCTGGCGCGCTCGATCGAGTACTTCAGAATTCCGCGCGACGTGCTGACGATCTGCGTGGGCAAGTCCACCTACGCGCGCTGCGGGATCATCGTGAACGTGACGCCGTTCGAGCCGGAATGGGAGGGCTTTGTGACGCTGGAGATCTCCAACACCACGCCGCTGCCGGCGCGCATCTACGCCAACGAGGGACTGTGCCAGATTCTCTTCTTCCAGTCCGACGAGGTGTGCGAGACGAGCTACGCGGACCGCAAGGGGAAGTACCAGAAGCAGCAGGGCATCGTCCTGCCGAAGTTGTAGCGCAACTTGCCCCAGCAGGTTCAAAATAAGGATTATGTAAGCTGTCACACGCAGGAATGAATGTTGTCACACGCCGGAACGAACCGCGTCGCAGGCCAACAGAGCAACCGGGCCAGCAGGGATGGAGGCTTGAGGTCTATGGAGGAAGGTGCAACAAAGCGCGTGGACCGGATTGGCGTGGTCGCCACCGACACGCTGCGCGTGCTGGGCTTGCAGTCCATCCTGCCGCAGTTTGAGGTCATCCACCTGACGGCGCCCGGGGCGCTGGACGATGTCAACCTGGCGCTGGTGCTGATCGACGCTGAGTGCACCGGCCATCTATTCGAGCTGCTGGCCACCTTCCACCACATCCGTCCCCAGTTGAAGCTGATCGTGCTGGGCACGGAGACGGGGCCGGAGTACATCCAGCGCATCATCGGCACCGGGGCCAAGGGATACCTGACGCTGACGGCCACGGAGACCGAGCTTGCGATGGCCATCGATATGGTGCGCGACGGTTCCGTGTGGGCGCCGCGCCGGGTGCTCTCGCGGCTGCTGGACCGGCAGCCCGGCTTCGCCAGTTCCGCGAGCGCGCCGCCCAAGTTCACGCCGCGCGAACTACAGGTGCTGGAGCTGCTTCGCGCTGGACGGTCCAACCGCGAGATCGGCATCGCCCTGGAGATCGACGAGAGCACGGTGAAAGCGCACATCGGCCGCCTGCTGCGCAAGGTGGGCGTGAACAACCGGATTGCGCTGACCATCCACCCCTTTACGCAGTTTGAATAGCGCGTCTTGCCGAAGCGGAGACGCAGCGCAGTCTGCCCGCAGAGATCCGATTTGCGCGGATTTGCTGGGATTATCCCTGTTTTTCGGGTTGATTGCCCACACTTTGAATGTTCACTAACTAATAAACAAAATGGGTACGTAAGCCTCTAGACCTTCGTACCGTTGTTCAGCCGCCGCCGATAGGCCATTATCAGACTGCAACACAGACCTGGGAGAGGGGCTACGAGATCTGGCGGCGCAAGCTGCTGGCTCTTGCAGCCCCCATTTTTTTTGGTCTTCCCAGTTCCCTTCCCGATCTCCGTCGCTTCTTCTTCCCCCCGCGCAACTTCTGGCAGCCTTTTCCGCATCGTACGAGTTGATGCAGGGCTTGCGGTTGCGGTTTAATCGAGAGCACGGGCGACGCGAACCAGGCAGATCCGTTCAAGAAGGACCAGGCAGATCCATTCAAGAAGCAGATGCAATCAAGAAGGCAAAGGGGTATCCACCGATGAAACGAATCTCCGGAATTCTATGTGGCTTGACGCTACTGACCACCACCACGCTCGCAGGCGTTGCACAGGACCACGCAAAGCTCGACGAGCGTCTCAACAGCGCGCAGGCCGTCATCCAGGAGATCATGGCCACACCCGACAAGGGCATTCCGCAGGGCATTCTTTCCGGCGCATCGTGCGTCGTCGTCATTCCCAGCTACAAGAAGGGCGCCTTCATCATCGGGGCGCAGTACGGCCAGGGCGTGGCCACCTGCCGCACGCCCAACGGATGGAGCGCTCCGGTGTTTGTGCAACTGACCGGGGGCAGCTTTGGATGGCAGATCGGCGGCCAGACCACCGACCTGGTCCTAGTCGCCATGAACCAGCTAGGCCTCCAGCACATGCTCAGCAGCAAGTTCAAGCTGGGCGCGGACGCATCGGCCTCGGCCGGGCCGGTGGGACGCAACGCACAGGCATCGACGGACGCGTCCATGCGCGCCGAGTTCCTGACCTACTCGCGCAGCCAGGGACTGTTTGCCGGGCTTGACCTGGACGGCACCGTGCTCTCGCAGAACCAGGACGACACACGCGCCGAGTATGGCGCCAACGTTCCCTTCGAGGTCGTCCTCAAGGGCAACAAGCCGGTCCCGGAGAACGCGCGCGCATTCGTTCGCACCGTAGCCCACTTCTTTGTCGTATCGAAGAACAACCAATAGCAGCGAAGGTCCGCCGCTCATTCCGAGGGTTGCCACCAACTCCACGGCGTCGCCGGACGCGGCGACACAACAGACCGGGGCCGCCAGCCGGAAGCACTCCGCTGGCGGCTTTCCGTGTGTGGAATGCAGCGCAATCGGGATGTAATCCTGCGCAATTCATCTGCGTCTGTACATCTCAGTGGCAAGATTTTCAATACCTGAACCACCGAAATAGCTTTAAGAAAGATCTGCACAAATGTTCGAGATTCCCTCGGCTGCTAAAGCCGCAGTGGAAATCGTTCGCTGACGGCGGGACTAAAGTCCCGCCCTTTCAAAACGAGGACTGATTCAGAGATTGCTTAACCGCTCCCTATTCTCTGATCCCTGTTCTCCGATCCCTGTTCTCTGATCCGCTAGACTGGAATCTTGACCCGCGAAGCCCAATCCATCGCCGGGCCGGCGAGCCGGCCCACCCTGCGCCAGGCGCTTGAATTCGCGCTGGCGTGGCTCTTCATCCATGTGCTGCGCACTCTGCCGCGCCGCATGGCGCGCGCCGCCGGAGCAGGCATTGCGGCCATCGCCTACGCCTTGCACGGCCGGCTGCGCCGCGTGGGCCGGCGGAACCTGGAGCTGGCCTTCCCGGAGATGCCGGCCAGCCAGCGCGCGGCGGTGCTGCGCCAGGAGTATCGCCACCTGGGCTGGCTGCTGGCCGAGTTCTGCCAGATGTCCACCTACACGCGCGAGACCGCCAGCCGCTTCATTCGCACCGAGGGGCTGGACCACTACCTGGGGGCGCGCGACCGCGGCAAAGGCGTATTCGTGCTCACCGGCCACCTGGGCGCGTGGGAGCTTTCGAGCTTCTACCACTCGCTGGCGGGCTACCCGATGGGGATGGTGATCCGCCGCCTGGACAATGCGCTGGTGGATTGCCTGGTCAACCGCATCCGCTGCCAGCACGGCAACCGCGTGCTGCACAAGGACGACTTCGCGCGCGGCCTGATTGGGGCGATGCGCGCTGGCGAGACGGTTGGCATCCTGATGGACACCAACATGACTCCGCCGCAGGGGCTCTTTGTGCCGTTCTTCGGCGTTGAGGCATGCACGGCCTCCGGGCTGGCGCGGGTCGCGCTGAAGACCGGCGCGGCCGTGCTGCCCGGCTTCCTGCTGTGGGAGGAGCGGGAGCGCCAGTACGTCCTGCGCTTCGGCCCCGAACTGATGCTGGCCGACAGCGGCGACTCCGAGGCCGACGCGGCCAGCAACACCGCGCTCTTCACCGGAGTGATTGAGGCCGCCATCCGGCAATACCCCTCGCAGTGGCTGTGGATGCACCGCCGCTGGAAGACGCGCCCACCCGGCCAGCCACCCCTCTACTAGAGCGGCGAATCGTGCGGGCGCGCGATTGACGACTGTGGGCTGCGGAGGTAATACTCGAATCCCGAGGTGCATATGAGCGAACTGACGACGACCGTAGACGCAGTCCTGCGGCAGAAGAAGGCGGCAGGGGTCCTGTCGATCGCGCCGGACGCCACCGTCTATCAGGCGATCGAGATGATGGCGGAGAAGAGCGTGGGCGCGCTGCTGGTGATGGAGGGCGAGCGGCTGGTGGGGATCGTCAGCGAGCGCGACTACGCGCGCAAGGTGGTGCTGCTGGGACGCTTGTCGAAGGAGACGAAGGTTGCGGAGATCATGAGCAGCCCGGTGATCTCCGTCTCGCGCAAGCACACCGTGGGCGAGTGCCTGCGTATCATCACGGACAGCCACATCCGGCACCTTCCGGTGACGGAAGACGGCAAAGTGGTGGGCGTGCTCTCCATCGGCGACCTGGTGAACTATGTGATCACCGAGCAGCAGGAGACGATTCGCCACCTCAAGGCCTACATCTCGGGATAGCGGACGAAACCGATTTGATTCCTTCGGGTGGAAGGCTCAGTTCTGGTCGTCGGCTGAGTCGCCCTCTTCGATGAGCGAGGCCGCGCCGACGACGTCGAATGTGATGGCGTCGCCTCCGGTGGGCTGGAGGGTGACGCGCATGGGTTCGCGCTGCCAGACGGCGGGCTTGCAGACGGGTGTGGCGGGCGCGGGCTGGGGCCACTTGCCGATCTGCTTCTGCACCACGGCGCGGCGCGCGCCAAGCTGCGCGACGATGGCAAAGAGTCCACCCCGGGCGGTCTCGGCTGTGCCGCAGTAGGCCGCGTAGTCGCGGAACCAGACCGCGTCGGAGACCTCGGCGTCGAAGTCCGGCAGGTGCAGCGCGGTGATGCGGCCGGTGGTGCGATCGACCAGCAGCCAGGGGCCGGGCTGCCAGCTCCAGCGCGGGGCCGCGTCGCCGGGCAGCGCGTCGTTGAGGCGCAGCGCGCGGCGGATGGTGAAGCTGCGGTCGGTGACGTCGTGCGCGTCGCCGGTGGTCCACTCCTTCTGATGGCCGTCGACGGTGAGCGGACGGACCTTCAGCGAGATTGCGTCGCTTGGCTTGCCGGTTGCGGGCGCGGTCTGGGGCGGCGTGTAGGGGACCTTGCGCACCGCACCCAGCGCGACGACATGGGCCTTGGCGGGCGCGGCCAAGGCGGTGGGTTGAGAGAGGGGCAGGAGGCCAAGCGAGACCAGGCTGAGCGGCAGCAAGGCGAGAGTCCAACCCGGCAGATGCACCGCAGCGGAGCGAAAGTTCTGCATGCGCGGCAGAGTATCGCGGTTGGCCCGCGGAAGCAAGCAGTGTTTTTCGAGCGGCGGCGGCACGGAGATTTGCAGAGGCAGCGTGTTTCCGTGGAACGGCGCGGAGTAGTATCGTTGTGGCAGACGCTAGCGGCCAACCGCGCGCGTTGCGGTTGATGTTGACCCACGCTCGACCGGCGAGACTGGGCCCGCCAACCATTCAGGCAATCAGGAAAGGAAACAAACGAACCATGTGGAAACCGAACCAGGCTGGACCGATCCCGCCCTCACCCCCTGAGCCGACACGTCCGTCGGCCCCGGCGCCGACCATCTACGAGTCCAGCACACCAAGACCGGCGACAGCGGCCGTTGCCAGCCCGGCCGTCCCGAGCGGAGAACAGGCCACCATCGGAAAGTCTCTGGTGGTGAAGGGCGAGGTCTCCGGCTCGGAGTCGCTCTACATCGACGGCAAGGTGGAAGGCACCATCAACCTGCCCGGCAACCGCGTCACGGTGGGGCGCAACGGACAGGTGGCGGCCAACATCCTGGCGCGCGAGGTGGTGGTGCTGGGCAAGGTGCGCGGCAACGTGAATGCCAGCGACCGCGTGGACATCCGCAGCGAAGGCTCGCTGACCGGAGATGTGACCGCAGCGCGCATCTCGATCGAGGACGGCGCGTACTTCAAGGGCGGCATCGACATCCGCAAGCCGGGCGAGGGGAAGAACGGCCATGGCGCCGTGGCCGTCGCAGAGCCCCCCATCGTCATTCCCAACGCAACTTTGCCGCTGGGGTAGTGGGACGCGCAGAACGCTTGCACGGCTTTCTTACGCACAGCGAAGACAACTGTGGCCCTGGCGAATCCGCCGGGGCCGCTTTGCGTCGGACGCTACACAGAAGCGCTGCACTCACCTTGTCTCAGTGGGTTGGAATCAGGAGGAGCTTGCCGGTGGTCTTGCGGGACTCCAGGTCGCGGTGGGCCTGGGCGGAGTCGGCCAGCGCGTAGCTGTGTTCGAGGCGCAGCTTGAGGCTGCCGTCAGCGACCCAGCCGAGGACATCGCCCGCGCGCAGCAGCAGTTCTTCGCGCGTCGCGGTGTAGTCCTTTAGCGTGGGACGTGTGACGTAGAGCGAGCCGCGCGTGGAGAGCTGGATGAGGTCGAAGGGCGGGACCGCGCCGCTCGATCCGCCGTAGAGGACGAGGGTGCCGCGCGGGCGCAGGCAGGCCAGGCTGCCGTCGAAGGTGGTCTTGCCGACCGAGTCGTAGACCACGGGAAGGCCCACGCCAGCGGTCAGTTCGCGCACCCTGGCAGCGAAGTCTTCGCGCGTGTAGAGGACCGCTTCGTCGGCCCCGGCGGCACGTGCCAGCGCGGCTTTTTCTTCAGTCGATACGGTTGCGAAGACACGCGCTCCCATCCGCTTGGCCATCTGGATGAGAAGCAGCCCAACACCGCCCGCGCCGGCGTGGATCAGCACCGCGTCGCCTTTCTGAATGGCATAGGTCGCGTGCGCGAGATAGTGCGCCGTCATTCCTTGCAGCATGGCAGCGGCGGCCTGCCGCGTGGAAACGCCGTCGGGGATTGCAATCAGGCGAGCGACTGGCGCAACCGCGAACTGCGCGTAAGTCCCGGGAACGCCGCACGAGGCAACCCGGTCGCCAATTTTGACGCTGCTAACGTCCGGCCCAACGCCAACGACGACGCCCGCCGCCTCCTGGCCGGGGATGAACGGCAGCGGCGAGGCGTAGCGGCCCTCGCGCAGGTAGATATCGATGAAGTTGACGCCGCAGGCCTCGATCTGGACCAGCGCTTCGCCGGGGCCGGGCGCGGGGGTGGGCAGCTCGCGGAGCTGAAGCACTTCGGCCCCGCCGGTCTGGGTGATCTGGATCGCTCGCATAATGCTTCGATGCTACCGCGCGCGCGGCGATGCAGGAAGCGTAGCCGCATCGGTGCACGATTCAGCGGCGGGCAGTGGTACAGTTTGAGGCTCACAGGGCCTACGCCGGTCTGGCCCGCGCCTTGCGCCTGTTTTGAGAGCCTGAAATGATGGGTGTAACAAGATGCCGGAACTCGTACAGATCGGTGTTCGGTCGTCGAAACCTGTCATCGCCTGTGCACCGACGCCTCATGCTACAGTGCTTTGGCTACAGGTTGTCACTCTGGCATGGATGCTGGTGGAGTTCGGCGTCTCCGCGTATGCGGCTGTAACTGCCCACAGCCCTGCAATGTTGGCCTTCGGTTCCGACAGCCTTGTAGAGCTTCTGTCCGCGACGGTTGTGCTTCTGCAATGGATTCCGCGCATGTCCATCTCGGAACGCAGGGCAAGCCGTACGGCCGGAGTTCTGCTGATTGTGCTCGCCGTCGTGGTTGCGGCAATAGCCGTTGCGTCACTGGCCCTGCGGTGGAGGCCCGAATCGAGTCGTGCGGGTATAGGAATCACCGTCGCTGCACTGATTGCAATGCCTATTCTGGCCTCTCTGAAGCGCCGTGAGGCTCGCCGCAGCACGAATGTAGCGCTGGCCGCCGATGCAGTGCAGTCCGCTACTTGCGCTTACCTTGCGCTCATCACATTGGCTGGTCTCGCGGTCAATGCAGCATTCCATTTTGCATGGTTCGACCCGATCGCTGCGCTGGCATCCACTCCGGTCCTCATCAACGAGGGCAGATCGGCTTGGCAAGGCCATGCGTGCGGATGCTGCTGAGAGTCTGATCTTCAAATTGCACTACCCAGCAGCAACGCGCCGTGCGCTCGCCCGCGCTTTCTGAGACAATGGACTCCGCATGCAACCCGACAATCTGATCTCCCTCAAAGACGACATGGTGGCGTTCATCGCCGGCCACGGCCTCCGCCGCTTCAATGGATACATTACGGACGAAGTTCCCACCGTGATCTTCGAGGACGAAGATCCGGACGCGTGGAAGGACTTTGTGGAGCACGCCAAGGCCGCCGGAGCCAGCTTCGTCACCATGAGCGAGGTGACGCTGGAGAAGTCCGATGTCGCCATCCTGCTGAAGCAACTGCGCGACCAGACCTACCCCGACGCCGACGCAATCGAGATCGACGACGCCCAGACCCTGGTGAAACACGTCGGTCAGATCGGCTACCTGCAACTCGGATTCGCCCACCAGGGCGTGATGTTCCTCTTCGAGATTTCGACCGAGTGGTACGAGCAGTTCCAGGAGCTGATCGAGACGGTCACTGACCTGGGCGGCATCGTCGTCGACGACCACGACCACGACGAGGACTGACGCAAGTGCCGTCGAAGTTGCCTGACCAGGATTCGCCAGCGGTGCAAGAACAATCCAATCCAGCGCCGTCGCCCGCTTGGCTGCTCAAGGCGGGCGGTGATGCGCAGACGATACAGGCCCTGGCGGTTCATCTCCGCTGCCCGCCTGCCATCGCGCAGGTCCTTGTCGCGCGCGGCATTGGCACGCAGGCCACGGCTGAGGCTTTTTTAAATCCAACGCTCGATGCGCTGCTCGACGACCCGGCGAACGATCCGGCGCAACTGCTGGGCATGAACGCTGCCGTCGAGCGAATCCTGAGCGCAGTTCGCAACGCCGAGCCGGTCCTGATCTACGGCGACTACGACGTGGACGGCACCACGGCGACTGTCCTGCTGAAGACGACCATCGAGCGAATCGGGCTGGCGATGGAACCGCAACAGCCGGCGCAGGTGAGCTATCACCTGCCCCATCGCATCCGCGAGGGCTATGGGATGCAGAACGCGATCCTGGGCGAGGCGGCTGAGGCCGGCGTGCGCCTGGTGATCAGCGTGGACACCGGAATCCGCGCCATCGCCGAGGCCGTGGAGGCGCGCGCGCTTGGCCTCGACCTCATTGTCACCGACCACCACCCGCCCGACGGCGCAACCATCCCCGACGCGCTGGCGGTGCTCAATCCCACGCAACCGGGATGTCCCTATCCCAACAAGAACCTGTGCGGAGCGGCGGTTGCGTTCAAGCTGGCGCAGGCGCTGCTGGACGCCGCTGCACCGCTGACGGCGGACGCCGACGCCTTCCGCGCGCGCACCCGCAGCGTCCTGCTGCCCTCGTTCCTCAAGCTGGTGGCCATCGCCACGGTTGCGGACTCCGTGCCGCTGACCGGCGAAAACCGGGCGATTGCGGCCCTGGGTCTTGCGGCACTGGCAAACCCCGTGCAGCCGGGCCTGCGCGCTCTGATGCAGTTGGCGAAGATTCCGCTGGACCGCGCGCCCACCGCGACCGAGGTGGGCTTCCGATTGGCTCCACGCATCAACGCCGCCGGACGCATGGACATCGCGGACGATGTGGTCGAGCTGCTGCTGACGCGAGACGCGGCGCGCGCGCGCGAGCTGGCAGAGAAACTCGACCGCCTCAATCGGGAACGCCGCGCCTCCGAGGCACGCGCGCTGGACGCCATCGACCGCGAACTGCGGACGCTGGCCGACGCTGACGGCGAGTATCCGCGCGAGTGCCTCATCCTCGACCATCCAGATTGGCATCGCGGCGTGCTGGGCATTCTGGCCTCGCGCGTGGTGGAGCGCACGGGGCGGCCGGCGATCATCGTCACGCACGCAGAGGGCGACGCGCACGGATCGGGGCGCTCCGTCCCCGGCTTCCACCTGCTCGACGCCATCACCGCAGCCGACGCCGTTGACCCGGGGGCGCCGCTCTTCCATCGCTTCGGAGGCCACGCCCACGCGGTCGGCTTCTCGCTGCCATCGGACCGGCTGCCGCTGCTGCGCGCGCGCATGAAGGCCTACGCCGCTGCTCATCTCACCGGCCCTCTCCTCGTCCCGCAGTTGGAGTACGATGCGGAGCTCTCGCTGGCCGCGATCACTCCCGAGCTGATGGCGTGGGTCGCGCGCCTCGCGCCCTTCGGCATGGGCAACCCCGAGCCGGTCTTTCTCACTCGCGACGCAACGCTCGCCGCGCCTGTCCGCCTGATTCAGGAACGACACATCGCGCTGCAACTGACGCAGCGCGGCCCGCGCGGGCAGAGCAATCCTGCTGCAATTCCGGCCCTCGGCTGGAGCCGCGATCCTCTCGGCTGGCCTGCGCGCTGCACCCGGCTGGCGCTGGCCAAGGGCTCCGCCGTCGACGTGCTCTACCGCCTGCGGCACAACACGGGCCCCTACGCCAGCCCGCAGTTCGGCGGTCTCGAGCTCGAGATCGGCGGCCTGCGGCCGGCCAGCACAACGCTGCACTCCTCGTCTTGTCCAACAAAACCGTCCTGAGCGGGCCCGTTTTCGGCCTCCATCCGCCCACCGATTGCGCAGGAACATTTGTATGGTACCGGGCAGGAAGTATTTTGCTTCGTTCGGCGCGGCAAAACGTCTTATATACTGACACTTGAAGACATGGCCTCTACTCCCACGTCAAATCGGGCAACGCAGTTTGCAATCTGGGGTGCAGCCCTCATCGTTCTGCTTGCAGCGGTCTATGCGGTCCGCGTGCTCACGCGCGAGCGGGTCAGCGTGCGCGCCGCGCAGGTCGGCTATCAGGACCTGATCAAGGCCTCCTCGACCAATGGCAAGGTTGAACCGCTGGACGACTTCCAGGCCCACGCGCAGGTCGCGGGCCAGGTGCAGGAGATCTACATCGATGTGGGCGACAAGGTGAAGGCGGGCCAGTTGCTGCTGAAGATGGACGACGCGGACGCTCTGGCGCGGCTGGCCTCCGCCAACTCCGCGCTGCGGGCCGCCGAGCTGGCCGCCAGCGACATCGAACAGGGCGGCACGCAGGATGAGCGCAACACCTACGCCGCCGATGAGAGTCGCGCCAAGCTGCAGCGCCAGCAGGACACCACCGCGCTGGCCGCACTCGAAGCGCTTCAGCAGAAGGGAGCGGCATCGCCGGCCGAGATCACCTCCGCGCGGGCACGCGTCCAACTGGACGACAGTACGCTGCACAGCATCCAGCAGCACAGTACCCAGCGCTACGGCCAGGCCGACCGCGCACGCGCCCAGGCGCAGCTTGCCGATGCGCGCGCCGCCGTCGCCGCGGCCCAGCGCGCCTGCGCCAGCGAAGACCTCCGCACGCCCATCGCCGGCACCGTCTACTATCTGCCGGTCGCCCAGTACGACTATGCCGCTACCGGCGACGAGCTGGTTTACGTCGCCGACCTCAAACATCTGCGCATCACGGCCTACTTCGATGAACCGGAGATTGGCAATCTTGCCGCGGGACAGCCGGTCACAATCACCTGGGAGGCCAAGTCCGGCGCCACCTGGCACGGTCACATCACCCAGGTCCCCACCACCATCATCAGCTATGGCACGCGCAACGTCGGCGAGTGCCTCATCGACGTAGACGATGCCGACGGCGTTCTGCAGCCCAACGCCAACGTCACAGTGAAAGTCACCACCGCGCAACACCTGCATGTACTCAGCGTTCCGCGCGAGGCCCTGCACTTCGAGGGCACACAACCCTACGTCTTCCGCATCCTGCACAGGAAGCTGGTCCGCGCCAACGTCGAGACCGGCATCATCAACCTCACGCGGGTCGAGATCTCTGGCGGCCTCGCCGAGGGGGACACCGTTGCCCTCAACGCAACCACCAACCAGGACCTCAGCGACGGACTCGAAGTCACGCCAGTTTATTGATGAGCATGGACGCAATATCCTCCCCGATGCCTTCGTTCAAGCTCTCCCAACCCGGCGCCGTCAAGCCGGGAAGGTTGCTCGCTCCGTTTGTTGTTTCTGGACTTCTCTTCGCCGGTCTCCTCATCGCTGTCCCGGTCTTCCCCGCTCCGCTGCGCGCCGAGGTGCGGTCCGCGGAGACCGCGGCCTCCGATCGCGCGCTGGGGGAAGACGCAGCCGCCTACCATGCCTTGCAGGAGGGCCGCAGCGACGAAGCCGCGACTCTGCTTCGCGCCACCCTTGCCGCCAACCCCGCCGACGCGCTTGCGCATCAGCTTCTGTGCCGCGTCTTCTATGCGCAGGATGTGGCCGACGAGGCCATCCGCGAGTGCGAGCTGGCCGTCTCCAGGGCAGGCGCCGCGAGCGATCTGGCCAGCGACAACAACCTCTGGCTGGGCCGCGCCTACGGCATGAAGGCGCGCCGCGCCGGCCCCGTCGCCGGATTCACCCTGGCGCGCAAGGTCGAGGCCAGCTTCGCGCGCGCCGTCGAACTCAACCCCGGCAACGTCGCCGCGCTCAACGACCTGGGCGAGTATTACGTCGCCGCTCCGTTCATCATCGGCGGCGGCCCCGACCGGGCCCGTGCGCTGGCCGCACGCATCATGCCCCGCTTCCCCGGGGCAGCGCACCGCCTGCTGGCGCGCCTTGCGGACTCCGACAACAACCTGGCCACCGCCGAATCCGAGTTCAAGCAGGCCGTCGCCGCCGAGCGGTCGCCCGGCGCCTGGATCGACCTCGCCCAGTTCTATCAGACCCACGCGCGCCCCGACGACGCGCTGGCCGCAGTCAAGTCTGCCCTGGCCGCCGACCGCACGCACGGCCCCGCGCTGGTGGACGCCGCCAGCATCCTGACCAAGGCGCGCCGTGCGCCCGACATAGCCGAACGCTGCCTGCGCGACTACCTCAGCTCCCGCGCAAAGTCCGACGCCGCACCCGCCTTCAAGGTGCATCTGCAACTCAGCCGGCTGCTGGCGGCCCGCGGAGACAACCCCGGCGCAGAGCGCGAGGTTGCCGCCGCCGCCGCACTGGCCCCGGCCTTCACGCGAAGCGCAAGAACAAGCCAGGGCCTATGATGCGCGAAGACGTTACCATGGAAGTTGAACGGCTTCGAGAGAACCTCTCTGAACCCATGACCTCGCTTCCTCCAACTCGCCGGACGCCCGATCGTTGGCCGGCGCGCCGTCTTCGGCGCCTGGCAATCGCCCTGTCGCTCGCCGTCTGTTTCTCCCTCGCACCCTCTGCCCAGGCGCAGCTCTCGCTTACAACGGCGGTCGATCTTGCGCTGGGCAGCAATCCGCGCGTGCAGGGGGCGCAGGCCGATCTGGCCAGGGCGCGCGCGCAGCTCTCCGAGGCGCACGACGCCTATGTCCCATCCATCAACGCCGGCGCGGGGATCGGCCAGTCGTACGGATACAGCCCGTATCCGCCCACGCTCTTCACCGTCACCGGCGGCGGGCTGGTCTTCAGCGCGTCGCAGTTCTATTACATTCGCGCGGCCCTGGCCGGTCTCGACGCCGCGCAGCTTGCGCTGGACGACATGCGCGAGGCCGTCGCCGAGGACACCACCCTCGCCTTCGTCGCGCTCGACCACGACCAGCAGCGCGAGCAGGTCGTCGGCCAGCAGTGCAGCTTCGCCTCCACGCTTGTCTCCATTGTCGAGAGCCGCGTTGACGCCGGCCAGGACAGCGCAATCGACCTGACCCAGGCCAAACTCACCGCCGCGCAGCTTCGCCTCGCATCGCTGCGCGCCGCGGACGAGAGTGCACTCGACCGCGAGCGCCTGGCGCGGCTCATCGGCCTGCCGCCCGCCGCGCTCAGCGTGGACAGCAGCTTTCCCGCCAGCCCCGTCCCCCTCGATGCAACGGTTGACACAACGGTGCATGGCTACGCCAACTCCGCGGTGGCCGCGGCCTTCGACAACGCCAAGGCCAAGCAGCAACAGGCCTGGGGAGATGCGCGCTTCCGCTTCCGCCCGCAGGTGAACCTCTTCGCCCAATACAACTACTACGCCACATTCAGCGACTCCTTCGCACAACTGCAAAAGATATACCAGGCGAACACCGGCCAAACCACCCTGAACTCCAGCGAGGGCGCCTTCGGCGTCCAGATCACCCTGCCTATCATGGACAGGGCCCGTGCGGCCAAGGCGCGTGAGTCCGCCGCCGACGCCGCGCAAGCACTGCACGACGCGCAGAACGCGCAGATCAACGCGCTGGATGGCCAGTCGCGCCTGCGCCACACCATCGGTGAGCTCGAGTCGCAGGCCGAGGTCGCCGGGCTGCAACAGCAGCTTGCCCAGCAACAGCTCGACGTCCTGCAACAGCAGCTCAAGTCGGGCAACCCCGGCGGCCCGCAGATGACGCCCAAGGACGAGCAGAACGCGAGGATCAGTGAGCGCGAGAAGTTCCTCGGCGTCGTCGACGCCGGCTACCAGCTTCGCCAAGCCGAGATCCACCTGCTGCGCCAGACCGGCGAGTTGCTGCCCTGGCTCAAATCCGCTGCCGTGGCCTCCGCACCCGCAACACTCCCGCCGACCCCCAGCCCGCAACCCTGAGCCGCTCTACTTCGCCAGCAGGAACACGCCAGCGCAGACGAAGAGCGCGGCCAGCCAGCGGCGGCGATTGACGTTTTCCTTGAGGAAGATTTTGGCGGCGAAGGCGTTGCCGAGGAAGGTCAGCGACGCGCTGGCCGGAGCAGCCAGCGATAACTCCACGTTCGAGAGCGTGAAGAGCAGCGAGAAGAAGCTGACGGCCATGGAGAGCACGCCAAGCAGAAACATGGGGCTGGAGGCGACGGCGCGGACGGCCCCGCCGAGGCCGGATTTTGCGCGGATGCGGTCGAGGTCGCCGATGCGCCGCATGGCGCCCGCGGTCAGCACGTCTCCGGTGACCGCGGTGGCCGCTACGGTAAGAATCGTGGCCCACGTTTCGATCGGCCCCGCGTGGATGTGGCTGGCGTAGATCATTGCGTCCCGCCCGTCACAGCGTTATTGTCTGCGGGAGCGGGCCCATCCGCCGGGTGCTGCGACTCGTGCAGGGTGAGCGACGGCCCGTTGGCGACAAATCCGACGCCGCAGACGATCAGCAGGATTCCCGCCCAGCGATAGGGTGTGATCGGTTCATGCAGCCAGAACCGTGCGAGAAACGCGACGACGATGTATCCAAAAGCAGTTGACGGAAGCACGAAGGTGAGGTCGGCCCAGGAGAGCGCCGTCAGGTAGCTGGCGAAGAATCCGAGCAAACAAAGAATGCCGGTGATGACCCAGGGATTGCGGAGTGCCACCAGAAGCAGACCCAGGTGCGCCAGCGTGACCGGCCCCACCTTCGTCATGCCATGAGAGAGCAGCGTGTCGCCCACCGACGCGGTGAGCATGACGGCGAGCAGGATGAGATAACGCTGCGGAGTGAGGGTGTGCTTCATCTATCTTCTAGGCTATCCGAAGTGCGCGTGTGCGCGTGAAGCGTTTAGCTGGAGGATGCCTGGGCCTTGAGGGCGTTGGCGGCCTTGGTGGCGGCGGCGGAGCGGTTGCGCTGGCCGCGCAGCTTCATGAAGGAACGCGCCTCGGTGTACAGGCGTGGAAGGTCGCGGTGGACGATGGCCTTCCATACGACGCGGAAGGCCGCCTTGGGGCGGAAGAAGTACTCGTCATAGAACTTGTGCACCATCTCCATGACGTACTCGGCGGGCAGGCCGGGATACTCGATGTGGGCCATCTGGTGGCCGGCGTCGTCGTTCATGGCGAGGTTGGTAATGTAGCCCTTCTCCTTGGCGAAGTCGTAGAGCTCCGTGCCGGGGAAGGCGTGCGCCATGGAGACCTGGATGGTCTCGCAGTCCAGCCGCTTGGCGAACTCGATGGTGTTGCGGATCGACGCCGCCGTCTCGCCGGGCAGGCCGAGGATGAAGTCGCCGTGGATCACCAGGCCGAGCTTGTGGCAGTCGCGCGTGAAGTCCAGCGCGCGCTGGACGGTGGCGCCCTTCTTGATGTTCTTGAGGATCTGCGCGTCGCCCGACT
Source organism: uncultured Acidobacteriaceae bacterium (assembly GCA_963767315.1). Classification (GTDB taxonomy): domain Bacteria; phylum Acidobacteriota; class Terriglobia; order Terriglobales; family Acidobacteriaceae; genus Edaphobacter. The sequence goes on along the minus strand of CAVYDK010000003.1, from coordinate 551 downwards.
CGTAGCCGACGATCAGCAGGCGGCAGCCCGCCTCCTTCATCGCCTTCAGGGTTTCGTAGTCTGTCGTCACGCGCGATGTGCAGGACCAGGTGAGGCCCAGCGGTTTCAGCTTCACGCACAGCTCGATGGTGCGCGCCTTCTGGATGTTGAAGGTGTCGTCGTCGAAGAAGAACTCCTTGACATGCGGGAAGAGCTTCTTGGCGTTGGCCATCTCGGCCGCGACATCATCTGTAGACCGCTTGCGCCATGCATGCCCGCTCAGCGTCTGCGGCCACAGGCAGAAGGTGCACTGCGCCGGGCAGCCGCGCGTCGAGTAGAGCGAGACGAACGGATGCAGCAGGAAGGGCACGTTGTACTTGGTCACGTCCAGGTCGCGCGCGTAGATCTCGGTGGCCCAGGGCATCTCGTCGAGCTGCTCGGGGGTGACCTGCGGACGGTCGGGATTGTGCTGGATGATGCCGTTGGCGTCCTTGTAGCTGACGCCGAGAATCTCGTTCAGCGGCTTGCCGTTGGCGTACTCGACGATGGAGAAGTCGAACTCGCGGCGGCAA
>CAVYDK010000002.1:0-101256 GCA_963767315.1 uncultured Acidobacteriaceae bacterium | reverse complement strand
GTGCGCGGCGGCTACATGGCCGGGGGGTGGTGTGGATCGACGGGGTTGGTGCTGACGGCCTTCGCGATCAAGGGGCTCTTGACGCCGCCGGGGTTGACCGAATCGCGCAGCTCCTTGGAGGGCTTGAAGAACGGGACGCGCTTGGCCGGCACATCGACGCGCTCGCCGGTCTTGGGGTTGCGCCCGATGCGCGAGTTGCGCTGCCGCGTGCGGAAGCTGCCGAAGCCGCGGATCTCGATCTTGTCGCCGGACTTCAGCGCTCCGATGACGGACTCGAAGAGGGTATCGACGATGATCTCTCCGTCGCGGCGGGTGAGGTCTCCGAGGGCGGTTACTTTATCGACCAGATCGGCTTTCGTCATCGTGTTGTCTCCTTGGGTCATGGGCGCTACATCTAGTTTATCGCTGATTGTAGATGGGATGCAGGATTTTCGTCATGGGTGCGAATAAATAAGGTAAAGAGGGACGATTGGCGTCGTTTTGCCAAAAAAGGCGGCACGAACGGTCGATTGTCCGTGCCGGGAGGCCAGTGACGCAACTTAATCGGCCAGGCGCGGCGAATTTCCCGGTTCTGGCCGAAACTTGGGAGCGAACTCCGCTCTGGATTACAAGACTACCACCAAGCGGGGCCCGGCGTGCGGGGGCTCAGGCGGCAGCGGTGGGGAAGGCCGCGCTGAGCCGGCGCGCCATGCGGGCGTCGCGCGCGGTGATGCCCCCGGCGTCGTGCGAGACCAGCGCCAGCTTGACCAGGTTGTAGCGGATGTCGATGTCGGGGTGGTGCTGGGCCTCTTCGGCAATGCCGGCCACGCGGTTGACGAAGGCAATGGCCTCGACGAAGCTGGGCAGTGTCCAGTCGCGGACGAGCCTGCCGTCTTCCAGCGCCCACTCGGGCAGCTCGATCAGCAGGTCGCGGAGCTGTTCTTCGGAGAGCTTCTGTTTGCTGGGTTCCATGGGGTTCTCCCTCGGGACTGGCCGCAAGCCGATGGTAGGCCGTGCGGTCTGCCGGGTGCAAGCGCAGCGGTCTCAAAGTTCCAGGGGTCAGGTTCTAAAGGGTCACGCCGAAGGTCCCGGCGGGGGCGTGTTCCACCTCTTTGCGAATGTCGCTCCACAGTTCGAGGGGCATGTCGAGGAAGACCTTGACGATCTGCGGATCGAACTGGGTTCCGCTGCAGTGCGCGATCTCTTCGCGGGCCTGGGCGAAGCTGAGGCCCTTGCGGTAGGGGCGGTCGGAGGTGATGGCGTCGAGCGTGTCGGCGATGGCGAAGATGCGCGCGCCCAGGGGGATCTCCTCGCCGCGCAGGCCGCGCGGGTAGCCGCTGCCGTCGAAGTTCTCCTGATGGGCGTAGACGATCTCGGAGGCGTCGCTCAGAAAGGGTATCTTGTGCACCATCTCATATCCGCGCACGCAGTGCTGGCGCATGATCTCGGTCTCCTGGGGGGTGAGTCTTCCGCGTTTGAGCAGGATGGCGTCGGGGGTGGAAATCTTTCCGATGTCGTGCAGGAAGGCGCCGCGCGCGATGACGCGCAGTGCCTCAGGGTCGAGGCCGAACTCGCGGGCCAGGGCGATGGTGTAGGCGGTGACGCGGCGGGAGTGGCCTTCGGTCTCGCTGTCGCGCAGGTCCAGCGCGTCGCCCATGGCCTCCAGCGTGATGTTGTAACTTTTCTCCAGGTCGTGCATGGTGGCGCGCAGACGGCTGGTGCGGAAGCTGATGATCTGCTCCAGGTTCTGGCGGTAGGCGGCGTTCTGCTTCTGCAGGCGGCCGTGGTCGAGCGCGCGACCGATGACATCGAGCAGTTGGGAGCGCTCAAACGGCTTAAGCAGGTAGTCGACGGCGCCGCGGCGGAAGGCGTTGGTGGCGACGTGGATGTCGTGCAGCGCGGTCAGCATCACGACGGGAACGCCGGGGTGGTTGCGGCCGATGACATCGAGCAGGGTGAGGCCGTTGGCGCCGGGCATCATGACGTCGGCCAGGACCAGGTCGCAGCCGGGGTCGTCCTGCAGATGGAGCAGGGCCTGTTCGGCGTCGGCCACCGCGGTGATGTCGTATCCGCTGCGCCCAAGCATCTGCACCAGGACGCCGCGCACCGGGGCCTCGTCGTCGACCACCAGGATGTGGTCCTGCCGCTCAGAGACAGCTTCCTGCTGCTCCTGCATGCTTCCCATCTGCGCTGGCATGATTTCTTGCTGCGTCTGCGCGGTTTCCTGCTGCATAGGCCAATGCTCTCCGCTGCCCTGTGGTTTTGGGGGGCTTCCGTTGCTCTCCAGAGCCGCCCCAACGGTACGAGGCGGTCCGAAAGCGCTCCCAGGGCGCTGCCGTCACTCGGCCGGTCGCAGCCGCGCGCGGGTATGTGGTGTCTATCGGCGATCCGGCGCGGGGCATCACATCGCCGGGCGGCGAAGGCTACTTCTTTTTTTCGCTGGTTTGGGCGGGGGACTGTGTGCCGGAATGGTCTGCATCGTGTGCCGCGGCCCGGGCGGCGCGGCGGGCGGCGACCCAGCCCTCTTTGGTCACCTGGCGGCCGCGGCCGATGGCCAGCGCTCCGGCGGGAACGGCCTCGGTGATGCAGGAGCCCGCGCCGACGTACGCACCGTCCCCGATGCTGACCGGCGCGACCAGCGTGGAGTCGGAGCCGACGAAGACCCCGTCGCCGATGGTGGTGGTGTGCTTCTTCGCGCCGTCGAAGTTGCACGTGATGACCCCGGCGCCGACGTTGACGCCCGCGCCGATGACCGCATCGCCCAGATACGTCAGGTGGTTGGCCTTGGAGCCGCGGCCGAGGGTCACTTTCTTGGTCTCGCAGAAGTTGCCGACGTGGGCCATCTCGCCGATCCGGCTCTCCGGCCGCAGGTGGGCGTAGGGGCCGAGGACCGCGCCGTCGCCGACCTCCGCGCGGTCCAGAACGCATCCGTTGCGCACAATGACGCAGTTGCCCAGGACGGAGTGCTGGATGACCGAGTAGGAGCGGATGCGGCACTCCGAGCCGATGCGCGTCGCGCCCAGAAGCTGGACGTACGGCTCGATCACCGTGTCCGGCCCGATGGCGACCTCGGCGTCGATGACGCAGGTGTCGGGGCGGTAGATGGTGACTCCCTGGGCCATCAGGCGGCGCGCGTTGGCAGCGCGCATGGTCGCATCCAGGTGCATCACCTCGGCGATGGTGTTGGCGCCCAGCACCTCGTCCACGCTCTCGGCCTGCAAGGCCACGACGCGCTGGCCGCCGGCCACCAGCAGGGCTGCCATGTCCGTCAGGTAGAGCTCGCCGTGGGCGTTGTCGGTGGAGAGCAGGTCGAGCTTGCTGAAGAGCGCCGCGGTCTCGAAGCAGTAGATCCCGGAGTTGATCTCGCGCGCGGCAAGCTGGGCCGGCGTCAGCGCCTTCTGCTCGACGATGGCAAGCACATCGGGCTGGCCTGCGGTGAGGCGCAGGACGCGGCCGTAGCCGGTGGGATTCTCGGGGACCGCGGTCAGGATGGACATCGCCGCCCGCTCTTTCAGGTGCAGCTCGCAGAGCGCAGAGAGCGTCTGGGGACGGATCAGCGGAACGTCGCCCGAGAGAACCAGCAGGTGCTTCGGCAGCGGCGCGCCGGAGAGCTCCAGCCAGGCCTTGAGCACCTGCATGGCGTGGCCGGTGCCGCGCTGGTCCGGTTGCGGGACAAACGAGACACCCGTGGCGGCCACCGCGGCCTGCACCCGCTCCGCCTCGTGGCCCACGATGCAATAGATCGCTTTGGCGGGAACCAGCGTCTCTGCCGCACGAATGACGTGCAGCAGCAGGGCGCGTCCGCCCACCTCGTGCAGCACCTTGGGCCGCTTGCTGTTGAGCCGCGTGCCCTTGCCCGCGGCCATGATGGCTACTGCAAAACCTGTCGCTTCCATGTCTCCGCTATCTTCTCACTTCTTGCGGCGCATCGTCACGAATTCATTGCTCGGCCCTGCGGTTCGTCGCAATTTGGGGCAGCAGGGGGGTCAATGGATGGGGAGCGGGCTGGGCGGCCGAAGGTGCGGTTCTCATCGTTTGGGGCGAATGCATTCTGCCGTCTATCTGGGTTTGACGTGGAAAACGGACCTTGGGTTTCTTCGCCCCAGGACGAGGGGCGCGCCTTCAGACTTATATATTGGGTTTAGCGTGAATTCAATCTGTGGGTTTGCCTTGGAACGCGGGACTGGTATAGTTCGGCAAGTACGATGAGTGCAGGATCAGCGCCATTATTGCAGCCGGGGAGAGCGACAAGCCGATGAAGCCAGCCGAGGGTTCGACCGTTATTGGGAGGTCCGTCACGATTCGAGGAGAGGTGACGGGCAAAGAGGACCTGTTCATGGACGGCGTGGTGGAAGGCATGATCTCGCTGCCGGAGAGCCGGCTGACGGTGGGGCCGAATGCGCGCCTGATGGCGGATGTGGACGCGCGCGAGGTGGTGGTCTTCGGGCTGGTCGAAGGCGATCTGCATGCATCGGGGCGGGTTGAGCTGCGCGATACGGCGGTGGTGAAGGGAGACATCGTCGCGGCGAGATTGTCGATCGAAGAGAACGCGAGCATGAAGGGCCGTGTGGAGCTGTTGGAGGCCGCGACAGAGGTTTCGGCGCGGCTGCCGGGCATCCAGGACCCCGCGACGGACGCCGAGGTCCTGGACCTGAGCTGAGCGGGATGGAGGCGGAGAGATGACCAGCTTCTTTGGCGGCAAGGACAAGGCCGGCGGCGCGGCAACGGAGAACGGCCGCGTCTCGCGCCATTCCAGCGGATGGGGCCAACTGCTGCAGCGGATGCGCGGCGAAGAATCGCTGCGCGTTCTGGATATCGGTCCGACGTCGTCGACCAACATCAACTTTATTACCGAGCTTGGGCACAGCATCTACCTGGCGAACCTGGTGGAGGACGCGGCCAGGCACGACTGGTCCCTTCCCCAGGAGGACGGCAAGGCGGTGCGCCTCGATGTCGAGCGGTTTCTGGCGGCGCACCTGAACTTTTCCGGGCGCGGGTTCGATGTGGTCCTGTTCTGGGACACGGCGGACTATCTGCCCGAGGAGTTGCTGTCGCCGGTGTTCGAGCGCATCCACGCGGTGATGGTGCCGGAGGGACAGATGCTGGCGATGTTTCATCCGCCCAGGGGACCGTCTGCATCGGGGGCGGCCAAGACGGACTTCCACCGTTATCACCTGACCGCTACAAACACCCTGGACGTACAGCGTGCGGGAGAGTATCCGATGCTGACAAACTATACCAACCGCCAGATTGAGCGGCTGCTCGGGTCGTTCAAGGGATTTCATTTCTTCCTGGCCAAGGACAACATGCGCGAGGTTGTGGTTACGCGCTAGGTGGATGGCTCTCTCGTGGAAGCTCGCAGCAGTATCTTATCTCCTATCGAAGCATGTGACGGAACTGTGAATTAAACACAACGACGCAGCGCCCTCCGGTGGGGGGAGCGCTGCGCCCTGCTTGAAAGGCAACTTGTGGAGGACCCGGGCAGGTGCTACTTTGCGGCTGCGGCCAGCTTCCTGCGCTCTGCCCAGCGCTTCTTCATGGCTTCCGCGATGCGCTTGCGGCCCTCGGCGCTGATCTTGCGCTTGCGGGGCTTGGCCTTCACGGCGGTCTTGACATTCTTGCTTCCCTTGGGGCGGCCACGGCCCTTGACCTTCACGGCGGTGCCCGAGAGCAGTTCGCGTGCCTGTTGAAGTTTCGAAATCTGTGCGTCTATCTCCGCGATAATTCTGCTTACTTCCACGTGTTGCCTCCTTGTTGCAATCGAGAATTAACTTCCCCGACCGCATTTTTCCGGCGTGTCGTCCGGATTATTCCAATATGTGCGACCGTTCACTTAGAGACAGCTCTGGGCCTAAGTGCGTAGACATGTGTCAACACAGAGAATACATAAGTAGAAACGGTCTTGCAAATAAAATAAGTGGAGCAGCCAATTATTTATGGAATCTCTGCATAAATCTCCGTTTTGAAAGGGCGGGACTTTAGTCCCGCCGCAAGCGGCCTATTTCCAATGCGGCTTTAGCCGCCGAGGGAATCTCGAACACTTGTGCAGACCTTTCTTAGCAGTTAATCGTCTGCTAAGGTCAGCCGAGAACAGTTATTGGGCCTGCATTTGCGGGTTGGAGGAAGCCGCTCCGGAGGCGTGTATTGTGCATGGGCTAGTGGCGGCGGCGCCGCAATGTTAGACTGCGTAACAATGCGATCGATTCCGGTTCGGCTGTGGGTGTTGGCGTTTTTGTCGGGCGTGCTGCAGGTCCTGCCCTTTCCGATTGCGGGCCCTGTGCCGGTTTGGCGGACGGCGTTCTGCTGGGTTGCGCTGGCCCCTTTGCTGTGGGCACTTACCGGCAATGACGCCGGTGGGCGGCCGCTTCGCGTGGCCCAGGGCGCGGCGCTGGGCTATGCCTCGGGGTTTGTCTGGTACCTGGGGAACTGTTACTGGGTCTACGCGACGATGCACCAGTATGGTGGGATCGCAAAGCCTGCGGCGGCTGGGATTCTGGTTCTCTTCTGCCTCTACCTCGGGCTCTATCATGCGATCTTCGGCGCGCTGATCGCCGCGTTTCGGCGCGCCAACCTGGGGCGAATAAACCTGGGAGTACAGGGCGCGCTTCTTCTCAGTCCCTTCGCCTGGGTTGCGGTGGAGCTGGCGCGAGCGCGGATTACCGGGTTTCCGTGGGACCTGCTCGGCATCACACAGGTGGACAATCCGCTGCTGACGCGGCTTGCGCCATATGTAGGAGCGTATGGAATTTCCTTTGTAATTGCGTCGGTGAATGCGCTTTGGCTCGTGCGGATTACGCTGAAGCAGCGGCGTTACACGCGGCCTGCGCTGGCGGTGGCTTGTGTTGCGGTTGCTATTGCTGTACGTTGTCTTTCTAAGACGAACTGTTCCGCCAATCCACGAGGGAACGCAGGCGACGGCGACTCTGGTGCAGGAGAACCTGGAAGTAGGTGCGGAGGCGGCCAAGGCCGGCCCTCCACTTACAATGGGCGAGAAGCTGCGAGCGTTTTCGGAGCTAAGCCTCTTTCCTCCGGCGGATGAGGCTTGCGATGGAATCCCCGAGTTGCCTGGCACTCGATGCTCAGGCCCTGTACCTGCGCAACAGAGTGCGGAGTCTGGCGGCACGCGTTTTCTGCAGCCGACGAATCTGATTGTATGGCCGGAGGCGCCGAACGACTTTATTGTCTTCGAGCCGCCGCTGCCCGCGTCAATCTCCAGCCAGGAGTTTCGCACGGCGATCTCCAGCCTGGCGCGCGCGGCCAATGCGCCAATCATCGTTGGGGACATTTCTGTCGCTGTGGACCCCGAGGTGAAGCGCGGATACGACGAGTTTAACTCCGCGGACTTCATCACATCGGACGGCAGGTTTGTGGGACGCTACGACAAGATGCATCTGGTGCCATTCGGAGAATATGTTCCATACAAGAAGCTGTTCTTCTTTGCCGGGAGCCTGCTGCAGGACGTGGGCTTACTCGATCCCGGAAAACACAGGACGGTGTTTCCCACAGGCGGACACACCTATGGCGCCTTTATCTGTTACGAGTCGGTCTTTTCCGACGAGATCCGCCAGTATGCCCGGATGGGCGCGGATGTGCTGGTGAATATCTCCGACGATGGATGGTATGGTGACACCAGCGCGGCGTGGGAGCACCTGAATATGGTGCGCATGAGGGCGATCGAGAACCATCGCTGGGTGCTGCGCGCCACCAATACCGGGGTGACGGCGGCGATCGATCCCTACGGGCGGGTCGTAACTTCCGCGCCGCGACACATCCGCACAAGCCTTCGCGTGGGCTTCAACTATGAGCACGATGTTACGTTTTATTCCGCGCACGGGGATTTATTCGCGTACTTCTGCGCGCTAATCGCAGCGGGCGGTTTGGGGCTGGGGTTGTTGCGCAGGACGACTTAGGGAATATTGCGCAGGGGCAGTGTATGTCGCAGTGTTCGGAAGTAGATCGGGACTTCACACTACAACCGAGTTGACGTTTCCTAGCCGATCGCCTCGTCCCAGTCTTCGAGATAGGTTTTGAAGTCGGCCATGAACCGGCCGGCGTCCGCGCCGTCCACGATGCGGTGGTCGAAGCCCAGGCAGAAGTGCTGCATCGAGCGGATGGCGATGGAGTCGTTGCCGTCCTCGTCGGTGAGGACCGCGGCCTCCTTGTTCAGGCCGCCGATGCCGAGGATGGCCGCCTGCGGCTGGTTGATGATGGGCATGCCGAACTGCTCGCCGAAGATTCCCGAGTTGGTCAGCGTGAAGGTGCCGCCCAGGACCTCGTCGGGGTTGAGCTTCTTGCCGCGCGCGCGCTCGGCGATGTCGGCGATGGAGCGCGCAATGCCCAGGAAATTCTGCTCCTCGGCCTGCTTGATGACGGGAACGATGAGGCCCCACTGCAGCGCCACCGCGATGCCGATGTTGATGTTCCTGCTGTAGCGGATGGCGTCGCCCTCCACCGTGGCGTTGACGATCGGATGCTTGCTGAGCGCGGCGATGGCGGCGCGCGCGATGAACGGCATGTAGGTCAGCTTGACGCCGTTGCGCTGCTCGAACTTCGACCTCTCTCGCTCGCGCAGCCGAACGATGCGCGTCATGTCCACCTTGAAGACGGTGTGGACGTGCGGGCTGGTGCGCTTGGACTCCACCATGCGCTGCGCGATGATGCTGCGCATCTTGGTCATGGGAACCAGGCTGCCGGGGATGGGAACATCTGCGGGAGTCGCGGCGGAGGGCTTTGCCGGAGCGGCGGCGGGCGCAGGCTTCGCGGCGGGATTCGCGATGTAGCCGAGAATGTCCGTCTTGGTGATGCGCCCGGACGGGCCGGTGCCGGGGACCCGAGCGAGATCGACATTATTGTCCTTGGCAATCTTGCGCACCAGCGGCGACGAACGCGAACGCTCGTCGGCGGCTACTGACGTGACCGGAGCTGCCGCCGCAACCGGGGCCGGGGCTGCCGGCGCGACCGCAGCGGGCACGGGTGTAGCGGGCGCGGGCACAGCGGGTGCGGGCGCTTCCGCTGGCTTGCCATTGCCACCGATGACCGCGACGATGGTGTTGACACCGACGGTTGCGCCCTCGGGGAATTTGATCTCGGTCAGCGTTCCCGCCGCGGGCGAAGGGATCTCCGCGTCCACCTTGTCGGTGGAGATTTCGAAGAGCGGCTCGTCGCGCTCCACCTTGTCGCCAACCTTCTTGAGCCACTTGGTGATAGTGCCCTCGGTGATGGATTCGCCCATCTGCGGCATAACTATGTCAGTCGGCATCGGATTCCTTCCAGAGTTGGTGGGCGCTGCAAATGCTGCCCTGCGCCTATGGATTATAAGGCTTGGGGCGGCGGCGCGCTGCAAACAGAGCGCATGGGCCGCATTGAATAGATGCTCGCGAGGGCGCACGCGGCACTCCTATTTTCGGCCTTTATATTCGACTGCCCGATGGCGCGAGGAGTTGCTCGAGCGAATCGCACCACAGCATCTGCCGCTGGAAGACCCGCCCGAAGTTGCGCGCCGTGGCGTGGATTGCGCGGTCCATGGTGGGTCCCATGACTTGCATCGGCTTCCAGCTTCAGGCTGGTGACGCCGCGGTCGCGGATGCCACATGGCACGATCCAGTCGAAGTCGCCGAGGTCGGTGGTGACGTTCAGGGCAAAGCCGTGCGACGTGACCCCCTGCGAGACGTGTACGCCGATTGCGGCCAGCTTCTTCTCGCGAATCGCCGAGGGATTGGGTGCCCCATTCGTGACGGTCTTATCGTCACGGGTGGGTTCGTCGCCAAATGTCCAGACGCCGGTGCATTTGGGGATGCGCTTGGCCATCACGCCGAAGTCGGCGCAGGTGCGGATCAGCGCCTCTTCCAGCAGGCGAACGAAGTCGACCGGGCCGAGATGCGGGCCGCGCTTGCCGGGCCACTCGCCGCGCAGATCGACGATAGGGTAGCCGATGAGCTGCCCCGGCCCGTGGTAGGTCACATCGCCGCCGCGATTGACCTCGTGCAGTTCCACTCCTCGGCTCGCCAGCCAATCGTCGCTGACCAGAATATTCGCGCGCGATGCATTGCGCCCCAGCGTGATCACCGGAGGATGCTCCAGCAGCAGCAGCGTGTCGCCGATGCGGCCCTGCTTGCGCGCCGCGATGACGCGCCGCTGAATTGTCAGCGCTTCAGCGTAGGGCACGCGACCGAGAGAGAGCAGGTGAATAAACATATCGAGCGATGATGGCCGGAGTACTGCAAGCACTTGCTGCGAGCCGAGTGAGATTCAAAAGAAGATGGTGCCGCTCACAACTCTGTTCCTTTGTCCGCGACCAGCTTCTGCGCTCGCACTACAAATTCATCCAGCATGGCAGAGCCCTGGTCGCCCTTGCCACGGGTGCGCACGCTGACGCTATTGCTGGCCGCTTCCTTGTCGCCCAGAATCAGGATGAATGGAACCTTCTGTAGGCCGAAGTCGCGGATCTTGGCGTTCATCTTCTCGTTGCGCGCGTCGAGTTCCACGCGCAGGCCGGCGGCTTCGAGCCGTGCTTTGACTTGTTCCGAGTAGGCCAGGTGCTTGTCGCTGGAGATGGGTACGAGGCCGACCTGCACCGGCGCGAGCCACAGCGGGAAGGCCCCGGCGTAGTGCTCGATCAACACGCCGAAGAATCGCTCCACCGATCCGAAGAGCGCGCGGTGCACCATCACCGGCTGATGCAGCTCGCCGTCCTCGCCCTTGTACTCCAGCTCGAATCGCGCGGGCAGGTTGAAGTCGAACTGCACGGTGGAGAGCTGCCACATGCGGCCCAGCACATCCACCAGCTTGATGTCGATCTTCGGCCCGTAGAACGCGGCCTCGCCGGGGATGGTGCGGTAGGGAATCGCGCGCCGATCGAGCGCGTGCCGGAGCGAGTCGGTGGCCTGGTTCCAATGCGCGGCCTCGCCGGTGTAGTCCTTCGGCCTTGTGGGGTCCCAAGTGGATAGCTCGACTTTGAACTCCGAAAAACCAAATGTCTTCAGTACCGACTGCGCAAAGTCGATGCACGCCACCACCTCGTCCTCGATCTGGCCGGGCGTGCAGAAGATGTGCGCGTCGTCCTGCGTGAATCCGCGCACGCGCAGTAGGCCGTGCATGGTTCCCGAGCGCTCGTAGCGGTAGACGTTGCCCAGCTCGGCGTAGCGGACGGGCAGGTCGCGGTAGCTGCGCGGGCTGGACTTGTAGATGAGGATGTGGCCGGGGCAGTTCATCGGTTTCAGCCGGTACTCTGCGTCGTCCAGCTCCATCGGCGGGTACATGTTCTCGTTGTAGTAGCCCTCGTGGCCGCTGATCTTCCACAGCTCGCGGCGCATGATGTGTGGCGTGAAGACGAGGTCGTAGCCGCGCCGCACGCACTCCTCGCGCATCCAGTCTTCCATGGTCTTGCGGATGAGGCCGCCCTTGGGGTGCCAGAAGATGAGCCCCGCGCCCGCGACCTCCTGAATGCTGAAGAGGTCGAGCTGACGCCCCAGCACGCGGTGGTCGCGCGCCTTGATCTCCTCCAGCCGCTTGAAGTGCGCGTCTAAATCTTTGCTGGAAAAGAACGCCGTGCCATAGATGCGCTGCAGTTGCTGGTTCTTCTCGTCGCCCAGCCAGTAGGCGCCCGCGATGGAGGTGATCCTGAAGGCCTTGACCCGGCCCGTCGAGGGAAGGTGCGGGCCGCGGCAGAAGTCCGTGAAGCCGCCGTTCTTGTACAGCGAGATGGCATCGCCCGGCTGGGTGAACTTCTCGATGAAGTAGACCTTCATGAAGTCGCCCGCTGCGGCGTACTCGCTCAATCCCTTGGCCCTCGGTTCCTCCACGCGCACGAACGGCTCGTCGCGCGCCACGACCTCCGCCATGCGCGCTTCGATGGCGGCCAGGTCGGCTTCGGTGAACGGAGTCTCGCGATAGACATCGTAAAAGAAACCGTTCTCCGTCGCCGGCCCGTGGCCGAGCTTGGTCTCGGGAAACAGCTCCAGGATCGCGGTCGCCATCACATGCGCGGCGGAGTGGCGCAGCACCTTCAGCGCGGCCTCGTCGGCCTCCTTCAGCAGCCACAGCTCCACGTCTTCGTTCAGCGGGGCCGCGAGGTCCACCAGGCGGGTGCCGTCGTCGCCAGCGCCGGCCAAGCCGTACATCGCGGCTTCGGAGTCCGAACTGGCGTCGGCGTCTGTGGGTGCCCCAGGCGGGGTCCCCGGCGAGCGGTCGTTGCTCGCTGGGGTGGCACGTCTCGATTCTGAGACTTGGGTGGAACACGCCAGCGGACGGATGCGCGCGATGACCACCGCGGCGGCGAGCCGGGGCGAGATGCCGGTGGCTATTTCCAGGGGAGTAGTCCCGCGCGCAACCTCACGCCGTGACCCATCGGGAAGCTGAATTCGAATCTGTTCTGTGCTCACACTCTACAGAATACTTCGTTCCGCGGCTTCTGACAGCAGGAGCGTTCAGCACCCGCGGCGGAAGATGTATGGGGCGGTGTGAATCGCCGATGACTTTGGCAGGAGCCGATGGCTTTGGCTGGACGATTGCGGCAACATTGCTGCGCCCGGCAGGGAGTCGAAGAGGTGCGGGCGCGCCCGTTTGGCGGCTCTCCCGCTTCTCTCCACTATTTGAGACCGATCTATGCGGCCTGACTGGTCTGCTCGGACGACGGGGGTGTCGCCCGCAGAGTCATGCGATTGGCCTTCGCCCACACATGTCCCCACCAGATGCCAATGAGGGGAGCAACCGCAACGATAACAAACGCCAAGGCTACCGCATACCGCATAGTAAGTTCTCCTTATGTGACCTCGGCAGTTTGGGGCCGGGCCGGAACGGTGAGGACCAAAATAATGGTTGGGCCTGTACCCGTATTCACCGTCACACGCTACTTGTACTATCGGCGTGGAGGGGCCCTTTCGCTATTCCACCTATGCATTTTGCGCGAACGTTCGCGGTACCTCCATGACACTTTTGTGTTATCCGCGCCGCGCCGAAGTCCGGGCCTGGAACGGCTTTGCAACCATGGACATCCACAGACCCTGACCATTCACACCATCCGATGCGAGAGAATGGAGGAGGAGAGGTTTTCCTGCTGACTGCCGGTTGAGCGGATGGGAACATTCAAAGGCACACGGGACCCCGATCCGATGCAGTGCAATCGAATGCGAATGAGGATGCGGCTTTGAGCGGTCCGGAAGAAACAACTGGCGCAGGCACGGAGGCGGTGGAGTCGCCCGAGGCGGTGGAGTCGCCCGAGGCGGTGGAACTGCGCATCGCAGGCCGCGCCTCGCATGTGTGGCGGGCGCTGCGCCATCGCAACTTCCAGCTCTTCGTCGGCGGGCAGAGCATCTCGCTGATCGGCACATGGATGACGCGCATCGCCACTGGATGGCTGGTCTACCGGCTCACCGGATCGGCTCTGCTGCTGGGCACGGTCGGCTTCGCCGGGCAGATTCCAACGTTTCTTCTGGCCCCATTCGCCGGCGTCTGGGTGGACCGGCTCAACCGCCGTCATGTGCTGGTGTGGACGCAGACACTGGCCATGGTGCAGTCGCTCGCTTTGGCCGCGCTGACGCTCTCCGGCCGCATCACAATCCCCTGGGTGCTTGCGCTCAGCATCTGCCAGGGACTCATCAATGCCTTCGACATGCCCGGCCGCCAGGCCTTCCTGGTGCAGATGGTGGAGGACCGGCGCGACCTGGGCAACGCCATCGCTATCAACTCGTCGATGGTCAATATGGCGCGGCTCATTGGGCCATCGCTGGCCGGAATCATCATCGCGGCCAGCAACGAGGGTTGGTGCTTCCTGATCGACGGCATCAGCTACATGGCCGTCATCGCGTCGCTGCTGATGATGCGCGTCCACGCCCCCGCTGCGAAGCGCGCAGCCACATCCATGTTGCACGAGTTAAGAGAGGGTTGGACGTACGTCTCGCGGTTTGTGCCCATCCGCACCATTCTGTCGCTCTTCGCCGTCATCAGCCTGATGGGGATGCCCTTTGTGGTGCTGATGCCGATCTTCGCGGCCCGCGTGCTGCACGGCGGCCCGCACACCTTCGGCTTCCTGATGGGCGCCATGGGCTCCGGCGCGCTGGTGGGAGCGTTGCTGTTGGCTGCGCGACGCAGCGTGCTCGGCCTGGGCCGCAAGATCGCCGTCTCCAGCGCGGTCTTCGGCGCGGGGCTGATCGGCTTCGGCCTCTCGCACACATTCTGGCTCTCGATGGGGATGATGCTGGTCGCCGGCTTCGGCATGATGCAGGGCATGGCGTCCAGCAACACCATCATTCAGACCATCGTCAGCGAAGACATGCGCGGCCGCGTGATGAGCTACTACACCATCGCCTTCGTGGGCATGGCGCCCTTCGGCAGCCTGCTGGCCGGGACCATGGCGCATTGGTTCGGCGCGCCCTTGACTGTGGTCCTGAACGGGGCCATCGTGATGCTCGGTGCGCTGTGGTTCACTACTCGCCTGCCCGCCGTGCGCGCCGCCGTCCATCCCATCTATCGCGAGATGGGAATCCTCCCCGTCGAAGTCGTCAGCGGAATGACCAGTGGCGGCGCAAGCTAGTTGCGTGTCTCCAACAGCGCATTGACCTTCGCCATCACCTCGAACGCATCGGCGATGTAGACCACGTCGGCCTTGCCGCGCGTCCATCCGCAGTTCGGGTCGAGGCTGATGGCGCGCCGCTCCCCGATGAATCGCCAGCCCACAACGTGCGGCTCCTCGCCGTGGCAGCAGGTGGAGAGCCCCTTGGCGTGGCGCGGCGTCGATCCCGTCTGCCCGATCTGGTTCATGTGCGTCAGGAAGGGAAGCACCGACTGCTCTCCTTCCGCCTTCTGGTTCGCCAGCGACTTGCTGCTGCCAAGCGACGCGCCGCTGAGGCGCAGGAACGCGAGGATCAGTTCGCCGGCCTCGGCCACATGGATCTGTCCGTCGGGCTGCTTCTTGGTCCAGCCGGCCCCTGCGACAAACAGCAGCTTCGCGTCCGGGCGAATGGTCTGCGCATCGCGCATCGGTGAGCGAAACCCCTCGACCGTCGTACGCGTTGCAGGCAGATTTACTTCGACCGCTTCAACCGCAGCGGTGGCGTTCTCTGCGGTAAATGGCGCGTGAGTCCCCGCGTCCAGCAGCAGGAACCACGGCCTCTTCTCGCGGCTAATGACCGCCTCCACGCGTTGGCGATAGAACCAGCGCGTCGCGTCCACGCTGTCGTTGCTGGAGAGCGCGGTGATATGTGTGTTGACGAATCCGCCCAGTCGATGCGCCACTCCTGCTGCCACGCGCGTAAACCGCGAGCTGCCGGGAGCCAGAACGATGCTGGCCTGCGCCGCACGACACAGCGCCTCGCATCCCGCGGCGTCGGTGGCGTATCGCGGCTGCGCGAAGGCATCGCCCGATACGGCGAGCAGACGCGCGCCGGTTGCAGCCACGGCGCCAGCCGCAGCCGTTGCATCGGCTCCAAGAACGCCGATGGTCAGCTTCGCCGTGTGTTGCTTCGCCAGCTCCACGCCCGCGCTCACCGCCTCCAGCGAGGCCTTGGTCAGCGCCGAGCCGCTTTCATCCACATGCGTCAGTACCAGAATCGTCTCCATTGTGCTTACTCCGCTCCGATCCATTCCACGAGTTCGCGCGCGATCTCGTCGGCTGCCATGTTTTTCTCAACGCGCGTCTCGCGCTGCTGCTTGGGCAGGCCCACCGAGACGTAGCGCAACCCATTGGCCGCCAGCGTCACCGCCTTGGCCTTCTGCAGCGCAGGCAGGATGCCGCGCATATTCGCCATGCCGGTCTGCGGATTGTTGCGCGGCTCGGCAAGATTGCCCGTCGCCCAACCCAGCACAGCGGGCGTGCCCCCGCACACAGAGACCTGGTGCCTGCCGCCCTCCACGCGCTCCAGCACCTCGAACGATCCGTCGTCGCGCAGCGTGATCTGGTCGACTCCCTGAAACTGGTCCGCGATGCCGAGCCGCTCGCCGATGAGTTGCAGCGTGACTCCCGCGCCGCGCGTGGCAGACTCCCATCCGCCGAAGAGCAGTAGACGTGCAATGTCGAGCCCAGGCAGCGCGGCAATCGCCTCGGCCAGCGCAGCCGCCGTCGAGTGCGCGTCGGGAAATCCGCCAATGGGGCCGTCGATGGGTACCAGCTCAAACGCGGCCTTCTGGCCCACGGTCATCATCACCTGCTGCAACTTAGCCTTCGGCCCGAGGCTCACCAGCCAGAGCTTGCTGCCGGGATTCTTCACCACCAACTGCGCCGCCTCGTACAGCGCGCACGCCGCCCACGGATCCAGCACGGCGGGCAGCACCATCTCGTTCTTCAGCCCCGGCCCACTTGGCCCCGTCACCGGCTCCAAAGTCTGTAGCGGATCGGGAACGATCCCCGCGCAGACCACGATCTGTAGTGCATTCGCCATTATTTCTTCCTTGCTTGAGATTCTCTTGCTACTGATTCAGATTGTTGCACTACTAACGAAATGTCGCCTAAAGGTCTTCTTCTCGCAGCATGGAACGCGTGGGATCGCGCGGGTCAATGTAGATCTTGACGGTTTCGCCTTTGTAGGAATTCGCCCAGGCCTCAGCCTCGTCCTTGTCTCCAAACGTTCGACTGTAGTCGCCCATCTGTAGCTCGGGATTGTGGTAAGCGTAAGTAAGTGTTGCGATGTAGTAAATGCGTTTCCCGCTAACGCAGGAAACCACACTCACAATGTCAATAATGGCGGAGGCTGTTGGCCAGTTACGGCCGCGAGTGCGCTCAATCCACTTCCTTATGTAGTGTTCGCAGACCCCCTCGAGGATGACGGCCCCGACAACCAGCAAGAACAGCATGATCTCGAAGCCGGTGACCGGGCCGCCTCCGTTGTGGAGGATAATGACGAATAGTGGGAGCATCGTCTGGATCATTAGAAGGCTCAGTTCTCCGCCGAGTGGAGTCCGCCCGCGCCGGCGCGGAACTCGATGTTGGTGTGCTCGCCGAAGGGAGTGTGGGCGCAGTTCCAGAGGCACGCGCCGCAGTGCACGCACTTCTCGCGCTCGAAGGCGATCGCTCCCTCCGCGCCCTGGGTGATGGCCTGCCCGGAGCACATCGCGATGCAGGTCCTCTCGCCGCAGGTCTTGCATATCCCCGCATCGCGGAAGACGACGTGGTCACTGAAGCCAGCCATCGCCTGCACCTTGCCGCCCATCAGCAGCGCGTCCTGCTGCGTGACCAGAAGCCGTCCGTCCAACTCAATCTCCGGCCAACCGCGCGCCGTCAGCAACGCGTCATGCAGTGGGCGTTCGCCGTGAGCCGAAGCCTGCGCCAGCCGCTCGGCCTCCGCTGCATCAACGCCCGCAACCTTGCGCGGCTCGAAGCGGCGAATCTGCTCCTGCGCCGATGGAATCCGCCCGCCCAGCGAGAGCTTCCCGTGCGTGAGTCCGGCCAGAGCCATGCCGATCATGCCGCGCACCAGTCCATGATGGAACCCGTTGCGCGCGTTCCTGGCCTCTTCGGCCTCGCGCTCCAACGAGCTGGCGTGGCGACGCGCAACGTAGGTGGCGTAGAGGTTCTCCTGCGTGAAGGGCTTCTCCGCGCGCAGCAGCTCCACCACTGCGTCTGCGAGTTGCACGCCGGTGGTCCACGCCTCGTCCACGCCGGAGTTGGTCAGCATATTTGTGCTGCCCGATCCCTCGCCGATGCGCGCGAAACCATCGCCGGTCAGGAACGGCTCGCCGTGCTTACCCGACTCCTGCAAGCTCTTCGCGCCCCACGAGCGCAGCGTGCCGTCCTTGAGATAGCGCCACAGCGCGGGGTGCTGCATGTAGTGCTGCAAGTAGCGATACGCCGTGCGCGAGGGATCGCCCATCCACGACGGGACGAAGATGCCGACGGAGACCAGCCGGTCCGGATGCACATAGAGGAAGCCGAAGATCTCCGGCTCGGGAAATCCGAAGGTGTGCCACACGGTGCCGGGCTTCAGCGGCGAATCCTCCGGCAGCTCGATCACCATCTTCATGCCCAGCGCCCACTCGCTCTGCGCGTGTCCCGGCGGCATTCCGATTCGCCGGTCGAGCGCCTGGCCCACCGCGCCCACCGGTCCGTCGCCGACCACCGTCAGCGGCGCATGCACATCCATCCCAGCCATGAAACCATCCGCCGGAGCGCCCGTGCGATCGACCCCCTGATCGGCCAGCCGAATCCCCTTGACGGAGTATCTCTCCTTGCCCGTTTCGCCCGCGAAGAGCGGCCCGCTCACCGGCGTTCCCGGCCATATCTGCACCAGGCCGGTGGCCATCAACTGCGACCCGACCCACTGGTTGAACTGGCCCATCGACAGCACCAGCCCGCCGTGCTTGTGCAAGAACGCGGGCGTCCAGGGCAGCTCGTACGCCGCATCCTTCACGCCCAGCAGCCCGCCCAGCCCGCGCAGCAGCGCATCGCCCGCGCGCAGAGCAAACGACCGCCGGCTGGCTCCGATGGGATCGAGCAGATAGAGCACGCGCTCCTCGCTGACCGGCGCAGCCATGGGAATCTCGGCTGGATTCAGATCGGGAAAGCTGGCGCGGATGCCCCTGGCGCTGGTGACGATGCCGCTGACTCCGGCGGCGATATCGTCTGCGCGCTCGTAGCAGAGGACCTGCAGCGGCATTCCCGGGGCAACCCGGCTGGCGAACGCAGGATCGTCCGGTTGCGCGGCCCACTCGCGTGTCAGCGCGGTCAGGAATCCGCCCATCGCTGGGCCGAAGCCGACGCAGGCGATGTCCACCTCCATCGTCGCGCGGTCTACATCCGGAGCCGCAGCGCTTTCTGAAGCCGTTGCGTCTGCGGCGAGAGCGGAACCAGAGTAGGTGTCTCCCGAGGCAATCCCTTCGAGTGGCTTTTCCCTCAAGGAAAAGCCACCTTGAATACCGTTCGCTTGGCTACTGGTACTCTGGTTCCGCTCAATGGCTTCGCCACTCATGCGGGATAGTCCAGGGCTTCGGGGATCATCACCTTGCTCACCGTGTCTGCGGCGCGGTCCTTGGCCAGCCGCGAGCCGCTGAGGCAGGTGCAGAGCTTGTTCTGCATGCGCTGGAACTCGCCGGCTCCGCCGCATCCCGCGCATGGCCCGGCCTTCGGCGGATGACCTCCGTTCGCGTTGACCACGTCAATGGCGAAGGCTGAGATTCCCGGCATCGTCTCCTCCAGCTCATCGAGTTCCTGCGTCGTGAAGCAGTGCTTGCCGCCCTCCTCGTCCCAGGCCGGGTGCAGGTTGTAGCCGAAGACCAGCTCGGCCGAGATGCGCGAGACCTCGCCCGCCGCGCGCGCCGCCTGCATATGAGCGAGGTCGCTAAGGAACTGCACGGTCCCGGCCAGCCCCACGGCGGCAACGGCATCCTGCGGGCCGCGCGCCTCCAGCTCCAGCACGTCCAGAATCTGGCAGCGCGAAGCGACCAGCCAGCACAGCGCGTCGGCCAGGGCAAAGGTCACGCCCTGCCGCTGTCCGTGGTACAGTTTGTTGCCCGTGGGATCGGTGGCAGTCTGTAGATGAGCCAGCGTCCACTGCCACATCTCCATCGCGGAGGCCAGTGTGCAGGCCCCGGTCCCTGGATGTTCGCCGGCAATCTTGCGCATCTCGGCGATCCATGTGCGGAACTGCGCCAGGAAGACATCGCGCGTCATGGTGATCGTCAACTGCCGCCGCTGCACCGCCTCGGGCCCCTCGTAGGTCGCCTCCAACTGCGCGTCCATCCACTTGTTGGCCAGGAAACCGGGGCAGTCCTCGGTGATGCCATAGCCGCCCATCAGGCTCACGGCCTCGCGCATCATGTTCGCGCCCACGCCGGTGTTCCACAGCTTGGTTGCCGGGCACAGAATGTCGGCCTCGGCGTCCTTCAGCACAAAATCCACCATGGGATCGGCGGCCAGCTCGCCGCGGCGCGGATCGTCCGCGGCCAGCCCAAGCATCTTAATGGCCCGCTGCTCGCTCTCCTGCAGCGCCTTCAGCACCGCGCGTTTGCCACTGACTCCCAGTTCTTTCATCAGCGCGTTCTTCTGCTTCTCCAGCGGCTCCAGATCGTCGAAGATCCGCGCCGCGGCAAAGCCCAGCGACGCGCCGGCCTCGCCCATGGCCCACACGTCCACCAGCCGGTGCAGCGCATCCTCGCGCTGCTGAATGCCGAGCTCGTAGCGCATCGAGCCGGGCTTCACGCCCGCCGCGCCGTGGAAGCGCTCCCTCTGGTAGCGAATCACCGGTTCAACCGCCGACAGTAGCTTGGCCGCCGTCATCAGGCCCACCGTGACGCGCGTCCGGCGGAAGACCGCCTCGATCACCTCGCCGTGGCTGAAGTTTGGCACGATCACGCCGTCCTGCACCGTGTATCCGCCGATGATGCGGCTGGCCGGCACCTTCAGGTTGAAGATCGGGTCGCCGGTGGACGAGAGTTGGTGCACCAGCTTTTTGGTCGCCGTGCCACGGTCGAAGATTCCCTCGTCGCCCTCCTCCAGGACCACCACGCAACTGCCCTTGATGCGCGGATCGTCCGAGGTCACCGCCGCGGTCACAAAGTTGGCGAAGGCGATGTTGGTGATGAAGCGGCCGCGCTTGTCCACCTGCAAGATCGGCTCCGCGCCGTCCTTCCACTCGGCGACGCGCAGCTTTCCGCTCAGGATTCCGGTGTCCACGCCGACGTAGGGAAGCGGCTCGGTCAGCGCAAATGCTCCGCGCCACGGTTTGCGGCCATCGCCCGTCTGCGACGGCGCAGCCAGCGTCTTGTAGTGGTTCACCTGCTCCGGCGTCCCGCACTCGTGAATTGGGGCCAGCGCCAGAAAGCTCGCCAGGCTGCCGGTCGCCGCGCCGCCATCCACCCACGCCAGCTCGAACGCCGCCAGCGAGAGCGCAAGGTTCTTCGGCCCGGCGATGAATCCGCCCTCTTCGGGCTCCATAAACGCAGAGGTGATACCGGCGCGGTCGAAGGCCTCCATCATCTCGGCCTTGGCGGGGGTCCACTCATGGGTGTTCCGCTCGCCCGCCGCAACCATCTGCGCCACCGTCGTCCGCGCCACGGTGCGCGCCGACTGCACCAGCATCTGCAGGTCGAACCGCTCCGCAAACCGCCATTGGATCTGGCGCACCGCGTCCCCGGGAAGCGTGTGCATGGTCTTCACCTCTGGTGCCGCAGCCGTAGCCATAGATCTGAACCTCGCGCAGTTCCCCTGATTGTCTCAGACTGCGCCCAGAGCGGCTTGTGACCAGCATCACCCCGTCTTGCCCGCAGACTCCGCCGCGTCCTCTGAAAATCATCTCCCGGGGTTCGTCCGCCCCTTCCGGGGCGCCCCTTTGTACGCCATCGTCCACGGCCGGGATGTGCTTGCAATGCGGCCAGATTGCCGAGGATGTTGGGGCACTCTTGCGCCGCCGCCTATAATAGGCTATGGCAATCACTCCAGCGGCCCCGGGAAGCTCCGGGAAGACCGCACCTTCGAGGCAGGAAGGGACGAGTTCCGACTCCATCGCGACGGGCGCAGGCATCGAGCGTGAGACAGCTCTGCCGCACCCGCCTCCACGGAAGCCTCTGCGTCCGGCGCCGCCCGCCGAGGCTGCGATTGCCCACCCCGAAGCTGTAGCGGCCAGCCCGGCGGAGAAGTCCGCGGCCGAGCACCTTGCCGGCTCCAGCGCGAAGATTATCGGCGAGATGGATGCCAAGTTCGCTCGCCTGCTCGCGGAGGTCCATCGGAACCGGCCGGGAGACGACCTCGAGCTCATCCGTCAGGCGTGGGCCTTCTGTCTGGAGCAGCATGAGGGACAGAAGCGCGCCTCCGGCGATCCCTATGCGGGCCATCCGCTGGAGGTCGCGCTGGTGCTGGCGGAGCTTAAGATGGACTCCACCGCCATCGCCGCCGGCCTGCTGCACGATGCCGTCGAAGACACCGATGTCACCACCGAAGAGGTCGAGAAGCGCTTCGGCGAGCAGGTGGCGCACATCGTCGAAGGCGTCACCAAGCTGGACAAGATCAAGTTTGCCAACCGCGAGGAGCACCAGGCCGAGAACATCCGCAAGATGCTGCTGGCCATGGTCACCGACGTGCGCGTCGTCATCATCAAGCTGGCCGACCGCCTGCACAACATGCGCACCCTCGAGCACCTTATCTCCGAGAAGCGGCAGAAAATCGCCAAGGAGACCCTCGACGTCTACGCGCCGCTGGCGCACCGCCTGGGCATGGGCAAGCTGCGCGGCGAACTGGAAGACCTGGCCTTCCGCTACACCGACCCCTTCGCCTACGAGCAGCTCTCCAATGAGGTGGACGCGCTGCGCGGCGAGGGCGTGGTCTTCCTCGAAGGCATCGTCAAGACGCTCGAAGGAAAGCTGGCCGAGCACAGGATCGCGGGCCGTGTGGAGTGGCGCATCAAGCGCCTCTTCTCCATCCAGCAGAAGCTCTCCGAGCAGAAGATCCCGCTGGACCAGGTCTACGACCTGCTGGCCATCCGCGTCATCTGCCAGTCGGTGCAGGACTGCTACGCCGTGCTTGGCCTGCTGCACTCCATCTGGCGCCCGGTGCCCGGCCGCATCAAGGACTTCATCGCCATGCCGCGGCCCAATCTCTACCAGAGCCTGCACACCACGCTGATCGCGCCCGGCGGCCATCAGTTCGAGGTGCAGATCCGCACCGAAGAGATGCACCGCGTCGCCGAGGAGGGCATCGCCGCGCACTGGAAGTACAAGGCCGGCGACGATGTCACACCCAAGGACGAGGCCCGCCTCGCCTGGGTCCGCCAGCTCATGGAGTGGCAGCGCGAGATGTCGGACCCCAACGAGTTCATGTCGACGCTGAAGATCGACCTCTACCCCGAGGAGGTCTACACCTTCACCCCCAAGGGCAAGGTCGTCGTCCTGCCCAAGGACGCCAGCCCCATCGACTTCGCCTACGCCATCCACACCCAGGTGGGCAACACCACCACCGGGGCCAAGGTCAACGGCCGCATGGTTCCCCTGCGCACCAAGCTGCGCAACGGCGACATCGTCGAGATCACCACCCAGGCCGGCCACTCCCCCAGCCGCGACTGGCTCAGCTTTGCCAAGAGCTCGCGCGCCCGCAACAAGATCAAGCACTGGCTCAACGAGCACCAGCGCGAGCGCGCCGTCGAGGTGGGCGGCAAGCTGCTGGAGCGAGAGGCGCGCAAGTACAAGATCGCGCTCTCCAAGTACCACGAGGCCGACTACGACAAGGTTGCCGCAGAATATGGCCTGGGCACGCACGCCGAGCTGCTGGCCGGCGTCGGCTTCGGCAAGTACTCAGCGCGCCAGGTGCTCAACAAGCTGGAGCCCGGCTCCACCATGGCGCTCGAGCCCGCCGCGCCTGAAGGTGTCGTCGGCAACACCCTGGGCCAGATGTCCGACGCCGTCAAGCGCGTCTTCTTCGGCAGGGGATCGGAGTCGCTCCAGGTGGAGGGACAGGACGACCTGCTGGTCTACCGCGCGCGCTGTTGCAACCCCATCCGCGGCGAAGAGATCATCGGCTATGTCACCCGCGGCAAGGGCGTCGCGGTTCATGCACGCAGTTGTCCCAACGTGCAGAATCTGCTCTACGAGTCCGACCGCCGAATCCAGGTCGAGTGGGCGCCGCTCGCCGGCGATACAGGCGCCGAGGGCGCGCCCAGGCCCCAGACCTATCCCGTCAAACTCACCGTCCTCTGCGACGACCGCGCCGGAATGCTCAAGGAGTTCACCGCCATCATCTCCGACGAGGGAACCAACATCCGCTCCTCCAGCTCCGAGGCATCCGACGACGGCGGCGCGGTGGTGGACTTCGTCGTCGAGACCGTCGACCTCCGCCATCTCAACCGCCTGGTCGACAAGCTGCGCCGCGTCCCCGGAGTCCACGACGTCCAGCGCGTCCAAAAGATCTAGCCGCCGCCCCGCGAAACCGCAATCACGCATCGAACTGTGCGAAGGGAGGCCGATGGGGCGGTTCCCGCTGTCGTATGCTACTGTCTTCGAATATGTACACCATCGAGGCCTGCCCGTGCTGTCAATCGAAAGAGTCCCACGCAAGATGGGCGATCGTTGCGCCCTTCCTCGCGCACTATGCAGTTGGGCGCCCGCCATTCCTTTGCAAGCTGCTGGAATGCTCCAACTGCTCCTTCCGGTTCTTCGATTCGCGCCTGGCCCCCGATGAGGTTGCCCTCCTTTACTCCGGCTATCGAGGCGAGCGCTATTTCGCGGAGCGCCATCGCTGGGAATTCTGGTACTCCAGGAAGGTCAACGATGGAATCGGCGGCGACACGGAAGAAATTGCCGCGCGAGTTGCCGGGCTTGAAAGGCTCGTCCTTCCGCATGTGAACCATGCAATGGTCGAGACCGTTCTCGACTACGGGGGCGACCGGGGACAGTTCATTCCAAACTCGCTTGGCACAAACAAATTTGTCTTTGAACTGTCCGATGCAGTGCCGGTGCATGGAGTCACTCGAATCGGTTCCGAGCAGGAATTGAATCGCATGAAGTTCGACTTCATCATGGCTTCCAGCGTGTTGGAGCATTGCTCGGAGCCCGCCAGTGTGCTGGAGCAATTGCGGTCCTGCCAGAACCCCGGATCGCTCCTCTGCATCGACGTTCCCTATGAGCAATATGGGATCGGCTTTGTGGGGAAGGGCAGGCTTTATCGCAGCTACCTGAACACCCTGCTGCATCTTCCGGCGGCTTTGGTCGCCGTGGATTTTTACTCGGCGGCAGCGCGCATACGGCTGGGCCGCATTCCCCCCCTCGGGTTCGTAAAATGCCATGAGCACCTGAATTTTTTCAATAAGAACTCCATGAACGCCCTATTGCATCGCACGGGATTCGAGGTGGTCGATTCCAGAATTGAATGTCTTGCAAAATACCCGGCTCGGGTCGAATCGCTCTACATCCTTGCGCGGCTGCGCTAGTTGCACTGGATCAATCGTTCATAGCCGACAGGTTGTGCAAAACCACTGCAGGCGCGACAATCAAGCCATCCTTAAGAATCCAGAAGACGAAAGCGCGATATGGCACAGACCAAGACGATGATTTCGACCACCCAGGCCCCTCGGGCGATTGGGCCTTACTCGCAGGCGGTGCGCGTCGGCGATACGCTCTTTACCTCCGGCCAGGTCGCGCTCGACCCCGCCACCGGAGCGCTGGTCGGCGGCGGCATTCGCGAGCAGACCAAGCGTGTGCTGGACAACCTCGCCGCCGTGCTGGAGGAGGCCGACCTGGACATGGCCAACGTCGTCAAGACCACCGTGTACCTCAAGAACATGAACGACTTCGCCGCCATGAACGAGGTCTACGCACGCTACTTCGCGCCCGAGGGCGTGGTGCCGCCCGCGCGCTCCACGGTCGAGGTCTCCCGCCTGCCCAAGGACGCGCTGGTGGAGATCGAAATCATCGCCACGCAACCGTTGACATAGGTGTGAATTGAAATCGTTGCGCGAATCGGCGCATCGAATGTGGCAGAGGATATGCGAGATGGCTGATACGACACCAGGATCGGGGCCCGCGACACAGCAAAAGGTGCAGAAGACGGAGGAGGAGTGGCGCGAGCTGCTCACCCCGGAGCAGTTCCATGTGATGCGCCAGAAGGGGACCGAGCTGCCGTTTACCGGCGCGTTGGTCGACACCCGCGAGGACGGCAGCTACCTCTGCGGGGCATGCCACGCGCCGCTCTTCGCCTCCGAAACCAAGTTCGATTCGGGCTGCGGCTGGCCCAGCTTCTGGCTGCCCCAGTCGCCCGAGGCCATCGAGGAGCATGAGGACCTGTCGCTGGGAAGGCGGCGCATCGAGGTCACCTGCTCGTCCTGCGGCGCGCACCTCGGCCACGTCTTCACCGACGGCCCCCAACCCACCGGCCTGCGCTACTGCATCAACAGCGCCTCGCTCGCGTTCGAGAAAAAGTAAAGTAGTAAAAGAAAAAAATAGATTCCAGCTCTGCGCAATGACAAACTCCGCGCAGAACGGCAATGTAGACACGAAACGCCCCAGCTGCGATGTTGCCAGCCGGGGCGTCCTGTTCTCTCTTAAATAACTCTGCTTAGCCCTTGACGACCTTGCCCGTCTTGATGCATCCGCTGCACACGCGGATGCGTTTCGACGCGCCCGCAACCACGGCCTTCACCGGGTGCAGGTTCACGTTCCAGCGGCGGCGGGTGGTGTTGTTGGCGTGGGAGACGTTGTTTCCGAACTGCGGGCCCTTGCCGCAGATGTCGCATTTGGCTGCCATGGTGAAACTCCAATCCTGAATTGCAGCGGCCTTCACCCGGCACATATGCGCGCCCGGTCGAACCTGGCGTCCCGCCAGAAACCACTCCGGGAGGTGAAGGGGACAAGCACGCGGGGAGTCATATCCCCGGCTCTACCCTCTCTAACTGCATCTGCTAACTAGCTTACCACTGTGCCGTCATTCTGGCGAAGCCGGAACCTCCGTATTTGTCTTTCGGCCCCGAATACCCCTTCGGAAAAACTGCCCTGACTCCATCTCGAGCAGTGCAAGCTCAGTCGATCGAGATCTTGCGCAGCAGCTTGAAGTCCGACAGCATCTTGCCCGTGCCCAGCACCACCGACGCCAGCGGGTCGTCGGCGATCGACACCGGCAGGCCGGTCTCTTCGCGGATGCGCTTGTCCAGGTTCTTGATCAGCGCGCCGCCGCCGGTCAGCACGATGCCGCGGTCGGAGATGTCCGCCGAGAGCTCCGGCGGCGTCCTCTCCAGCGCCACGCGGATGGCGTTGATGATGGTCGAGACGCACTCGGAGAGCGCCTCGCGCACCTCGGAGTCCTCGATGGTGATCGTCTTGGGAACGCCCTCGATCAGGTTGCGCCCCTTGATCTCCATGGTCAGCGGCTTGTCCAGCGGGAAGGCCGAGCCAAGCTGTATCTTGACCTGTTCCGCGGTGCGCTCGCCGATCAGCAGGTTGTACTTGCGCTTCAGGTAGGTGATGACGGCCTCGTCCATCTGGTTGCCGGCCATGCGCACCGACTTGGAATAGACGATGCCCGAAAGCGAGATCACCGCGATGTCCGTGGTCCCGCCGCCGATATCGATCACCATGTTGCCGCCCGGCTCGGTGATGGGCAGCCCAGCGCCGATGGCCGCCACCATGGCCTGCTCGACCAGGTGGACCTCGCTCGCCTTGGCCCGGTAGGCCGAGTCCATCACCGCGCGCTTCTCCACCTGCGTGATCTCCGACGGCACGCCGATCACAATCCGCGGATGCACCATGCGCCTGCGGTTGTTGTGCGCCTTCATGATGAAGTAGTTCAGCATCTTCTCGGTGTGGCGGAAGTCGGCGATTACGCCGTCCTTCATCGGCTTGATGGCGACGATGTTGCCCGGAGTGCGGCCCAGCATCTCCTTGGCCTCTTTGCCCACCGCCTCCACCTCGTTGGTCAGCGTGTTGACCGCGATGATGGAGGGCTCGTTGACCACGATGCCCTTGCCATGCGCATAGACCAGCGTGTTCGCGGTCCCCAGATCGATGGCCAGGTCGTTCGAAAAAAGACTGAACAACGAGCGCATGTTGTGGATGCGCGAGTACCGCATTTGATAACCGTCGGAAGACATGAGGGCAACTTTTTCCTGACAAAAAGGATCAATGCCTATTGTACGGCCTGGCGCGGACCCCTGTTGGGGGAAGGGAAGCTGTCCGTTCCCCGATCTCCTTTGTCCGTAGCGGTTTGGCCCTCCAGAGCGGAGAACGGACAACCGGCGGCCCGTTTGATAGGGGGATGACCATGATCCTCGGCGTTCCCAGGGAGTTGAAGGACCACGAGAGCCGTGTCGGCGTCACGCCGGCCGGAGTCCATGCGCTGGTCGCCGCCGGCCACACCGTGCTGGTCGAGCACAACGCCGGCGAGCTCTGCGCCATGCTCGACGACGACTTCCAGGCCGCCGGGGCAGAGATCGTTGGCTCCGCCAACGAACTCTGGCGGCTGGCCGACCTCGTCGTCAAGGTCAAGGAGCCCATCGAGCAGGAGTACAGGCACTTCCGCGAGGGACTGGCCCTGTTCACATTCCTGCACCTGGCGCCGGCGCGCGCCCTCACCGACGCGCTGCTGGCCAGCCAGGTCACCGGCATCGCCTACGAGACCGTCCGCGACCGCACCGGCGCGCTGCCCCTGCTTATCCCCATGAGCGAGGTCGCCGGCCGCATGAGCGTCCAGGTCGGCGCGGCCTATCTGGAGAAGGAACGCGGCGGGCGCGGCGTCCTGCTGGGCGGCGTCCCCGGCGTCCCTCCCGGCAACGTCGTGATTCTGGGCGGCGGCATCGTCGGCTCGAACGCGGCGCGTGTCGCCCTCGGCATGGGTGCCAGCGTCACCCTGGTCGATCGCAACCTGGACCGCCTGCGCGAGCTGGACGACATCTTCGGCGACCGCCTGCACACGCTCGCCTCCAACGGCTACAACATCGAGCGTGCCGTACGCTCAGCCGACCTCGTCATCGGCGGCGTGCTCATCCCCGGCGCGGCCGCACCCAGGCTGGTAACCCGCGCCATGGTCGCCAAAATGAAGAAGGGCGCGGTGATTGTGGACGTGGCCATCGACCAGGGAGGATGCGTCGAGACTGCCCGGCCCACCACCCACTCCGACCCGTCGTATCTGGTCGATGGCGTCGTCCACTACTGCGTCACCAATATGCCCGCCGCCGTCCCCCACACATCCACCCTGGCGCTCACCAACTCCACCTTTCCCTACCTGTTGAAGCTGGCCAATCTGGGCGCAAACGCCGCCATCCGCGAGGACGCGGGAATCGCCCAGGGCGTCAACACCTTCCGCGGCACGCTCGCCTGCAAGCCCGTCGCCGAATCGCAGCAGCGCGACTGGAAGCCGGTGGCCGAGTTGGTATAGGTCGGACGCGAAAGAGCTCATATATTCTCTTGTATTCTTTGATATTCTCTTGTAATATTCAGCAATGGGCCTGAAAACCGTCACCTTCCGCGTCCCCCAAAACAAAGTTGCGGCCCTGGATTCCGCCGCCGCGCACCAACAGCGAGACCGCAGCTTCATCCTCAACGAAGCGGTCGATCAGTACCTCTCGCTGCAGGAGTACCACCTTGCGCTGATCGACGAAGGCATCCGCGCGGCGGATGCGGGAGATGTGATCCCCCACAGTGAAGTCGTGAAGATGGCGGCATCGTGGTCCAGGAAGAAGAAAAGCGCATGAAGATGCCGGTCGTCTGGACCTCGCCGGCAAGTGTGCAACTAGCGGAGCTGCACGAGTACATCGCGGAATCCAACGAACCGGCAGCGGACCAGCAGGTCGCGATCCTGCTTTACGCAACGAACACCCTGTCGGACTTTCCTGAGATGGGCCGTCCGGGCCGGCGACGCGGGACCCGCGAACTTGTCGTTTCGGGAACGCCATACATCGTGGCTTACCGAATCCGCCCCACAGTCATTGAAATCCTCGCCGTCATCCATGGCGCCCGCCGCTGGCCGCGAAGCTTCGGCGATTAGGGGTCAAGCCGCACGGCCCTCGGCCCGCCGCCTATAATCGTCTCACCGCGAGGAGGGCCGGTGCCGATGGGCAGAAGCGTAAGCAGCAGGAAGATCGTCAGCTTCACGCTGGGCTCCATCCTCATCGTGCTGTTCGCCGCCTTCGCCGCGCTGAACGCCTTCTCGCTCAAGTTCCTCAATCCCGCCACCACCGGCGAGATCGTGGTCTTTACCGG
Source organism: uncultured Acidobacteriaceae bacterium (assembly GCA_963767315.1). GTDB lineage: Bacteria > Acidobacteriota > Terriglobia > Terriglobales > Acidobacteriaceae > Edaphobacter. Next base: position 71,679 of record CAVYDK010000002.1, on the reverse strand, counting down.
CCTCTCCGCTCTGGCCTTTCTGCTCTTCGTCACGGTGCTTTTGTTGCTGGTGCGCAACGTGCTCAAGCTCTACGCCGACCAGCGCAGCCGCGTCATGGGAACGCGCCTGCGCACGCGCATGTTGTGGGGAGCGGTGCTGGTCTCGCTTGTCCCCATCATCTTCATGGCGCTCTTCAGCTACGGCCTGATGAACCGCGCCGTCGACCGCTGGTTCTCCCAGCCGGTCACCGAGATGCGCGACGACTCCAACCGCATGGCGCTGCAGCTCGCCCAGTACACCTCGGCCAACGCGCGCGCCGAGGCGGAGTCGATTGCGGTCTCGCTGGCCGTATCGGAGAGTATTTCGCAGGGGGCCAGGGGGAACCAGAGCGGGCCGGACCTGGACGCCATCAACCGGCTCCTGCGCCAGCACGAGATCACCCTCCAGAACGGCTTTGCCATCGTCTACAGCGAAGGCCGCTCCGTCGCCGCCTTCCAGATGCCACAGGCCGCCGGCGCTCCCGTAGAGGCCAAACCCTGGCTGCCGGACACCACGCCGGAGGAGGAAGACAGCGGGCCTGCGGCCAACCTCAGCGGCCATAGGCCCGGAGACACGGTCCCCATCGGAGGCCCTACCGACGCGGCCATCCTCACCCTCGCGCAACGCAGCGACCAGCCCGTCTTCTCGCTCGGCGATAAGGACTTCGCCCTCGGCGCCGCCGCCCTGAAGCAGGGCGGGACCGTGGTCGTCGGCCTGCCCATGCCTTACGGGATCGCGGCCGCCATGACCCGCCTGCACAACGCCACCGACCTCTACTGGAGCGTCTACCGAAGCCGCCGCCAGGTGCGCAATCTCTACATGATGCTCCTGCTGCTGATGACCACGCTGGCGCTCTTCGCCTGCAGTTGGCTCGCGCTCAACCTCTCCAAGCAGGTGACCAAGCCCGTGGAGGCGCTGGCCGACGCCATGCAGGCCATCGCCGCCGGTGACTATGCCCACCGCGTCGCGGAGAGCACCACCGAAGAGCTCGGCGATCTGGTGCGCAGCTTCAACCGCATGGCCGGCGAGCTGGAGGACAGCCGTCACGCCGTCGAGAGTTCCACCCTCCAGCTCTCGGCCGCCAACGCCACGCTCGAAGCACGCAGCAGCGAACTGGAAACCATGCTGGAGACCATCCCCAACGGCGTCGCCACGCTCGATACAAGCCGCCGCATTGTGCTGACCAACCGCGCGCTCACCGAGATGCTCGACCCCGGCGGCCAGACGCCCTTCATCGGCAGCTCCATCGATACCATCTTCCCCGCCGAGGCGATGGAGACCCTCGACCACCTGCTGCAGCGCAGCCATCGCATGGGCTCCGCCTCCGCGGAAATGGAGATGACGGTCGCCGGAACCGGCGCGCAGAGCGGAGGCGCCATGGTCCTGCTGGCCACCGTCGCCCTGCTCGAAACCGGAAGCGGATCCGATCGCATCCATCACGGATACGTCCTGGTGCTGGAAAACGCCACCGAGCTGCTGCGCGCGCAGAAGCAGTCTGCATGGCGCGAGGTCGCCCGTCGCGTCGCCCACGAGATCAAGAACCCGCTCACGCCCATCTCCCTCTCCGCGGAACAAATCCACCGGCATATAGACCGTCTGGGCGCAACGCTCGACACAGCGCACGTCGAGTCGCCCTCCATTGCCATCATCCGCCGTTCCAGCGAGGTCATCAGCTCCGCCGTGGAGACCATGCGCTCGCTGGTCGACCAGTTCTCCGCGCTGGCCCAGTTTCCCACCGCCGAGCCGCGTCCCGCCGACATCAACACCATCGTCGAGAACTCGCTCGCACTCTTCGCCGGCCGCCTGCAAGCCATCCGCCTCATCCAGCACCTTGCGCCCGGTCTCCCGCTCGTCCTCGCCGATCCCGAGGCCACCAAGCGCGCCCTCGGCAACCTCATCGACAACGCCGCCGAGGCCATGCAGCAATCCCTGCTGCGCGAGCTGCGCATCAGTACCGCGCTCGTGCCCAGCGGCATGGTGGAGCTCACCGTCAGTGACACCGGCCCCGGCCTCACCGACGAGATGCGCGAGCGCCTCTTCCTGCCCTACTTCTCCACCAAGCAGCGCGGCACCGGCCTCGGCCTCGCCATCGCCGCCAAGATCATCCAGGAGCAGCAGGGAACCATCCGCGCCGAAAAGAACCACCCCGCCGGGGCAAAGTTCATCATCGAACTCCGCACCGCTGCCACAGACAGCGACTCAGCCCCGGAGACCTCAACAGTAGATACTGTAACCAATAGTTCCTAAACCGCAGCGCACCTCGAACCTTGAACCACGAACCTCGGACCTGCCTCATGAACCACGTACTGATCGTTGACGACGAAGCTGAAATCCGCGACTCGCTGGAAGGCATCCTCAGCGAAGAGGGTTACCTCGTCACCTCCGCCGCAACCGCGGGCGAAGCCCTCACCCTGCTCGCCGACGCGACATACGACGTCGTCCTGCTCGACATCTGGCTGCCCGACCGCGACGGCCTCGACGCGCTCGCCGACATCCGCCAGATGGACCCCGCGCACCTGCCCGAGGTGGTCATCATCAGCGGCCACGGCACCATCGAGGCCGCCGTCCGCGCCACCAAACTTGGCGCATACGACTTCCTGGAGAAGCCGCTCTCCCTCGACCGCACCCTCATCGTGCTCAAGAACGCCATCAACGCCCGCCAGCTCCGCGTGGACAATCAGGAGTTCGTCCGCCAGCTCGCCTTCCGCTCTTGCGTCACCGGCGACAGCGTCCCCATGAAGGCCCTGCGCCAGCAGATCAAGCTCATGGCCCCCACCAACGGCCGCGTCCTCATCTACGGCGAATCTGGCACCGGAAAAGAGTTGATCGGCCGCGCCATGCACGCGGAGTCCCTGCGCAAGGACCGCGTCTTCGTCGAGCTGAACTGCGCCGCCATTCCCGAGGACCACATCGAGACCGAGCTCTTCGGCTATCGCCGCGGAGCCATGCCCGGCGCTCCAGCCGGCACGCCCGCCGAAAAGCGCGGCACCTTCGAGCGCGCCGACGGAGGCACCCTCTTCCTCGACGAGGTCGGCGACATGAGCCTCAAGACCCAGGCACGCGTTCTGCGCGCGCTCGACGAACAGAGCTTCCTGCCGGTCGGCGCAACCCACCCCATCCACGCCGATGTGCGCGTCATCGCCGCCACCAACAAGGACCTCGAAGAGGAGATCGCGCGCGGCAACTTCCGCGAAGACCTCTTCTACCGCCTCAACGTCATTCCGTTCTTCGTCCCGCCGCTGCGCGACCGCAAGGAAGACATCCCGCTGCTGGTCAAGGAATTCCTTCAGGAGTTCGGCCAGCAGTATGGCCGCCCGCACGTCGAGATGCATCCCGACGCCCTCGACGCCCTGCGCCAGTATCACTGGCCCGGCAACGTCCGCGAGCTGCGCAACCTCATCGAGCGCGTCCTCATCCTCAACCCCAAGACGCAGCGCATCGAGCGCAAACACCTCCCGCCGCTGGTCTCGCGCGAGGCTGCTCGCGATGGCGCAAAGTCCGCATCCCGCATGGATGAGTTCTCCACCCTGCTCGAAGCTCGCGAGGCCTACGAGCGCGACTACATCCTGAAAAAGCTCGACGAGTGCGGCGGCAATGTCACCCGCGCCGCCGAAGCCCTCGGCCTGGAACGCTCCCACCTCTACCGCAAGATGAAGGCCCTCGGCGTCAACGTCAAGGAATAATGCAACCTTTGAATTGTCATTCTGACCCTGGGCTTGCGAAGGGGAAGAATCCCCGCATTTGCCGGGTGCCCCATTCATGACGGCCCCATCGTCATGAGTGGGTTTCAGTTGACCAACGTCCCGGCCCATTTGACAAATTCAAACAATTGTTTCATACTATTGTTTGAATATGAATCGCTCGCAGACCAAATTGAAATCAGTCAAGCGCAGCCGCCGCCCGGCGACCACGGATCCCACGCGCGACAAATTGATGGACGTAGCCGGGCGCATCTTCGCCGACCGCGGCTATCGCGCGGCCACCATCCGCGAGATATGCGTCGCCGCCGGGGCTAATGTCGCCGCCGTCAACTATCACTTCGGCGACAAGCTGGGACTCTACACCGAGGTGGTGCGGCAGTCCGCGCGCATCGCCGAATTTCAGGCGGCGCAGACTGTGATCGACCAAGATGCGCCCGCGGAAGAGGTCCTCCGGGCCCTGGGCCGCGCCCGTCTGCACAGCCTGTTTCGAGGGGACCGGCCAGACTGGCACTTCCGGATCATGGCGCATGAGCTGGCGCAGCCAACGCCGGCGCTGCGGAGGCTGATGAATAGGGTGGGCCAGCCGATCTTTCACCGCCTGCTGGAACTCATCGGAGGAATGATCGGCTTGCCCGCGGAGGACGAGAGCACGCGTCTGTGTGCGATCAGCCTCTTGGGGCAGATCATGGTTTACGCGCTGGCCGGCCCTCTGGTGACTGCAATCTGGCCGGAGTTCGAGATGACGCCAGAACAAGTGGACCGCATCGCCGACCACATCGCGGACTTTTCACTCTCCTATATCCAAAACTTCCGCTCGAAGTATTCCGCGCGAAGCATCAAACGAACCAAACGAAAAGTAAAACCGAGGGCAAGCAGATGACCGAACCCACACCTCTGGGCCTGTCGCAGCAGGCCGAGCCGACAACCCAGCCGGACGCCGAGCCAGTCGCCGCCGACAACGCAGCGCAGGACGCACTGGAAGCAGCCGCAACCCAACGCCGCCGAAGAGTGCGGATCATCATCGGCGCGGTGCTGCTGATTGTTGTCGGCCTCATCCTCTGGCGCGTCTTCTTCGCCACGCCCGCGCTGCCCAGCAGCATCGTCGCCGTCAGCGGCCGCATCGAGGGAGACGACTCCGCCGTGGCCAGCAAAACCACCGGCCGCATCCTCGAGGTCCGCGTCCGCGAGGGCGACAGCGTCAACGCCGGAGACATCATCGCAATCCTCGACGACGCGCAGATTCGCGCGCGCGAGGCCCAGGCCCAGGCCGCGCTCTCCGGGGCTGAAGCAAAAGGCGACGCCGCGCGCCAGCAGATCGCCGTCCTACAGCAGCAGTTGGACCAGAGCCAGTTGCAGGTGGGGCAATCCAAGTTCGACACCGAGGGCCACGTCCATCAGGCCGAGGCCGATCTTGCCGCCGCGCAGTCCGACCTTGTGCAGCAGCAGGCCGCCTATCAGCTCGCCGCCTTCGACAAGGACGCGTACACGCGCCTCGCCAAGTCCGGCGCCGTCTCGGAGCGTCAGGGCCTGCAGGCCGCCGCCACCGCCGATCAGCAGGCCGCCGTGGTTGCCGCGACGAAGCGCCGCGTCGAGGCGGCGCAGGCCGAGCTCACCACCGCGCAGGCGACGCTCGCCAACCCCAACATCCGCGAATCGCAGGTCGCGCTGGTGAAACGCCAGATCGCCGAGCAGCAGGCTGAGCTCGCCAGCGCGTCCGCACAGACCGAACTGGCCCGCGCCCAGCTCGCCGAGGCGGAAGACAATCGCAACGATCTCACCATCCGCGCGCCGTTCACCGGGACCGTCGTCACGCGCGCAGCCGAGCCGGGCGAAGTCATCCCTGCCGGGACCGCCGTCATCACGCTCCTCGACCTGACCAAAGTCTATCTGCGCGGCTTTGTGCCGGAGGGCGAGATCGGCAAAATAAAAATCGGCCAGCCCGCGCGCGTCTATCTCGACTCCAATCCGCAGAAGCCGGTCGACGCGTATGTTTCGCGCATCGATCCGCAAGCCACCTTCACGCCGGAGAACACCTACTTCCGCGACGACCGCGTCAAGCAGGTCGTCGGCATCAAGCTGCAATTGAAATCCGGTTTTGGGTTTGCCAAGCCGGGAATGCCCGTCGATGGCGAAGTCCTCGTCGAAGGCAGCACATGGCCGAAGGTCAGCCATCCGTGATCGCCGCGACTCCAGACCGCGAAGTCGTTCGCGATGCCGCTCAGCGCATCGGCGCACCGCCAGCCATTGAAGCTCGCGGCCTCACCAAGCGCTACGGCGCGCTTGAGGCTGTGCGCGGCATCAGCTTCGATGTTCATCCACGAGAGATATTCGGCCTCATCGGCCCCGATGGCGCGGGCAAGACCACGACCTTCCAGATTCTCGCCGGCGTGATGGAAGCGACCTCCGGCGTCGCCGACATCTTTGGCCGCCCGGCGCGCGAGATGCGTTCGCAGACCGGCTACCTCACCCAGACCTTCAGCCTCTATCCCGACCTCACCGTCGACGAAAACATCCGCTACAGCGGCGATCTGCGCCGCATCGAGCCGCAGGCGATCCTCGATCGCGGCCGGCAATACCTGCGCATGTTCGACATGCACCGCTTCGCCGACCGCCTCGCCGGAAAGTTGAGCGGCGGCATGAGGCAGAAGCTCTCGCTCATCTGTGCGCTCGTCCCGCAGCCCCGCATCCTTCTGCTCGACGAGCCGACCACCGGCGTCGATCCCGTCTCGCGCCGCGAGTTCTGGGACGTTCTCGCCCACCTGTCGTCGGAGGGCCTCACCATTCTCGTCGCCACGCCTTACCTCGACGAGGCGGAGCGCTGCCATCGCATCGGTTTCATGCATCAGGGACAAATCCTCCGCATCGGCACGTCGGAGGAGCTGTGCGCGACCCTGAACGCGAAGCGCATCGAGCTGCGCACGCCGGACCTGCGCAAGACAGACCGCCTTCTCTCCGCCGAGTCCGGCCCCGGCAAAGAGATCCTCGACGTGCAGCGCTTCGGCGACCGCCTCGACCTGCTCGTCCGCGATCCCGGCCAGGTGCAGCAGCGGGTCGCCGAAGAGTTGTCCCGCGCGGGCGTCATCATCGACGAGATGCACGTCGATCAACCGACGCTGGAAAACACCTTCGTCGCCAAGCTGCGCGCGTTAGGCCAGAGCGCAGACACAGCCGAGTTTCCCGCGCGTCACGACCACAGCGATCTGCGCGGGCAGGTTGCGATCGGCGCAACCGATCTCATCAAGGAGTTCGGCGAATTCACCGCCGTAAAAAATGTCAGCCTGCAGATCCGCAACGGCGAGGTCTACGGCCTGCTCGGGGCCAACGGCGCGGGCAAGACGACCATCATCCGCATGCTCTGCGGCCTGCTCGACCCAACCGCCGGCGCCGTGCATCTGGCCGGCGCGCAGCAGGACCTGCGCTCCGAGGCGGTGCGCAAGCGCATCGGTTACATGTCGCAGAAGTTCTCCTTGTACGACGATCTGACCATTCGCCAGAACCTCGACTTCTTCGCCGGCGTCTATGGCGTCCCCGACGAGGAGCGCGAAGAAAAGATCCGCTGGGTGCTCTCCTTCTCCGGCCTCGACGGCAGGCAGGACCAGGTCACCGGCAGCCTGCCCGGCGGATGGAAGCAGCGCGTGGCCTTCGGCGCGGCCATCATGCACGAGCCGGAGATTCTCTTCCTCGACGAACCCACCTCCGGCGTCGATCCGCTCGCCCGCCGCGCCTTCTGGACCATGATCAACTGCCTCGCCGACGGCGGCGCCGCCGTCCTCGTCACCACCCACTACCTTGAAGAGGCCGAGCAGTGCAACCGCCTGGGAATGATGGTCGCTGGCGAGCTGGTCGCCGAGGGAACGCCCAGCGGCATCAAGGCCCGCCAGTCCGGACACTTGATTCAATTCATCGTGGACCGGCCGCAGCGCGCCGTTGACCTGCTCAAGCGAAACGGCGAAAGCTGGCGCGTCTCGCTCTTCGGAACGCGCCTTCACCTCATCACCGAAGACGAGCCGGAGACCGCCATCCGCGAGACCACGCAGCGGTTGGAAGAGAACGGCCTCCGCGTACTCAGCGCGCGCGAAGACCGCTTCTCGCTGGAAGACGTCTTCATCTCCATCGTCGAGAAGGCGCGCCTCGAAGGCAAGGTGGCCATTGAAAAATAAACAGGACCAGCGAGGAAATCTCCGCAAAAGGCCGCGTTTTGAAAGGGCGGGACTTCAGTCCCGCCGTATGTGCCGAATCATCATCGGGGCTTTAGCCCCCGAGGGAATCTCGGAGATTTGTGTAGACCTTTCCAAAGGAAACAGAACCAGCAACGTTATCCAGGAGAAGCCATGAGACGGATCGTCGCGCAGGTGCGAAAAGAGCTCACCCAGATCGTTCGCGACTGGCGCACCCTGGCCCTCGCCCTGGTGCTTCCCGTGGTCATGCTTCTTCTGATGAGCGCCGCGCTCTCGCTCACGGTCAGCAATCTCCCCATCGTGGTGCAGGACTTCGACGGCTCCTCGGCGTCCAACAACTTCATCGACGCCTTCCGCGCCTCTATCTCCTTCCACGTCGTCGCGTGGCCGGTCGACAAGTCCGCCGAGGAGGCGCTCGCCTCCAACGCCGCGCGCGCCGTGCTCATCATTCCGCCCCACTTTGGCCGCGACCTGGCGCGCGGCGTCCAGACGCCCGTCCAGTTCATGGTGGACGCCTCCGACGCCAACACCGCGAAGCTGGTCACTGGAGACGCCAGCCTCATCGCCGCCGCGTACAACCGGCAGCTCGCCGGCGGCCAGGCCGCGCCCGTGCAGGCCGCCATCCGCCTGTGGTTCAACCCCGGCCTCTCCTCCAGAAAGTTTTACGGCCCCGGCGTCTTCGTGCTGGCCATCTCCATGTTCCCGGCGCTGCTCGCCGCGCTGGCCATGGCCAAGGAGACCGAACAGAAGACGATTCTTCAGGTCTACGTCTCCAGCATCTCCGCGCACGAGTTTCTGCTGGGCAAGATTCTCGCCTTCATGGCCGTCGCGCTCGGCGAGGCACTCGTCATGTCTTCGCTTCTCTTCACCTACTTTGGCCTCGGCTTTGCCGGCGATCCCACGCCCGTCATCCTTGCCACCATTCTCTACACCTTCTGCGTGGCCTCCTTCGGCACCATGGTCGGCGCCATCATTCCCAGCCAGACCGCGGCCCTGCAGACGGTCGCGCTCGGCGGATTTTTGCTCGTCTTCCTGCTCTCCGGCCTCATGTTTCCCATCCAGAACATTCCCATCGCCCTGCGCTGGATCTCCAACTTCGTCTGGGGCCGCTACTACATCGAGATCGTCCGCGACGCCCTGCTGCAAGGCGGAGGCTGGCCCGCCGTTTGGTACAAGGTAATCTTCATCGCCGTCATCGGCTCCATCTTTTACTCGCTCGCCTGGCGCGGCATGAGGCGCATGCAGGTGAAGGCATAGACCATGAGAGACCTCCTCAATCGCCTCTTCAACTACCGCCTCCTCGCCCTGGTGCGCAAGGAGTTCAACCAGATTCGCCGCGACCGCCGGCTCCAGCTCTCGCTGGTTCTTCCGCCCGTCCTGCAGCTCACGCTCTTCGGCTTCGCGCTCAGCGCCAACGTCTCCGATGTCCGCCTCGCCGTGGTCGACGACAGCCGCACGCCGGAGAGCCGCGAGCTGGTCTCCACGCTCACCGAGAGCAAGAGCTTTCGCCTCGCCGGCACCTACCCCTCCGTCGGCAAGCTCGGCGACGCGGTCAGCCGTGGCGACGCCGACGCCGGAGTGGTCGTCCCCTACGACTACGCGCGAGACCTCGCGCGCCAGCGTCCCGCCACCGTGCAATTTCTGCTGAACGCAACCAACGCCAACACCGCCACCATCGCCCGCGCCTACGCCGAGGGCGTCCTTCAGAGCTACAACAACGGACTCCGCCAGCAGGGAATTCGCCTTCAGGTCCAGCCTGTCGCATCCGACAGCCTCGCCCGCCGCGGCCAGGTCTCGCTTCAGCCCGCATTCCTCTTCAATCCCGGCCTGGTCGATTCCTGGTTCATCGTCACCGGCGTGCTCGGTCTGCTTCTCATCCTCAACAGCACCATCGTCGCCTCCGCTGCCATGGTGCGCGAGCGCGAGGCCGGCACCATCGAACAGCTCCTCATGTCGCCCGCCAGCACCACCGAGATCATCATCGCCAAGATCGCGCCGCTCTTCCTTCTGCTCACCCTGATGATGTTCGCGGCCCTCGCCGTCGTCCGGTTGGTCTTCGGAGTCCCATTCCGCGGCAACATTCTGATGCTGCTCGGCGCGGGCTGCCTGTGCATCCTCTCCGGCATCAGCATCGGCACTGTCATCGCCACATTCAGCCGCTCGGCGCAACAGGCGCAACTTACCTGCTTCTTCATCAACCCGCCACTCGCCGCTTTGTCTGGAGCGCTCAATCCTGTCGAGGCCATGCCAAAGTGGCTGCAACCTCTCACCGTGCTCAACCCGGTCCACCACTTCGCAACCATCGTCCGCGGAAGCACGCTCAAGGGAAGCGGCTTCATGGACCTCTGGCCAAACTTTCTCGGCCTGCTCCTCTTCACCGTCGTTCTGGTTGCGCTCAGCATCACGCGCTTCCGCAAGCAACTCAGCTAGCAAGAAGGATTCCTCGCCATGAACCACTCGAAGATAAAAATCACCCCGATCCTCACTATCGCTGCAATCGCGCTCCTCGCATGCACGCTTCCATCGCAAGCCTTCGCGCAGGGGCCGTCCCAGCCCAACGCAGCGCAGCACGCGCAGGCAACTCCGCTGCCTCTCTCCGGCCGCGCCGGCAACAGCGGCTCCGTCACCGCGATCGAAGCCCCCATCGCCGGGACCACCAACAGCGTCACCACCATCAATCCCTCCGTCCAGGTCCAGGGCCCCTACGCCGGAAGCTCGTCGAGCACGGCCAAGCTCCCATTCAACGGCAAGCTCTCGCTGCGCGACGCCATCCAGCGCGGCCTCAACTTCAACCTCGGCGCGGCAAACCTCAACCGCGCCGCGCTCCAGGCCCATGGCCAGAGCCAGATCGCGCGCAGCGCGCTGCTTCCCAGCGTCAGCGGCTACCTCGCCGAGAACCTGGCGCAAACCAATCTCGCCGCCGAAGGCCTGCGCATCCACCTGCCCATCCCCGGCTTCACCTTCCCCACCATCGTCGGCCCGTACAACAACATCGATCTGCGCGGCAGCGTCTCGCAGTCGGTCCTCGATCTCACCGCATGGAACAACTTCCGCGCGTCGAACGAACAAGTCCACGCCGCGCAGCTCACCGCCCGCGATGCCCGCGACGCCGTCGTCCTCGCGGTCTGCGGCACGTATCTCCAGATCATCGCAACCAAAGAGCGCGTCGCCTCCGCCCACGCGCAGCTCGACACCGCAACCGCGCTCCTCCAGCAGACGCAGCAGAAGCGGCAGGTCGGACTCGTCGCCCAGATCGACGTTGACCGCAGCGAGGTCGAGCAGCTCACCCAGCAGCAGCGCGTCATCTCGCTCGAAACCGAGCTCTCCAAGCAGAAGATCGCCCTCGCGCGCATCACCGGCCTCCCCCCCAACGACGCCTACGACCTCACCGACGAGGTCCCCTTCGCCGCCGCGCCCGCGCTCACCCTCGACGACGCCATCCATCAGGCCCTCGACCGCCGCTCCGACATCAAGGCCGCCGAGGCGCAGGTCCGCGCCGCCCAGCGCGCGCTCTCCGCCGCCCGCGACGAACGCCTGCCCTCGCTCTCCATCAACGGCAACTATGGCACCATCGGCACCAACCCCGCGCAGGCCAGCGCAACCTTCTCCGCCGCCGCCACGCTCAGCATTCCCATCTGGCAGGGAGGCCGCACCGAGGGCGACATCAAATCCGCCCAAGCCGCGCTCGCCCAGCGCCAGTCCGAGCTCGACGACCTCAAGGCGCAGGTCGAAAGCGATGTGCGCAACGCCTATTTAGATCTGCAAGCCGCAACCAGCCAGGTCAAGCTCGCCCAGCGCAACCTTCAGGTCAACCGCGAGACCCTCGACCTCACCCGCCAGCGCTTCGACGCCGGAGTCACCGACAACGTCGAAGTCGTCCAGGCGCAGGAGTCGCTCACCTCCGCCGATCTCGACAGCATCAACAGCGTCTTCGCCCACAACCTCGCCAAGCTCAGCCTCGCCCGCGCCATCGCCAGTGCCGCAGACAATCTACAGCAGTTCCTGAGCCTGCAATAGCGCTCGCGCAGCCTCTCGCCCACTGTCACCTCCACCGGCAACTTCCTCAACGACCCCTCCGCCGGCTACAGGAAAAACAGCTTCGAATTCGTCACTGCCGCATCATATTTGCTGAAGTGAACGCAATGGGAGGACGACATGGTGCCCAAGCCCGCCGGTTTCGACGATGTCTTTGCCACGCTCAAGCAGGTCTTCCGCCGCCATCTCGACCGGCTCAGCGTGCAAGCCGACAGCGCGACCGAATACACGCTCGTCGGCCGCAAGCCATCGCCCTTTCCCCAGCACAAAGGACACCCCATGTTCTTTAGCTCGGTCCGCATGGGCAAGGCGTACGTCAGCTTCCATCTCTTGCCGCTCTATATGAACCAGTCGCTCAGCGGAACTATCTCTCCCGCGCTCAAAAAGCGCATGCAGGGCAAGGCCTGCTTCAACTTCAAGACCGTCCCGGACCCCGCTCTGATCGCCGAACTCGAGCGCCTCACCCACGCGGGCCTCAAGTTCTTCGACGGCAAAAACTGGGTATAGCGCCTGCGCCCCGCCCTACGGCGCGGTCAGGATCGTCATCACCGGATCGGGCAATTGCTGGTCCGCGTTCTTCAGCAGCAGCGTCACCTGCCACATCTGCGTGTCCGTCAACACGTGGTTGAACGCAGGCATTCCCGTCAGCCGAATCCCATTGGCCACCTTCCAGTAGGTTTCGCCCGGCTCGTCGTCGCTCACCCCCACCACGTTGCCCTTGGCGTGCTTCTTCCATAGCTGTGGCGCCGGCGGATACATGCTCTTGGCAAACGCCACGTCGCGCCCCGGCGTTCCATGGCAGCCCGCGCACTGCGCGCGATACACATGCGCCCCGCCCTCGAAGACGTCCTCGTCGGTGCCGAACGGCGCGGGCTGCATCTGGCTTGCGATCCTTGCCTTCAGCGGCACGCGCACGATCTCCTTCTCCAGCGGAAACGGCTTGTCCGCGGTCGCCACCGGCAGCGCGCCCCATTGCAGATAGGCCGCCGCGCCGCCCGCCAACGCCGCCACGCCCAGCAGGAACCCCAGAAATACCTTGCCAGCCCCGCCGCCTGAACCTCTGCTCGTCGCCATGGAATCCTCACCTTCTCGTCCTCGCCGCGCCCCCCGGTACTCCAAACGCCGCGTTGGATGTTCTAATAGGAAGTGGCTGCCGGCGGACTGCTCCGCCGCGCCAACCTCGCCTCCAACGAGCTCAAAAAATGGAGGCGACCGCAGGAGCTCTCGTTGATCTTTCGTTCGCCGTGCCGTTTCGCAAGTAGCATACAGCTTTTGGCCGCACTTCTGTTGCTCTCCGCATTCGCGTCCTCCTCTGCCCTCGCGCAGTCCACGCGCCGCACCGGCCGCGAGACCAACGCCAACCGCAAGGCGCGCATCGCCCGCCAGATCGCCGAAACCTACACCCATCGCTGGGAGGTCGCCGGCGGCGGAGGCTATCTGCGTTTCCGCTCCGGCCAGTTCACCCAGAAGAACAGCGAGATCGCCTTCTGGCTCAACACCACCTACTACTTCAACCGCAACCTCGGCCTCACCGGCGAGCTGCGCGGCGCCTACGGCAACGCCAAGATTGAGAACCTCAATCAGTACGCCTCCCTCGTCGGCCGCCCGCAGATCTCCGAGTATCCCTTCCTCGCCGGCCCCACCTATCGCTTCCGCCTGCGCCAGAAGACCGCCCTCAGCGCCTTCGCTCTCGGCGGCACCGCCATCGGCAAGTTCGACGGCGATTCCAAGGGCATCTCCGCCGCCAACCTCGGCCTCTGGCCCTCCACCAGCGCGCGCCCCGCCTTCTCCATCGGCGGCAGCCTCGACCTCAACCTCTACCCCAACCTCGCCTTCCGCATCACCCCCAGCTACACCGCCACCACCTTCGGCGGCTCCGTCCAGAACAACGCCGGCTTCGAGATGGGCCTGGTCTACCGCTTCGGCCGTCAAAAATAGCCGCTGGTTTTGAAGGGGACGGGCTTCAGCCCGTACGTAAGCGAACAATCCACTACCCTGTCATCCTGAGCGGAGTTTGGCGCGTTTAGCGCCAAACGCAGTCGAAGGGCCTGCGGTTGCTTTTGCCGTTGCCTGTCTTTCGGAGGGAGCAGGGGCCTTCAGGCCCCTGAATCAGTTTGATGCAATGAATGGGCTTTAGCCCTGGGCCTTATCCCATGCCGAATGCATCCCATAGAATGATCCGGGGGCCTGCCATGACCATCATCCGCCAGGACGACGTAATCCGCTCCGTAGCCGACGCGCTGCAGTACATCAGCTTCTACCATCCGGTCGATTACATCGCCAACCTCGCCCGCGCCTACGAGCACGAGCAGTCCCACGCCGCCAAGGACGCCATCGCGCAGATCCTCATCAACTCCCGCATGTGCGCCGAGGGCCATCGTCCCATCTGCCAGGACACTGGCATCGTCACCGCCTTTGTAAAAGTGGGAATGGACGTCCAGTGGGAGCCGTCCGCCCGTCACGGCATGATGTCCCTCCAGCAGATGATCGACCAGGGCACCCGCGAGGCCTGGCTCAACCCCGACAACCTCCTCCGCCCCAGCATCCTCGCCGACCCCGCATTCACCCGCCGCAACACCGGCGACAACACACCCGCCATGGTCGTCGTCGAGCTGGTCGCAGGCGAAGCGCCCGTCTCTAATAGTGTGGACATCACCGTCGCCAGCAAGGGCGGCGGCTCCGAAGCGAAGGCAAAGTTCGCCATGCTCAATCCCACCGACTCCGTCGCCGACTGGGTCGTCCGCACCGTCCCCACCATGGGAGCCGGCTGGTGTCCGCCGGGAATGCTCGGCATCGGCATCGGCGGCACCGCCGAAAAATCCATGCGTCCTCGCCAAAGAGTCGCTCATGGCCCCCATCGACATGCACGAACTCATCGCCCGCGGCCCGCAAACCAATATCGAGAAACTCCGCATCGAGCTATATAACCGCATCAACCAGCTCGGCATCGGCGCGCAGGGCCTGGGCGGACTCACCACCGTCCTCAACGTCAAGGCCCTCGACTGCCCCACCCACGCCGCGAATCTCCCCGTTGCGATGATCCCCAACTGCGCCGCCACGCGCCACCTGCACATCCGGCTCGATGGCTCCGGCCCCGTCTCCGTCGCGCCCCCGTCGCTCGACGCCTGGCCCAGGCTCACCTACGCGCCCACCAACGCCCGCCGAGTCAATCTCGCGGCTGTTACGCGTGAAGACATCCAGACCTGGAAGCCCGGCGAAGTCATCCTGCTCACCGGCTCGCTGCTCACCGGGCGCGACGCCGCGCACAAGCGCCTCACCGACATGCTCAATCGCGGCGAAACCCTCCCCGTCGACCTGCGCGGCCGCTTCCTCTACTACGTTGGCCCGGTCGAGGCGGTGCGCGACGAGGCAGTTGGCCCCGCCGGCCCCACTACCGCCACGCGCATGGACAAGTTCACCCGCCAGGTGCTCGCCCAAACCGGCCTGCTCGGCACCATCGGCAAGGCCGAGCGCGGCCCGGAAGCCATCGCCGCCATCCGCGAGTTCCACTCCGTCTATCTCATCGCCGTCGGCGGCGCGGCCTACCTCATCTCCAGGCCATCCACTCCGCCCGCGTCCTCGCCTTCGCCGACCTCGGCATGGAAGCCATCTACGAGTTCGATGTCGTCGACATGCCCGTCACCGTCGCCGTCGACTCCGCCGGCACCAGCGTCCACACCACCGGCCCCGCCGAGTGGCAATCCCGCATCGCCCAGCACCTCCCCAACACCGCCATCTTGCAATAGCCAGGTACGTTGTGCGATTATGGATTGAGTTTTGACTCCACTGAACTTGCCGGGCTGCTTTTTGCGTACGGACGTGTAATAGTCTCGTTATCTGAGGGGTACTATGGATCAGATACGCATCAGCGCTTTACTGCTCTCCATTCTTTTGCCCGTGGGCTTGGCGGCACAAAGTCCACAGCCGGCTCCGGCTGCGAAGCCGGTGGCGTTTACTGCGGCGGATATTCATCCGAGTCCGCTTAGCGTCCGCGCGAACTACTTTCATACGGCTCCGTTCACTGGGGATCGCTTTGTCGTGCACCAGGCGACGCCGCTGAACCTGATTATGACGGCCTATCATGTGGAGGCGGATGCGGTGACGGGAGGGCCGCCGGGGCTGGAGTTCGACCACTATGACATCGTGGCGAGTACGCCGCCGGGCACAACGGAGAAAGACACCGCGCGGATGCTGCAATCGCTGCTGTCGGATCGATTCAAGCTGGTCGCCGAGAGCCAGACGAAGCCGCTGCCTGCCTTTTTGCTGAAGACCGGCAGTGGAGCGGCGAAGATGAAGCCGAAGGCCGATGCCACCGGCGACTCGGGCTGTCGATTGGCGGATCAGCCTGCGCCGGGCACTCCCTTTCCACCGACCGTTACATTGAAGTGCTCGAACATGACGATGGAGCAGTTTGCCGAGCAGTTGCAGGGATTCGGCTGGGCATCCTTGAATCATCCTGTGGTGGATACGATGGGGATGACGGGCGCGTGGGACTTCGACTTCCGCTTTACATGGCAGCCGGGAGCTCCTGACGCCATCACGATCTTTGAAGCGGTGAACCGGCTTGGACTGAAGCTTGAGGCAGGCACGGCGTCGCGGCCAGCGCTCGCGATCATCAGCATGGCCGATGCACCGACGCCGAATGCGGCGGGAATCGAGAAGCTGCTGCCTCCGCCGCCGCTGCCCTCGTTTGAGGTAGCGGTGATTCGTCCGAGCAAGAACGAGTCGAAGGAGGCGCAGGCACGGTTCCGGAGCATCGACCAGGTGACGTTCAGCGGCAGCGAGCGGCGGCTGATCTCGCTGGCGTGGGACATCAGCGAGAAGACGATCTTCGACGCTCCGCCGTTCTCCGACGATAAGGTCTGGGATATTGATGCAAAGCTGCCGACTCCGGACACCCCGCAGGTGCCCGGCAGGCGGCCGGGGATCGACTTCGATCAGGTGCGGCTGATGCTGCAGTCGCTGATGGCCGAGCGCTTCGGGCTGAAGGTGCACACCGAAGAGAGGCTGGGAAACGCGTACACGCTGCTACCTAGCACACCGAAGATGAAGAAGGCCGATCCGGAGAATCGCGCATCCTGTACCGACAGGGTCGCGCCGGGGGAGAAGTGACCCGCGCGCCGCGAACCCGCTGGTGACGCAGTATATGCATTGCACCAATGTGACGGTGGACCAGTTTGCCCGCGAGCTACAAGGATACTCAGGCTATGTCATCAAGACACCGGTGCTGAATAAGTCCGGCATCGATGGCCGCTACGATCTGACGCTGAGCTTTACCGGGATACATCAGCTGGAGCTTCTTGGACTGGCCCAGGGTGGCGCTACGCCGAAGCCATCGATGAGTGGTGGCGACAAAAGCGACGGCGCGGGTACCGGTGAGGTAGCCGATCCCGGTGGCGTGCCAGTAATGATGCAGGATGCGGTGGCGAAACAACTTGGCCTGAAGCTGGTGCTCGAGAAGCGACCGATTCCGGCGCTGGTGATAGACCACATTGAGGAGAAGCCTACGGAGAACTAATGCCGGGTGCCCCAACTCTCGATTCTGAGATGGGTGCATCGCGCGAAGGCGCGACCGGGGTCCCCGGCGAGCGGACTTGGCTAGCTGGGGTGGGCGACCGCTCCCGCTCCTCCACTCTTCGCGCCGCTCAATTCCGTGACTACGCCGCGACCCCACGCGGCACTTTGCCCCAGCGGTGTTCCAGGAAGTCCGGCAGATAGAGCCCATCGTCCAACTGCGGCCACCAGATGTCCACGCCATGCGGCCCAATCTGTAGGTCCGTTGCCTGTTCCACCGTGGCATTCTTCAACTCACCCAGCTCCTCGCGTGGGATCAACAGCCGCCGCCCATCGCTCAGCTTCAGCATCAGGAACTCCAACCCCGGCTCACCACGGTACGCCGCCTCCAGAATCGTCACCTCAGCCGGGGCGTTGCGCGCCTCTTCCAGCGCGGCATCAATCTCTGCATCGGTCGTCGTCAACACCCAATCAGCCATTGATGATCCTCCAAAGCTCCATCAGCTCCGCGGCGTGTTGCGTTGCCGTGTTCAGGATATGGTTCACGTCCGACCGCTTGCCGTTCGGGGGACGAATCGCCTTCGGCCTTTGTGCCAATCGTACCGTCCCGTTCACCAACTCCACAAGCACTTCGACCCCCGCATATCGCCCATGCACATGCGGCGGCAGATGGTCATGCGAGTACGCGATAAACCACACGCCGTCAAACGTCTTCGTGCCCACATCTCCACTCTAGCCGTCCGGGCCTCAGCATTCAACAGTTATCCTGCGCCAATCCGCTCCATTCCTGCGCCGCATCGCAACTGGTATCCTCAACCTGCAATGTCTTCCGACCCCACCAACCCCGCCAAGCCCCCCATCTATCTCCTCGATTCGATGGCCTTCATCTTCCGCGCCTATCACGCCATGCAGCGCCAGCGCCCCATGACGACGCGCACCGGTATTCCCACCGCGGCCACCTACGTCTTCGTCAACATGATCAACAAGCTGCGCAAGGACTTCGCCCCGCAGCTTCTCGCCGCCGTATACGACCTGCACGGCCCCGTCTTCCGCGACGAGCGTGCCCGCGAGATGAAGCCGCTGCGCCGCTGGAACGCCCGCACCCAGCAGTTCGACGAGGTGGACTACGCCGGCTACAAGGCCAACCGCGCCGAGACGCCCCCCGACCTGCTGCAGCAGCTCCCCTACATTCGCCGCGCGCTGGAGGCCTTCCGCATCCCCATCCTCAGCTACGAGGGCTTCGAGGCCGACGACGTCATCGGCACGCTCGCCCGCCGGCTCTCCGCGCTCGGGCATAGCGTCTTCGTCGTCAGCTCCGACAAGGACATGATGCAGCTCGTCACGCCCGAGGTCAGCGTCCTCAACCCCACCAAGGACAACCTCGTCCTCGATCCCGCCGGCGTCGAGTCTGTCCTCGGCGTGCCGCCAAATCGCGTCATCGATGTGATGGCCCTGCGTGGCGACGCCGTCGACAACATCCCCGGCGCGCCCGGCATCGGCGACAAAGGCTCCGTCGAACTCATCCAGCAATTCGGCAGCGTGGAAGCCGCGCTCGACGCCGCCGTCGCCACGCCCGACTCCATCAAGCGCAAGGCCTATCGCGAGTCGCTGCAAAATAATCGCGACAATATTTTGTTGTCGAAGGAACTCGTCACCATCCACACCGCCGTCCCCATCGAGTTCTCCCTCGACGCGATGCGCACCCAGCCCGTCGACAACGCCGCCTGCCGCGAGCTTTTCTCCGAGTTGGAGTTCACCACCCTGCTCCAGGCCCTCGCGCCCGCCGCCACCAACACCGCCCTCGAATACAACCTCCGGCCCACGCCAGACGAGATCGCCGCCCTCCTCGCCAGCGCCCGCGCTGCCAACACCGATCGGGTGCCCCATTCATCGCAGCTTCCCCGTGATGAGTGGGATGTTAGCGGCCTCGCCATCGCCATCTCCGAAGACGCTCGCGCAATCGCCGAAGAGATCGCCGCCGACTCCGACTCCGACGCTGACGCCGAACCCGAACCACCCCCCGCCGAGACGATGTATATGTTCTCCGCGCCCGCAGCCCACGCATTCACAGTGCCTTCGTCGGCTGTTCCCTGTTCCCTGATCCCTGTTCCCTGCACCTTAGGCCTCTCCGTCGACGGCGCCTCCGCCATCGAAGTCTCCCTCGACGCGCCCAACCTCCGCGCCGCCCTCGAAGACGCAACCCTCCCCAAGCTCGTCCACGATCTCAAGTCCGTCCTGCGCGCGCTTGCTCCGCACGGCGTCACTCTGCGCGGCGACATCACCGACGTCATGTTGCAGAGTTACCTCATCAATCCCACGCACGCCTCGCACACGTTGCCCGACATCGCCGCCCGCTCAACGAATCGCGCATTAATTCATCAGCCCACCAAGTCCAATCCCGCCGACCCCAATCGTCTCCCTGAAGCCGCCGCCGCCATCGTCCGCCTCGCCCGCGTCTTCGCCCAGCAAATGGCCGAGAGCGACGCGGGTGCCCCAGGTCTCGCTTCTGAGACCTGGGAAGGTTCGTCACAAAAATCCCCTCTCCTCCACCTATACCGCACCATGGACCTCCCGCTCGTCCCCGTTCTTCTGCGCATGGAGCAGGCCGGCGTCCGCATCGACACCGCCGTTCTCTCCGCCATGTCCACGCGCCTCGCCGTCGAAATGGACACCCTCGCCGAGCGCATCTTCGACTCCTCCGGCCATCGCTTCAATCTCAACTCGCCCAAGCAGCTCGGCGACGTGCTCTTCAACCGGATGCTTCTCCCCAAGCCCACCAAGCATGGCAAGGGCAAGGTCATCTCCACCGCGCAGGATGTCCTCGAAGAACTCGCCGAACTGAACCCCGTCCCCGCGCTCGTGCTGGAGCATCGCCAGCTCGCCAAGCTCCGCTCCACTTATCTCGACTCACTCCCGCACCTCGTCGACGCCGAAGGCCGCGTCCACACCACCTTCAACCAGGTCGGCACGGCCACCGGCCGCCTCTCGTCCACCAATCCCAACCTGCAGAACATCCCCGTCCGCACCGCGCTCGGCCAGGAGGTTCGCGCCGCCTTCATCCCCGCTCCCGGCAACCTGCTCCTCTCCGCCGACTACTCGCAGATCGAGCTGCGCCTCATGGCCCACTTCTCGCAGGACCCGCTCCTGCTCAACGCCTACCGCACCGGCCAGGACATCCACACGTTGACAGCCTCGGAAGTTTTTGGAATTCCCGTGGCTGAACTCGATAAAGAGACGCGCAACCGCGCCAAGGCCGTCAACTTCGGCATCGTCTACGGCATCTCCCCCTTCGGCCTGGCCGCGCAGCTCGGCATCGACCAGCGCGAGGCCCGCGCCTACATCGAGAAGTACTTCGAGCGATACTCCGGCGTCCGCGCATTCATCGACCGCACGCTCGAAGCCGTCCGCCGCGACCAGCTTGTGCGCACTTACTTCGGCCGCGTCCGCCCCATCCCAGACATCTCTTCGCGCAACCCCAATCAGCGCGGCTTCGCCGAGCGCACCGCCATCAACACGCCCCTGCAGGGCACCGCCGCCGACCTCATCAAGCTCGCTATGGTCCGCATCGACGCCGAGATCGCCGCGCGCCGCCTCCGCTCCCGCATGACCCTCCAGATCCACGACGAATTGCTCTTCGATGTCCTCCCCGCCGAGGCCGACGAACTGCAATCCCTCGTCAAACATGAAATGGAACACGTCGCCGAGTTCTCCGTCCCCATCCTCGCCGAAGTAGCCCTCGGCCCCAACTGGCGTGACATCAAGTAGTTGAAGAGCAGATGGCAGGGTTTGGCGTCAGTAGTGGATCATTTTGAACCCTAGGCCATCCCAACAACCAACAGGTAAAACCCTCGACGTGATGTAGTACATAGTGAGAGTATTGTGGGCATGGACATTCTCCTATTTGTTCTGTTTGCCGGATTTCAGCTGGTTTTGGCAGGGCTGGGAGTGTATGTGTCCTTAAAACCCCAACCACCTGAGTATCATCGGCGCCTCATCGTGGTGTTTATACTTCTGGCATTACTAACAATAATCGTTGGTGTGTTTCAGCAAGAACGTGCTGGTCACGAGCAGTCTAAACTTGAAGCCCAACTGACAGCAATTAATAATGGGAATAAACAGATTTCATCAAAGATCGACAGTTTTATCCCCAAGAACGAACCCACTCGGGTTATCACCTCTGGCAGTCCGATTTCCACAGTAGTTGAAGTCACTAAACCCAAAGGTTCCATATCCAAACATGCGTTGACAACGCCCCCAGCAAATAATAATGAAGACCAGCAAGTTATAGATCAGCTTAAGGGGATCATCGCATCACAAAAACCATGGGGAATGACTCAAGACCAGCTAGTTACTCTTAGCAAGGCAATGAGCGCCTACGCGTCCCAGGAAGATCGAGGGGATTTGATTACAGCGATGATGAATGACCCTGATAGCCAGCGCTTTGGCAATCAATTGGTTGGAGCATTCAAGGCATCAGGATGGCAATTGACTGGGTCTGGTATTAATTTGGCGATATTTAGTGGAACACCCAAAGGAATCATTGTTGTGGTCAACTCTCAGCAGGCAAACCCTCCTGGACTACAAGAATTTGTGGGTATACTCAAGTCGGCAGGGATACAAGTAACTGGAGAGGTCGATACCAAAGAGCCGTCCAATAAGTTCCGAATCATAGTCGGAGCTAGGCCGGATTAGAGCCGGGTGCCCCATTCATCGAGCCTTTGTCTCATGCGATCGGGGTCCCCGGCGAGCTTGCTCGCTGGGGTGAGGATGGGTGGGCAGGCGCCCCGCGCGAACCGCTCTCCCACCCCCAGCTCTAAAATCTCGCCCGCAGCTCGAAGCTCTGCGCCACCCGCTCTCTTTCAGGTAATCTGATTCCAACCGCCATGCCCAATCCGAAGATCGCCATTCTGCTCATCGATTGTCCCGACCGCAAGGGAATCGTCGCCGCCATCATTAATTTTCTCGTTGCGCGGTACGACATCAACATCCTCAACGCCGACCAGCATCAGGATGTCGAGCTTGGCCTCTTCTTCATGCGCGTCGAGTTCGCCACAGACGCTGCCGGTTTCTCCGAAGCCGCATTCCGCGCCGCCTTCGGGCCCATCGCCCGCGACTTCCAGATGAACTGGCGCATCGAGTTCGCCGACGCCACGCAGAACGTCGCCCTCTTCGTCTCGCAGTATATGCACTGCCTCGCCGACCTGCTACAGCGCCACCAGGCCGGCGAGTTCCGCTGCAACCTCGCGCTCATCGTCAGCAACCACGAGGCCGCGCGCCCGCTGGCCGACTTCCACAAGGTCCCCTTCCACTTCATGCCCGTCGCGCGCGACAACAAGGCGAAGGTCGAGGCCGCGCAGCTTGCCCTGCTCGCCAAACACAAGATCGACCTCATCGTTCTGGCGCGCTACATGCAGGTCCTCTCGCCCAAGTTTGTCGCCGCCTATCCGCGCCGCATCATCAACGTCCACCACTCGTTTCTGCCCGCCTTCACCGGCGCGCGCCCGTACCACGCGGCCTTCGAGCGCGGCGTCAAGCTCATCGGCGCAACCAGCCATTACGTCACCGAGCTGCTCGACGAAGGCCCCATCATCGAGCAGGACGTCACCCGCGTCTCGCAGAACGACCAGCTCCCCTCGCTCATCCAGAAGGGCCGCGACCTGGAGCGCATGGTCCTCTCGCGCGCCGTGCAGTGGCACCTCGAACACCGCATCCTCAGCTACGCCAACAAGACCGTCATCTTCGCCTGAGTCTTCGGCGCGGAGTTCGTATGCCGTTTGCAGTTCGCCCACAATTCGACTGGCGACTTCGCACCCGCAGCCTCGCGCTCGGCCCGCGCACGCTGATCATGGGAATCCTGAACGCGACGCCTGATTCCTTCTCCGACGGCGGCCGCTTCCTCGATCCTCGCGCCGCGCTCACCCACGCGCTCCAGATGCTCGACGACGGCGCAGACATTCTCGATCTCGGCGGCGAATCCACGCGCCCCAACTCCACGCCCATCACGCCAGCCGAAGAGCAGGCGCGCGTTCTGCCCATTCTGCGCGCAGTCCTCGCCGCGCGCCCCGATGCGATCCTCTCCATCGACACCTATCACGCCGAGACCGCTCGCCTCGCCATCGAATCCGGCGCGGAGATCGTCAACGATGTCAGCGGATTCCTGTGGGACGAAGCGATGGCCGCGACCTGCGCCTCGCTCGCCTGCGGAACGATCATCATGCACACGCGTGGCCGCCCGCACCAGTGGCGCACGCTGCCCGCCCTCGCGCCCAATGAAGTCCTCCCGCTCGTCCTCCGCGAACTCCGCGCCCGCAGTGAAGCAGCGCTCGCCGCAGGCATCCGTCGCGACTCCATCGTCCTCGATCCCGGCTTCGGCTTCGGCAAGGCATTCGACGAAAACTTCCCCCTGCTCGCCCGCCTCGACGCGCTCCACGCCCTCGGCTTCCCGCTGCTCGCCGGCCTCTCGCGTAAAGGCTTCCTGCGCCACGCCCTCGCAGACAATGTCCCTGCCAAGGTTACGGGTGCCCCACATCTCGATTCTGAGATGTGGGTTTCCGCGACCACCGCCGCCAACACCGCGGCCATTCTCGCCGGGGCCCATATCCTCCGCGTCCACGAAGTCCGCCCCGCCCGCGCCGCCGCCGCAATCGCCGACCGCATCCTCGCCGCCCGCTAAATCGGTTCGATGTCCTCGCCCGGCAAAGGAGCGTCCTCTGTAGAAGCTGCGATCGACAACGGTTGGTTCGGCTTCCAATCTTCAGCCTGCAGCGAGTGCATCTCCAGAACGAGTTCGTTTGTCTCTGTCAACTCGGCGCCGTTGCCGCCATATTTTTGCAGCTTTCTTCCCAAGGAAAAGACCCCGCCCCGGCCTTCCATCTGGGTCCGCGCCTTCTCCCATGCTTTGGCTGTACTCTTCAGCCTCTCGCCGATCGCTGAGAACGCGTCATACAGGCTTGCCACCTTGTCGTAGAGGCTCATGGCAGTCTCTTTGATGACCTGTACATCTCGCGCCGAATCTGCCTGCTGCCATCCATACGCGATGGCTTTCAGCAGCGCGATCAGCGTTGTCGGAGTCGACAGGATGACTCTTCCCGATCCGTATTCGATGAGCGTTGGGTCTGCCTCCAACGCTGCGCTGAACAGGGCCTCCTTGGGCAGGAAGCAGATGACAAAATCCGGGGAATCCGGGAACTGCTTCCAGTATGCCTTCGTCTCCAGCACATCCAGGTGTGCGCGCACCTGCGCCGCGTGGCGAAACATCTGTCTCTTGCGCTCCTCCGGGTCCGCGGTGTCGATCGCCTGTAGAAATGCGTCCATTGGCGTCTTCGCGTCCACAATGATGGTCCGCTTGTTTGGCAGGTAGAGCACGCAGTCCGGTCGTTGCGACTCGCCGGACTCAAGCCGTACAAATTTCTCCAGATCGAAGGAGCAGTATTGCACCATCCCGGCGAACTCGATGCAGCGCTTGAGTTGCAGCCCACCCCAGGCCCCGCGCGTACCCGAGTCGCGTAGCGCGGAGACCAGCTGGTTTGTCTCTCCGCGCAGAAGCTCATGCGTCTGCTTGATATTTCCGATCTCCGTCAGAACGGTCGCATACGCGCTCTCGCGCTTCAGTTCCAGCGCGCTTGTTTCAACCCCCAGCTTTTCCAGGGAGGCCTTTACGGGCTGCAATAAATCTTCCACCGCCTGCTTGCGCATCTCAAGGTCGGTCTTCGCCTCCTTCTGCTGTTCGCCCAGCTTCTCTTTTGCCAGGTCGACAAAGACGCTGTTGTTCTTATGCAACGCGTCGGCCGCCAGCGCAGCAAACGCGTCCTTGAGCGCCTGCACGTCCTCGGTCCGTTGTCTCGCCGATTCCTTCAGGAAATTGATCTGGGCCTGCAACTCGTTCTCACGCGCAGCGCTCCGTTCTTGTGCCAGGCTGCGTTCGCTCACAAACCACCTGTGCGCGATCAGCCATCCAGCCACCGCGCCCGCTACGAACACAACCGCGAACCACACCGCCAACATGATTTGCATTCCATAAATCTACGCCAGTTGTTCGCCAAATCCCAAGTCAAAGTCTCATCGACGGCAAATGTCCTGCGTCGGAGTGTGGTTTCTGGATCGAACCTTGCACCCAAATCGCCCGCTTTGCTTTACACTCGGCTAGGCGCTCGGTATCCTTGAGACTTGCGCACCCGGCTCGGCGCACTCTTGTGCCGCGGCCCGGCCCGCATCGGAATTTGAGTCGGCACGCATCGGGTTTGAAAAGAAATACACACAGGAGAACGAAATGGCAGCAGTTGATGAAAAGGTAAAACAGATTATCGTCGAGCAGCTTCAGGTGGATGAAGCCGAAGTCACCCCAGGCGCCAGCTTTCAGGAGGACCTCGGCGCGGACTCGCTCGACGTCGTCGAACTGGTCATGCAGTTCGAAGAGGCCTTCGACATTCAGATCCCCGACGAGGACGCCGAGAAGATCAAGACCGTCAAGGACGCCGTCGACTACATCGAGAAGAACCAGAAGGCGGCCAAGTAAGAATGGACGCCATGCATTCGTTGCAGCAGCAGCCCTGGCGGCGAAGGGTCGTCGTCACCGGAATCGGCCTCGTCTGCGGGGTCGGCAAGACCGCGCCTGAACTCTGGGAGGGCCTGCTCGCAGGCCGCAGCGGAATGGCGGAGATCAAGGCTTTCGACCTCACCGGCCATCCCGTGCGCATCGCCGCCGAGGTCAAGGACTTCGACCCGTTGCGCTTCATCGAGAAGAAAGAGGCGCGCAAGATGGGCCGCTTCATCCATTTTGCGATTGCCGCCGCGCAGGAGGCCATGGACCACTCCGGCCTCAGGATCGACGAGTCCAACCGCGACCGCGTCGGCGTCCACATCGGCTCCGGAATCGGCGGTTTCGACGTCATCGAGCGCGAACACTCGGTGATGCTGGCCGGAGGTCCGCGCAGGATCTCGCCCTTCTTCATTCCCGGCGCCATCATCAACCTCGCCGCCGGCCAGGTCTCCATCCGCTTCGGCGCGCGCGGCCCCAACGAGGCCACCGCAACCGCATGCGCCTCGTCGGCCCACTCCATCGGCGACGCCTTTCGCATCATCGAGCGCGGCGACGCCGACGCCATGATCGCCGGCGGCACCGAGGCCGCCATCACACCCATGAGCGTCGGAGGCTTCGCCGCCATGAAGGCCCTCTCCACCCGCAACGACGACCCCACCCACGCCTGCCGCCCCTGGGACAAGGACCGCGACGGATTCGTCTGCGGAGAGGGCGCCGGAATCCTCATCCTCGAAGAGCTCGAGCTGGCCCGCGCCCGCGGCGCTCGCATCCTCGCCGAGATCGTCGGCTACGGCATGTCCTCCGACGCATACCACATGACCGGAATGGCCCCCGAGGGCGAGGGATGCCGCCGCGCCATGAACGCCGCCCTCAACTCTGCGGGCATCTCGCCGGACAAGATCGACTACGTCAACGCCCACGCCACGGGAACGCCGGTCGGCGACTCGCTCGAGTCCAAGGCCATCGAGAACGTCTTCGGCGAGCGCGCCCTCAACCACACCCTGCTGGTCAGCTCCACCAAGTCCATGACCGGCCACCTGCTGGGCGGCGCGGGAGGCCTCGAGGCAGGCATCACCATCCTAGCCATGCAGCACCAGATCGCCCCGCCCACCATGAACCTGGACCAGGCCGATCCCGTCTGCCGCCTCAACTACGTCCCCAACAAGCCTCAGGCCGCAAAGATCGACTACGCCCTCTCCAACTCCTTCGGCTTCGGAGGCACCAACGGCTCCCTCGTCTTCCGCCGCTGGACGGAGTAGGCCGCCGGCGCAGTTCACCGTCGCCGGTTCTTGTTGTCATTCTGAGCGCAACGAAGAATCCCCGCATTTTCTTTTGCCGGTCCTTCACTCGCGGGATACTGCATCGCTGAATCCGCGCAAATCCGCAGTCAAGCTCTGGCTCTTGAATCGGTTGCATCGGTGTAAATCGGTGTTAAGCCTTTGTCTAGCTGAACGCCGCCACTGACGCCACGGCGATCAGCACGACGAGCAGCCACCAGCCGATTACCACCGCCGCCGCCTGGCCCAACGACTTCTTCGACACTGTCTTCATCCCCAGCACCGTCAGCGCAAGCGTCCACAACTTGATGGCGTCGAACTGGGCCAGCAGCGCCTTCAGCCACGGGGCCGCGTCCGGCAGATAGTACGCCAGGTTCGTCCCGATGGGGTTCTGCATATCGAAGCTCTCCTGGTTGCTGCCAAAACACACAGTCAGGATCGTCAGCAGAGAGATCAGCAGATACGGCAGCGACGCATAGAAACTCACAGCGAATACCTGCCCGTAGGTCATTCGCGCGCCCAATCCGAAGTTGAAGGTGCCCAGCATGATCGCCGCGTAGATTGCGAAGAAGAGCAGTAAAAGCACCGGCATCGCATAGGCCGTATAGCGGGTCCCAATCGCTCTCATTCTCATCTGCGTCGCCCGCGCTTGCGGCGTCAGCTCCGCCAGTTGCTCGGCCTGCTTCGGGCTCGCTTGCACCTGGTTCTCCGCCACGCGGCTGAAGCCTACCTGGCGATCGATGGAATACGTCGCCGTTGTCGAAAACACCGCCATCAGCACAAACGGCAGCCACCACGACGTGCTGCGCAGAATGTCCTTGAACGTCGCCGTTGGCGCGACAAACGTATTCACCACCCGCTCCATCTGGCTCAGGCCGCGCGGCCCATCCATCCCAACCCCAGCTTCATCCATGGCGTTCCTCCGTTGACAACGACTGCTTTCGGATTGTAGCCCAATCGCAGCCGCAAGCGGGAGCGAATCCTGCCCGTCCACCTCCGGCACAGACAGAAAAGCCTCCCGCATCTGCCGGGAGGCCTCTCCGGAGGATGGAAGCAAGCGGCTGTTACATCGTGACGCCGCCGCCCACCTTCTGTTCCTTCTTCAGTTCGTTCGCCTTGCGCGCGCCCATGGCCTTCTGGATCCACTGGTCGGCCATCGCAAGGTCCGCCTTCCGCGCCGCGTCGTTGGGGCACTCCAGGTTGGCCTTGCTGCGGTAGGTCAACTGGAGGTATGTCATCGCATCGTCGTAGCTCGGGTTCAGGTCGATGGCTTTGGTCAGGTATTGCATGGCCTCGTTCACCAGATCGGTGTTGGCCGCCTGTATCTTCGCGCATGCGCCCTTGGTCATCTTCTTGTTGCCCGCGCCGTCGTCGGTCAAGCCATCCGCCGCCAGGATTGGAACGGTATTCTTGTAATGCTCCAGGTTCCAGTCGATGCTTCCCACAATGTAGTAGGCCTCCGGATCGTTCGGCGCCGCCTGGATGACCTTCAGCTCGTACTCCTTCGCCTGGTCGAACCTACCGATGTTCCGGTCGATCGAGGCAACCTGCTTCAGCGCAGTCAGGTCGGTCGGGTCCTTCCTCAGCACCTCATTGAACCCGTCCAGCGCCTTCTGCGCGATTGCAAGGTTCTCCGGCGTCAACAGGTTCGGGACCACTTGGTAGGCGTACGACGTCGCCAGGTACAGCTTGGCGTTTTCAGAGCTCGGGTCGAGCTTCACCGCGTTCTGAAAGTTGCTCACCGCCTCCTCGTACTGGGCGTTCTTGAACGCCGCAACCCCTTTGTTGATCTGGTCGCGCGACTTCAACTTGTCGCAGCCGGTCGATGTTCCAAGCAACACCAGCAGTGCTACGGAAACCGGAATTCGTGCAGTCAATTTCATGGCGCGGGGAGTCTCCTTCGATGAGGCGCGTAGTTCAGATGCAAAAAACGCGGAATGGGTTTTTCTTGTCCACACGATTGTAATGGTTGCATGCCTGCCCTGACCAGTGACAGCGATCACTCTCTTCGTGAAGCCTGGCGCTTGCACCGTATTTGAGGCAATTCAAGCAATCTTCAACGCTCGCCCGTGCCAGGCCCGGGCCTGCTCCCAAGGGAGGCGCCGCCGGCATCGGGAGGGTCTCTGAATCTGCGTTTTGGCTGTCGAATCCTACCGCTTGTACTCGGGCAGGACCTGGTAGCCGGTGTGCAGAAGCTGCTCGGCCTTGTGGCTGGCCGGTGCGCCCAGAAACTCGTCGTAGAGCTGCTTGATGTACGGGTTGTGGTGGGAGCAGCGCAACTGGTCGCCATGGTCCTCGCGGTAGAGTCCGGCGGCCCGCCCGGTGCGCAGTTCGTTGGTGGCCCCGTAGGGCTGGCCGCCGCCGCCAACGCATCCGCCGGGGCAGGCCATCACTTCCACGAAGTGATACGGCGTCTCCTCGCCTGCGGCCTTGGCTGCGCGAATCTTGTCGATCACCTGCTCCACGTTGGCCAGGCCGTGCGCCACGGCGATGCGAATGGTCTTGCCGGCCACCTCGATGGAGCCTTCCTTGACCCCCTTCAACCCGCGCGTCACATTGAACTCGACCCTGGGAGCGTCCGCGCCGGTGATATAGAAGTACGCGCTGCGCAGCGCTGCTTCCATCACCCCGCCGGTCGCTCCGAAGATCGTTCCCGCGCCGGTGTACATGCCCAGAATGTGGTCGCACGGCTCGTCCGGAATGGTCACAAAGTCGATGCCCGACTGCTTGATCATGCGCGCAAACTCACGCGTGGTGATCGACACATCCACGTCCTGATAGCCGGAGGACCGCATCTCCTTGCTGCGGATGATCTCGGCTTTCTTCGCCGTGCAGGGCATGATCGACACCACGAACATCTTGGACGGATCGATCCCCTGCTTCTGCGCGTAGTAGGTCTTGGAGAGCGCGCCAACCATGGCGTGCGGCGACTTGCAACTGGAGAAGTGCTGGATCATGTCCCCGTGGAACTTCTCCATGAAGTCGACCCAGCCGGGGCAGCAGGTGGTGATCAGCGGAAGCACCCCCTTGCCTTCCAGCAGGCGCGATTTGAACTCGGTGGCCTCTTCGATGATGGTCAGATCGGCGCCGAAGTTGGTGTCGAAGACCGCCTTGAAGCCCATGCGGCGAAGCGCCGCATAGATCTTGCCGGTCAGGTTTGCGCCCACCGCGAAGCCAAAGGCCTCGCCCACGGCCACGCGCACCGCGGGCGCGATCTGCACCACGCAGTACGCGTCCGGGTCTTCCAGCTTCTCCCACACCTTCACCGACTCGTCGTACTCCACGATGGCCCCCGTGGGGCAGTGCGCGGAGCACTGGCCGCAGCGCACGCACGGCGAGTTGGCCAGCGAAATGTCCCCCGCTGCGGCGATGCGAGTCTCGAACCCGCGGTTCAGGAAGCTCAGCGCCCACACGTTCTGGTCCTGCTGGCACACCTGGATGCACCGGCCGCAGGTGATGCACTTGCGCGAGTCGAGCACAATGCTGCGCGTCGAGTCGTCGATGGCGTGTTCGGGAACGATGCTGTCCAGCCCCGTCCACGTCAGGCCGAAATCGGCGGCCAGGGTTTGCAGCTCGCAGTTCTGGTTGCGCAGGCAGGTCAGGCACTCGTTGGGGTGCCGCGACAGAATCAGCTCCAGCACCGAGCGCCGCACGTCGACGATCTCCGGCGTTTCGGTCAGGACCTCCATCTTGTCTTCGATGGCCGTGCAACACGCGCGCAGCATCTTGCCCGTGTTCTTGATCTGCACGATGCAGAGTCCGCAGGCCGCCGTGGCATCCAGGTCGGGATGCTTGCATAGCGTGGGAATGCGCACATGGACCTGGCGCGCGGCCTCCAGGATGGTGGTGTCCTCGGCGACTTCGACCGGCAACCCGTTGATCGTGGCGTGAAAGATATTGCTCATAGCGGCATTTTCTCGGTTCCTGGTGGTCAGGCTTTCGTAGTGGCGGTCGGCAGCAGCCGCTCGGTGAACTCGTGCTCGAAATGGCGAATGGCGGACAGCGTCGGGTTGGGCGCGGTCTGGCCCAGCGCGCACAGCGATGCCTTCTGCATCGCCTTGGCAACCTTGCGGATCGTGCGGATGTCCTCCAGCGTTCCCTTGCCCGCGACAATTTTGTTCAGCAGATGCAGCATCTGCGTCCCTCCGATCCGGCAGGGAGCGCACTTGCCGCACGACTCATCCACGCAGAAGTCCAGATAGAACTGCGCCAGCTCAACCACGCTGTCGTTCTCGTCGATGACGATCATGCCGCCGGAACCCATCATGGACCCAAGCTTATGCAGGTTCTCGTAGCTCACCGGCGTGTCGAACTCGTGCTCGGGAATCATGCCGCCCGACGGCCCCCCGGTCTGGATGGCCTTGATCTTCAGGCCGCTGTCCGTGCCGCCGCCGATCTTCTCCACCACATCGCGCAGCGTCATGCCCATCGGCACCTCCACCAGGCCGTTGTTCTTGCTCTTGCCGGTCAGCGCGAACAGCTTGGTCCCCTTGGATTCTTCCGTGCCGCGCGAGGCGAACCACTTCGCTCCGCGCAGCAGGATCAGCGGCACGTTGGCCAGCGTCTCCACGTTGTTGATGCAGCTCGGCTGGTCCCACAGTCCCTTCACCGCCGGAAACGGAGGACGAGGACGCGGCGTGCCGCGCTTGCCCTCGATCGACGCGATCAGCGCCGTCTCTTCGCCGCACACAAACGCTCCCGCCCCCAGCCGCATCTCAAAGTCGAAGGCCCATCCTGAATCCAGCACGTTCTTGCCCACCAGGCCGGCGGCGCGCGCCTGCCGCAGCGCCTTCTCCACCCGCTCCACCGCCAGAGGATACTCGGCGCGAATATAGAAGACGCCGTGGGTCGCGTGCATGGCGCGGGCCGCAATCAACATGCCCTCGATCACCGCGTGCGGATCGCCTTCCAGAACCGATCCATCCATGAACGCGCCGGGGTCGCCCTCGTCGCCGTTGCAGATCACATACTTCACATCGGACTGCACCTTGCGCGTCAGGTCCCACTTCAGGCCGGTCGGGAAGCCCGCGCCGCCGCGGCCGCGCAGGCCGCTGGCCAGCACCTCCTGGCAGATCTCCTCCGCGCTCATCCCCAGCGCCTTGCGCAGCGCCCGATAGCCGTTGCGGGCAAGATAGTCTTCCAGCTTCTCCGGGTCCATCTTGCCGTTGTTCTCCAGCACCGAGAACACCTGCATGGTGAAGAAAGGATCGTTCAGGTCCAGCGTGTGCTCTTCCAGATCGCCGCCCGGCTTCTCAATCTTGCTGCCCGCCAGCACCGGGACCACCGCCTGCTCGACGATCGCGCCAGCCAGCTCCGGCTTGATCTCGGAGAAGAGAATGTCCTTCTGCGTCTTCGAGCACATGCGCACCAGCGGGCCCTTGCTGCACAGCCCCATGCATCCGCTGCCGTTCACCTGCACCTTGGCGTCGAGCTGTCTGGCCTTGACCTCCGCCTTCAGTCCCGCGATCACGCCCAGGGCGTCGGACGATTGACAGCCCCGGCTCGAGCACGTGAACAGGCGCACATCGAATGCTTGCTGCTTGGCAAGCTCCGCGGCCGCTCTTACTTCAAGTTCTTCCGGTTTCATAAGCTTCCTGTACTTCGATCGGTTCGATTGCAAACAATCCCGCCCGCGCGGGACTTAATCGGCGAGATCATCCGCATCGGCTACGGCCATCGGCTTGTCGATCTGGATGCGCTCGATCACCTGGTGGCTCTCATTGGTCTTCAACTTGGCGTACACCTTGCCGTTCACCGAAACCAGGGGCGCCAGTCCGCAGCAGCCCAGGCAGCGTACGGCCTGCAGGTGGTACTCCTTGTCCGGAGTGCTCTGCCCCTCCTTGATATTCAGCTCCTTCTCCATCCCGCTCAGCAGCTCGGCCGACCCCTTGATGTGGCATGCCGTGCCCAGGCACACCGAAATAACGTACTTGCCCGGCGCCTCCAGCTTGAAATAGTTGTAGAAGGTGACCACTTCATAGATGCGCGCCAGGGGAACATCCATCAGGTGTCCCAGCTTCATGGCCGACTCGCGCGGCACATAGCCGACCCTGCTTTGCAGGTCGTGCAGCGCCATAATCAGGCTGCCCCGCTTGTTCTTCCATTTATTTGCGATGAGGGTGATCTCGTCCTGGGGCGCTGCCGGGGCCTTGGGGGCCGCTGCTTTCACTGCCGTTGCCACTTCCGTTGGTGTGCTCATCGTTCCTCGTCCGCCGCGCTGGCCTGGCATCGCGCCCCAGGGGAGGTGTCTCCAACGCGGCGACCCTGTTGAGGCGCGTGACTTATCGCTGGACAGAGCGCCGCTTTCACGGCGCTTTCCCGCGGTACTCTCCCGCGATTGCTGGCGCCACCCCTGTTGAAATTAGCGGCTGCTCAAACTCTATCAGCGCGCAATCGGCGCGGTATGTGATGGCCGTCATACTTCCGTTCAATGGGTGTGTTGGTGAATGCGGCAGGCCCCCCTATTTGCGGTGTAATCCCGCTATTTCACAGGAGATACTCCCCGCATCTGCGTTCTTAGCGCGCCGCAGCTCCGGCCAGCGCCCGATAGCGGGCCAGCGCCGCGGGAAACGGCTCCAGCGCGCGCGCAAAGATCCCCAGGCTGTACGCAATCGTCAACCCATAGTTCGTAATCGGCACTCCCGCATGCTGGCACTGCAGAATCCGGCTCAGCATCTGCCGCCGGTTCCACATGCACGCGCCGCAGTGAATCACCAGCTTGTAGCTCGTCAGGTCGGCGGGGAAGTCGCGCCCCTGCACCGTCTCGAACTCCAGCTTCACCCCGGTATACTGCGTCAGCCAGCGCGGAATCTTCACCCTCCCAATGTCCTCGCCGATCGGATGGTGCGTGCAAGCCTCCGCGATCAGCACCCGGTCGCCGCTGCGCAGCTTCTCAATTGCCAGCGTTCCCTCCACCTGCGCCGTCAGATCGCCCTTGAAGCGCGCCATCAGGATCGAAAAACTGGTCAGCGGCACATCAACCGGCGTGTCCGCCGCAACCTTTAGAAACGCCTGCGAATCCGTCACCACCAGCCTGGGTGGCGTCTTCAGCCGGTCGAGCGCACTCCTCAGCTCGCGCTCCTTCACCACCATACACAGCGCGTCCGTGTCCAACAGGTCGCGAATCGTCTGCACCTGCGGCAGGATCAGCCGCCCCTTCGGGGCCTCCTTGTCGATCGGCACTACCAGCACCGCCAGCTCGCCCGCCCCCACCAGATCGCCCGCAATCGCCGGCGAATCGATAAAGTCCGCCGGTGCCAGTTCCAGCAGCGCCTCGCGCAGCTCCGCCAGCCCCGCCCCCGTAATCGCCGACGCCAGCACAACACGCAGCTTGCTCGCGCGCAGCCGCTCCACCAGCGCCGCATCCGGCGCGGCCACATCCGTCTTATTGATGACCACAACCGCCGGCGTCTGCCGCGCAGCAAAATCCGCCATCAGCCCGTCTTCAAACTCCCCCCAGACTCCAGCCTCCGCCACCAGCACGGCGATCTCGGTCCGCTCCAGCGCCTGCCGCGTCTTCTCCACACGCAGCGCGCCCAATTCGCCCGCCCCGCTCACTTCGTCAATCCCCGCCGTATCGATGAACAATACAGGCCCCAGCGGAAGCAGCTCCATCGGTTTCTCCACCGGATCGGTCGTCGTCCCCGCCACATCCGACACAATCGACACATGCTGCCGCGTAATCGCGTTCAGCAGGCTCGATTTGCCCACATTGCGCCGGCCAAAAAATCCGATGTGCAGTCGCAATCCCTTGGGCGTTGTACTCATCGCAATCTCTCCTCAGCTTTGTGCTCAGTACATCTCCGAATCAAGCCTTATGGCGGAATGCCCTTGTCTTGCTTAAGGGCACGGCTTCAGCCGTGCCGTAAGTGCGTTCCTTGTAACGCGGCTTTAGCCGCTGAGGTCAATGTTTCAGCCCAGTCACATTGTTCCAGAAACCTGTTTAGCCCCCGAGGGAATTTCATAACAATTCAAACCTTCCCCGCTGGCTCAACCTTCCGCGCAGGCGAACCCAGCCGGCAGACCGCCTCCGGGCTGGTTGCCTCATCGAACTCCTCCCCGCTCATCCAACCCAGCTCCACAACCACTTCTCGCAGCGTCTTGCCCTGCTCGCGCGCCAGCCGCTCCGCCTCTTCCGCGCGCTCGTAGCCCAGCCTCGGCACCAGCTCCGTCGCCTCGGTGGTCGCGTTCATCACGTGCGCCCGGCAGCGCGCCTCGTCGGCATCGGTCCCATCCACGCAGAGCCGCGCCAGCACGTCGTCGGCCCGCGCCAGCACGTCGAGAGTCTCCAGCAGGCAATCGGCAATCAGCGGCAGAAACGCATTCAGCTCCAGGCTCCCAGCCGCGCACGCCGCCGCAATCACGCTGTCGTTGCCCATCGCCAGCATCGCCGCCTGCGTCGCGGCCTCCGGGATCACCGGGTTCACCTTCCCCGGCATAATCGACGAGCCCGCCTGCCGCGCCGGAAGGCGAATCTCTCCCAGCCCCGCGTCCGGCCCCGACGACAGCAGCCGCAGGTCCGTACAAATTTTGATCAGCGACACCGCGTGCGCCTTCAGGATTCCCGAAACCTCAACGAAGACGTCCGTATTCTGCGTCGCATCGACTAAATTTTCCGCCCGCGCAAATCCAATCCCAGTCAGCGCGCGCAACTGCTCCACGGCGCGGAAGATGAACTCGCGCGGCGCCCCCAGCCCCGTGCCGATCGCCGTCCCGCCCAGGTTCACCACCCGCAGCCGTTCCTCGCACTTATAAATCCGCCAGCGGTCGCGGTTGATGGCCTCCGCGTACGCGCTCATCTCGCGCCCCAGCGTCGTCAGCACCGCATCCTGATACTCCGTCCGCCCCACCTTCACCACATGCGCAAACCGCTTCTCCGCCCGCTGGAACGATTCCTGCAGCGCCACCACATTCGTCTCCAGCACATGCAGCAGCCGGATCGCGGCCAGCCGCAGCGCGGTGGGATACGTGTCATTGGTCGACTGGTGCAGATTGATGTCGTCCAGCGGAGATACGCGCCTGTACTCCCCATGCGCCAGCCCCAGAATCTCCAGCGCGCGATTGGCCAGCACCTCGTTGACGTTCATGTTGGTGCTGGTCCCTGCGCCGCCCTGCAGCGCGTCCACCACAATCTCGCCCGCCAGCTCGCCCTCGCTCAGCTCGCGGCAGGCCTGCTCGATCGCCTCCGCCTTGGCCTCGTCTCCGGCCCATGCGCCCAGCGCGCGATTGGTCAGCGCACAGGCCAACTTCACCTCGCCGAAGGCAAGCGCCAGCGCCGGATGCACCACGCGCCCGGCCAGGGGAAAGTTCTCCAGCGCCCGTGCCGTGTGGATGCCATACCGAGCTTCCACAGGCAGCGCGCGCTTGCCCAGGTGGTCTTCTTCGATGCGTTCGCGCTGGCTCATTCTGTCTTCTCCGCCGGGTGCTGCACTCTCCATTGTGCGCCAACTGACAGGCTTCCGCTGTGACCGGCGTCTCAACAACTACCCCCTCTCTTCGTCTAACATGAAAGACGACGAAGCGGTTTGAAAAAAACGAAGCACTGCACTTGTTCTTGCTTCTGAGATAGGTCCGGGCTTTAGCCCGGACATCGGAGATCACAGGGATGATGGGGCTTTAGCCCCCGGGATATAGGTTTCAATCCGCCTGCATCTACATCAATTCATCTTCGCCCCACGGAGCACCCATGAAGACCGCCATCGAAGCCATGCACTCGCGCCGCAGCATTCGCGCCTACACCGCAGACCCGGTAGATCGCGCCACCATCGAAGAGATCGTCGACTGCGCCCGCCTCGCCCCCACCGCCATGAACGACCAGCCCTGGGAGTTCGTCGTCATCACCGATCAGTCCTCTCTCGCCCGCATTCCGCAGCTGCTGGGCCACGCCGAGTTCATCGCCAACGCCGCCTTCTGCGTCCTGGTCCTCGCGCGCGCCTCCACCTGCGCCGTGGAAGACTGCTGTGCCGCCACGGAGAACCTCCTGCTCGCCGCCGAGGCGCACGGTCTCGGCGCCTGCTGGGTCGCTGGCGCGCCGCAACCCTATGCCCCCGCCGTCGTTAAAGCCTTCGGCGCGCCCGACACACTCACTCTCATCAGCATCGTCTCCGTCGGCCATCCCGCAGAGTCGCCCTCCGTCGAGAAGCGTCCCCTCGCCGACCTCCTCCACTGGGAGAAGTATTGAGTAGCATTGCATTGCAATAGCGCCAACGGCGCGTTCCATACCAGCCTGGGGCAACGCCCCAGGTAAGATTGCCTAACCTTTCAAGGGCTGTAAGCCCGGCCTATTACCCGCCACAACCAACGATTTCTCGCCCTTGTGACCCATGTCACTGCGTGCCGTTATCCTCGCATGTTACTCCTCAATACAGCGTTGCTTGGGCCACTGAAGCGCGCTCGCAGCCGCATTCAACCCCGTGACTGGCCTTGCCGCAATGGCAGGCGGCGCAGCACCGTCCAACCGTGCTGAGGAGCTTCGATGACAGCAGTTGCCGAACAGGCCGCCTACATCAACGAACAGGCAATCCTCGATTGCCTCAGCCGCACCGCGCAGCCCGAGCCCGCCCGCGTCCGCGCCATCTTCGCCAAGGCCCGCGAGATGCAGGGCCTCACCTTCGACGAGGTCGCGACCCTCATCGCCCTCCAGGACCCTGAGCTGACCGAAGAGCTCTTCCACATCGCGCGCGCCGTCAAGGAGGAGATCTACGGCTCCCGCCTCGTCATGTTCGCCCCGCTCTACATCAGCAACCGCTGCACCAACGAGTGCGAATACTGCGCCTACCGCGCCAGCAACCGCGAGCTGCACCGCATCACCCTCTCCCAGGAAGAGATCGCCGCCGAGATCAAGGTCATCATCGAGCAGGGCCACAAGCGCATCCTCATGGTTGCCGGCGAGGCCTATCCCAACTCCAACAGCCTCGACTACGTCTACAAGGCCATCGAGACCATCTACGCCACGCGCAGCGGCAACGGCGAGATCCGCCGCGTCAACGTCAACATCGCCCCGCTCCCGGTCGACGACTTCCGCAAGCTCAAGGCCTGCGGCATCGGCACCTACCAGTGCTTCCAGGAGACCTATCACCGCGAGACCTACGCCCAGGTCCATCCCCGCGGCCGCAAGTCCGACTACGACTGGCGCGCCACCGTCATGGACCGCGCCATGGAGGCCGGCATCGACGACGTCGGCATCGGCCCGCTCTTGGGCATCTACGACTGGCGCTACGAAGTCCTCGCCATGTTGCAGCACATCCATCATCTGGAAGAGCGCTTCGGCTGCGGCCCGCACACCATCAGCGTTCCGCGCCTGGAGCCCGCCGCCGGCACCGACTTCACCGCCACCACGCCGTGGAAGGTCTCCGACGCCGACTTCCTCAAGCTCATCGCCATCCTGCGCCTCACCGTCCCTTACACCGGAATGATCATGACCACGCGCGAGTCCGCCCAGGTGCGCCACAAGTGCTTCCAGATCGGAATCTCCCAGACCTCCGCCGGCAGCCGCACCGATCCCGGCGGCTACGAACTCGCCGCAGGCGACTTCAACAGCAGCCAGTTCGCCGTCGGCGACACCCGCCCGCTCGATGCTGTCGTCCGCGAGATCGCCCAGATGGGCTTCACCCCCTCCTTCTGCACCGCCTGCTACCGCCTCGGCCGCACCGGCACGGACTTCATGGACATGGCCAAGCCCGGTGAGATCAAGTACCACTGCGAGCCCAACGCTCTCTCCACCTTCACCGAGTATCTGGAGGACTACGCCAGCCCCGAGACCAAGGCCGCCGGCGAGAAGCTCATTCTCACCCACATCGCCGAGATGGACGCCAAGCAGCAGCGCATCGCCAAGCCCATGGTCCAATCCGTCCGCTCCGGCCAGCGCGATGTCTTCGTGTAGGCACTATCGAACTCGAACATGATTGCAGAGTGTCGATTAATTTAAAGTTGTCATCCTGAGCGGAGCCTCTCGCAGCTTTATCGCGAGAGGCGGAGTCGAAGGACCCCGACGCTCTCCGCCCAATCACGGCCGTCTGAACCTTTCTCCCGTATTCTTTGCTCCAACCGCATCGCCCGTAGGTTGAACCCGATTGACCCGCCCGGAGCCGCAATGCCTCGACTGTCGCACGATGAGATACTCCACTGGCTGCGCGAAGAAGACCCCGCCGCCCTGGAGCAGCTCTTCGCCCGCGCCGATTCAGTCCGCCGCACCCACGTCGGCGACGACATCCACCTGCGCGGACTCATCGAGATCTCCAGCTTCTGCGTCCGCCAGTGCCACTACTGCGGCCTGCGCGCCGCCCACTCCATGCCCCGCTACCGCATGTCGCGCGAAGAGATTCTTACCGGCGCGCGCTCCGCAGTCGAACTCGGCTTCGGCACGGTCGTCCTGCAATCCGGCGAGGACTTCGGAATCGAGGCCGCATGGCTCGCTGAGATTCTTCGCACCATAAAAAACGAAACCCCGCTCGCCATCACCCTCAGCCTCGGCGAGCGCCTGCCCGATGAACTTCGCCTCTGGCGCGAAGCCGGGGCCGACCGTTATCTCCTCCGCTTCGAGACCTCCGACCCCGCGCTCTACGCCGCCATCCATCCCCGCCGCGGCGCGGCCATCAGCGACCGCATCGCCCTCCTCGGCGAACTGCGCGCCCTCGGCTACGAGATCGGCAGCGGAGTCATGGTTGGCATCCCCGGCCAGACCCACGAGATGCTCGCCCGCGACATCGAACTCTTTGAGTCCCTCGACCTCGACATGGTCGGCATCGGTCCCTTCATTGCCCACCCCGACACGCCGCTCGGCGCGCCCAATGTCAAAACCGCCGGTCCCGATCAGGTACCCAGCAGCGAGGCTATGGTCCTCAAGGCCGTCGCACTCACCCGCCTCGTCTGCCCGGAGGCGAACCTGCCCAGCACCACCGCGCTCGCCACCATCAACACCCTCGACGGCCGCGAGCACGGCCTCCAGTGTGGCGCCAACGTCTTCATGCCCGTCCTCACCCCCGCGCCCTACCGCCAGATGTACCAGATCTATCCCGGCAAGGCATGTCTCGACGAGGACGCCACCGAGTGCAACCATTGCCTGCGCGATCGCATCGAGAGCCTCGGCCGCGCCGTCGGCACGGGCCCCGGAGGCCGCTTCACCCGCTCCGCCTCCTGGATCGGAGGGCCCCCGCGTGTCGCCCGGCCATCCAGCACCGGAGAGCCACCCCGCAGCCAGCCCCGCTTCACCCCGCAAAAAGACCGCCCCTCGCCGCTGGTCGTCCTGCCCTGACCGCGTCCGAGGAAGGCCCTTGCACTATTGTAGATTCAAGGATTTATATGGTGGGCACAGCAGGATTCGAACCTACGACTTCCACCGTGTGAAGGTGGCACTCTACCGCTGAGTTATGCGCCCGGCACCGCGTCTGGACCCCATCCCACCGGGCATCCGGCAACACCGTACTCATCCAGCATACACGGGGACAAGCCGCCGCACTAGCCCCGGAAACCTCCGGGATCGGGTCAGTTTGCATCTGTTTTGAAGGGGCGGGACTTTAGTCCCGCCGTATCGCCCAACCATCCGGGGATTTTAGAGCGGAACCAGAGTAACAGTGCCCAAGCGAAGAGCATAGAAGGTGGCTTTTTCTTGAGGAAAAAGCCACTCGGAGGGATTGCCCCCGGGGTATACCTACTCTGGCTCCGCTATAGTCCCCGAGGCAAGGCTTCCTCGCCAAACTGACCCATTACCCACCCTCCGCCGCACCCAGCTCTCGCGCCCGCCAAGTACAATGGGCAAGCCAGATGTCCGCTCCGCCGCAGAATCCGCCGCGTCCCCTCGCCCCGACGTCCCATCCCGCCGGAGTGCCCGTCCACGCTGCCCCGCACACCCTCTCCCACGACGAGATCGAAGCCCAGCCCGGCGAAGAAATCCCGCCGGATTTTGCCGCCTCCGCGCAACCCCGCGACCAAGATGGGGTTTCTGAAGATATGGCAACCTTGGCCGTCAACCCGGGCCTGCTCGATGGTGTGCTTCCGCCCGCTGTTGCTGTTGCGCAGGGCTCCGCGCACTTCGCCCAGA
Organism: uncultured Acidobacteriaceae bacterium; assembly: GCA_963767315.1. Classification (GTDB taxonomy): domain Bacteria; phylum Acidobacteriota; class Terriglobia; order Terriglobales; family Acidobacteriaceae; genus Edaphobacter. Next base: position 30,378 of record CAVYDK010000002.1, on the reverse strand, counting down.
TGGAAGACTCCGCCATCATGCTGGAGCTGCGCGCCGGAAACATCTCCGGCTTCGACTTCCTCATCCAGAAGTACCGCCGCCCCATCGTCAACTTCATGTACCGCATGGTGCACAACCAGGCCGTCGCCGAGGAGCTTGCCCAGGAGGTCTTCCTGCGCGTCTACCGCTCGCGCCAGACCTACCGCGCCGAGGCACGCTTCAGCACCTGGCTCTATCGCATCGCCACCAACCTCGGCGTCAACTACGCGCGCGACACACGCCACGAGCGCGCCGCCTCCACCGTCTTCCTCGACGAGGCCGACAGCCAGACAGGAACCACGCCCGACCTCGCCGACAGTTCGCCCGGCGCCGAAGACAGACTGCTCCGCCGCGAGCGTTTCAACGCCATCCGCCAGCACGTCCTCGCCCTGCCCGAACGCCAGCGCATGGCCGTCCTCATGCACAAGTACGAGGGCATGGACTACAAACAGATCGGCGACGTCCTCAAGCTCAGCGAGTCCGCCACCAAGTCGCTGCTCTTCCGCGCCTATCAGACCCTGCGCGTAAAGTTGAAGGAGTTTATTTAGAAGCGCCTTTATCCAGGGCCTCTCGTCCACCTTTTTTGAGGCCCTCGATTTTGAGAAGTTTGATTTGAGAAGTTTGATTTCGAGAAGACCGATTGACCGGAATGCCGGCGGTCGATCTCGCCGGTCACAGCATTCCGCAAGACGCGCACCGCAGCCATTCGACGCGCCGGCGAAGGAAAGGAAACAACACGATGAACTGCAAACTCTGCCAAGACGCGCTTCCCAATCTGCTCTTCGATCCCGCTGCGCCCGCAAACGACGCAGCGCGCGCCCACATCGCCGCCTGCGCCGTCTGTGCGCACCAGCTCGCCTCGCTCCAGGCCACGCTCTCGCTGCTCGACGCCTGGCAGGCCCCCGAGGTCTCGCCTTACTTCGACCAGAAGCTGGCCGTCCGCCTGCGCGAGATGCAGTCCGCGCCCCCCGCCGGCTGGTTCGAACAGCTCAAAACGCGCCTGCTCCTCAACACCGGCCGCCACCTCCGCCCGGCGCTTGCCGGCGCACTGGCCCTTGTGCTGGTCGCCGCAGGCGGCAGCTTCGGCATCGCCACCTTCCAGCACCCACGCACAGTGCAGGTCTCCGCGGCCGTCAATGACCTCCAGCTCCTCCAGAAGAACGAGCGGGCGTTGCAACAGATCGACCAGCTCCTCGATGACAACGCGCCCGCCGCGGACACCGACGCCTCGCCTCCGCAGAGTTAGGTCCGCGAAAGTTGTCATTCTGAGCGGAGAAAAGAATCCCCGCATTTCGTTTGAAGCGAAACACGCTGCACCATTAGCAACAATGCACTGGGTTTGAAAGTCGAGACTTGAAAACGGAGGTTCAAAAAAGTTTTTCGCGGTCTCCCCCCGCACAGTAGACTTCAGATAAAGCAAGGGGGCCCGGCGAGTCCGAATGTGAATTGAGGAGCTGTCCCATCCGGAAGGCGTTCGCCCGCGGAGCATCGCCCATTGCTTGTTACTCGCCAACTCGTTGTTGCGGTTCCGCCAGGCGCGATGTACCCATCATGAAATCGCATCTTCCATTCCGGCTCTTTCTTGGCGCGGCATTCATGCTGCTGTTCGCCGCCGTGCCGGCGCTCGCCCGCGGCCCGCGTTCAGCGCCGCCGCCTGCCCCCAGGGCCTCGCGCCCCGGGCCGCCCAGCGCCGCAGCCCGGCCCGAGGCCCCTGCTGCCCGGCCCGAGCCCCGCATCATCGCGCGGCCCGCCCAAAACCAGGAGCATATGCAGCAGTGGATGGACCGCCACAGCAATCTCTCGCTCCCCGAACAGCAGCGCGCCCTCGAGAACAATCCCGGATTTCGCGAGCTTCCCCGGCAACTCCAGCAGTACGAGCTCAACGAGCTGGCCCGGCTCTACAACATGGACCCGCAGCAGCGCGCCCGCATGTTCGACCGCAACGAGGCCCTGGAGCGCATGACCCCGCCCCAGCGTCAGCAATACCGCGATGCCGTCGAGCAGTTGAACACGCTCCCCACGCCTCGCCGCCGCGTCATCGTTCGCGCCATCCTCGACCTCCGCGAGATGCCCCCCGATCAGCGTCAGTTGATCATTAATTCCCCGGCCTTCCGCGCCCAGTTCTCCGACCCCGAACGCTCCATGCTCTCCACCATCCTCACCGTCGAACCCTACAACCCCCACCCGCCCGCGCCCGCCCCAGCTCCCTGAAACCACTTACCACTGACCCTTACCACTTATCCCTACGTGCTGACGCTGGTCTTCCCCTGCTTCGCCGCCGGAGTCACCATCGCGCTGGTGTCCTTCAGCGCCGCGATGTCCCGGTCGTACCGCCCGGCTATCGAGTTGCCCCGGATCGCCGCCATCTCCTCCAGCATCTTCATGCCGTCCCTCAGATAGCTCATCCGGCTGCGCTCGTCGTGTCCCCACGTCACCGGCACCTCGCGGACCGTGTATCCCAGCTTGCGCGCGATGAACAGGATCTCCGGGTCGAACCCCCACCGCTCGATCCGCTGCAGCCGGAAGATCACCTGCGCCGCCTCGCGCTTGAACGCCTTGAAGCCGCACTGCGTGTCCTTGAACGGCAGCCCCATCACGGTGCGCGTCACCCAGTTGAAGCACCGCCCGAAGAACCGCCGGTACAGCGGCTGGTGGATGGTCTGCCGCGTGCGGTCCATCCAGCGCGACCCGATCGCCACGTCCGCCCCCTCCCGGATCGCCGCCAGCAGCCGCTCCGCCTCCTCCATCGGCGCCGACAGGTCCGCGTCGGTGAACATCGCCACCTCGCCCGCGGCCTGTAGCAGCCCATTGCGCACACTGTAGCCCTTGCCCCGGTTGCCCTCGTTCTGCACCAGGTGCAGCCGCGGCGTCCGCTCCATCCAGCGGCGCACAATCTCCACCGTCCGGTCCGTCGACCCGTCATCCACCACCAGCACCTCCGCGTCCCATCCCTGCCGCTCGACGCACGCCATCACCCGCTCCAGCGTCTGCCCGATGCGAGCGCTCTCGTTATACGCCGGAATCACAATGCTCAACTGCGGAGTTGCCATTCATTCCCCTGGGCCGTCGTTCCTGCCCGCGTCCCGCTGAAATTGCCCGGCAGAGCGCACTGCGGCAGAAACATTTCAACCGGATGCAATCTTTGTACGATTCACTAACCAGCATAGCCGCATCCATCGCATCCCGCGACCCACTTTTTTCTCCAGCAATCCGCCATCTGCCTGCCTCGCCGCCCCCGCTAGTGTCCTGTCTCGAAAGTTCGCAACATAACAAATCTGTCATCCTGAGCGGAGTTTGGCGCATTGTTTGCGCCAAACGCAGTCGAAGAGCCTGTCCTGAGCTTGTCGAAGGAACCTGCGGTTTCGTTGACCGATCGATTCAGTGAACTTCTGGAACACCCCGCCAGCGATCGACCGCCGCCATCGCCATGCGAAAGTTCTCCGTCATCGCGGGCGGGGAAATGTTCTACACTGCAATTTATGCCGGAAGAAAACCTCACCCCGCCGCCCCCTCCGCCCACCGCCGACACTCCACCGCCCGCCGCAGCCGCTCCGCCCTACGCGTACGCTCCGCCCTACGCGCAACCCTCGCCCTATCCCGGCTACCCCCAGCCGCCGCGCCGGCGCCACTCCGCCTGGTTCTGGATCTCCATCCTCGGTGGCTCGTTTGCCGTCATCGCCCTGCTCCTTACCCTCATGCTCTGGTCCATCGTCCGCAGCGTCAACGGCGACTCGGAAGCCTCCATCGACGGCCTCGGCGGCGGCTCCAAGATCGGCGTCATCGACATCACCGGCATCATCCTCGACGCCGACAAGATCGACACCCAGATCCGCAAGTTCGGCGACGACTCCTCCGTCAAGGCCATCATCCTGCACATCAACTCCCCCGGCGGCGGCGCCGCCGCCAGCCAGGAGATATACAACGAGGTCGTCCGCGTTCGCCACGAGAAGAACAAGAAGATCGTCGCCTCGGTCGAGTCCGTCGGCGCCTCCGGCGCATACTACATCGCCAGCGGTTGCGACAAGATCTACGCCAACAACGCCTCCGTCGTCGGCTCCATCGGCGTCATCATGGAGTGGACCAACTACGGCGATCTGCTCAAGTGGGCCAAGCTAAAGAGCGTCGTCATCCACACCGGAACCCTCAAGGACGCCGGAGACCCCACCCGCGAGATGACCCCCGTCGAGCAGGCCTACTTCCAGTCCCTGGTCGACAACATGTACGGACAGTTCGTCCACGACGTCGCCGTCGGCCGCCACACCTCCGACGACAAGATCCGTCCGCTCGCCACCGGACAGGTCTGGACCGGCCAGCAGTCGCTCCCCCTCGGCCTCATCGACAAGGTCGGCGGATTCCGCGTCGCCCTCATCGACACCGCACGCGACGCCGGCATCAAGGGAGAGCCCACCATCGCCCGGCCCGCCAGCGACAAAAAAGGCCTCCTCGCAACCCTCACCGACGACTCCGACAGCCTCTTCCCCAACCCCTCCAAGCTCCTCGACCAGTCCCCCGGCTTCTACTTCATGTGGAAGTAAAACCCGCGTTTCAATGCTCCTGAGGCGCAATCCAATGGCAAACTCCTCGACGTTCAGGGTCCCCCCGATTGTCTGGCTCATCCTTCTGGCTTGCCTGGCCTACGCCGGGTATTGGCGCTACGACCATGCCTTCATCAGCCCCGGCCTGCGGGAGTCGCTCACCGCCGCGGTCGATCCCGCCAGCACCCAGAGCGACATCCTGGAGGCCCTGCGCAACGCCCAGGCCCAGATCCACACCTTGCGCGACGCCGAGCTGGAATCCATGCTGCAGCGGGCCGTGCTTCTCACCCAGAGCGCAGCGGAGGCAACCCAGCAATCCGGCGCGCACGGCAAGGGGAGCTCCGCTGAACTGGACCGCTACCTCGCCCTCCAGAGGCAATACAAACGAAAGGGCATGAAGGTCCCGCAGAGCCTCAAGGACTACATCCAGCGCGCAACTCAGGAAGAGAAGGAAGCTCAAAATAATCCCGACCCAAACAGGGCACTCGATCAACAGACCGCCCAGGACGACACCGCCCAGGCCGCCCAGTTGTTCCAGCAGCTCCGCGCCGCGCTCGGCCTTCCCCCCCTGCCCGCCGGAGGCAGCCAGGGGCTTCAGCCCCACGAATAATGCCAATCAGTTCATGGCTTTAGAACGAGACCTTCCCGTTGCCCGTTCCTGTTCGTCATTCTGCCGCAGCCCCCACGCGTCGTCATTCTGGCGCAGAGCCGGGGTCCCCGGCCAGCTTTGCTGGCTGGGGTGGAAGGCAGAATCTCCGTATTTGCTTTTCGCCACGGCCTGTTTTTCGCTGTCATCCTGAGCGCGTCTTTCGAGCGCGAAGAGCCTGTCCTGAGCTTGTCGAAGGAACCCCGACGAACTCGCGCCCGCCTCAACCCTCCACTCCTTTCTCCCATAAATCGCCGCCTTTGCATTTCCGGAGGGAGCAGGGGGCTTCAGCCCCCTGAATAAACCTCATCGAATCAAGGGGCTTTAGCCCCGGGACTTGTCCTTGCTGTTGTTCCTGAGATAGGCCCAGGCTTCAGCCTGGGCATTCAACCCCTCCATCGAATCGGGGGTTTAACCCCCGGGAGCACGCCTTTGGCGGATGACCCAGGTGCCTTGAGCAGTGAATGCAACCACTGAATCCGGGTGCCCCAGGTGCCTCGCTTTTGGGCACCTGGGAGAGCACCGAAGATTGTTTCCCCGTAAATCCCCTTGTCAAGCCCCTCGAACCCCCAAATTCCCTCTAACCAACACCAACCAAACAACTTAAACTTTAAAATAGTTGGCATATTAGTTTCCCTCCAACCCGTATAATTAAGGTAGCAATCAAGACAAGAAGCCCGGCCAACCGCCGGGCCTTCGCCTTTAACCCCCCTACGGCCCAATTAACGTTTCCGGACGGAGCAGGGAGCTTCAGCCCCCTGAATAAACCTCATCGAATCAACGGGGCTTTAGCCCCGGGACTTCTTGCCGGGGAGTCTGCGTCTCGCGTCTGAGAGGCAGGTTCTCCGGCCGGGCCTTCGCCTTAAATACGTCTCGCGCGCTTAGCGCGAGCTTAACTTGCATCTTATGAATACTTTACGCTATTAGCACGGGGGGGGGTACCTCAACAGCAGCTCAGAAGGACCGCAACAAACCGGCAACTGTTCTACTGCGGAGAGATGGGCAGCGTCTCGGGCATCATCGGCGGCATCGCCGCGGGCAGCAACTCCAGAGTCTCCTCTTTCAACTCCGGCAGCTTCTCTTCCAGCGCGATCTGCAGCACCTCGTCCATCTGCTCCACGAAGTGCAGCTTCATCTCGCTCTTCAGCAACTCCGGAATGTCGGCCATGTCCTTGCGGTTGTCCTCGGGGACGATCACCTCGAAGATGCCTGCGCGGTGCGCCGCCAGCAGCTTCTCCTTCAGTCCGCCGATCGCCAGCACCTTGCCGCGCAGCGTGATCTCGCCGGTCATCGCGATGTCGCGCCGCACCTTGATCTTGGTCAGCGCGCTCGCCAGGCCCGTGGCCAGCGTAATGCCCGCCGACGGCCCGTCCTTCGGGATCGCGCCCTCGGGAACATGCACATGGATGTCCACATGCCGATAGAACTCCTTGCCCAGGCCGAGATACTGCGCCCGCGACCGTATATAGCTCAACGCCGCCTGCGCCGATTCCTGCATCACCTCGCCGAGCTGTCCGGTCGTCGTCAGCTTGCCCTTGCCGTCCAGCACCTGCACCTCGGTCTGCATGATCGTCCCGCCGACCTCCGTCCAGGCCAGCCCGGTCACCAGGCCAATCTCGCTCTTCTCATGCACCTGCGAGTCGCGGAACTTGGCCACGCCCAGCAGCTCGCCCAGGTTCTCTCCGGTCAGCGCCTCGCGGTGCTTCGTCCCGCCCTCCACCACCTTGCGCGCCACCTTGCGGCACACATTGCCGATCTCGCGTTCCAGGTTCCGCACCCCGGCCTCGCGCGTATATCCGCGGATGATCGCCCGCAGCGCCTCGTCCTCGAAGACAATCTGCTCCTCGCTCAGCCCCGTTGCTTCGCGTTGCTTGCGGACCAGATACTGCTTCGCAATCTCCATCTTCTCCAGCTCGGTGTAGCCATGCAGCCGCAGAATCTCCATGCGGTCCTGCAAGGCGCTGGGAATCGTGTGCAACACATTCGCCGTGGTCACAAACAGCACGTTCGACAGGTCGTACTCCACATCCAGATAGTGGTCCTGGAACGGCGCCGTTCTGCTCCGGGTCCAGGACCTCCAGCAATGCACTCGCCGGATCGCCCCGGAAGTCCGAGGCCATCTTGTCGATCTCGTCCAGCATAAACACCGGGTTCTTCGTCCCTGCCTTCTTCATCGACTGGATGATCTGCCCCGGCAGCGCGCCAATGTACGTCCGCCGGTGCCCGCGGATCTCCGCCTCGTCGCGCACGCCGCCCAGGCTCAGGCGCACAAACTTCCTGCCCGTCGCCTTGGCAATCGACATTCCCAGCTCGTCTTGCCCACGCCCGGAGGCCCAACGAAGCACAGAATCGACCCCTTCGGGTTCTTCACCAACTGGCGCACAGCGAGGAACTCCAGAATCCGCTCCTTGATCTTCTCCAGCCCATAGTGGTCGGTGTTGAGGATCGTCTCTGCGTGCTCGATCGAGCGGATCTCCTTCGAGCGCTTCTTCCACGGCACCGCCAGCAGCCAGTCCAGATAGTTGCGCGAGACCGTGGACTCGGCAGACATCGGCGGCATCGCCTCCAGCTTGCGCAGCTCCTGCAAGGATTTCTCGATCACGTCCTTGGGCATTCCCGCCGTCTCGATCTTCTTCTTCAGCTCGTCGAACTCCGACTTCTCGCCGCGGCCCAGCTCCTTCTGGATGGCCTTGATCTTCTCGTTCAGGTAGTACTCTTTCTGCGCCTTCTCCATCTGCCGCTTCACGCGCGACTGGATGGTGCGGTCCATGTTCAGCTTCTCGATGGCCACATCCAGCACATCGCCCACGCGCGCCAGCCGCGTCTCCGGGTCGAAGACATCCAGCAACTGCTGCTTCTCGTCGATCGAAAGCTGCAGGTTGGCCGCAATCGTGTCCGCCAGCTTGGCCGGCTCGTCCATGCGCACGCCCGCCGCCATCGTCTCGTGGTTCAGCGACTGCTGCAGCTTCACATACTGCTCGAAGAGCGTGTGAACGCGCTGCATCATCTGCTCCACCTGCGGAGTCATCTCGAGTTGCGTCTTGCCCGTGCGCACGGTCGCAACAAAAAAGCCGTCGTCGTCGCTCACCTCGATCGACCGCGCCCGCTCCACGCCCTCCACCAGCACCTTGATGTTGCCGTCCGGCATGCGCACGCTCTGCACAATATTGCCTATCGTGCCGGTTTCATAGATGTCGTCCACGCTCGGCTCATCCACCGAGGCGTCGTGCTGGGTCGCCAGAAAGATCTTCCGGTCGCTGCTCAACGCCTCCTCCAGCGCGCGCACGCTCGACACCCGTCCCACCACAAACGGGGTCATCATATGGGGGAAGATCACCATGTCCCGGATCGGCATCATCGGCAGTTTACGGGCTTGGCCGGTCAAAACGGTCTTGGATTGGTTTGCCATGGCTCACTCCATAAGACGTGCCGTTCGCTGCCCAGAATGCAACCTGCGGATAACGCTTCCCAGTGATTGTAATGCCTGCGCGCCGGTTCTTCCTCACACCCTTTGGTAACCCGGCAACAATTTGCGCGCCCGGCTCGCCTACAGGTCACGCCATGTTCAGAACGATTTGCCGTGGACCCGAAAAGGGGGTGCCGAAGCTACAAGGGCCGATACGCGGTCTAAATCCCGCAAATAGATTGTATTGTTCGATCCCAGGCTCTTCGATGGCAGCAAAGTCACCGCCCGGGCCAGTGGGTTGTAGGAGTACGGACGGAAGCCGTTGTGCAGCAGGCAGTCATGAACTGCGCGCTCATTCGCGCTCATTGCCGTGTCGTCCCCATTCATCTCGACAATCAGCCCAAGAAGAGAAGGGGAACGAAGCGTCGCGGCGGCTCCCGCCAGTACCTCCGACTCCCAGCCTTCGACGTCGATCTTTATCAGGACCGGCGTGCTTCCGTTCAATACTGCATCCAGGGTCGATACAGGCACCAGAATGGAAGGCCCGCTCCATGCTTCGTCCTCGATCACATGGTTCGTGGTGTCCTGGTTCGCCGTGAATCGTAACCTGGCCTCCGCCCGGCCCAGCCCGATATTGTGCGGCGCGACCTTATCGACGATGTTGTTGACACGCAGATTCGCGCACAGTTTGCCGAAGGTCTCTGGCACCGGTTCAATCGATACAACTCGCGCTCCCAGAGCGCCCGCGGCCAGCACCGTGTAGACACCGACGTTTGCGCCGACATCGACAAAGAGATCACCCTCTCGCAGCAAGTGCAGGAGGAGAGAACAATCGGCAAAGTCGCTGAGACCCGTATAGATCTGCTGCGTTGCCCCCGTCATGCCGGGAGAGATGAGCAGAGACGTCTGATTGACAAAAGGGACGAGGACCGCTCCGGGCACGAGCCGGCTTCCCACCTGCCACCTCACGTACCGCACCATAGCTCCCCAGCGATTGGAAGCGTTCAAAGGATGTTTCAGAATCGCTCGAAGGGTTCTATACAGTGCAATCATAGGAGGTCGCAGGCTTCGAACTCACTGGTGCGGTGCATCGTATTTCATGGATTCACAATCGACGATAGCCCGCGCGGCTGGAGGATGAGAAAGCCCCTGGAACCGCGGCAATTCACACTGCCTTATCCAGCCTTCTCCAGCAGGGTCAGCAGGGTCAGACTGTGCTTCTTCACCATCTCAGCCGTGATTGTCAGGTCGCCGGCCTTCTTGTTGCCGGGCACATAGTACATCAGGTCCAGCATCAACTCTTCCAGGATCATGCGCAGCCCGCGCGCCCCCACCTTGCGTTGCAAGGCCTCGCGCGCAATCTCCTTGGCCGCGTCGTCGGAGAATGTCACCTTCACGCCCTCGTAGTCGAACAGTTTGGCATACTGCTTCAGGAGCGCGTTGCGCGGCTTGGTCAGGATCTCGATCAGCGCCGACTCATCCAACTCGTCCAGCACCCCGAGTACCGGCAGCCGCCCCACAAACTCCGGAATCAACCCGTACTTCAGCAGGTCCTGCGGCTCGGTCTGGCGCAGCAACTCGCAGTCCCTCTGCGCCCGGATCGGAGTCACCTCGCCCTCCTTCGCATCCGAGTCGGCGATCGCGCGGAAGCCCAGCGCCTTCTTGCCGACGCGCCTCCCTATCACCTTCTCCAGCCCCACAAACGCCCCGCCGCAGATGAACAGAATGTTGGTCGTGTCCACCGCCGTAAACTCCTGGTGCGGATGTTTGCGTCCGCCCTGCGGCGGCACGTTCGCCACCGTCCCTTCCAGAATCTTCAGCAGCGCCTGCTGCACCCCCTCGCCCGACACATCGCGCGTAATCGAAGGGTTCTCGTCCTTGCGCCCGATCTTGTCGATCTCGTCGATGTAGATAATCCCGTTCTGCGCCCGCGTCACATCGCCCTCGGCCGCCTGCAGCAGCTTCAGAATGATGTTCTCTACGTCCTCGCCCACATATCCCGCTTCGGTCAGCGTGGTCGCGTCCACAATCGCGAACGGCACATCCAGCATCTTGGCTAGAGTCTGCGCCAGCAGCGTTTTGCCCGAACCGGTCGGGCCGACCAGCAGAATATTCGACTTCGTCAGCTCCACATCGCCGCCGCGCACATCGCCGGCGCGCGTCTTGTTCATCTGGATGCGCTTGTAGTGGTTGTAGACCGCCACCGCCAGCTTCTTCTTGGTCTGTTCCTGCCCAATTACGTAATCGTCCAGAAACGCCTTCACCTCTTGCGGCTTGGGAAGCGGCGCCGGCGCAGCCCCCGGCAGCGCCTCGCCCCGGTCGTCCTCCAGAATCGAGTTGCACACCCCCACGCACTCATCGCAGATGTAGGCCCGTGGATAGTCGGATGGCGACGAGATGAGCTTCGCCACTGCGTCCTGCGACTTGTGGCAGAATGAGCAGCGAAGCGATTCGTCTGAACCGCGCGACGTTTTCATGGTTGCGGCAACTCCTGGGCACGTACCGTCGTATAGGGAACTTCTAAAGTCTACACCGAATCCACCCCTGCCTCATTACACGGAAGTCACGGAGATACCCCTTTCTGGTTACACACTTCGGTACCAGGGCCGGGTCCCGGCACACCAGAGTTCAGGGCCTATGTTCGCGGTCGGTCGATGATGTCGTCGATGATGCCGTACTCCTTCGACTGCGCTGCCGTCATGATGAAGTCGCGCTCCACGTCGCGCTCAATTCGCTCCAGCGACTGCCCCGTCGATTTGCTGATCAGCTTGTTGGTGATCTCGCGGATGCGCAGGATCTCTCGCGCGTGGATGTCGATGTCGGTGGCCTGCCCGCTCAGGTTGCCCATGGACGGCTGATGAATCAGAATGCGCGCATTGGGCAGCGCGAACCGCTTGCCCTTCTTGCCCGCCATCAGCAGAAACGCCCCCATCGACGCCGCCTGCCCGATGCAGAACGTCACCACATCGTTCTTGATGTACTGCATGGTGTCGTAGATCGCCAGGCCGGCGGTGATGGACCCGCCCGGCGAGTTGATGTAGAGCTGGATGTCCTTTTCCGGGTCCTCGCCGCTCAAAAACAGCATCTGGGCGATGATCACGTTGGCAATGTTGTCGTCGATCGGCGTGCCCAGAAAGATGATGTTGTCGCGCAGCAGACGGCTGTAGATGTCGTAGGCCCGTTCGCCCCGGCTCGTCTGCTCGATCACCATCGGTACTAATCCCATGTTGTTCTCCCTCTTGCTCTCTGTTTTGCTGACTCACTGAGTTGCTGATTCGCCGACTATAACATTTCTCGCAAGGGATGGTTCAGGGAGTTGCGACGATGCCGAGCTGGGTGAGCAGAAAGGCGTAGTCGAAGGCAATCTCCTTTAGGTAGTCGTATCGGCCGGATGCGCCGCCGTGGCCGGCATCCATGTTGATGTGCAGCAGCAAGGGCGTGGTGTCGGACTTGATGGTGCGCAGCTTGGCGACGTACTTGGCCGGCTCCCAGAACATTACCTGCGAGTCGTTGAGGCTGGTCTTGACCAGCATGGCCGGGATGGGTTTGTCCTTGTGTGCGTCGAGGTTGTCGTAGGGCGAGTAGGAGAGCATCCTGGCGAATGCCTCAGGTTCGTTGGGATTGCCCCATTCCTCGTACTCGGCGACGGTGAGCGGCAGGCTGGCGTCCAGCATGGTGTTCATCACGTCGACGAAGGGGACATGCGAGAGGACGACGCGGAAGAGGTTGGGCTTGCCGGAGGCGGCGGCGAGATTGACGACCGCGCCCATCAGGAGACCTCCGGCGCTGCCGCCCTCGATGGCGACTTTGTTGGCGTTGCCGTATCCGCGCATGACGAGTTGCTCGGCGGCGGCGATGAAGTCGGTGAAGGTGTTGCTCTTGAGGGACATCTTGCCGGCGTCGTGCCACGCGTCGCCCATCTCTCCGCCGCCTCGGATGTGGGCGTAGGCCATGACGACGCCGCGGTCGAGCAGCGAGAGGCGCGTGGGGCTGAATCCGACTGGGAGGGGGTAGCCATACGACCCGTAGCCGTAGACATAGAGGGGATTGATGGCGATGCGGCGAAAGCGGTCGCGGCGGTAGACAATGGAGATGGGGACCAGAGTGCCGTCGGAGGCGGTGATCCAGAGGCGCTCGGATGCGTAGTGGGCGGGGTTGAAGCCGCCGGGGACCTGCTGCTGCTTGAGCAACCTGGACTGATCGATGGGAAGCGCGGAGTCGGCGCGGGCGACGTTGTACTCGTAGACCGAGGGCGGCGAGACGAGCGACTGGTAGCTGTAGCGGAAGACATCGGTGGAGAAGATGCGGTTGACGTGCGCCGCGGCCGAGTAGGTGGGTTCGGGGAAGGCGATCTCGACCGGGGCGTCGAGCTGATTGTCCGGGGTGAAACGCAGGACCTCCAGCGTGGGCAGGCCGAGTTTGCGGCGGGTGGCGACGGCGAAGGATTGGAAGAGGTCGAAGTCCTCGAGCGGGAAGTCGGGGTCGAGCGCGATCAGTTCGGCCCAGTGGTCGCGGTCAGGCGTGGCGACCGGCGCGGTGACGACGCGGAAGTTCTTGCCCGCGTCGTTGCTGCGGATGGTGAAGAGACCGTCCCGATGGTCCGGGTAATACTCCTGTTCGTCCACGCGTGGAGCGATGAGGCGGAGATCGGCGGTGGGGTCGTCGGCGGGCAGAAAGCGGAACTCGTTGGTGGTGTGGCTGCCGGACTCGATCATGAGGTAGAGGCCGTCTCGGGTGCGGGAGACGCCGAGGTTGAAACGATCGTCCTCTTCGTGGAAGACGAGGTTGTCTTCGGCGGCGGTTGTGCCGAGCGCGTGGCGCAGGATGCGGTCCTGGCGCTTGGTGGTCTCGTCCTCGGTGGAGTAGAAGAGGGTGCGCGAGTCGGCGGCCCAGGCCAGCGATCCGACGCGCTGGGCTGTGTCTGGGAGGTCGGCGAGTGTGGTTAGGTCGCGCAGGTGCAGCGTGTACTGGCGGAAGCCGGTGGAATCGGTGGTGTATGCGAGGAGGTTGCCGTCGGGACTGACGGCCATGGCTCCGACGTCCATGAAGGGCTTGCCCTCGGCCAGCGCGTTTACGTCGAGGATGATCTGCTCGGGCTGGGACGGATCGAAGGCGGAGTTGAGGTCGGAGCTGGCTGCGGCGCGTCGGCAATGGATGGGATATTGGCTGCCCTCGACCGTGCGCGTGGAGTAGAACCAGTCGCCGAGGCGGTAGGGGACGCTCTCGTCGGTCTCCTGGATGTGGGAGAGCATCTCGTCGTACAGCTTGGTCTGCAACTCGGCGGTGGGCGCCATGACGGCGGCGGTGTAGGCGTTCTCAGCTTCCAGATAGGCGAACAGCTCGGGCGAGCTCTTGTCGCGCATCCAGCGGAAGTCGTCGTGCAGCGTGACGCCATGCAGCGTTGTGGACGTGGGATCGCGGCGGGCGATCGGCGGGTGAACGGGCGGATTCGATGCGACGGAGGCGCTGGCGTGCGACATTGCTGGGTGAGACTCCCGAGTTCATGGGTGGAGCTGATTGTTTGAATGGAACGTTATGAAAGAGGAATGTTGCCACTTCAGAGCATATGGAGATAGGATAACGCTCCAAGCACGGGAGTGCTGTAGACAGTTGCGAACCGAGAACCAGAGCCAGGGAGCGTCATCAAACTCCAGGAGTTTTGCCATGAAGAAAATTCGTTGGATTGCGGTGGTTGGAGCGGCGGCGGTGTTGCTGCCGTGGTCGCTGGTGGCGCAAACGGATACGGGTCTTTCGCCGCAGCCTGACCAGCAGAGTGCGATGCCGCCCGGTCCGAATGGGGCGAATGGGGCGCAGCCGGCAGTGCCGGGTTCGATGCGCGAGACGCTGGGCGCTCCCGGGCAGATGGGGCAGCAGTTGGAGGACAAGGCGTTTGTGCGCACGGCGACCGAGGATGGAATCGCGGACGTGAAGCTGGGGCAGCTCGCCATCCAGAAGGGCGGGCCGGAGGTGAAGGCCTTCGCGGAGAAGATTGTCCCCGACCACGAGGCGATCAACAAGGAGCTTGCGACAGTTGCCGACTCGCTGGGCGTGCTGTTGCCGAAGAAGATGAACAAGGACGACCAGGCGGAGTACGACAAGCTGAATGGCCTCTCGGGCAAGGACTTCGACACGGAATACATCCCGTTTATCCTCAAGGCGCACTGGAAAAAGCTGCACGACTTCTACATGGAGGCGTCTGTGGCGGTTGACCCCACGCTGGCGTCGACTGTGGTCAATGCCATGAGAACGATGCACGATCATCTGGGGATGATCGCGCAGGTCGCCAAGCAGGATGGGATTCCATTGCCTCCTCGCCCGCCGCGTCCAAGCCCGCCGCGTCCAAGCCCGCCGCCTCCGAATTCACCGCCTCCGCCTCCCGTGGCGAAGCAGTAAGGGAGTCGATCGCCGTTTGATCGCCGTTTGATCGCTGTTTGTTCTCTCCCCCCCCTGCCATCCCCCTTGGCGGCAGATGAGTGCGTAAGTTGATTGTTATGTGGCAGCCACAGGGAAAAATTACATAATAAATGATTTAGGAGCAAGCGGTTTGGAATCAATCGGTTGCGCTGGTTGCGACTGGCCAAAAGATTGATTGCGTTGAGGTTGCGGCTAAAATGTTCATGGACAGAAGGGTTAGGGGTGAAAATTGCGGATTTGGCGCGAGTGGTTCCGGCAAAATATTCATTCGCGGGGAGATGTGGCTAAAATATTGATTCGGTGCGGCTTATTCGGTTGAGAAAGAACGGTTCAAGCGGGCGGCGGAGGTCTATTTCCGCGCGGTCGAAGCTGCCCCTCGATGGATTTGATCCATATGTTAAGTGTATCAAGCGGAGCATAACTACTATGCCAACTATTTTTCGGAGGGAAGTTGTTGATGGGGTGGGAGTTATTTGGATTTTTCGGCGTCGAGGGGCTTGACACGCGAGTTTGCTGGGGAAATTCGGGGGAAAAAAACTTAGGGGGTGGGGGGAGTTGGAGTTAGACCCACTCATCGCATGAAACAAGAGCGCGATGAATGGGGCACCCACTGCTTGTGTGGAAATCAAGATTTCAAACACTTGGGTGGGCCACTCGCCCAGCCGCAGTGGTGAAGTCGCACATCCGGGCCTTACTGTATCCCAATGCGATCATCTCGTCTGCCCGGTCGAACTCCAACATCTTACAAGCGTTCCTGGGGATATTCTATGACTATGTCCGGAGGATAGGCGGCCAGCTGCCTGCGGGCGATGGCGCTCTGCATGGCTTCGAAGCCCTGCATGGCGATTTCGTACGCTCCCCAATCCCGGCTGCCGCTGCTTGTCGTGGATGGTTGGAGGCGGCCGATGAAACGATCGATCTTCTCACGGAAGGGGGACGAAGGGGACTCCGGGGCGGCGCTCACGACAGCCTGCTCGATCGGACTTTCAGCGGGCCCGTTCAGATTCACGGCGATAGTCATGCCGGTTTCATCGCCAAACGCCGGCGCGATGGGCACGGGATTCAGGACCCCTCCATCGACAAGATCGACCCCCTTGTATCGGAACGGCGTGAAGAAGAGCGGGATTGCGAACGAGGCGCGCATGGCATCGAAGAGACTGCCCGACCGCATCCAAACCTCCTTCTGTCCTCTCAGGTCGGTGGCGACGGCCGTAAATGAGATGGGGAGGTCTTCGATCAATTTCTCGCCAACGAGGCCGATCAGGGTGTTGACGAGTTTCTCTCCCCTCACCAGACCGCTCTTCTCCCACGAAAAATCGAGCAGCGTGAGGATGTCGACTTTGGTCAGGGCGCGCACCCATTGCTCATACTCATCCAGTTTACCGGCAGCGTAGATGCCCCCGATGACTGCACCGATCGAACAGCCGACGATCGACCCGATCTTGAAATCATTTTCTTCGAGCCAATGAATGACGCCGATGTGCGCCAAACCTCGAGCGCCGCCGCTTCCGAGAACCAGGGACACGGTCTTTCTGTTCGCCGTGGACATTTTCTCATCTTATGCTTCTGACTGCGACGCCAGCGGAGACAAGCGCCGGCGCGGGATCAGGCGAGGGCGAGGCCGATGCGGCGGGCGCGGGCGAGGGCGCGCGGGGAGAGCGGCTGGTGAGGCTGTTTACCGGTGAGGCCGATCCAGAGCCTGGCGACCGGCCTGACTCCGAGATACTTCGCGGTGACGCTCAGGGCGCGCGCGGCCCCGGTGAGCAGGGGGATGCAGAAGCCGGGCATGGCAGCCGAGCTGACCAGCACGGCCTTGCGGGTGAGGCGCCGGTTGCGCAGCGTGGGCGCGGCCTGTCCCCAGGGCCAGTAGCAGTAGCCCAACAGCCGCTCCATGAACTGGCGGAAGAGGGCGGTGGCGTTCCAGTAGTTGACGGGCGCGCCGAGGACGAGGGCGTCGGCGGCGTCGATCTCTGTGAGTATGGATTGCAGATCGTCCTGCTGCACGCAGCAGCCGCGTTGCAGGCCGGGGGCCTGGGTGCAGCGGCGACAGTTGGTGCAGAACTCCAGATGCCGGTCCGTGAGATAGATGGCGTGCGTGTGGGCGCCATGTTCCCGCGCGCCGGCGAGAATGGCCTGCACCGCGGAGTCGATGGCACCTCCCTTGCGATAGCTGCCGACGATTGCCACGATTTTCTGCGCCATGGTGGGCCTCCCGACGATGCGAGAACAGTGTAGTCCACGATGGGGAAAAGTGGGTGAAGGCGCGTGCTGCGGGCGGATAAGAGGCTGCGGAAGACGTTTTGGTGCGGACGAAAACCGTACCTCAGGGGCTAAAGCCCCATTGATTCTGCGGCTCTTACGGCACGGCTGAAGCCGTGCCCTTAAGCAAGACAGGGTTTGTCCGCAGCCTGTGAAGCCGTGGCCTTCCGATGCTGGCGATTCTTCGGCTTGGTTTGAGAGACAAAAAACGCTGGAGGGCTGCCTTGAAGCTCCTCCAGCGCGCGCTAAGTTGGTTGGTGCGTTGGTGCAAAAACAAGCAAAAGCGAAAGCAAAAGCTAAATACGGGGATCCTTCGCTACGCTCAGGATGACAACTTCTGTACTACTTTGCTCAGGATGACAACATCGTGTTGCTCAGGATGACGAGGCCTTTGCTATGCGACCTCGCGGCGGTCGCGGGCGGCCTCGCGGCGGGTTAGATTTACGCTGACGATCTTGGAGACGCCGGGCTCCTGCATGGTGACGCCGTAGATGACGCCGGCCATCTGCATGGTGCGCTTGGAGTGGGTCATGACGAGGAACTGGGTGGTGGCAGCCAGTTGGGTGATGAGATCGGCGAAGCGGCCGATGTTGGCCTCGTCGAGCGGGGCGTCCACCTCGTCGAGGACGCAGAAGGGCGCGGGCTGGAACTGGAAGATGCCGACCAGCAGGCCGAGCGCGGTGAGGGCCTTTTCGCCGCCGGAGAGGAGCATGATGTTCTGCAGCTTCTTGCCCGGGGGCGAGGCGACGATGTCGATGCCGGAGTCGGCGGAGTTCTCCTCGTCGGTGAGGCGCATGAAGGCCTGGCCTCCGCCGAAGAGCTTGGCGAAGGTGGCGCCGAAGTTGCGGTTGATGACCTCGAAGGCGGCGTCGAACTTGACGCGGGAGACCTCGTCGATCTCCTTGATGGAGGCCTGGGTGTTCTGGATGGACTCGAGCAGATCGCGGCGCTGGGTCTCGAGGAAGCCGTGGCGCGCGGCGGTCTCGTGGTACTCCTCCAGCGCCATCATGTTGACCGGGCCCATGGCCTCGAGGCGCTGCTTGAGGGCGCGGGATTCGTCCTCGGCGGCGGCGAGGGCTTCGCCCTCGATGCGGAGAGATGGCGTCGTCGGCGCGCAGGAGGGCGGCCTCGACGGCGAGTTCGTTGAGGCAGGTGGAGTCGATGTGCTCGATGTCTGAGGCGAGCTTGGCGGCGCGCGCGGTGAGGTTGGCGCGCTCTTCGCGGAGGGCTTCGGTGTGGTGGCGGAGGGTGCGGAGTTTGGTGTCGAGTTCGGCCATGCGCGCGCGCAGTTCGGCGGCCTCTGCGGTGAGGCGGGAGCCCTCGGCCAGCGCGGAGGCGCGCGTCTCGGCCAGTGCGGCGTGCTCGGCGGCAAGCTCGGCGGTCTCCTGCTCGCGGCGGACTTTTTCCGCGCCGGCGGCCTGGAGCTGCTGCTCGATCTGACTGATGCGCGCGGAGTGCGCGTCGGCCATGCGGCGCGTCTGCTCGAAGGTGGCGGCGGCGTTGCGGCGGCGTTCCTCCAGGCCGGCGAGCGCGGCTGCGGCCTCGGCTGCGGACTGTTGCAGGCCCTCGCGCTGGCTGCGGAGTGCGTCGAGTTGCTGTTGCAGTTCGACGAGCTGTGAGTCGAGCGCGGCGCGCTCGCTCTCGAAGGCGGCTGTCTCCTGTTGGAGGCGAGCGATGGCTTCCTGCCGCTGCGCGCGGGCCTCGCGGTTATGCTCGGCGGCGTGCGCCCACTCGTCGAGGCGGCGCTCGATGCGCGCGGACTCCTGCTCCATCTGGCGGAGGGCTGCGCCGGAGTTGGCGGATTCGCGCTCCGCGTCGCGGCACTGCTGGGTCTTGGAGTCGAGCGCGGCGGTGAGTTCGCGCAGTTCGCGTTCGAGGGCTGCCGCTTCATTCTCTGCCTGCGCGAGTTCGAGTTCGGTGGCGTGGAGCGTGCGCTCGACCTCGGCGAGTTCGCGCTTGAGGGCGAGCGGCCCCTGCGCGCGCACCTGGCCCCCGGTGACGGTGGAGTTGTGGAAGGCCTCGCCGGAGGGGCTGAGGAAGAAGCCGCGCGGATGCTCCGCTGCCAGCCTGCGCGCGGAGGCCGCATCGGGCGCGATGAATCCGTCGCCCAGCTTGGGCAGCAGGGACTCCAGCGATGTGCCAAAGCCGTTGAGAACGCGCACACAGTCCTTGAGCGCGACGACGCCCTCGGGGGCCTGCAGACAGTTCGCAATTCCCAGTTGCCGGTGCGCATCCTCCTCGCCGTGGACGAGGAAGGTGGCGCGACCGGCGACGTCGGAGGCGAGCAGACGGACGCCCGCGTCGGCGGCGTCCCAGCTCTTGACGACGATGTAGTTCAACTCGTCGCGCAGGAACTCATCGACGATGGCCTCGTACTGGCCGTCGACTTCGAGGAAGTCGGCGAGGGTCCCCATGGGCGAGAGCGCGCTGGTTGCGGGGCCGGCGGAGTTGGCCTTGAAGATGTTCTTCACGGTATCGGTGGAGTAGCTGTGCTCGCGGATGAGGCCCTCGATGGAGGTGCGGCGGCCCTGGAGCGCGGCACGCTCGGAGCGCAACTGGTCTCCGCGACGGCGGGCGGTGGATTCGGCGGCGCGGGCTTCGTCGATGCGGCGTTGCAGGCCGGCGATCTCGGCTTCGAGGGACTTGAGGCACTCGGTGACGTTGCCGAAGGTGGCGGCGACCTGGCCGCGCTCGAATCCCAGCTCGGCCAGCTCGCGGCGCGCTCCGTCGGACTCGGCGACGAGGCGCTCGGATTCGCGGTCGAGGCCGGCGAGGGCGACTTCGGCCTGTGCCTGCTGGTTGCGGCCCAGGCTGGCACGCTCGAGCAACTGGAAGCCGGTGCGGCGGTTCTGCTCGGCCTGCTGCTCGCTGGCGGCGACGGCGCGGACGGCATCCTGCGCGCGCTGCTGCTGGGCCTCGGCGGCTTGGCGCGAGACGGTCGCCTCCGCGGTTGCGTTTTCGAGGAAGCTGCGCTGCGATTCCAGCTCGCCGGATAGGACGCGGAGCTGCTCGCGCGCCTGGTCGAGGTCGTCGCCGCCGGAACTGATGCGCGCGGTGAGTTCACTGATGCGGTCGGTGTTGGCGGCCATGCGGGCTGTGACGCGCTCCAGCTCGACGGCGGAGTGGTTGGCCTGGGCACCGGCCTCGCGGACCTGCTGGTCGAACTGGTAGCCCTGCTCGACCCCGGCGGTGTGCTCGGCGTCCATTGCGTTGACGGAGGCGGACTGTTCGGCGATCTGCGCGGCGAGGACGGCGATCTGCGCGGCGACTTCGGACTGCTCGGCGTCGAGCTGGCCCATGCGGCTGGCCAGGACGACACGCAGGCGGGCGCGCAGGTCGTCGCGCAGCAGGCTGTAACGCTCGGCCTTGGAGGCCTGGCGCTTGAGCGAGTTCATCTGGCGCGTGACCTCGTCGAAGATGTCGTTGACGCGGGCGAGGTTGACCTTGGCGGACTCCAGGCGCAGTTCGGCGAGGCGCTTCTTGGTCTTGAAGCGGGTGATTCCGGCGGCCTCTTCGAGGATGGCGCGGCGGTCCATGGGCTTGGCGCTGAGGATCTGGCCGATGCGCTCCTGGCTGATGATGGCGTAGGTCTCGCCGCCCAGGCCGGTTCCCAGGAAGATGTCCTGAATGTCGCGCAGGCGGCAGATCTTGCCGTTGATCAGGTACTCGGAGTCGCCGGAGCGGAAGAGGCGGCGGGTGATGGTGACCTCACCGGCGCGGACCGGGGAGCGGCCAAAGCGGCGGCGGCGGACCTTGAGGACGACTCCGGGGGCGGCGTCTTTTACGGCCTCGGCGGGCGCGGGCGCGTCGTCGGTCTCGCTCTCGTCGATCAGGTCGCGGTCCAGTTGGCCGGCGTCCACGACGCTTCCGTCGATGCCGATGACGACCCCGGGTTGCGCCGCGCGGACGGCCTCTTCGGTCTCCTCGGCCTTCTGCCGGCGGAGCCGGGCCTCGTCCCAGTCGCCGGCGATGTCGAGGCCGCGTTCGCTGGAGCCGTCGCTCGACCAGTCGCCGCCCTCCTCGCCGGGCAGGGCTGTGCCGTCGTAGAGCTCGGGATCGACCAGGGTGAGCGAGACCTCGGCCATTCCGGTGGGCTTGCGGTCGCGTGTGCCGGAGAAGATGACGTCCTCCATGCGGACGCCGCGCAGGCTCTTGGCGGACTGCTCGCCCAGCACCCACATGATGGCGTCGGAGATGTTCGACTTGCCGCAGCCGTTGGGGCCGACCACGGCGGCGATGCCGTCTCCCGCCAGATGGACCTCCGTGCGGTCGCAGAAGGACTTGAAGCCGAGCATCTGGACCTTTTTGAGCTTGAGCAAACCACACCTCCGGGGACCACGGCCAGACCCAGCCAACGGCGCGAGGCAGACGTTCAGATACGCGCCGTGCGGATTGGATGGGCCGCACAGCTTCCAATTTAGCCGCTCGCGGGGGCGGCATCAACAATACAAACTCTACATCTTGTGGATAAGGCGGTTGGAACCCCACAAATGGGCCGGGTTGGCCGGAGGGGGTACTGGTTACACCCACGAGGCGGGCTTGCGTTTTCAATTTCTTGAGCGAGAAGAGGTGGGTTCGAGGGTGTTGCGGGCGCGGACGGGGTGTGTAGAGCTGGTGGTGGGTGGGTCAGGCGCGACCGGCGAAGTCGCCGGTCTCGGTGGAGACTTTGACCTTTTCGCCCTCCTTGATGAAGAGGGGGACGCGAATTTCGAGGCCGGTCTGGAGGCGGGCGGACTTGGTGACGCTGCCGCTGGAGGTGTCTCCGCGCACGGCGGGTTCGGTGTGGACGACCTCGAGCGTGACGTGGATGGGAAGTTGCAGGCCGATGGGGTTGCCGTTGTACTTGTGCAACTGGACCATGAGGCCGTCGGTGAGGAAGTCGAGCGCGGCGCCGAGCATCGCGCCGCTGAGGTTGAGGGTCTCGTAGCTCTCCTGGTCGAGGAAGTAGGAGCCGTCGTTGTCGCTGTAGAGGTAGGTGGCGGGAACCAGGACGAGGTCTGGCTCCTTGAACTTGTCGCCGGCCTTGAAGGTCTTGTCGAAGACGGCGCCGGTGAGCAGATTGCGCATCTTGAGGCGGACGAGGGTCTGGCCGCCGCGCGCGGTGGGGGTGTTGACCTCGGCGTCCAGGCAGGCGTAGGGGGTGTTCTCAAACTCGAAGAGCGCCTTGCGCTTGACTT
Organism: uncultured Acidobacteriaceae bacterium; assembly: GCA_963767315.1. Classification (GTDB taxonomy): domain Bacteria; phylum Acidobacteriota; class Terriglobia; order Terriglobales; family Acidobacteriaceae; genus Edaphobacter. The sequence goes on along the minus strand of CAVYDK010000002.1, from coordinate 7,923 downwards.
CGATTGCATCGATGAGTGCGGCCATGAAGCTGTGGTTCTCCCGGTTCTGGCGGTTTCAGCGAGGGCAGGCCGGCAGCGAAGTGGAATGCAGACGCGGTCCCAGTCCCGATTTAAGTATATGGCGTGGTTCCGGCAGGAAGAAAGACGGTAGTGCGCGGCGGGAGTGGTAACGTAGCAACCATGAACACGACCTCCACGCCGAATGCCGACTCTGCGGTTGCGGGGAAGGGTGCGGGCGCGAGCGGTGATGGGAGTGTGGGTTCGGGCGCGGAGGGATTGGCGCAGGCAAGCGGCAACGCTGGATCGACATGGAGGACGGCGCTGCGGCTGGTGCGCTTCTCGGTCGCAGTGGACCCGAACGCGTATGCGCTGACCGTGGGCACCGCGCTGGCCGGATCGCTGACCGAGGGAGTGGGGCTGGCGCTGTTGTTGCCGCTGCTGTCGGTGGCGGGAATGAACTTTAGCGGCGTGTCCGTGGCCAGCCGGTTGAGCAATGCCTCGCAGCGGCTGCTGGCGGGCGCGGGCGTGCCGCACGGGCTGTGGCTGCCGGCGGTGCTGGGTGTCTTTCTGGCGACAGGCGCGCTGCGCTCGATGCTGCGCCGCGCGCAGACGATGATGAACTTCACCACGACGACGCGGGCGCATCTGGCGCTGAGCCGGCGGGTGTACGAGTCGGTGGTGCGGGCGCAGTGGGGGTTCCTGGTGCGGCAGAGGGCGGGCCGGTTGACGCACCTGCTGACCGGGGAACTGCGCAAGGTTGAAGACGCGATCAGCCTCCTGCTCTCGCTGATCAATCTGGGCTGCCTGACGCTGCTGTATCTGGCGATTGCGCTGAAGCTCTCGGCGGCGATGACGGGGCTGGTGCTGGCGATGGGCGGAGGGCTGATGCTGCTGGAACGGCGATCGCTGGGACGCATGAGGGCGAGCGGCGAAGATTTTTCCCAGAGCGTGGGCGAGGTCTACGCGGCGACCGGGGAGCGCTTGGGCAACCTGAAGAGCGTGAAGACCACCGACGCCGAGGAGCGCGATGTGCGGCAGTTTGCCAGGCTGTGCGGCGAGATGGCGCGCCACGCCGTGGGCGCCGCGAAGCAGCAGGCGGCGGCGAGCTTCCGCTTCGAGGTGGGGACGCTGGCGGCGCTGGGCGCGGCGATCTTTCTGGCGCTGGGAGTGCTGCATGTGCAGGCGGCAACCATGCTGATGCTGCTGGCGGTCTTCACCCGGCTGATGCCGCAGCTTGCCAGCGTGCAGAGCGAGGCGCACCAGCTCGCCGGAGTTCTGCCGTCGTTCGACCATGTGCTGGCGATCGAGGCGGAGTGCGCGGCCCACGGCGAGGCGCAGGCGGAGGGGGATGGCGTGGAGGAGCTTGCGGCGGCGGGCCGGCCCAGCCTGGAGCGCGAGTTCCGGCTGGAGGATGTGTGGTTTGCGTACCGGGTATCCGAAGATACGGAGTTTGTTCTGCGCGGGATCGGCCTGGGGATCGAGGCGGGATTGCTGACGGCGGTGGTGGGGCCGTCGGGCGCGGGCAAGAGCACGATTGCCGACCTGGTGAACGGGCTTCTGGTGCCGACGCGCGGACGGCTTCTGCTGGACGGGCGCGCGCTGACGCAGGCCGAGCTTCGGCAGTGGCGGCGCCAGGTGGGCTACGTGGGCCAGGAGACGGTACTCTTCCACCAGAGCGTGAGGGAAAACCTGCTGTGGGCGAAGCCGGATGCGAGCGAGGATGAGCTGCGCGAGGCGCTCGAGATGGCCTCGGCCGGCTTTGTCTACGAGCTGCCGGGCGGGCTGGAGACGGTTGTGGGCGACCGCGGAGTGCTGCTCTCCAGCGGAGAGAGGCAGCGCATCTCGCTGGCGCGCGCGCTGCTGCGCAAGCCCACGCTGCTGATTCTGGACGAGGCGACCAATGCGCTGGATGTGGAGAACGAGGCGCGCATTCTGGATGCAATCCGCGAGGCGATGCGAAACGCGAAGAAAGAGGGCCGGGGCGCGCTGACGGTCTTGATGATTGCGCACCGGCCGAGCGCGGTCCGTCGCGCCGACCGCATCTTCGAGCTGGAAGACGGACGCATCGTTCGCTGGGGGACGTGGGAGGAGCTCAAGGGCGGGACGCGGCAGTGAGATTGGCGGTGAGGACCGTTCGGCGAGGACCGGCGGAGTTGCCGACGGCGCGCAGATCGTTCAGGCGGATTTGGCCTGCTGCAGGAGGTCGCTGGCGTGGGCGGCGGCCTCGGCCAGAACGCGGTGGTGGATGGTGAAGAGGGCGAGCTCCAGGCGGTCGCTGACGCCGGTCTTGTCGTAGATGCTGCGCAGGTAGTTCTTGATGACCTGCTCCTTGGTGTTGAGCTGGGTGGCGATGAGCTTGTTCTTGCATCCCTGGACGATGAGCGCGACGATCTGGATCTCCTTGGGGGTGAGGCGGTCGCGGACGCGCGCTCCGACCGCGTCCTGGGCCAGGATGGAGGTGACGTTGGAGTGCTGGAAGGAGTGCTGTCCGGCGGCGACGCGGCGGATGCACTCCAGCAGGCCGGGGCCGGGAACACTGCGGAAGAGAACGCCATCCAGGGCTCGGGCGAGCTCTTCGGGGACCTCCGAGCCGTTTTCGGCGATGTAGATGGTGCGGATGCCGGCCGCCCGGGCGTGGGCGATGACGGCGTTGGGGTCCAGTTGCATGCTGGAGGAGAAGAGAAGAATGGCGCCGCGCCAGGTGTCGATGGCGCTGGAGAGGCGGGCGAGGTCGTCGCATTGGGCCACGATGCGCATGTCGTCTTCCACAGCGATGACGCGTGCCGCGCCCGCGCGGAAGATCGCCTGGTTGTCGGCAAGGATGATTCGGTTCATCGGAATGGGCCTCCTTGGACGACGAAGCGCCGCCAGTCCTTTCATCGGCGAGGGCCGGACGCTGGGAGCGGGATGTCTTCAATTCGTACAGGCCGGAATCCGGTCCAGAGACCCATTCTGGTTCAGACTCAATGTTAGAGCATCTCACGATTACCTGGGGAGTGGCCAGAGATGAGCCGGGCGGCTTTTTTTTCTGGACCCGCCGCGGGCCGGGGAGGGCCGAGTGGAGGCTGAATTGCGGGCCGTTCCGCGGGCCGTCCGCCATTGGCCCGCTCGACCATTGGATGCGCGCCGCCAGCGTTGCGTCTGCCAATCGCCGCCGCGGGGAGCCCATTGATTTCGGGCGAAACTAATCTTTCCGTTGCATCGTCTTCAACTCTATATCTCTCTGACGCACGAACCCGGCCGGCACATCGAAATGCCTCGACGCAGGTCTGCTCAGTGAGTTTGTAGCTCTTAGCACCTGTATAGAAACTCATGCGAGTGCCACGAGAACTGACCTCAGCGGCTAAAGCCGAGGTCCAAATGCAGCATCTACGGCACGGCTGAAGCCGTGCCCTTAAGCAAGACCAGTACGATTCTGTAGGGTAAATCGAGTTAGAAGAACAGTTTCAAAGGAGCAGCGAATGGTCCCCCGGTCCGGCTTCAAGTTCAGACTCTCCGCCAAGTTCAGACTCGCCGCACTCGTTCCCGTCCTTGCATTTGCCCCGTTGGCCGGGCTGGCGCTGCACGCGCCGGGGCTTGCCGCGCAGATGCAGCGCGACAACAAGCCGTCGGAGACGGGGGCGATGCCGCCCAAGACGTGGATCGACAAGGACACCGGGCACCGCGTGTGGCGCGTCTCAGACGAGCCGAATTCGGGCGCATTCTACTTCAACGTGAATGCGTTCACGCCGGACCACAAGCAGATGGTGTACAACTCGCCGGACGGCATCCGCGTGCTGGACCTGGCGACGATGACGACGCGGATGCTGGTGCCGAACCAGGCTGCGCCGCCACCTCCCGCAGCCATGGATGCCGCGGCGGGCGGGCAGGCGGGTCAGGGCGCGCGAGGCGGGCGCGGCTTCGGATTCGGCGGCGGGGCGCGCGCCATTGTTGTGGGACACAAGACCAACAGCGTCTTCTTCACGCGCATGGACCCGGTGACGCGCAGCAATGCGGTTTACAAGGCGGACACCAACACCGGCGCGGTGACCAAGCTGATCGACCTGCCGCCGCGGGTGAGCATCTCCAGCGTGAATGCGGACGAGACGCTGGGCGCGGGAACGTATAACGCGGCGGACTGTCCGGGCGGCAATCCGAATGCTCCGCACGCATTTCTGGCGGCGCCGGCAGGAGGGTTCGGCATGGGTTTTGGAGCGGGTGGAACGCGCGCGCAGGCTGCACCGGGGGCTTCGGCCGCCGGTGCGCCCGCTGCCGTGAGTCCCGCTGCCGCGAACCCCACGCTGGGCGGGGCCAATGTGCAGTCGGAAGACAAGGGCACGATGATGGAGCGGCGACTGGCGGCGCGCATTCCCGTGGTGCTGTTCACCATCCGGCTGGCGCCGGGGCCGAACGGCGAGAAGGCCGGGACAATCAAGATGCTTCTGCACTCGACCGACTGGGTGAACCACCTGCTGTTTTCGCCGACCGATCCGCGGTTGCTGATGTACTGCCACGAGGGCATGTGGCAGAAGGTGGACCGCATCTGGCTGATCCACACCGACGGCACGGGCAACCAGCTCATCCATAAGCGGACGATGTACATGGAGATCGCGGGGCACGAGTTCTGGGGGCTGGACGGCAAGACCATCTGGTACGACTGGCAGTATCCCAAGGGCGAGGACTTCTTCGTCGCCGGATACAACCTGGAGACGCACAAACGCGTTGCCTATCACCTGCAGCGCAACGAGTGGTCGATCCACTTCAACCTGACCCAGGACCTCGATCTGTTCTGCGGCGACGGCGGCGACTCCGGCCAGGTGGCGCGGGCGCCGGACGGCGAGTGGATCGAGCTCTTCCATCCGCAGATGATTCTGGGCGGCCCGGGCGCGCTGAACTCGCCGGCCTACTGGCAGCCGGGCGTCTTCCACTCCGAGCACCTGGTCAACATGGCGCACCAGAACTACCGCGCCGAGCCGAACCCGCGCTTCTCGCCGGACAAGAAGTACGTCTTCTTCACCAGCAATATGTTTGGCCGCAGCTACGTCTTCGCGGTGGAGGTGGCCAAGGCCGCCGACCTTACCGGCGCTGTCTCCACGCCGGAGCTGGCCACCAAGTTCAATCCCACGATGCCGACTCCAACCACGACAGAGAAGTGACCCCTCCCAGGCCGCATTGCGCATAGTATGGATACGGATTCCCCGGCCCACGATTTCTGGAGGGCCGGGGAATTGCATTGACACGAACCGCTCGACCCAGAACCAACCCGTGAGGCTTTCATGCGCCGCATTCCTCTTCTTCTCGCCGCTCTCGCCGCCCTTCCGCTCTCCCTCTACGCCGCGCCCGCCGCCGCGCAGTCTGCTGCCAATGCACAGGCCGCCGCGGCCGCAACCAGCGCAGCGATCGGCGCAATCACCACTACACCACCCGCGTCGCAGAGGCCGCGCGCGATCCAGCAGTTCACCACGGGCTGGCGCTTCCTGCAGGCCGATGCCGCGGGCGCGGAGAAGGTCGCCTTCGACGACTCGGCGTGGAAGAGCGTGACCCTGCCCCACGACTGGAGTATCGCCGGGCCGGCGAAGGAAGACGCGCCATCGAAGGGGGCGGGCGCATTCATGCCGACCGGCGTCGGCTGGTACCGCAAGAGCTTCACCGTTCCCGCAGCGGATGCGAAGCCGGCGGCGGCGCGGCGGACGTTCGTCGTCTTCGACGGAGTGATGGCCAACAGCGATGTCTACCTGAATGGCGAGCTGCTGGGGCACAGGCCGTACGGCTATGTGAGCTTTGTCTACGAGCTGACGCCGCACCTGCGCGCGGGCAAGAATGTGATTGCGGTGCGCGTGGACGACTCGCAGCAGCCCGCTTCGCGCTGGTATCCCGGCGCGGGGATCAACCGCCAGGTGCGGCTGATTACCACGGGCGACACGCACATCGTTCCGTGGGGGACGTTCGTCACGACGCCGGCGGTGATGGCCGACTCGGCGACGATCCACATTCGCAGCACGGTGACGAATGAGTCCGCCGCGGCGGCGAAGCTCTCGCTGCGGGTGCAACTGACCGCGCCGAACGGAAGCGCCGTTCTCGCCGGCAAAGCGGCGCAGCTCGAGCAGCCGCTGGTTCTCGCTCCCGGCGCGACCGCGGACCTGAATGCCGAGGCCACAATCGCCAATCCCGACCGCTGGGACATTGGCCACGGCGCGATGTATACCGTCCGCGCAACGCTGCTGCGCAACGGCAAGCCGGTGGACGAGGAGGTTGTGCCGTTCGGCATTCGCGAGTTCCACTTCGACGCCGACCAGGGATTCTTCCTCAATGGAGTGCACCACAAGGTGCTGGGCGTGGCGCTGCACACCGACGGCGGCGCGGTGGGCACGGCGGTGCCGCTGGCGGTGTGGGAGCGGCGGCTGACCGCGCTGCGCAAGCTCGGAGTCAACGCCATCCGCACGGCGCACAACCCGCCCGCGCCGGAGTTTCTGGACCTGGCCGACCGCATGGGATTCCTCATCATGGACGAGATGTTCGACTGCTGGACGGTGGCCAAGAACCCGTACGACTACCACCTCTACTTCAAGGACTGGTCGATCCGCGACACCACCGACACGGTGATGCGCGACCGCAACCATCCCAGCATCATTCTGTGGTCGGCGGGCAACGAGATCCACGACACGCCGCGGCCTGAGGTTGCGATTCCCATTCTGAAGTCGCTGGTCGCCACCTTCCACCAGAACGATCCGACGCGGCCCGTCACCCAGGCGCTCTTCCGGCCGAACACGAGCCACGACTACGAGGACGGGCTGGCCGACCTGCTGGACGTGGTGGGGCAGAACTACCGGCCGCTGGAGATTCTGAAGGCCCACGCGGACAAACCGACGCGCAGCATCATCGGCACGGAGAACGCGCACGACCGCGACCAGTGGACCGCCGTGCGCGACCACGCGGAGTACTCCGGCCAGTTCCTGTGGAGCGGCATCGACTACCTGGGCGAGTCGCGCACCTGGCCGACGATCGGATCCGGCTCCGGCCTGCTGTTGACCACGGCGCTGCCGCATGGGCGCGCCTATGAGCGCGAGAGCTGGTGGGCCACCACGCCGATGGTGGCCATTGTGCGGCGCACGGCCACCGTTCGCCCGGCTTCCATCGATCCCGGCTACGCGAACGCGACCAGCACGGACCAGTCGGCGGCTTCCGCGGTTCCGCGCGCAGCCAGACCGCCGGGCGGCGCTCGCCCCGCCGGTGCGGCTGCGCCTCCGGCGGCCGATCCATCGGTGCGCTTCTCCGAGCCGCTGCTGGACGATTGGACCCCGAAGGTCCTGGGACCGCACACGGAGAACGTCGAGGTCTATACCAACGCCGAAGAAGTTGAGCTCTTTCTGAATGGCAAGTCGCTGGGCACCGAGAAACAGCACCCCGACGCCAGTGCAATCGTCTACCAGGTTCCGTTTGAGCCGGGAACGCTGAAGGCGGTGGCGCGCAGCGGCGGCACGATCGTTGCCACCGATGAGCTGAAGACGGCGGGCAAACCGGCGCGCATCGTCTTTACCGCCGATTCGCCGGCCACGCCGCTGACGCCGGACTGGAACGACGTCCGCTATGTCACCGCGACGCTGGTGGATGAGGCGGGGACGAGGATTCCCGACTCGACGACGGTGGTTCACTTCGCGGCCACGGGCCCGGCGTCGATCATCGCCGTGGACAACGGCAACCTGACAGACCACGACCCGTACCAGGCGACCCAGCGCAAGCTCTACTTCGGCAACGCGCTCGCCCTGCTGCGCGCCACCGGAAGTTCGGGCAAGGTGACCGTGACGGCCAGCGCGGACGGCGTTCCGACTGCCAGCCTTACGCTGACGGCTGCGCCGATCGACAAGGAAGATCCCGCCATCGCGAAGACCGCCGCGAATGAACGCGGCTTCTGATCAGGCGAAGCAACAAGAATGGCCCTGCGTC
>CAVYDK010000001.1:0-134442 GCA_963767315.1 uncultured Acidobacteriaceae bacterium | reverse complement strand
CTTCACCTTCGGCGTGGCCTATCGCTTCAGCCACTAGCTCCTGTCGCCTCCTGCGCCCAAAAGTTTAGAATTGTCCTTCTGCCCCTGAGCATCTCGCAGGGGGAAGGGTCCCCGCGCTCCGGCCGAAACGCAATGGGTGTTCCCTTCTTTGGCCCCGCCCGGCCCTGCACCAGCCCTCGGAGTTCCCCGTGATAGCAAGACTGGCGATAGCGTTGCTGCTCGGTGGCTCCTCCCTCCTCCATGCCCAGGCCGTCCCCACCGCCTCGCGCGCCGGCGACCTCCAGGTCGGCGCCGGCTTCACCATCGCCAAACCCGGCTACGGCCAGCAGTCCTTCCAGGGATTCACCGCATACGCCGACTTCGACCTCCGCTCCCATCTTGGCATCGAAGCCGAGTTCCATCAGTTCTCCAGCGCCACCGGCGACCAGTCCTATCAGCGCACCTACCTGCTCGGCGGACGCTACTTCCGCCCCTGCGGCCCCCTCGTCCCCTACGTCAAAGTCATGTTCGGCCGCGGTGACTTCAACTATCCCTTCGGCGCCACCGACCTCGCCTACAACCTCTTCGCCGCCGGCTTCGGCGCCGACTACCGCATCCGCCCCTCCCTCAGCCTGCGCGGCGAAGTCGAGATGCAGCGCTGGTTCGGCTTCTCCAGCCCGGGCCTCAACCCCCAGCTCGTCACCCTCGGCATCGCCTACCACTTCGCCACCAAACCCCACTCCAGGTAGAACGCCACTGGCCACTGTTTTTGCCCGTCATCCTGAGCGCAGTCGAAGGAACCCCGACGAACTCGCGCCCGCCTCAACCCTCCACTCCTTTCTCCCATAAATCGCCGCCTTTGCATTTCCGGAGGGAGCAGGGGGCTTCAGCCCCCTGAATAAACCTCATCGAATCAAGGGGCTTTAGCCCCGGGACTTGTCCTTGCTGTTGTTCCTGAGATAGGCCCAGGCTTCAGCCTGGGCATTCAACCCCTCCATCGAATCGGGGGTTTTAACCCCCGGGAGCACGCCTTTGGCGGATGGCCCAGGTGCCTTGAGCAGTGAATGCAACCACTGAATCTGGGTGCCCCAGGTGCCTCGCATTTGGGCACCTGGGAGAGCACCGAAGATTGTTTCCCCGTAAATCCCCTTGTCAAGCCCCTCGAACCCCCAAATTCCCTCTAACCAACACCAACCAAACAACTTAAATCTTTAAAATCGTTGGCATACTAGTTTCCCTCCAACCCGTATAATTAAGGTAGTAATCAAGACAAGAAGCCCGGCCAACCGCCGGGCCTTCGCCTTTAACCCCCCTACGGCCCAATTAACATCTTCCGGAGGGAGCAGGGGGCTTCAGCCCCCTGAATAAACCTCATCGAATCAAGGGGCTTTAGCCCCGGGACTTCTGCCGGGGAGTCTGCGTCTCGCGTCTGAGAGGCAGGTTCTCCGGCCGGGCCTTCGCCTTAAATACGTCTCGCGCGCTTAGCGCGAGCTTAACCAGCATTTTTTGAACACTTTACGCTTCCACCCCCGGGGGGGGGCCACAATGACGAACGCATCCGAATCCGCACCGCCCAGCCCTGCTCCAACCTCTCAACCCGCGCCTAAGCGCTTTCAGTGCCGTCACATCCTCACCTCTGGCCGCCGCTGCCGCTCGGCCTCGCTGCGCGGCGAGCAGTTCTGCTACTACCACCACACCACCCGCCGCCCCGCACCCCGCCACCGAGGAGTCAACCCCGCCCACGCCGTCTTCGAGCTCTCCGCCATCGACGACCGCGAGGGCATCCACTTCGCCATCGCTCAGGTCCTCGCCCGCCTCACCACCGACCAGCTCGACCCCAGGCGCGCCAACCCCATCCTCTACGCCCTGAAACTGGCCATCTGGAACCTCCGCGAACCCCGCCCCGCCGCCGCCCGCAGCGACAGCCGCGGCTCCGCCTCCAGCCGAGACTCAGCCTCCGCCTCCTCCGATAACTTCAACCATCCAGAAGACATCGTCGAAGAGCTCGTCCGCGACTCCGACCTCGGCCCCATCGCGCCCATCGCCGAGCTACCCCCGCCCCAGGACCCCGCAGCCGCCGCCGCAGCCGCCGCCGAAGACCGCCGCCGCACCCTCGCCAGCCTCCTCGACGACCTCTTCCCTCCCAACCCCACCCCCATCCCCGACCCCACCCAACGTGCGGGTGCCCCATCCTCGGCCGGCGGTCCCATCGCCGGACAGGGTGGGGTAGAGAGTGGAGTAGACGCAACCACTAACCCCCAACCTGCAACCCTCCCCACCCTCCAGGCCGCCGCCCCATCCGCCCCATTCGCGAACTGGGTGCCCCATTCATGCGCGTTCGTTGCGCATAAGTGGGAGTCTTCCTCACCCCCCGCCCCTCGCGAAACCGCCCCGCATCTCATCGCAGAGATGCGGGGCAGTTCCATTGCACAATCCGCAAACGCACGCGGACAATCAACCCGCGCTAGGCGGTATCCACATATAGACTTTGCAGCGGGTGTTTGATTTGTTGCACTTGTAGCATGGCGAGCCGATATGAGTTGAGCGAGGGGCAGTGGGAGCGGATCAAGGACACGCTTCCTGGTCGAGTGGAACACGTTGGCCGTACGGCGGCGGATAATCGCCAGTTCGTCAACGGAGTTTTGTGGGTGCTTCGTTCGGGGGCACGCTGGCATGATCTTCCGGAGCGGTATGGCAAGTACAAGAGCGTGCATGCGCGGTTCATGCGCTGGGCGCGGTCGGGCGTGTGGGAGCGCATTTTCGCCGACCTGGTGGCGGACAAAAAGAACCAATACTTGATGATCGACTCGACCATCGTGCGAGCCCACCAGCAGGCGGCCACGGGCCGCAAAAAGGGGGCTCCGAAGACAAGGCTCTGGGGCGTTCCCGAGGTGGATTGAGCACCAAGATTCACCTGCTGGCTGACGAAACGGGTCTGCCCGTAGCCTTCCGCATCACACCTGGACAGGCTGCGGAATACGCTCAGGCAATCAGCCTGCTGCAAGGCCAACGGGCCGAAGCCGTGATTGCGGACAAGGGCTACGATTCGACCGAGATCGTTGCCACCATCGAAGCGCTGGGCGCGGTTGCCGTGATCCCGCCAAGACGGCACTGGAAACAGCCCCGCAGCTACGACCGTACCCTGTACAAACAGCGAAATCTTATCGAACGCTGCTTCAACCGCCTCAAGCAGTTCCGACGCTTCAGCACCCGCTACTGTCGAAACATAGAGGCCTTCAGAGCCTGCACCGCTCTCGCATGCACATGGCTCAGACTTCAGCTATATGTGGATACAGCCTAGAGCGAAACCAGGGATGGTGTATCTGGAAGCCGCTGCCCTCAAGTCGACGCGACCCCAAGGAGCGGCGACCGAGCAAGGAATTCCCAGGGGACACAGTATCCCTGGTTTTGCTCTAAAAGTGGTACGCCACGCCGATCGTCGGCATGGAGAGCACCTCGTACCGGTTGGTCACCAGGTTGCTCTCGCCGAAGCTCGGCGTCTTCACCAAAAAGCCCCGGTACTCGGCGCGGATGTCGAAGCTCGGGCTCAGCTCATACGCCAGCCCCCCGCCAAACAGGCCGGTCAGCCCCTTCGTCGACTTGGTGCCCAGCTCGGTCGTCTCATTGTCCAGAACCGGAGTGAAGATCAGCGAGCCCACGCCAACCTCCACAAACGGGTTGTACCGCTTGAACGTCATGCCGAAGATATACGCGCCCGTGATCTCCTGCTCCCGCGAGTGGATCCGGTATTTGTACGCGTTCCCGACAATATACCTCTGGTTGTTCTGGATGAAGCTGTAGTTCACCTCCAGAGCGCTGTGCGGGGTCAGCATGTACCGGTAGCTGGTCAGCAGCCCCAGCGCGCCGGTTGAACTCGCCACCACCGACGCCGGCCCGTGGATCGTGGGCCCGAACAGCCCCGTCCCGCTGAAGCTCACGTCCTGCCGGCTCTCCTGCGCAACCCCAACCGCGGCCGTCAGCATCAGCACGCCCAACAAAATCGTCTTCTTCATTCTTCGTTCTGCCCCTTCTTGTTCCTTCGCAACCACGCCCCGGAACTCGAAGGCGATACTCCTCGCATCGCAACGAAGACTGGCGCGGTCACTCCAAACATTGTACCCGTATCGCGGAACCAGAGTAGGTGTACGCTGAGGCAAATTCTTCGAGTGGCTTTTTCCTCAAGAAAAAGCCACCTTGAATACCCTTCTCTTGGGCACGGTTACTCTGGTTCCGCTCTAGACGCGCGTCCCGTGCAGCGTCCCGCCACGCAGAAAGGCCGGAGAGTCAACCGGCTCTCCGGCCCGTCTGTCGAATCCTCGCCGCAATTACTGTGCAGGTGCCGGTGGAGGAGGTGGTGGTGGTGCGCCGGCTCCGCCCGGTCCGCCGCCTGGCTCGCGACCCTGTGGCATCGCATCGTACTTGGCCGCTTGGTCTGCGGTCAGAAGGGCCTTGATCGCGGCGTGCTGGTCCGTACGGATCGCCATTATCTTGGGACGTGCAGTTCGACATGTCTTCCCCGGAGCTGCGAATGTCGGCGATCTTCTTGGCATCCGCGTCCAGAATTGGCTTGATCTTGGCCTGCTGGTCGGCAGATAACGTCAGAGTGGTGGTCAGTTGGGCCAGTTGGGCATCGGGGGTCATCATGCCGCGACCGCCGCCGCCGCCCGGTGCTCCGCCGCCGCCCTGCGCCATCATCGGCACCGCGCATAGCGCGGCGCTACACAAAGCCACTGCGCCTGCGCGCATGGCGTATCTACGAAACATGTTCTTCATTGGCTGCTCTCCCGTGTCGCTCCCGGCTTGATTCTCCGGCGGACAAGTCTAACGCTACTGACGTACAAACCGCCACTCCGGACGCACCGGCCGCCGGAATTGTTTGCGCTTCGCGGAACATACTTCGCAATTGGGAGGAAACATTGCTCGCCGGCTCCGTCTCAACCCGCCCGCTCCGCCTGAAAGCAATAGGGATCGCCGTGCGCCGCCGCGTACGCCTCCACCACCTTCAGGAACGCCACCGCCGCGTGCGACAGGCTCGCCTGACGCCGGTACACCAGCCGCAGCCTGCGTTCCAGTTGCAACTCCCGGACCCGCACCCGAACCAGCGCGCCGCTGGCCAGCTCCGTCCGCACCGTCAGCCCAGGCACCAGCGCCACTCCATTGCCCATCTCCACAAACCGCTTGATCGCCTCCAGCGACGGCAGCTCCACTCCCATCCGCAGCGGCGTCTTGTGCCGCCGGAACGTCTCGATCACCTTCTGCCGCTGGGGCGAAGCAATGTTGTGTGCAACGAAGTTCTCCTTCCCAAGCTGCCGGATCGAAACCTCGCCCGCCCGCGCCAGCGGATGCTTCGGGTTCACCACCAGGTCCAGCTCATCGCGATACACCACCACCGACCGGATCGCCGCGTCGTCCGGCCGGAAGCTCAGCACGCCGATCTCCACCGTATGCACCAGAACGTCGTCCGCAATGCGGCTGGCCAGCGCCCGCTGCACCGTCACCTTGATCCGCGGGTTCCTCCGCCGGAACTCGTCCAGCAGCGGCAGCAGCGCCAGGCATGTGTACTCGTTCGCCGCCAGGTTCAACCGTCCGCGATGCAGCGCCCTCAACTCGGCCAACGCCCCCATCGATTCAGCCCGCAGGTTCAGCAGCTTCTGTGCGTACTCGCGCAGTACCTCGCCCGCATCCGTCAGCGTCCCATCGCGCGACGACCGCTCCAGCAGCACCTCGCCCAACTCCGCCTCCAGTTTGGCGATCGCCTGGCTCACCGCCGGCTGCGTGCGATGCAGCCGCGTCGCCGCCCGCGAGAAGCTCCGCTCCTCCGTCACCGCAAGAAACGTCTCCAACTGAAACAGGTCCATCTCGCCGCCGCCTTCCCGAGCGCAAATCCCCGCCCGGCCACGAATAGTACAATTAGAAATAATAATACATGTGCGAAAAACTATAAGCCTACGTTATTCTGTATCGAAAGGAGCCGAGGTCGAACCCATGTCCGAATCAGTCCCCGACGTTACCCCAGTAAACCCGCGGAATCCGCGCCACGGGAAGCAGCCCCAACCCGAACGCATCCTCTTCTTCGACACCACCCTGCGCGACGGCGAGCAGTCCCCCGGATGCGTCATGTACGGCCCCGAAAAGCTGCGCATGGCCCACCAGATCGCCGCTCTCGGCGTTGACATCCTGGAGGCCGGCTTCGCCATCGCCTCCGAGGGCGACGCCGAATCCATCCGCAACATCGCCCGCGAAGTCGGGTCGGCACACGGCCCCATCATCGCCTCGCTCGCCCGCGCCCGGCGCGAGGACATTGAGGCCGCCGCCCGCTCCACCGAGCCCGCCGCCCGCCCCCGCATACACACCTTCCTCTCCACCTCCGACCTTCACCTCGCCGCCAAGCTCAAGATCACCCGCGCCGAGGCGCTCGACCAGATCGCCGAGATGGTCGCCCTCGCCCGCACCTACTGCGACGACATCGAGTTCTCCCCCGAGGACGCCACCCGCACCGACCCCGACTATCTCGTCAAGGTCTGCGAGGTCGCCATCCAGGCCGGGGCCACCACGCTCAACCTTCCCGACACCGTCGGCTACAGCCTCCCGCAGGACTACGCCGGAATGTTCCGAAACATTCAAGCCCGCGTCCCCGGAATCGAAAAGATCGTCCTCTCCGCGCACTGCCACGACGACCTCGGCCTCGCCGTCGCCAACACCCTCGCCTCCATCCAGGCCGGCGTCCGACAGGTCGAGTGCGCCATCAACGGCATCGGCGAGCGCGCCGGCAACGCCTCCCTCGAAGAGCTTGCCGCCATCTTCGTCACCCGCCGCGACCAGCTTCCCTTCCGCAACAACATCGTCATGAACCGGCTCTATCCCACCAGCCAGATGCTCGCCACCTGCATCAGCTTCGGCGCCGCCCCCAACAAGGCCATCGTCGGCGCCAACGCCTTCGCCCACGCCGCCGGAATCCACCAGCACGGAGTCATCGCCAACCCGCTGACCTACGAGATCATGACGCCGCAATCGGTCGGCGTCCCCCACGACTCGCTCGTCCTCGGCAAGCACTCCGGCCGCCGCGCCCTGGAACACCGCCTCATCGCGCTCGGCCACAACCTCACCCACGAAGAACTAGACGCGGTCTACCACCGCTTCACCGAACTCGCCGACCGCAAGAAAACCATCTACGACCAGGACCTCATCCGCCTGCTCAAACCCGAACCCAAGGTCACCGTGCCAGCTTGACCTTCCACCGTCGTCATTCGCCTGATCTTTTACGTCGTCATTCTGAGCGAAGCTCAGAATCTCCGTATTTAGCTCTTGTTTGTTTTTGATTGTTTTTTGTCGTTGCTTGTT
The DNA here is from genome assembly GCA_963767315.1 of uncultured Acidobacteriaceae bacterium. Classification (GTDB taxonomy): domain Bacteria; phylum Acidobacteriota; class Terriglobia; order Terriglobales; family Acidobacteriaceae; genus Edaphobacter. The sequence goes on along the minus strand of CAVYDK010000001.1, from coordinate 127,122 downwards.
TTTACCCGTATTTGTTTTTGCTGATGCTTGTTCTTAATCGGTTTCATCGGTGTCAATCCGTGTTAAGCCTTTGCCCTTGTTCTTAGGAGTCAGTTGAATGCGTCTCAAGATAGCCATCCTCGCCGGCGACGGCATCGGCCCCGAAGTCACCAACGAAGCCGTCAACATCCTGAAGGCGGTCGCCGAGTTCGGCGGCCACGACTTCTCCTTCGTTCCTCTGCTTCTCGGCGGAGTCGCCATCACGGCCACCGGCTCGCCTCTGCCCACCGCCACCCTCGACGCCTGCCTCGAATCCGACGCCGTCCTGCTCGGCGCGGTCGGCGACAAAAAGTTCGACGCGCTCACCCCGGACAAGCGTCCCGAGGCCGGCCTCCTCCAGATCCGCCACGCCCTCGGCGGCTACGCCAATCTCCGCCCCTCCATCGCCTACCCTGCGCTCTCGGCCAACTCGCCCCTGCGTCCCGAGGTCACCGAAGGCGCCGACATTCTCTTCGTCCGCGAGCTCCTCGGCGGCCTCTACTTCGGCTCGCCGCGCGAGTGGAACAAGTCCACCGGCGAGGCCTGGAACACCATGCGCTACACCAAGGCCGAGGTCGCCCGCGTCGCCCGCGTCGCCTTTGAGCTGGCCTCCAAGCGCCGCCGCAAAGTCACCTCCGTCGACAAGGCCAACGTCCTCGAAGTCTCCCAGCTATGGCGCGCCACCGTCACCGAAGTCGCCCGCGACTTCCCCTCCGTCGCACTCGAGCATCAGCTCGTCGACTCCATGGCCATGCACCTCATGAACATCCCGCGCAACTTCGATGTCGTCCTCACCGAGAACCTCTTCGGCGACATCCTCTCCGACGAGGCCTCCATCATCACCGGCTCGCTCGGTATGTTGCCCTCGGCCACCATCGGCGGCACGGTCAACCTCTACGAACCCGTCCACGGCTCCGCGCCCGACATCGCCGGCACCGGCAAGGCCAATCCCCTCGGCGCAATTCTCACCGCCGCCATGCTGCTGCGCCACTCCGCGAATCTGGAAGAGGACGCCGCCGCCATCGAAGCCGCCGTCCGCACCGTACTCGCCGACGGCCATCGCACCGCCGACATCGCCCGCGGCAACGCAGCGGCCGCAGGCAAGCATTCAGCACAACACCTCGTCTCCACCACCGAGATGGGCAAATTCGTCCACCAGGCGCTCGCCCAGTCCATCGACCAGCGCCAGTCCATGCACGCCGTTTAACCCGAATACTTAACACCGATTGACACCGATGAAACCGATGAAAAACAAACTACAGCTTAGAAATATCAGAGTCAATATACGCAAAGTCGTATTCATGAACTAAGAAGCATATCGCTGTTTTTCTTTTATTGATTATTTTCTTTATTTGCCGTTGTTCTACTCAATTTTTTGATTTTGTTCTTGATCGGTTCAATCGGTGTAGATCGGTGTTAAGCCTTTTTCCTATGCGCCGCCCACTCCAACTCGCCGTCGCTCTCTTTCTCGTCGCCGCGCTTGCGCCCGCATTCGCCGCGCCCAAGCCCGCGCCCGAGAACGTCGAATGGATCTGGCAGTACACCCCCGACGACACCAACAAACAAGGCCGCGAGAACGACCTCCTCCAGGACGACCGCTTCCGCCCATTCCTCGATCAGTTCCTCACCGCTCCGCAGACCTTCTGGGGTACGCCCGTCGCCGGCAAGTACCGCTCGCTCGCCAGCACTGCGCTCGACCACCTCACCGTCCCCGGCAGCGTCCTCGCCGACGACAACCGTTACATCTCCATCTCCGGCTGTGTCGTCCACTTCTGTCCGGCGCGCGGCCTGCTCTGGATCGACCTCAACGGCGCGCACCATCTCGTCGTCTTCGCCGCCATCGACTGGATCAAGGCGGACAAGCCCACCTCCGATCCCGCCGCCGAGTACACCCTCTGGCTCTTCCCCAACCAGCCACTCACCATCGCCGCCAACGGCGCGCAGCATCCGCCCGCCGCCCTCCTCAAGGCCATCGCCCGCTGGACGGCCCAGCCGCTCCCCGGCACCGGTATCGTGCAAAACATCACCCACACCATCCTGGTCGATCCCGACGGCACGCCCCACGAGGTCGCTGCCCTCAGCCCTCGGCGTCGGGCCGCCCCCAACTGCGTCAAAGGCATCGACGCCCTAACTTCGATCCGCTGCAACAGAGAACTTACAACATACAACATAGAACGATTTACCACCGGAAACTTATGACGACATCGACCACAGCACCTCGCACCCTCTTCGAAAAAGTCTGGCAATCTCATCTCGTCGCCGAGCCCGCAGGCGAACCCGCGCTCCTCTACATCGATCTCCAACTCGTCCACGAGGTCACCTCGCCCCAGGCATTCGACGGCCTCCGTCTTGCCAACCGCAAGGTCCGCCGTCCCGGCCGCACCGTCGCCACGGTAGACCACAACGTCCCCACCACCTCCATCGCCGACCGTCTCAACATCGTCGACCAGACCTCCCTGCGCCAGGTTGAAGCCCTCCGCCGCAACTGCGCCGACTTCGGCATCGAGCTCTTCGACGTGCAATCTCCCTCGCAGGGAATCGTCCACATCATCGGCCCCGAGCTTGGCCTCACCAAGCCCGGCATGACGATCGTCTGCGGCGACTCGCACACCTCCACCCACGGCGCATTCGGCGCGCTCGCCTTCGGCATCGGCACCTCCGAGGTCGAGCACGTCCTCGCCACGCAGACCCTCCCTCAATCGAAGCCCCTCACCTTCCGCATCAACGTCGAGGGCACACTCGCCCCCGGCGTCACCGCCAAGGACGTCATCCTGCACATCATCGGCCGCATCGGCACCGCCGGCGCCACCGGCTGCGTCGTCGAGTACGCCGGCTCCGCCATCCGCGCCCTCTCCATGGAGGGCCGCATGACCATCTGCAACATGAGCATCGAGGCCGGTGCCCGCGCCGGAATGATCGCCCCCGACGACACAACCTTCGCCTACCTCAAGGGCCGCCGCTTCTCGCCTTCCACCGAACCGGGTGCCCCAGGTCTCGATTCTGAGACCTGGGATCGGACCAACTACAAATCTCCATGGAACCAAGCAGTCTCTCGTTGGAAATCCCTCGCCACCGATCCCGGCGCAACCTTCGACCGCGAGCTCACCCTCAACGCCGCCGGCATCACCCCCACCGTCTCCTGGGGCACATCGCCCGGCATGGTCACCGGCGTCGACTCCACTGTCCCGATGCCCGACCCCAACGCCAGCGAGGCCGACCGCAAGGCCTTCGACCGCGCACTCGAGTACATGGCCCTCACCCCCGGCCAGCCCATCCAGTCGGTCTCCATCGACTGCGTCTTCATCGGTTCCTGCACCAACGGCCGCATCGAGGACCTGCGCGCCGCATCCGCCGTCGTGCGCGGCCATCGCGTCGCCACCACCGTCCGCGCCATGGTCGTCCCCGGATCGCAGGCCGTCAAAGCGCAGGCCGAATCCGAAGGCCTTGACCGCATCTTTAAAGATGCTGGCTTCGACTGGCGAGAGCCCGGCTGTTCCATGTGTCTCGCCATGAACCCCGACATCCTCCAGCCCGGCGAACGCTGCGCCTCCACCTCCAACCGCAACTTCGAAGGCCGCCAGGGCCGCGCCGGCCGCACCCATCTCGTCAGCCCGCAGATGGCCGCCGCCGCCGCCATCGCAGGCCACTTCACCGACATCCGCACCTGGCACTTCAAGGAGAAATCATGACGCCCCTTGTTTGTCATTCCCGACCCATCGTTTGTCATTCTGAGCGGAGCGAAGAATCCCCGCATTTGCCTTTGTCGTTGTTCGTTTTGGTTTTTACTTACAACTTACAACTTACAACTCACAACCGTTCCGAAGGAACTTTATGATCGCCATCAACACACTCACCTCCACCGCCGTCCCTCTTCCCTTGCCCAACATCGACACGGACCAGATCATCCCCAAGCAGTTCCTCAAGCGCATCGAGCGCACCGGCTACGGCGACTTCCTCTTCTACGACTGGCGGCGCATCCAGGATGGCCCGCAGGCCGGCCAGCCCGACCCCGCCTTCGTCCTCAACGACGCGCGCTACTCCGGCGCGAAGATTCTCATCGCCGGCAAGAACTTCGGCTGCGGCAGCTCCCGCGAGCACGCCGCCTGGGCGCTCACCGACTACGGCTTCCTCGTCGTCATCGCGCCCAGCTTCGCCGACATCTTCTTCTCCAACGCCGGCAAGAACGGCATGGTCCTCGTCCGCCTCCCCGAGTCCGATGTCGAACTCCTCACCGCGCGCAGCACCGCCAACCCCAATTATCAGATCACCATCAATCTCGAAGCCCAGACCGTCACCGATTCCGAAGCCCAGGGCTTCAGCGCCCACTTCGACATCGACCCATTCCGCAAATATTGCCTGCTCAACGGCCTCGACGATATCGGCCTCACCCTCCGCCACGCCGCCGCCCTCGACGCCTTCGAGTCCACCCACAACGCCGCATTCTGGCTCACCCCGAGGCCCATCAATGCCTAACACCGATTCACACCGACAAGCACCGATCAAAGACAATATCGATTTAATTCTTGCTCTTGTCGTGTCCGTATTATCCATGTGAGTCCGTGGTTAGTTTTTATGAGTTTTTGCAATTCAAGATCGGTTTCATCGGTGTCAATCGGTGTTAAGCCTTTCGATCAAATCAGCACCGCAGCATAAGGAGTCCACGATGGCAAACAAATCGCAGAGCAAAAACATCCCCACCCTCACCGGGGCCGAAATCGTCTGGGCAACCCTCGTCGGCGAGGGCGTATCCACCGTCTTCGGCTATCCCGGCGGGGCCATCCTTCCCACCTACGATGCGCTGCGCAAGTTTCCCATCCACCACGTCCTGGTCCGCCACGAGCAGGGCGCGGCCCACATGGCCGACGGATACGCGCGCGCATCCGGCCGCGTCGGCGTCGCCGTCGCCACCAGCGGCCCCGGGGCCACCAACCTCGTCACCGGCATCGCCACCGCCATGTTGGACTCCGTCCCCATCGTCTGCATCACCGGCCAGGTCTCCTCCAAGGTCCTCGGCACCGACGCCTTCCAGGAGATCGACATCACCGGCATCACCCTGCCCATCACCAAGCACAACTTCCTCGTCCGTCGCCCGGAAGACATCGCCCCCGCCATCCGCGCCGCCTTCCAGATCGCCGCCTCCGGCCGTCCCGGCCCGGTGCTCGTCGATATAACGAAAGACGCGCAGCAGGCCTCCGCGCCCTTCGACTTCGCCGCCGCCGCGCCCGCCGCGCATCGCCCCCATCCCATGCTGCGCGCCGAATCCAGCGCCATCCAGCAGGCCGCCGAACTCATCTCCGCGGCCAAGCGTCCAGTCATCCTCGCCGGCCACGGCGTCCTCATCTCCGAGGCTGAGTCCCAGCTCCTCGCCTTCGCCGAGCGCCGCCAGGTCCCCGTCGCCAGCACGCTGCTCGGCCTCGGGGCCTTCCCCACCGGCCATCCGCTCGCCCTCGGCATGATGGGCATGCACGGCGAGTCGTGGGTCAACAAGGCCATCCAGCAGTCCGACCTCCTGCTCGCCTTCGGCATGCGCTTCGACGACCGTGTCACCGGCACGCTCGCCACCTACGCCCCCCACGCCAAAAAGATCCACGTCGAAATCGACCCCGCCGAGATCGACAAGAACGTCCGCGCCGATGTCGCCCTCATCGGCGACCTCAAGGCCGTCCTCGAAACCCTCCTTCCCCTCGTCCCGTCTTCAACGGACAACGTACAACGTACAACGTACAACGAGGTTACTCCGTGGCTCCGCGAAATCTCCAAGATGAAGGGCGACGCCAGCGTCCGCGACATCATCAACCTTCCCGACAACGGCCACCTCTACGCCGCGCACGTCATCCACGACATCTGGCGCGAAGCCAAGGAATCCGGCCGCCTCGCCCAAACCATCATCGTCACCGACGTCGGCCAGCACCAGATGTGGGAGGCGCAGTACTTCCGCCACGACACGCCGCGCTCGCTCATCACCTCCGGCGGCCTCGGCACCATGGGCTTCGCCCTCCCCGCCGCCATCGGCGCCAAGTTCGCCTGCCCCGAAAAGGATGTCTGGGTCATCGCCGGCGACGGCGGCTTCCAGATGACCGCCGCAGAGCTCTCCACCATCCAGCAGGAGAAGATCGCCATCAACATCGCCGTCATCAACAACGGCTTCCTCGGCATGGTCCGCCAGTGGCAGGAGATCTTCTACGACAAGAACTACGCCTGCACGCCCATCCTCTCGCCGGACTTCGTCGCTCTCGCCGCCGCCCACGGCATCGCCGGCGCGCACGTCCGCCAGCGCGCCGAAGTCATCCCCACCGTCACCCGCGCCCGCACCAGCGGCCGTCCCTTCCTCATCGACTTCCAGGTCGAAAAGGAGGACGGAGTCTATCCCATGATCGCGCCCGGCTCCGCCCTCCACGAGATGGTCCGCCGCCCCGCCCTCGACCCCCTCATCGAACTCCCCGAGGCCGAGTAGTATTGAACTCGCTCACTTACACCGTCATTCTGGCCTGAGCGAAGTCGAAGGCCAGAATCTCCGTATTGCGCTTTTGCCGTTGCCTGTTCTGCCGTTGTTTGCTTTTGCTGTCATCCTGACACTGAACGCAGTGAAGGGGAAGGACCCCGATGAATCTGACTCACCAGCGCCGTTCGTACCTTTCTCCCGGAGACTTCGCCCCATCGTCTTCGCATGGTCACGAACGGCATGGTCACGAACGGAAGGGCACGCGTTCACGCGTGCCGCAAAACGCCCCCTCCACCGCCGTCATCCACGCTGACTCGCTAGAAAGGCCCCCATGCTCCACACCTTCGTAGCCCACATCCATTCCAAACGCGGCACTCTCACCCGCTTCGCTCTGCTCTGCGCGCTCCTTATCGTGCCCTGCGTCTCCCACGCGCAAACCGCCGAAATCCATATCCGCATCGTCAACGGAAAGAACGGCCGCCCCATCAAGAACGAAACCCTCCGCGTCTGGACCGCCAGAGACCACATCGACGCCGATCTGTGGCCCACCGATGCAACCGGCACGGTCCTCCTCAAAGTCGACGGCAACGCGCAGATCGCGGTCGATGCGAATCTTTATGCAAATTGCCGCGTCCTCCCGCAAGACCAGCAACCCTCCCAGCTCCTCTACTCCGTCGCCGAGGTCCTCAACAAAGGAATCTCCACGGAGAACACCTGCGGAACCGTCCGCGTCGCCGCCAAGCCCGGCGAACTCATCCTCTTCGAGCGTCCATTCACCTTGTTGGAAAAGGTCAAAGGCCAGCCTTCAAGCTAACCGTTAATCGCGAACCGCAACCCCCCCGAGGTCCCCATGCTCCACACCTTCGTAGCTCTCGTCCAAGACAAGCCCGGCGTCCTCACCCGTGTCGCCTCGCTCTTTCGCCGTCTCAGCATCAACATCGTCTCGCTCACGGTCGGCGAGAGCGAGCAGCCCGACACCTCGCGCATGACCATCGTCTGCGAGGCCCCCGAGACCGCCGCCCACCGCATCCGCGCCTCGCTCTACAAGCTCGAAATCACCAACGATGTCGACGAGGTCGGTCGCTCCGAGGCCGTCATCCGCGAGCTCTGTCTCATTAAAGTCGCCGCCGGGCCGAACGAACCTGCTGGCCTCCACTCCCGCTCCCAGATCTTCGAGCTGGCCAACGTCTTCCGCGCCCGCGTCGTCGATCTCGCACCCGAGTCCATCATGCTGGAGATGACCGGCTCCTCCAGCAAGATCGAGGGCCTCATCCAGGTCCTGCGCGAGTCCGGCTACACCATCATCGAGGTCTCCCGCACCGGCCGCATGGCCATGCGCCGCGGACACCACACCAGCCGCGTCCTCAAGGCCCTCGGCCAGGCCAACGGCACCCCCGACACCAAGCCCAAACCCAAGCCCGCCGCCAAGCCCAAGCCCAAGCCCGACGAGGACTAAGACAAATCAAATCGCACACCGTCTTCAATCCGTATTGCATCCTTCGTTCTTGATCGGTGTCATCGGTGCAAATCGGTGTTAAGCCTTCATCTCAATTACCATTACATCTAAAGGAAAACTACCCATCATGGCTAAGACGTATCACGACGCAGACGCAGACCTCTCTCTCATCCAATCCAAAAAAGTCGCCATCATCGGCTACGGCTCACAGGGCCACGCCCACGCGCTCAACCTCAAGGACTCGGGCGTCGATGTCCGCGTCGGCCTCCGCCCCGACTCGCCCAGCGCGGCCCGCGCGCGCGCCGCGGGCCTCATCGTCGGCACCGTCGCCGAGGTCTCCAAGTGGGCCGACGTCATCATGAACCTCACCCCCGACCAGACCGCCGCCAAGGTCTACCACGCCGAGATCGAGCCCAACATGAAGCCCAACGTCACCCTCATGTTCGCCCACGGCTTCAACATCCGCTTCCGCACCATCCAGCCGCCCCCCACCGCCGATGTCTCGATGGTCGCGCCCAAGGCCCCCGGCCATCGCGTCCGCGAGGTCTTCACCGAAGGCGGCGGAACGCCGGCCCTCGTCGCCGTGGAGCAGGATGCCAGCGGTGCCGCGCTCGCCCTCGCCCTCAGCTACGCCAAGGGAATCGGGGCCACCCGCGCCGGGGTCCTCCAAACCACCTTCACCGAGGAGACCGAGACCGACCTCTTCGGCGAGCAGGCTGTCCTCTGCGGCGGCATCTCCGCCCTCATCAAGACCGGCTTCGAGGTCCTCTGCGAGGCCGGCTATCAGCCCGAGCTCGCCTACTTCGAGGTCTGCCACGAGCTCAAGCTCATCGTCGACCTCATCTATCGCGGAGGCCTCGCCTACATGCGCCACTCCATCTCCGACACCGCCGAGTGGGGCGACTACACCGCCGGCCCGCGCGTCGTCACCGCCGAAACCAAGAAGGCCATGCGCAAGCTCCTCGACGAGATTCAGGATGGCTCCTTCGCCAAGCGCTTCATCGCCGAGAACGAGAGTGGCCGCAAGGAGTTCACCCGCATCCGCGCCGCCGAGGCCCTCCAGCCCATCGAGGTCATCGGCGCGCAACTCCGCGCCTCCATGCCCTTCCTCGATCCCGTCAAAGTCGTCAACGGCGCCGTCGTCAAGGCCTAGCGTCTTGTCTTCGTTTTGAAAGGGACGGGCTGGTAGCCCATGGCTTTAGCCTTGGGTCTCAAGTCCGCAAGTGCCGCTGCGGGAAGGCAATGTTTTGCTTAAGGGCACGGCTTCAGCCGTGCCGCATAACCCACTCTTTATAAGACTCGCGCCCCTTGATCGCTATGCGATCAAGGGGCGCAAAACGTTGTGCCCATGTATTGCCCACCACGCTTCTCTACTCAAAAGCGCAATCGTTTACCTTTGCTCTACTCCGTCTGCCGCAGCATGTGCCCGGTGCGCAGATACCGGCTGTGCCAGCTCAGGCTCTCCGTCAATAAATGCGGCGTGTGCTTGCCGGTGGCCAGCCTGTACGAGCGGTTGTAGTAATCCAGCAGCTCCCCGCGATAGTCCGGGTGCGAGCACTTCTCGATCACCAGCTTGGCCCGCTGCGTCGGCGACAGCCCGCGCAGGTCGGCCAGCCCCTGCTCCGTCACCACCACCGAAACGTCGTGCTCCGTGTGGTCCACGTGCGACACCATCGGCACGATCGTCGAGATCGTCCCCTTCTGCGCCGTCGAAGGCGCCATGAAGATCGACAGGAACCCGTTGCGCGCGAAGTCGCCCGACCCGCCGATCCCGTTCATGATGCTCGACCCCATGATGTGCGTCGAGTTCACATTGCCGTAGATGTCCGCCTCAATCATGGCGTTCATCGCAATCACGCCCAGCCGCCGGATGATCCCCGGATGGTTCGAGATCTCCTGCGGGCGCAGCACAATCCGGTCGCGGAACTCGCCGATCTTGGGGATAAAGTCCGCCGTCCCCTCCGGGCTCAGCGAAAACGCCGTGGCCGATGCGCAGGTCATCTTGCCCGAGCGCAGCAGTTTCACCAGCCCGTCCTGGATCACCTCCGTGTACGCGGTCAGGCCGTCGAACGGCCCCTCCTCCAGCCCGTACAGCACCGCGTTGGCGATGTTCCCCACCCCCGATTGCAGCGGCTGCAGCGAAGCCGGAAGCCGTCCCTTCTTCACCTCCAGGCCCAGAAACTCCATGATGTGCGCCGCAATCCGCTTCGAGTTCTCGTCCGGCGGCTTGAACTCGCTGGCGCGGTCCGGCGTGTCGGTGCGCACCACCGCAATCACCTTCTCCATCGGGATCTTCAGATATGGATCGCCAATCCGCATGCACACCGAGGTCAGCGGGATCGGGTCCCGGTGCGGCGGTTTGCCCAGGCTATACAGGTCGTGCATCCCCTCCAACGCCATCGGTTGCGCCGAATTGACCTCCAGGATCACCTTCTCCGCGCATTCGATCCAGGCCAGGTTGTTGCCCACCGACGTGCTGGGAATCACCCGCCCGTCCTCCAGCACCGCCGTCACCTCGATCAGCGCCAGGTCCAGCTTGCCCATGAACCCGTACTCCACAATCTGCCCCACCTGGCTCAGATGCATGTCCGTGTACTGCATCTCGCCCGCGTTGATCAGCTTGCGCGTGATCGGGTCCGACTGGTACGGCAGCCGCAACTGCATCCCGCCCACCATGGCCAGCGCGCCATCCAGCTCCGGCCCGGTCGATGCCCCGGTAAACACATTCACCTTGAACTTCTGCCCGCGCAGGTGCGCATCCGTGATGCGCCGCGCCAGCGCCATCGGCACCGCCTTCGGGTATCCCGAACCGGTAAACCCGCTCATCCCAATCTGTGCGCCGGGTTGGATCAGCGCGGCTGCCTCTTCTGCACTCATCACGCGCTGCGCTAACTCTGAATTCAAAACTCTGTCTGCTTGGCCTGTCGAACTGGAGGACATGGATCTTCTTTCTCTCTTCAAAATTGAGTGCGGCGCAATCGCGCACTACCAACCGCTCCGGACAAAATACGGCTCCAGAATCCGGAGCAAGCATTGGCTTAATCCGAAGTATACCCCGCACTCCAAACGCCCTATGTGCCGCGCATCACACCTCCACGCCTTGTTCTTGCTTGTCATTCTGAGCGCGTCTTTCGAGCGCGAAGAACCCCGATGAACTCCATCCAACCGCAGCCGCCCGGACCTTTCTCCCAAAAAACACGCTTTTGCCTGTTCTTGCTTGTCATTCTGAGCGCGCAGAGAGCCGCCGCCTCCTACGCCACCCCAATCACCGCGCAAAGCTCCTTCACCGAATCCGCGCTCTTCTCGAGCGCCGCCTGCTCCTCCGCCGTCAACTTGATCTCGACGATCTGCTCCAACCCGCCTGCGCCCAGCTTGCACGGTACCCCGATAAACAGCCCAGAAATCCCGTACTCCCCCTCCAGATAAGCCGCGCAGGGCAGAATCTTCTTCTTGTCCTTCAATATCGCCTCCACCATCTCGGTCGCCGCCGCCGACGGCGCATAGTACGCGCTCCCCGTCTTCAGATACTTCACGATCTCCGCCCCGCCGTCGCGCGTCCGTTGCACCAGTTCCGCCAGCCGTTCCGGCGCAATCAGCTCCGTCACCGGTATCCCTGCCACGGTCGAGTAGCGCGCCAGCGGCACCATCGTGTCCCCGTGCCCGCCCAGCACGAACGCCGTCACATTCTCCACCGACACCTTCAGCTCCTGCGCGATGAACGTCCGGAACCGCGCCGAATCCAGCACCCCCGCCATCCCGATCACGCGCTCCCGCGGCAGTCCCGACTGCTTGTACGCCGTCTGCGCCATCGCATCCAGCGGGTTCGAAACCACAATCAAAATCGTCCCCGGCGACGCCGCCACCACCTTCGACACCACATCGCTCATGATCTTGTAGTTCGTGTTCAGCAGGTCGTCGCGGCTCATCCCCGGCTTGCGCGCGATCCCCGCCGTAATCACCACCACGTCCGAGTCCCGCCGTATCCGCGTAGTCGTTCGTCCCCACAATCGACACGTCGCGCTTCTCGATCGGCATCGCCTCCGCCAGGTCCAGCCCCTTGCCCTGCGGCACGCCCTCGATCACATCCAGCAGCACCACGTCCGCCAGCTCTTTCGCCGCAATCCAGTGCGCCGCCGTCGCCCCCACATTCCCCGACCCCACAATCGTTACCTTCTTCCGCATTCTGTCCCCTCTCAAAGTTCACAATCCGCGTATTGCTATTTGTTGACGCCGTCATCCTGAATTTCAACGACGTCATCCTAAGCGCAAACTCTTGATGCCGTCATCCTGACCCTGAACGCAGTGAAGGGGAAGGCCCTGTATTTTCTTTTGCCAGTTTTATCGGTCAATCGGTGTAATCGGTGCTAAGCCTTACTGCATATTTTCGATCATCCTTGTCGCAAACTCGCTGGTCTTCGCCTTGGTCGCGCCCTCCATCGCCCGCTCGAAGTCATACGTCACAAACTTCTGCGCAATCGTCTTCTCCATCGAGCGTTCGATCAGCCGCGCCGCCTCCGTCCATCCCAGAAAATCGAACAGCATCACGCCCGACAGCATCACGCTCCCCGGATTGATCGCGTCCTTGTCCGCGTACTTTGGGGCCGTCCCATGCGTCGCCTCGAACACCGCATACCCGTCGCCCACATTTCCGCCCGGAGCAATCCCCAGCCCGCCCACCTGCGCCGCCGCCGCATCCGAGATGTAGTCGCCGTTCAGGTTCGTCGTCGCCAGAATCGAGTAGTCCTCCGGCCGCAGGATGATCTGCTGAAAGATCGAGTCGGCAATCCGGTCGTTCACCAGCACCTTCTGCTTCCACCTCCCCGCCCCGTGCGTCTCGCCAATCGCCGCCAGCACCGCCTTCACCTCGGCCACCACGCCCTCGCCAAACTCCTTCGCCGCAAACTCGATCCCCGGCTCAATCAACGCTGCATTCTCCTCCGCCGTCAGCTTCGGGTTCGCTTCCACATTGCCCAGAATCCAGCTCTCGCGCTCCGTCACCGTCTGCTCACGGAACTCCTGCGTAGCCACCTCGTACCCCCACTCGCGGAACGCCCCCTCGGTGAACTTCTGGATATTTCCCTTATGCACCAGCGTCACCGTCTTGCGCCCTTCCTTCAGCGCGAACCGGATCGCCGCCCGCACCAGCCGCTTCGACCCCGTAATCGAGATCGGTTTGATCCCCACGCCCGAGTCCAGCCGCACCCGCTTCTTCGTTCCCTTCAGCATCTCGTCGTTGACGAATGCGATCAGCTTCGCCGCCTCCGCCGTCCCCTCGCGGAACTCGATCCCCGCGTAGATGTCCTCCGTATTCTCGCGGAAGATCACCACGTTCAGCTTCTCCGGATGCTTCACCGGGCTGGGCACGCCCGCGTAGTACTTCACCGGCCGGATGCACTGGTACAGGTCCATCAACTGGCGCAGCGCCACATTCAGGCTGCGTATCCCGCCCCCCACCGGAGTCGTCAGCGGCCCCTTGATCGACACGCGAAAGTCCACCGTCGCCTTCACCGTATCGTCCGGCAGCCACTCCCCCGTCTTGCGATAGCTCTTCTCGCCCGCCAGCACCTCGTACCACTCCACCCGCCGCCTGCCGCCGTACGCCTTCTCCACCGCCGCGTCGAAGACGCGCCGCGACGCCCGCCAGATGTCCCGCCCCGTCCCATCGCCCTCGATGAACGGAATGATGGGACGGTCGGGAACGGTATACACCCCGTTCGCATACTCAATTGCTTTGCCGTCTGCCGGGATCGGAATTCCGTTGTAACTCGTCTGCATATGCGCGCGTCGCTCCAGAAATAGGGTCAGATGAAATGGCTACAAATTGACCAGTCTTCGCAGCCTACCACCCGCCCCCGCCCGTGGCAACGAAGCCCCAAAGCCGCCTGACAAGAGACATGACGGAGGCTGCGGAAAAACCCCGATTTACTTATGTCACCCCTTCACCCGCGCCAGAAAGTCCCCTCCACCTCACGCCGTCATTCTGGCCTGAGCGAAGTCGAAGGCCAGAATCTCCGTATTTGTCCTGTTTCGCTTAAGGGCACGGGTTTACCCGTGCCGTAAATGCTCCCTTTGCACCCCGGCTTTAGCCGCTGAGGTACGCCTTTCTTCGCGGAGGCCACTTTTTAGCAAGTTCGACGTCCCTCGTTTCATCTCCCGTGGGTCGGCAACGCCGGTGGTTGCCGCAAAAGAAAAGGCCCGCGCGCGGCGGGCCTCTTCCGGTCATTCCTGCAGCAGCTCTAGAACTGGTTCCACAGCAGTTGGTTGTACACCTCATGATGGAACTGGATCTCCGCCGCCTTCACCAGCGTTCCCAGCAACCGCGGGCAGCGGTCGGCCGAGGCCTGTTTCAGGCTCGCGTAGCGTTCCTTCACGTCCACGCCCAGCAGCTTGGTCGTCCACTCCGCCTTGCGGAAGTCGTCCAGCGCCGTGTAGATGTTGTCCGGCAGGTAACGGCTCGCCGAGCGCAGGTTCTTGATCTTCGCCGTCTCCCCGTACAGTCCGGTCTTGAACAGCGAATACAGCACAAGGTATGGGTTCGCATCCGGGGCCACACAGCGCACCTCGATCCGCGAAGACCTCTCGTTGCCGATCGGAATCCGCACCATCGCCCCGCGGTTCACCGCCGATGCATTCAGTTGGTTGGGTGCTTCATAGTGTGGGTCCAGCCGGCGATACGCATTCACGCTGGGGTTCATCGTCAGGCACAAGTCCAGGCCATGGGTCAGAACGCGGTCCACAAACTGCCACGCCAGCTTGGAGATCTTGTCCTCCCCCTTGGGGTCCCAGAACAGGTTCTTCCCGCCCTTCGACACCGACACGTTGGTGTGCATCCCGCTGCCGTTCACCCCAACCAACGGCTTGGGAAGGAAGCTCGCCGTCATCCCGGCCTGCGACGCCACCTGGCGGCAGATCAGCTTGTACAACTGGATCTGGTCCGCCGCGGCTACCGCCTCGCAGTAGTTGTAGTTGATCTCGAACTGCGAAGGCGCAACCTCCGGATGGTCCTTCTCGTTCTCGAAGCCCATCGCCCGCTGCACCTCGGCCGTCCGGTCGATGAACTCGCGCAGAGGATCGCCCGGCAGAGCGTGAAAGTACCCGCCCTGGTTCACATATTTGAACGCGCCCGTCTCGTTGTAGGTGCGTTCCGCATCGGTCCCGTCGAACAGAAAGCCCTCAATCTCGTTCGCCGCGTTCATCGTGTAGCCGTGCTTCTCGTACTGCTCCTGAGTGAACTGCTTCAGCACCCCGCGAATGTCCCCGCAGTACGTCCCGCCGTTCTTGTCGATCACATTGCCGAAGACCACGATCTTGCCCGCGCCGAAGACATCGGCCGGCGTCCAGTAGAACGCATGCCAGTCCAGCTCCAACCGGAGATCGCTCTCCTTCTGCGCCGTAAACCCGCGAATCGACGACCCGTCGAACGTCAGGTTGTCCCAGCTCTTCAGCAGAAACTTCTTGTCGTAGTCCAGCATGTGCAGCCGGCCCTCAAGGTCGCTGAAGATGACCGTGACGGCCTTGACCCGCGGCTCGTCCTTCAGATACTTCAACCGCTCTTCCTGGATGACACCGGGCGCCACGCGCTTTCTGCGTTGCTCCTTGGCCTTCAGGTTGAGTTCCTCAAGCTCCGCATATGGAAGTTCCAGAAAATCGCGATATTCGCTCGTCATGGCGCTCCTTTTTCAAGTAGGTTTTCGAATCGCACGGCATCTGTAGCACACCCTTCCCCACAGCGTGGCAGGCGAGTCCAGAGACCGCAGAATTACAGTGCGTGTTTAAAAAATAACAGAGATTCCACCCGGACCGATCTCCCTGTTGCACCAACTTAATGGCATTTTTACATCTTTTTTCCACCGCCAACCCCAGCCAGTCCCCCAATCCCGCCCCGCCGGCCCTGTGCGGCCCCTCCAGCTTCCGCCTCCAATCTCCCGCATTTTTCCTCATCGCCGCCCCGCCGTAACCCACACCCCCGCCCCGCTGTGATAACTTTGACACGTTCCACGCAACAGCGGCCGCCGAATCGCCGCCCAGCGCCGCATCCCCGCATCTCCCACGGAGGGTCTTCCCATTGGGCATGAACATGGTCCCCACGCGCCTCTTCTTCACCAAGGGTGTGGGCAAGCATAGAGAGCGCCTCACCAGCTTCGAGCTCGCCCTGCGCGACGCCGGCATCGCCGCGCTGAACCTCGTCCGCGTCTCCTCCATCTTCCCGCCCCGCTGCAAGCTCATCCCGCGCAAGGAGGGGTTGAAACGCCTCAACCTCGGCGAGGTCGTCTTCGCCGTCATCGCCGAAAACTCCACCCGCGAAGCCCATCGCCTCATCGCCTCCAGCATCGGCGTCGCCATCCCCACCGACCGCGCCACCTACGGCTACCTCTCGGAGCACCACAGCTTCGGCGAAACCGAGGACCAGGCCGGAGACTACGCCGAAGAACTCGCCGCCGAGATGCTCGCGACGACTCTCGATGTGGATTTCGACCCCGACAAAAGCTGGGACGAAAAAAAAGAAATCTACCGGATCTCCAACAAAATCGTCCGCACCGCCAACGTCACCCAGTCCGCCGTCGGAGACAAGAACGGCCGCTGGACCACCACCATCGCCGCCGCTATCCTCCTCTTCGACGACATTTAGCCCCGTGTCCAAACCGAGGGTGCCGTTTTCCTTTACAGCCGGCTAGGCAAACGGTATAATGGTCATCTGGAGATGACCACATGGCGACGCTTCCCAAGTCCCTTCCGCCTAACACCGTAAAGCTCGCGGTCAGGCATTTCAAAACCGCGCGGTCGGGTTCTGCCCGGAAGATCGCTTCGGTCGCTACTGCAAAGGCGAATCTATCGGCGCTGCTCAAGGGCGTCGAGCAAAATAGGGAAGAGGTAACTCTCGTACGTCGTGGCGTGCCCGTCGCGAAGATCGTTCCAATCGCGGATGCAGGGCTGCAATCCGGATATGGATGGATGCGTGGCAGTGTCCGCGAGTTGGGCGATATTGTCGGCCCAGTCGGAGAAGAGTGGGATGCCGGCAATGAGTGATTCGTCTTCCCTGCTGATCGATACACACGTCTGGGTTCGCTACATCAACGGCACGCCGGGCCTGAAGCCGGCGGCGGTTCACTCCATCGAAAGTGCGCGTCGCACCGGTTCGGCGTTTATCTCTGTCATCTCTATATGGGAGATCGCTCTTTTGGTGCGCAAGGGACGCCTGGACCTTCCCATCGGCGTTGATCGATGGGTTCAGAGGGCCTTTGAACTGCCAGGGATTCAACTTGCATCCCTGACCCCGCAGATTGCGATCGAATCCGTAACTCTTCCCGACTCGCTCAACAAGGGCCCTGCCGATCGAATCCTCGTCGCAACCGCGCGCATTCACGGTTACACTCTCGTGACGCGCGACAAAAACATCCTCCGCTTCGCAAAGCAGACGAACCTAACAACCCAGTTGGCGTGAGTAAGAACTTCATGCACGATGCAGTGAACTTCGTCGCCGTCGATCTCGGCGCATCCAGCGGACGCTTGATGGTCGGCCACTGGGACGGCCGCCGCTTCTCGCTCGACGAGTTGCATCGTTTTCCCAACTCCGGCGTCAGCCTGCACGGAAGCCTCTACTGGGACGCGCTGCGCATCTGGTCGGAGGTTCAGAACGGCCTCATCAAGTTCCGCGCGCGCTTCCCCGGTCCGCCCGCCGGCATCGCCGTCGACGCCTGGGGCGTTGATTTCGCCCTCCTCGATGGCCGCGGCCGCCTGCTCGACAATCCCTCCCACTACCGCGATCCGCGCACCAACGGCATTCCCCAGCGCCTCTTCCAGCGCATCCCCGAAGCCGATCTCTTCGCCGCCACCGGCGTGCAGTCCTTCCAGTACAACACCCTCTTCCAGCTTTACTCCATGGTGCTGGCGCGCGACCCCAGGCTCGAATCCGCCGAAACCCTCCTGATGGTCCCCGATCTCTTCAACTACTTCCTCGGCGGCGCGAAGGCCGTCGAGTTCACCGAAGCCTCCACCGCCGAAATGGTCAACCACGCCGCGCGCGACTGGCACCGCGATCTGCTCCGCGCGCTCTCCATTCCCGATCGCATTCTGCCTCCCGTCGTCGCCCCCGCCACCGTCCTCTCCGATGTCGGCCGCGATCTCCTCGACCTATGCGGCTTCAGCAAGACCTTCCCCGTCATCGCCGTCGCATCGCACGATACAGCCAGCGCAGTAGCCTCCATCCCCAACCTCGACGCGCACAGCGCATTCATCAGCAGCGGCACCTGGAGCCTCATGGGCGTCGAGCTTGACGCGCCCGTCGCCACCCCGCGCGCCCGCCAGTTGCGTTTCACCAACGAGGGAGGCTGCGGCAACTCCACGCTCCTCCTGCGCAATCTCACCGGCCTCTGGCTCCTGCAGGAGTGCCTCCGCCAGTGGGAGAACGCAGGCCACGCCTACACCTGGGACGACCTCATCGCCGCCGCCGCCGTGGCCCAGCCCTTCCGCTCGCTCATCCATCCCGATGCAAAAGATTTTCTCGCACCCGCCGACATGCTGCAGGCCATTCGCTCCTTCTGCCAATCCACCGCCCAGCCCGTGCCGCAGTCCGTCGGCGACTTCGCCCGATGTTGCTTCGAGAGCCTCAGCCTCTCCTACGGGTCCACGCGCGATGCCCTGCACTCCCTCACCGGCCGCGACATTCGCACCCTCCGCGTCGTCGGCGGCGGCTGCTTGAATCAATATCTCTGCCAGATGACAGCCGACGCCTGCGGATGTAATGTAGTCAGCGGGCCTGTGGAGGCCTCCGCCCTCGGCAATGTCATGCTGCAGGCGGTCGCCACCGGCGCGCTGCCCGGCATCGCAGCCGGCCGCGCTTCCATCGGAGAGTCGCTCCAGTGCGTCTCCTACGCCCCGCGTCCCGGCGACGGATGGTCCGCCGCACAGGCGCGTTATAGAGTTCTGGAAGCAGCTTCATCGGCACCAAATAAGGAGTAAAAATGTCCGCCTATTCCATCCCTCAGATCGAAGCCCCCACCCCAGCCGTCCCCGGCGAAGTCCTCCTCATCGCCAGCGGCGATCTGCGTCAGTCGGCCAACCAGGTCTGCTGGCCTGCTCAGTCCGAGGCCGAGCGCGCCGTCATCCAGGCCTTCGCCGCCGAGGGCCTCAAGGTCCGCCGCGCGCACCCTTACCGCGAAGACCTCAAGCACGGCTTCATCTTCAACCAGCGCATGGGAATGGATGTCTTCGCCGCCATCGACCCCGCCGCCCCGCTCGTCGTCGTCGAGTCCGTCTGGCAGTACAGCCATCACGTCCTCGCCGGCCTGCTCAGCCATCGCGGCCCCATCCTCACCGTCGCCAACTGGAGTGGCCAGTGGCCCGGCCTGGTCGGAATGCTCAACCTCAACGGCTGTCTGCGCAAGGCGGGCGTCAAGTTCAGCACCATCTGGACCAAGGACTTCGACGACCCCTTCTTCCTCAACGGCCTCCGCCA
This sequence comes from uncultured Acidobacteriaceae bacterium, assembly GCA_963767315.1. GTDB lineage: Bacteria > Acidobacteriota > Terriglobia > Terriglobales > Acidobacteriaceae > Edaphobacter. The sequence continues at coordinate 107,751 of CAVYDK010000001.1, read as the reverse complement.
GTGGATTCGCGAGGGAAAAATCGACCACGACCTCTCCCACGTTCATCCGCTCGACGTATCTAAACTCCCCCAGCCCGAGCGCCAGCTCGGCGTCGCTCTCGCCAAGGCCCTCAAGGCCCGCAAAGCCATCCTCGGCGTATTCGACGAGGGATGCATGGGCATGTTCAACGCCATCATCGAAGACAGCCTGCTCAACACCACCGGCGTCTTCAAGGAGCGCCTCAGCCAGTCCGCCCTCGTCGCCGCCATGCAGAACGTAACGGACGAGGAAGCCCGCAAAGTCCGCGCCTGGCTCGATAAGAGCGGCATCACCTTCGTCACCGGCCCCAACGAAGAGACCGACCTCACCGACGCGCAGGTCCTCCAGCAGTGCAAGATGTACATCGCCGCCCTGCGCATCGCCGACGACTTCGGCTGCGACGCCATCGGCATCCAGTACCAGCAGGGTCTCAAGGACCTCGTCCCCGCATCCGACCTCGTCGAGGGCCTGCTCAACAATGTAGACCGTCCGCCAGCCTTCGACGCCGCGGGCAAAGAGCTCTACGCCGGCCGTCCACTTCCCCACTTCAACGAAGTTGACGAGTGCGCCGGCATCGACCTCATCCTCACCAACCGCATCTGGTCCGCCATGCGCCTCGACCCCGCCACCACCCTCCACGACGTCCGCTGGGGCGAGCAGTATAAAGACGACTTCGTCTGGGTCTTCCAGATCTCCGGCGCCGTCCCCGCATCCCACATCGCCGGCGGTTACGCCAAGGCCTCCAGCGAGCGCCAGCCCCCCATGTACTTCCGCCTCGGCGGAGGCACCCTGAAGGGCGTCTGCAAGCCAGGCCCCGTCGTCTGGAGCCGCGTCTTCAGCCAGGGCGGCAAGCTCCATGCAGACATCGGCCGCGCCACCGCCATCGAACTTCCCGCCGCCGAGACCGAGCGCCGCCTGCAAGCCGTCACCCCGCAGTGGCCCATCATGCACGTCCTGCTGCACGGCATCACGCGCGATCAGTTCATGGCGCGCCATCCCGCAAACCACGTCAACGTCGCCTACACCGAAACCGACGAGCAGGCCGACCGCGCACTCGCCGCCAAGGCCGCCATGATGGCCGAGCTCGGCATCGAAGTCCATCTCTGCGGAACCATATGAGGAAGCACTAATACTGTTTTGTTCTGAAGGGGGTGGGTTTCAGAGAATACTGAAAAACTCCGTTTTGCTTAAGGGCACGGCTTCAGCCGTGCCGTAAACGCCGCAGAATGAATAGGGCTTTAGCCCCTGAGGTCTGCTCTTCTTTGCTGCTGCAACTTTTTCAGCACGGGCTTCAGCCCGTCCATAACGGTCGCAAAATTAACGGGGCTTTAGCCCCCGAGGGAACAGACAACCATGCAATACCGTCAACTGGGCGAAACAACGCTGCGCGTCTCCATCCTCGGCTACGGCGCTTCGCCGCTGGGCAACGCCTTTCGCGTCACCGATCCCGCCGAGGGAAAGGCCGCCGTCCATCTCGCCGTCGAGCGCGGCATCAACTACTTCGATGTCTCCCCCTACTACGGCCTCACCCTCGCCGAAACGCGTCTCGGCGAAGCCCTCGTCGGCCTTCGCCAGAATGTAATCCTCGCCACCAAGTGCGGCCGCTACGGCGCCGACCAGTTCGACTTCTCCGCCGCCCGCATCACCGCCTCCATCGACGAGTCGCTCGCCCGCCTGCGCACCGATTACGTCGATCTCCTCCAGGCCCACGACGTCGAGTTCGGCGACGCCCGCCAGATCGTCGAAGAGACCGTCCCCGCCATGCGCAAAATCCAAGCCCAGGGCAAGGCCCGCTTCATCGGCATCACCGGCTACTCGCTCCGCAACCTCATGGCCATCGCCGCCCAGGTCCCGGTCGACACCATCCTCACCTACTGCCGTTACAACCTAATGATCGACGACATCGACGCCGCGCTCGTCCCCTTCGCCCGCCAGTCCGGCATCGGAATCATCAACGCCTCGCCGCTGCACATGGGAATCATCACCGAACGCGGCGCGCCCGACTGGCATCCCGCGCCGCAGTCGGTCCGCGACGCCGGCCAGCGCGTCGTCGCTCTCTGCCGCGCCCACGGCCTCGACGCCTCCGAGGTCGCCCTGCGCTTCTGCCTCGACCACCCCGCCGTCGCCACCACCCTGGTCGGAATGTCCTCGCGTGCGCACGTCGAGCGCAACCTCAAGTGCCTCGACCTGCGCATCGGTCCCGCCCTGCTCCAAGAGATTCGCGCCGCCGTCGCCCCGGTCGCCAACCTCACCTGGCCCTCCGGCCTCCCCGAAAACTACGGCTGATTCCGGTTGTGCACTGATCCGTTTTGCTTAAGGAGCGGCATCAGCCTCCCTCTCGCCGTCATTCTGGCGTAGCCAGAATCTCCGTATTTGTCTTGTTTTGCTTAAGGGCACGGCTTCAGCCGTGCCGTAAACACATCCATATGCAAGGGGGCTTTAGCCCCTGAGGTCAGTATTTCGTCGACTGCCCAACCCGCCCCATCGCCCTCACGCCCGCCGCCGATACCGGATCGCAAACTCGTACTCCGCATTCGCCGGAAACAGCCGCGCCACCAGCCGCAGCCGCTCCGCCAGCGCCTGCGGGGCCAGCAGCGGGTACTCCCGCTCGCGCAGCTCCGAGTAGTCGAAGTCCACCGCCAGCGACAGCATATAGATCGCAACCGCGTCGGAGAACGCCGCCTCAATATACTCCGTCCTGGCCTTCTCATCGATCTTCGGCTGGTCGCCCCGTCCCGCGTTCTGGCCTCCGCCCACGGCCTGCGCCCGGCTCTCCCACGCGTCCAGGCTGGTCTCGCCCCTCACGTCCGCCACCGCCTGGTTCCACGCCAGTTCGCTGAAGCTCTCCGGAACGCCCGCCTCGTCCACAAACGCATGCCCCACGTTGATGAACAGCTCAAACGCCAGCGAAAAGCGGTCTCGCAGCAGCCGCGTGGAGATGAAGACCCCCTCCTCGCCCGCATCCCCGCCCGCTCCAAGCGCCAAGTTGCGATGGCAGATCGCCTGCTCGGCCAGCTCCGCCGTGTACACCGGCGAGATCATCGTCTCCTCGTTGCCGCTCCTGTGCCCGGCAGACTCGCTGCCGCGTCCCTCGGCCAGCGCCAGCGGCACAAAGTAGTACGTCTTGCGTCCCAGCGCCGCCGCCACCGCCGTCGGCACCGCCTGCACCATTCGCACCAGCTCCCCGTCGTCCAGCCCAATCTCGCCGAACGCCGCGAAGCGAACGCCGTTGGCCGCCCGGCGCACCGCCGCCTCCCGCGCCACCTGCGTCGCCTGCACCAGCCCGCTTTGAATGCTCTCAGCCATCGTCGCCACTTCCTATGCCCCAACCGCCTCACGCTCCGCCGCGCTCGTCTCCGCCCCCATCCACCCCAGCGCCTGCACCAGGTAGCCCTTCATCTCCTTGCGCTCCACAATCGCATCCAGAAACCCATGCTGCAATAAAAACTCCGACCGCTGAAATCCCTCCGGCAGCTTCTGCCGGGTCGTCTGCTCGATCACCCGCGGCCCGGCGAACCCAATCAGCGCGCCCGGCTCTGCGATGTTCAGGTCTCCCAGCATGGCGAAGCTCGCCGTCACTCCGCCCGTCGTCGGGTCCGTCATCACCGAGATGTAAGGAATCCTCGCCTCGTCCAGCCGCGCCAGTCCCGCCGAGATCTTCGCCATCTGCATCAGCGACACGATCCCCTCCATCATCCGCGCCCCGCCCGACGCCGCCACAATAATCAGCGGCCTCCCCGTCTCCAGCGAGCGGTCCACCGCCCGCGCAATCGTCTCCCCCACCACCGCACCCATGCTTCCGCCGATGAACCCGTACTCCATCGCGCTCATCGTCACCGCGTGCGGCCCCAGCATCCCAACCGCGTTCACAATCGCGTCGTTCAGCCCCGTCTTCTTGCGCGCCTCCGTCAGCCGGTGCTCATAGCGCTTCAGGTCGGTAAACTCCAGCGGGTTGGTCGAGCGCAGCTCCAGGTCAACCAGCTCGTACCCCGGCTCCAGCAGCATCCCGATCCGCCGCCGCGCCCCAATGTGGAAGTGGTACCCGCACTTCGGGCACACATTCAGGTTCGCCTCCATGTCCTTCTTGAAGATCGTCTGCCGGCAGCTTCCGCACTGCGTCCAAAGCCCCTCGGTGCGCACCGTCTTCTGCGCATCGTTCACTATCGCGTTGTCTTCCCGCTTGAACCAGCTCATCCGCGCTTCCCTCTTCGCACTCCTGCCGCTGTCGCTCTATTGTATCGGCACAGTCCCCCCTTTGGCGCGTTGTAGAGCAAAACCAGGGATGCTCGTCCCGTCGCCTTAACTGATAGCTTGATGGCTGATAGCTTACAGCTCAAGAATCATGCCTTTCGTTTTTTCCTTGCCGTTGGTCTTCCGTGCGCAAAGGACACACCAACACTGGTTTTGCTCTGGCCTTGAAGCTAGTCGCCGCCACAAACTCGCAAAAAATAAACCTGAGCGAATCGCCCTCCCGCACGTCTACGCAATAGCAGGAAATTGTTCCAGCAATCGGGGACCGGGCTTGCCTTCGAGCTGGCGGGTTTATCTGCTCCGCCCGCGAAACCGCAATCCGCTGAAGATCGCCAATGAAATCGAATTGAACTGATAAGGGAGACCCGTGATGAACTTCGCAAGCAAATTTTTCACCGTAACTCTGGCCTTGGCGTTGTGCGCTTCCACAGCATTCGCGCAGCCCGCGCCCGCCGCCGCAAAGCCCGCCCCCGATGCAACGGCCGCAAAACCCGCCTCGGAACCCCCCTGCGCCAGGCAGAATCCGGAACTCTGCCCCGAGCGCACCTTCTACCTCAACAACGTCAGCCAGCAAAGCGAAGTCAACGAGATTGTGACCGCCCTGCGCAATACGCTTCCCGCCACCGACAAGATCTTCCTGGTGGAGTCGGAAAACGCCGTCGTCGTCCGCGCCACTCCCGAAGATCTCGCGCTCGCCGAGAAGCTCCTCAACGACCTCGACCGCCCCAAAAAGAACTATCGCCTCACCTACACCGTCACTGAGCTGGATGGGAGCAAGCAGCTCGGCGCCCAGCACTATGTCATGGTCGCCGTCTCAGGGCAGGAGACGGTGCTTAAGCAGGGCAGCAAGATTCCATTAGCCACCGGCTCCTACAGCGCCGGCGGGACCGCTCCCGCCGGGGTGCAGACCCAGTTCACTTACATCGATGTCGGTATGAACTTCGCCGCAACCCTGACCGGGATGGGCAATAACGCCATGCTGAAGTCCGCCGTCGAGCAGTCCAGCGCGCCGGAAAAGACAGACATAGCAGGCGTGCAGGAGCCGATCGTCCGCCAATCCTCGCTCAAAGGCGTGGCCCTCCTCGCTCCCGGAAAGCCGCAGTTGCTCGGCTCCATGGACATCCCCGGCAGCGCCAGCCGCCTCCAGATCGAAGTCCTCATGGAGCCCCTGCCCTGAGCAGGGTGGATCGGAAGGGCACGCGTTTACGCGTGCCGGGTGACCCATCTTCGCGACAGCTTCATCGTCGCTAAGGTGGGGTGCCTTTTTTGTTTGTCATTCCGCAGCGTCTTTTTTGTTTGTCATTCCGCAGCGCAGCGGAGGAATCTGCTTCTGCCGGGTGCCCCATCCATGCCGCGTCCTTTGCGGCATGGGTGGGAGCCTTTGTCCTGTTATTCGGAGGGAGCAGTGGGCTTTAGCCCACTGAAATGCCGCAGAAACGGAATGGGCATTAGCCCTGGGCGGGTGTAATCTCCGTCACCGGAAGGTCCCAGTGCGCCAGCAGAATCTCAAATCTCCGCTGCTCCTCTTTCGCAAACGTCGCCTGGTCCGGCCATAGCTCTTTTTTGAATCTCTCTTCGTCGGGGTTCGCCGTCGTCGCCACCGTCGAGTCCTTGTAACGGATCGTCACCCGATAGTCCCATCGCCCGTCCTCCGTCGTATGGTAGGCCGGCGTCTCGATCTTCAGCGCCAGAATCCGTCCCGTCCCCTGGACCTTTTCCAGCACCGGGTAGTGGTTCTTCAGGAACAGTTGCAGGAACTCCTGCTGATGGCCCCATTGCACCTTGTAGTAGTACTCAATCGTGTAGGGCTGGCCTGCGCTCACCTTCGGCGGCGCGCCCTGCGTCTTCAGTTGCGCAGGCTTGACTGCTGTGGATGAGGCGGAACGATCTCGGCTCATGGGGTCCTCCAACCCACAGAATACCCGATCCCCCGCGCAAACATCGACAGTTCAATTTGATCGGAAGGGCACGCGTTTACGCGTGCCGAATAGCGCACTCATTTTTAAAGCTCGTGTCCCTTGATCGCCTCGCGATCAAGGGACACGAGAATCGCCAAACTGACCTCGCCCCTCGCTCCTTGTTACTCTGGTAGCACCATGTCCACCCCCCCAACCCGCATGCCCGCCGAGTGGGAGCCGCACGCCGCCACATGGATCGCCTGGCCCCACAACCCCGCCGACTGGCCCGGCAAGTTTCAGCCCATCCCCCGGGTCTTCGCCGAGATCGTCCGCCATCTCTCCCGCGTCGAGCGCGTCCATATCCTCGTCAACGATCTCGCCGCCCAGCGCCGCGCCACCTCCATCCTCAGCCGTGGCGGCGCCAACCTCGCCCGCCTCCACTTCCATCACTGGCCCACCGACCGCGTATGGCTGCGCGACTCCGGCCCCATCTTTGTAAAAATAGCGGAAGCCTCCGCCAAAGATTCCGCCGCCAGCCTCGCCGTCGCCAACTGGAAGTTCAACGCCTGGGCCAAGTACTCCAACTTCCGCCGCGACGACCAGATTCCCCACCGCGTCGCCCAGCTCTACAACATCCCCGAGATCAAGCCCGAAGTTCCGCCGCCACCGGCCGCTCCTTCAAGCTGGAAGCCTCACCGTCTCGTCCTCGAAGGTGGCTCCATCGACATCAACGGCGCCGGCGTCCTCCTCACCACCGAGGAGTGCCTCCTCTCCGAGGTCCAGCAGCGCAACCCCGGCCTCGGCGACGAAACCACTACGCAACGCCTGCTCGAAACCGCCTTCCGCGACTACCTCGGCATCCACCAGACCCTCTGGCTCCCCCGCGGCTGCGCCGGCGACGACACCCACGGCCATATCGACGACGTCGCCCGTTTCGTCTCCGAAGACACCATCCTCGCCTGCGTCGAGCCCAACCCCGCCGACCCCAACCACCTCCCGCTCGCCGAGAACCTCGACCGCCTCCACGCCTTCCGCCACGCTTCTACTGGCAAGCCCTTCCGCATCGTCACCCTCCCAATGCCCGCGCCCGTCCACTTCCATGGCCGGCGCCTCCCCGCCAGCTACGCCAACTTCTATATCGCCAACTCCCTCGTTCTCGTCCCCACCTTCAACGACCCCAACGACCGCATCGCCCTCAACACCATCGCCGCCTGCTTCCCCACCCGCCAGGTCGTCGGCATCCACTCCGTCGACCTCGTCTGGGGCCTCGGCGCCCTCCATTGCCTCACCCAGCAGCAACCCGCATGAGCGAAACGGGTGCCCCATCCTCGCGGCAGCCTTATCGCCGCAGGGTGGGGTATCGTTCGCGGTAGCGAACGACCGCATTCTTCATCACCGCCGTTCACCTTCCGGAGGGAGCGTGGGGCTTCAGAGGATGCTGAAAAACTCCGTTTTGCTTAAGGGCACGGGTTCACCCGTGCCGTAAAATGCTTTATTTGCAATACGGCTTTAGCCGCTGAGGGCAGGTTTAAGGCGACACATCGACTTTTTCAGCACCCTCTTCAGCCCCACGAATAAGCCACCAGACCAACCGGGCTTTAGCCCCGGAACATCGAATGCCACAAATCCGGGGGAGTTTACACTGATCAAGCCATATGCCTGACGACCTCACCTACCTCCACGCCTGCATCGCCGAAGCCCGCGCCGCCGAGCATGATGGAGAAGTCCCCATCGGCGCCATCCTCACCCTCAACGGCGAGATCATCGCCCGCGGCCAGAACCGCGTCCTGCGCGACCACGACCCCACCGCCCACGCCGAGATCGTCGCCCTCCGCCACGCCGCCCGCGCCCTCGCCAACTATCGCCTGCCCCAGGGCTGCACCCTCTACGTCACGCTCGAACCCTGCGCCATGTGCGCTGGCGCAATCCTCCACGCCCGCCTCACCCGCCTGGTCTACGCCGCGCCCGACCCCAAGGCCGGCGCCTGCGGCTCGGTCCTCAGCGTCCTCAACCACCCCCAGCTCAACCACCAGGTCGAAGTCGCCTCCGGCCTCCTCGCCGGCGAAGCTGGCGAGCTCCTCACCGCATTCTTCCGCGCCCGCCGCTAGCCTCGATTAATCCGGAGGCCCACCACCGCCCGGCCCGCCCCCGCCCGGTGGAGGCCCACCATCCGGTGGAGGCCCATCCGGCGGCCCATCGTCGTCCGCGTCCGCGTCGTTCCCCGACTGCTTCGCCCGCTTCACCTCGTCCTTCGCGTACTTGCTCAACTGCGCGTCGCTCAGCAGCTTCCTCACCTTCAGCACCGTCGCCTGATGCACCTTCCGCACCGCCGCCGTCCACTCCGCATCGGTCAGCGATTCATCCTCGCCCAGCGCATGAATCTGCCTCTGCTGCTCCAGCAGCAGCGGCTCGATCTTCGTCTTCTGCTCCGCCGTCAGGCTGTAGCGCTTCGTCATGCGCGCCAGCTCCTTCGCTGCGTCGTACTCTTTATTCGCCACCGTCAGCGACTCCGGCTTCGCACTCGCTGCCGTATCGCCGGCAGCCGTCGCCGTCCCCGCGCTCGCCAGGCTCTCAGCCGCGTGCGACTTAAGCCCAGCCGTCTGCCCCGCGCTCGTCCCCGTCGCCGCACTCTGCGCCAACCCCGTAACGCCAATCGCCAGCACCACTACCGACCCAACCCGAAGCAGCAATCCCGCAATCCGTATTCCGTTCATATTTCACTAGACGCACACTTCCGTCTTGGCGATTACATCCCTGCTCTCGATTCGTTCCTTTCGGTGCCATCGGTGACAATCGGCGTTAAGCCGTTGCGCCTTCACGTAAAATAGAACTATGGAACTCCTCGTCTACTCCGCCGCCTGGTGCCGCGACTGCCGCCAGGCCAAGCGTTTCCTCGCCGCACACTCCATCCCCTACACCGAGATCGACATCCAGACCACCCCCGGCGCCGCCGCCGAGGTCGTCGCCCACACCGGCAAGCGCGCCATCCCCCAGTTCGTCCTCGACGGCAAATGGATTCAACCCTATCGCCCCGGCCACGGCTTCCTCCACAACGAAATGTCCGCCCTCTTCCATGTATAGTTTTTTGTTTGTCATTCCGTAGCGCAGCGTAGGAATCTGCTTCTGTTCTTCACGAACCAGTCAGCAATGGAGTCCCTATGATCGCCCGTTACACACGTCCTGCCATGGGCCGCATCTGGTCCGACGAGAACAAGTTCCGCGCGTGGCTCACCGTCGAGACCGCCGCCTCGCAGGCCCTCGCCCGATTCGGCCTCGTCCCCCAGTCCGCCGCCGACGCCATCGCCGCCCGCGGCAACTTCACCGTCGCCCGCATCGACGAAATCGAGGCCGAGGTCCGCCACGACGTCATCGCCTTCACCACCGCCGTCGCCGAGCAGATCGACGCGCCGCCCTTCGCAGCCGAAAAATCCTCCCGCTGGCTCCACTTCGGCCTCACCTCCACCGACGTGGTCGACACGGCCCAAGCGCTTCAACTCAAAGCCGCCTCCGACATCATCCGCGCCGGAATCCTCGCGCTCTCCGAAACATTAAAAAATCGCGCCGTTGAGTTCAAGCACACCCCCATCGTCGGCCGCACCCACGGCGTCCACGCCGAACCCACCACCTTCGGCCTCAAGCTCCTCCTCTGGTACTCCGAGATGCAGCGCAACCTCGCGCGCTTCGACGCCGCCGCCGAAGACCTTCGTGTCGGCAAGCTCTCCGGCGCCGTCGGCACCTTCGGCCATCTCAAGCCGGAGCACGAGGAGGCCATCTGCGCCGAGCTTGGCCTCAAGCCGGTTGCGGTAGCAACCCAGATCGTCCAGCGCGACCGCCACGCCGCCTACATCGCCGCGCTCGCCATCCTCTGCTCCACGCTCGACAAGATCGCCACGGAGATTCGCCATCTCCAGCGCACCGAGGTCCGCGAGGCCGAGGAGTTCTTCTCCGAGAAGCAAAAAGGCTCCTCCGCCATGCCGCACAAGCGCAACCCCGTCACCAGCGAGCAGATCTCCGGCCTCGCTCGCGTCGTCCGCGCCAACGCCCAGGTCGCCTTCGAGGACATCGCCCTCTGGCACGAGCGCGACATCTCCCACTCCTCCGCCGAGCGAGTCATCCTCCCCGACTCCACCATCCTCGCCGACTACCTCCTCGCCAAAACCGAGCAGCTCATTGCCAAGCTGCTCGTCTACCCCGAGCGCATGTTGCGCAACCTCGAATCCACCGGCGGCCTCATCTTCTCCGGCCAGCTCCTGCTCGACCTCTCCGCCGCCGGCCTCAGCCGCGAAGACGCCTACGCGCTCGTCCAGTCCCACGCCATGCGCGCCTGGAAGCAGGGCCTCATCTTCCGCGACGAAGTCGCCCGCGACCCCGCCATCGCCGCCCTCCTCACCCCCGCGCAACTCGCCGCCGCCTTCGACTTCACCCGCCAGCTCGCCAACGTCGACGCCATCTTCGCCCGCGTCCTCGAATCTTAGCCCCACCACCCATCCGGGTGCCCCATCTTCGCGACGGCTTCATCGTCGCTAAGGTGGGGTATCGGGCATCGCGCGGCCATCCCTCCGAGTAATATACGGATAGAGGCAATTCGTATGTATTCGGAAGCAAACGAAATTCCACTCGATAATTTCGCAAAATGTCCATTCTGCAAATCACCTACTTTCCGGAATGAAGATCCGCGCTCGCTAATGGCGCTGTATATCTGTACTACATGCGGAAAATTTCGATTGGATGGCATGGTTGACATATATCTCAACGGCCTCTCACAAGCAGAGAAGGATCAGATATACAAAATATCGTTTGTGCTTCGTACAAGATCGGAGAAAGCATTCGGGAAGCGGGATAATTCTTTATTCCCTGTGTACTCTTCAGATGATTTGCAAAGAATGATGGAAGAGCCAGAGCCCACAGTACAGGACAAGCTCAGCCTACTTTTGAAGTACCTAGTCCGCATCACCGAGTACCCCGGTCAAGCAAAGGAATATGACACGAAGTATGACTATTCAGTTGTATGTGCGAAAAATTCCGAGGAAGCTAGTTTCTATTTCGATTGCCTTGTCGAACAAGATCTGCTGAACCGGGAGCACTCATTCATAGGAATTCCACTTCCACGCTTCAAAGTAACGGCAAGTGGCTGGAAAGAGTTAATTCGTATCGAGCAGTCAGGATCGGAATCGTCGAACGCGTTCATCGCGATGGCATTCAGTTCGGATCGAAATCCATTCAAAGAAGCGATCAAGACAGCAGTAACGAACGCGGGGTATATTCCGATCAGAATTGATGAAATCGAACACGTTAACAAGATTGACGACGAAATAATCGCGCGGATTCGCAGTTCAAAATTCTTGATCTCTGACTTCACGTCACAACGCAACGGAGTCTACTTCGAGGCTGGATTTATGTTGGGACTGGGCAGACCAGTAATTTGGGTCTGTGACAGAGAAGACCTCGAAAATGTCCACTTCGATACAAGACAATACAACACCATTGACTACACGGATGCCGATGATTTGCAGAAACGGCTCCAATTCCGTATCGAAGCGATTTTGGGCAAGGGGCCACACGCAGAGCAGTAGCCGGGTACCCCATCCTTCCGCTGTCTCATCGCGGAAGGGTGGGAGGCAAAAAATCTTCCGTCTTTGCCTTACCGGAGGGAGCAGGGGGCTTCAGCCCCTGAATAAGGCCCATCGAATCAAGGGGCTTTAGCCCCGGGCTTTTCCATGTTCCCCCATCCCCGGAAGGGCACGCGTTCACGCGTGCCGTATCGCGCCCTCTTTATAGCGTCTTCGCGTCCTCGATCATGCACATGATCGAGGACGCGAAAATAATTTCCCCGGTTTTCCCAGCAAATCCGCGTGTCAAGCCCCTCGACACCCCAAAATCCCCATAACCAACACTGCATCAACAACTTCCGACAGAAAAATAGTTGGCATACTAGTTTCCTCCACCTGCTATAATTTAACTAGGATCAGATTAAAGGAAAGGCCCAGGGAATCAACCCCTGGGCCTTTCTCCTTTGTTTTCTTATCCGGTACTACTAAGTCTTTTTGTTGGTAGACTTTGCAGATGAAATTTCGTATGTGTTGATTGCAAAATACTTAGGTCTGGACTTTTTTAAAGTTTTTTTATTATTGAGGAGAATCGATGAAACATATACTTTGCTCCGCCATCAAGGCCGATGGAACCCCTTGTCGTTCGCTCGTCTCCCCCGGCAAGCGCCGTTGCCACTATCACTGGGACTTCGACCTGCGTGAACGGCGCCGCAACCGCGCGCTGATGAGGCACAGGTGCCCCTCCATCCGTCTCGGCCCTCTCGCCGATCGCCACGCCATCCTGCGCGCGCTCAACCGTCTCCTTCCGGTCATGGCTAACGGCTCGATGCCATTGGATCGCGCCGACAGACTCCTCGAGCGCATCCGTGCCGCCTCCGACAGCCTCCCCCGCTGAGCGCCCGCAGGCAAAGACGCGGAACGTTGCTGCCTCAACCCGTAGGAATGAGATACATTACTGGTTGAGTTCACATCGGAATGGCAGGTACGGCGAAGTCGGTTCGGCGGAGGTGTACGACGCGCGGCAGCAATGCTGCTGCGAGGTGCTGTGCGCTGGCGATCGCCGTCCTCCTGCTCTCGTTCGCCTCGCTCGCCCGCGCCCAGCACAAGCCGAAGGACGAGGAGTGTCTCGCCTGCCACGCCGACCCCACACTGACCACCACCGACGCCAGCGGCAGAACGGTCAGTCTCACCGTCGATGCCGATAAATTCAAGCAGTCCATCCACGGCAGCATGTTCTCCTGCGTCGATTGTCACAAGGACGTGAAGTCCTCGCCGCACGCGACGACTCCCGCGAAGATCGCCTGCGCCCAGTGCCACGCCGACGCGCAGGCCGCGTACCAGCACAGCTTCCACGCCACCGCGAAGAAGCCCGACGGATCGCCCGCCGCCACCTGCGTCGATTGTCACGGCGACGCGCACGCAATTTTGCCCGCCAGCGACCCGAAGTCGCCCGTCAATCACTCCAACATTCCCGCCACCTGCGGCACATGCCACGGGCAGAAGTTTTTGATGCAGTCCACCGGCGGCAGCTCGCAGGTCTTTGTGGCCTACCAGGACAGCGTCCACGGACACGCGGTGCAGAACGGCTCGCAGACCGCGGCGGTCTGCACGGACTGCCATGGCTCGCATGAGATTCTTGCCGCCAACGACGCCAAGCTCGCCGATCGACAAGTTCAATGTTCCCGCCACCTGCGGCAAGTGCCACGCCGATGTGCAGAGCGTCTACATGCAGAGCATTCACGGGCAGGCGGTCCTGCGCGGCAACTGGCTGGCGCCGGTCTGCACGGACTGCCACGGAATCCACACCATCATGGCAACCTCCAATCCCAACTCCTCGGTCTCCGGCCAGAACCTGTCGAGCGCCGCCTGCACGCGCTGTCACCAGGGGGTGCGCCTGACGCAGGAGTTCGACGTGCCGGGAAACCGCGTCTCGACCTATCTGGACAGCTACCACGGGCTGGCCTCGCAGGGCGGTTCGCTGGTGGTGGCCAACTGCGCCAGTTGCCACGGAGTGCACAACATTCTGCCCTCCAGCGATCCGCGCTCCACCATCAATCCCGCGAACCTGGACGCAACCTGCGGCCAGTGCCACAAGGGAGTCACGCAGAAGTTCACGCTCAACAAGGTGCACGTCGACGTGGTGGGCGGACGGACTATGGACAAGGGCACGCTCGCGGTGCGCTGGATCAGCTGGTTCTATCTTCCGCTGATCCTGCTGGTCATCGGCGCAATGTTTGCGCATAACGCGGTCCTGTGGCGCGCCAAGGCCATCGCCCGGCGCAGAGCGATGGGGCCCAGCGTCGCTGCGCATGACGCGCGAACCAGCGCTGGCAGCACCTGGTCCTGCTCACCAGCTTCTTCGTCCTGGTCGTCACCGGCTTCGCGCTGAAGTATCCCGACTCGTGGTTCGCCGTGGCCCTCGGCCTGGGCGAGAGGTGGCGCGGCATCATTCACCGCGTCGCCGGCGTGCTCCTGATCGGCGACGGCGTCTACCACGTCTTCTATGTCGCATTCACCCGCGACGGCAGGAAGCTGGTCCGCGACCTGCTGCCCACGCCGAAGGACGCGCTCGATGCCTGGGGAACGATGCTCTTCTACCTCGGCCTGCGCAAGGAAAAGCCGAAGTTCGGCCGCTTCAGCTACGCCGAGAAAGCGGAGTACTGGGCGCTGGTCTGGGGCACCGCGCTCATGGCCATCACCGGAATCATGCTGTGGGCCAGGGTTTCGGTCGGCAACCTGCTGGCGGGCTGGTGGCTGGATGCGGCAACCGCGGTACACTTTTACGAAGCGGTCCTGGCGACGCTGGCGATCCTGGTCTGGCACTTCTACCAGGTCTTCTTCGATCCCGATGTGTATCCCATGAACTGGGCCTGGCGCGACGGCAAGATGTCCGTCGAGCACTACAAGGAAGAGCACGACTGGACACGGAGACCCTTGCGGAGGCTGATGCAGAGGCTGATGCGGGACCCGATCCAACAGCGGGGAACATCGCTGAGAAGAAGCCTGAAGGCGGGCCGGCAGTAGAGTAACTTGTAAGCACAAAACGCAGCTTCAACATTTCAACAATGAGGTGAATCATGAAACTCCGCATTGCACCCGTACTCCTGGCCTCCGTCTCCATGCTGGCCTGGATGCAGGCCCCCGCGCAGGATGGTGGCGCGCTGTACAAGACAAAGTGCGCCATGTGCCACGGCGATCAGGGACAGGGTAAGCCGCCCGCCTTCCCCAAGATCTCCGGCTCGGCTAAGGTGAGCGACGTACTGACCAAGGGGGGCGAAGCCAAGGCGCCCCACATCAAGCCGATGAGCACGCTGACCCCGGCGCAGGCTGCTGCCATTGCGGCGTTTGTGAAGACGTTGAAGTAGCCGGAATTCATCTCCTCCGCCGCGGCCCTGCGTCACTTCCTGCAGGCCGCGATGGAGCGGCTTCGCCGTAGGCAATTCCAGGTGCAAAGAAAGTTTGCGTGGTTTTCCCCGTGGAAAACCTCCTTGCACAATCGTCGCGTGAAATCAGGTTCGGCAGTACCGCGATGGACGCTGACCGCCGCAACCCGATACCATGGTCTCAAGGAGATTCATGCCCTCAACCGAAAGCTATCAACTGCTGCTGGCGGCGGCGGCAGCCTGCGAAGACAAAAAGGCCGAAGACGTCCGCATCCTCGCCCTCGACCCCTCCGAGAGCGGCCTCACCGACTACTTCCTCATCTGCAACGGAACCAACCAGCGCCAGAACGTCGCCATCACCGATGAGATTGAGCTACGCCTCAAGCGCGAATTCGGCGCCACCCCCAACTCCATCGAAGGCCGCCGCCAGGCCGAGTGGATCCTCATGGACTACGTCGACTTCATCGTCCACGTCTTCTCCGCGGAGAAGCGCGCCTTTTACGGCCTGGAGCGCCTGCGCAAGTCCGCCACCACCATCAGCGTCGCCGCGCTCAGCGCCGAGTTGAAGGCTAAGATCACCAGCGCACGCACGAAGAAGAAGGTCAGCCGGAAGGCGCCCGTTGTCTCCGCGAAGGCCTCTTCGCCAGCCCCGTTGAAGGGCAGCAGGCCGAAGGCCGCGCCCAGCAAGGTCGCCTCCAGGAAGACCTCTGTGGGTAAAGCTGCGCCGGCTGTGATCAAATCCGCGTCGAAGACTGTGGAAGGCAGGAAGGGCGCCGCCATAAAGGCCGCAAAGAAAGCAGTTCGGGCGGCAAAATCCTAGGTTGCCGCCGATCTACTTCTTGCACTCACCATTGCTTTTCGCAAGAAGAACGGCGGACAGCATCTGCTGTCCGCCGTTCTTTGTTATGGAGTGCAATCAGAATGTAATGGTTCCATGCAGTTGAATGAGGCGCGCTGAAGCATCGGCAGCGCCAACCGAACCCAGAATGCTGGTTGGGGCCCCGACCGTACCCGTGATTCCACCGATCGTTGAGGCGCTCGAGGATGAGACGATGTGCGCCGGGTTTTGGAAGTTCGGGTGGTTGAAGAGGTTGAAGAACTGAGCGCCGACCTTGAGCTTCATGGACTCGTAGTGGGGAATCGCAAACGATTTGAATAGGCCGAGGTTGACGTTGGTGTAGGACGGCCCGACGAGGCTGTTGCGTCCCTGCTGACCGAAGTTAGTCGGTCCGCCGAACGAGGTCGCGAAGTTGCACTGGTTCGGTACGCTTCCGTCAGGAAGTGCCACATGTAAAGAACTGCCGCAGTGGTGATCGAAGTTATTGTTGAGCTGGCGAGCGAAAAGGTTTATCGTGCCGTTGGCGAACGAGCCTACAGTGGTACCGGCCACTGGAGCGGGGGCGGTAATGCTCGCAGTCACGGTGTAGGGCAAGCCGGATTGGTGGAATACGTCACCGTTGATTTCATAACCGCCGGTGATTTCCTTGAAGCGTTGAGTGAAGGTTGGGACCTCGTAGACAAAGCTGGACGTGATGTTGTGCTTCACGTTGTAGTCCGCTGGACCGTACTGGGACCGAAGGCTGTTGGGATTGGAGACTGCTTCGGAGTCGCCTGCATCGGGTGCGAAACCCTCCAGGCCGCCGTTGGAAATATCATCCAACGCTTTGCTGAACTGATAGTTGAATTGCAGCGTCAGCTCCTTCGAGCGGCGGGTTGTACTCAGAACGAGTCCGTTGAAGTTGCTACTGGCGCCTGCGTAGACGTTGCTAATCGTCGCGAAGGACGTGATTGGCTTGGCCGTCGGAATGGTCGGGAAATAGGTTGCTGACGTGTGTGTGATGGTCAGGTTCCGAGTCCCATTGTTGACCGGCTCATCATAGCCGTGATTTCCGACATAGAGGATGGAGACGGTGCTCTTGCTGCCGATCTTCCGCTCCACCGCGAGGCTGTACTCCTCATAGGTGGGATATTTGATAAACGGAGCGGTTGTCGTGAAGCTTGGAGCGGAGTAGTGTCCGCCTACAGCCGCGACCGCGGCAGCGGTCGTAGTGTAAGTGCCGCCTGTCTTGAATAGGTTCTGGAATGCGGTATTCGACTGCGCAGCAATGATCGCGCCGCTGCCGGCAGTGCTGGGATCGATGCTAAGATCGGCCGCTCCTCCTCCCACAGTGCCATAGACGATAGCGTGGAAGTTGTTCGGAGCATTGCTGAGCAGGTCCTCGGCAATCAGTCCAGGGAAGGTGTCCGAGAACATCCCAAATCCACCGCGAACCACGGTTTTGTCATCGCCGAACGGCTGGTAGTTGAAGGCGACCCTGGGCATCGCCGCGAACTTCTGATAGCCCAGGAAGGAACGGTGACGATTGGACAGAATGTACCCGCCGGTGAATGCAGCGTTATACGGAATGGTCGAGCCCGTCGCCATAGCTGCGGTTGTGGTCGACAGCGTCTGCAGGCAGTTGTCGATGCAGGTCGGATTGGAGTTGCGCTCCACGCGCAGACCGGCGGTCAAGATGAGGTTTGGTGTGACCTTGAAGGAATCCTCAACATAGGCGCCCTCGTTATACACCGCGACCGGAAAGGTCGGTTTTGATGGAAAGCGCTGGATGTGCTCGTAGTCGATGCGGCCGCCGACGAAGCCTTCTTCCGTCCCTTCCTCCGCGGGCGCAACCGTCTCCTCGCCCTGGTAGTCCGTGATGTTATCGCGGCGGAAGTTGTACCCGAAGCGAAGCGTGTTCCGGCCCTTGGTGTAGTTCACATCGTCGATGACCTGGTATCCGGAGACGCGGCGTCCCTGCGGGAATGCGTAGTTGAGGCCACCGTAGTACTCATTGCCATTATCGCTATTGCCAAGCTCACCTGAAATAAAGATGATGGTCGACGGTGCGGCGGCGCTGTAGTTGTTTGTGTTCTGGAACGGCGCGCTATAGTAGTTGCCCGTGAGCACAAGCTGATTGACCAGGCTGGTAGTGAACTGGTGGGTCTCGCTCATCTGCCCCTCCCACGACGGCTGGGGGCTCAAGGCCGAGAACAGAGGGCTGATCAGATCGACAAATGTCGGCTGGGTGCCCTTGTCCTGCTTGTAGTGGATGAAGTAATTGTCCTTGGCCCCAATCTTGTAGTCGACGCGCGCCGTCAACTGCCACTCGGGAAGAAACGCAGAGTTGTGCGCGAGATAGATCACGGTTGCCGGGTCGTTCGCATCCTGAGTGACCTGCGAGGCAGGAGGACGGAGCGGGCTAGTGTCGAAGGTGTTGTATATCCGGTTCATCTGAGCAAGCTGAGATGCCGGCGCCGCGGCGAAGGGGATACCGTCGCCGAGGTTGCCAACCTCGTCGGGATTGGTGCTGGCTTTGCCGGCGAGGGCGTTAATGGTGCCGTTATCGGCAGCCGCATTGAGGGTTGCGCAGCTGGTGTAGGTCTGAGTGCTGCCATCGATCAGAGTGCGCGTACCACCCGGATCGCTGCCGCGCGTGCAGGCTTCCATAGCGGCGTTGGGAGCGGTGACATCGGCCGTGGCAGGCGTTGTCGCACGGATCCCTTCCGTGTTCACAAAGAAGAACAGCTTGTCCTTCTTGATCGGACCGCCGATCGAAGCGCCCCATTGGTTGGCGTTCACAAAGACCGGCTGGTTTTTCAGACCGTAAAAGGCCTCGTTCTGTTTGTTGAACCAGTCGTTCGAATTCAGAGCGCGACCGTCCCAGAAATAGCTCAGGTTGCCATGCAGGCGGTTCGTGCCGGCAGTGGTGATTTCGTTCACCTGAGCGCCGCCCAGGCCGCCGAACTGCGAACTGAAAGCGGGAGAGATCACCGTCACCGTGTCCACTTCGTTGTTGCCCAGCGTGAGGTTCGATGCCCCCGTGTTGTTGAGGTTCAGAAACGGGTCGTTCTCGTAACCGCCGTCCAGCGTAAACATGTTCGACAGGCCAGAGATACCGAAGCTGGAGAAGTTGCCATATCCACCTGCAGTCGTTCCCGTGTTCATCACTGAGCCGGGTGCGGTTTGGGCGACATAGGTGAGATCGTTACCGGGATTCGGCAGCGCTTGGACCTGCTCTGTCGTGAAGGCGGTCGTCACATCGCCATTCTCCGTATTGATGATCTCAAAGGAACCGGTGACCTCAACCACAGTATCTGCGTGTCCAACGGAAAGGCTTAGGTTGGCGGTCGAGACGGCGCCGGCAGCGACCAAGACCGTACTGGTGGTGGTGGTGAAGCCGGGGGCGGTGACCGATACCGTATAGGACCCGGGCACGAGCAGAGAAACCCGGTACGAACCCAGGTCACTCGCCGAAGTAACATGGATGCCACCATTGACGGTATTGGTTACTGTGACCTTTGCGTTGGGAATGACTGCCCCAGTCGCATCGGTAACGACTCCGCTGATGTCGCCCGCAGTCACTGACTGTGCCCACACCGCGCTTCCGCAGAAAATTGCCAGCACAACCAACAATCCACCAATCGCAAACTTCTTCATCGTGTTCTCCTTGAACAACAAATGACCTGTTCCGCCAATGGCGGAGTAACAGCCAGTCTAGTTACGACACACAGCTTTGGTATATGAATATATACCAGCAATTTTCCCTCCAAAGCAGACGGAGGTGAGGCAGCTCCGAATTGACTTTTTAACCCAATGTTTACAATCATCTGCGTGCCTTGTGCCCTGTTTGGCGACAGACTTGCTCTTTATGACGCGCGGAGCAACTATCCAATAAATCATATTCCTTGGGTGCTTTTCTTTTACATCTTGCAGTACCCTCATAGGGTGAAGCTTATCCTCGTGGCCATCTCCCCATCCCGCTCGCGCGCCAAGTCCGGCGCTGCCGCTACTTTGGCGGCGGATTTCCTTGCCCGCGCCTCGCGCTTCCTCCCCTGCGAGGCCCAGGCGTACGGCTCTGAGGCCGCGCTGCTCGCATGGCTGGATCGCCAGGCCGCCCGTACTGTGCCCGTTCTCATCCTGCTCGACAGCCGGGGCAAGCAGCTCACGTCGGAGGAGTTCGCCGCGCAGCTTGGCCGCCTGCGCGACAACGGCACGCAGATCGCTAGTGCTCGCCATCGGGCCGGCCGACGGCTGGTCCAGCTGTAGCCCGTGCGCGCGCCGGCCTGCTGCTCTCGTTTGGAGCCATCACGCTGCCCCACGAGCTCGCCCGCGTGGTTCTGGCCGAGCAGATCTACCGCGCGCTGACCATTCTCGCCGGACATCCCTACCACTCCGGCCACTGACCCGCGAACCTCGCTACACTAAACCTATGCCGGACTCCACACCCACTCCCGAAGCTGCTCGCCGCGGTCTCATCCTGATCAACACCGGCCCCGGCAAGGGCAAGACCACCGCCGCGCTGGGCACCGCACTGCGCGCCGCCGGCAACGGCATGCGCGTCCTCATCCTCCAGTTCCTCAAGGGTTCGTGGCACTACGGCGAGCTGGATGCCGCCGAGGCGCTGAACACAGCGCTGGGCGCTGCGGAGAGCGGCACAGGCGAGGCCCTCAGCCCTGCGACCGGCAACGCGCCCGCGCAGAACTTCGTCATTCGGCAGCTTGGCCGCGGCTTCGTCAAGGTCGGCGGCGCAGAGACCGACCCCGAAGACATTCGCCTGGTCGAGGCTGCCTGGGCCGAGGCTGCCTCCGCAATCCTCTCCGGCGACTGGGACCTGGTCGTGCTCGACGAGATCAACTACGCCATCGGCTACAAGATGCTCTCGCCCGAAGCCGTCGCCGAGGTCCTGCGCCGCAAGCCGGAGATGGTCCACGTCATCCTCACCGGACGCAACGCCCACCCTCTGCTGGTCGAGCTGGCCGACACGGTCACCGAGATGCGCGAGGTGAAGCACGCCTACCAGCGCGGCATCCTGGCGCAGCGCGGCATCGAGTTCTAGCTGAAGAGAAACTCCTTGCTGCGCAGGTCCTTGACGGTGTCGCGCAGCTTGACGGCCTTCTCGAACTCGAACTTCCTGGCTGCCTCGCGCATGTCGGACTCCAGCTTCTCGATGTAGCTTTCGAGTTCGGCCTGCGTGGCGAACTCGGGGATGCCTTCGGCCTCGTCGGTGAGGTCGATGTAGTCGGCCTTCATAATTCCGGCCAGGCCCATCTCCAGCGGACGGACGATGGACATGGGCGTGATGCCGTTCTCCTCGTTGAATGTGACCTGCTTCTCGCGTCGGCGGTCGGTCTCGTCGATGGCGCGGCGCATGGAGTCCGTCATCTTATCGGCGTATAGGATGGCGCGGCCTTCAACGTGGCGCGCGGCGCGTCCGATGGTCTGGATGAGCGAACCCTGCGAGCGGAGAAAGCCCTCTTTGTCGGCGTCGAGAATGGCAACCAGCGAGACTTCAGGCAGGTCAAGTCCTTCGCGCAGTAAGTTGATCCCGATTAATACGTCGAACTCTCCCTTGCGCAGGTCGCGCAGTAGTTTGATTCGTTCGATGGTCTCTATCTCGGAGTGCATATAGCGGCAGCGCACGCCTACTTCCGTGTAGTAGCTCGCCAGGTCCTCGGCCATACGTTTTGTAAGTGTAGTTACAAGGACTCGTTGGCCAAGCTGCGCGCGCGAACGAATCTCCGCCAATAAATCGTCGATCTGTCCCTTGACGGGCCGGACTTCCACCTGTGGATCGACAAGTCCAGTCGGACGAATGATTTGTTCGACGACGACGCCGGAGGATTGAGTGAGTTCGTAGGGGCCG
Source organism: uncultured Acidobacteriaceae bacterium (assembly GCA_963767315.1). GTDB lineage: Bacteria > Acidobacteriota > Terriglobia > Terriglobales > Acidobacteriaceae > Edaphobacter. The sequence goes on along the minus strand of CAVYDK010000001.1, from coordinate 85,968 downwards.
GGCGTGGCGGAGACATAGATAATCTGGCCGGTGCGACTCTCGAACTCCTCGAACTTCAGCGGACGATTGTCCATCGCGGAGGGCAGGCGGAATCCGTAGTCCACCAGGTTCTGCTTGCGCGAGCGGTCGCCGTGCCACATACCGTGAAGCTGCGGAATGGTGACATGCGACTCGTCGATAAAGAGCAGGAAGTCGCGCGGGAAGTAGTCGATCAGGGTAGGCGGCGGCTCGCCCGGCTGCCGGCCGGAGAAGTGGCGGGAGTAGTTCTCGATGCCGTGGCAATAGCCAACCGACTTAATCATTTCTAAGTCATATCTAGTACGCTGATGAATTCTTTGCGACTCAACCAAGCGGCCCTGTTGCTCCAGTTCTTTTTCCCATATCTCCAGTTCCGCGACAATGGAATCCGTGGCGGCGCGCTTGCGTTCGGGTTGAACTACATAATGCGACTTGGGATAGATGGGAAGCCGCGAGTATTTTTGCCGCACGGTGCCGAAGAGCGGGTCGATCTGCGAGAGCGAATCAATCTCGTCGCCGAACAACTCAATGCGGTAGGCGTTTTCGTCGTAGGTGGGGTAGACCTCGATGATGTCCCCGCGCACGCGGAATGTGCCCCGACGGAAGTCAATGTCGTTGCGGTCGTAGAGAATTTCAACCAATTTCTTGGTGATTTCCTCGCGCTTGATCTTCTGCCCGCGTTCCAGCAGGAGCAACATTCCGTAGTAGGCCTCGGGTGAGCCGAGACCATAGATACAGCTGACCGAGGAAACGATAATCGCGTCGCGGCGCTCGAAGAGGCTGCGCGTTGCCGAGAGGCGGAGTTTGTCCAATTCTTCATTGACGGTTGCCTCTTTTTCTATGTAAAGATCGCCGGCGGGAATATAAGCCTCCGGCTGGTAGTAGTCGTAGTAGGAGACAAAGTACTCGACGGCGTTTTTCGGAAAAAACTGCTTGAACTCGTGATAGAGCTGGGCGGCCAGGGTCTTGTTGTGGGCCAGGATGAGAGCCGGGCGCTGCACCTCTGCGATGATCTTGGCCATGGTGAAGGTCTTGCCGGAGCCGGTGACGCCGAGCAGGACCTGGTCTTTTTCGCCGGCGGCGAGGCCGGCCACCAGCTCGGTGATGGCGCGGGGCTGGTCGCCTTGCGGCGTGTACGACGTGGCGAGCTGGAAGTCCATCCCAATAGGATACCGTCAGGCAAGAGACGGTGGAGAACGTCGATCTATCGCCGGAACCGTTTGTACGCCGTTTGATCGCTGTTTCTTCTCCCCCCCCCCTGCCATCCCCCTCGGCGGTGGATGGGGGCGTAAGTGGATTGTTATGTGGCGGCCAGAGGGATAAATTACATAATAAACGATTTAGGAGTAAGCGGCTTGGAATCAATCGGTTGGGCTGGCTGTGGTTGGCCAAAAGATTGATTGCGTTGAGGTTGCGGATAAAAGATTCAGGACATAAGGGTTATGGGTGAAAAAGAGGCCCTGGCGCGAGTGGCTCCGGTAAAATATTCATTCGCTGGGAAATGCGGATAAAATATTGATTCTGTACGGCTTATTCGGTTGAGAAAGAACGGTGCGAGCGGGCGGCGGAGGTCTATTTCCGCACGGTCGAAGCTGCCCCTCGATGGAATTGATCCATACTTTAATTGTATCAAGCGGAGCATAACTACTATGCCAACTTTTTAAATGAATTATGTGGTTTGGTTGGTGTGGTTTAGGGGAATTTCTGGGCTTCGAGGGGCTTGACAAGGGGATTTGCTGGGGTTTTTGAGGGTGGTGGAGCGAAAAAAATCCGGGGCTAAAGCCCCTTGATTCTATGCGGCTTATTCAGGGGGCTGAAGCCCCCTGCTCCCTCCGGAAAAAGGCAAAGGCGGGAGTTCTGGGGAGAAAGGGGTGGGCGGTTGGGGCGGGGTGGAGTTCATCGGGGTTCTTCGCGCTGGAAAGACGCGCTCAGAATGACAGCAGGAACTGGCAACGGCGAAATGCGGGGATTCTTCGCTGCGCTCGGAATGACAAATAATAAGAACAGGTAGAGTTGGGGGAGAGATTGAAGGGGGCGGCGTGACGGAGTTGTGGCTGGTTCGGCATGGAGAGACGGAGTGGAGCCTGAGCGGGCGGCACACGGGACGGACGGACATTCCGCTGACCGAGCACGGGCGGGAGCGGGCGGTGGAGCTGGGGAAGTTTCTGGCTGGGACGAAGTTTGCGGCGGTGCGCTGCAGCCCGATGAGGCGCGCGCGGGAGACATGCGAGATCGCGGGATATGGCGATGTGGCTGTGGTCGATCCAGGGCTGATGGAGTGGGACTACGGCGTGTATGAGGGCAGAACGTCGCAGGAGATCCAGGCGGAGATTCCCGGCTGGTCGGTGTGGAAGGACACGATCGTCGGGGGCGAGACGGTGGAGCAGGTGGGCGCGCGCGCCGATGGCGTGATTGCGCGGGCGCTGGCGTCCGCCGGGCCGGAGACGGACGAGGCGGCGCGGGTTGCGCTGTTTGCCCACGCGCACATTCTGCGGATTCTGGCGGCGCGCTGGATTGGGCTCGGGCCGCGCGATGGGAGCCTCTTCGCGCTGGGAACCGGAAGCGTCAGCGTTCTGGGGTGGGAGAAGGAGGCGCGCGTGATTCTGCGCTGGAACCGCGGGTTTGAGGAGTAAGGTGAATGTGCATCTCGAAGAGAGTCAGACGAGGTGCAACGGCAAGAACAAATGCGGGGATTCTTCGCTCCGCTCAGAATGACAACCAAAATGGGGTAGACCAATGAAGAGTCGGACGAAGTGGCTGGTTGCGGCGGTGGTTTTTGTCGGGATGGCTTGCGGGGCGCAGGCGCAGGCGGCGAAGGGCATTGCGTTTGAGCGGGCGGAGCACCTGAAGCGCGGCGTGAACCTGAGCAGCTTTTACGCGCAGACGCGGGAGATCTCGCAGGCGCGGCTGGATGGGTATATGACGGTGGCCGACATGCGCGCGCTGAAGGCGGCGGGCTTCGACCACGTGCGGCTGAGCATCAATCCGGCGCTGCTGATCGCCAGCCCGAAGACGGGAACGCTGCGCGATGGGCCGATGGCTTCACTGGACAAGACGGTGGGGCAACTGCTGGACGCGGGGTTGAACGTGCTGCTGGACATCCACGCCGAGGAGGACTGGAAGGCCGCGTTGACGCACGGCGACGACGGCGCGTCGAACCTCTACGCGTTCTGGCTGAACTTTGCGGCGCACTATGCGAAGACGGACCCGGAGCGGGTCTTCTTCGAGATACTGAATGAGCCGTCGATGGACGACCTTTACCGCTGGGAGGGGATCCAGGACCGCGCGGTGGCGATGGTCCGGCGCGTGGCGCCGCGGCATACCATCATTGCGACGGCGGCGGCCTGGGGCCACCAGGACGGGCTGCTGGCGATGGAGCCGGTGAGGGACGACAACGTGATCTACACCTTCCACGACTACGATCCGATGTGGTTCACGCACCAGGGCGCGACCTGGTCGACGACGTCGTGGGCGTTTACGCACGGCGTTCCTTATCCATCGACGCCGCAAAACATCCTGCCGGTGCTGGGCCAGGAGCCGGACGAACGGGTACGGTTGGAGCTCGAGCGGTACGGCGAAGACCAGTGGGGCCCGGCGCGGGTGCAGACGGAGGTGGACGCGATTGCGCGGTGGGCCGCGGAGCGCAATGTGCCGCTCTACTGCGGCGAGTTCGGCGCGTTCAAGGACCACTCCGACCCGAAGATGCGGGCGGCGTGGATCAACGACACGCGGACGGCGCTGGAGTCGCGGCAGATCGGCTGGGCGATGTGGGACTACGACGGCAACTTCGGGCTGGCGACGAAGACGAGCGCGGGGACCGTCTTCGACCCGGCGATCCTGCAGGCGCTGGGGATGGGGAAGTAGTTTCGAGCAGCCGGTAGAATGGAGCCATGGTTCCACGGCTTCTGGTCTTCGATTTGGATGGCACGCTGATCGACTCGCAGGTCGATCTGGCGAACTCGATCAACGCAATGCTGGCGCACCTGGGCAAGCCGGAGCTGCCGCACGCCGTGCTGCTGGGCTACATCGGCGACGGGGCGACGATGCTGGTGCGCCGCGCGCTGGGCGATCCGGAGGGCGACGTTCACGACGAGCAGTATGTGAACGAGGCGCTGGAGTTCTTCCTGGCCTACTACCGCGTGCATAAGCTGGACTTCACCACTGTGTACGCGGGCGTGGCGGAGGCGCTGGCGGCGATCCGCGCGGAGTGGCCGGGGATTGCCATGGCGGTACTAACCAACAAGCCGGTGAATCCGTCGCGCGAGATATGCGCGCACTTCGGGCTGGACCGCTACTTCTTCCAGGTCTATGGCGGCAACAGCTTCCATACCAAGAAGCCGGATCCGGCGGGGCTGCTGGCGCTGATGGCCGAGGCCACGGCTCTGGGTGGCGCGGCGGCGGCGATCAGGGCGGGCGAGACGGTGATGATCGGCGACTCGGAGGTGGACATCCTGACGGCGCGGAACTGCGGCGCGCGCTCCATCGGGTGCAGCTACGGGCTCTCTCCGCAGAGCCTGGCCGCGGCGCCTCCGGATGCGCTCGTGGCCTCTGCCGCGGAGCTGCCGGCGGCGCTCAAGCAGTTATGAGTTGTGAGTGGGAACATGAAACGGCCCGGGGCTAAAGCCCCTTGAATCCATTGGCTTTATTCAGGGGGCTGAAGCCCCCTGCTCCCTCCGAAAGACAAAAACGTGAGTTTTTCAGCAGCCTCTGAAGCCCCCTGCTCCCTCCAAAGGCAAAGACAAAGGCTGGTGGTTGGTGCTGTGTTGCTCCCACCCATCGCATGAGACAAAGACGCGATGGATGGGGCACCCGGCGGACCTTCGCTGAGTCCGGCGTTGACGCGGTACGCTATTGGATCTCGTAGGCCAGGGTAACGGTCTGCGGCGGAAGGGTGAACGAGCCGCTGTAGGTCCCCACAACAGTCACCGTGTAGGTTCCGGCGTAGGGGTTGCTGGGGGTGACGGGCGTGGTGGTGGTGGTGGTGGGCGGGGCGGACTGGCTGCTGCCGCATCCGGAGGCCCCGGCGATCAGCGCGACGGAGAGTGCCACCAGGAGCAGGCCGCCCAGGCGCCGCCTGCGCGGAAGCACAAGCAGCAGCAGGCAGGCGAGGGTGACGCCGGAGCCCGCGGCGGTCCAGGGCCGGTTGGAAGCGGGGGCGTGCCGCGAACCCTTTTGCGCGAGCATTGTTCCCGCGTCAGGCTGTCCGGGCAGGTTGGGCAGGTGCAGGCTGGCCGTGATGCCGGAGAGGGTGAGTGTGGTTGAGACCGAGGCGGTGGAGCTGATGGCGACCGACGCGGGGCTGAAGGTGAGCGTGGGGATGTAGCCGCTGGAGCTGACGGCCGTGGCGGAGAAGACCACGGTCCCGGTGAAGCCGTTGGCCGGGACGACGTTAATCGTGTCGCTGGGGATTGTGCCGCCGGCGAGGACCGCGAAGATGGTCGTGGACGACGTCAGCGAGAAGTTGGGGCATGTGCTTCCAGAGACCGTGACGATCAGCGGATTGGTCAGATACGATCCGTTCGATGTGGTCGACGAGCCGTTGGCGGTGAGCGGCGGGCCGATGGAGCCCTGGTAGTTGGAGTCGCCGGAGTATACGGCGCTCATGCTCTGCTGGCCGAGGGTGGAGCAACTGGCGGTGTACTGGTAGGCCGCGGTGGTGACGTTATTTGCGGTGGTGAGAGAGACCGGGCTGCCCAGCGCGACGTTGTTGTCCAGGAACTGCACGGTGCCGGTGGGCGTGACCGTTCCGCCGGTGACGGTCGCGGTCAATGTGACGGTGACCGGCGCGGTGGGCGTGACGGTGACGTTGGTTGCCGAGGATGTGGTGGAGGATGCCGCCAGAGTGGTGGTCGAGGTGTTGGCGGCGAGCGATCCCGAACCCAGCGGTGTGACCAGGGTCCAGTCGGTGGCGAGGTTGCTGAGATCGACGCTTCCCCAGCCGGTGGCCAGATCGTAGCCTGTGCCTGCGGAGTAGCCGGTGGACCCGCCGTTGGGGCAGTCCTTCGATCCCGCGGTACATTGCATTGCATTGCTGCCCGCCGTGACATCGTGGAAGACGCTGCTGGAGGTGGGGTTGTAGTAGGCGGTCGTGTTGCCCAGGGCGTAGAGGGTGGGGTTGGCATTGCCGATCTTGGAGCCGATCTTCTGTTCGACGAGCGCCAGCATGCCGCCGAAGATCTGCGAGTCCAGGCTGGTGCCTCCGGCGGCCTCCAGTCCGTTATTGGTGGGCGATACGCGGAACCCGTTGCCGCAGGAGGTGCCGGCGGCGACGCCCACGCAGAAGAGGAAGGAGTCGTGGACGTCGGATGCGTCCAGAGCGAGGTCGGGCACGTCGCGCGAGCCATCTGTGGGGACCTGGGTGGTCATGCCGGAGGCCCCGGTCTCGATCTGCCAGGCGGGCTTGGTGAAGAAGGCGCTGGCCCCGCCGCCCCCGCCGCCGTAGTAGCCGGCGCCGGCATCGTTCCACACGGCCTCTGGAATGTAGGAGAGCGCCGAGCCGATGACATCGGAGCCCGATGTTCCCTTCCAGTACTGGGTGGCGCCCCAGGTGGATCCGGAGCCGGTGGCCTCGGCGTCGCCGCTGAATTGGGTGCCTCCCATGGCGGTGACATTGGGCGAGCTGGCGGGATAGTCGACGGCCAGACCTTCGCCGGCCGATGGGCCTGCGTCGCAGTCCGTGGCGCCGGAGTCACCCGCCGCCACCAGAACGGTCTGGCCCTGCAGGTTGGCCTGCTGGAAGACCTGGTTGAAGGAGCTCAGGTCGGTGATGCCCCAGGCGGCCTCGCAGTTGCCGTAGCTGGTGGTGACGATCGGCGCCACGTTGGTGTCGACGGCGTATTGCATGGAGAGGAAGACGTTCTGCGAGTTGATGAAGAATACGGTGGCATACGGGGCCATCGCTCCCGACCACTCCACATCGATGGAAGACTCTGCCAGATCGCTCGAGGTGGGGGGGGTGCTGTTGAGGCAACGGGTAGGCGAGGAGGGAGTCCCGGGGTCGCAGCCGCCATAGGGCGTCAAGGGCACCACTTGTACCGTCGGCGCATTGGCATTCAGCCCGGCGGCCGCGCGGAAGGCATTCACGTCCGCCCGGCTGATGTCCACCTGGCCGGTGACGGCGATGGACACGTTGGCGCCGGGCAGCGAGGTGGAGCTCATCAACGGGCCCATGTCGTAGATGGTGTAGATGTCTCCGGGGGCGAGGTAATGATTGCCCGAGACCGAGGAGGTGAACTGCGGCCTCACGATGCCGGTGTGGACGCGCGGCTTCAGGCGGAAGTCGTGCAGCCCGGTGACGGCGCCAACCACGCCGGCAAACGCGCTGGGAACGCTGACCCCGGTGACGTTGGCGAAGTGGGTCTCGCCGTTCAGCGAGAGGCGGTGAATGCTGGTGGCAAAGGCGGTCTGGACCTGGGCCACGGAGCCGCTGAAGGTGACAAACGTACCGCCATTGGCGACCCCGGCGACGGTGAACCCCTGGCCGGCGAGCCAGGCGGTGATTTTGGCCAGGTCTGCGCTGCTGAGGCCGAACTGGGCGGCATACTGCTGCGGCGTGAGCCACTGGTGGTAGAGCGGCGATGCGGGGTCCTGCTGGCCGGCGAGCAACTGGTCGATGGCGGCCTGCTGCGCGGCGCTGGGCGTGAAGCGCAGCGACATTCCGGAGAGCACGGTGTCGGCGGGCAGCGGGCCGAGATCGGTGGCCTGTAGCGCCCTGGGCGAGACCGAACCGGGAATCGCGGCCATGCGGCTGGAGGAGACTGCAGCGTTGATGCGGTCCGGGATGCCGTTGGGGATGCGGCCCTCGGCCGCGACTGAAACGGCGGGAAGAACGGCAGCGGCCAGCGCGAAAACGACTGCGGCGGAGCAAAGAAGACGCCGAAAAAGGGATGTTCCACGCATAAATAGGTCCTGTGTTCCGACTGGTTTGGGCCAAAGCGGCAACGGAAAGACAAAGTACATCGGGAACGCTGGAATCCCGCCAGATCGCTAAGACGGCGGTTCCCACCCACTGGCTTACAAGATTAGACCATCCGGGGCGGGAAATGTTGCGGGAAAGCGCGGATTGCCGCGCACTGGTTTTGTTCATTGGCGAGGCGAAGCGGGCGGCGGCGTGCTACTCTTTCGCCATAATGTCTGCAACCTTCGATCAATCGCTGGCGCAGTTGAAGTTTTTTGAGGGATGCGTCCCGTGGATGTACCGCGACACGGCGGGCAAGGTGACGGTGGGGGTGGGGTTGATGCTGCCCGATGCGGCGGCGGCCTGCGCGCTTCCCTTCCAGACGGCGGCGGGCGCGGCGGCGACGACAGAGCAGATTGCGGCGGAGTTTGCGCGCGTGGAGGCGCTGGCGATGGGCAGGCTGCCGTCGTTCTACCGCGCGGCCGGGTCGCTTGTGCTGCCGGAGGCGGAGATCGACGAGAAGCTGAGCGCCGTGCTGGCGGGATTTGAGGCGACGCTGCGGGAGAAGTTGACGGGATACGACGCGCTGCCTGACGGGGTGAAGATGGCGCTGCTGGACATGGCGTACAACCTGGGGCCGGAGGGGCTGCTGGAGGGCTATCCGCGGATGATCCACGCGGTGGAGACGGGCGCGTGGGCGGAGGCGGCAACGGAATCTGCGCGGGGAGGGATCAACGCGGCGAGGAATGCGTGGACGCGGCAGCAGATGATGTCGGCGGTGGTGGGGACGATCAAGGCCGAGGCGGAGGCGGTGGAGGGCTGGCTGCGGAGGGTTTGGCGAGGAGTGAAGCGGGCGTTTGGGATTGGGAAGCCGAGTTGCTGCCCCTAACGTCGGTCGATAGATCGATCGGGTATGGTTAACAAGCTGGAGCGAGTTTGTCGCGGGAGGAATTCTGTGCGAATAAGGCGAGTGGTTGGCGTTGTTCTGGCGTTGGCAATGGGCTGGGGAGCGGCGGCGCGGGCGCAGAACATGGCGCAGGCGAGCAGCGGCTATGCGCAGTACCTCGCCGGATTCGAGAAGCAGACGACGGTGAAGGTGCTGGCGAATGGGTTGACGCTGATCGTCTGCGAGCGGCCGGAGGCGCCGGTGTTCAGCTTCTACACGCTGGTGGATGTGGGATCTGCGGACGACCCGCAGGGCGCGAGCGGGCTGGCGCACATGTTCGAGCACATCGCGTTCAAGGGGACCACCGAGATCGGCACAACGAACTATCCGGCGGAAAAAATTGCACTGGCTAAAGTGGAGACGGCGTACGCGGCGTACGACGCGGAGTTTCGCAAGCGGGTGGGGCAGGACGCGACGAAGCTGGCGGCGCTGAAGAAGGTCTTCGAGGACGCGCAGGCGGCGGCGGAGAAGTTCGTGGTGCCCAACCAGTTCGCTGAGCTGGCCGAGCAGAACGGCGCGGTGGGGTTGAACGCATCCACCGAGGAGGACTCGACGCAGTACTTCTGGAGCATGCCGTCGAACCGGCTGGAGCTGTGGGCCTTCATGGAGAGCTCGCGGATTGCGCGTCCGGTGGCGCGCGAGTTCTACAAGGAGCGGGACGTGGTGCAGGAGGAGCGGCGGATGCGCACCGACTCCAACCCCATCGGCGCGATGGTGGAGCAGTTCCTGGCCACCGCGTATGTTGCCCATTCCTACCGCGTGCCAACGCTGGGATGGGAGAGCGAGATCAGCCAGGTGAACGCGACCGAGGCGGCGGCCTTCCACGCAAAGTACTATGTGCCGGCGAACATCGTGGTGGCGGTGGTGGGAGATGTGAAGGCGTCGGATGCAATGCCGATGCTGACGAAGTACTTTGGCGCGATTCCGGCGGGGCCGAAGCCGGAGGAGATGACGACGGTCGAGCCGGTGCAGTTCGCGGAGAAGTCGGTGACCATCCGCGAGGCGGCGCAGCCGTTCTATCTGGAGGGCTACCACAAGCCCGACTATCGCGACCCCGACGACTCGGTGTACGACGCGATCACGGACATTTTTTCCAACGGGCGCACGGCGCGGCTCTACAAGAGCCTGGTGCGCGACCAGAAGATCGCGGCGGACGCGGAGGGGTTCAGCGGATTTCCCGGCGAAAAGTTCCCCGGGCTCTTCGCCTTTTACGGCGAGCCGGTGCCGGGACATACGCCGGACGAGATGCGCGACGCGATCCACAAGGAGATCGAGCGGTTGAAGACCACCGACGTGACGGACGAGGAGCTGGCGATGTTCAAGACGCGGGCGCGGGAGAGCGTGTTGCGCGGGCTGGCCGACAACCAGGGGCTGGCGCAGCAGTTGGCCGAGTACCAGACGCGCTACGGCGACTGGCGCGAACTCTTCCGCAAGCTGGACGAGATCGACAAGGTGCGCAAGGCGGACGTGAGGCGGGTGGCCAACAAAATTTTTGTCGAGAGCAACCGCACCAGCATCCGGATAGAGTTCACTCCGCCGGCGCAGGCGGCTGCGCAGGATGCGGGAGGCGCGAAATGAAGCGTCTACCTCGCGGAATTTACTTTGCGGCATTGCTAATGGTGAGCGGCTTGCTGTCGTCCGGAGCAATTGCTGCGGGACAGAGCGCGGCGCAGGCCAAGGCTGCGGCGGCGACGGCTGCGAAACCGGCGGCCCAGACTACTCCTGCGCAGGCGCAGCCGTGGAAGAAGATCGCCATTCCGCCGCTGCACGCCTTCAAGCCGGAGCAGCCGAAGCGGATCGAGCTGGCCAACGGGCTGGTGATCTTTCTCGAGGACGGACCACGAGCTTCCGTTCATCGATGGTTCGATTCTGATTCGCGGGGGGAGCCGCGAGGAGCCGGCGGCGAAGATCGGGCTGGTCTCGCTGTACGGCGAGGCGTGGCGCACCAGCGGAACAGCGGCGAAGAGCGGCGACGCTCTGGACGCGGAGCTGGCCCAGAAGGCGGCGGCCATCGAGACCGCCGGCGGGTTGGCCAACACCTCGGTGGAGTGGTCGAGCTTCAAGCTGGACTTCGACAGCGTCTTCGGCGAGGCGGTGGACCTGCTGCTGCATCCGGCGTTCAAGGCGGAGAAGCTGGCGCTGGCGAAGCGTGGGATCGACACGGAAATCTCGCGGCGCAACGACGACCCGGGTGAAATCGCGGGGCGCGAGTTGACCAAGCTGGTCTATGGAGCAGAGAGCCCCTACTCACGCCAGGCCGAGTACGCAACCGTGGATGCAGTCACGGTGGACGACCTGCAGGCGTGGCACGACCGCACCGTGGTTCCCAACGGAATGATCGTCTCGGTGGTTGGCGACTTCGACTCTGCGGCGATGGAGGCCAGGCTGCGCAAGGCCTTCGGGCCGCTGCCGCGCGGCGTTGCGATCGCGACGCCGAAGATCGACATCCCCGCACCGAAGCCGGGCGTCTACTTCGTGGACAAGGAGGATGTGGACCAGTTGACGGTGCAGATTGTGGGGATTGGGACCGAGCGCAGCAATCCCGACTACTACGCGCTGAATGTGATGAACGAGGTCTTCTCCGGCGGCTTTGGATCGCGCGTCTTCCAGTATGTGCGCACCAAGCTGGGGCTGGCGTACGACGTGGGCGGCAGCTACGGCGCGACGTACGACCATCCGGGCGTCTTCCGCAGCGAGGCGGGGACGAAGAGCGTCAGCACGGTGGCGGCGACCAAGGCGGTGCTGAAAGTGATCGGCCAACTGAAGACCGATCCGCCGACGCCGGAGGAACTGCGCAAGGCCAAGGACGACGTGATGAACTCGTTCATCTTCCACTACGACACGCCGGAGAAGACGCTCAACGAGCAGGTTGTGCTGGCGTTCTATGGCTATCCGGCGGACTTCCTGGAGAAGTATCGCGACGGCATCGAGCGCGTGACCGCGGCCGATGTCACCCGCGTGGCGAACAAGTACATTGACACATCGAAGCTGGCCATTCTGGTGGTGGGCAACAAGACGGAGATCAAGCCGCCGCTCTCCGCGCTGGGCCATGTGACGGAGCTGGACATTACGATCCCGCCGCCGCCAGCGGGCGCGGGGAAGTGACGCGGCAGATCGCATATGGAGCAAATAAAGATCCCACCCTGGATGGGTGGGACCTTTTTTGCTTTAGTTCAAGCTGTTGCGACTGAATGGATGATTAGCGCGCCATCCATCCGCCATCGACCACCAGCACGTGGCCGGTGATGTAGTCGGCGGAGGAGGAGGCGAGGAAGACGGCCGTGCCGGCAACGTCGGTGGCCTCGCCCCAGCGTCCTGCCGGGATGCGGTCGAGGATGGCCTTGCTGCGGACCGGGTCGGCGCGCAGCGGGGCCGTGTTGTCGGTGGCGATGTAGCCGGGTGCGATGGCGTTGACCTGAATGTTCTTGACGGCCCACTCGTTGGCCAGCGCCTTGGTGATCTGCGCGACGGCGCCTTTGGCCGCGGCGTAGGAGGGCACGCGGATTCCGCCCTGGAAGCTGAGCAGGGACGCGGTGCTGATGATCTTGCCCGGAGCGTTGCGTGCGATCATGTCGCGGCCGGCAAGCTGCGAGAGCTGGAAGACGGCGGTCTCGTTGATCTGGATCACCTTGAGCCAGTCGGCGAGCGGCACGTTGACGGCGTCCTCGCGCAGGATGATTCCGGCGTTGTTGACCAGGATGTCGACGCGGCCGAACTTGGCGAGGACCTGCTTGAAGAGCGCCTCCGGAGCGGCGGTGTCGGAGAGGTCGGCGACGAAGGCGGCAGATTTGCCACCCGCGGCGATGATGGCATCGGTGGTGGCGCTGGGGGGCCGGATGTCGTGCGTGGCGACGGTGGCGCCGGCCTGGGCGAAGGCGATGGCGATGGCCGCGCCCATTCCGCCGGCCGAGCCGGTGACGAGGGCGATCTTGTTGTCGAGACGGAAGGAGTCGAGAATGTTTGTCATGGTAAGAGATACTTTACGCTGGCCCTGGCGCATCGGGCAAACCCGATGGGCCGTGGACTGTGAGTTCGGTCACGCCGATTGCCGGAGCTCTCCGTTACAATGGTTTGCGTTGCCTCCACGCGACGCGACTGGGCGTGGAGACTGAAGGAGACTTATGAAACTGGTTCAGATGGCCGACCCCGTGCGCTATGCGCGGATGACGAGCGAAGAGCTGCGCGAGACGTTTCTGCTGCAAGAACTGTTTACCCCCGAACGCATCGACCTGGCCTATGTGGACCTGGACCGGACGGTGATCGGCTCGGCGGTGCCGACGGTCGCCGCGCTGAAGCTGGAGACCCAGCCGGAGTTGCGCGCCGACTACTTTCTGGAGCGTCGCGAGCTGGGTGTGCTCAACACGGGCGGGCCGGGAACGGTCACGGTCGATGGAGTACCTTTTGAGTTAGACAAGCTGGACTGCCTTTATGTAAGCCGCGGAAGCAAGTCGGTTGTTTTCTCAAGTAAGTCGGCCTTTGCCCCGGCTGCTTTCTACTTACTGAGCTATCTGGCGCACACGGAGTATCCCACGAAGATGGTGAAGTTCGCCGACCTGAAGGGGCTGGAGCTTGGATCGGCCGAGACCTGCAACAAGCGGACCATCTACAAGACCATCTATCGCGACGGCATCCAGAGCTGCCAGTTGGTGATGGGATTCACCCTGCTTGCGCCGGGAAGCAACTGGAACACCATGCCCGCGCACACGCACATGCGGCGGTCGGAGGTGTACTTCTACTTCGATGTGGGGCCGGACCAGCGCGTGGTGCACCTGATGGGGCCGCCCGACGCGACCAGCCATCTGATCATGGCGGACAAGCAGGTGGTGGTGTCGCCGGGGTGGTCCATCCACGCCGGCGTGGGCACCAAGAGCTATGGCTTCTGCTGGGGCATGGGCGGGGAGAACCAGGCCTACGACGACATGGACCCGGTTGCGATTCGGGACTTGAAGTAAAGAATTAAAAGCAAATCATTAAATACAGAGAAAATAGAAATAATTTCAGGTAGAAATTGGACCAAGGAGTTTGGAATTAATGGCGAATAGCAAGAATAGCCTGGTAATTCGCAGCAAGGACGAGTGCAAGTGGGACCTGGTGGGCCTGGGCGAGGTGATGCTGCGGCTCGATCCGGGCGATGTGCGCGTGGCCACGGCGCGCCAGTTCCAGTTGTGGGAGGGCGGCGGCGAGTACAACGTGGCGCGCGGCCTGCGCCGCTGCTTCGGGATGAAGACGGCGGTGGTGACCGCGCTGGCCGACAACGCCGTGGGACGGCTGATCGAAGACCTGATGCTGCAGGGAGGCGTGGACCAGTCGCATGTGCGGTGGGTGAAGTTCGACGGCGTGGGCCGGACCGTGCGCAATGGGCTGAACTTTACCGAGCGCGGATTTGGCGTGCGCGCCGCGGCGGGATGCAGCGACCGCGGCCACACGGCGGCGAGCCAGATGAAGCCGGGCGAGGTTGACTGGGACGAGATCTTCGGCGCCGAGGGCGCGCGCTGGCTGCACACCGGCGGAATCTTCTGCGCGCTGAGCGAATCGACCGCGGAGGTTGCGAAAGAAGCGATGATTGCCGCGCACAAACACGGGGTCATCGTCAGCTACGACCTGAACTATCGCGACTCGCTGTGGAAGTCGATCGGCGGCAAGGCACGGGCCACCGAGGTGAACCGCGAGCTGGCCAAGTATGTGGACGTGATGCTGGGCAACGAAGAGGACTTCACCGCCGCGCTGGGATTCGAGATCGAGGGCGTGGGCGAGGACACTCGGCGCGCTGGATTCGGGCAGTTTCCGGCGGATGATCGAGAAGGCGGTGGCGGCGTTCCCCAACTTCCGCGCGGTGGCCACCACGCTGCGCCACGCCAAGACGGCGACGATCAACGACTGGGGCGCGGTGTGCTACTACGAGGGCGCGTTCCACGAGGCGCGGCCGATGCCCGACCTGGAGATCTTCGACCGCGTGGGCGGCGGCGATTCGTTCGCATCGGGGCTGATCTACGGCTTTTTGAACGAGAAGGGCGCGGAGTGGGCGGTGAACTGCGGATGCGCGCACGGCGCGCTGGCCATGACCACTCCCGGCGACACAACCATGGCGACGTTCGACGAGGTGCAGCGGATTATGAAGGGCGGCGGCGCGAGGGTACAGCGGTAACTCATCCCACCCATCGCAAGAAGCCGCGATGGATGGGGCACCCGAATGTATTAGGAAAACAGGAGAAAGAGATGCAGAAAGCAGAGGTCCTGAATGCCCTGCGCAAGATCGGCCTGGTGCCGGTGCTGCGCGCCGAGAACGAAGAGCAGGCGCTGGCGCTGGCATCGGCGGTGGCGGCCGGCGGCGTCAACGTCCTGGAAGTCACGATGACCGTCCCCGGCGCGTTCCGCGTGATGCGCCGCCTGGCCCAGGAGCGGCCCGACATTATGATCGGCGCGGGCACCGTGCTGGACGCCGAGACGGCGCGGCTTTGCATTCTGGAGGGCGCGGAGTTCGTGGTCAGTCCGGCGCTCAACCTGAAGACCATCGAGATGTGCCATCGCTACGGCGTGCCCGTGCTTCCGGGAGCGCTGACGCCCACCGAGATCCTCACCGCGTGGGAGGCGGGAGCGGACGCGGTCAAGGTCTTCCCGGCAAGCGCGCTGGGCGGGGCGAAGTACCTGAAGTCGATCAAGGCGCCGCTGCCCCAGGTGGAGCTGGTGCCCACCGGCGGCGTATCGCTGGCCACCGCCGCGGAGTTTCTGGAGGCGGGGGCCTTCGCGCTCGGCGTGGGCGCCGACCTGGTGGACCCGAAGGCCATCCGGGGGGGTCACCCCGAGACGATTACCGAAAATGCACGGAAGTACCTAGCCATTGTGCAAAAGTTCCACGAATCGCAGGCGCAGGACGCCGGCTGAGTTTATTCTTGCAACAGCGTTCGTGGTCCTGCCGCACAGCTTCGGCCTGCGGTGTGACCGGGGATACAGCAGTTTTCAGATTCAGTTTGTAGATTCAGTTTGTAAACAGATTTCGGGCCAATGTAGCAACTGCCTCCCCCTGCCGATAGAGTTCCAACCTGGGTTGTTTCAGGATGCGGCCTATGAGGGTTTTATCGCAGGTGGTTCCAGATGCGAAGAAAATTTGCGGGTTTTTCGCAAGAAAACCACATTGCACCACTCTCGCTCGAATCCGGCACGGTGAAACCGTTCAGGAGTAGCGCGAAATCTCCCAGCGGCAACAGGAAGCCATGGCACAGTCGAAAGAAGTGAAGTGTCCCACATGCAGCGACGGAGCCACCATGCGAGTCCATCGCAACGGATTTTTGCAGCAGAACGTGTTGGGCCACTTCGGGATCTACCCCTGGAAGTGCGGCGCATGCGGATCGCTGTTCCTGTTTCGCAGCCGTGGCTACCGCACCAGGCGGAGCAGGCCGGTTCCCGACACTGGGGTTGCGGACCAGGACCGAAGTCCGCAGACATAACTCCACAGACATGACTCCGCAGACATGACTCCACAGGCATAAAGAGACTTCAGATCGCCTTCAACCGGCCCGTCTTGAACCGGATTGTCTTCAACCGGCGCGCGCCGGCTGGCGCACCCACAACAGCGGCTGATGGAGCGGCAGCGTGCGCAGGATGTCGGGCGCGGCGGGGTCCGGCGGCAGCGTCTTCCACAGCGCGGCGTACTCCGGGCGCTGGTAGGCGCGCGCGGCCAGCAGCAGGCTGACGCGCCGCGCGGGGATCTGGTCGAAGTGCGTGGCGTCGGCGCGGAAGGGCCACAGGGCGCGGTCCGCAATGAAGGGAAAGTGGAATGCGATGGCCGAGCGCATTCCCGGGCCGTCGTCCAACTGGAACTCCCAGAGGCCCTCGAACCGGGTGGAGAGCAGTTGGCAGATGGCAGCCATCATGTCCAGGTTGAAGAGCGAGTCGCGGTAGGGCGTGGGCGACGTGAGCTCGTGGGGGAAGCTGCCGTCGGCGGCGATCTGCGCGCGCAGGGTGACGGTCCGGATATCGGTGGCGCAGCTCGTCCAGCGCGGGGGATTCGGACCTGGGAGCGTCGCCAACGGGCGCGGTCAGCAGGGCGTAGGCGGCGGCCTGCAACAGCCACGACGTCCCGTGGTGGTCCTTGCGGTCGCGCGCCAACTCAGGCAGACGAGGGCCGCTGTCCTCGGTCTGGGTGAGCCAGCGCAGGTAGGACGCGAACCACCCTTGCAGCGCGAGCCGGTCGGACGGGCTGAGCGCGGAGGCTAAGAAAGGGACCGCCTGCGCGACTTCAACCAGCGGCAGCGTCTCCAGGATGCCTGCGTAGCTGCCGCTTGCTGACTGTCCGGCCGCGGGTTGGCCGGGCGCGACCTGGCCGTAGTCCAGGCGCGGCGTCATGCGGGTTGCCGGATCGACGAACCATGCGCGCAGCCAGAGAGCGGCGTGATCCGCGTAGCGAGGGTCGCCGGTGAGCAGATGTGCGGCGGCGAGCGTGGGAACCGCCAGTCCGAGCGTGAAGAGCGCGTCGCGATGCGCGGTGAAGAACGGCGGAGATGCGGATGCTGCGCCCGGTTTGGTTGACGAACCCGCAGGAGTTGATGGGCCGGCAGTCGCGGGCGGCTCGCCTTCGGCCAGCGCGGCAGGCCCCGCTTCGGAGTAGTAATCGTGCGGCGAGCCGGGGCTGCGCGCGCAGAGCAGCGAGATGATGGGCGTAGGCGGCTGGGTGAGATAGCGCGTGACGGCGGCGAGGATGCGGTCGCGATCGATGGCAGCTACGTCGGGCCGGGTCGCGGTTGCCGGCGGGCTGGACTGCGCCTGCGCCGCGAGACTCGCCGCGCGCATCAGGCCATTCCGCGAGAGGAGCAGGGCCGAGGCCACGCGACAGGAGTCCGCACAGAAGGCCCTGCGGCTGGGCGCAGCCGGTGGTGCGTCCGTTTTGGGCGGCAGAGGCATAGGTGGAATTACGCTGCTTTCCGCGGCGCGGCACGGGCCGATGCACAGATTATCTTACCGTCAAAAGCGCCATCACAAGCATCCTATGCGTAGGTCGTCACAATTTGAAATCGGCGAAGGAACGAAGTCTTAACATCCGGAGACGGTGAGAACAGAATGGTTCACGGCCTGGGACAATTGGAAGCGACGCGGCTGGGCACGACGCTGGTGGCGGCGTTTCTGGCGTCGCTGGTGGAGTGCGTGGAGGCACTGACGGTTGTGCTGGCGGTGGGCAGCGTGCGCGGCTGGCCAAGTGCACTGGCCGGAGCGGCGGCGGCTCTCGTTGTGCTCGCGGCCATCGTGGCAGCGCTCGGCCCCGCGTTGACACACATTCCGTTGCATCTGGTCCAACTGGTCGTCGGGGCGATGATTCTTCTGTTCGGGATGCGCTGGCTGCGCAAGGCGATCCTGCGCGCCGCCGGGCTGATTGCGCTGCACGACGAAGAGGCGGCGTTTGCCAAGAACACCGAGGCCCTGCGCGGAGCAAACACCGCCGCTTCCGCAGACCACAGACGCGGATGGGACAGGCTGGCCTTTGCCGCCTCGTTCAACATCACCATGCTGGAGGGCACGGAGGTGGTGTTTATTGTGATTGCGCTGGGCGCGGGCGGGCGCGAGTTGATGTGGACGGCCTCGCTGGGCGCGGTGGCTGCGCTGCTGGCGATCTCCGCAATGGGCCTTGCGCTGCACCAGCCGCTGGCGCGCGTGCCGGAGAACACGCTGAAGTTTGTCGTCGGCGTGCTGCTGTCGGCGTTGGGGACGTTCTGGGTGGGCGAGGGCGCGGGCATTGCGTGGCCGGGGGACGATCTGGCGGTTCCCGTGCTGATGGCAGCGTATCTTGCGGTCGCGCTGGGGCTGGTGCCGATCAGTCGCAGCGCCGCACGCACTGTACCTTTGGCGACGGAGGAGGACAAAACCGATGCACTGGTATAGATCCATTGTGCGCGAGGTGGTTGGGCTCTTCGTCGATGATGGCAGCTTTGCAGTCGCGATTGTGGTGTGGCTTGTGGTCTGCGTAACGCTGCTGCCGCGCGTGGCCGCCGGTGCGCGGTGGGCCGGGCTTGCGCTCTTCGCGGGGCTAGCGGCAATCTTGATCGCGAGCGTGCTGCGATTCGCGCGACGACCCACAAAGTAGAGTCGACCGACTACGCGCTAGAACTCCACCTCCAGGGTGCGGGCCTGGACGGAGCTTTGGCGGGCAAGCTCCAACAGGCGGATGACGCGGAAGCCGTTCTGGGGCGTGACAGCGAGCGGCGCCGTGCCGAGGATTGCGTCGCGCACATTCGCGTAGAAGCCGCGATAGTCGCCCGGCTCGGTCTTGACCTGGCGCGTGACCAGAGTTGACGGATCGGCCGGATTGGGAGCGACAGTGAGTGTGCCCCACGCCGATTCGTCCTCCTGTAGCCAGACCTGCTGCGATCCCTGCACGGGGACCTTCGCGCCGCCGACCAGCGCGGGCTCCTGCGGGTCGAGGCCGTGCTTGCGGAAGCTGCCGTGGGTGCCGTGCAGCAGAAAGCGCGGCGCGTTGTCGCAGGCGAGATAGCTGGTGCGGCAGTGGGCGAGCAAGCCCTTTCCATGCGCCGCGGGATAATGCAGTGTGATGTCGAAGGCGTCCTCGATGGCGGTCTCATCGCGGTCGGAGCGCACGCTGGCGGTGATGGCGGCGGGCGCGCCAAAGAGAGTCAATACCTGGCTCGACCAGATGCGGGCCGAGGTCGAAGAGCATTCCGTTGGCTGGATTCTCCGCCTCCTTCCACGTGTTCTCGCGCGGGACGGGACGGAAGCGGTCGAAGTGCGACTCGAAGGTGACCAGGCGTCCGACGGCGTGGCTGGCGAGCAACTTTTTTACGGTGAGGAAGTCGCCGTCCCAGCGGCGGTTGTGGAAGGGAATGACCAGCAGACCCTTGGCTTTGGCGATGCGCCCCAGCTCCTGCGCCTCCTCGCTGGTGGCGGCGAAGGGCTTGTCGATGACGACGTGCTTTCCCGCTTCGAGCGCCTTCCTGGCCAGCGCGAAGTGCGTCTCGTTGGGCGTGGAGACGACGACCAGCTCGATGGACTTGTCTGCCAGCAGCTCCTCGAACGTGCGCGCAATCTTGGTTGCGGGATATGCCTTGGCTGCCTCGTCGCCCTTGCGCTGCAGGATGGCGATGAGGCGCAGGCCGTTTACCGCATTGACGAAGGGCGCATGAAAGACGCGCCCGCCCAAACCGTACCCGATCACTCCAACGCCAATCTCCCGCTCTGCCATTACGCCCTCCCAATCTCTTTCAATGCAGGATAAACCCGGCGGAAGCGCGCGTAGGCGGAGTCCATGGCCGCGGCATTCTTCGGCTGGATCGTCTCGGCGACGTGGACCGTCTCGGCGCACGCATCCTCCACGCTCTGCCACGCGGCGACACCGACCGCGGCCAGCAGCGCCGCGCCGAACGCTCCACCCTCCTCGGCGGCAAGCAGCTCCACCGGCTGGCCATAAACATCGGCCTGGATCTGCCGCCAGAGCGGGCCGCGCGCTCCGCCTCCGCCGAGACGAATCTGCGCGACTGGAATCTTCAGTTCGGCGAACAAGGATAAGATGTCGCGCAGACTGAAGGCGACGCCCTCCATCACCGCGCGGACGAAGTGGGCGCGCGTGTGCGAGGCGGTGACGCCGGCGAATGCGGCGCGGGCCTGGGGATCGAGGTGCGGCGTGCGCTCTCCGAAGAGGTACGGCGCCCAGAGCATTCCATCGCTGGCGGCGGGGATTCGCGCGGCCTCGGCGGTCAACTCGTCGTACGCCACGCCGGGGGCGAAGGTGTCTCGCAGCCAGCGCAGCGAGAGGCCCGCGCCGTTGGTCACGCCCATCACATGCCACATCCCCGGCACGGCGTGGCAGAAGGTGTGCAGGCGGCCGAGGCGGTCCAGCGTGGGCTTGTCTGTCGCGGCAAAGACAACGCCGCTGGTGCCGATGGTGGCGGAGACCGCACCCGGCGCGACGATCCCCATTCCGACCGCTCCCGCGCCCTGATCGCCCGCGCCCGCGGCAACTGGAGTTCCCACGGCGAGGCCGGTAGCGGCGGCGCCTGCATCGCTCACTCGCGCGCAGATCTCGGGGCCTTCAAAGAGACGCGGCAGCCAGCTCACGGGAATGCCTGCGGCCTCGGCGACCTCGGCGGACCAGCGGCGATGCGCGACGTCCAGCAGAAGGGTTCCGCTGGCCTCCTGCATGTCGATGGCAAACTCGCCGGTGAGGCAATAGCGGACATAATCCTTGGGGCAGAGGACGTGCGTGATGCGGGCGAAGATTTCGGGCTGGTGCGCGCGCACCCAGAGCAGCTTGGTGAGGGTGAAGTTGGGCAGCGCGGGATTGCAGGTCAGCTCGATCAGCCGCTCTCGGCCCAGCTTGGCTTCGAGCCAGTCGCACTCCGGCTGGGTGCGCTGGTCGCACCAGAGCAGCGCGGGGCGCAGCACTTCTCCCGCTGCGTCGAGCAGGACGCAGCCGTGCATCTGGCCGGTCAATCCCACGGCCTGGATCTTTGCGCCATCCAGTTCGGCGGCAGCAATCGCGCCCGCGATGGCCTCGCGCGCGGCGCGCCACCAGTCCTCGGGCTGCTGCTCCGCCCAGCCGATCTGTTCGGAGCGGACCGGCGCGTGCTCACTGGCCGCCGACGCCACCACGCGGCCCTCGCGGTCCACCAGCACGGCCCGCGTTCCCCCCGTCCCAACATCGATTCCCAGAAACATCGCGCAGTCGCTCCTTCAATTCCGTCGCTCGCCGATTCCATTTCGATTGCATCCAAAGTGTATCCGCTTCGCCGAGGCGGGTGCATGCGCGCCGCCGGAAATCTTCATTGCCAAAGCTCATTGCGGAAACACGTTGGGGAAGTCTCCTATTGCGACGAACAACGGATGCGCCCATCTTTCAGTAACGGCCCCAGTACAGGTAACATAGAAGCAATGATGCAATGGAATGCAGTGCCGCCCGGCTGGAGGGCCCTTGCGGCCGGGGGCATGACTTCCCTGCTGCTTGCCGCCGCCGTCTCCGGCCACGCGCAAACGGGCAGCACCGGGGCCACATCTTCCGCCGAAGCGCAGGCCACCACGGGCGCGTTGCAGCAGCTCTCCGCGCCGGGCGGAGTGAATCTGGCCACGCCCACGCAGGGCACATTCGGTGGGTCGCTGGTCGCGGGCAAGGCGACGGACGCGGTGTTCGACCTCTCGCTGGACGACGCGATTGCGCGCGGCCTGCGCCAGAACCTGGGCCTCATCCTGCAGGCCTCGGCACAGCAGAGCGCGCACGGCCAGCAGATGGAGCAACTCCAGGCGCTGCTTCCCACCGTGACCGGAGACGCATCCATCGAGGCGGAGCAGATCGACCTGGCCGCCTTCGGGCTGAAGATTCCCGGACTCAACCCCATCATCGGGCCGTTCCAGGTGGTGGATTTCCGCGCCTACCTGACGCAGAGCCTCATCAACGTTCCCGCGCTGGAGAGCTACATCGCCGCGAAGCACAACTTTGCCGCGGCAAAGCTCACCGCCGAAGACGCGCGCGAGATGGTGGTGCTCACCGTGGGCAACGGCTACCTGCTGTGCCTGGCCGACGCGGCGCGCATCACCGCGGTCAACGCCGAGCTTGCCACCAGCAAGCTCTCGCTGGACCAGGCCACGGCCTCGCACGACGCCGGCGTCAGTCCGCGGCTCGACGTTCTGCGCGCGCAGGTGGACTACCAGAACGAGCAGCAGGCGCTCATCTCCACCACCAACCAACTGGCCAAGGACAAGCTGGCGCTGGCGCGCGCCATCGGGCTGCCGCTGGACCAGGCTTATCGGCCCACCGACACGGAGCCGTACTCCGCGCTGGACAACCTGGATCCCGCAACTGCGTTTGCGCAGGCGCTGAAGAACCGCAAGGACCTGGCCGCGGCCAACGAGCAGGTGGCCGCAGCGCGCGCCGTGCAGAACGCGGCCCGCGCCGACCAGTTGCCCACCGTGCAGTTCTCCGGCGACTTCGGAGACATCGGCCAGACCGCCAACCACTCGCACGGCACCTACAGCGCCACAGGCAGCGTCTCCGCGCCCATTCTGCAGATTGCCAGGACGCGCGGCGAGGAGGACATCGCCGGCGCTCAGGTTGCGCAGGCCAGCGACAAACTGGCCGACCAGGTGCAGCAGGTGAACGCGGAGATTCGCGACTCCATCCTCGACATCCAGTCCGCCGCGAAGCTCGTCGAAGCCGCAAAGTCCAACGTCGATCTGGCCAACGAGGCGCTCAGCGAGGCGCAGCAGCGCTTCCACGCCGGCGTCAGCGATAACCTGCCCGTCAGCCAGGCGCAAGCCTCGGTGGAGCAGGCCAACGACCAGTACATCGCCGCGCTCTACCAGCACAACGCCGCCAAGCTCTCGCTGGCGCGCGCCCTCGGCGTCGCGCAGTCCAACCTGAAAGATTTTCTCGGAGGAAAGTAACCGTGGCAGACGAACAGAACCGGAGCGGCGCGCAGGCCGCCGACCAATCCGCAGCCCAGATCAGCGCCGTCGCCGAGAGCGGGACCAACGACTCCGCCGTGACCAACGGCAACCGCAAGTTCGCCGTCATCGGCGTCGTGCTGCTGATCGTTCTCGGCGCGGCCTTCTTCTTCTGGCGCTCCACATTCGTCGAAGACACCGACGACGCGCAGGTGGACGGCAACCTCTACCAGATCAGCTCGCGCATTGCGGGCCAGGTGGTGAAGGTCACCGTGGACGACAACCAGACCGTGCAGGCGGGCCAACTGCTGGCCGAGATCGACCCCACCGATTACCAGGTCGCGCTCGATCAGGCGCAGGCCAACCTGGCAAGCGCGCAGGCCGAGTACGCCCAGGCCACGGTCAATGTGCCCATCACGCAGGTCACGGTCGGCACCATGGTCAGCACCACCGCCAGCGATGTGAAGGGGGCAACCGATGTGATTGCGCAGGCGGAGAAGCAGGTGGAGGCCGCCAACGCGCGCGTCGCCGAGGCCAAGGCCAACGCGCTCAAGGCGCAGGCGGACGTCGATCGCTACACCCCGCTGGTCGAAAAGGACGTGATCTCCAAGCAGCAGTTCGACGCTGCCGTGGCCGCAGCCGCGGCCTCGAAGGCCGCCGTCGCCGAGGCCGAGGCTGAGGCGCTCGCGGCGCAGAACGCCGTCGCCGGCGCGCGCCAGCGTCTCGCCCAGGCCGAGGCGCAGTCGGCGCAGTCGGTGAAGAACGGCCCCGGCCAGGTCCGTGTGCAGCAGTCCCGCGCCACCGCCGCCGCGGCAGCCATCCAGCAGGCCCAGGCGCGCGTCGAGCAGGCGCGGCTGAACCTCAGCTACACGCGCATCACCGCGCCGGTGGCGGGAATCGTGAACAAGAAGAACGTCGAGGTGGGCGCAAACCTCGCCGCCGGGCAGGACCTGATGACCATCATCCCGCTCACCGACCTCTGGGTCACCGCCAACTTCAAGGAGACGCAACTGACCCACATGCGCGCCGGGCAGAAGGTGACCATCAAGGTCGACGCCTACGGCGGGCGCAAGTTCTCCGGCAAGGTGACGCAGATCGGCGGGGCCACCGGCTCCATGCTCTCGCTCTTCCCGCCGGAGAACGCCACCGGAAACTACGTCAAGGTCGTCCAGCGCCTCCCCGTGCGCATCGACTTCACCAACCTGCAACAGGAAGACGGCGACTACGTGCTTCGCCCCGGCCTCTCCGTCACCCCGGTGGTCGAGGTCAAGTAGAGTTGGCGGACAGTCGTCTGTTTGTCATTCTTTTTGTTTGTCATTCCCGAAGGGAATCTGCTTTTTAGGGCATTTTCGCAATTGCTATAGACCAAAATTTGATTGTCATTCTGAGCGCAGCGAAGAATCCCCGTATTTTGCTCGCTATGCGTCGGTCTACACCTTTAGCAAATTGCTTTAATCTGACCGGGTGCCCCACATCTCGCTTCTGAGACGTGGGTTTCCGGCTGCGCCATTCCTCTACGTCGCAACCCGGACCGCATCGCCGATCGGCGCCGCCTCACTCCGCCTCGGCCAGCGAGAACTTGTGTCGCACGTCCGAGCCGCGCAGCCAGAAGATCACGTCCTCGGCGATGTTGGTTGCGTGGTCGGCGGCGCGCTCCAGGTTGCGCGCAACCAGGATCGCAGTAATCGCCTGCGTGCTCACCTCCGGCTTTTGCTGCATCACCTCCATCAGCTCGGCCTGCACCGCCTTGTTGGCCTCGTCCACCGCGTCGTCCATCGACAGCACGCTATCGGCCCTGTGCGCGTCCGCCTCCAGCAGCGCCTGGATCGCCGTGCGGATCATCACCCCCGCGCTCTCGCCCATCTCTTGGATGTCGACGGGAAGCTGGATCACCGGCTCGTCCTTCAACGCCAGCGCGCGCTCGGCAATGTTCGCCGCCTGGTCGCCGATCCGCTCCAGGTCGCCATTGATCTTGATCACCGAGAGGATGAAGCGCAGGTCGATGGCCATGGGCTGCTCCTTGGCCAACAGCTCGTAGGCCATCTCGTTGACCACGGTTTCTGCGGTGTTGATCGCCTCTTCGATCTCCAGCACGTGGTTGCACAGCGCCATGTCGCGCTCCAGGTAGCCCTCCACCGAGAACTCCAGCGCCTGCTGCGACAAGGCCGCCATCGCCAGCAGCTTGTCCTTCAGCTCGGCCAGTTGCAGATGAAAGTTGATGCGCGGCATGATTGAAGACTCCTCGTCGGAAAAAGCGACAACCTCTATTGTGACGCAGATGTGAAACCGGCGTGTGAATAGGTCGTGACAGAGTAGCCGTAAAGGTACCTTCGCCGCTACATTCTCACCGTCATCCTGACCCTGAGCGCAGTCGAAGGGGAAGGACCCCTGTATTTGGAGATGCCATGAATGTCAGTGGTAGATCAGGTACTTTTCCCGCCTCGCTTTGAAATCGGCCAGCCCCTGCACCCAACCCGCCGCAATCGCCCGCGGATCGTCGCCGCGCTTGAGCGCCGCCATCGTCTCCGCATTCGCCACCAACGGAGCGGCCTTGTCGAGCTTGAACTGCGTTGGGTAGAGATGATGCAGCGCGGAGAGAATCTCGATACCAAGCTCCGGCGAGTCGAGCGCGGCGCGGGCGGCGACGATGAGGCGCACGCCCTCGATGGTCTGGCCGTGGTAGGGGTAGTGGTTCGCGTCGTCTGTAACCGCAAACCGCGTCGCCGCAAACTCCACGCCGGGAATCCTGCGCTCTGTCAGGTAATCCGCAACGGCCTTGCCGTCGAACCAGGAAGCCTGCGCGGGAGAATCCTTCGTTGCGGCGGTTGCGCCCGCGCCGAAGACCTCGAACGGAGTCGCCGTTCCGCGACCGACGGAGACGTTGGTTGCGTCCAGCATGCCCAGCCCCGGATACAGCACCGCCTCCGCCACGCTGCGCAGATTCGGGGAAGGATTGACCCACGCAACGCCGGTAGCATCGAAGAACTCGTCGCGCCGCCAGTTCTGCATCGGCACGACGACGACACCGTGGTCTTCGTATAGTTTCGGAACGGCTTGCGTCTATTGGAAGGAGGCTTCAGCGGCTGAGGTATGGCCTTTGCATGCAGAAATTCGTCCTCTTCGACTGCTGTAGAGCCCTCGATGCTCTCCTCGCATATAACGAGCCAACTCGCCCAGCGTCATCCCGTGGCGCAGGGGCAGCGGCATGTAGTTGATGTAGGAGGGTGGGGTGCGCGACACCGGCCCCTGAACCGCATTCGCCGCCGATCAAAGCGGGGCGGTCCAGCAGGATAACTTCCAGATCATGCACGTGCGCCTTCGCATGCATCCGCCTCCAGGAAATAACCAACGACGGTCTCGTAGGTGTAGAAGCGGACGCCTGCGTCTTGCAGGTCGATGACAACTGCGTCGAGGTTCTTCAGGTCTTCGGGCTTGGGCCGGCGATCTTCGTCCTTTGGACCGTAGAGACTGATGACCTTCAGGCCGGACGCGGGATCGACCTCGTGGCCGATGTTGGTGGAGTCCTTGGCGCCGAAGATGCCGTGCTCGGGCGAGAAGAGCGTGGTCAGCTCGATACCGCCGCCGATGCCGCGCAGCACATCGATCGTCCGTCGCCCCTGCGCGTCGACGCCGGTCTGGTTGGTCAGCAACCCAATGCGCAGCCGCCCGCCATTGCGCGCCGCCGCTTCCTTGAGCGCGGCGAAGTCCGTCGCTTCGAGAACGTCGATGCCGGTCAATACATGCGAGCCCGTCGATGAACCGGGTGCCCCATTCATCGCGGCCTCATCGCGATGAGTGGGAGATTCTAGTCCCAACGCCTTCGCCACGGCTGTGGCGACCTCGCCGCGCAGCGCGGAGATTGGCGGATTGCCGCGGGGATGGATCGCAGTTTGAGAGGAGGATTACATAGGTGTCAGCTGTGGGGTCCATCCAGAGGCTGGTGCCGGTGAAGCCGGTGTGGCCGAAGCTGGCCGGTCTTCCTGCTCCGGCGGTGGGGAAGATCGAACCGCGTGGGCGGGAGTAGGCGGAGTTGATGTCCCAGCCGAAGCCGCGCAGGGCTACGCCGGTGGTGGTGTGCCGTCCTGGGTGAAGATGGTTGCGCCGGCTGGGCGGTCGCGGGCTGCTGCGGCGTGGTCATTAGCTCCAGCGTCTCGCGCTTGAGGGGGAAGTTGCTGGGGCGACCGGCGAGGCGATCCAGCAGCGCCTGCGCGAAGAGGGCTACATCGTCCGCTGTGGAGAAGACTCCGGCCTGGCCCGCACTCCGCCCATGCGCCGCGTCGTGGGATCGTGCACCGTGCCGCGCAAGATATGGTCGAAGTCGGGGTTGGTGGCGGCAGTGCCTTGGTCATCGTGGGCGGTGGGCGCGACCTTCTCCAAGGGGTAAGCGGCGGAAGGACGGAGGTAGTTCATGGCGCAGGCGAATCGCGCCCCCTGCCGCAGCAATATCCATTTGCGACTTCCATAAGGTGGGTCATAGCAGGAGCGCGCAGGATTATTGAATCCCGTATGCACCATTAGGAGCGGTCTAAAGATGTGGTTATAAGCATAGTCATCGAGACGCTCGCCGCTGAGTTTTTCCACCAGCGCGCCGAGGATGATGTAGTTGATGTCGGAGTACTCGAAGTGGGTGCCGGGGGTGGTGGTGAGCGGGGACTTCATGGCGCGGCGGATGCCTTCGGCCTTGTCGGGCGCGGCGAGGCCCCATGCGTCTTTGAGGTCAACGTCGGGCGGCAGGCCGGAGTAGTGGGTGAGGAGCTCGCGGATGGTGACGGCCTGCTTGCCGTTCGCGGCGAACTCCGGCAGGTACTTGGCGACGGGGGCGTCGAGGACGAGCTTGCCCGCCTCGTATAGCTGCATGATGGCGGTGGCGTGACGAGCACTTGGTGAGCGAGGCCATGTCGAAGATGGTGTCGAGGGTCATCGGCTCGGCTGCGGAGGGCTTGCCGTCGAGGCCGGGTTCGCCGGCCAGCTTGCGCACGCCGTAGGCCTGCTCGAAGACGACCTTGCCGCCGTGGCCGATGACGACGACCGCTCCCGGCAGCTTCTTCTGCGCGATGGCTGTGTTGATGGCGGCGGAGACGGCGGAGAAGTCGGGGACGGATTGCGGCTGGGCTGAGGTTGGGGTCTCCTGTTAGTGAAGCAGGTTCCTGCGCTACGCTGCGGAATGACAACAAGAAAGGCGAGGATGCCGAAAGTGCAAGGAGCGCGGCGGTTGCGATTAGCGCGTCGCGGTCTGCGGAAGACAACGCTGGCTAATAAGCCAACCGCGAATGTCACCAGTGCTCCGATGATCACGTACCAGGCCCACGCCATCTTCGCATCACGCGGGATGACTCCTACCTACGTTCGTGTTGGCTTGTACTGCCATCCAGAGACACGTACCTTCCCTGTAATAGCCAAAGAGCTATGTTGAGCGCGAAGCCGGTGATCATGCCCACAATCGCTCCCCCCTGGGTCGCGGTGCGCGTCAGCGTCCCCAGCAAAAATACTCCCAGCAGGCAGCCGTAGGCCACCGACGCGATGGAGAGGCCGATTTCGACGACGTTGCCCGTGCCGCCGGTGTGGACGGCGTAGACGGCGACGGCGAAGAGGACCAGCGCCCACAACACTGTGGAAGCGCGCGAGACCACCATCCGCTCGCGGTCGTTGGCGCGCGGACGCCATCCCATGTAGAAGTCCACCACTGTCGTCGATGACAGCGAGTTGAGCGCGGCGCTGAGGTTGGACATTGCCGCCGCCAGAATCGCCGCGACGAGCAGGCCCGCCACGCCCATCGGCATCTGCTGCACGATGAACGCGGGAAAGATGCGGTTGGTGTTTGCGCCATGCAGCGCAATCAGCGCCGCCGGATGCAATCCATAAAACACGAAGAGGCCCGCGCCGATCAGCAGAAAGAGCGCAAACTGGATGAAGATGACCACGCCGCTGGACAGCAGCGCGAGGCGCGACTCGGTGAGATTTTTGGCCGCGAGCATTCGCTGGACCATGAGTTGGTCTGTGCCATGCGAAGCCATCGTCAAAAATGTTCCGCCCAGAACGCCCGCCCAGAAGGTGTACGTCGTCGTCAGGTTCATGGCGAAGTTGAGCATGTGGAACTTGCCCGCCGCCGCGCCGACGGTGTGGATCGTGGCCCAGCCGCCGGGGACGTGCGCGCCGAGCGACCAGATGGCAACCAGCGTTCCGCCGATGTAAATCACCATCTGCACCACGTCGGTCAGATGACGGCGGCCATTCCGCCTTCGAAGGTATAAAGCAGCGTGAGCGCGGAGATGATGGCGATGGAGAGCACGTCTCCCGTGCCGATGGCGATGCCCACGACGATGGAGACGGCGAAGACGCGCACGCCCTCGGCCGCCGCGCGGGTGAGCAGAAAGAGGCCCGCGGTGACCTTGTGCAGCGTGTGGCCGAAGCGGCGGTCGATGAGCTGATAGGCGGTGAGCATCTCTCCCTGGAAGTATTTTGGCAGGAAGAGCAGGGCCACCACGACGCGCCCGAGCATGTATCCGATGACGATCTGCAGAAACCCGAAGTCGCCGGCGAAGGCCAGGCCGGGCGTGCCGATGATGGTGAGCGTGGATGTCTCGGCGGAGACGATGGAGAGCGCAATCGCCCACCACGGCACCGTGCGGTTGGCCAGGAAGTAGCCGCGCAGCGAGCAGTCCCGGGCCGCAGCGCCGGAGGAAGCACGATGGCGGCTGAAGCGCAGCCCGAAGAGCGTGATCGCCACCAGGTACAGCCCAACCACGCCGAGATCGAGCGCATGCAAGCGAACAGGCATTGCCTGAGTATAGCGGCTCGTCGAATTGAAAAAGACTTAACACCGATCTACACCGGCGAGCACCGATTAAAGACATTTCTATTATTTAAAAATCTATCCGCTATTGATCGGTTCCATTGGTGCTAATCGGTATTAAGTCTTTCATCTGCGAACGCGTGGCTTATGATTGTCTGCGATGAGCTTCTTCCTCGCCATCGACGCCGGCGGCACCGGGACGCGGTGCCTGCTGACCGACGAGACGCGCGTTCTGGCGCGCGCGACCGCCGGCACGGTGAAGCTCATGCGCGTCGGCGAGCCGGAGGCGACCGCGCGCCTGCAGGCGATGCTTGCCGAGGTTGCGGCAGCGGCGGGCGTCTCGCTCAACCACATCTCTCGCACCTGCCTCGGGCTGGCCGGAATCAGCAGCCCCGCTGTGCGCGCGTGGGCCAGCCGCGTTCTCTCCAGCTCGGTCTCCGGCGAACTTTTGATCTGCGGCGATGAGGAGATTGCACTCGATGCGGCCTTCGCGGGAGGGCCGGGGATACTGGTCGTCGCGGGCACGGGATCGAACGCCATCGGACGCACGGATGCGGGCGAGACCTTCGGGGCGGGCGGTTGGGGGCCTGTGCTGGGCGACGAGGGATCGGGCACATGGATCGGCCTCGAAGCCATCCGCGCGGCCCTGCGCTCGCATGATCGTGACCAGCTTTGCGATCAGTTCAACGGCAAGCCCCGCGACCCGAATCGCACGCAACCCTGCATCGACCCCACTTCCCTGCTGCGCGAGATCGAGCGGCTCTGGAGGCTCAACTCGCTCGGAGAACTGGTCACTTACGCCAACCAACGCGGCGATTGCGATCACCCCGCGCCGGAGTTCGCCTCGCTCGCGCCCATCGTTGCGCGCTGCGCAGAGCACGGCGACGCGCTCGCCGCCGAGGTCCTCACCCGCGCAGGCGTCGAGCTGGCCGAGCTGGTCGCACTGGTCTACCGCAAGATGCCTTCCACCAAACCGGGTGCCCCATCCATGACGGCTTCTTCGTCATGGGTGGGTTCCTCAATCGGCGTTGCCTTTACCGGCGGCGTGCTTAGCCACATCACCCAAGTGCGCAGCGCGATGACCGCGCGGCTCGCCGTCTTGCTGCCAATGGCCCGTGTTCGCCAGTCTCCCGTCGATCCGCTCGAAGGGGCGCTGTGGCGCGCCCGCCATGCTTGACGATCCAGGCAGCCTTGAAGAAGCTCTATCGGCACGAATAAAGTCGCTCAGATATTCTGAGATGCTTCTGCGCCTCACCGCGCCTTGACCACCTTCACCAGGCTCGCATCGCTGGGGCCGGAGAGCTGCGCGCCGGTGTGAGTCAACTTCTGCGCGGCCTGCGACCAATGCAGGTGCGTGATCTCCATCGCGCCCTTCTCGTAGGCGTAAGTTGTGCCGTCGTCGTTGTACAGGTCGAAGCTGGCGTCGGCGCCGGGATAGACGCGCAGTTCCTGTAAGGGCTGCTTCTCATTTGTGCTCTCGACCGGCTTGCCCATGGGTAGGATCGATCCCGCACGCACGAAGAGCGGAAGCGTATCAATCGGCGCGGCGACCGTCACGGTCTGCCCTCCGCGAAGCCTCTGGTTGGTCCAGAAGTTATACCAGTCGGCTCCGGCGGGGAGATAGACCTGCCGGCTGGTGCGTCCCTGCTCGACGACGGGCGCCACCAGCAACGCGGGGCCGAACATATACTCGTCGCCGATGTTGGTGACCTTCGGGTCGTAGCCGAAGTCCATGAAGAGTCCGCGCATGAAGGGCGCGCCGGTCTGGTGCGTGTGGTACGCCAGCGAGTAGATGTAGGGCATCAGCGTGTAGCGCAGGCGCAGGTACTTCTCCAGGATCGGCTCGGCCTGCTTGCCGTACGACCACACCTCGTTCTGCGGACGGCTGCCGTGCGCGCGGAAGTTCGGTTGAAACGCGCCGTACTCGAACCAGCGCACGTAAAGCTCGGGGTAGTCGTCGTAGTTGCCGACCTCGTCGCGCGCGTCGGATGGATCGATCAGCGGCGGGCGGTCAGGCTTGTGCGTCGCCGGAAGATACTGCCAGCCGCCGATGTCGGTGCTCCAGTACGGCATGCCGCTGGCGACGAAGTTGATGCCCGTGGGAACCTGCCGCTTCAGCGTGTCCCAGGTGGGGTAGATGTCCGACGACCAGAAGATTGCTCCGTTGTGCTGCGCTCCGAGATACGCATCGCGCGCAAGGATCAGCGCCCGCTCGCTCATGTCGCGGCGCATTCCGTTGTAGAACGCGGCAGTGTGGAAGAGCGGGTAGACGTTGAAGAACTCCGTGCCCGGTCCGACGTGGAAGTAGCTTCCATTCGGCGGCAGATCGGGCTCGGTCTCGTCGGCCCAGAAGGCGTCGAAGCCCTTGGTAACGTAGTTGTTGCGTATCACGTC
The DNA here is from genome assembly GCA_963767315.1 of uncultured Acidobacteriaceae bacterium. Taxonomy (GTDB): domain Bacteria; phylum Acidobacteriota; class Terriglobia; order Terriglobales; family Acidobacteriaceae; genus Edaphobacter. The sequence goes on along the minus strand of CAVYDK010000001.1, from coordinate 53,544 downwards.
CCAGTACCAGCGCGCGGCGTCGGGGTTGGTGGTGTCGATGTCGGAGCCGGCGCGGTCGTAGGGCAGACCATTGATGGGCGTGCCGTCGGCCAGATGCAGGAACCATCCGTTGTCGAGGGCAGTCTTGTAATAACGGTCCTCGGGAATGAAGCGCGGCCAGACGCTGATCATGGTGTGGAAGTTCATGGCGTGCAGCTCGCGGTTCATGGCGGCGGGGTCAGGCCACTTCACGGGATCCATGTCCATCTCGCCCATCTTGGTGTAGTGGAACCAGTCGATCACCAGCACGTCCGCGGGCAGATGGCGGTCGCGATAGCCCTTGGCCACGGCCATTAGCTCGGCCTGGCTGGTGTATCGCTGCTTGCACTGGATGTATCCATACGCCGACTTGGGCAACATCGGCACGTCGCCGGTCAGCAGGTTGTAGCCCTCGTAGATCTCGTCGTACGTCTTGCCCGCGATGACGAAGAACGACACGCGCTGGCCCACATCCGAGGTCCACCGGGTCACCTCGTTGAAGCCGAACTGCGCGGTTGTCTTGCCGGGGTTGTCCCACAGCAGGCCGTAACCTTTATTGGTGACCACAAACGGCACGCAGACGCTCGGACCGGCCGGAGCGTTGTAGTCGTGCGCACAACGCACTGCATGGCCGCGCCGGTCCAGATAGCCCTCATGGTTCTGTCCCAGGCCGTAGTAGTGCTCGTCTGTGGGCGAGACGAAGGTCGCGCCCACCTGATAGAAGGGGTCGTCGCTGGGACGACGGTCATTCAAAATTTCTGCGGTGCCGTCCTTGTAATTCGGGACCGCCATCTGCCAGTCGTTCATCTCCAGCAATGTCGCGCCATCCGCGGTTTTGATCGAGATGCCAACCGGCGGCGTCGATCCATTGAAGAACTTCGCAATGTCCGCCTCGGTCCCGGTGAGCGTGACATTTTCCTGCGGGGCCACCGTGACCGACATGCGCGACGAGCGCAACACATCGCCGCCCGCGCCCGGCTCGATCTTCCATCCGCTGGCCAGCGGCTTGGCAGAGATGCCATAGCCCGGCGCAGCGGTTGCATTCGGTTTCAGCAGACTGATGCTGACGCGAACGATGTTCTCCGCGTACGGCTCAACCATCACCGTGGCTGTGCCGCGCGAGACGATCATCTGCTGCGCCTGTATCGCCGGAGCCATCGCCAAAGCAAGCGCCAACGCGCCTGCCGCCAATCCCGCAGGTTGCTTCATTGGTTTATGCCCTCTACTCATTCGCCCACTTTAATCTGCTTGCGCAACGCAATCGCGTCGGACGAGCCGCCCACGCGAAGCTCCACACTGTCGTTCTCCACCGTCATCGCACTGCCGTCCCAGTAGGCCAGCAGGGTCGCCTTCAGCGGAATCGCCACGGTCTTCGTCTCGCCCGCGCGAATCATCACTCTGCGGAAGCCCTTCAGCTCCTCGTGCGGACGCGCAACCTTCGATCCCACATGCGCCACATACAACTCGACCACCTCGTCGCCATCGCGCGCACCGGTGTTCTTCACATCGACGCTGACCGTGACTGTGCCGTCCTTGGCCAGATGCCCGCTGCTGACGCGCAGGTTGGAGTACGCGAACTTCGTATAGCTCAGGCCGTAGCCGAAGGCATACAGCGGCTTGCTGGCGAGATACATATACGTCCGCCCGTTGCGGATATCGTAGTCCATCATCGGCGGAAGCTGGTCCATCGACGCGACCCACGTCTGGCTCAGCCGCCCCGCCGGGTTGTAGTCGCCAAAGAGAACGTCGGCCATGCCGTCGCCCTGCTCCTCGCTGTTGTGGGTCATCATCAGAATCGCGGGAACATTCTCCTGCGTCCACGTCGTCGTAAATGGGAAGCTGGCCTGCAGCACCACGACCGTCTTTGGATTGGCCGCCAACACCGCCTTGGCCAGGTCCTCCTGCGCCAGCGTGAGCGTCTTGCGGTCGATGGCCTCCTTGCCATCGCTGGGCAGCGGACACTTCGCCCAGCCCGCATCGCATGTCGGATGGTTTCCAATGATAACCACGGCAACGTCGGCCTTGCGCGCCAGCTCGGCGGCGGCCGCGGAGTCCGCGCCATCGGAGGTTGTCACCGCGACATTCTTGCCCACGCGCGCGCGAATCCCCTCCAGCGGCGTGACTATATACGGCGGCGTTCCGCTGTACCAGTCCAGAGCAACCCTGTCCGCCAGCGGCCCGATCACCACAATGCTCTTGATCGACGCGGCCTTCAGCGGCAGCAGCGCACCCTCGTTCTTCAGCAGCACGATGGACTCATCCGTCACCTTGCGCGCCAGCGCCTTGTTCTTCGCCCACAGCCAGGGATCGTCCACGCTGCCGTTGGCCTGCGCCTGGGTGCCGATGCGCGCGTAGGGATCGCTCGCCGCCGGCTCCAGCATTCCCAGCTTGATCATCACGCGGAAGACGCCGCGCAGGTTGGCGTCGATGTCCGCCTCGGTCAGCAGCCCCTGCTTCAGCGCGTCCTGCACGGACGGCGTCGCGTTCTCCAGAAACTGGTTGATGCCCGCGTGGATCGAGGCCGCGGCTGCCTCGGCGTTGGTCGAGTAGGTCTTGCTGGCGCGCACCATGTTGCCCAGCGCGCCCGCGTCGGTGCAGATGATGCCGTCGAAGCCCCACTGCTTCATCACCACGCTGTGCAGCACGGGGTTGGCGCCCATCGGCACCTTGTTCCACGAGTTGTAGGCCGTCATCATGGCGTTGGCGTGGCCCTGCTCGATGGCCATGCGGAACGGCACCGCGTAGTACTCATGAAAGAGCCGGTCGTCGAAGTTGGAGCTTGATCCGGCGCGGCCATCCTCGTTGCTGTTGGCCAGGAAATGCTTCAGCAGCGACGCGGTCATCCACGTCTTCGCGTCGTTGCCCTGCAGGCCCTCGGTGTAGGCCGTGGCCAGCGTGCCCACCAGGAACGGGTCTTCGCCATAGGACTCTTCGGTGCGCCCCCAGCGCGGATCGCGGCTCAGGTCGGCGTTGGGCGCGCGCACCACCAGCCCTCCCTTATGGAACTTGTTGTAGGCCCAGCGCGTCTCGTAAGCCTCTTCGGCGGCAGCCTGCTTCAGCAGATCGGGGTCCCACGTCTGGCCCAGCCCATGCGACTGCGGGAACTGCGTGGTGGGCGTCACCAGCCCGCGTCCGCCCCATCCTCCCGGCCCTCCCAGCGCCAGTCCGTGCAGCCCCTCCACATGGTTCGTCCCAACGATGCCGAGGCGCGGAATGGTGGGATCGGTGCCCAGCATCGCCAGCTTCTCGTCCAGCGTCATGCGCTGGATCAGGTCGGTGATGCGCTGTTCCACGGGAAGCCGCGAGTCCTGATAGGGCAGGAGCTTGGCCGGCGCGGGTGTAGTCGGCTTTGTGGTTGTCGCGGGCGCGGCCGGCTTGGTTTGGGCATAGGCCAGGCCAGACAGCAGGACGAGGGATGCTGCAACGGATGCGATGCGTTTCATGGAAGGGGTCCTTTTTGAGTCGTGGCCAATATACCAGCAAACGCAGGAATTGTGGGTTACAAACTCCACACGCCAGGTGCCGACAGCCTTTACGAAGCTATGACACGGTATTCCGTCTCGCTATCGCTGAATCTGTCTATCGCAGAAAAGCCTGCACACCGCAGGCGCTCCACTAGCTCTTCAAAGTGAAACGGATAGTAGACGATCGGATACGATCGAAGAGAAACTTTGCCGTCAGAATCGAACAGTAAGACCACATCTATGGTGTGGGCATCCTCGAATTTCTCCGGGAACGTCCAAATGTAGATGGGCAAACACCGCTGCCCGGCGCGCACTCTCCACTCAGGATAGGGAGTAAAACGTGCTTTCTCTTTCCTGAGCTGCTCCCAGTCGCGCGACTGAATGACGAGTTTGCCGCCAGTCTTAAGCACCGCCCGCATTCCTTTCAGAGACCGAAGCATCTCATCCTTGCCTCCAGCGTGGCCGATTGAGTTCCCGAGACAGAAAATCAGGTCAAAAAAATCTGTGAAGCGGTTCGGCAGGCTCTCCCATGTGCAGCAGCTCAGCGGAATACTCAAGCCGGCATTCTTCGCCGCAAGAATTGCCTGTTCAATCATTCCCTGGCTGGCATCGGACCCGCTCACTTCAAAGCCGAGCTTCGCCAGAGGTATGGCAAGAGTACCGGTCCCGCAGGAGCAATCCAGAATGCGTGCCTTCGGACCGGCGCTTCGCAGCACGTCCTCGTTTTCTTTCAGCGCCAACGCGCCACTCAAGACATAGTCCGAGTAGAGCCAATGGTAATTCTCGGAAAGGTCGTCATACTGCCGGATCGATGGGTCGTGCATCCTCTCAAGTCCGTTCCGCCCAAGGGTGGCAACTGTGCCGGGCGCCCCATCCATTCCGCGTTGCGTGTGGAATGGGTGGGATTTCGGGTGCTCCACTCTCGATTTAAACCTGGGAGCGCCTCATCTACAGCTTGGGTTTATCCCTGCGGTCGACCGCCTCCCGGTGCACCCGGACCTCCAGGCCCACCGGGGCCACCTGGTCCTCCCGGGCCACCGGGGCCTCCCCGTCCTCCGCCGCCGCCGCGGGCTGGCGCAGGCGGAGCGGGTTTGCCCTGGGCGAGTGGCGTGGGTTGGTCATCAGCCCGCTTGACCCACTTGTAGATCTTCGACGAGTTCTGCCAGAAGTACTTCTCCTGCTGCGCGCGCGTCTTGGTGGAGTAGAACTGCTGCATCAGGCCAACCTCCTCGGAGATGGTGGCCACGCCGTAGCTGTTGGGGTAGTCGGTGCCGAACATGACGCGGTCCTCGCCGAAGGCCTGGAACAGATACTCCAGCCGCGCGCGCAGGAACTCGTAGTTCTTGACGATGATGCCGCCGTCCCCAGGCGTGGGATGGTAGACCTCGGTGAGCTTGACGAAGATGTTGGGCCGCGCCGCCATCTCCTTCACCACCGTCTCGTACGCCGCCTGGCCATTGGGCCCGGAATCGCCCTCGGGATCGTAGCTTGGCAGGTGGTCCATGATGATGCGCAGGTCGGGAACGGCGTCGGCCAGCAACACGTTGGCCTGCATCAGCGGCATGGATGGGTTGGCGGTATCGAGCGCGAGGTCGGCCTGGGCCAACAGCTTGAGGTTGGCGACCTGAGCGGGATTGAGGGCGACCTTGCCACCGTCCGAGGTATAGAAGCGGCTGGAGCGGATGGCGCGAAAGAGCGGGTCGCGGTGAAAATGGTTGAGATATTTGGCGAAGTCATTCGAGCCTGGATCGATGTTTCCCGAGACTCCGACCATGATGGGATTGTCGCGCGAGACCTCCAGATACCAGAGGTTGTCGTCGATGAACTGCGCGGCAGACTCCACCACGATGGCGCCGACGATCCCCGCGGGCCGCGCCAGCGCAGCATATGTCGCGGGCGTCGATGGCTTGTTCAGCGCCCGGTAGAACAGCCCGCCCGTGTAGCCGGTGAAGACCGGACGGGTTTGGTCGAAGAGATGAATGTGGCTGTCGATGATGGGGATGGCGCCCGCGGCGGTCGGGAGGGCCTGCGGGGCATCCGGCGCGGGAGGAGCGGCGCCGTTCTTCTCGTCCCAATCCGGAGCCTGCGCGGCTGCAAGCGCATTCATTGTGCCTGAAAGCGCGGCGCCCGCCATGGCTGCGGCGCCGATAAACTGCCGGCGAGAAATTGTTTGTCCCATCGGTGCTTCCTTTCCCTCACTCGTTTGTTGTGGCAGACCGCGCAGTCCATTAATCAGACGGGGCTGCGAATCGAATCGATGTGAACTGCAAATCGGCGGAGCAAATCTTTTGGGAGGAGTGTAACTGGCGGCAGGTGCGACCGTCCAGACACAGGCGAGCTGCTATTCGCGGACCACCAGCACGTCGCGTTTGGGGTCGATGACGAGCCATGCCAGCGCACCAAACGCCGCGATCGCTGCGGCGGTTTCGAACGACGCATTCCATCCGAAGTGGGCCGCGATGACGGGGGTGAATGCGGCCGTGCATACGCCCCCAACCTGTGCCCCCATATTCATGATTCCCGAAACCACGCCGACGTACTCTCCGCCGATGTCGGCCGCAACCGCCCAGTAGATGCTCTGCGCGATGAAGAGGACGCCAACTCCGAAGGCCAGCATAAATGCAGCAGCCGCCGCGCTCTCGATCCGCGAACCCAGTACCAGCAGAACGGCGGTAATCGCGAGCGAGACGGCAGAGAGCGTGCACCGGCCCTGGCGCAGGCCGTAGCGTTTCGCGATGGAATCGCTGAGCACGCCGCCCAGCAGGCAGCCGGCGGTCATGGCGAGGAACGGCAGCATGGTGTAGAGCGCGCTGGTCTTCAGGTTGAGGCCGCGCGCCTGCGCCATATAGGTGTAGAACCAGGTGTAGAACATCCAAGCCACATAACCGTAGGCAAAGTAGCTGAGGGTGACGGCAAGAATTGCCTTGCTGCTGAATATTTGCAGCCAGGGGATCTTGTGCTTGCCGTATTGCGCATCGTCCTCCTTCGCGGAGGGGCTGGCGACGCGCCGCTGGCTGACGATGAGTTTGCGCTCCGCATCGCCCACCCACTTATGCTCCTCCGGGGTATTGCGAGCGGCAAGGTACCAGACCAGTCCCACCAGCGCGCCCATCGACGCGCTGAAGCAAAACGACGCGCGCCAACCGAAGTGCAGGATGATTGCGGTCATCAGCGGCGGAGTGAGACCGGAGAGGCCGATGCCGGCGAAGATGAGGCCGTTCGCCTTGCCGCGCTCACTGACCGGAAACCAGCGCTCGACAAACTGGCTGGTGGCGGGAAACATCGTGGCCTCGCCCGCGCCCAGGGCAAAGCGCAGCAGGATCAGGAAGGACCAGAGGATTGCCAATGCCATGAGGAATAAACGCGATCAGGACGATAAAGATCGGCCTCCACACGCCCAGCAATCCCAGGGTGCGGCGAGGGCCAAGCCGCCGCGCCAGCACGCCGGCGGGAATCTGTAGGCCTGCGTAGCCAACCAGGAATGCGGTGAAGACCCATCCCATGTGGACATTGCTGACTGCAAATTCCTTTTCAATCCCAAGCGCGGCAATCGAGATATTGATGCGGTCGAGGTAAACCACCCCGCTGATGACCATCAGCCAGAGCACAAGAAGATAGCGGACCGGAAACCGCATGGAGCTGGTCTTGCTGGAATCTGGATTCATCGTTTGCACACAATCTCCGGCTGCTTGTTCTTGCAACACTCGCTCGCTGCAAGTCGACCCAGGTCAGAGCGAATTGACTTCCCCCCGCGCGGCTATCTTTCAGCGCGAGAATTATGGTTGCACCGCGGTGGGCGGCGAGCTGCCTCGTACATGGACGTCCCAGACCTTTGCCAGCCGCGAGCTTCCCTTGGGGCCGCTCACGTCAAGGATGACGGAATAGATTCCCTCCTTGCCCGGCCGGTCTTTGTATTGATGGATCGGGTTCTGCTCGGTCGATGTTGTGCCATCGCCGAAGTCCCACTTCCAGCTTGTGATCTCGCCCTCGGATTCGTCCTTGAAGACGACCAGACGGCGCTCCGCATCGACCACCTTGAACGACCACTTCGCATCGATGTCCTTGCGGAACTGCGGCTCCAGCGGCATCAGGCGGAAGCCGACCAGGTCCGACGCATTGCCGAAGAAGGTCTGCTTGTGCGAGAGGTTCCAGAACTGGCGCTTGTCGGAGTCGTGATACGCGATGACGGCCCATGAGAGCCCGATCAGCTTGTTCTCCGTCAGCACGCTCTCGACCGCGCGCTCCGGGCCCTCGCATCCGGCGTAGTCGAAGGGAGTGATATAGAACTCCAGCACCAGTTTGCCCGGTTCGCCGGGTTTGAAGTTGTACTTGATGGCGTGATTGGCGTAGGGCAGCTCCTTGGTGTACTGCGCGCAACCCCAGTCCATGGTCCAGTCCTTGTTCAGCGCCGGGGTAAAGATGTGGTAGTTCTGCGCGTGCGCCCCCTGCTGGGCAAAGTACGCGTCGGAGCTGCTGATGCGCGGGTCGAGCTTGGACATGTCGCCGACCGCCTGCTGCGTCCACACGTCGCGGTGGTACATATCGATCAGCGGCCCGCCGGAGAGGTCGCCATCCACCACCACCTCGAAGATGTCGTTGTGCAGGTCGGGGCGCGAGAAGTCCCAGTAGTCCTTGGACGCCTCATAGAGGAAGTAGAGCCGGTTCAAGCCCTTCACCCACCCCACTTTGACCTTTACATCCAGTTTTTTGGGATCGCGCGGCGTCACCGTCCCCGCCGGCGCTTCGGTGTCCACCAACTGGTCCATGCCGATGGCGTAGCTGTCCGGAACCATCGCCCAGTCGTCGTCGTTGCCGTCGATGCGCGGAATCATATTCGGCGGAAACTGGAAGACCTTGAAGGTGACCTCAGGCCGTTCCAGCGCGCGCGCCGGAAAGATTGCCAACAGCAGAACGCACAGAAGTATCCTGGTTCGCAACATTGCGACTCCTCCTTCTCTCACGCGCGAGTGCAGCCGACTCACGCGCGACTGGTGCCGCCCTCAGCGGTCGATTCGCAGGGTGACCTTGTCCAGCGCCGCGCGGTCGATTGGATAGCCCAGCCCCGGATCGGTTGGCGCCGGGATATAGCCGTCCTTGTCTGGCCGGAACTTGTAGCTGAAGTAAGAACGGTCGGTGTACTCCGCGGGGAAGGGCATCTCGAACCAGTAGACGTTGGCCAGCGCCAGCTCCACGTGGAAGTGCACCGCCAGGTCGAGAGGGTTGCCCCAGTTGTGCGGAGCGCATTCCAGTCCGTGCGCATCGGCCAGCAAGCCCACGCGCATCGATCCGGAGATCCCTCCCACGTTGTCGCCAATCAAGCGGACCACACTCAGCGCGTCGCGCTTGATGTACTCGCCGAAGTCGGCGATGGAGAAGAGGAACTCGCCCACATGGATGGGAAGGCTTAGCTCCCTGCAAAGCACGATGAGGCCCTCCTCATCGATGGTGCGGATCGGGTCCTCGAACCACGCGTAGTTCAGCTCATCCAGAAGGCGGCCAACGGCCATGGCTTCGTAACGGTTGTACTGTTGCACCGGGTCGTGCATCAGCACAAACTCGTCGCCCGCGGCCTTGCGCACCTCGCGGATCTCCTCCATGTGCCCGATGTAGCTGGGGACCGCCGGGCCGGTTGCGTGCTGCCCGCCGCCGGGATGGATCTTGTACCCCCTGTATCCCTGGGCCTTCGCCTTCAGGACATCGGGCACATAATCTTCAATCGCGGGCAGGTGCTGCGAACTGGCATAGGCCATGACGCGGTTCTTGGTTGGCGTGCCGCCGGAGAGGATCTTGTAGATCGGCTGGTTGACCGCCTTGCCCAGGATGTCCCACATGCAGACGTCGGCGGCGGCAGCGTAGTAGTTGGGCCATGTGCCGCCGCTGCGTGCCATCAGTCCCGTTTCCGGACGGCCCGGGGGCGCCGTTGGCGCGCCAAATCCGCTCGGCCTTGCCGCACCGGCCCCTCTGGCCGCGCCGGCCCCTGCGGCAGCGACGGGCGGCGCCGCTCGCCGGACCGAGGCCCCCGCGCCTCCGTTGAAGCCTCCGGAGCCTTTCATCCCGGTGGTGGAGGTAAAGGTGGGCAGCAGGTCCATGACGTTCTTTCCCACCAGCATCGGCTTGGCCCACTCCAGCCATCCCGGAGTCGTACTGCGATCGCCGATGGTGTAGTTGCCCTCGATCCCGCTGTTGGTGACCACGGAGATCAGTTCGCCGGTCTCGGAACCATTGAGCTTATGGATGCCGCTCATGTCCGTGACATAGACCTTGACCTCCTTGATGGTAAGGTCGGGAAGGTCGCCCGGTTTGACTCCCACCGTCTGCGCGGCGGCCGCGATGGGGTTCGCGAGAGAGGCCAGACCAGCCGCTGCGAAGCCAGTTGAAGTGCCGATGAAGTTGCGGCGCGATGTCTTTCGATTCATTGTGTTCTCTCCCTCGTGAGTGTGGCCTGTGTCGCTTTGTCCTTAGCCGGGACAGCAAGCGGCGCCGGGCGCGCATACTGCTGTGCAACTTGAAAATAGTTTGTGCAACTCAATATAAGCCGGTGCAACCTGGAAAATCCGGTGCGGTTGAAAAATCCCAAAACAACTTCAACAACAATTTCTTTTACTTTAAAGACGTTACTTCGCAAGCGCGAACGATAGAACATTGGTCCCCGATGCGATTGCGACGTACTGCCTTCCATCGATTGCGTAGGTCATCGGCGAGGCTTTGATCGCATGGTTGGTCTCAAAGTGCCAAAGGTACTGCCCGGTGCGGGCGTCGACCGCGGCAAATCCTCCGCTGCTTTCGCCGAAGAACAGCAGGCCGCCCGCGGTGGTCAGCACGCCCGAATAGTTCGATTGCACCGGTCCGGGCAGGACGATCTGCCACACCACTTTACCGGTTTCTATATTGAATGCGCGAAGAATTTTTTGCGGCGGGTGGGCGGGGTCGTTGTACCGGCCGTAACCGCCGTCCTCCGCCTTGCGATAGAGGGTGCAGTCCTCCACCGTCATCACATAATAGAGCCGCGTGGCCGGGTTGAATGCCGTGGCCTGCCAGTTGGTGGCGCCGCGCACCGCGGGACAGGCCACCGTGCCCTGCACGGTGGGTTCGTTGGCCGGAAGCAGGCTGGGCGCGCCGGTCTTCTGGTCGATCCCGCTGGCCCAGTTCATCTGGTCCACCATCTGCGTGGCCAGCAGCAGCTTGCCGTTGGTGCGGTCCAGAACATACAGGAAGCCATTGCGGTTGGCGTGCAGCAGCAGCTTGCGCTTCTGCCCCTTCCACAGCGTGTCCGCCAGAACCACGGGCTCGTTGGCGTCCCAGTCGTGCAGGTCGTGCGGAGTGAACTGGAAGTACCACAGCAGCTTGCCGGTCTTGGCGTCGATGGCAAGGTCGCTGTTGGTATACAGGTTGCTTCCCAGCCGCTCATCGCCGTCGGTGTCGGGGTGGGGATTGCCCACGGGCCAGTAGATGACACTGCCATCCGCCTCGGCGCTGCCCGTGGTCCAGGTGGCCCCGCCGCCCAGCCCCAGCGCAGAACCCTTCCAGGTATCGGCCACCGGCCCGGTGTCGCCGGGCTTGGGGATGGTATACAGCTTCCAGGCCTCTTCGCCGGTGGTTGCCGTATATGCGGCCACAAAGCCGCGAATTCCGTTGTCGCCGCCGCTGACGCCGGTGACGACAAGATCGCCCACCACCAGCGGCGCGGCGGTGCCGCCATACTGTCCGGCCGCGCCTTCGTGCGTGTTGACGTCCCACAGCAGGCCCCCGTTCAGGCGATTCAGCGCGATCAGGTGCGCGTCATCGGTGAGATAAAAGACGCGGTCGCCCAGCACCGCAACGCCGCGGTTCACGCCGATGGCCGCGTCTCCGCTGATCTGCGCCGACGCGCTCTTGGGGCGCTGATAGCGCCATATCTCCCGCCCCGTCCTTCCACTCACGGCGTAGACCTGGTTGTTGCCGGTGACAAACATGACTCCATCGACCACGATCGGGGTCGTCTCCAGGCCATTGAACTGGATCGAATAGACCCACTGCAGTTGCAGTTGCGCCGCGTTCTGCAGATTGATCTGATTGAGCTTGCTATAGCGGTTTCCGTCCAGAGTGCCGTTGTAGCTCGGCCAATCGCCCTGCTTCGGATGGAGCGACCTGTTCGATCTCGGGCTGGGTGACGGGCGGCAGCGGCGCGGTCAGCGCTCCCACGCCCACTCCCTTCAGCGTGCTCAGGTACGCCAGCAGATCGCGCAACTGGTCGGCGGTTCCCTGATAGGCAGGCATGGCGGACGTACTGTCGGGAACCACCGAGAGGTATTCCCCATCCTGGAGCAGGTGCAGCTTGCCATCCTTGGTCTGCAAGACCAGGTCGTGGCTGCCTTGGGCGCGGTTGAGCCCCTGTAGCTTGCTGCCATCCTTCAGGACCCCGGTGACACTGTTGTAGGTGGCGGGAGCGGCCCCAAAGCCGCCTCCTCCTGAACTGGCGCTGGAGCCCGGGTTGGTGAGCGCCTGCTGCATGTTCGCCAGTCTCAGCCGGCTTGCGATGCTGGAGAGGTCGGGCCCGTAGGAGCTTCCCCGGCCCCCCGCCGTGTGGCAGGAGGAGCACTGCCCCTCGCCAAAGAAGATGCTCTCGCCGGCCTGGGCATCGCCCGGCACGGAGGTCTCCGCCGCCACCGTGTTGCGGCTGCGTATATAGCGCACCAGCTGGTCGATGTCGGCCTGCGGCAACGGGAAAGCAGGCATTCTTCCCTTCCCCTTCTGGATGATGACTGCCACATCGCTGTCCGCCATGCCGCGCAGAACGGCGGAGTTCACCAGGGTGGGCGCGCGGTCCGTGCCCATCCCGTCTCCGCCGTGGCAGAGCGTGCAGGTCCGCGTGAACTGTGCCGGGGCCGGATGAGCCGGCGGCGATTGTTGGGCTGGCGCAGCTTGTCGGGCCGGAGGCTCCTGCATGTCGTACGCGCCCTGCGACCACGCAAACGCTCCCGCACAGCCCGCAATGAATACGCCGAATGCAATGAATGCCGTCGGCCGCAATCGGAACCGCTTCGTGGAAGGGTGAGTTCGACTCAATCGCATCTCCTCGGTCGTTTGAGTTGAGAATATATGTTTGGCCCGCGGCGGTCGACCGGGATCGCGCGCCTGCCGAACTCAACCTAGCCGCGCAGGTAAGGCTTCATATAAGTATTGAGCGCGTCGCGCACATTCTTCTTGTCCTCTTCGGTCATCGGCCCGCCCGGTCCGCCCGCTCCGGCGTGAGTTGGGTACCGTGATACATGCCGCGTGTTTGTGATGTCAAGCCACAGGAGCGCATCCCGCGATGCCCTTGCCGCATCCGATCTCATGGAACGCAGAGCTGCTGTTGCTGTCGTTCGGCCAGGGTTCCCAATCCCTTTAGGATGGTCCCATGAATCGTCGCTCGTTCCTTCTCTCCGCCAGCGGAGTCGCGGCCCATCCGCTGCTCCGCTCGCTCGCGCCATCGTCCTCCGGCCTTCTCTATGCGGCGCAACAGAGTGCGTCCCAGAAGAGCGCGGCGAAGAATGCGCCCTCCGAACCGCCGCTGTCCAAGCCGGACCACTCCCTGACCATCCAGCCCTGCACTATCGAGATCTCCCCGGGGGTGAATATCAAGACCATCGCCTACAACGGCCAGGTTCCCGGCCCGCTGCTGCGCCTGCGCCAGGGCGTGCCCGTCACCATCGACGTAACCAACACAACGGGCAATGAGGACATTGTGCACTGGCATGGCCTCACCACCGACCCGCTGAACGACGGCGCCATGGAGGAGGGCTCTCCCATGATTCCCGCCGGGGGCCTGCTGCGCTACCACCTCACGCCCAACCCCGCGGGCTCGCGCTGGTATCACACCCATGTCAGCGCCGGCGCGGACCTCGCGCTGGGAACCTACACCGGCCAGTTCGGCTTTCTGCTGGTGGAGGGCTCGGGCGATCCCGGCCACTACGACCAGGAGGTCTTTCTGGCCATCCACCACTGGCAGCCCTCCTTCGTTCCCATGGTGGAGACCATGCAGGCCGAATCGGCCAACCATCCGCAGACCTCCGGTTCCGACGTTGGCTACCAGTACGCCACCATCAACCAGCATCGCCTGGGCGCGGGCGAGCCGCTGCGTGTGAAGCAGGGCCAGCGGGTGCTGTTGCGCCTGCTGAATGCCAGCGCCACCGAGAATGTTGTCCTCGCGCTGCCCGGCCATACCTTCCGCATCCTTGCCATGGATGGCAATCCCGTCCCCAATCCGAAGGAGGTCGAGGTCGTCTCGCTGGCAGTCGCCGAGCGAGTGGATGCGATCGTGGAGATGAAGTCGCCCGGCGTCTGGGTGCTTGGCTCGACCCTGGAGAAGGCCCGCCAGATGGGCCTCGGCATTGTGGTGGAGTACGCGGGCAAGACCGGCCCGCCGGTGTGGAAGGACCCGCAGAACGCCGCGTGGGACTACACGCAGTTCGCCAACAGCACGCCCGCCGCAGCCCCCGACGAGACCATTCCGCTTACGCTGATGGACCTGGGCCCGCAGAAGGGCTCCAAGTTCGACACCTGGGCCATCAACGGCAGTTCGTGGCCGGATATTGAACCCATCAAGGTACAGCGGGGAAAGCGCTACCGGCTGGTCTTCCAGAATGCCTCCGGCGACCAGCACCCCATGCATCTGCACCGGCACACCTTCGAGGTGACCGCCATCGGCGACAAGAACATCAGCGGCCTGAAAAAAGATGTGGTCAACGTGATGCCGCTGGACACCGTTGCAGTGGACTTCGTGGCCGACAATCCCGGCGACACCCTGATGCACTGCCACATGCAGTTGCACATGGACTTCGGCTTCATGCAACTGGTCCGCTACGCGACTTAGGTCATCACTCTATTCCACGTCGGTCTCGGTGATGGGAGGGCCATTCTTCACGTCGAGCGTCAGCCCCTTCAGGTCTACGTTGCGCGCGTGGTCCAGCCGGAAGCCACGGTCGGCGGTGATCTTGCAGTTTTCGAAGGTGACGCCCTGGATCGGGCTGCCCGCAAGGCCGTGAATGACGCCGACGTTTCGTACATCGCCCGATACATTGATGATCTTCACGTTGCGCACCACGGGCAGGGGGTTGGAATCCGGCTGCCTCGGCCCCACCATGCGCCACTCCATATTCATCTCGAATGCCTGCCGCGTGCCGTGCAGCGCGATGTTCTTGTAGGTGATGTTCTCCACCACGCCGCCGCGGCTGGGCTGCGACTTGAAGCGGATGGGCGCCCAGTTGTCGGAGTCCATCACGCAGTTCAGCACTGTGACGTTGCGGATTCCGCCCGATGTCTCGCTGCCCATGGCCACGCCGCCCTGGCCGTAGGCGAAGTGCGAGTTCTCGATCAGGATGTCTTCGGCCGGTCGGTTCACGCGCAACCCGTCGGCGTCCTTGCCGCTCTTGATCGAGATGCAGTCGTCGTCGTCGTCGATGAAGACGTTGGTGATGTGCACATGCTTCGACGAATCGATGTCGATGCCGTCGGAGCTGGGGATGTTGTGCTCGGCCGTAATCTTGACGCCGTCGATCTCAACGTTCTGGCTGTACAGGACAAACAGGCACCACACCGCCTGGTTGTGCAGGTTCAGCCCGCTGAGCAGCACGTCCTTGGAGTTCTGAATGCCGATCAGGCGGGGGCGTCCGCGGCGCGGGGCGGTTCCGGGGCCGGGCGCAGCAGGCCGGGCCGCTACAGCCAGCGGCGGCGCAGCGGGAGCAGCGGCAGGAGCAGGAGGCGGAGTCACAATCGGAGCCGCGGCCGTCGATGCAGCTCCGGGAGCAGCCGGCGCAGCTCCGGGCGCTGCCGCGGGCGGGCGGCGATACGGATTCTTCTGCACCCACTCCTCGCCCGATCCGTCGATGGTCCCCTCGCCCGAGATGGTCAGCCCGGTGACGCCCTCGGCGTTCACAAACGACGCGGTGTACATCTCTTCGGTGCCCTCCCAGCGCGTCTGGATCTGCGGGTAGTCGTCGGGGTTGGTCGTTCCCTTCAATACGCCGTCCTTCTCCACCAGCAGGTTCGCGCCCTGCTTCAGGAAGATCGCTCCACTCAGGAACGTCCCCTTCGGAACCACGACGACGCCGCCCTTTTTGGTGGCGGCGCATTTGTCGATGGCCGCCTGAATGGCCTTGGTGTTCACCGTCTTGCCGTCGCCGACCGCACCGAAGTCGGTAACCAGGAAGCGCTTGGTCCGGTGCGCCGGCTTGGCGTAGCTCTTGGCGGAGGTCGCGGCAATTTGGGCCGAAGCCGTGCTCATCGACACTGCGAACGCAGCCATCAGGATTGCAATTCTCTTCATCGTTAATGCCCCCATTCTCTACGGCAAACGATGCTATCAGTTGCATCCCCCCTCTGGCGAGAGTTTGATTTTCAATGTCGCGCCGCGCCGGAAAAGGTACGCATTGAGAGCTTCGTTAAACAAAAAGACGGAGAAGCCTGTGGCCTCTCCGTCCCGTGTCTTGCTCCTCGTTCCAGCTCAGCTTGCCAGCATCGGCCGCTGCCAGCTGGTGATCTGCTGCCAGGTGTTGGGCAGTTGATAGTTCTTGGCGAAGTTCTTGACCGGCGGCCCGACGATCTGGATCTTGCTCAGGTCTCCCTGGCCGCGCGTGCCCGACTTGATGCAGAAGTTCAGGTAGCCGATCTTGTTGACGTCGACGCCCATCAACTCCGCGCCCACGCGGTCGGCCGCCAGCCAGTCCAGGCTGGCCAGGCACACCTTCTGGCTGATCGCCGTGCCATGCACCGGCCCGGTGCCTTCCATGCCCTCGTAGCCGTCGATCACCGCCAGGTGCGGGTGCAGCACGCTGGACAGCGTGTAGATGTTGTAGTTGATGCCGTGCGTGCCTCCGCCATGCATCAGCCGCTTGTCGGACCTGCCTCCGCCCGGCCCCGCATTGGCAAGTCCAGAGCCCGTATCCTTGTGCGCCGCGCCGATCACAACGTTCTTCAGCGAGAGCGTGATCCCCACCAGGTCGTGCGTCTTCAGCTTGGCCGCCGAGATCACAAAATTGTTCGCCGGGTCCATCATGATCTTGGCCACGCGCACGTCATGCGGCTGGAAGTCCTTCTCGTCGATGCACTGCACCACCGCGACCTTCTCGGCGTCCAGGTCCACCAGCTTCACGTTGTACTTCTTGGCCAGCCGGTTGTAGCCGTAGTTGGCGAAGCCATCCATCACCGATCCGCCCGCCGGAGACTCCGCGATGATCACGTTGGTCTTGCCGATCGACTTCAGAAACTCCAGAATCCCTTCCAGGTTGTCGGCGTGCGTGGCGCACAGCGGAACGTTGATGATCACATTGTTCGGCTTCAGGATGACCCGCTTGTTGCCGATGGCCGCCGCAATCTCATCCTTGAACGGCTCCAGCGACTTGAAGGCGATGTCGGCGCGGTCGTTGCCGCCGGCCAGCGACACACGGCTGGCGCGTGCGCGCGCCGCCGCCGGGGCGGGTGCGACCGGGGCAGCCCCTGCCACGGGGAGTTGCGACGCCGCAACCGCTGCCGCGCCGCCCATCAAAGATGTCTTGAGAAAATTCCTGCGGGACCTCTGGCACTCCATCATCTATCCTCCGCTTCTAACTCAACTTCTGTCTGAGTATATACAGCCGTGCAAACGGGTCACAAGGGAAGAACCGGCGTTGCAACCAGTCATGTGATGCAGATCACATCGCCGCAACGCGCGCGCCTGCCTCAGATCCTCGGAACCGCGCACATCGTTTCGGCGCTCAAATTCCCGCGAGGACTTCCCTGCTCGGCTATGTTTGGTTCCACTTATCTGTGGCGGGGGTGCGATCCGTGCCTATGCGCTCTGGGGGTGCGGTCGTGGTAGGTCTGCGAATGGCGATGGCCGCCACCCGACCCTCTCGATGCGTAGGCGGAAGCCGGCGCTAGGGCCAGCAGAGCAACCAGTAAAAACGCGAAAGTCAAGCTAACGTAGATCTTCATATCTGGTCCCCCCAGACAGTTCTCCGTCCAATTCACTTTGTATCAGACTACACATATGCGATGCGGCGGACAATGGGCTGGATTCGAAAAGTTTGGCCCCTGTGGAAAATGCACCATCCGTGGTTCATGGAGCGGCCCCCGGCGCGGTTCGCAGAACCGCAAGCGCGCCGGCCAGTTCCATGCAGAAAGCCGCAGGCAAATCCGATCGCGGTTGCGTGGAATCGCGGGAAAGATATATCGTAGAGACAAGATGACATCCACCTTCAGCCGCTTCTCGTTTCCCATCCGCACCTGGCGCACAGGTGCGGGCCCGGCGGACTAGGCTCATCTGAACGATCTGCAAGTTTCAGTTGATTCAAAATCCATGCGAGCCGCGACCCAACCTGTCGCGGCTTTTTAGTTTGCGCCGTTGCGTTGTGCGGAGGACAGTACCGATGAGCGTGAGTGCGAGTTCGGAATCGCCGGTGAGTTCTGCTGGGAGCGCGCGCGCGGGCCGCTTCGGCGTCTATGGCGGGCGCTATGTGCCGGAGACGCTGATGGCCGCGCTCGAGGAGCTGGAGCAGGCCTACGCCGCGGCCGAGGCCGACCCCGCCTTCCATGCCGAGCTGGACGATCTGCTGCACCACTACTGCGGCCGTCCCACCCCGCTCTACTTTGCCAAGCGCATGACGGAGCAGCTCGGCGGAGCGAAGATTTACCTGAAGCGCGAGGACCTGCTGCACACCGGCGCGCACAAGATCAACAACGCGCTGGGCCAGGGAATGCTGGCGCGGCGGATGGGCAAGCAGCGCGTCATCGCCGAGACCGGCGCGGGACAGCACGGCGTGGCCACGGCCACCGTCTGCGCGCTCTTCGGAATGCAGTGCGTCATCTACATGGGCGAGGAGGACATGCGCCGCCAGGAGCTGAACGTCTTCCGCATGAGGCTGCTGGGCGCCGAGGTGCGCTCGGTAAGCACCGGCTCCAAGACGCTGAAGGACGCCATCAACGAGGCCATGCGCGACTGGGTCACCAACGTCCGCGACACCTACTACATCCTGGGCAGCGCGCTGGGCGCGCATCCCTACCCCACCATGGTGCGCAACTTCCAGCGCGTCATCGGCCGCGAGGCCCGCGCGCAGATTCTGGAGCAGGAGGGTAAGTTGCCGACCGCGATAGTCGCCTGCGTGGGCGGCGGATCGAACGCCATCGGCATCTTCTACGACTTCCTCGGCGACAAGGAGGTGCGGCTGATTGGCGTCGAGGCCGGAGGGCGCGGCACCGCGCTCGGCGACCACGCGGCACGCTTCCAGAAGGAGAACGGAGGCACTCCCGGTGTCCTTCAGGGAACGTTCTCGTATGTCCTGCAGGATGCAGCCGGACAAATCGCCACAACACACTCCGTCAGCGCGGGGCTGGACTACGCCAGCGTTGGCCCGGAGCACGCCATGCTGCACGACTCGTGCCGCGCGGAGTACACCTCGGCCTCCGACGCCGAGGCGTTGGCCGCAACCTCGGCGCTGGCCCGCACAGAAGGAATCCTGCCCGCGCTGGAGAGCGCCCACGCCATCGCCGAGGTGATCAAGATGGCGCCTTCGATGGCGAAGTCCGACGTGATTCTGGTGAACCTCTCCGGCCGCGGCGATAAGGACATGGGCATTCTGGCCCGCGAACTCGACCTGAAAGGAGCGAAGAGCGGCTCTTAGCCGGTGTCAGTTGGCCTCAAGCTCATAGCTGACAGCTCGGAAACTTACAGCTCTCGAATCATTCTTATGCCCATACAATTCCCCCGCAAACCCGGCCTGGTCGCCTACATCACCGCTGGCGATCCCGACCTGGCCACTACGCTGTCGATTGCGCTGGCGGCGATCGATAACGGAGCGGATGTGATCGAGCTGGGCGTGCCCTTCAGCGATCCGCTGGCCGATGGGCCGGTGATCCAGCGCGCCAGCCAGCGTGCAGTGGCGCGCGGCGTCCGCCTCAGCGATGTGCTGGAGCTTGCGCGCCAGTTGCGCGCGGCGCGCCCCGCCTGCGGGATTGTGATCTTCTCCTACCTCAACCCGGTGGTGCGCATGGGAATGAAAAATTTCTGCGCCGCGGCGAAGGATGCGGGCGTGGACGGCGTGCTGCTGACCGACATGATCGTCGAAGAGGCGGACGAGTACCTGGCGGAGATGCGCGCCAACCGGCTCGCCCCAGTCTTTCTGGCCGCGCCCACCAGCCCCGACGCGCGCCTGAAGGCCATCGCCGAGGCGTCAGAGGGCTTCGTCTACGCCATCTCGCGCGTGGGGATAACGGGCACGCAGCAGCAGGTCGCGGGAGACGCCTCCGAGTTGGTCGCCCGGCTGCGCGCATTCACCCAGCCGCGCGGAATCCCCATCGCCGTCGGCTTTGGCATCTCCAACGCGGAACACGTTCGCGCGGTCGCGGAGTTCGCCGACGCCGCCGTCATCGGCAGCGCGCTGGTGGCGCTGATCGAGATCAGCAAGTCGTCGCAGGCCCCAGCAGCGGTCGGGCGATTCATCGCGGGGCTGCGCGCATGAGGGCGGCGGTCCAATATCCGGTCGAGCGCCGCCGGTTTCGCGGCGCTGCCGTGCGCGCCATTTATGATGGATGTTATAGACAAAGTTCCGCACGCGCGCTCAAACGCTGCGGTCCATTTCAAGTCCGGGTTCGGGCCCGGGTTCAATTTCAAGTTCAAGGCGAGGCGATTGGCATGGATATCTACGACTGGCGAAAGAAGATCGATGCGATGGACGAACAGATTGTGCGGCTCATCAGCCAGCGCGCGGAGGCGGCGAAGGCCATCGGCGCACTGAAGCGCGAGACGCTCGCGCCGGTCTACGAACCGGACCGCGAGCAAGCGGTCTTCAACCACGTTCGCGCGGTAAACCCCGGGCCGCTGGCCGACAGCGAGATGCAACACATCTACGAACGGCTCATCGACGTGATGCGCACCCTGCAGCGGCGCGACGCGTGAGGGCCGCGACTGGCGCGAAGTTTATGGATTATGCAACGAATTAAGTCGCAACATCGCGGTCGCGGCCGGAATAGGGATCGAAAGGCGATACAAATGCAGAACGATCGCCGCAACATGGAAACAAGTTAGTTACAAATTCAACAAACGTGGACGGAAATGATGATTGTCGCAATGCAGGACCAGGCAACCGAGAAGCAGGTTCAGGACGTGATCGAGCGCATGGTGGAGCTCGGGTTCAACGTTCACCGCACCACCGGCGCGAACCAGACGATCCTCGCCGGAGTGGGCACGCCGGCGCACTTCGATGTGGTGGAGTTCAAGGTGCTGCTCGGCGTGCACGACGCCTACCGCATCTCCTCGCCATACAAGCTGGCGGGGCGCAGCTTCCGGCCGGAGGGCACCAAGGTCGCGTTCCCCAACGGAGTGGTGGTGGGCGGCCAGGAGGTCGTCATCATGGCCGGGCCCTGCTCGGTCGAGTCGCGCGAGCAGATCCTGTTGAGCGCAAAGCTGGCGGCCGCCGCGGGCGCTAAGTTCCTGCGCGGAGGCGCGTACAAGCCGCGCAGCTCGCCCTACAGCTTCCAGGGCATGGGCGTCGAGGGCCTGAAGCTGCTGCGCGAGGTCGCCGACCAGACCGGCCTGCTGGTCATTACCGAGGTGATGGAGATCTCGCAGATTGAGCTAATGGTCCCCTACATCGACCTCTTCCAGGTGGGCGCGCGCAACATGCAGAACTTCAACCTGCTGCGCGAGCTTGGCCACACGCGCACGCCCGTGCTGCTGAAGCGCGGCATCGCGGCCACCATCGAGGAGGTGCTGCTCTCGGCCGAGTACATCCTCTCCGGCGGCAACTACGACCTCATCCTCTGCGAGCGCGGAATCCGCACCTACGAGACCTACACGCGCAACACCATGGACATCTCCGCCATCCCCGTGCTGCACAAGCTGACGCACCTGCCGGTGATGGCCGACCCGTCGCACGGCGTGGGCATCCGCGACCTGGTCCCGCCGCTGGCCCTGGCCGCGGTGGCGGCGGGCGCCGATGGCCTGCTGATGGAGATGCACCCCGACCCCAACAAGGCGCTGAGCGACGGCGCGCAGAGCCTCTACCCGGAGCAGCTCACCAAGCTGGTGGCGCAACTTCGTCTGTTGGCTCCGGTGGTCGGGCGGAAGGTCGTGTAGACGATGGCGCGGCGCATTCTCATCGTCGGCACAGGATTGATCGGCGCATCCACCGGCCTAGCCATGCGCGCCGCCGGATTCGATGGAGAGATCGTCGGCACCGGCCCAACCGAGCGCACGCTGACCATCGCGCAGAGCATGGGCGCCATTGATTCATGGATTGCGCGCGACGCCGCCGATGCTGTGGCCGCAAACTGCGACATCATCCTGCTGGCCGGGCCCGTGCTCTCCATCCTCGACTGGATGCAGCGGCTCGCGCCTGTGCTTGGCGAGCATCAGCTCGTCACCGATGTCGGCAGCACTAAGGTTCAGATCGCGGAGCTGGCCGCGAACCTCTACAACCAGCCCGGCAGAGCGCGCTTCCTTCCCGGCCATCCCATGGCGGGCAAGGAGTCGGGCGGCGCGGCTCTGGCCGAGGCCAGCCTCTTCCAGAACGCAATGTGGCTCTTCACGCCCGCGCCCGGCGCAACTCCCTCCACGCTCGAAACGGAGTGGCGTGCGTGGGTGGCAAGGTTCGGCGCGCGCACCATGGACCTCGACGCCACGCGCCACGATGCGATCTGCGCCTGGGTGAGCCATCTTCCGCAGATGCTCTCCACGGCGCTGGCCGCGTTGCTGGAGGAGACCTTCGGCGCGGATGCCAAGGGCCGCGAAGAGATCGCCGCCATCGGAGGCCGCGCGCTCGGCGAGACGACGCGGCTGGGCGCAAGCCCCTACAGCATGTGGCGCGACATCGCGCTCTCCAACTCCGAGCCCATCGCCGCCTCGCTGCACGCGCTCGAACAGCGCCTGGCGCACCTGCGCGAGAACCTGCGCACGCCGGAGCTGAAGGAAGAGTTCCGCCTGGCCAACCAGTTCCGCGCGAAGCGGGACCAATAGAGCGGTACCATCGGAGGAACGATGGCGACAACAAGCAATCCCAACTTGTGCATCGGTCTGGCGGACGTGCTGGCCGCGCGCGAGCGCCTGCGCGGTTCCATCTACGAGTCGCCCTGCCCGCACTCCATCATGCTCTCCGCGCTCACCGGCCAGCAGGTCTACCTGAAGCTGGAAAACTTGCAGATGACGGGCAGCTTCAAGGAGCGCGGCGCGCTGAACCGCATCGCCCTGCTGACGCCGGAGCAGGCGGCGCGCGGAGTGATCGCGGCCAGTGCGGGCAACCACGCGCAGGGCGTAGCCTACCACGCCACCAAACGCGGCATTCGCGCACTGATCGTGATGCCCCTGACCACCGCTCTGGTGAAGGTGACGGCGACGCGCAACTTCGGCGCCGAAGTTCTGCTGCATGGGGCCAACTACGACGAGGCCTGCGCGGAGGCGGTGCGCCTGTGCGACGAGCAGCACTTCACCTTCATCCATCCCTTCGACGATCCCGCCGTCATGGCCGGGCAGGGCGTCATCGGCCTCGAACTGCTGGAACAGGTGCCGCAGCTTGAGGCGGTTGTGGTGCCCATCGGCGGAGGCGGGCTGATCGGCGGCGTCGCGTGCGCCATCAAGGAATCGCGCCCGCAGGTCCGCGTGGTCGGCGTGCAGACCTCGCGGCTTCCTTCGATGCGGGCCGCCATCGAGGCGCACCACCCGGTCACGGTCGGTCCGGCCACAACCATCGCAGACGGCATCGCGGTGCGCCGCGCGGGCGACCTCACATTTCCCCTGGTCGAGCGCTACGTCGACGAGATCGTCACCGTAGAGGAGGACGAGATCGCCTCCGCGATCCTGATGCTTCTGGAGCGCGAGAAGACGCTGGCCGAGGGCGCAGGTGCCGCCGCGCTGGCCGCGCTGCTCGAGCACCGCACCAGCCTGCACGGAGCGCACACCGCAGTGCTGGTCGGCGGCGGCAACATCGACGTCACGCTTCTCGAGCGCATCATCGAGCGCGGCCTGGTGAAGGATGGCCGTCTGGTCCGCCTGCGCATCGTTCTGCTGGACAAGCCCGGCGCGCTGCACGAGCTGACCCGGCTGATCGCCAGCCAGCGGGCCAACATCATCGATACCCTGCACAACCGCGCCTACTACGGCGTCAACCTGGGCGACACGGTCATCGACATCACCATGGAGACGCGCGGCCCGCAGCATGTGGCCGAGCTGCTCGCCGCCCTCACCGCCGAGGGCTACTCCCACACCCGCGTCCTCTAGCACGTCCCCGAGCAAACAAAAAACCGGAGGGCATGACCTCATGCGGCTTGGTTATTCCGCTTGAAGGTCACACTCTCCGGCAGGTCAAAAACTATGATTCGGCCGCGCTCGCTCCGGGCCAGGGGATGTAGTAGCGCATGGAGACGAAGACCATCGGGTCTACGGCGCGCGGTCCGGGCGTACCGAGCAAAAAGGGCAGCTCGCGATGCGGGCCGCCCTTGATGGTTTCGTGTACGGCGATCCAGCGCTCAGCCTAAGGCAGGTAATAGCGGAGCGAAGTCTCGAAGATGTTGTCGGTGCCCTTTGCTCCGCCGCCGGGATTCGCGGTGCCGCCCGTGCCGGACCAGAGGTCGCGCTCGATGTAGCTGTATTGCAGCCCGTAACGGAAGCGGCCCTTGGCTCCGTTGTAGAAGTTGTACCAGTAGCCGGAACTGAACTCCTGGACGTCCTTGTTGTTGGCTTTGCAGTTTCCGGTGCCGGTCGGCGAAGTTGCGCCGCCTGTTGCAGTCGCCTCGGTATTGCAACCGCTCATGTCCGCGCTGTACAGGCCGTACCCTGAGGCGCCCCCGTTCTGGATGTCGCGGGCGACGTAGTCGCCACCGTAATTGAGGTAGATGCTCAGTTTCTTCGTTGGATTCGCTTCCACGGTAGCTAGCCCCGAAAAGGCGTGCAGGAGCGACATCGTGCCATCCGATTTGAAGGTCAGGTCGCCAATTTGCGCATTGCCGTAACGACCGGTACCGTCGCCATAAAGACCCTTCAGGCCGATGGACAGTGTCTTGTTGAAGAGAGGTCCGCGGAAGCCAGCGCCGATGCCGCCGCCGGTGATCGTATTGTTGTAGGGCGATCCGGTTGTCGGGTAGACGCGGTTCTCGAAGAAGCGCGCCACGCCGAAGAGTTCCCAGTGTCCCCAGCCCGGCTCGAAGGCCATCTTGGCAATGACATCTGGAGCTCTGTTGTAGGAGTAGGTGGCCTGGTTGTCATAGAGACCGCCGCCGTCACCGGTCGCACCGAGGAACTCATTGTTCGCGCCGCTGCCGGCGGGTTGTGCCTGAGCGTTCTCGAGAGAGACGCCCATCCAGACCTTATTGTTATAGTTCTTGGCGACGCGGAAGCCGTACTGACGCTCCCAGACGAAACCGGCGGTGTACTGCGGATCGATGGTGCCGGGCAGGGTTTCCGTGCCGTTATCCAGGCCCTTCGAGGTCTCCGCCGCCAGAGACCACATCTGGCCGCCGCTCACGGTCCATCCGGTTGTGAAGGCGGCTCGTGCCCAGATCTGCCGCTGACGGACGGTATAGCTGTTGGACTGATTATTGTTGGAAGTGGTGCCGGAGCTCAGCCAATCCATTTCGTAGTACGCGGTCATAGTCACGTTGTCGAGCTTTCCCTCGGCTTTGAGGGCTATCCGGGACTGACGGCCGGACCCCTTGAACTCGGGGAGTTGCGCCTGACCGGAGTGCTCCAGCGGAACATTTTTGAAGTTGGTGTTGATGCCGTCCCCGATCGCTGCGTTGCGATATACGGTCGCTGCTTCAATAAAGCTTCCGTTAGGCGAAATGTTGACGCCCTTGTAGTGGATCGCGTCGGGCGACTCGATCTTGCCGTTCAGGTCCTTCTTGGCGTCGTTGATCGTCGTCGCCAGCCCGGCGTTGGCGTTCTTCAGGTCGGTGACGTCGCTCTTGACGGCGGTGACGGCGTCCGTGCTGGCCTGCGCGCTGCTGCTAGCGCTCTGCGCCTGTGCGCTGGCCGAG
This sequence comes from uncultured Acidobacteriaceae bacterium, assembly GCA_963767315.1. Lineage (GTDB taxonomy): Bacteria > Acidobacteriota > Terriglobia > Terriglobales > Acidobacteriaceae > Edaphobacter. Next base: position 28,102 of record CAVYDK010000001.1, on the reverse strand, counting down.
GCGGCCTGCGACTGCGCGCTGGCGGCGGCGTTCTGTGCGGCCGAAAGCGCGGCGTCCTTGGCGGCGTTCTGCTGCATTAAAGCGTCGATCTGGGCCTGCTGCGCCGCCATCTTCTCCTGCAGCTCGCGGATCGCCTTCGCGTCCTGGCTCTCTTCCGTCTTGGTTGCCGTCTCGCTCTTGGCCTGCTTCGTCTTGGCCGTTTTCTTCGCTGGGGCAGCAGTTCCGGTCTGCGCATGCAGCGACAGGGACCCTACTACCAAAATCGCCGCAATCACCGCTTGTAGTTGCTTCTTCATGGGACCTCGCTGAGAAACATTGTTGGAAGCAGAGGCACACGCGGCATTCTTCAGGCAACCAAGCCCAAGCCGCACTTCCCTCTGCTCGTTCGTTTCTCTGAGCTTGTCAAAGGTTTGTGAATGTACGACTAATTTTCCGGCAGCTTCTGTTCAATTCCGCGAAATTAATCCGGCTTTCACAAAAGCGCGTGGGGTTCAAAGAGAGGTACGCGTTGAAAGCGGTTGGCCGGGTGCGGGCCGGCTGGTTTACCGTAGGGTCATGTCGATCTCCCGTTCCGCCCTGGCGCTGCTTGTGGTTTCGTTGCTGATGACAGGCGCAGGGCCGGCCCGCGTGGCTGCGGCCCAGGCCGCGAGTCCTCAGGCCCAGCCCGCGCTTCAGGCACAGGCCGCAACCAATCTGCCCGCGCAGCCGCTCAAGCTCATCCCCATGCCGCGCGAGGTCAGCGCCGGCGCAACCCAGTCGCTCGCTGACGGCCTCGAGATCAACTGCGCAGCCCCCTGCGCACCCGAGGACAGCTTCGCCATCGACGACTTTAAGGCGTACCTCGCCGCGCAGGGCGTCGCGGTCAACACAGCCTCCGCGGTCAACATTCTGGTCGCGCGATACGGCCCGCCGCTGGCAAAGTCGATCTACAGCGAAGCGGCCTCGAGCGGCGCGGCAGCGCAGGGCGGCAGCGCGACGCCAGCCGAAATGCCCGGCGAGATGAAGCCCGAGGGCTACGCAATCATTCCCGACGGCAAAGGCCTCGCCCTCACCGCGGCCAGCGACGCGGGCATCTTCTACGCGCTGCAGACGGTGAAACAGCTCGTCACCGGCTCCGGCGCGAACGCTGTCCTGCACACCGCAACGATTCGCGACTGGCCGGCGATGAAATATCGCGGCCTCGACGACGACCTGTCGCGCGGCCCCGTCCCCACACTCGATTTCCAGAAAAAACTCATCCGCACCATCGCTGCCTACAAGATCAACCTCTACTCGCCGTACTTTGAGCACACGGCGGCCTATGCCGCGGACCCGCTGCTCGCGCCTCCCGGCGGCGGCATCAGCGCATCGGACGCAGCAGCGCTCGTCGCCTACGCGCGCCTCTACCACGTCACCGTCGTGCCCGAGCAGGAGGCCTTCGGCCATCTGCACAACCAGCTCCTGTGGGAGCAGGTCCAGCCGCTGGCGGAGACGCCGCACGGCGCGGTCCTCGCGCCCGGCCAGCCCGGCTCCCTCGCGCTCATCAAACAGGAATTCACCGAGCTTGCGGCAGAGTACCCTGGCCCGTTCCTGCACATCGGCGCGGACGAAACCGTGGACCTCGGCGTGGGCCAGACCAAGCCCGACGTCGACGCGCGCGGCCTCGCCCCCGTCTATCTCGACTTCATGCAGCAGATCGCAACCGCGCTCCAGCCGCTGCATCGAAGGCTGCTCTTCTGGGGCGACATCGCGCAGGACTCGCCCGACCTGCTGAAGGCCCTCCCTCAGTCCTTCAAGGACGAGACCATCGCCGTCGCCTGGGGCTACAACCCGGAGCCGCGCGGCTTCGCCAGGCTGCTGACGCCCTTTATTAATGCGGGCTTTGAGACCTGGGTCTCGCCCTCCGTGCATAACTTCCGCGTGGTCTATCCCGACTACAACCTCGCGCTCGCCAACATTCAGCAGTTCACCCGCGACGGCCAGCGGCTGGGCTCGACCGGCCAGCTCAACACCATATGGAACGACGATGGCGAGGGCCTCATCAACCAGGACTGGTATGGCGTCCTCTTCGGCGCGGCGGCCGCGTGGCAACCGGGCGAATCGTCAATCGAGAGCTTCCAGCAGAGCTACGCGCAGGTCTTCCACGGCGACGCGTCGGGCGCGCTCAACCAGGCGCAGTTGGAGTTGATGGCCGCGCACAAGGTACTGAAGGACCAGGCCCAGGTGGGCGATGCAACCAACAATCTCTTCTGGCTCGATCCCTGGTCGAAGGATGGGCAGACTGTCGCCGCCGAGATTCGCCCCTGGACGCACGACCTGCGCATCCACGCCGAGGCTGCGTTGACGCTGATCGCGCAGGCGCGCGCGGTGGCTGGCCAGAGAATGGATTCAACGAGCAGTGCGGCTTCGCCGAACAACGCTGATTCCGGTGCATCCTCGACAGCCTACGACGCATCCAGGTACGGCGCGGCAACCAGCAACCTGCACGAGCCGGACGCCGTCGACGCGATGGAGCTGGGCGCGCGCCGCATGGACTTCATCGGCCTCAAATTCCAGCTCGCCGACGAGATGGCCGCGGGCTACGCGCGCGCGCTTGCCGCATCGACCAGCACGGACAAGAAGACGCGCGCAACCGTCAGCCGTGAGCTATCGGATTTGAACGGTATCAACGGCCGCATCCAGGACCTGCGCAACGGAACCGCCCTGCTGCGCGACCTCTACGAATCGGCCTGGCTGCGCTCCAACCGCCCCTACTGGCTGCGCAACGTCCTCGAACAGTACGACTACGCCACGCAGCTCTGGCTCGCCCGCGCCGACAAGGTCCGCAGCGCCCAGCGCCAGTGGACCGAATCGAAGTCCCTCCCGCCCGCGCAGGAGCTGGGCATTCCGCCCGCGCCCGCGCTCCCACCAACTCCTGAGGGCCCGCCCATCGCCCCCACAACTCCACCCGCAACACCAGGAGCGGCGCAATGACAACTCCGCTCACCGCGCGGCAACTGATCACCTCCGACGGGATCGTCGAGTATCCGAGAATTGCCATCGACGCTGACGGCCTCATCGCAAGCATTGAATCCGGCGAGCCCAACTCTGAAGCCGCAAGCGCAGAAGAAACCACGTTGACGCCCGCCTTCTTCGACATCCATGTGCATGGAGCGGCAGGCCACGACGCAATGGAAGGATCGCCCGAGGCGCTCTGTAGCATCGGAAGATTCCTGGCCACCAAGGGAGTCGCACACTTCCTCGCGACCACCGTGACCGCGCCAATCGAACGAACCCTGCGCGCGCTCGATGGCATCGCCAACGCAATCGACGCGGCGAACGAAGCGGCAAACTCGGGTGCGGTCGCGAGTGACGCACCTCCCGCCGCGCAGCCCGTGGGGATACATCTCGAAGGCCCGTTTCTCTCCCACGCCAAACGCGGCGTTCATCCCCCGGCGGAGCTTCAGCCGCCGACTGTCGAGTTGTTTGAGCGCCTCCAGCAGGCCGCGCGCGGCCACATTCGCCTGCTTACCATCGCCCCGGAGGTTCCCGGCGCGCTCGATCTCATCGCACACGCAACTCACTCCGGCACACGCGTCAGCCTCGGCCACTCCGACGCGACGGCAGCCCAAACGCGCGCAGCCATAGCAGCCGGAGCGGCCAGCGCCACGCACACCTTCAACGCCATGCGCCGCCTCGACCATCGCGAGCCGGGAATCGCCGGCATAGTCCTCGACGCGGAGTCGCTCTACGCGGAGTTGATCTGCGACGGAATCCACGTCGCGCCGGAGTTCGTCCGCCTGTGGCTGCGCGCCAAGGGCGAGGAACACGCAATCCTGGTCACCGACGGCATCTCCGCCACCGGAATGCCCGATGCGAATTACATGCTCGGAGAGCTTGAAGTGGCGGTGAAGAACGGTCGCTGTCTGCTCACCAGCGATCTCGCAAAAGATACAGAGACGCTCGCCGGTTCCGTCCTCACAATGGATCGCGCGGTGGCCAATCTGCGCCGCTTCACCGGCGCCACTCTTGCGACCGCCGTGAATCTCGCCAGCCGAAACCCCGCGCGGATGCTGGGCCTCGCCGACCTCGGCGAGATCGCCGTTGGCCGCCCCGCAAACTTCAACGTCTACTCCGCCGCAGGCGAGCTGCGCCAGACCATCCTGCGCGGACGCGTGCTACCATCTCCCAAAGATCGTCCCCCACCGCAGTCCGGCCCAGCTCGTCCATCCCAGCCAAGGAGATCCCTGTGAGCCCATTGACCCGCCGCGAATTCCTGAAGACATCGCTTGCCGTTGGAGCATTGAGCAGCGTGGGCACACTGCCCCTGCATGCCGCGCCGCGCACCGCCGCCGACCGCGTCACGCTGGGCAAGAGCGGCATCTCGGTGACGCGGCTGGCCTTCGGCACCGGCAGCAACAACGGCCACACCCAGGCCGCGCTCGGCCAGCAGGAGTTCACGCGCCTGGTCCATTATGCGTACGACCGCGGCATCCGCTTCTTCGAGACATCCGACTCCTACGTCACCCCGGCCCTGCTCGGCGTAGGCGCTGAAGGGCCTGCCGCGCGACAGCTATCAACTGATGAACAAGGTGACCACCGAGCTGAGCGTCGATCCGCAGAAGCACTTCGACGATATGCTGCGCACGTCGCAGACCGAGTACTTCGACATCATGCTGCTGCACTGGCAGCACACCCCCGACTGGGTGGCCACAACCGCCCGCTGGCAGGACGGCATCGTGCAGGCGCAGGCGAAGAAGAAGGTCCTGGCGCACGGCGCGTCGGTGCATGGCCTGCCCGCGCTGCGCCAGATGCCTGGCAACCAGTGGCTCCAGGTCGCCATGGTCCGCATGAACCACAACGGCACATGGATGGACGGGCCCGTGGGAGACGGCAACAGCAACCCATCCAGCGTCGGCGAGGTGGTCGATCACGTCAAACAACTGAAGAAGGAAAACATGGGCGTCATCGGCATGAAGCTGATCGGCGCCGGCGCCTTCACCCGCCACGAAGACCGCCAGGCCGCCATGCGCTTCGCCTTCCAGAACGCCGGGATCGACTGCGTCACCGTCGGCTTCAAGAGCACGCAGGAGGTCGACGAAGCCATCGACAACCTGAACCTCGCGCTGGCGTAGGGGCAGATAAGTTACGGCGCGAACTTGACCGGAACGGAGAGCTCGAAGTTGTCGCGCTTGAGCTGCTCGGCGCTGCGCAACACCACGCCGTTCATCCGGTCGTTCTTGAACAGAATTGGCGCGACGCCGGCGCCCATGATCTGTGCGGGCCGCGTCGGCCTGCCGAAGATGCAGTTCTCGAAGACAAAGTTGGTCAGGGAATCTCTTCCGCCGTCGATGTAGATGTGTCCGCCGTCGTTCTCGAACGTGCAGTTGATGAATTTGAAGTCGTCCAGGACGATTCCGTCGCTCCACTTCTGCCCCGAGCTGTATCCCTTGCCCGTAAAGTACACGGGCGATAGCTGGATCCATACGGCGTACTTGTTCTGGTTGGCGACGAAGTGCACGTCCTCCATGCGCAGGTGGCGGATGTTCGGCGCGCCGCCGTAGCCGATGGCAATCGACGCGGTGTAGGTGTAGTTCACGAATCCCTTGATCACCACGTCCTCCACCGTGGCACTCTTGCCGCCATAGAAGGCGAAGGTGTCGTCCATGGTCATGGCGAAGCTGTCCTGCACAAGGATGTGCTTGCTGTTGCCGGTGAAGTCGAAGGCGTCGTCGTGGTACTGCTGCTTGCGGTTGACGATCTTGATGTTGACGGCGGAGAAGTTCTCGGTGTCGCTGACGGTGGTCGTCCAGTAGGCCGAGCGCAGCAGAAGCAGCCCCTGGAACGAGATGTTCTTGCAATGGTTGACGATGTATCCCTTGACGCCGCCGTGCGGATCGTTGACCAGCCCCTCTTCCGAGCGCGCCTTGCCGTCGCCGGTGTCGGGTGCGAAGTCGTGCCACAGCCACGGGTAGCCTTCCATGTCGATGGCGCCGCGCCCCGCGAGTCCTGCATTCTCCACGTTGTTGAAGACCACCATCGCGCGCAGCGGACGCTGGCCGGCGGGCATCGGCGGCGAACGTAGTCCGCGCTATGGCGCGAGCCGCGAATCAGCGCGCCCGCGTCCACATAGAGCTTCACGTTGCTCTGCATCACGATTTCGCCGGAGAGATAGATTCCGGCGGGGAAGAACAGCACGCCGCCGCCGGGCCGCGCGGAGACGTCAGCGATCGCCCGGTTGATGGTCGCGGTCTCCAGCGTCTTGCCGGTGTTGTCCACCTTGTAGTCCATGATGTTGACCACGTTGGCGTCGCCCAGCTTCGGCGGGTTCTTCTCCTCGGGTTCGGCGAAGAGAAGCAGTCCGGGGCTCTGAAAGGTGGGCTCTTCATTGAAGAAGATCACCAGATAGCGCGGCTGGTCGAGGTCGAAGCTGATCGACTTGCCGCTGATCTGCGGATGAATCCCATACGCGGCAGGCCGGATGGTGCAGGTCATCACGTTGCGCTCGTTGACCAGCGAGGTAATGGTGACATGCACCTTGCCGGACATCGCGAAGCTGGCGTGGTCCATCCACTGGAACTGGTTGTAGGTTGGCAGGCGATGCACAAAGACAGGCTGGCCGTCCACCGTCACGCGGTAGGCCAGGCTCTCCGCCGCGCCGGGATAGGCAGGGTATGCAGTGACCGAGGCGAACGCCGCGCATGGCAGCATCGAGAACAACAAGAACATCGCGAACAACACCACCGGGCCTGACATTCCGCTGAATCTCATTCGGTTCTTCTCCTCGAATCCCGCATTCCTCTCTTTGCATTCGCCGCGCCTCAGGCCGCAGCCTCTGTTCACTGCTGCAGTACCACCTGCTGGCCTTCCTTCAGTCCGCTCACTACCTCGCTCACCGATCCGTTCGACAGTCCCACCGTAACGGGGACCTTGCGCACCCCGTCTTTCTGCTTGCTGTCCGGCACCTGCACGGACGCGTTTTTCTGGTTGTCGTACATCACGGCGTTTTCCGGCACGGTCAGCACGCCTTTGTGCTCATCCAGCAGGATCTCGGCGTTGGCTGTCATGTTGGCCTTCAGCTCGCCGCCCGGATTGTCGATCGAGACGCGCACCTCGAAGGTCGTCACGTTGTCCTTCTCCACGCCCAGCGGGGCGATCTTGGTCACCTTGCCGTTGAAGGTGCGGTCGCGGAAGCTCTCCACCTTGATGCGCGCCGGCTGGCCCATGTAGACGTGGGCAATGTCGGCCTCATCCACCTTGCCCTGCACATACACCTGGTTGATGTCGCCCTCGGTCATCACCAGCGTGGCCGTCGAGCCCAGCACCAGGATGGAGCTCACCGCGTCGCCGATCTCCACGTCGCGCGACAGGATCACGCCGTCCATGGGCGCGACGATGGTGGTGTAGCTGAGCTGCTCCTCCAGTTGTTTCAGGCTGGCCTGGCTCTGCAGCACCTGGGCATGCGCCTGCTTCAGCTTGGCCGTGTCCACGCCGATCTGCGCCTTGGCCGAATCGCGCCGGGTCAGCGCCGCCAGGTAGTCCTTGTTGGTGTCGTCCAGCGCCTGCTGGCTCACGATCCCGCTTTTTTTCATCTCCAGATTGCGGTCCAGCGTGGCCTTGTACATGGGCAGGTCGGGCGCCGCCGCGTTCACCTTGTCCTGCTCGATGTTGGCCTCGAACGCGCTCACATTGGCCTCCGCCGACGCAAGCTGCGCCCGCTGCGCGTCCACCTGGGCCAGAATCTCCTGCTGGTCCAGTTGCGCCAGTTGCTGGCCCTTCTTCACCTGGTTGTTGATGTCCACGTAGAGCTTTTCCACGATTCCCGAGGCCTTGCTCTTCACCTCGACCTTGGTGATCGGCTGGATCTGGCCCGTGGCCACCACCGAGCGCGTCACATCGCCGCGCGTCACCTTGGCCAGCCGGTTGGGATCGATCGACGAGCCCTTCACCAGCCGAGCCAGCGCAATGCCCCCCACCACCAGCCCCAGGAACAGAACCACGCCAACCGTCAGCCATATCCAGAACCGTTTGCCTCTTCGCGACGCAGCCACAGGGTCCTCCCTTACGCAAAGAAAGCCGGAGCCGTCTCAGGCGCAGTAAGCCAATGCAAATAGGTTACCAACTCTTGCGGCCCATGCGCACTGCCTTCAGCCGCTACGGTTGTCTACGCAACCTGCCGCCCATCGGTTCCCTGCAGATCGATGCGTCCCCTACGGGAACCGAATCCCCTGCGACCGCGTATCATTCATGGCAGAGTTCTGCCTTCGTCGAACCCCGATGCAGTCATTTTCAGACATCCTCGGCCAGGTCTTCCGCGCCATCGCGGCCAACAAGCTGCGCAGCTTCCTCACCATGTTCGGCATCGCCTGGGGGGTCGGCTCTCTGCTGGTGCTGGTGGGCCTCGGCGAAGGCTTCCGCTCCGGCCAGCACCGCTCGTTCGCCACCCTCGGCAACGACATCATCATGATGTGGAACGGCACCATCCCCGCGGTCGCCAACCAGCACACCGGAATGCGCCCCTACCGGCTGACCCTGGGAGACGAGGCCGCGCTGCGCAGCCTGCCGGAGCTGCGCTCGGTCACCGTGGAGCTCTCCCGCAACGATCTCTACGAGGTGAGCCAATGGAACAACACCTCCAGCACCGTGATGGGAGTCCAGCCCAACTACGCCACGGTCCGCTACATTCCCCTGGCGCAGGGCCGCTTCCTGGATGACGCCGACCTGAGCGAGCGGCGGCGCGTCGTGGTGCTGGGCTCCAAGACAGCCATTCTCCTGTATTCCGGCCGGCCGATGCTGGGCGAATCCATCACCATCAACGGCATCTCCTTCACCATCGTCGGCCAGGTCGGCAAGATCAGTCGAGGCACCAACGATGGCCAGGACCAGAGGGTATATATTCCCGTCTCCACCATGCAGGAGCTCTTCCCCTACAAGGGCGACAACGTTCCCCAGGACGCGCTCACCTCCATTCAATACCAGCCCACAAAGCGCGGCGATGCGGTGGCCGCCGTGGCCGCCGTCGACCGCGTCATCGCCCAGCGCCACGGCTTCGATCCCTCGCTCACCGAAGCCTTCGACCAGTTCGACTCCATCGAGGAGGAAAGAATGGTCGGCGCCATCTTCAACGCCATGGACGTCTTTCTCGGCGGCGTGGGAATCGTCACCCTGGGCCTGGGCGCGGTGGGCATCGTCAATATCATGCTGGTCTCGGTCACCGAGCGCACCCGCGAGATTGGCCTGCTCAAGGCCATCGGGGCCACCAAGCGCAGCATCGTGGCCCAGTTCTTCTGGGAGGGACTGCTGTTGACCGGCATCAGCGGCCTCATCGGAATTGCCGCCTCCGCCGTCTTCATGTGGGTTCTGCAATACTGTCTCACCGACAAGATGCCCGGCTGGGACCCGCCGCGGCTCGTTCCGTGGTCGGCCGCGCTGGCCCTCGGTTCGCTGGTGCTCTGCGGCGTCGCCGCCGGCCTCTATCCCGCCACCAAGGCCGCGCAAATGGACCCCATCGAGGCCCTGCGCCGGGAGTGAAGTTATGATTGGGTACGCGCTGCGGGTGCGCGTGATGTTTTTGATAGGGACGGGCTTTAGCCCGTCCGGGAATGCCGCAGGAAGAATAGGGGCTTTATAGGCTGCGGAAAAACCCTGTTTGCTAAGGGCACGGCTTCAGCCGTGCCGTAAATGCCGCACATGGACTGCGGCTTTAGCCGCTGAGGTCAATGTTCCAATCGGCTATCAATAGCATTTCGATAGGCACATCAGAAGGACGGCTCATGTTCAAAGACATTCTCGGCCAGGCCTGGGAGGCGATGCTCTTCAACCGCCGCCGCACCGCCATCACCATGATCGGCATGGCCTGGGGCATCGCCACGGTGGTGCTTCTGCTGGCCTATGGCGCGGGCTTCAGCCGTGCCCTCCAGGCCATCTTCGCGGAGTGGGGCACCCACACCATCGGCGTCTTTCCCGGCCGCACCAGCGAACAGGCCGGCGGAGACAAGGCCGGCGTGCGCGTGCGCTTCACCCTGGACGACGTGGACCGCCTCGCCGCCGGCGTTCCCGGAATCGGCCATATCTCGCCCGCGGTGTGGAAGGACGTTCCCGTGCAGAACGATCTGCACACCTACACCTGGAGCGTAAACGGAGTCCGCCCGGTGTACCAGGACATCATGAAGATGGACATCGATCAGGGCCGCTTCTTCAATGGCGCCGAGGACCAGCAGCGCGCCCACGTCTGCGTCATCGGCTCGGAGGCCAAGACCAAGCTCTTCTCCGGCGCCTGGGCGCTGGGCGAAGACATCCGCCTCAACGGCGAGTCGTTCACCATCATCGGCGTGCTCCACCCCAAGATGCAGGAGTCGGACGACGACATCAACCGCCAGATCTACATCCCCTACAACACCATGAGCGACCTGAAGGACACGCAATACGTCGATGGCATCTGGTTCAGCTACACCGGCGACAACCAGCTGGCCGAGAAGGGCCTGCGCGAGACCCTGGCCGCCGCGCACCACTTCCGCCCCTCCGACCACAACGCCATCTACGTTGCCAACCTGATGACCGAGCTGCGCCAGTTCAATATCCTCTCGCTCGCCCTGCAGGTGCTGCTCTCGCTGGTGGGCGCGCTCACGCTGGGCATCGCCGGCATCGGCCTGATGAACATCATGCTGGTGGCCGTGCAGCAGCGCACCCGCGAGATCGGCGTCGAAAAGGCCCTGGGCGCGCGCCGCCGCCACATCCTGGTGCAGTTCCTCGCCGAAGCCATGGCCATCACCGGCGTGGGCGGACTCGCTGGCATCCTTCTGGCCTATCTCATCTCCGCCATGGTCGGCCGCATCACCGTTCTACAGCGCGCTGGCGCAACACGCCGAGGCCGCCGACATCCGCCTCCTCATCTCGCCCGTCTCGGTGATTATCTCCACCGTGATCCTGGCCATCACCGGCCTGGTCAGCGGAATGATTCCCGCCATCCGCGCAGCCAACCTGGACCCCATCGAGGCGCTGCGCTACGAGTAATCGAGAACGGAAAGCGCCCTCCCTTGACGCGTGCCGCCGCGAATGATCGACTGGTTCAGCAACAGGGCTGAGTGTATCCGATGCGCGTGCCTCAATTTACCCTCGACGATTACGAACGGGCCTTTGCCGATCGCCATCTGCTGCATGGCGTGGTGGCGAAGTGGGCCAAGGCCAGGCCGCAGGCCCCTGCCATTCTCAGCGCGGAGGGCGATCGCGCAGTCACCTGGAGCGAGTTCGACCGCATCACCACGGCGTTGGCCAGGGAATTGTTGCGCCTGGGCTTCGCCAAGGGCGATTTCCTGGTCACCCTGTTGCCGTTTTCCGTGGACCACGTTCTGCTGGAATACAGCTGCTTCAAGATCGGCGTCATCGTCGCCCCGCTGGACCTGCGTCTGTCCTCCGCCGAGGTGGTTCGATCGCTGGAGGTCCTCCGCCCGCGCGGGTTTGTCTGCCTCGGCGTGAAAGCGCCCTTCGATCTTCGCGAACTGTGGCGCGCCGTGCAGGCGCACTGTCCCTGGATCCAGCACTGCATTGCGATGGACTCGGAAGTGGCCATTCCAGGCACGCAATCCTATGCCTCGATTGCCGGGCCGGCGTTGCGTGCCGTGAAGGATGCAAGCTCCGAGGCAGATGCAGACTCTGCCGCACTGGCTGGAATCACTCTGACCGCCGACGACGGCGCGCTGGTCATCTTTACCACCGGCTCGACCGGTTCGCCCAAGCCAGCCCTGCTCTCGCACCGCAACATCACGGTGCAGAACATGTGCATGTGCGGCAGTTTTTTTGGCGGAGACAGCGGCACCCGCACCCTGGTCAATCTGCCTCCGTCCCACGTCGGCGGGCAGACGGAGACGATGATGAGCACCTTCTTCGGCGGAGGCACGGTTGTCCTCCTCGATCTCTTCGACGCCGGCCGTTCCTTGCGCGCCATCGCCCGGCATCGAGTGCAGCTCCTGGGCCAGATCCCGGCCATGTTCAACCTGGAGTGGATGCTGAAGGACTATGACCGCCACGATCTCAGTAGCCTGCGGTTTGCCGCCTATGGCGGCCATTCGGTCTCGCGTCCCTTCGTGGATCGGCTGGCCACCATGGCGCCGGTCGTCGGCAGCGGACTGGGGCTCACCGAGACCGCCGGCTTCTGCACATACGTTCAGACAAACGCGGCCGGCCGCGAGACGGTCCTCACCGGGCTAGGCCACGACATGCCGGTCTATCCATGCTCCATTCGCCAACCCATGCGCGCCGATGGCAACGCCGGCGAGGAACTGCCCTCCGGCGAGATTGGTGCTGTCTGCTTTCGCGGGCCGCAGACCTTTCTTGGCTATGTCAACGATCCCGCGGCCACCGCCCAGGCAATCTCGCGCGACGGCTTCTTATATACCGGCGATCTTGGCCACAAGGACGCCGCGGGCCTGCATCTGACCGGGCGGGAAAAGTGGGTGATCAAGTCCTTCGGCTACCAGATATTTCCCGGCGATGTGGAACGGCATATCTGCGGCCTGGCAGCGAAGGTCGCCAACTGTGTTGTGGTCGGCGTCGCGCATGATGTCGCCTCAGAAGCGGTCGTGGCCGTGGTGGAGAAGAGGCCCGCGGTTGAACTGACCCGGCAGGAACTGAATCGCCACGCGCGTTCCCTGCCCTCCTATATGCGGCCGCGCCACTGGATCATCCTCGAACCCGGCCAACTGCCGCTGAACCGCATGGTCAAGCCGGACTACGCGCGCGCCCAGCAGATGGCCCGCCAGCAGATCGCGCAGTTGCGCGCCCGCGGCAAGTGGGACAGAGGGGGCCTGCGCCACGAAGACTAGAAAAACGAAGACTGGTCGGCGCAGCTGAGAACGGAGCTAGTACGCCACCAACTTGACCGGCCCCAGCAAGCCCGATGTGGCAGGCGCTGCGGGGCCACCGCGACCTCCGCCACCGGCAGCAGCAGGCGGCGCGGCAGCCGGTCTCGCTTGAGCGACGTTTGCATACACCTCGATCTTCAGGTCGTTCGCGCCCTTCTTCACTGCGTCGGTCACATCCCAACGATAGGGCTGGAACGACCGCGCGCCCACCTCTTTTCCGTTGAGCGTGACGTGCGCAAAGTCGTGCACATCGCCGATCTCCAGATAGACATGCTTCCCTCTGGGCCTGGCGGGCGCAGTGAATTGCAGGCTGTAGGTGGCCGGGCCAGCGAAGGATGTCACACCCAGCTTCTCCCACGGCTTAATCGGCGTGGTCAACTGCTTGCCGTGGAGGTTCACCTTCCAGTCGCCACTCAAATCGGCAACCGGTTCACCGGATACAAACGACGGCTCCGCAGCAGCGGCAATCCCCTTGGGCAGCGGCCCCACCACAATCACCTTTGCTTCATACGGCCCGAGCACCAGGGGAACCGTTACCGAATCTCCTTCGGCCTTCGCCGCGGCCATGGGATGAATCTCGCCCGTGGCCATGTCCCAGTCCTGCGCGGTGCCATGTCCCTGGATGGTGGCCTTGCGCGTCTCCGCCTTGTCGCTCTCGTTGAAGAAGAAATACATGTCGCCGTCGGCGAACTTGCGATGCGTATAGGTGAGTCTCAGAAACTCCGCGTCGAGCTTCACATCCGGCTTGGGCAGCGCAGCAATCACCGCAGGCGTTATGTCGCCCGATGGCTCAATCAGCGTGGCGAAGCTCAGGTCCGGCTTCTCCTGCTTCGCATCCATGAATGTCTTGTCCAGGACCAGCGTCGGCGTCTTGCCCACGAAGATCACCTTGCCGCCCGCCTTGGCAAACTCCCGCAGGCGCGCCAGCCCGGTGCGCGTAATCACCGTCATCGACGGCAGAACGATCGCCTTGTACGCCTGCCCGCTCAGGTTCTTGAATCCGCCGTCCTCAATCGTCGCCACTGAACTCAGCGACTGCTCGTCGAAGTAGTCCCAGTCCACCTGGTGCTCGAACAACTGCCAGCCCAGCTTGGTGGTGCTGCGGTCGGCCTCGGTCGCGGCGTCGCCGCCCAGCCAGATGGTGTTGCCCGGATGGTACAGCCCAACCTGCGCCGCCGGACGGCCAATGGCCATCAGATAGCCTCCGCGGTTGGCATACCATATCGTCTGCGGCGTGTCCGGCGGTGGGTTGCCGGATGTCTGGCCGCCAAACCCGCCGGCGCGCAGCCCGTTGGCCCGAATCTGCAGCGCGTTCACACCGCGCACCAGTTGAAAGTTCATCTGGTACTTGCCGTTGACGCCCGTTCCGCCGCCCTCTTCCGCCCACACCTTCGGCTTGCCGAAGAGATGCGCGTCGGAGGAGGCCAGCTTGGGGAAGTTGTTGTTGGTGCCCCAGGTCGCGTCGAAGCGATGCACCGCGCTCGGGATCAGCTGGTTCAGGTTGTCGATTCCCGGCACCTGCACAAATCGCTCGTCGCGGAAGTAGTCGCCTTCGCTGGCCTCCAGCGAGAGCATCGCCTCCTCGTGGTTCAGATGGACCAGATACTCCACGTTGTGCGCCTTCGCCCACGCAGCCTGCTCGCCGAAGAACGAGCCGCGGAAGATGCCGCTCCACACGTCGTAGTAGTCGGCCCAGGCGCGCTCGGACTGCTCGGTCTGCTGGCCGTCGAACCACGCCGGAAGGTACGGCGCCAGGTCGTATCCCTTCTGCGCCTTGAACTGCTCCAGCAGCGTCGGCGTCCACGGTACCCCGGCGCTGCCTGGGACGATCGGGCTGCCCGTGGTGTTGTTCTCGCTGTAGTCGGGCTCATCGCCGAAGAAGCCCAGAACGATCTTGCCGAACTGGTCGCCCACCGCGCCGTAGTACGTCTCGTGCGTGATGTGCAGGAACGCGTCGGTCGCCTTGGGGTCCAGGTAGTCGATCAGCGAGTAGGTCGCATTCTTGGCCCGTGTTCCGTCGGCGCGATTGTCGTTGCGCGTCGGCGAGCTGAGATAGATGTGCCGCAGGAACTTCACCTGGCAACTGACCGGCGCCTGGTACTTCAACTGCCCATCCGCCGGAATCGGGATCGGCACCACCGTTCCGTTGTTCTCCGCCGCCCAGATCGCCAGCGTGTCCGGAGGCACCGGCATATCGAGCACCTGCCCGGTCACCACGCGCACCGAGATGTCCGCGGTCATCACCTGCATCCCAAGCTGCGGGTAGCGTTCCTGGATATAGCCTCCCGCGAAGCCGCTGGGATAGTTCGACTCATCCTGGATCCAGAAGCGCATGTTGCGCTTGGCCGCCTCCGCAGCGATGAACTTCACCTCGTCCATGTGTCCCGGCGAAAGGTACGGCGGTTCGCCCTGGAGATTTCTTTCCCGACGCAAGGTTGAAGAGGAACATCCCATTCGCCGACATGCGGTCCAGATCGGCCGTAATCCGCTGCTTCAGCGCGACCGGGTCTGGCCCGTCCCATCCGGTAAACGGAGAGATCGCCCCATACTCGTGCGGCGGCGACTTGAAGTTCGCCGCGACCTGGCCCACCGTCGGCACCGTAACCTCCTGCCACGGACGCTGCGGCGGTGCCTGTGCCTGCAATACCGTTGCCAGGAATGGGAACAAAAGAATTGCGGGTGTGGTTTTCATGGCGCGACTCCGAAGGGTTGTTTCTGGCCCGCCGAGGAGTATACGCACCCGTGCCGGCAAGGAGCAACGCCGCCGCTTCCGGCAACACGGAAACCGGTCCGGCGCGCGCCGTCCCTGGTGACGCGAGCGGCCAGGGCGCCGATCAGAGTACGCCTTCGATCTGTGCGAAGATCTGTTCGTCGGTGGAGTGGCGGACCTTGATGGCCCCGGCCGGGCAACCGGCCGCGCAGCAGCCGCAGGCCTTGCAGACCGTGCTGATGATGCGGCTGACCCGCTTCTGCTCGTCGATCTCGATGGCCCCGTATGGGCAAAGCGAAAAGCAGGTGCCGCATCCGGCGCACAGCTTCTCCTGGACCTCCGCGTAGACGGCATCGACGTTGATCTCGCCCTGCGCCACTTTGGCCAGGATGCGCGCCGCGGCGGCCCGGCCCTGAATCACCGATTCCGGAATGTCCTTGGGAAACTGGCAGGCGCCGGCGATATAGACTCCGTCCGTGGTGGTGGCCACGGGATCGAGCTTGGGGTGGCTCTCGATGAACCATCCGGCTTTGTCGCGGCTGATATTGACCGATCGCGCCACCTGTCTGGAATCTTCGCGCGGCTCCATGCCCACCATCAGCACGACCAGATCGGCGGGCATCTCGATCGCTTCGCCGGAGAGCTGCTCCTCAACGGTGACGATCATCTCGCAGCCGTCCCCGGGCGCGGCCTCGCAAATAACAGGCAGACGGTCCTTGGCATACATCAGGAAGGAGGTCTTCGCCTCGGAGCACTTGCGGTACAACTCCTCGCAGCCTTTGCCGAAGGCCTCCATATCGGTGTACAGATTGGCGACGTGCGCGCCGGGAAGCGCGGACTTGATCTGCAAAGCGTACTTGAGGGCGGTGGCGCAGCAGACGCGCGAGCAATAGGAGTGGAACTGCCGGCTGCGCGAACCGACGCAGTGGATGATCGTGACGTTGCGCGGCTGCCGGCCGGATCTGGTCTCCAGCTTGCCGCGCCGCAGCATCGATTCCAGCTCGAAGGAGGTGATGACGTTGGGCAGGCGGCCATAGCCGTACTGCCCGATTCTGGCGGCGTCGAATTCCTTGTACCCGGTCGCCACCAGCACCGAACCGGCTTCCAGCTCCAGCGTCTCGCCGTCGCCGGTCCGCAGGCTGGGCGTGAAGTTGCCGTTGAATCCCTTGAGTCCGATCAATTCGCTGTTGAGAAAGAGGCGAATGCCGGGATGCCGCTCGACGCGCGCGGTCCAACTCTGCAGCAGGTCCCGCGCGGAGTCGAGATAGGGCGCCGTCAGGTTGAGGCGGCGGACGTTTCCACCCAGGCAGTTCTCTTTTTCGACCAAAAAAACCTGTTGCCCGGCATCGGCCAACTCCAGTGCCGCGGCCATTCCGGCGACGCCTCCGCCGAGCACCAGCGTAGAGGCGCACATCGGCGCCGTGCGGCTTTCCAGCGGCTCGTTGAACTTTACGCGCTCCACCGCGGCATGGACCAGCGCGATGGCCTTCTCCGTGGCCGCGGCGGCATCGTTGTGGATCCAACTGCACTGCTCGCGAATGTTGGCCATTTCGAGCATATAAGGATTGAGCCCCGCACGCTTGATGGCCGCGCGGAAGGTGGCCTCATGCATGCGAGGGCTGCACGAGGCAACCACCACGCGGGTCAGCTTCCTGCTCGCGGACATCGTCCAGGATCGTCTTCTGGCCGGGATTGGAGCACATGTACTTATAGGCCCGCGCAATGCCCACGCCGGGAATGGCCAGCGCAGACGCGGCCACGGCGTCCACATCGACGACCCTGCGAGATATTGGTCCCGCAGCAGCAAACATAAACGCCAATCCGCTCTTGCGCCATGCTTCTATCTTCCTTTCCCGGCGGCCTGCTGCAACGCGGCGAAGTACATCGCCAGCGGCCGGTAAGCCATGTGCGACCACTTGCTGAAAGGCACTTCCAGCAGCAGCATGGGCACCACGCCCATCAGATGCACGACATAAGCGATGTTGGCCGCCATGGGCAGACCGGCGCGGTGCAGAACGTGCTGCACGATTCCGGTCATCGCCACATACAAAAGCAAAATCAAAAATATCCAGTCGGACTCGTGCGAGTGGCGATGATACGCCTCGTCTTTCTTCACTCGCCCGCGCAAGTCCAGGATCGTGACCGTGACCAATCCGATCGAGGCAAGATAGCCAAAGCTGTGGGCGTACCAGTTCACCTTCGGCCCCGACTGCATCTCCTTCAGAAAGAACATTATGAGCACGAGCATCGTCAGATAACTGAGCATCAGCACAAGATGAGTGGCCCAGGGACGCTTGCGCTCGCAATCGCGGAAGCGCTTCTGGGTAAAGAAATGCAACGGCAGAAGCAGCAGGTGGCGCAGATACTGAGAGGGCGAAACCGGCGCCGCCTGCTCGCCGCGCATCGTGAACCGCCACATGCGCAGGCAGTTGATGGATAGAATCAGGGCCAGCGTAATGCCCATCGTCCAGTCGAAGATATGCACGTCGTGCGCGGGGAGAAATGCGCCCGCGCCGTCGTAGACCGAGAGGTTGCCGCCTCCGAAGAGATATCCGAAGCCGAGAAAACCCGCGCCGGTAAGGAGCGCCAGCATCAGAACCGCCGCCAGCTCCGAGGCCCAGGAGCGATAGAGAAAGCTGGGAGATTCCGGTGAAGTCATACTGCGCGGTCAGCCAGCGTCTCAGGCCCATCATGGTCTCGCCCGGCTCGGCGCCGCGCGGGCACCGCTCCGAGCAATCGCCACAGTAGTAGCAGAGCCAGGGATCGAGTGCGGAGCGTAGCGGCTTTTCCAGGCCCAGTTGCAGATAATGCATGGACTTGCGCGGAAAGACGCTGGCGTCGCCGGAGAGACGGCAAGTCGCGCTGCAATGGCCGCACTGATAGCACAGGGAGGCGTCGCGGGCTCCATAGTGCTCCAGCTCGTCGATCAGATTCGGATTTGCACGAACAGCCATTGAATTCCCAGTCCTTATTGCTTGCCGCATTGCTTGCCGCTTCCAATGATGGAACGCAGTACGCCGGCCGCGGCCGCCGAGGCCTGCGCCACAGTGTCCGGTATGTCTTTCGGCCCCTGGCAGACCCCCGCGATGTAGATGCCATCCCGGCCCGTCGAGTCAGGCCCGGAGTTATAGTCGAGTTCCTGGAACCATCCGTCCGCGTCCAGCGGAATTCCCAGCTTTTCCGCCAACTCCGCGGCCCCGGTGGAAGGCTGCATGCCGACCGAGAGGACCACCATATCGACCGGCTGGTCCATCAGGCGGCCGGTTGCCACATTCTCGCCGTGGACATTGAGCCGTGGGCCGCATTCGGTTACGCTGGCCGGGCGTCCGCGCACCAGCGATACTCCCTCTTCGCGAATGCGTTCGCAAAACTCCTCGTAGCCTTTGCCGAAGGCGCGCATGTCGATGTAGTACTCGAAGCACTCGGCCTGGGGCAGCTTCTCCCGCACCAGGTGGGCGAACTTGAGCGAGTACATGCAGCAGACGCGCGAGCAATAGGAGTTGTAGTTTCGATCGCGCGAGCCGGCGCAATGAACGATGGCCACGGCCTTCGGCTGGGGGCCGTCCGGATCGAAGACCCACTCGTCGGCCTTGGTCTTCTTGTTCTGCCGCAATGTCTTCATGACGATCTTGCCGCCGGTGGGCCCGGAGGCGTTGGTCAGGCGCTCGAATTCGAGCGAGGTCAGAACATTGGGATACGTGCCGTAACCGTAGTGCTCGATGCGCCGTGCGTCCAGGGTGTCATAGCCGGTAGCGACGATGATATTGCCCACCTCCAGTTCGATCGCCTCGTCCCGCGCATCCAGATGGATTGCGTTCTGGGTGCACTTCTTGGCGCAGGCGCCGCACTTCTTCCCTTCACTCTGCACCCACAGGCAGTGCTCAGGGTCTGATCATGTAGGTATTCGGCACGGCCTGCGGAAAGGGAATGAAGATTCCCTTGCGCGTGGCAATTCCCATATCGAATTCACTCGGCACAGTCACCGGACAGAAGCGGGCGCATTCGCCGCAGGCCACGCAGGCGCTCGAATCGACGCGGCTGCGCGCGCTTGAGTACTTTCACCTTGAAGGCCCCGGCGCTTCCCGTTACCTGCTCGACTTCAGAGAGCGCCAGAATCTCGATATTCGGGTTTTGTCCGGCGGCCACCATCTTGGGAGTCAGAATGCACGCCGCGCAATCGAGCGTGGGGAAGGTCTTGTCGAACATGGCCATGCGTCCGCCGATGGTGCCGTTGCGTTCGACCAGATAGACCTTGTTCCCCGATGCGGCGATCTCCAGCGAGGCCTGGATGCCCGCCACTCCGCCGCCGATCACGAGCGTAGCGGTGCAGAAAGATGCCGGCGAAGATGCGGAATGCCCAGCGGCGGGAGGGAAAGGAATGCCTTGAACGGCAGCGGCAATCAAGGCCTTGGCGCGCTCCGTGCTGTGGCCATCGCGGCCTTCGCCGAAGGGGGCCAGCCGAACCTGCTCTCCGTCCTGGCCCGTCAGCGCCAGGGCGCGGGCAAAGGCAGCCTGATAAAAACCGGGGTGCTCCGCGGCAAGCACGACTGCGTCCAGCTCATCCCGCAGCAACTCGCCCGCCAGTTGCTCCGGATGCAATGCGCCGGATGGGCGCATGGTCCGTACCACGCACACGCCGGGCAGATGGGCCGCGGCCTCGGCCACGCGCTGAAGATCGAGGCCGGCCGATGCGCTCTCGGCGGCTTGGAGAAGATACACTCCAACGCGCTGCGCGGCTGGCTTCCCGGCTTCACTCCTGCCCGCTGATGCTTCGGCTTTACTCATCTTTTGCAACTCTCCCAGGCACGTGCGCGCGACGCTAAGTTAGAACTCCTGCGGCATCCGGCCCATCTCGGCCGCCGTGAAGACCGGCCCGTCCTTACACACGTACGTCGCGCCGATATTGCAGCGCCCGCACTTGCCGAGGCCGCATTTCATGCGATTTTCCAAAGTCGTATAGATGCGCTCGGCGGCAAAGCCCAGCCTGGCCAGCACCGGCAGCGTGAACTTGATCATGATGGGCGGTCCGCAGATCACCGCGAAGGTGTCCTCCGCCGTAGCCACGGCCTTCTCGACCGCGGTAGGGATGCGCGCCACTTCGCCCTTCCAATCCGGAGTTTCACCCCCTGGATCGACCGCCAGGCAGAGCCGCAGATCGGCGCGCCGAGACCACTCCTCCAGCTCCCGCTTATACACCAGGTCGCCCACCGTGCGCGCGCCATAGACGATGGTTACGTCCTTGTACTGGTCGCGCAGGTCAAGCACATTCCAGATGGCGCAGCGCACCGGCGCCAGGCCGATGCCGCCGGCGATGAAGACCACCGAGTGGCCCTTCATCTCCTCGATCGGAAAATGGTTGCCGTACGGCCCGCGAAATCCCACCGTGTCTCCCACGCCCAGGCGGCGCAGCGCCTGCGTCACCTTGCCGGTGGACTTGAAGCTGCACTCGATGTAGCCCTTGCGCGTGGGCGACGATGCGATGCAAAATGTGCTCTCGCCTTCGCCGAAGGCGGAGTACTCGCCAAACTGTCCGGCGGAAAACTGGAACTCCCGGGCCATGGCCGGGGCTTTGAATTCGAGCTTCAGCGTGCGCGTATCCACGGTCTCATCGGTGATCTCGACGATTCGCATCAGATGGGGCTGATAGATATTCATTGGCCGCTTTCCTGCGGGCCCTTCTTCGCCAGGGCGATCAGGCCGCCGAGGATCTCCGGAAGGTCCATGCCGCCGGCGCAAACTCTGCAGCAGCGGCCGCAGCCGGTGCATAAAATCTCGCCGAAACCGTTTGGGATAGATGGAAAATTTGTGCTGAATCCGCTGCCGGAAGCGCTCGCTCTGGCCCTGCCGGGGATTGTGTCCGGAGGCCTGGAGCGTGAATTTTGCCGTCTGGCAGGAGTCCCAGTTGCGGCGGCGCACACCCTCATCCGGGCTGTCGTGCTCATCGACGATATCGAAGCAATGACAGGTGGGGCAGACGCCGGCGCAGGCCCCGCAGCCGTGGCAGCGCAGCGCCATCGTCTTCCATGCCGGATGATCGAAGTTCTCCTCCAGCCATGCGGCGAATCCATCGGGAATGGCGGGCGCGTTGTTCTCCACCTTCCGGCGTGCCTGTTGCCGCGCCGCTTCCGCCTGGGCCACGGCGGCGGCGCTCGCTTCCCTCGCAGCGCAATGCGCCAGCAGCGCCTCGCCCTTGGGCGTAATCACCTGCGCCAGATAGCCGCCTTCCACCGGCGTCAGCAGCACGTCCGAGCCGCGCGGCGAATCGGGCCCGAGTCCGATCGCGCTGCAGATGCAACTGGAATCCATGCTGGAGCACAGCAGGCCCACGATGGTGGTCGCCTCGCGGCGGCCAAACCACAGTTCGTCGCGATACTCCCAGTTCATCACCTTGTCCACCACTTCCAGCGCCGCGGCATCGCAGGGCGAGGCGAACAGAATCACCTGCGGCTGCGCCTGGGTGGGGACTTCCTTGATCTCCACGCCCTCTTTGGTCTGCCGGTAAGAGAGCAGCACCTCGGTGGGAGGAAGGAAAAATTCTTTCAATGAGCGCCGCGGAAGGGCCGCTCCCGGCGCCGCATCGGCCAGCGCCCGGATGGGGAGATAGTCGGTTTGCCGCGCATCGTCCCTGGCGCGGACCGGCGCGATCACCCGCCTATGCGCGGCCACCAGCGCGCCCAGCTCCGCATGGGAAAGAAATCGCTGCGTCACTGTATAAACTCCTCGCCATCCTCCGTGCTGAATACGCCCAATGGCGCGGGCACCGCGGGATCGTCGCAAGCCTTGTATCCGAACCGCGTTTCCACCGCGCCGGCAATGTAGCGCGCGAAGAGCCCTAGCGGAATGTCTTCAGGACAGGCGCGCTCGCATTCCAGGCAATCGACGCAGCGGCCGGCCTGATGCAGCACACGCATCATCTGCCAGGCGCGGTTGGCCTGTAGCGTCGGCGAGGGATCGATCCACTGCGGCAGGGCTCGTTCCGCCGTGCATTGCACGCAGAAGCACATGGGGCAGGCCTCGCGGCAGGCATGGCAGAGAATGCAGCGCGATAGTTCTTCGTCCCAAAAGCCCTTGCGCTGCTGCCGGAGTCATCTTTTCCAGCATCGCAATCTGCTCGGCGCGGCTGGCATTCACTGGCGGATCGGGCGGAAGTTCTCCCAGAATGTAGTCGTAGAGCCTGGGCTCGCGGGCATCGCACCCGGCGCAGCGCGCCGCGGTCGTTTCGCTGCTCAGCGCCGCATTCTCCTCCGGACGCTGCAAGACCCCGCCACAGCGCACCGCAATGACAACCACGCTCTCGCGCGCAATCTGCCGTTCGCGGACCAGTCCCGCGATGGCGCGCGCGTCGCAGCCTTTGACCACCACCGCCGGTTTTCCCAACTGCACGATGTGCTTGCGCCGCGGATTCAAATACGTAGCCAGGTTCTGCACGCAACGCGCATCGAAGACCAGCCGTCCGGCCTGCGCGGGGTCCGTAATAAAGGCCGGCCGCACGCCGCGCGGCCCTTCCTCATATCCGAGCACCACCTGGACGGCGCCATCGGCCAGCAGCTTTGCGGCAAGCTCCTGCAATTCCTTCATGGCCTCTCGCCGCCTTTCTCCTGCCGCGGCGCATGGAGGGCCCCCAACGCCCGGACGCGGGCCGTGGTCTCGTTGACCACCTCCTGCCACTTGTTGCCCTCCGAGGCTGAAACCCACGAAAACGTCACGCGATCGTCGTCCACGCCCATGAATTGCAGCAGGTCGCGCAGGATCGCAAAGCGTCGCCGGGCATAGTAGTTGCCGGTGCTGTAGTGGCAGTCGCCGGTGTGGCAACCGCTCACAATCACCCCGTCGGCGCCGCGCTCGAATGCCTTGATGATGAACAGTGGGCTGACCCGGCTACTGCACGCCAGCCGGATAACGCGCACATTGGCGTCCATCTTCAGACGGCTGGTTCCGGCCAGGTCGGCCCCGGTATACGTGCACCAGTTGCAGACGAAGGCTACGATTTTGGGAGACCACGGACGATCGCTTTCCTGCTTCTCGTCATAGGGCATAAACATCCTGCATCGCGAATACTCGCGGATGCTCTATCTCCAACAAGGTTATTGGATTCCAGCCGACGCTGATGTGATGTACGTCACAACAAGACCCTGCTCACATCGCACCAATCAGATACGGAATGTGCCAAGTGCGGAACCTCCCGCGCACCGCGTCCACGGCGACCGCATGCGAGACGCGCGCTGCAGGATACAGACGCCTCGC
Organism: uncultured Acidobacteriaceae bacterium; assembly: GCA_963767315.1. GTDB lineage: Bacteria > Acidobacteriota > Terriglobia > Terriglobales > Acidobacteriaceae > Edaphobacter. The sequence continues at coordinate 4,330 of CAVYDK010000001.1, read as the reverse complement.
CGACCGTCCCGATAGATGTCCCCGTCGCCTTGCCCCGCCACGGCAATGGGGGCGTACCTCGACAATCGGCTGCACTTCATGAGCGCAAATTGAACAGTGCCGACCGCAGTCCGACAAACTCAGGTCGCCTGCCAGAATGCTGAACAGCTGTGGCAATTCATCGCGGCTTGTCCGGCGAAGCTCCTTCAGCAAGCGTCTCCAGCACGAGGGAGAGTGCATCTTCCCAGGAAGGCATCATGATCCCGAAGGTCTCCGCCAGTCGTTGGCACGACAGACGCGAGTTGGCCGGACGCCTGGCGGGACGAGGATAGTCGCTGGTGCGGATCGGAATCAGGTTGGGAACCGCAAAGCCGAAGGTCGCAGCCGATTGGGTCAACAACGCCTTGGCAAATCCGCACCAGGAAGTCTCTCCCGTGCTGGTCAGATTGTAGATGCCGCTGCGTCCATCCAGTCCACCGCCGGCGGGCGCAAGCAACTGCGCCAGAATACCGGCGGTAGCCTGAGCGATGCATTCGCTTGAGGTTGGCGCGCCGATCTGGTCATCCACAATGCGCAACTCCGACCGTTCCCGGGCCAGGCGCAACATGGTCAACAGAAAGTTGCTTCCGCGCGCGCCATACACCCAACTGGTGCGCAAGATCAGGAAATCGCCGCCCACCGCCTGGATGGCCTCGTCGCCCGCCAGTTTTGTCTTGCCATAGACATTGAGCGGATTGGGTGCATCGGTCTCAACATAGGCCCCCTGCTTGGTGCCATCGAAGACGTAGTCCGTGGAGTAGTGCACCAGCAAGCTGCCCAGCCGTTTGGCCTCCTCCGCGATTACCCCCGGCCCCGTGCCGTTGATGGCCATGGCCAATTCAGGTTCGCTTTCGGCCTTATCGACCGCCGTGTAAGCGGCGGCATTGATGAGGACCGCGGGCTGAGCCGTTCGCACCGCTGCCCGGATCGAGTCAGGCTTGGAGAAATCGATCTCCGGATAATCCATCGCGGTCACCTGCCCCAGACAGGCCAGCTTGTGCCGCAACTCCCAGCCCACTTGCCCGATGCGGCCAAAGATCAGAATCCTATTGTTTTGCATTCGCTTCCTTCAGGAGAAAGTCTTCTTCAAACACTTCCGCCTCGCGAAATGGCAACCCCGCAGCATCTTTTGAGGAGAGGATCGGCTCACCCGCCAGCGGCCACTCAATGCCCAGGTCCGGATCGTTCCAAAGAATAGTGCGTTCAAACTGCGGCGCATAATAGTCGGTCGCTTTGTAAAGAAAGTCCGCGGAATCCGACAGAACGACAAATCCGTGGGCCATTCCCGGAGGCAGCCAGAAGAGGCGCTTGTTTTCCGCCGACAACTCCACGCCCACCCACTTGCCGAAGGACGGAGAACCGCGGCGGATGATCCACGGCAACGTCAAAGACCGTGCCGCGCACCACGCGAACCAGCTTGCCCTGCGGTTGATGGATCTGGTAATGCAATCCGCGAAGCACGTTGCGTTGCGAGCGGGAGTGGTTGTCCTGCACAAAATGCGCGTCGATACCGATCTTGCGCATCTGCTCTCTCGTTGAAGCTCTCCAGAAAAAAGCCCCGGTCGTCGCCGAAGACATCCGGTTCGACGATCAGCACTCCAGCAATCTGCGTAGGTTGAACTTTCATGCACTATATCCCAGGATTACTAAGTATCTCGCGTAGATACTCGCCATAGTCCGTTCCTTATACCAGCGGCCAGGGCCTCCAATTGTCCCGCATCGATAAAACCTGCGCGGAAGGCAATCTCTTCCGGACAGGCCACCTTCAGTCCCTGCCGTTTCTCAATCGTCTGAACGAACGCACTGGCTTCCAGCAGCGAGTCGTGCGTGCCCGTGTCCAGCCAGGCAATCCCGCGGCCCATCACTTCAACCGACAACTCTCTCTTCTCCATATAGATCCGGTTGACGTCCGTGATCTCCAGTTCTCCGCGTGGCGAAGGCCGCAGATTGGCGGCGATATCCAGTACCTGATTGTCATAGAAGTAGAGCCCTGTGACGGCATAGTCGCGACTTGGGCTGCCTGGGCTTTTCTTCCAGACTCACGGCAAGGCCGGAGGCATCCAACTGGACCACTCCGTAGCGCTCCGGATCTTTGACCGGATAGGCGAAGATCGTCGCTCCCGAAGGCCGCGCCGCGGCAGATTTCAGCATGGTGCCCAGTTGATGGCCGAAGAAGATATTGTCGCCCAGCACCAGTGCGCAATCATCCTTACCGACAAAATCGCGCCCGAGAATAAATGCCTGTGCCAAGCCCTTCCGGCGTGGGTTGGACGACATACTCGAAGCTCATTCCCCATGCGGATCCGTCTCCCAGCAACTGCTGAAAGCGCGGCGTGTCCTGCGGCGTGGAGATCACCAGGACTTCGCGGATGCCCGCCAGCATCAGCACGCTCAGCGGGTAATAGATCATCGGCTTGTCGTAGATGGGGAGCAGTTGCTTCGACACCGCATGCGTGATCGGATACAAGCGCGTTCCCGATCCTCCCGCGAGAATAATTCCTTTGCGTGTTTTCATTGGCTCACAGCACCTCGAGGGCTGGAGGGGGTGTACTGCAAGTTGATCCATTCGCGGTACGAGCCGCTGGTCACGTGCTCCACCCATTCAGGATTGTCGAGATACCACTGAATTGTCTTGCGCAGGCCGCCGGCAAACGTCTCCCGCGGCTGCCAGCCAAGTTCGCGCTCAATCTTCGCAATATCCATGGCATAGCGGCGGTCGTGGCCCGGACGATCTTTGACGAAGGTAATCAGGCTCGCGTAGGGCTTCTCGGCAGGCTTCAGGTCGTCCAGAGTGGCGCAGATCTGCCGCACCACTTCAAGATTCGACATCTCCTGCCTTCCGCCGATGTTGTAAGTCTGCCCCGGTACGCCCCGCTCCAGCACGGCACGAATGCCGTCGCAGTGGTCTTCCACATAGAGCCAGTCGCGCACGTTCTGGCCATCGCCATACACCGGCAGCGGCAGCCCCTTGAGGGCATTCTGCACCACCAGCGGAATCAACTTCTCGGGAAACTGGCGCGGACCGTAGTTGTTGGAACAGTTTGTGGTCAGCACAGGCAGGCCATAGGTGTGGTGGTAGGCGCGCACCAGATGATCGGAGGCCGCCTTGGAGGCCGAGTAAGGGCTGTTCGGCGCATAGGCCGTCTCCTCGGTGAAGGCCGGAGCCGTCGGAGTAAGGCTGACCGTAGACCTCATCGGTGGAGACGTGCAGAAAACGAAACTCCCTCCGCTGCTCCGCGGGCAACTCCAGCCAGTATTCCCGTACAGCTTCCAGCAACTGGAAGGTCCCCTCGATGTTGGTGCGAATGAACTCAGCGGGGCCGAGAATGGAGCGGTCCACATGGCTCTCCGCGGCAAAATGCACGATCGCTCCGGGGCGTTGCTCATCGAGCAGGCGGCGAACCAAAGCGCCATCCACAATGTCGCCGCAAACGAAGCGGTATCGGCTGTCCTGCTGCACCGAAGCCAGGTTCTCCAGGTTTCCGGCGTACGTCAGCTTGTCCAAAACCGTCACCGGCGTCCGCTGCTCGGCCAGCCACTGCAACACGAAATTGGAGCCGATGAAACCTGCGCCTCCGGTCACCAATACAGGTGAATTCAACGACATCGATTCTCTCCTTCCTTCGTAAATATACCAGCAACCAGAAGCGGCGAGTCTATTGGTAACATTCGCCGTCAAGACAGGCGTCTCATTTTCGTGCCTGTTGCCGGTGTGGTCTTACGAAACCAGCATGCAGGACGTACAATTTGGATGAATCCCTGCAATAAATATTGAGCAAGTCCAAACAGAATATGAGACTCCCGCGACGCGTACGTTGATTCCAGCGTCTTCAGTATTGGGAATCTGAATGGTTGTTGACGGAAGGGGCGTAAGGGTGAACAGACGTTTGGCCGGACCACATATCTTTCGCTGGGCAACAGTGTTGGCGGCACTCTTGCTGATGGCCGCCAGCCCGCTTGCCGCCGTGCCCCCGCGTCGCAGGGCGCAGGCCAGGGAGGCCCCGCCCCCGCACAGCCAATCGGATGTCTGCGAGTCTTCCGCAGCAGGCTCCCCATACATCCCGGTCGATAGTTGGGTCTATCCGGCCGTGCTGCGACTTTACTCCCTCGGCTATGTGGATACGGTCTACCTGGGCATGCGCCCGTGGACGCGCTCCAGCGTAAACAACATGCTGGACGAGGTGGGCAGCCGCATCGAAGACTACGATTCAGGCCCCGCCACGGACGAAGCGGCGAGGATTTACACGGCGCTGACCCGCGAGCTGCGCTACAATCCTCAGGCCTCCTGTCAGGCACCGGAGGACAAAGTGCG